>NZ_BFBP01000001.1:0-170 GCF_003112695.1 Azospira sp. I13
GCCTACAGTATTGTTATCGGTAGCAAGCACATCACCTTGAATGCCACCGGAGGCGGCTTTTTGACCGCCTCCAAACAATTTAGCCATGGCGCCACCAGCAAGAGCAGAAGCAATACCGCCAGCAATAGCACCAAACATAAATCACCTCACTTAAGTGGCTGGAGACAAAT
>NZ_BFBP01000001.1:288-375 GCF_003112695.1 Azospira sp. I13
GCCGCGGCATTTAGTAGCGGTAAAGTTAGACCAAACCATGAAACCAACATAAACATTATTGCCCGGCGTACGGGGAAGGACGTCAAT
>NZ_BFBP01000001.1:564-651 GCF_003112695.1 Azospira sp. I13
TCAGAGGCAGTCGGGAGGGTAGTCGGAACCGAAGAAGACTCAAAGCGAACCAAACAGGCAAAAAATTTAGGGTCGGCATCAAAAGCA
>NZ_BFBP01000001.1:676-767 GCF_003112695.1 Azospira sp. I13
ACACACAGTCCTTGACGGTATAATAACCACCATCATGGCGACCATCCAAAGGATAAACATCATAGGCAGTCGGGAGGGTAGTCGGAACCGA
>NZ_BFBP01000001.1:870-1045 GCF_003112695.1 Azospira sp. I13
GTACCAGCATTAACCGTCAAACTATCAAAATATAACGTTGACGATGTAGCTTTAGGTGTCTGTAAAACAGGTGCCGAAGAAGCTGGNCCGACGAAGCTGGAGTAACAGAAGTGAGAACCAGCTTATCAGAAAAAAAGTTTGAATTATGGCGAGAAATAAAAGTCTGAAACATGAT
>NZ_BFBP01000002.1:0-27531 GCF_003112695.1 Azospira sp. I13
GCGCTTGATTCATTTGTCCGACCTAAGCCGGAACACCCAACCAAGCACCTACACCTATCGGTTGTCCTACTTTTTAAAGAGCTGGTTGCGGGGACAGGATTTGAACCTGTGACCTTCGGGTTATGAGCCCGACGAGCTGCCAGACTGCTCCACCCCGCGTCCGTCAGAGAAGCGAGATATTATCAACTCCTCTGAACCTCGTCAACCCCTGCCGGTTTATTTCTTGCTTCGCTTTCGCTAGCTGCACCGGCCGGTGCGTCGAGGGAGGCGAACTATACCTTAGCCATTTACCCAGTGCAAGAGATTTTCCCACTGTTCGTGATCTCGCTTGAATTTTGCCCGGGGAGGATCAAATACGGACAGCCCGGCAGCGGCCACGTTTACATAGTTCTGGGTGTTGCGCAGATAGCCAACGATAGGAATATCGAAGTGGCGCAGGAACTCTTCCAGCATGGTAGCTGCCCGGGTACGAGGATCAACCCGCATGGCAACGATCCCCAGCATCTGGCGACGCCCACGGGTTTCCTGACGCATCGAATTGAGAAAATCTTCCGTGGCGGCCATATCAAATATGGAAGGAACCACGGGAATAAGTACCTTATCCACGCGACGCAGGTAATCCGACAACTTGAAGCCCTGCAGCCCAGCCGGCGCATCCAGCACCACATGATCCACATCCTGAGGCGGATTGAACACCACCTGATTACCCGCAAAATAACCGGTCACCGGCGCCATGGCGGGATCGCGGAATGCCATCCAGCGCAATGAGGACTGTTGCCGGTCCAGATCGCACAGGGTCACCTTCTTGCCCTGATTGGCAAAATGCCCAGCCAGATTTGTGGCCAACGTGGTCTTGCCGCAGCCGCCCTTCGGATTAGCAACCAATATTGCTTGCATACCTACCCCTTTCGCACTCGAATTGCCCCGGCGCCCATCCTATGCAGCCAAGGGAACAGCGATTATATGCGAAGGTACTGACAAAGCAGGCTCCCGCCATGGGCGGCAGGGGTTAATATGGCAGCCGCGTTTGCGACTGATGGTTATAGATAGTCATATATATATGGACAAAGAGAAGACAAAAGGCCGCCAGGGCATCCAATCCATCGAGGTGGGCGGCAAACTGCTCCAGGTGCTGGCTGCCAATGGGCGCTCGATGATGCTCCGGGATCTGGCCAAATCTGCCGGCATGCCCGCCGCCAAGGCCCATCGCTACCTTGTCAGCCTGATCCGCATGGGACTGGTGGAGCAAGACCACGCAACCGGTCGCTACGATCTCGGGAGTTTTTCCCTGGAACTTGGGCTGGCCGCCATGGGACGCCTGGATCCGATCCGCCTGGCCACTCCCATATTGGAAGATCTCTGCGAGCGTATCGGTGAAACGGTGGCTCTTGCCGTCTGGGGCAACCACGGCGCTACCGTCGTCCGTCTGCTGGAAGCAGGGGGGCCGATCACCGTCGCCCTGCGTGCCGGGACGGTACTCCCCTTGGCCAGTTCGGCAACAGGAAGGGCTTTCGCCGCCTTCTTCCGCTCCCCCTATCTACGGCAACTCCTCGAACAGGAGCTGAAGGGGGCCGCCGAAGCCCAGAGCATTTCCCTCGGCATTGCGCGTCGGGAGATGGACAGCCTGCTTTCGGAAATCCGCAGCCAGGGCATTGCCCGCGCCAGCGGCAGCTTTTCCCCCGGCATCAACGGCTTCAGCGCCCCGGTATTCAACCAGGCGGGGACCATGGTGGCAGCAATTACTTCACTGGGGCCCATCGGCAACTTCGCCAACGACTGGGAAAGCAATATTGCGGAGGAAATCAAACGGGCAGCCCAGAACCTCTCCCAGAGACTGGGATACAGCAAACCGGTTCAAGAGCAGTAAGAGGAGGGATGGTGCCGGGTACCGGAATCGAACTGGTGACCTTCGCATTACAAGTGCGCTGCTCTACCTACTGAGCTAACCCGGCGAGGGCGCCATTATAACCGAGCCGGCTTCCCTCAAAGCGCAGTCATATAGAATGGTTCAACTTTAAAGCTTTTCGGCATATTCCAATGGTAGCCAGCACCAATCCCTCCGAGATCGCCCGCGAAGTACTTCGGCAACTGGCCGTTCGCCGCATTCCGCCAACGCCCGACAACTACTTCACCCTTTACTACGAAATCGCCGAGCAAACCCCGGGGGACGGGCTTTTTCCAGAAAAGCAGTGCAAGGACCTTCTCGGCGCCCTGGATCGGGGGCGGCCAGCCCATTCGCGGCTGGTGCGGATACTGGAAGACGCCATCCGGGACAAGAGCTGGGAGCGTTTCCAGGGCGCCTGGAGCAATTTTCTGGCGGAAGGTGGCAACGAGCCGCCGCCTTGGGGTGAGTTGATCGCCGAACTGATGCGCCAATGGGAAACCCATCACGCCGGCCTCACCCCCGGCAAAAAGCGGGATGCCCTGGACCACGTACTGGGCAGCACCGGCAAGGATCCCGACCTGCTCTACTCCCGGCTGCGCAATCTGTTGACGGCCTGGGGGCAGAACAGCAACGGCGACGACATGGAGCTGGCGACCCAGCCCCCGGAACTGGCCCAGGCTGCAGCGACCGAAAAACCCGAAGCCGCCGCCCTGCCCGACTCCGAACTCACAGGCGAACTACGAGAGCTCTTCGCCTTCGCCCTGGAAACTGCCATTGCCACCCAGCTGGTGGAAAACCCCAAGCTGGCCGAAGAGGCTCGCTCCCTGGCCAAATCCGTACGCAGTGCCGTCAGTACTAAAACCCTGAAGAAGGTACTCGACGCCCTCAAGCAGTTTGCCTTCCGTCTTGAACTGATGGCCGATGACCAGCGCGAACTGCGCACCGGCCTGCTGCACCTGCTGCAATTGCTCATCGACAACGTCAATGAACTGGTGGAAGACGACCAGTGGCTGCATGGCCAGATCGCCGTGGTGCGGGACATCGTCGCCCGCCCCCTGTCCCTGCGGGCCATCGACGATGCCGAGCAGCACATCAAGGAAGTCATCTTCAAGCAAAGCCAGCTCAAGCACAGCCTGAACGAAGCCAAGGAAGCCCTCAAGGACATGCTGGCCGGCTTCGTGGACCATCTGGCCGACTTTGCCGACTCCACCTCGGATTACCACGACAAGGTGGAAACCTGCGCCCAGCGCATCGCCACTGCCAAGAACATCACCGAACTGCGCACGGTCATCGACGAGGTGATGCGGGAAACCCGCATCATCCAGCTCAATGCCCAGCGCTCCCGGGACGAGCTGCGGGTCACCCAGCAGCGGGTGCGGGAATCCGAGCAGCGCATCAGCGAACTGCAGGTGGAACTGGACAAGGCCAGCAGCCTGGTCCGCCACGACCAGCTCACCGGCGCCCTGAACCGCCATGGCCTGGAAGAAGTCTTCCAGAAGGAAGCAGCCCGCACCCAGCGGAGGCGCACGCCGCTATCCATCGCCATTCTCGACATCGACAATTTCAAGAAGCTGAACGACAGCCTCGGCCACGATGCCGGCGATGCCGCCCTGGTGCATCTCATCAACGTCATCAAGAACACCATGCGCCCGACGGACCTGGTGGCCCGCTACGGTGGCGAGGAATTCGTCATCATCCTGCCGGATACCGCCCTGGATGAAGCCACCCACGCCCTGCAACGGCTGCAGCGGGAGCTGACCAAACACTACTTCATGCACGACAACCAGAAGCTGCTCATTACCTTCAGCGCCGGCGTCACCGAATACCAGGCCGGCGAAGAGCAGGCTCAGGCCATCAAGCGGGCCGACGGCGCCATGTATGAAGCCAAGCACACCGGCAAGAACCGGGTCGTCAGCGCGTGAGCGTTCCCCGGGAAACCTGTCGGGCTACCCCGGCAAACCCCGACAACCGGCCCGGCCCCTTGCCCGCAACATGTTCTTTTCCAGCCCGGATTGGTAAACACACCGGATAAATGGTAAAAAAGGACATCAACTCTTCCAGACGGCGCCCTGCCCGGGGATTTAGGAATCAGGATGAATACTGAGCACGACTATGCCTCCCAGCTCTACCGTATTGGCATTCTCAACTGGCAGTCCATGCAGCACTCGGGCGAAGCCTTTTTCCTGCGGGATCACCTGAAAGGCAAGATCGGCCCCGTGGTGGTGGATGTGGGCGCCAATATCGGCCTGTATTCCGGCCTGGCGCTGGAATCTTGCCCTTCGGCACAGGTTTATGCCTTTGAGCCCCACCCGGAAACCTACCGCAAGCTGCAGCACAACCTGCCCGGCATCCAGGCCTTCAATTACGGCATGGGCTCTGCCGCCGGCAGTTTCACCATGTATGACTATGCGGACCAGGCGTCTTCCCACGCCTCGCTGTACCAGGAGGTGTTCACCACCATCCACCAGCGCCCCCACCGCAGCTTCGAAATCCAGATCCGCACCCTGGATGAAGTCCTCCCCGAGTTGGGCATTACCCACATCGACCTGCTCAAGGTGGATGTGGAAGGCCACGAGCTGGAGGTTTTCAAGGGGGCTGCCCGCTGCCTGCAGCAAGGCATGGTCCAGGCCATCCAGTTCGAATTCAATGAAATGAACATCGCCTCCCGCACCTATTTCAAGGATTTCTTCGAATTCCTGAGGGACTACCGCTTCTTCCGGCTGCTGCCCAACGGCTATTACCCCATTGAGCACTACTCGCCGCTGGCCTGCGAAATCTTCGCCTTCCAGAACATCGTCTGTTTCAGGAAATAGGCCCCAGCGCCTCCCGCTCCAGCCCTTCACCCTCTCGCTCCCTCCGGCCAACGCGTGCAACCCGACCCCAGGCAAGGACCCGATCTCCCCATGCGCCTCTTTATCGTCAGCCTCAACGCCTCCGCCAATCTCCCCGCCACCGAAGCCCTGGCCAACAGCCTGGAGGCCTGGGCCGGCCAGCAGCAGATTGCCTGCCTGCGCCACAGCCGGGACATTCCGCGGGAAGATACCGTCGCCGAGCCCCTGGAGGCCGCCTTCGACCGCGCCAGCCAGGGTGCCTTCCGCTGGCTGGCCGGCAGCGTTGCCCCCGAGTGCGGCCCTGAGGACCACCTCTTTATCCTGGCCCCCCGCCTGGCCGAACTGGATGCCCTGATCCGTTGGTACGGCGCCCAGTCCGCCGCCTGCCGTCCGAGTCTTGGCATCCTCCTCAATCATCCGCCCAGCGACGGTCTGCCGGGGGGCGTCGATCCCCTGCTCTCTGACCGGCTGCACCCCCAGTTCTTCCGCCAGCTCAACGAGGTGGCCGCAGGTCGGATCAGCTATTTCTGCATCGAAGAAAACCTGGGTGACCAGTACCTCGCCTGGCTACAAAGCAATCTCCATTACCTGCCGGCAGCCGGCGAGGCCCGCAGCCGCGCCATTCTCGCCAATGTCGGGGGACTGCAGCAAAACACTGGCCCCGCTGACCTGCAACGCCTGATCTCGCCGTTGCTCGCCCAACAAAGCGGCCTCACCCTGCTCGACGGCCTGGGGGGCGATTACACGCCAGCCTTGCTGGAAACCCTAACCGCCGTAGAGTCCTACACCCGCTTGCCAGAAGCCGCAGAGGTTGCCGACCTGGCCACCCGTTGCGCTCCCGCCACCCTCAACCGCCGCGGTTTCCGCCCCGGGGATGAACAATGGGCCAATGACTTTGCCGCACGGGCCGATGTGGCCCTATCCCACGCCCTCGCCGCCCCCGAGCTCCTGCAAAAGCTCTGGTCCAGCCTGGCGCCCGCCGGCAGCCTGCTACTCCTGGGCGACGTGGAAGCCAGGCCGGAAGGCTTTGCCACCAACGGCTGGCGTATCGATATTTACCGCGCCGGCACAACTCCCCAACGCTTCGCCACCCTGGTAGGCAAAGAAGCGGAAGGCTACGTGCGCCTGCGTCCGGCCCTTCTCAACCTGCCCGCCGACTGGCACTGGCTGCCTCTGCCGGCAGCCCTGGAGCCCAGCGCCCTGACGGCCGAACGCCTGGCAAGGCTGAGCCGCCTCGCTGCCCTGTCCCCCGTGGCCGCCGCCCGGGAAGCCGCCACCGCCCTGGCCGCCGACCCGGACGATGCCGAACTGGAACGCCGCCACGCCCAGTGGCTGCTGGAGCTAGGCGATCTGGAAGGCGCCGTCGCCCACTGGAGTCATCTGGTACAAAGCCAGCCGGAACGCCGGGATGCCACAGAGTCCCTTTCCCGGGCCCTGGTATCCCTGGGCGAATACGGCATTGCCGGCGCCATCCTCGACAATCATAGCCAGTACGGCAACGGCACGGCTCCAGCCCTGGACCTGCTGCGCAAGGCAGTGCTGCGCACCGGCGAACTGCTACCGGAATCCCCGCCGCCCCTGCCCGGTCGCCTGGGTTTCCTGCAGATCCATACCTTCTACCCGGCCTATCTGGAACAGTTCTACGCCAAGCGCCCGGCCCTGCGCGGCCAGGACTTTGCCACCATGATCAAGGCCCTGGAAGCCGATGCTTTCAGCGCCAACCACATGCTCACGCCCTACCTGGGCGCCCTGGGCTACGACTGCCAGCTAATCGTCGCCAACGACCCGGTTTCCCAGGGCCGCTGGGCTGCCCAGCATGGCCTGCCCAATGGCATCGGCATGATGGAAGTGGTGCGCCAACAGGTGGAAACCTACCGGCCCGAAGTGCTCTACCTGAGCGAGCCCATCAGTTTCGACACCCGCTTCCTGCAGACCCTCAGCTACCAGCCCCGCCTGGTGCTGGGCTGGCGTGGTGCCCTGGCCTCCCCTGATACCCGCTGGAACGGCTTTGACGTCATGCTCTCGGGCCTCAGCGGCATCCGCGAACTGGCCCTGAAGTTAGGGGCGGCTCACGCCACCCACTTCTTCCCCGGCCACCCGAACTGGATCAACCCCCAACTGAACGGCATTGAGCCCCAGGTGGATGTACTGTTTACCGGCCAATGGACCATCGGCCAGCACGAAAAGCGCAACCAGCAACTGCTGGCCCTAGCCGAGGCCGCTGGCCACCCGGATGCGCCCTTCTCCCTGGCCCTGCACCTCAGCGGTCAAACCCAGGGGGTGCCGGAATCCCTGGCACCCTACGTCCGCCCGCCGGTTTACGGCATGGAGATGTACCGCACTCTGGCCAGCGCCCGCATCGTGGTGGATGGCCGAGCCGACCACTGGATGTTCGACCCTGCCACAGGCAAGCCGGTGGACGTGGGCCGCGGCGAAACCGTGAACATGCGCCTGTTCGAAGTGACCGGCGCCGGCCGCTTCCTCATCACCGAGCGTTTCGATAACCTCAGCGACTACTTCGAACCCGGCCTGGAGGTGGAAACCTTCAGCAGCCGCGAAGAGCTGGTGGACAAGATCCGCTATTACCTGGCCCACCCGGACAAGCTGGAAGCCATTGCCCGCCGCGGCAAGGAACGCTGCCGCCGGGATTACGCCATGGAATGGCGGGCCGCCCATTTCGACCGCATCATCCGCCGCCATCTGGCCCTGCCCCAGGCAACCTCTGTGGCAGCGACGCCCCGCCAGGCTGCGCCGACGCCGGCTGCAGGGCTGCGCGTTGTCCAAGCGACCCAGGCCAGCCACGCCGCCCCAGCAGTTCAGGTCACGGTTGCAAGCAAGGTGCCCGGTAGTGCCGCCGAAGTGCAGGCCCTGATGCAGCGCGCCGAGGCCGCCCTCAGCCTGGGCCAGGCCCAGGAAGCCCTGAATCTGGTCATCGACGCCAAGAAGGGGCGCATTCCCACGCCCGGCCTGGATGTGCTGCGCGCCCGCTGCTTTGCCGGCCTCGGCCAGCCCTGGCACGTGGCCGAATGCCTGCGGGAAGAGCTGCGCTACTTCCCCGACAACCAAGAGGCCCGCGAACTGCTGGCCCGGCTCGACAACCGCCCGGCCAGCCAGGGCGTGCCCCAGGATGAGTTCACCGAACTGCTGCAGGTGATCCGCCCCTACACCATGCTCAGCGAGGCCCGCCTGCGCTCCCTCTACGACAGCGCCAAGCGCATTTGCGCCGCCGACCTGCCGGGCAACTTCGTCGAGTGCGGCGTGGCCGCCGGCGGCTCCTCCGCCCTGCTGGCCGCTGTCATTGCCCGCCATAGCAAGCGCCCGCGCCAGCTCTTCGCCTTCGACTCCTTCTCCGGCATGCCGACACCGGGGGAAAACGATACCCACCAGGGCCAGCACGCCGAGGACACGGGCTGGGGCTCCGGCACCTGCGCCGCGCCGGAAGACAGCGTGCGGGAAGCTTGCCGCAAGCTGGGGGCCGAGCATGTCCTAGTCCCGGTGAAGGGCTTCTTTGAAGACACCCTGCCGGTGGAACGCAGCAAACTGGGCGATATCGCCCTGCTGCACCTGGACGGCGACTGGTATTCCTCCACCCGGGCCATCCTCGACAACCTCTACGACCAGGTCACCGCCCAGGGCATTTTCCAGGTGGACGACTACGGCCACTGGGAAGGCTGCCGCAAGGCCATCGAGGAATTCCAGAGCGAACGCCAGGTTCGCTTCCCCATCGAACCCATTGACGCCGTGGGCGTGCGCTTCACCAAGCCCCAGGGCGGCGCCCTGGCGGCGACGGCCGACCTGCCCCTGCCGCCCATCCTGCATTTCAGCACCTGGGAACGGGGCGGCGCCGGCATGGCCGCTGCCCGTATCCGCAACGCCCTGGTGCAAGGCGGCACCCAGGCCGGGCTGGCGGTGCTGCAAAAAAGCAGCCGCCAGACCGACGTCACCCTGCTCTGCCCTCAGGGTAACCGGGCCGAAGCCAACCTCAGCGTCGGCACCTCGCCCTACCTGGCCACGGCCACCCAGGGCTGGGCCAACACCCTGGCGGCCTACCCCCACCGGGCGCCCTATATCGAAGTTTTCAGCAATGCCCAGTCCCCCCTGGACCTGGAACGCCTGGCCGGTTTCAAGGGCGTGCGCCTGGCCCATTTCCATTGGGTGGCCGGCATGGTGCATTTCCCCGCCGCCCCCCGGGCCCTCGCCGGCAAGTCGGTGGTGTGGACCCTGCACGACATGGCGGCCTTCACCGGCGGTTGCCATTACGCGGGCGACTGCCAGCGCTACACCGGCAACCCGGGCTGCGGCACCTGCCCCATGCTGGGTTCCGGCACGGACGAGGACGCCTCCCGCCAGGACTGGCTGACCCGCCAGACGGCTTACGCGCCCCTGGACCTGACGGTGGTCACCCCCAGCCGTTGGCTGGCCGACTGCGCCCGCCAGAGCCCCCTGTTTGCCGGCAAGCGCGTCGAGGTCATCGCCAACGGCATCGACCTGCAACGCTTCCGCCCCCTGGACCGCCACAGCCTGCGCCAAGCCTGGAACATCGCCCCGGATGAAGCCGTGGTGCTGTTCGGTGCCGACAGCATCCAGAATCGCCGCAAGGGCTTTGACCTGCTGCTTGCCGCCCTGGAGGCCCTCGGCCGCCAGGCGCCGGGTCGCCCCATCACCCTGGCCGCTTTCGGCTCCCTGGCGGCCGGCTTTACGCCGCCCCCGGGCTTCCGCTTCCTGCATCTGGGCGACATTGCCGACGAAGCCAAGCTGCCGGAAATCTATGGTCTGGCGGATTTGCTGGTACTGCCCTCCCGGGAAGACAACCTGCCCAACACGGCGGTGGAAGCCCTGGCCTGCGGCATTCCCGTGGTGGGCTTCAACGTCGGCGGCCTGCCGGACATCGTCGAAGATGGCCGTACCGGCTGGCTGGCCGCACCCGGCAATGTGGAAGAACTGGCCGAGCGCATCCTGCGCATTCTCGCCGAAGGCGCCCCGGCAGCCTGGGCAGCCCGCTGCCGGGCCAAGGCCGAAGCCGACTTCGATTGCCACCAGCAGGCTGAAAAATACCGCCAGCTCTACGCCGAGCTGCTCAATGGCCAGGAAAGCCGGCTGCAATTTGCCACGCCCCTGGAGCAGCTGAACTGGGAGGCCGAATGCCTGCTCGCCCTGGGCGAGCTGGAAAAGGCCCTGGTTCCCCTGGAGCAGGCCCTGCAGCAGGACGCCAAGCACCCGCGCACCTTAGACAATCTGGCCGCCCTCTGCCTCGCCGCCGGCCATCTGCAGGAGGCGCTGGACTGGTCGGTGCAGGCCTTCGAGCAAACCCCCGGGGAACCGCAGATTGCCCTGCACCTGCTACAGACCCTGGGTTCCCTGGGCCAGCAGGATGCGGCCCGGCAGGTACTGGAGGTCTTCCTCGGCACCGTCACCACGCCCCCCGGCCCCGTCTTCTACGCCCGCCTGCCCGAAGGGCTGGCCGGCAGCGTGCCGACGACGACTCAGGCAACAGCGGCAATGCCGGCTGCCGCCGCCCAGGCGGGTGGCAGGGCGCCGCGCATCACGGCCATTGTCTCCACCTACAAATCAGCGGAGTTCATCGGAGAATGCCTGGATGACCTGCTGGCCCAGACCGTGGCCGACCAGATCGAGATCATGGTGATCGACGCCGATTCACCGGAAAACGAAGGGGAGATCGTTCGCCAGTACCAGGCTCGACATCCGAACATCCGCTACATCCGCACGCCAGAGCGTATCGGCGTCTATCCCGCCTGGAACCTGGCGATCCGCGAGGCCCGCGGGGAATATCTGATTTCCTGCAGCACCAACGACCGGCTGAAGAACACCACCTGCGAAATCCTCATGGCCGAGCTGGACAAGGATGCGGAGACCATGGTGGTCTATGGCGACTCCCTGGTCACGCCCCTGCCTCACCAGACCTTTGACAATCCGGTGATCGGCGGCAGCCAGTTCTGGCCCCCCTACTCCTTCCAGCTGCTGCTCAAGGAATGCATGGTGGGCTGCCACCCCATGTGGCGCCGCAAGGTGCATGAGGAACTGGGACTGTTCGACGAAAGCTACGCCGCCATTGGCGATCAGGACATGTGGCTGCGCATCGGCGAGAAGTACCCTCTGAAGCACATCCCGGTAATCACCGGCCTGTTCTGGGCCACTCCCGGCTCCCTCTCGGGCAACAGCGAAGTCTCCAACCCAGAAGTGGAGCGGGTGCACCAGACCTACCAGCGCCGGGCCGACTACCGTCGTTGGGCCGACCGCAAGAGCATCCAGGAAATCGACGCCCAGCTCTTTGCCGAGCGCATGCTGACCCGCTGGCAGCAACGTCCGGCCATGCTGATGCTCACCGTGGTCAGCGCCGCGGAGCAGGGCCGGCTGGCCCAGACCATTGCTTCCCTGCAGACCCAGCTGTACCAGGACTGGAAGCTGATCGTCATCGCCGACACCCCCGCGCCGAACCCCATTTTCGAGCAGACCGACATCCTCGGCTGGCTGCAACTGGATTCGGTGGACGACCCGGAGCTGCTGGCCACGGCCTTCAACCAGTTGGCGGAAAGCATCGCCAGCGACTGGCTGACCGTGATTCCGGCCGGTAGCACTTTCGAACCCCACTGGACCCTGGCAGTAGCCGACTACGCCAATCTGGACCCGAAGTGGCAGGCCATCTACACCGACCATGACGCCCTGGCGCCCGCCGGTTTCCGCTGCGATCCCTGGTTCAAGCCCGATTTCAACCTGGATTACCTGCGCGCCATGGACTACGTGGGCCCGGCCCTGTGGTTCAAGCGGGAAGCCTTTGAGGCCATCGGCGGTTTCCAGCCCTATCCCGGTGCCTGGCAGTACGAGGCCCTGTGGCGCCTGCATGACCGCTGCGGCCCGGGGGCCATCGGCCACCTGCCGGAGCCCCTGCTGCACCTGCCCCAGGGCCTGGCCGCCCACCCCCTGGCCCAGGCCGCCCGCCAGGCCGCGGTGGAAGCCCATCTGGCGCGACAGAACATCGCCGCCACGGTAACGCCGGGCATGGCGCCGGATACCCTGCGCATCGCCTACCAGCACGCCGCGCAGCCCAAGGTCTCCATCATCATCCCCAACCGGGACAGCGTCTGGTACCTGCAGCCCTGCATCGACGGCCTGCTGGAAAAGACCACCTACGCCAACTACGAAATCATCGTGGTGGACAACCAGACGGAGGAGCCGGATACCCTGGCCTACTACCGCCGCCTGGAGCAGGAACACGGGGATGTGGTGCGCATTGTTCCTTTCGACCACCCCTTCAACTTCTCCGCCCAGTGCAACCTGGGGGTGGCCGCCGCCACCGGCGACTACGTGCTGCTGCTCAACAACGACACGGAAATCGTCCAGCCCGGCTGGCTGGAGCAGTTGCTCAACCATGGCCAGCGGCCGGAAGTCGGCGCCGTGGGCTGCCGCCTGGTGTATCCGGAAAAAGGCCTGATCCAGCACGCCGGGGTCGTCCTCGGCATGGACCGGCTGGCCGCCCATGCCTTCAACAAGGTGCCCATGACCGAGCCGGGCTACATGAACCGGCTCCAGGTGGACCAGGATTACAGCGCCGTCACCGCCGCCTGCGTGCTGGTGCGCAAATCGGTCTATGAGTCCCTTGGCGGCCTCAACGAAGTCGACACGCCGGTGCTCTTCAACGACGTGGATTTCTGCCTGCGCCTGCGGGAAGCCGGCCATCTGGTGGTGTGGACGCCCTGGGCCACCCTGGTGCACCACGAGAACAAATCCCTGGTGCTGGAGGTTTCCTCCCTGCGCAAGCACGCCGATGCCGCCGCCCGGGACGAAAAAACTGCCGACTTCATGCACCAGCGCTGGCAAGGCTGGCTGGCCAACGACCCGGCCTACAACCGTCACCTGTCCCTGGACGACAAGCACTCCTTCGACCCGGAACCGGTGCTGGTGGCGGACTGGGACACTCATTTCCACGATCGCCCCCGGGTGCTGGCCCAGCCCATTGCCGGCGGCGTCGGCGAATACCGCTTCATCGCCCCGCTGCGCGCCCTGGCCGCGGCCGGCGAGGTGCAAAGCACCATTGTCCAGTCGCCCCGCTACCACGACATGCGCTACCCGACCCTGACGGAGATGAACCGTCTGGCACCGGATGCCTACATGGTTCAGGTGGATTTCTCCCCCCTGGCCCTGCAGTGGATGAGCTATTTCAAGAAGCACCGTCCCGAGATGCTGCGGGTGGTGATGATGGACGATCTGATCACCCAGCCGCCCAAGGACAGCCCCATCCACAAGGCCATCCCGCGGGATATTCGGCAACGCCTGCGGCGTTATTTCGAGCAGGTGGACCGGGTGGTGGTGAGTACCGAGCCCTTGCTGGAATTCGCCCGGGAGTTCATCGACGACGTGCGCCTGGTGCCCAACAGCCTGCGGGACGACCTCTGGGCCCACCTCAGCTCCCGCCGCCGCGCCGGACCCAAGCCCCGGGTGGGCTGGGCCGGCGCCCAGCAGCACAAGGGCGATCTGGCCATCATCACCGAGGTGGTGAAGGAACTGGCCCAGGAGGTGGATTGGGTCTTCTTCGGCATGTGCCCGGACGAAATCCGCCCCTACGTAGCCGAGTACCATGAGTTCGAGGTGGGGGTGGAAGCCTACCCGGCCAAGTTGGCCAGCCTCAATCTGGACCTGGCCCTGGCGCCCCTGGAGCAGCACCCCTTCAACGAGGCCAAGAGCAATCTGCGCCTGCTGGAGTACGGCATCCTGGGCCTGCCGGTGATCTGTACGGACATCCTGCCCTATCGTACCGACAACGCCCCGGTGACCCGGGTGCCCAATGAGCACGGTGCCTGGCTGTCCGCCATCCGCGCCCGCATCCATGACCTGGATCTGGCAGCTCGGGAAGGCGATGCCCTGCAGGCCTGGGTCCGCCGCCACTACCTGCTCAGCCAGCGCCTGGAGGCCTGGAAGTCGGCCCTCACCGACCCACGGGCCTGATGCACCCCGGGGCCGCCCGAGTGGGCGGCCCCTTTTCTTTCCGAAATGCCACGATGACGCTCCCTCCCCGTACCCCGGAAGCCCTTTCCGCCTGCTTTGCCAAGGCCGTCCAGGCCCAGCAGCAGGGCGACCGGGCCACGGCGGAAACGCATTACCGCCTGATTCTCGATGTCGTACCCCAGCACCTGGACACGGCCCACAACCTGGCCATCCTGCTGGGGGACCAGCAACGCCATGGCGAAGCCCTGGCGCTGTGGCAGGGCGTGCTGGCCGCCGCCCCCGATAGCACGGACGCCCGCATCGAAGCCGCCCTGACCCGCATCCGCATGGGGGATGCCGCCAGTGCCAAGGCGGACCTGCTGCTAGCCGTGGCGCTCCAGCCCACCGATGACGACACCTGGCGCCGCATCGCCAGCGGTTTCGTACTGCTGCGGGAATTTCCCGATGCGGTGGATGCCTACACCGCCGCCCTCGGCTGCAACCCCCAGGAGCCGCGCAACTACACGGCCTTCGCCTCCCTCTGTTCCCACCTTGGCGAGTACGCGGTGGCCCGGGAGCTGGCGGAAACGGCCACCCGCCTGGCCCCGGACCTGCTCTGGGCCTGGGTGGAACTGGGCAATGCCCAGATGAAGGAAGGCACGCCGGAGGCCGCGGCGGCGAGCTTCCGCGAAGCCATCCGGGTCGCCCCCCGGGAAGCCGTGGGCTACTGCAACCTGGCCATCACCCAGATGGAAAGCATGGCCCTGGAAGCCGCCAAGGCGACCCTGGACCAGGCCCTGGCCCTGGACCCGGAGCATCCCCTGGCGCGCTGGAACCGGGCCCTGGTCCAGCTCACCCTGGGCCAGCTGCGGGAAGCCTGGCCGGATTACGAATATCGGCGCCAGGCCAACATCCAGGGCGTCATCTACCGGCCGACGACGCCCCAGTGGCGCGGTGAGCCCATTGCTGGCCAGCGCATCCTGCTGCTCAGCGAACAGGGGCTGGGGGATTCCCTGCAATTCATCCGCTACGCCCGCCTGCTCAAGGCCCGGGGTGCCTGGGTGGCAGTGCGCATCCAGGCACCGCTCAAGCCGCTTTTCAAAGAACTGCCGGAAATCGATGCCCTCGTCGATGAAAGCGAGCCAGTGCCGGAGACGGACTGGCACTGCCACCTGCTTTCCCTGCCCCTGGCGTTCAACACCGGCTTGGACGATCTGCCAGCGCAAACGCCCTATCTGCACGCCCCTGCCGCAGCGCGGCAACGCTGGCAAGCCCTTCTGGCCGGCCTCCCCGGCGGCCCGAGAATCGGCCTGGTCTGGGCCGGCGGCAAGCGCCGCCACATGGCCGACGCGGTGCTGTTGGACGCCCGCCGCAGCCTCGAGCTGCGACAGTTACTGCCCCTCGCCGCCATTCCGGGCCTGACCTTCATCAGCCTGCAAAAGGACGAAGCCGCCGCCCAGGTGGCGCCTCTGGCGGCGCAATGGCCGATCCACGACTTCAGCCGTGAGTTGAAAGACTTTGCTGAAACCGCCGCCCTGGTGGAGCAGCTCGATCTGGTCATCAGCGTCGATACCGCCGTCGCCCATCTCGCCGGTGCCCTAGGCAAGCCGGTGTGGCTGCTCAACCGCTGGGATACGGACTGGCGCTGGCTGCTGGGCCGGGACGATTCCCCCTGGTATCCCAGCCTGCGGCAGTTCCGCCAACCGGCGCCCGGCGACTGGGAGGGCGCCATTGCGGCCCTCACCGCCGCCCTGGCACAGTGGAAACCCGCCCCATGAGCCGGGTGGACAGCCTGCTGCGTCAAGGGGAGCAAGCTTTCAACCAGGGCGACGTGGCCGGCGCTGAACGGTGTTTTGCTGAAGCGGCCCGCCTGGCCCCCCAGGCCTGGCAAATCCACTTCAACCTGGGCATGTGCCGGGATCGGCTGGGCCAGCGGGAAGGTGCCTTTAGCGCCTACGAAGCCGCCCACCGCCTGGTGCCGGACCATCTCCCCGTCCTGACCAATCTGGCAGTCAATGCCTTTCACCTGGGCAAGCTGCAACTGGCCCTGGACCTGACCCTGAGCCAGGTGGCGCTGGAGCCGGCCAACGCCCTGGCCTACGACAACCTGGGGCAGATCTTCCGCCAACTGGGCCAATACGAAGGGGCCGAGCTGTCCCTGCGCAACGCCCTGCTGCTGGCACCGGATGCGCCGGCCATCCATAACAACCTGGGCCTGGTGCTGCTGGACCAGAACAAGCTGGCCGAGGCGGAGCAGGCCTTTCTCGGTGCCCTGGCGAAGAATCCCGACCAGGTGGACGCTCTGGTGAACCTGAGCACCCTGTACCAGGGCCAGGGGCGCTGCGAGGAAGCTCTGGCCTGCTTCGAGCGGGTGCTCGCCCTGCAACCCCAGTCGGCGGTGACCTGGACCAATCTGGGCAACGTGCTGAAATCCATGGGCCGCTACCAGGAGGCCCTGGAGGCCCAGCGCAAGGCGGTGGAACTGGCCCCCGACTACCCCCTGGCCCACTGGAATTACGCCATCTCCCTCCTCGGCCAGGGTCAGTGGGAAGCTGGCTGGCGGGAATATGAATGGGGTGCGGCCAGCGGTACCCGTACCCGATTCTCCGACCGACTGCCGCGCTGGCAGGGCGAACCCTTGCCGGGCCGGCGACTGCTGCTGCGCAGCGAACAGGGGCTGGGCGACACCTTGCAGTTCGTCCGCTTTGCCCGCTATCTGGAGGGCAGCGGCGCCCATGTCACCCTGGAATGTCAGGCACCGCTGATACCGCTGCTACAAGGCCAGCTGCCCGGCATCGACCGCATCGTTCCCCAGGGCAACGATCTGCCGGCCGATGCCTGGGGCTGTGATTGTTATCTTTCCCTGATGAGTCTGCCCTTTGCCCTGGGCCTGGGCACCCCACCGCTGCTGGAGGGGGCCTATCTCCAAGCCCCGGTAGAGCACCTGGCCCGCTGGGGTGAACGGCTGGGGCCCCGGCAACGGCCCCGCATCGGCCTGGTCTGGGCCGGTAATCCCCTACACCGCAACGACCATCAGCGCTCCTGCTCCCTTGACGCCTTGATGCCCCTGCTGGGGCTGGAGGCCGACTTCTTCAGCCTGCAGCTTCCCGCGCCGGCCGGCTTGCCGGCTTCCCTGAAAGACATTACCGCCGGTATCCAGGACTTTGCCGATACGGCGGCAATCGTCAGCCAGCTGGATCTGGTAGTGGCGGTGGATACGGCAATCGTTCATCTGGCTGGCGCCCTGGGCACCCCGGTCTGGCTGCTACTGGCCCGGGATGCGGACTGGCGCTGGCAACAGGAGGGGAGCGGCAGCCCCTGGTATCCACACCTCAAGTTGTACCGGCAAAAAATGCCGGGGCAATGGTTGCCGGTCCTTCAAGCCTTGGCGGAGGACCTGCAGCAGGCCCTTCCAGCGTTTCAGGAAAAAATTTCTCAAATGTAAAGATGCCCGAAATACGGGCTTCTCCCGGGTGTATTCAGCTCCAGGCCAGGTTCATTTTAGAACATGGCACACCAGTTGCTTTAAGACAGCCAGAACGGCAGCGCCCTTGGAGGCGTTAGCCGTATCAAACTGTTTTGCCTCTCTGGTAAGGAGCTAAAAATGGCACTCATCGTCAACACCAATATTGCGTCGCTCAACGCGCAACGCAATTTGAGCAACTCCAACGCGGCCCTGGGCCTTTCCCTGCAACGCCTGTCTTCCGGCCTGCGCGTCAATAGCGCCAAGGACGATGCGGCAGGCCTGGCGGTGGCGGAAAGTATTACCAGCGGCGTGCGCGGCAACACCCAGGCCATCCGCAACGCCAACGACGGTATCTCCGTCGGTCAAACGGCTGAAGGCGCCCTGGGCCAGATCGCCAACAACCTGCAGCGGATTCGTGAAATCTCCGTGCAGGCGGCCAACGGCTCCATCAGCGACAGCAACCGCAGCCAGCTGCAGAAGGAAGTTGACCAGCTGACCCAGGAAATCAGCCGTATCGTTCAGACCACCGAATTCAACGGTACCAAGCTGCTCTCCGGCAATGCCACCATCACCTTCCAGATCGGCTATAGCGGCTCGACGGACAACCAGGTAGCCATCAGCACCTCGAACCTGGCCCAGACGGTGGTCGGTACCGCCGGCCTGAACAGCTACAGCGGCGGCCTGACCGCCACCGGCACCATCAACATCACCTCCTCGGCCGGCGCTTCCGCCGCCCTGGGTAAGCTGGACTTCGACATCGCCCAGATCGCCAACCTGCGCTCCACCTTCGGTGCCGTGCAGAACCGCTTCGAGGCCGTGATCTCGAACCTGCAGAACTATGTAGAAAACCTGACGGCCTCCAAGAGCCGCATCATGGACACCGACTTTGCTGCGGAATCGGCCCAGCTGACCCGTAACCAGATCCTGCAACAGGCTGGCACGGCCATCCTGGCCCAGGCCAACACCATCCCGCAGTCCGCCTTGACGCTGCTGAAGTAATGCATTAACAAGCACTTACCAGATATTTTGCGGTGCCGCTCAACGGCTGGCCGCCAGCAACCGTAATCACGGTAACTGGCGGAGCCGGGGATCGGCACCTTTTTCTTTTTCTGCCCGCCCCTGCCCGCCCATTTCTTTTTCCTATTCCGGGTAATTTTTTCTCAAAAAAGGCTAAAGTTCTCTCCTCGCGCTCCGATAAACGATTCAAAGGAGGCGCACTTCGCCACCGAACCTTTACCCAACGTGGTAAATCATCAACGGAACCAAGGAGATAATCATGCCTTTGATCGTCAATACCAACATTTCGTCCCTGAACGCCCAGCGGAACCTGGCTACTTCCAATGCCTCCTTGGCCACCTCCCTGCAGCGCCTGTCCTCCGGTCTGCGCGTCAACAGCGCCAAGGACGATGCCGCCGGCTCCGCCATTGCAGAAGGTCTGACCAGCGCCATCCGCGGTGGCAACCAATCTGTCCGTAACGCCAACGACGGTATTTCCGTCGGTCAGACGGCCGAAGGCGCCCTGGGCCAGATCGCCAACAACCTGCAGCGGATTCGTGAAATCTCCGTACAGGCCTCCAACGGCTCCGTCAGCGACACCAACCGCAGCCAGCTGCAGAAGGAAGTTGACCAGCTGACCCAGGAAATCAGCCGTATCGTTCAGACCACCGAGTTCAACGGTACCAAGCTGCTCTCCGGCGCCAGCACCATTACCTTCCAGGTCGGTTTCAGCGGCTCCGCCGACAACCAGGTGAGTGTGAAGACCTCTAACCTGGCCCAGAACGGTGCTAACGGTCTGAACACCTACAGCGGCAGCCTGGCTGCAACCGGTACCGTGAATGTGACCACTTCCGGCGGTGCCTCCGCAGCCATCAACAAGCTGGACGCCGACATTGCCCAGATCGCCAACATCCGTGCAACCTTCGGTTCCGTGCAAAACCGTTTCGAAGCTGTGGTGTCCAATCTGCAAAACTACGTGGAAAACCTGAGCGCTTCCAAGAGCCGTCTGATTGATGCGGACTTCGCAACCGAAACTGCCCAGCTGACCCGTAACCAGATTCTGCAGCAAGCAGGTACCGCGATCCTGGCACAAGCCAACACCGTGCCTCAGAGCGCCCTGACCCTCCTGCGTTAATCTGCTCCGCAGACTGCAGCACCATTAGCCGGGGAGGCATCGGGCCAAGCTCGAACCTCCCCGGCTAAGCCGCATAAAGGAACTGGAAAATGAGCATCCAACCTTTACAAGGGAATTCGGCTGCGGCCTATACGCCGCAAACAGCAAACCGTACGGTCACCGAGGCTACTGCCGCCACTCCGACTGCCGCAGGCATAGTTGCCGCTGCGGCAGAACGCAAGACGGTGCAGGCAGAAGCTACCAATCGGGTCGAGCAGGACAAGCCCGTAGACAAGAACGCCGTTAAGGACGCCGTCCACAAGGCTAATCAGGCTGTCGCCGGTTTGCGCAGCGATCTGAAATTCACCGTTGATGACGATACGGGTTCGAATGTCGTCAAGTTCATTGATGTCAAAACGAAAGAAGTCATACGGCAGATTCCGGCACAAGAAATGCTTGTTATCGCCAAGCATTTAAATGATCTGCAAGGCCTGCTCATTAAGGAGCGTGCCTGATCCGGCACCGTCCGGACGCATATTCACGGAGAACGGCAATGGGAATTTCAAGCGCAGGGATTGGTTCGGGACTCGACGTCAACAGCCTGGTGTCGCAACTGTTGCAGCTTGAACGCCAGCCGCTGAACTCCCTTACCACAAAGAAGCAGACGTTCAACGATCAACTCAGCGCCTTCGGTAAGGTCAAGAGCGATCTGGACGCTTTCAACACGGCCATTTCAGCACTCAAGCTGAACATGGATTTCTCGGCAGCCAAGGCCACCAGCAGTAATACCAGCCTGGCAACGGCGACGGCTGCCAGCACGGCCAGCCCCGCCAGCTATGATATCAAGGTCACCCAACTGGCCCAGGCTGGCGTCAAGTCCATGCAGACTGGCGTTGCCGATCCGAAGGCGGCAATGGTGCCTCCCGTTTCCGGCACGTTTGATTTCACCGTCGGTACCGGCACTACCCAGAAGACTTTCAACATCACCCTGAACGGCACGGAGTCCCTTGAGGCCATCCGTGACAAGATCAATGCTGCCACGGTAACGACAGACGGCAAGACCAGCACTCAGACACTGGCCTCGGCCAGCATCGTCAATACCGGAACTTCAGCCGCGCCTTCATACAAACTGGTGATTGCCTCCACCGGCAAGGGCACGGACAACGATGTCGTGATTGATAGTGACCTGAAAACGGCCCTGGGTGGTTTCGATGAAACCAAACAGGCGGCAAAAAATGCCATGTTCTCGGTGAACGGTCTGGACATTGAGCGCTCCACTAACTCTGTCACGGACGTGATTGACGGAGTGACCTTGAATCTGGTCGCTGCGGACAGCAGCAAGCCCTTCACCCTGACGGTGGCACGGGATACCGAAGCCATCACCAAGAAGGTCAATGACTTCGTTTCTGCTTACAACAAGCTCACCGCCACGGTCAGCAGCCTGCACCAGAAGGGCGGCACCCTGGAAGCAGATAATTCGGCCACCTCGGTCATTTATCAGCTACAGAATGTCTTCAATACTCCGGCAAAGATTGCCGGGAACGATCTGAGCTACCTGGCCCAGGTTGGCATTAGCTTCAAAAAGGACGGCACCCTCTCCCTCGACAGCGCCGCCTTCACCAAGGCGTTGGAAAAGACACCCGACAATGTGATTTCGCTGTTCACGGACTCTGACAAAGGCTTTGCCCAACGTCTATCCAGCGCCGCCTCGAACATGCTCAACAGCGACGGGCTAGTGGATTCGCGTATCAAAGGCCTCAACTCCCGCATCAAGACCTTGGACGCCAATATGGATCGGGAGAATGTACGCCTGGATAACGTGGAAACCCGTCTGCGCCGTCAATATGCCAATCTGGACTCCCTGCTTGGAACGATGAAGAACACCAGCAGCTATCTGATGTCCCAGTTGGGTTAAGATAGCCTCCCTGCTTCACGGAAAGGGCACACATGTTCAATCAAGGGGTTCGGGCCTACGCCCAGGTCAAGGTCGAAACAGCGGTCACCACCGCCAACCCCGTGCAGTTGGTCGTTCTACTCTACGAAGGCGCCATTTCGGCCATCGCATCGGCCAAAGGCGAGATGGAACGACGGAACATCGCGGAAAAGGCCCGCCTGATCAACAAGGCCATCGATATCATCGAAGGTCTGCGCAATGCGCTGGAGTTCAATCAGGGCGGGGAAATTGCCGTTTCCCTGAATGATCTGTATCTCTACATGATTCAGCGCCTGAGTACGGCAAATCTGAAAAACGACCCAGCCCTGCTGGAAGAAGTTAGTGGCTTGTTGACGGAAATCCTGGGCGCCTGGGAAACCCTGGCCCAGTCCCGGGAAGGTGCTGACGAGGCGGCGGCTGCCGCCCCCCCCACCACTTCCGGCAGTATTGCTAGCAGGGCCTGATATGTCTGCCACCAGTAGCGATGTGCTGGCCCTTTACGGCGATATCCTTTCCCGCTCCCGGGAAATGCTGGCCTTGGCCCAGTCCCAAGAATGGGACGCACTGGTGGACAATGAATTGCTGCGCCGGGAAATCGTCGCCCGTTTGCGCCAGACCCTGGAAGCCCATCCGGATCTCCTGCAGGGCCCTGAAAAGGCCCGCGCTGAAGTATTGATCCGCGAAATCCTGGATCTGGACAACCAGACCCGCGCCATGGCCCAGCAGTGGATGGAAGAAATCGAGCACCGGCTCAGTAGCGTGACCACCACTCGCCGGCTCAAGAACACCTATCTGGGCCCGTAGGCCTTGCCATGATCCCGTCTGACATCCTCAACCTCGGCCGGCTCAAACCTACCGATACGGGGGTTCAGCCGGTCACGCCCTCCCGGGCGGCTACCGACATTCTGGCCGGGTTGGTCCCCGGGCAACGCATCATGGCCGAGATTCAGGCCCAGTTGCCCAACGGTACTTACCGAGCCCTGATCAGCCAGCGCGAAATCACCCTGGCACTCCCCTTTGCGGCAAAAAGCGGCGACTCCCTGGAAATGGAAGTCGTCGAAAACAATGGTCGTACCGCCTTCGCCGTTGTCGCCAAGGCTGCCCAGGAGGCCTCCACCGAAGGCTCCGTCGCCACATCCCTTAGCCGTACGGGCCAATTGATCGCCGAGCTACTCACGGACAACCCACGAGGCGGCAAAGGTCAGGCCACCGCCCTCAACGGCAACCAGCCCTTACTCACCGATGGCAAGGTCAGTGCCGAAACCCTGGCACCGGCCCTTAAGCAGGCCGTTGCCCAAAGTGGGCTGTTTTACGAAGCACATCAAGCCCGCTGGGCAACTGGCCAGTTCGATCTCAACGACCTGTTGAAAGAGCCCCAGGCCAGATCCGTTCCGAATAGCTCTTCGGCTCCAGCCAATTCATCCCCTGCAGGCAACCTGCCCCCCCAAGCCGGCCAAACGGCAGCCATGACACCTCGCGAAGCCCTCCCGCAAGCAACAACTGTCGGTACGCATCCAACGACAACCCCGGGTAGCGGTACGGAAGCCTTGGTGCGCGCTCAGGCGGGCGAAGAGCCTGCCGTGCGGATTACTACCTCGACCCCAGGCGGCAGCCTGACGCCGGAAGTTGCTCCTCTGGTTCGCCAGCAGTTGGAGTCCCTGGCCAACAACACTTATGTCTGGCAGGGGCAGGTTTGGCCCGGGCAGGACATGCGCTGGGAAATGGTAGAAGAAGACGGCAAACGCCAAGACGATGGCGACGAAGCCCCCAGCACCTGGAAAACCCGCCTACACCTGGATTTGCCGCATCTGGGCAGCGTCGACATCCAGATCGGCCTGCAAAACCGGCAACTGTCTCTGCACATGAGTGCCGGTGACACGGCTACTCGCGAACAATTACGCCAGGGCCGCGCCCACCTTGTTGGTCGCATGGAAGTAGCCGGACTTCAACTCACCGGATTCACGGTGGATCCCAATGTCACTCCCAGCCCAGAATAAGGAAATTAAGAGCGCCGTGGCGCTGGCCTATCTGGAAACCGACGTGGCCCCCCGCGTGGTGGCCAAGGGCAGGGGCGCCATTGCCCAGGAAATCATTGGAAAAGCCCGGGAACACGGGGTTTTCGTTCACGAGTCACCAGAACTGGTTGCCCTGCTCATGCAGGTCGATATCGACGAGCGCATCCCCCCGCAACTCTACCTTGCCATTGCCGAACTACTGGCGTGGCTCTATCGCCTGGAACAAGGGGATGCTGCCCCGCCCCCACTATTCAACGTGCCATCTGAATAAGCCCGGTGAATACCGTAAGATAGGATTTCTCTTGGTCGCCGCTTTTGTTTACACTTCCGCCTTGCCGAGAAACCCGGATAAATCATGACTGACAAGGCAAACCCGCCCGTAGAGCCGGAAGCCCGCACTGCATCGAATCACCTGGACGTAGAGCATGACGACAATTTCAGTCGCTACCTGCTTTACTCCCGGGCAGAAATTCTTTTTGTTCTCAAGGCCTTGGTTCAAAAGGGCTCGATGGTTACGGTCTATTTTGACCGGGGAAACGCCTTTCTGCTGACCTCCCTCAACCACATCTCTACCGACGGCAACACCCTTATTTTCGATTACGGCAGTGACGAAGAGATGAATCGTCGCGCCCTCCAGGCCGACAAGCTGGTGTTTACCACTACCCTGGACAAGGTGAAGATTCAATTCAGCCTCAAAGGTCTGACCCAAACCACTTTTGATGGACGCAAAGCCTTTTCCGGGACGCTGCCGGAAACCGTACTCCGCCTGCAACGGCGGGAGTACTACCGGCTCACCACGCCCATTGCCAACCCCATCAAGGTATCCATCGACGTCATTCAGGCCGATGGCAGCAAGACGACCCTCGAAGCCAATATGTTGGATATCAGTGGCGGCGGGATCGGGGTGATGGTTCCATTAACCCTGGGTGACACGTTCCGGGTAGATACGGTATTCAAGGATTGCAAGTTCACCCTGCCAGAAGAAGGGCCGCTGGTCACGGCGCTCTGCGTACGGAGCGCTTTTCCGGTGACCACCAAGACCGGCAGCCAGTATCTCCGTATTGGCTGTGAATATGTGGACCTGCCCGGTACCCGGCTGACCATGGTTCAGCGTTACATCACCCGCATCGAACGGGAACGCAAAGCCAAACTCAGCGGCCTGGAGTAAATACGTGACCCCCTGAATCCAGGGAAAAAATCTGGGGTCTTTTGCCTGCTTATCCCAACTACCGCACCACACGCTGGTGCGGCATCATGTGGGCTTCTACGCTCCAGCTACCTTCCGGTGCCTTCTCAGCCAACACCGACCTCTCGGAGGTCGGTGTTTTCGTTTGGAGCGCCTATTCTTCCTTCATCGACGCGGCAATCCGCTTTGTCAGGGGATGCAGCAGGTAGGTCAGCACCGAACGCTCCCCCGTCTTGATCACCACTTCCGCCGGCATACCCGGCTGCAGGCTGCGATTGCCCAGTTTCTTCATGCCGTCTGGTGAAATGGCAATGCGTACCAGGTAGTAGGCCGACGGCTGGGAAGGGTTGGGCTGGGTTTCAGTGATCAGATCTGCCGAGATCGACTGGATGGTCCCCTCCACCAAGAGCTGGGGAGAATGGGCAAAGGTGGAAAAACGGACATCCGTCGGCAGACCCACTTTCACCCGATCGATGAGGTGGGGCGGCACCTTGGTTTCAAGCAGGAGCGGCTCATCCACGGGCACAATGTCCATTAGCCGCTGGGCTGCCTGTACTACGCCACCAACCGTTTGGGCTGCCAGCCCCACGACCTGGCCGGCAACAGGGGAGCGGATTTCGGTATGGTCGAGTTCTTCGGCGACTGCCCGCAGCTTGTCTTCATCGATCTGCACATCTCGCTCGATATCAGCAAGTTGGGTATCCACTTCCTTGCGATATTCCTGCTGCCGCTGGATGGCCCGCATTTTTACCTCAGCGATGCCCTGGCGGGATTTGATCAGGTTACCGTTGAGGTCGGCAATGATGGCACTGACCTCGGCCGCATTACGCTCCAGTTCCAGCTGGCGGGTCCGCGCCATGTATCCCTGGCGCACCAGGTCGCTGATACTCTTCAGCTCCTTCTCCAGCAGTTGTAGCTGGTTCTTGCGGCTATCCAGCATGCCCCCGTAACCCGTGACCTGGGCCTCCTGTCCGCGGATGGCCTCCTTGATAGCCTGCTGTTCGGCTTCGTAAGCCATGCGCCGGGAGCGGAGCAACTGCTCCTGCGTGGTCATCTGCTGGCGCACGACAGGGTCATCGGCATATTTGAGAATGTCTTCGTGGAAGTTGATCTTCTCGGAACCGGCCTGCTCAGCTAGCAGACGCCCTTCCACAACCCGCAAATTCAGATAGTGCTGTCGGACAGCTTCGTAGCCGGCCCGGGCAGTCGCGTCCTCCAGCTTCATCAGCAGCTGGTTGGCTTCGACGAATTGCCCTTCCTTCACGTACACCTCGCGAATGCGCCCTCCCAGCAAGTGCTGGATGGTTTTACGCTTGGTATCAATGGACACCAGACCCTGGGTCGGCACGCCTTCATCGAGGGGAGCCAGGGCGGCCCACAGCAACAGGCCACCGAATCCGATAGCCAGTCCCCAGAGACCGATGCGCACCGGCCGTTCTGTATCCAGGGGAAGCACATCTTCTCCCAGTTCGGGAGGAGGCAGGGAGGGACCAAGTACCTTCCCGAGTCGCCGCAGCAACGCGCCAATTGCCATAGGTAAGTCCAGAATTGAGCCGGTAGCTATTAGAACAGTTACTGCCAAAAAAAACACCGGCCCGAAGGCCGGTGTTTCTGTTACGCGATGCTATCAGACGCCATCGTGATGCACGTTACTGCCAATCAGCAACTGGGCGTCGCCGTGGTTGTAGATGTGATACGTGACCCCATCCACCACCGTGACACCGCCGTCGCTCCAATGGCCCTGGGACTCGAGGACCTTGACTGTATCGTTAGCATCGCCCTTGATGACCATCTGCACGTGGCCGGAGCCAGTCTGGGCATTGGTCACCAGGTCGGTGGCACCAAACTTGAGCACATCCTCGGCCTTGACGATCAGCACATCGCCCGCGCCGCCATTGCCGGCCAGGTTGATCTGACCCAGGTTGCCGGAGGAAACCGTGGCGGTATCCAGGGCAGTCAGGTCAATCACACGGTTCTGGGCTGCACCGATCTGGAACCAGACGTCGGACAGTTCGTGGGTTGCGCCATCACTGGTCACGTAACCGGCCGTCAGGCCGATGGCGTTGCCGTTGTTGCCTTCCAGCACCTTGTCGGCATTGACGTTGAGCTTGACGATCCCCAGTTCCTTCAGGGTATGCAGTTCGTTGGCTTGGGAAACACCATCCTGGTTGGCATCAACCCAGACGCGCAGGTCGGCGAAATGAGCATCCTTGGCATCAACCACACCGTCGTGGTTGGTGTCTTGAGCCTTCAGGGCCTCGAAGCCATCCACCGCATTGGTGCCATCGGCGAGCTTGGTACCGCTACCGAACAGCTCGCGGCCATCATTGATCTGACCATCGCGGTTCAGGTCGATCGCCAGCAAACCATCCTTGGGTCCGATCCAGCCCACGGCAGTCTTTTCACCCAAACCACGCAGGTCGAAGGTGACGCCAGCGGAGATGTTGAGGGTCTGCACGCCGTTGCCATCCAGATCCAGCGCCAGAGGCGTGACCGCCATCAGCTTGTTGATCTGGTCAGTCGTCATGGCCTTGATCTGGGCTGCGGTAAAGGCAGCCACTTGAGTCGTGGTCAGATTGCTGATCTGGGTGGTGGTCAGGCCGGCAATATCTGCCGTCTGAATCGCCGCGATCTGCACCGTGGAGAAGGACTTGATCTGATCCGTGGTCATGTTCTGAATCTGGTCAGAGGTCAATGCCGCCACACCCACTGCCGTCAAACCGGCCAGGGCATCGGTGGTGACCTTAGCCAGATCAGTCGTTTCCAGGGCAGTCACTTGCTTGGCCGTCAGAGCACCAATCTGGGCAGAGGTCAGCACAGCCGCCTGGGAAGTCGTCAGACCGGCGATGTCGTCAGTGCCGATGGCGGCGATCTGCTTCACCGACAGGNCGTTTCCAGCTGAGCGACTTGCTTGGCCGTCAGGGCGGCGACCTGGGCAGAGGTCAGCACGGCGGCCTGGTCAGTGGTCAGGGCAGCGATGTCGTCGGTGCCGATGGCGGCAATCTGCTTCACCGACAGAGCCTTGAACTGGTCCGTCGTCAGCTTCGCCACCTGGTCGGAGGTCAGGGCGGTGACGGCAGCCACGCTCAGGCCAGCCAGGGCATCGGTGGTGATCTTGGCCAGATCGGCGGTTTCGATCTGCGGCACCTGCTTCACGGTCAGGGC
>NZ_BFBP01000002.1:27559-28052 GCF_003112695.1 Azospira sp. I13
CAACGCTCAGGCCGGCCAGGGCATCGGTGGTGATCTTCTGCAGGTCGTCGGTGGCCAGGGCAGCCACCTGAGCGGTCTTCAGACCGGCCAGTTGCTTGGAAGTCAGGGCGGCAGCCTGATCGGTGGTCAGCCCCACGATCTGGTCGGTGGTCAGAGCCCCAATCTGGGTGGCGCTCAGGCCGGCCAGGGCATCGGTGGTGATCTTGGCCAGATCAGCCGTTTCGATCTGAGCAATCTGCTTGACCGTCAGGGCAGCGATCTGATCAGAGGTCAGCACAGCCGCCTGGGAAGTCGTCAGACCAGCAATGTCGTCAGTGCCGATGGCAGCAACTTGCTTCGCCGACAGGGCCTTGATCTGGTCCGTAGTCAGGTTAGCCACCTGGTCGGAAGTCAGGGCGGTGACGGCAGCTACGCTCAGGCCAGCCAGGGCATCGGTGGTGATCTTGGCCAGATCGGCGGTTTCGATCTGCGGCACCTGCTTCACGGTCAGGGC
>NZ_BFBP01000002.1:28060-28797 GCF_003112695.1 Azospira sp. I13
GTCGTCGGTGCCGATGCCGGCGATCTGCTTCACCGACAGGGCCTTGATCTGGTCCGTCGTCAGCTTGGCCACCTGGTCGGAGGTCAGCGCTGTGATGGAGGCAACGCTCAGGCCAGCCAGGGCATCGGTAGCGATCTTCTGCAGGTCGTCGGTAGCCAGGGCAGCCACCTGAGCGGTCTTCAGACCAGCCAGTTGCTTGGAAGTCAGAGCGGCAGCCTGATCGGTGGTCAGACCCACGATCTGGTCGGTGGTCAGAGCCCCAATCTGGGTGGCGCTCAGGCCGGCCAGGGCGGTAGTCGTGATTTTGGCCAGGTCAGCCGTTTCGATCTGGGCAATCTGCTTGACCGTCAGGGCTGCAATCTGATCAGAGGTCAGCACAGCCGCCTGGGAAGTCGTCAGACCGGCGATGTCGTCAGTGCCGATGGCGGCGATCTGCTTCACCGACAGGNNNNGGTTTCCAGCTGAGCCACTTGCTTGGCCGTCAGGGCGGCGACCTGGGCAGAGGTCAGCACGGCGGCCTGGTCAGTGGTCAGGGCAGCGATATCGTCGGTACCGATGGCGGCAATCTGCTTCACCGACAGAGCCTTAAACTGGTCCGTCGTCAGCTTGGCCACCTGGTCGGAGGTCAGGGCGGTGACGGCAGCCACGCTCAGACCAGCCAGGGCATCGGTGGTGATCTTGGCCAGATCGGCGGTTTCGATCTGCGGCACCTGCTTCACGGTCAGGGCGGCGACCTG
>NZ_BFBP01000002.1:28821-35457 GCF_003112695.1 Azospira sp. I13
TAACACTCAAACCAGCCAGCGCAGCAGTGGTGATCTTCTGCAGGTCGTCAGTGGCCAGGGCAGCCACCTGAGCGGTCTTCAGACCGGCCAGCTGGGCAGAAGTGAGGGCAGCGGCCTGATCAGTGGTCAGGGCCACGATCTGGTCGGTGGTCAGGGCGGCGATCTGGACAGCTTTCAGGCCGGCCAGCGCATCCGTAGTGATTTTTGCCAGGTCCGCGGTCTCAATGGCTGCAATCTGGATTGCAGACAACTCGGCGACCTGGGAAGAGGTCAGTGCTGCCGCTTCCGTCGTCGTCCAGCCTTGGATTTGGGTGGTAGTCAGCGCAGTAATAAAGCTCATGTTCAACTCCCTACATTTTTGGATTCAACAAGGATGTCAGCAACTTAGGAGCGTTAGCAACATCCGTACCATGCCTTGCCTCTACCACGGCAAACCAAAGCGACAAAATCTCTGGACCGGCAGTAACACAACCAACACTACCAGCAATCACCCCCTCCACCTACTGGTGAAATTACTGGTATCCAACCCGATTTACGACCAATCTCCCTGATACTTTAGAGGGAAATGTAAAAAAATGTCAGCGGGAAGCCATAGGGACAGCAGGGTCGGGCGATAGTTCAGCTGCCTGGCGTCTGCGAAAATCGCCGACCAACCGCCCCCCCTCCAGTTTCAAGATCCGGTCTGCCACCACCGAGACGTTGGTGCGATGGGATATCAGGACCACGATAGCGCCCAAATCCTTCATTTCCCTGACAGCCTGGACCAGGGAAACCTCGCCGGCATCGTCCAGATGGGCATTGGGCTCATCCAGAACGATCAAATGGGGTTCACCATACATTGCCCGGGCCAGGCCGATGCGCTGCCGCTGCCCAGCGGACAGCAGCTGACCAGCCTCCCCTATCTGGGTGTCATACCCCTTGGGGTGCCGCAGCACCATATCATGGATACCCGCTCGACGGGCAGCCTGGATCACCCGTTCCGGATCCACTTCGCCGAAGCGGGCAATATTCTCGGCGATGGAGCCTTCGAACAATTCCACTTCCTGGGGCAAATAGCCGATCTGCGGGCCGATGACGCTACGTTCCCACTCAGTCAGGTGCTGCGCCCCCCACAAGACCTGCCCGCCCTGCTCAGGCCAGATGCCGATCAGGCAGCGGGCCAGGGTGGACTTGCCGGAACCGGAAGGCCCAATCACCACAACCACCTCCCCCGGCTCCAGGGTGAGATTGAGACCATCCAGAATCGGGCGCTCCCGCTGAGGCACCCCTGCCACCAGGCTGCGTAATTCGAGTTTGCCAGGCTGGGGCGCCTCGACACCATGGCGCTCCTGGGGCGAAAAGGTTTCCAGCAGCCCCTCCAGGCGCCGGAAAGCATGCCGGGCACCGACGAAGTGACGCCAGGTCCCCACCATGGCATCGATGGGTGCGAGGGTGCGGGACATGAGGAAGTTGGCGGCGATCATGGCCCCCGGTGTCATTTTTCCCTCGATAACCAGCAAGGCGGAGAACCCAAGGATGAGGGACTGCTGGCTGTAACGGAAGAACTTGGACAATTCCTGCATCCGGTGCATCCGGTCCTGGGCGAAATGGTTCAGGCCCAGATGGTGACGGTGCTTTTCCAGCCAGCGCCGTCGCAGGTTGTCATGCATGCCCAGGGATTCAACCACCTCACAGTGCCGGGCCTTGCCCTGCACATAGCCAAAGGAAGCGCCGGCGGATTCCTGGACGGCCTCCAGGGCATCGTAGGTGTGCAAATGGGTGGCCCGGGCCAGCGCCGCCAGAATCAGGGCAAAGACGATGCCCAGCACCCCCAGCCAGGGATGGAGAATAAAGAGGACACCGATATAGACGAAGGTCCAGGGGGCATCATAAAAGGCAAAAATTGCCGGTCCCGTGAGGAACTGCCGAATCCCGGTCAGATCCCCAAAGCTCTGCACCGGCAAACCACTACGGCGCAGCACCGACTCGAAGGTGGACATGAACACCCGGGTACCCAGGTATTCATCCAGGCGCACGCTGAGCCGTACCAGCAGCCAGGAGCGCACCCACTCGGCAAAGCCCATGATCCCCAACAGCACCAGGGCGATGAGGGTCAGGGAAATCAGGGTCAGCTCACTCTGGCTGACCATTACCCGGTCGTACACCTGCAACATGTACAGGGTGGGAATAACCATCAGCACGTTGCTGACGAGACTGAAGATACCCACCACGATGAATTCCCGGCGAAACCCCCAAAGGGCTTCCGCCAGACGGCTGCGGGAAAAGAAGGCCGGTTTGCTCATGCGCCACCTCCGGCAGGGGCTGTACTGCCAGGCCCGCCTTCCCCAGTCTTGGGACGGGGATAGAGAACGGCCAGCACTTCATCCCGCTTGCCGTAGAGCTTGGTAACACCTTCCTGGATCACCAGCATCCGGTCCACCACCCGCAGCACGCTGGTCAAGTGGGAAATGACGATCACTGCCGCGCCGCCGGCCTTGAGGGCCAGCAAGGCCTGGCTGAGGGCCGTATCCCCGGCCTCATCGAGACTGGCATTGGGTTCATCGAGAATGACCAAGCGCGGGTTGCCGTAGACGGCACGGGCCAGCGCTACCCGTTGACGCTGGCCACCGGAGAGGAAGCAACCGTCACTGCCGATCTCCGTATCGTAGCCAGCCGGCAGGGCTGCCACAATTTCATCCAGCCCGACCACCCGGGCTGCCGCCTCCACCTGGGCCATATCCACCGGGCCGAAGCGGGCGATGTTCTCTGCCAGAGTGCCTTCGAACAGGGCTACCTCCTGGGGCAGATAGCCCAGATGAGGGCCAAGCTCTGCCTTGCTCCACTGGTGGATATCCACGCCATCCAGCCGCACCTTGCCGACCATGGTGGGCCACAGGCCAATGAGGACCCGGGCCAGGGATGTCTTGCCCGAAGCGGAAGGACCAATGACCGCCAGCACCTCACCGGGAAAGGCCTGCAAGGTGATGCCCTTGAGCACCGGAGCCGTAGCACCAGGTGGCGCCGCCACTACGCCGTCGGCCACCAAATGGCCCTTGGGTGCAGGCAGGCGCATGCTGTTGGGCCGCGGTGGCACCTCCTGCAGGAGCTTGTCCAGGCGACCGAAGGAGTCCCGTGCTCCCACCACCATTTTCCACATCGATGTCAGTTGAACCAGGGGCTGCACGACCTTGCCACCTAGAACCGAGGCCACAATCATGGCACTGCCGCCACCCGCCATCATGCCCTTCAGGGTGAGCCAGCAGGCCAGCCCGAGCAGCAAGGAAGTCTGGGCAATCTGCACCACCTTGGCCACTACCATGCCGCTCCCGGCGTGATCCGACGCCAGGGCTTGAAAACGCAGAAAATGGCGCTGCCGGGCCTGCCAGCGCTGGCGTAGGACCGGCAACATGCCCATGGCCTCGATCACCTGGGCATTACGCAGAACCCCATGGGCGTAGGACTGGGAATTCATCATGGCCGCCCCTGCCTGCTTCAGCGGCGGGTCGGTGCGGCGCTCCTGCACGTAAGTCAGGATGAACTGCAGCAAGGCACCGATCAGCGAAAAATGGCCGAGCACCGGGTTGATCAGATAGATCAGGATGAGGAAAAGCAGGGCCAGGGGCACATCCATGGCCGCCATGACAGCAGGGCTGGAAAGGAAGTCCCGCAGGTTCCGCAAGTCGGCCAGCGCGTGATTGGCGCCTCCCGGCAGCCGGCGCAGGCTGGCATCGAAGACCAGGTCGAACAGGCGCTCGCCCAGGGTCTGGTCCAGCTTGAGGGCAGCGTTGGCCATGATCTCGCCCCGCACGAAGTCCAGCACCACGGTGAGGACATAGAGGCCGAGGACAAGGCCCGTCAGCATCACCAGGGTGGTGACGTTGCGGCTGTAGATGACCCGGTCGTACACCTGCATCATGTACAGGGTCGGGGCCAGGGTCAGCAGGTTGATAAAGATGCTGAAGAAAAAGGCCCGCCGCACGGGCACGGCCATTTCCAGAAACAGCTTTTGCAACTCGGAGGACGGCCTGTTCAATGCCACAGCCGCCCCCCGGCACAATCTTCCAGGCCCGAACCGGACCGGATGTCAGACCGCAGCAATGTCATTCCTCAGTTTTTCCAGATACGCCCCGAGATAGTCCTCACCGTTGCGGGCGCGGATGGTTTCCAGGATGCGCATGCATACGTCGGCGGACTGGTACATCTCGCTCATGATGAGGAACATCTTCTTCAACTGGGCAATGCTGAGATTCTTCCAGTCGTCCGGGTGGCGGAAATACACGGCATCGCTCCAGATGTACTGCCGGATACCGCGGGAAGGCTGATCAGGGAAGACCAGGGGCTTGAAGGCCCGTTGGCCGAAGCCCAGGAAGGTGTGGAAAAAGAAGCCCTGGGCCCGCAGAAAAGTATCCACCTCGGCAAACAGGGGCTGCCCCTGGTAAAGCTCGATGAATTCCACCTCAGTCTGGATCACCAGCACGTCCTGCAGGGCTCTCCGGCCGCCCTTGAAAACATCCAGCTCTGCGCCCTGGATATCGATCTTGAGCAGGTCCACGCCCCCGTCGATCTCGATGTCGTCCAGGCGCACGGTGGAAACGGGATGCTGGGCCACCGGGGTGGTGACCTCGTAGAGGCCGTTGAACCACTGCAGCAGAGCCACATTGGGCGGATACAGGGAACCGGTCAGGGCCCAGTTGGTTTCATGGAAGACCCGGGGCGAACCATCGCCCACGAAATGAGGGAAGTAGCGGTCGCCCCGGGCGCCGTACATCTGGTTCAGTTCGGCGCACCCCTTGGCGTCGGGTTCGAAGCCGATGACCCGGGCCATGCCCCGCTGGGCCAGCTCATAGTAGGGCTCCGTTCCTTCGCCCTGGGAATTCGCTCCAATATCGAGAATGCTGATCTTCTCGATCCCCGGGACTACTTCCAGAATATCGGTTGCCATCGCTCCCCCTCTTCAGTTCTGGGCCACGACGTTCAGGCTGATCGCCACGCCGTAGGGCCGAAAATCGCTCGTATCGTTGAACAGGCCGAAGGATTCCACCCGAGCCACCGATGAAAAACCGGCCAAGGCCAGGTACTGGCCGAGAATTTCCAGGTTCAGGCCGATGTAGTGGAAATCATGGGGATCCACCTGGCCACCAAACATCATGCGCATCACGTGGATGCGCTGCTCCAGGTTGAGGGCGGGGTGGATGAAGAGCTTGCACAGCACATCCAGGTCAGGCACCGAAATCATCAGCTTCCCCCCCGGCACCAGCAGGCGACGGATGCCTTGCAACGTCCGCACCATATCCATCTGGCCAATGTGCTCCAGAACGTGGGAGGCATAAATTTCTTCGCAGGAGCCATCCGCAAACTGTTCGAGGTTGCGGATATCGCCGATGAAATCCACCCCTTCTCCCGGCTGGATATTCAGCAGGCTCCAACCCTCTTTCGCTTCACGACCACCAATATGTAGCTTCACGACTGACTTCTCCCTGTAGTTCTTTTTGGCATCGCCCCAACGGCAAACGATGGTGGATCAACTCAATGCATCCCGCTGCTGGCCCAACTGGGTGGCACGCCACATGGAGACATAGGCGGCCTCCAGGTGGCGACAAAAGCCATCCGTATCGAAAAGCGGGTGGGTTTCCTTGTTTTTTGCCAGGCGGGCCCGCAATTCGGCCCGCGCACCATCATCCAGGGCCAACCGCAGGGCCAGGGCTTCGTAGCCTTCCAGGGAGTCCGCAGCCAGTTCAGGCAGGCCTATGGCATGGAGCAGGCTGCCCGCCACCCGGGCAGGGAATGCGCCCCCCATGTAGGTGACAACCGGCAGGCCTGCCATGAGGGCATCCGCCGCCGTGGTATGGGCGTTGTAGGGGTGAGTATCGAGAAAGAGGTCTGCCTGGCGGTAGCGGGCAAGGTGGTCTTCCACCAGCGGCACGCGCTTGGCGAAAACCAGCCGGGCCGGGTCCACGCCCCGAGCCTGGGCCTCCAGGCCCAGATTGCGCTGGGAAGCTTCACTGCGGGACATCAGCCACAGCACACTGCCTGGCACCTGCTTGAGTAGACGCATCCAGACATCGAAAACCGGCGGGGAAATTTTGTAATCGTGGCTGAAGGAGCAGAACACCACACCCTCTTCCGGCAAACCACACTCGGCCCGACTGGGGGTGTTCTCGGAAATTTTCACGCCGGCATCGGTTGGCAGGTAGGCGTCAGGGAGATAGACCACCTTTTCGTCGTAGTAGCCCTGGTGTTCGGGGGGAATGACGTGGGGGTCGGCCAGAATGTAGTCCATACAGGCCGAGCCCATGGTGCCCGGATAGCCAAGAAAATTGACATGCACCGGGGCGGGGCGATGGGTAAAAATTTCCGTCCGGGAATCAGAGGTGTAGCCGGCCAGGTCCACCGCAATGTCGATCTCCATCTCCCGCATCAATTCGGCAACCTGACGGTTGCCCAGCGTACGGACATCGATAAAACGGTCGAAGGCATTAATGAAGCGGCTGCGCAGGCGGCTCTGGTCGTCAATTCCCAGGGAGATGCCAACGGTTTCGAAACGGGATTTGTCGTGCCGCTCGATGACCCCTGCAATGAGGTGGCCCACCGGATGCTCGCGCAAATCGGGAGAAACGTAGGCCACCCGGATTTTCTTGTGGCGGTAGCGCCCACCCC
>NZ_BFBP01000002.1:35472-299678 GCF_003112695.1 Azospira sp. I13
GATCGGCCGCCGAATCGGAAATGGCCATGAAGGCGAGGGACTTGCACACCCGCTTGCCCGCCCGCACCCCTTCCGTGATGCGCTGGACCGCCTCGGCAAAACCTTCCCAGTCGCAAGCGTGGAGACGCTCGTAGCACAGCAGGCCCAGGCCATAGTCGTAATCGGGATTGAGCTTGAGCAGGCGCTCGAACATGCCGATGGCTTCTTTGCTGCTCTTGAACTCGGTCAGCAGAATGCCGCAATTGACCAGGGCGCTTTGATCATCCGGATTGATGGACAGCACTTGGTTGAAACGCACCAGGGCATCGTGGTGGCGGTGCATTTCCCGCAGCAACGCACCGCTGTTGTTGAGCACTTCGGTATAGTCCGGCTTCACCGCCAGGGCGTTGTCGTAAGCCGCCAGCGCTTCATCCCGGCGCCCCAGCTCCTTGTAGGCCTCACCCAGGGCAAACCACACCGGGGCAAACTTTGGGGCAGCCCGGCTGCCGTGTTCCAGCAGGCCGACGATATCGCCCGCCTGTCGGCGCTTGAGATAGATCACGCCGAGGGAATAGATGGCCGCCACATCGTTGGCATTGGCTTCCAGACACTTGAGAAACAGCGCCGCCGCCTCATCTTCCCGCCCTTGGTTCTGTAGTGTGATGGCCTGTACGAGCAGCGAATTGGGTGCGTTCATAAAGAGTCGAGGGATTCGTCATTGTCGCCCCGCCGCGGACACCCCAAAAGCTTCGGGCTGCCCACCGTACGGAAAAATGGCGGATAAATTCTAAAAAAAACGCACTCCGAAGAGTGCGTTGGTTCACGTCGTTGCCAAGCGTCACCCAGGTCAAACCTGGATGTTCATCACGTCCTGATAAGCGGAGACCAGCTTGTTGCGCACCTGCACCATCTCCTGGAAGGACACGTTGGCCTTCTGCAGGGCGATCATCACCTCATGCAGGTTGGCGTTGGAATCGCCGGCGGAAAAATCCTGGGCCATGGACTGGGCCTGCTGCTGGGCGGCATTGACCTGGTCGATGGAATTTTTCAGCACCTGGGCGAAATCAGCCCCGCCGGCCGCGGGGGCAGCATTATCTACCGGTTTTCCGGCAGCGGCCGCCGCGGTTCCCCGCAACTGGCCCAACAGATTGTCGATACCTTTGGTGTCCATGTACTTCTCCAACAGTCACCCTGTTATAGCAAAAGACAGGCCAGGCTGAAAGTCATTCGTTCAAATAACCGGCCAAACGGTACTGCCTGAGCTTATGACGCAAGGTACGCTCGGAAATTCCCAGTTTTTCGACGGCCAGTTTACGGGAGCCACCGACGGCCGCCAGGGTTTCCAAAATCAGTTCCCGCTCCCAGTCCTTAATACTATCGGCTTTTTTGCCACCAGACTGAAGCCCTTCTTCCTCTACCGCCATGAGCGGAGCGGCTGGCGCCGCCACCGCAGGCATTTCGATGAAACTCGGGGCAGGAGCCGGAGCTGCCATCGGGGCCGCCGGCATCGGTGCCAGCAGGGTTTGGGCAAGCGGTGCGGGACGGGCAACCAGATGCAGGTGCAGGGCATCCACCTGGTCGCCGGGAGCCAGAATCAGGGCCCGCTGGATGACATTGACCAGTTCCCGCACATTGCCGGGCCAACTGTGGCTCCTCAGGGCCTGTTCGGCCTCGGGGGTCAGCATCAGCCCGGGGCGGCCAGATTTGCCGCCCTGATCGGCAAGAAAATGCCGGGCCAGGGGCACCACATCGTCCGGTCGTTGCCGCAGGGAGGGAATGAGCAGGGGAAACACGTTGAGGCGGTAGTACAAGTCTTCCCGGAAAATACCTTTGGTCACCGCCTCCGCCATGTCCCGGTTGGAAGTGGCGACCACGCGGATATCCAGGCGTACCGGCTGTTTGCCGCCGACCCGCTCAACCTCGCGCTCTTGCAGTACGCGCAGTAGCTTGGCCTGGAGGGCCAGGGGCATTTCGGTCACTTCGTCGAGCAGCAGCGTGCCATTCTGGGCTTGCTCGAACTTGCCGGCCTGGGCCTGGTTGGCGCCGGTAAAGGCGCCTTTCTCATAACCAAAGAGGGTGGCTTCCAACAGACTTTCGGGAATGGCCGCGCAGTTGATGGCGACGAAAGGCCCTTTGCGCCGGGCCGAATGGTTGTGGATGTAGCGCGCCACCACTTCCTTGCCGACGCCGGATTCACCGGTCAGCAACACCGTGGCATCGGTCTGAGCCACCCGTGCCGCCAGGGAAAAGAGATTGCGGGAAGCCGCATCCACGGCCACCACGTCGGAATCCTCACCCATGGCGGGCAGGCGGTAACGGGCCACATGCTCCAGCAGGGCCTTGGGCTCGAAGGGCTTGAGAAGAAAATCGCAGGCACCAGCCCGCATGGCCTCCACCGCCCGGTCTACGTCGGCAAAGGCCGTCATCAGCACGACCGGCAAATGGGGGTAATGGCCGCGGATTTCCTTCAGTAGGGTAATGCCGTCCATGGGCTCCATGCGCACGTCGCTGACGACGATAGCCACCGGCCGCTCGGCCAGCAGGCGCAGGGCATCGGGCCCGGAAGGGGCGGCCAGCACGGCTTCCCCGGCCAACTCAAGGGTGTCGACCACGGCCTCCCGCAGGTTGGGATCATCTTCCACGACCAGGATGGGCAGATTGTTCGCCATCGGTGTTTCCTAGCTTTCCGCAACAAATCGGCTGGCCGGACCGGCCGGCAGCTCAATAGTGAATTCAGAACCTTCGCCGAGCCGGGAGCGGACCGCAATGGTCCCGCCGTGGGCTCGTGCCACTCCCAGAGCAATTGCCAGGCCAAGTCCCGTCCCCTGGCCCCGGGTGGTGAAAAAAGGCTCGAAAATCCGGGACTGGGCTTCCGGGGCAATCCCCGGGCCCGTATCCCGTACTTGCAGGTAGGCGCGACCGGCTTCGATGCGGGCCTCCAGATCCACCCGGCGAGGCCGGTCGGCCTGACCTTCGCAGACCTGCAAGGCGTTTTCCAACAGATTGGTGAGGGCGCCGGCAATGGCCTTGCGCCCGCCCATGATGATGAAATCCCCCACTTCGGCCCGGACCTGGAATTCCACGCCGTGGCGCTTCATCAGGGGCTCCACCGCGTGTTCAGCCTCCGCCACCAGGGCCGCTACGGGAATCGCCTCCCGGCCGATGCTCTCGCCCCGGGCGAACAGCAGCACATCCTGGATCAGTCGCTCCAGGCGCTTCAACTGCTCGGTGGCCTTGTCGGCAAAGCGGGTGCGGGCCTCTTCCGCCAGATCCGGCTTCCCCAGGTTGCTGCTGTAGAGCAGGGCGGTGGCCAGGGGAGTGCGCAGCTGATGGGCCAGGGAAGCCGCCATCTCGCCCATGGCCGCCAGGCGCTGGTTGCGCTCCAGGTTGGCCTTCATTTCATGGGCATGGGTAATGTCGTGAACCAGCAAAATCCGGCCACCCGCGGAATCCAGGGGACTTTCTGCAATACTCACACGCCGCCCGCCCACCTGCCACTCTTCCGGCGCCGGGGTCGGCGCCAGGCTGCGCCCGGCCACGCCGGACCACTCCTCGCCCACCAGATTTTCACCAAACATGGCCTTGGCCGCCGGGTTGGACTCGGTCACCCGGGAAGCGCTGTCCAGCACCACCACACCGGCCGGCAGGGCATTGAGCAGCAGGGAAAGACGTTCGGAAAGCGCTTCCTTTTCCTGGTACTGGCGCAGCAGCTCGCCATTGGCCACTGCCAGTTCCGCCGTCAGGGAGGTGACACGCCCCTGGAGGGCCTCGTAGGCCTGGGTCAGTTCCTGGGAAACTTGGTTGAAAACGTCAAAGGCCTTTTGCAGCTCCTGGGCCTTGGCGTCCGGGCGCTCCTGCACCGGCTCCGGCAGCGATGGGGACATGGGAAAGAAGACGAGAGTTGATTGCAATAAGCGGATACAATATAGAATATTTCTGAAAAAATTTCGCTTTTTGCTTGATTATTAGCTGATTATTGAAGAAGCGGAGGGATGACTCCCCTGATCTCCGCCTCCGGCCAGCGCTCCCCATTTCAGGCTCAGCACAACACATACTCATCAATGGCGGCAACCCAGGATACTGTAGATAGCCCGGCCTCCCAGCCCTTCAACCGGCTCAGCGAAAAAGTTCGCGAAGCCCTGGGCCGGCTGAGCAACCAGCAGAAAATCGCCCTGATGGTGGCGGTCGCCGCCATCGCCGCCCTGCTCATCGGCACTTTCCTGTGGAGTCGGCAGCCCGATTACAAGGTGCTGTTCAGCAATCTGACGGAGAAGGATGGCGGCACCATCATCACCGCCCTCGAGCAGCTCAACGTCCCCTACAAATTCACGGAAGGCGGCGGCGCCATTCTGGTGCCCGGGGAGCGGGTCCATGAAGTCCGCCTGCGCCTGGCCACCCAGGGCTTGCCCAAGGGCGGCGGCGTCGGTTTCGAACTGATGGAAAACCAGAAGTTCGGCATCAGCCAGTTCGCCGAACAGGTCAATTTTCAGCGCGCCCTGGAAGGCGAGCTGGGCCGCACCATCCAGTCCGTCGCCGCCGTCGAGGCCGCCCGGGTACACCTGGCCATTCCCAAGCCCTCCGTCTTCGTGCGGGAAGAGCAGAAACCCACCGCCTCGGTAATGGTGCATCTGCATCCCGGCCGCACCCTGGAACCGGCTCAGGTGGCAGGTATCGTGCATCTGGTCTCTTCCAGCGTGCCCCAGCTGCCCATGTCCAACGTGACGGTGATCGACCAGAACGGCAACCTGATCTCCCAGCTGAAGAGCAAGCTCATCGAGGCAGGCCTGGACCCCACCCAGATCAAGTACGTGCAGGAAGTCGAAGCCAGCGTCATCAAGCGTATCGACGACATCCTGGCGCCGGTCGTCGGCACCGGCAACTCCCGTGTGCAGGTGGCCGCCGACGTTGATTTTTCCCAGACCGAGCAGACGGCGGAAAGCTACCGGCCCAACACGACGCCGCCGGACATCAGCATCCGCAGCCAGCAGACCTCCGAAACAGCCAACGTCAACCCGCCCGCCCAGGGCGTTCCCGGGGCATTGACCAACCAGCCGCCGGTGCCCGCCACCGCCCCCATTACTTCACCGGCCGTGCCCGGCCAGCCTGCTACCGCCGCCACCGGGGCAGATCAACGCCGCCGGCGTGCAGGCGCCCATTTATTCCGCCGGCCAGCCCATCAATACGCGTAAGGATTCCACCATCAACTACGAGGTGGATAAGACCATTCGCTACGTCAAGCAGTCGGTGGGGGTCATCAAACGCCTCTCCGTCGCGGTGGTGGTCAACAACAAGAAGGATGTGGCCAAAGACGGCAAGCCGACCACCCGCCCCCTCAACGAGACCGAACTGAAGCAGATCAACGACCTGGTGCGTGAAGCCATGGGCTATGCGAAGGAGCGGGGCGATACCCTGTCCGTCGCCAATGCCGCCTTCACCCCGGTGGAGAAGGCCGAGGAGCCGCCGGTCTGGAAGCAGTTCGTGACGCCTGACGTGGGCAAGGAGTTGATCAAGTACCTGCTCATCGGCGCCATCGTCCTGTACATTCTGCTGGCCGTGGTCCGCCCCATCCTGCGCACCATGTTCCCGCCCCCGGCCCCGCCGGAAGAGCTGGAAGAAGGCGACGAGGACGAAGAGGGCGTGGAAGTGGATCTCACCGCCATGGGCGGCGATGCCATCCTTGCCACCTACGAGGGCAAGCTACACAAGGCCAGGGAAATCGCCAACGCCGATCCCAAGGCGGTGGCCAACATTATCAAGGATTGGATAGGCGCAAATGCCGGCTAGCGAAGATGGCCTGGAAAAGGCCGCCATACTCCTGATCGCCCTCGGCGAGGAAAATGCCGCCTCCGTGCTGCAGCAGCTCGGCCCCCGGGAAGTGCAGAAGCTGGGCCACGCCATGGCCAGCCTGCGCACCGTGCCCCGGGCCCGGGTGGAATCGGTGCTGGAGGAATTTCACACCATCCACCACGAACACGCGGCCGTGCATGTGGATACGGACGCCTATATCCGCAATGTGCTGACCAAGGCCCTGGGCGACGACAAGGCCTCCAATCTCATTTCCCGCATTCTTCAGGGCGGTGAGACCTCGGGTATTGAAGGCCTGAAGTGGATGGACGCCAGCACCGTGGCGGACCTGATCCGCAACGAGCACCCCCAGATTATCGCCACCATTCTGGTGCACCTGGAACACGATCATTCCAGCGAAATCCTCAGCATGTTCCCGGAGCGCCTGCGCAACGACGTCATCCTGCGGGTCGCTACCCTGGAAGGCGTGCAGCCAGCCGCCCTGCGGGAACTCAACGATGTCATGCTGCGCCTGCTCTCCGGCTCCGCCAACATCAAGAAATCCGCCATGGGCGGGGTGCGTACCGTGGCCGAAATCCTCAACTTCATGGGATCGGCCAACGAAACCTCGGTCATCGACTCGGTGCGGGAATACGACCCGGACCTGGCTCAGAAAATCCTCGACGAAATGTTCGTCTTCGAAAATCTGCTGGACCTGGACGACCGCAGCATCCAGTTGCTGCTACGCGAAATCCAGTCCGACTCCCTCATCCTGGCCATGAAGGGCGCCTCGGAAAACCTGCGGGAGAAGATTTTCAAGAACATGTCCCAGCGGGCCGCCGAAATGCTTCGGGAAGACCTGGAAGCCAAGGGGCCAGTACGGATCTCGGAAGTGGAAGCCGAGCAGAAGGAAATCCTCAAGATCGTCCGCCGCCTGGCCGACGAAGGCCAGATCGTCCTGGGTGGCAAGGGCGGCGAGGAAATGATTTAAGCGCCAGCCCCTATGACCGGCTACATCCCCAAGGAAAAACTGACCGCCTACGAGCGCTGGGAACTGGCGGCCTTCGATGCGCCGCCCGAGCCCCCGCCTGCACCCGAACCAGAGGCGGCGTTCGCTCCAGAACCGGAGCCCGTGGCGCCCCCGGTGCACGAAGAGCCGGTGGAAGCCGTCCCCCTGCCGACAGCAGAGGACATTGAGCGCATCCACAATGAGGCCCATGAGGCCGGCTACCAGGCCGGCTACGAAGAAGGGGCGGCCCAAGCCAAGGCCGAAGCGGAGCGGCTGGACGGGCTCATGCACAGTCTGGCCCAGTCCCTGCAGACCTTCGACCAGCAGGTTGCCGACCAGCTGCTCGCCCTGGGCCTGGAAATCGCCCGCCAGCTTACTCGCAGCGCCCTCAAGGTCAAGCCGGAACTGATCCTGCCGGTGGTCCGGGAAGCCCTGGCTGCCCTACCGGTAAGCCACGGCCATCCCAGCCTGACCCTGAACCCGAAGGATGCCGCCCTGCTGCGGGAGCAACTGGGCGACCAGATCAGCCACGGTGGCTGGCGCCTGCTGGAAGACCCGGAAATGGCGGCCGGCGGTTGCCGTGTCCAGGCCGGTGCCAGCGACATCGACGCCAGCCTGGAAACCCGCTGGAAGCGTGTTCTCGAATCCATCGGCACCCAGCAGGACTGGCTCCAGGGCTAGTTCCCCAGACAAGCCCCCGTCGTGAATTCCGCCCCCCCGCCCTCCTCCCTCGCCCTCTGGCAGCAGTTCCTCGAAAACTGCACCGAGGCGGCCGCCAATGCCCATCCCCTGCTGCCTTCCGGGCACCTGACGCGGATCAACGGCCTGGTCATGGAAGCCGCCGGCCTCAAGCTGCCCCTGGGCAGTTCCTGCCGGGTCATTCCCCCCGGCGGATCCTCGGTGGAGGCCGAGGTGGTCGGCTTCAACGGCGAAAAGCTCTTCCTCATGCCGTCGGACGACGTTTACGGTCTTTCTCCCGGGGCCACCGTGGTGGCTCTGGAAACCCCTTCGCCCCCGCCCCTGATCGGCAAGACGGCACCTTACCGGCGCCGCTCGGCGGACAAAGGCAAGCTGGTGCCCGTCGGCATGAGCCTGCTCGGCCGCGTGGTGGATGGCGCCGGGCGTCCCCTAGATGGCCTCGGCCCCCTCAACGCCGAAGCCCTGCGCCCCCTGCACAGCCGGCCGGTGAACCCCATGTCCCGGGCCCCCATCAGCCGTACCCTGGATGTGGGGGTGCGCGCCATCAACGGCCTGCTCACCGTCGGCCAGGGCCAGCGCATGGGCCTCTTCGCCGGCTCCGGCGTCGGCAAATCGGTGCTGCTGGGCATGATGGCCCGCTATACCGAGGCCGAAATCATCGTCGTCGGCCTGATCGGCGAACGGGGCCGGGAAGTGAAGGAGTTCATCGAACAGATTCTCGGCGACGAAGGCCGGCGCCGTTCTGCCGTCATCGCTGCCCCGGCCGACACCAGCCCGCTGATGCGCCTGCAGGGCGCCGCCTACGCCACCGCCGTGGCCGAGTACTTCCGCGACCAGGGCAAGCAAGTGCTGCTGATCATGGATTCCCTCACCCGCTACGCCATGGCCCAGCGGGAGATCGCCCTGGCCATCGGCGAGCCACCGGTGACCCGGGGCTACCCGCCCTCCGTCTTCGCCCGCCTGCCCCAACTGGTGGAACGGGCCGGTAACGGCCCTGACGGCGGCGGTTCCATCACTGCCTTCTACACTGTGCTGGCCGAAGGCGACGACCAGCAGGACCCCATCGCCGACTCGGCGCGCGCCATCTTGGACGGCCACATTGTGCTCAATCGCCTGCTGGCCGATGCCGGCCATTACCCGGCCATCGACATCGAGCAATCCATCAGCCGGGCCATGGTCAGCCTCATTCCGCCCAGCCAGTTCGATCTGGTGCGCCGTTTCAAGCAGCTCTACTCCCGCTACCAGCGTTCCCGGGACCTGATCGCCGTGGGCGCCTACGTGCCTGGCTCGGACCCCATGGTGGATCAGGCCATTCAGCTCATGCCGGTGCTGGAACGCTTCCTGCAGCAGGATTTGTCCGACCGCTCCTCCTACGAACAGACCCTGGGCCTGTTGCAGCAGATTTTCCCCACCGTCTGATACCGGTCGGCCCCATGTTCTAGAATGGGGACAAACCACCGGACGCTCCCATGACCAAGCCCTTCACCCTGCAACCGCTGCTGGAACTGATGCAGACCCGGGCCGACGACGCCACCAAGGAGCTGGGGCGACGCATTGCGGCGGAGCAGGACACCAAGGCCAAGCTCAACATGCTCGTCCAGTATCGGGACGAGTACGCCGAGCGCTTCCGCCAGGCTGCCGGCCAGGGCCTTTCCCCAGCCAGCTGGCGCAATTTCCAGGAATTCATCGGGCGCATCGACGAAGCCATCGCCCAGCAGCGGGTGGTGGTCCTGACGTCGGAGCAACACACTGCCGAAGGCCAGGCCCAATGGCTGACCCAGCACCACAAGCTGAAAGCCATCGACACCCTGGCCCACCGTCATCTGGCGGCGGAAGCGGCACGGGAACAAAAGCAGGAACAGAAACAGCAGGATGAATTCTCCGCCCGCAAGCGGCTGGATGAGCGCCCGGACGGCACCTGACTCCCCGCCCAGGTGGCCACTGGCACGCTGCTTGCTCAAGTCCAGCAACTTCCGATTGCGGATGAGAGAAAACCATGCCCAGCCCTGTCATTAGCGCCCCCCCCACCTCCGTCGCCCCCATGGCCGCACCGGCCAGTTCCGGGGCCGGTGCCGCCGACGCCCTTGCTTCATTGCAGGGCAATGGCACTATCGGCGCGGATTTTGCAGCCTTGCTGCTGGCCCAGATCGGCGCCGGTGCCGACGGCCCCGGGCTCCCGATCACCCCGGTTGCAGAATCCTCGGAAGAGAGCGAAACACCTTCCGGCGACCTCTCGGCATTGTTTGCCGCCCTCTCCCTGGCCCCCCCGCCCGGCCAGAACACGGCCATCAAAACGGAAGCCAGCGGCGATGCTCTATCCGGCGCCGGCAAAGGCGCAGCGGCCATCGGCGGTGATGCCCTGGGCAGCGCAGTCGGCGACAACCTGCGCCTCAACGCCCAGGGCGGCAACGGTGCCAATGCCGGCGGCAATGATGCCCAGGACGGCAAATCGGCAAAATTTGCCGCTTTTGATGCCACCCTGAAGCAGGCCGAAGCCAAGGCCGACATTTCCGCCCCGGTCATGCCCGAAGCGCCGGCCGCCGTGCATAGCGCCCACCAGGCCCACGGCAGCCCCAACACCAACAACACCGCAGCCATTCAGGCCCGAGTGGATACGCCAGTGCGTGATCCCGCCTTCGGTCAGGAATTCAGCCAGAAGATCGTCTGGATGGCCGGCCAGGACAAGCAGACTGCCCAGCTGAGCCTCAACCCGCCCCAGCTCGGCCCGGTGGAAATCAGCCTGAAGATCACGGGCGACCAAGCCACTGCTGTCTTCGCCTCACCCCACGCAGAGGTGCGGGAAGCCATCGAAGCCGCCCTGCCCCGCCTGCGGGAAATGATGAGTTCCGCCGGACTGGAACTGGGCCAGGCGAATGTCAGTAGCCAATCTTTCCAGCAGCAGCAACAGCAGCAGGCCCAACAGAGCCAGGGCGGCAACGCCCGGGCAGGCAGCCCAGGCGGTATACTTGACGACTCGCCCAACGGCGCTGCATCCACCTCCGGGACCCAGGCCATCCGCCAGGGCAACGGATTGGTCGACACCTTCGTCTGAACCTGCACCGAACATAATCACGACCGCTCAAGCGGCATAACGAACAGAGGAGTCCACTATGGCGAAAGCCGAGGCAAAACCGGCCGCTGACGGCGAACAGGCCCCGAAAAAGAAGGGCAAGCTGCTCATCATCATCATTGCCGCGGTGGTCCTGCTCGGTGCCATCGGCGGTGGCGCCCTGTTCATGCTCAAGTCCTCCAGCCACGACGACGAGGAAGAAGTGGCCAGCGAAACCGCCGCCAAGCCAAAGAAAAAGAGCGGCAAGGAAGCCCAGCCGGTTTACGTGGCCCTGGAAACTTTTACCGTGAACCTGATGCCCGACCAGGGAGAGCAGTACCTGCAGGTCGCCATTTCCATTGAACTGGACGATGCTGCGGCTGGCGAGAAGATCAAGGTATACATGCCCAAACTGCGCAATACCGTGATGCTGCTGCTGTCCAGCAAGAAGGGCTCCGATCTCGTCACGACGGAAGGCAAGGAGGCGCTGGCCCTGGAAATTCGCCAGCAGATGAATACGGTGCTGGAGCCCAACTCCAAAGCCAAGGACACTCCGGTCAAGGAAGTGTTGTTCACTTCCTTCATCATTCAGTAGGCAAACTGAGAGCGATCGAAAAGCGATGTCCCAGGATTTCCTGTCCCAGGAAGAGGTCGACGCCCTGCTCAAGGGCGTGACCGGCGAGAGCGACGAACCCGAACATTCGGACGATGCTCAGGCCGGCGTGCGTGCCTACAACCTGGGTACCCAGGAGCGCATCGTGCGTGGGCGCATGCCCACCATGGAGCTGATCAACGAGCGTTTCGCCCGTTACCTGCGCATCGGCCTTTTCAACTACATGCACCGCAACGCCGAAATCTCGGTGGGGCCGATCAAGGTGCAGAAGTACAGCGAATTCATCCGCAACCTGGTGGTGCCCACCAACCTCAACCTGATTTCGGTGAAGCCCCTGCGGGGTACGGCCCTGGTCATCTTCGATCCGAACCTGGTCTTCCTGGTAGTGGACAACATGTTCGGCGGCGACGGCCGCTTTCATACCCGGGTCGAAGGCCGCGATTTCACGGCCACCGAGCAGCGCATCATCCAGGGTATGCTGAATGTGGTCTTCGCCGAATACGAACGTTCCTGGAAGCCGGTGCACGAACTGAAGTTCGAGTACATCCGCTCGGAAATGAACTCCCAGTTCGCCAACATCGCCACACCATCGGAAATCGTCGTCTCCACCTCGTTTACCCTGGAATTCGGCGGCGCCACCGCCGACATGCACATCTGCATGCCCTACTCCATGGTGGAGCCGATCCGCGACCTGCTCTACAGCACCATGCAGAGCGACCAGCTATCCACGGACAAACGCTGGGTCGGCACCCTGCGGCGGCAGTTGCAGACCGCCGAGGTAGAGCTGGTGGCCAACCTGGCCCATGCCACCGTTTCCCTGCGCCAGGTACTGAAAATGAAACCTGGCGACGTCATTCCCGTAATCATTCCCGAAACCCTGATGGTGGAAGTCGATAGCGTCGCCATCATGGAATGCAAATACGGCCAGCAAAGTAACCAGTACGCCCTCAAGGTGGAACGATTTATCGCGGCGGATAATCCCGATGCGCCGCAGGGAGAAGCCAATGGCTGACGAAAATACCGAGAATTCCCAGGATATCGCCGACGCCATCGGCGAAGACGACTGGGCGGCAGCCATGGCCGAGCAGGCCATCGCCGAAAGCGAAACTGCCGCCGCCCCTGCCCCGGCCGCCCAGCCGGCCGACATTTTCCAGTCTTTCGGTGGTGCCGAGCAGCAGAACGGCATGATGCGGGAACTGGACATGATCCTGGACATCCCGGTGCAGCTCACCGTGGAACTGGGACGGACCAAGATCACCATCAAGAACCTGCTGCAACTGGCCCACGGTTCCGTGGTGGAACTGGATGCCCTGGCGGGTGAGCCGATGGATGTGCTGGTGAACGGCACCCTCATCGCCCAGGGGGAAGTGGTGGTGGTGAACGACAAGTTCGGTATCCGCCTCACCGACATCATCACCCCCTCGGAGCGCATGCGTAAGCTGGGACGCTGAGCTGCCCCTGGCCGGCTCCGGCCCGCGCCACCGCCGCCGCCCTGCAGTGCGGCGGTTTTTTATTTTTGGGGCATGGATTACCATAGAGGCCGTTTTCCCAGGTCGGCCCAACCGGGCCGCTTCTCCCGCTCAGCCGGGCACTTACCCAGCCTTTTCCCGTTGCCGGACACCTTTGTGCCAGCCCATTTGCTCCGCCTCGCCCGCCTTTCCCCACGAATCCTCGGTGCCCTAACCGGCGTCCTGCCGCTTCTCGCCTGGGGACAGCAGCAGGCAGCCGCCAGCGCGCCACCTCCCGGCATCTCCGGCAGCAGCGTGCTGCAGGCCCTGTTCGGCCTGCTAGTGGTGCTTGGCTTGCTGGTCGCTGCCACCTTTTTCATGCGCCGTATCTACGGCGGCCGCCCCTTTGGCCAGGGCCCCCTGAAACTGCTTGGCGGCATCGCCGTGGGCAACCGGGAGCGCATCCTGCTGGTGGAAGTGGAAGACACCTGGCTGGTGATCGGCATGGCCCCAGGCCAGTTCCGCACCCTGCATACCCTGCCCAAGGGCCAGCTGCCCCAGGGCCTGCCGGGTTCGCCGGGCCAGCCCTCCTTCGCCCACTGGCTGAACCAGGTCATGGCCCGCAAGAACAACCCGCCCGAATGACCATGAAACGCTGCTCCATTCCCTCCCTGATCGTATTCCTCAGCCTGCTTCTGGCGCCTCTGGCGGCCATGGCCCAGGCCGGCGGCCTACCGGCCTTCACCAGCAGCCCGGCCCCTGGCGGCGGACAGAACTACACCCTGTCCATCCAGACCCTGCTAACCCTGACGGCCCTCACCTTCATTCCCGCCGTGCTGCTGATGATGACTGCCTTCACCCGCATCATCATCGTTCTCTCCATGCTGCGCCACGCCATGGGCCTGCAGACCACGCCCCCCAACCAGGTCTTGCTGGGACTGGCGCTGTTCCTTACTTTTTTCATCATGTCGCCGGTGGCTGACCGGGTCTATACCGAAGCCTACGTTCCCCTGGCGGAAAACAAGATCACCTTCATGCAGGCCCTGGAACGGGCCGAGCAGCCGGTGCGGGGCTTCATGCTGAAGCAGACCCGGGAGGCCGATATCGCCCTCTTTGCCGGCTTTGCCAACATCAAGAACATCGAGAGCCCGGATAAAGTCCCTCTGCGCATCCTGGTGCCCGCCTTCGTCACCTCCGAGCTGAAAACGGCGTTCCAGATCGGTTTCATCATCTTCATCCCCTTCCTCATCATCGACATGGTGGTGGGCAGCGTGCTCATGTCCATGGGCATGATGATGATGTCGCCGGTGATGGTGGCCATGCCCTTCAAGATGATGCTATTCGTGCTGGTGGATGGCTGGCATCTGATCCTTGGTTCCCTGGTCCAGAGTTTCGCCACATGACCCCCGAAACCGTCATGAATATCGGCCGCCAGGCCGTGGAAATCACCATCCTGGTCTCCTCTCCGGTGCTCATCGTGGCCCTGGTGGTAGGTCTCCTGATCAGCGTTTTCCAGGCAGCCACCTCTCTCAACGAGACCACCCTCTCCTTTGTGCCCAAGATCATCGCCATGTTCCTCACCCTGGTGTTCGCCGGGCCGTGGATGCTGCAGATGATGACCGACTACATCCAGCGCCTCTTTTCCAGCATTCCGAGTCTCATCGGATGATCAGCTTCACCTCGGCCCAGCTCAACGCCTGGATCGCGGCCTTCATCTTCCCCCTGATCCGCATCCTGGCATTCGTTGCCGCGGCTCCGGTCTTCAACAATGCGGCCGTGCCGCGGCGGGTCAGGCTGATACTGGGCCTGGCTCTGGCCGCCGCCATCGTTCCCACCGTCCCTCCCCTGCCCCCCATGGAGCCGGCCTCGGGCATCGGCCTGGCCATTCTGGCCCAGCAGATCCTGATCGGCCTGTCCCTGGCTTTTGTCATGCGCCTGATTTTTGCCGGCATCACCATGGCCGGCGAACTGATGAGCTTTCAGATGGGCTTGGGCTTCGCGACACTCTACGATCCCCAGAATACGGCCCAGACCGGGGTGGTGGCAGAGGTGGTCACCCTGTGTGCCACCCTGGTATTTCTGGCCTTGAATGGCCATCTGTTGATGATTGCCGGCCTGGCGGACAGCTTCCGCACCATTCCCATCGCCACCCCTTCGGTGACTGCCGGGCTCTGGCTCAACCTGGCGGAAGCCGGTACCCAGATTTTCCGCATCGGGTTGCTGCTGTCCCTACCCGTGGTCATTGCCCTGATAATCACCAACCTGGCCTTGTCCATCCTCTCCCGGGCCGCCCCCCAGCTCAACCTGATGGCGGTGGGATTTCCCGTCACCCTGACCATCGGCCTGGGCATCCTGGCCCTCAGCCTGCCTTATATGGTGGAGCCCTTGACTCGCCTGTTCGATGAAGGATTCCGCCTTACCCTGACGGTGCTGGCGCCCATCAAGCGCTGATGGCAGACGGAGCCATGGCCCCAATGGGCTGATATGTCTCAGCGGGCCGGCGCGGTGTTCTTGCCGGCCATCTGGATCAGGCCCTGGGCATAGCGCTGGGCCACCGGTGTCGAAGACTCGATGCCTTCGTAGTAATCCACCACCCGATAGCTGGCAAACCCCTGCTCCCGGCGCAATTGCTCGGCCCGGCGCTTGATGACCAGCATGGCTTCCCCGGAACCGCCGGTATGGAAGCGTTTCATTTTCAGATCGAAGACGTAGACGTCGTCCGCCACCTTGGCTTCCACCAGCTCCCAGTTGGGCGCCAGGGGATCATAGACGTTGTACAGCACCCAGGCACCAGCCCCTGCCAGCAGCAGCTTTTCCAGGGAGTAGGAAATGGTCTCGGTGAGCCGGAATTCGGCCGCCGGCACCAGGGTGGATTTATGCGGATAAGGCCCGCCCAGGCTGTCCCACTTGGCACAGCCGGCCAGGCCCAGGACCAGCGCCGCCGCCAGTACGCTCGCGCTGCGCATCAGAGCATGCTGAACAGGTTGAGGCTGGAAACCGTGGTGAAGGCCTTCTGAGCAGCCTGCAATTGCACCTGCTGCTTGCTCAGATCCGACAGGGCGGAGGCGTAGTCCAGGTCCCGCAGGTTGGAAATGATCGAGGAATACTGGACGTCGATATCGGAACTGGCTTCGCCCAGGGAATCGAGCTCGCTGAGGCGGGCGCCGACGGAGGAACGAACGCGCACGGCGTTGTCCTTGGAGGCATAGAGATTGTCCAGGGCCTTGCTGATTTCCCCCGGCAGGGCCGCGGCGGCCACCGGATCATTGGCCACCGGCTTCTTCAGGGTATCCACCAGATTCTGCACGGTATCGAAGATGCTCTGGTTGGAGACGTTGCCGTTACGGTCCCGCACCCGCATGAAAATATCGGCACCGGATTCGCTGATGGGCATCTGGCGCGAGGCATCCACCTGCAGTTCCCGGGTTCCCTGGTCGCCGTTGAAGGAGACGTAGTTGTTGGCCGGCAGGGTCAGGTCCGTTGGATCAAAGCTGTAATAGGGCCCCGAGGTGCCGCTGACATTGAATGGGCGTACCGTGGATTGATAGCCAGAGAACAGGTAATGGCCGTTGCCGTCCTGGCTGTTGGCCACCGACACCAACTCCTTCAGGCGCTCCTCCAGTTCCGTGGCGATAGCTGAGCGGTTAGCATCGTTAAGGGTGGTATTGCCGGCCTGGATCGTCTTGTCCAGGATTTCCTGCATGGTATTGACCGTCGTGTTCAGCTGGGTTTCCACCAGCTTGAGGCTGTCCTTGGCCTGGCCCTGGTTCTCCATGTAGCGCTTGTTTACTTCCTGGGCCTGGATATTGACTAGAACCTGGGAGGCGGCGACAGGGTCGTCCTCGGGCGTGACGACGCGGCGGCCGGTGGCGATCTGGTTGTAGGTCTTGAGCTGGGCGGCCTGGTTGTTCAGGATCCCGGAGGTTCCCGAATTGAAGATCATGTTGGTGCTGATGCGCATGGTGGCAGCTCCCTAAAACACACCGGTCATTAACGGCCGATGGAAAGCACGGTGCTGAAAAGCTCCGAAGCGATGGTCATCATCTTGGCGGAGGCTTGGTAAGCCTGCTGGAATTTCAGCAGATTGGCAGCTTCTTCATCCAGGTTGACCCCGGACTGGGCTTCCCGGGCGGAGATGCCCTGGTCCGCCAGGGCCTGCTGGGCATCCCGGGTGACCTGGACTTCCCGGGTCTTGTTACCAATGTTGCTGACCAGGCGGGCATAGGCTGCCTGGTAGGAAGAGGCACCGCCATCCACCGTTCCCTGGGTCTGCAACTGGCCCAGGAGGTTGGCATTGCGGCCATCCGAAGTACCGCCGGTATTGCGGTCCAGGGTAAAAGTGTCGCTGTCCTTCGGATTGCCGCTGATTTCAAAGCTGATGCCGTTGATCGTGTATTTGGTGGAGGGATTGGTATAGGGGATCGACGAGGCACCATTGACCGTATGGGTACCGGTGGCGTCGGTGTAGGTCACGTCGAAGGTAGCACCAGCGCCGTTCACAGAGAAGTCCAGGTTGCCGCCGTTGAAGGTCATCTTCACGGTGCCGGTGCTGCCGGCCGTCGGCGCCGTATAACCAGCCACCACGTTGCCGGCGGAAATGACGCCACTCCCCGTATTGGCATTGGCGGAACCGGTGCGTACCGGCTGGCCAGCGGCAAACAGGCGGGTATCGGCCGCCAAGGCCTTGTTCACCGAGATGTTGCGGGCAATTTCCCGGGTCGGCTGAATCAAAAAAGAATCGCCCGGCTGGGGGGAGGCTGAAGCAGGAACACTCAATTCTGGGAAGCGGATATTAATTCCTTCACTGTCCGCAATTTTTGCGGCCAATGGACCTACACCACCCAAAGTAGCCGAATCCCACTTCGCCCCATCCGTGAGACGCGTAACAGTATAGTCGGTACCGTCGTAGCTCACCCGGTAGTCGCTGGCCGTGATGTTGGTGGCGTAATGGCCGCTGCTCATGTCCAGGGTGGTACCGGTATCGTCGTACACCTGCTGCATGAGGTTGTTCAGGTTGGTATCGGACCAGGGCGACGGTGCCGCACCGGAGGCACTGCTCACCGTATAGGTCCCGGAAACCGAGTCGTAGGCCATCTTGAAGGCCCCGCCATTGAGTACCAGGGGCGGCGGCTGAACATAGCTGGCAGTCATTTCGACCGTCTTGTCCTTGTTCAGCGCATTGGGCCAGACCCGGGGATCGGAAATATTGAAAAAATTGGCGTTGAAGTCCGCGTCGGCCGGCACGTTGATGTTGCCGAGCATGTCCTGGCCCAGGGCGTGCTGGGCATTGAAGGTCAGGGCCACGGAGACAGCCACCTGGCCCAGGGCATTGGCGGCCTTGTCCAGGGATTCGGAACGGAAGCTCAGCAGGCCGCCCAGGTTGCCGCCGGTGAACAGGTACTCAGGCATTTCCTGGGAGCTGGTGGCAGTGGTCAGGCCGATAGCCATGCGCTGGGGGTCGGCGGCCGAGGGGCGAACCTGCAGGGAGTTGGCGCGGGTGCCCACCACCAGTTGCTGGCCGGTGCCGATGAAGACGCTGAAGGCACCGTTGGATTCCTCCACCGTGGTCACTGCCACTTCCTTGTTCAGTTCGGCGACGAGCTGATCCCGCTGATCCAGCAGGGAGTTGGCCGGCTGGTTCACCGCCGCCTGGGCGACGATGATGCGCTCGTTCAGCTCGGCAATCTGCTGGGCGTAGGAATTGATGGCCGATACAGTGCTTTCCAGCTGCCCGTTAACCCCGGCGTACATGCTGCTGAGGCGGGATTCCAGATTCTGCAGGCGGGAGGAAAAGGTCTGGGCCGAAGAGATCAGCGAATCCCGGGAGGTGGTCAGGGCCGGGTTGGAAGCCACGGTCTGCACGCCCTTGAAGAGATCCTGCAGGGTGGGCGACAGGCCGGCCTTGTCGTCGGCCAGCATGTTGTCGATCTGCTTGATCTGGTCGTAGTACTTGGAAAGTTCGCTGGCCTTGGTCTGGGACTGGTTGATCTGGTCCGTGATAACCTGATTGTAGATACGGGTGACGGTATCCACTCGGGTGCCCATGCCGATATAGCCGGACCCGGTGGCAATCGAAATATTGTTGGATTGGCCGATGCGCTGGCGGTTGTAGCCCGGGGTATCGACGTTGGCGATGTTGTTGCCGGTGACCAGCAGCCCGACCTGGGCGGCGCTGATGCCGGTGATACCGATACCGAATAATCCATTGGACATGACGCACCTCGATTCCTGCCGTATTCAACGGCAAACTGCAGCGAAAATTTAGGCAGGTCAGCCCTGAAGGGCTTGGCGCAGGGTGGGACCGTTGATGATGCGCCCCAGCTTCTCGGCGTACATCGGGTCCGTCGCGTAACCTGCCTGTTGCAGGGATCGAGCAAACTCCATGCCATCCTGTTGCCCCAGGGCACCGGCAAAGCGGGGCCGCTGCAACAGGCTGGCGTAATCACGGAAGGCTTCGGCATAGGAGCCGTAAGCCCGGAATTTTTCCTTGGTGGTCTGGGCCACGCCGCCCACATATTCGGTGGTGGTGGCGTCCACAGTGGCGCCTTGCCAGCCCTTGCCGGCCTTGACGCCGAACAGGTTGTAGCTGGGGCTGCCGTCAGCCCGGCGAATCTCGGACTTGCCCCAGCCGGTTTCCAGGGCGGCATGTGCCACCATGAAATGGGCCGGCACCCCGGTGGCCTGGGAGGCCGATACGGCGTGGGGCCACAGGCGATTGACGAAGTCCTTGCCGCCGGCACCGGCAGCACCGGCCGAAGCGGCAGATTCGTCGGTTGCCGCGGCAGGATTTGCCGTCACGGCAGCCGCCGCCCCCGCATTGGCCGCCTGGGCAGCATTTCTCGCAGCAGTCTTCTGGGCAATGCGCTCCCGGGCCAACAGCAGGGCCTGCTGCATCCGCTCCGGCGACATGCCGGCGGCCGCGGCGCTTTCGGAGAGGCCATTGCCAACGCTTCCCTGGCCGCCAACGCCAATTGCTGCGCCATCCGCAGCCCCTTCGGGGTCCGGCGGCAGGAACCGCCCCATCTGCTGCTCGATCAGCCGGGCAAAACCCAACTGGCCGGAGGAAGAGAGCTTCTGGGCCAGCTGCTGGTCGAGCATGGAGGTGTAAAAGCGGGTCTGATCGCTGCTGAACATCCCGTCCTGGGGCAGCGTATCCCGCATGCTCTTCAACATCATGTTGAGGAACAGGGACTCGAACTCCTGGGCCACCTTCTTCAGGCCCTCCCGGGGACTCTGCTTCAGCTTCAGGCGCAGGTCCTCCGTCTGCCGCACATCGGCGGCCAGGCGGTTGGTGGAGAAGTCGTCGGCTTTCATGGCAGGCGAATTTTAGGCGTGTCCGGGCGCCGGGTCACGCCTTAGATCACTTCCAGCTCGGCCCGCAGGGCGCCGGCCGCCTTCATGGCCTGGAGGATCGCCAGCAGATCCTGGGGATTGGCCCCCAGGGCATTCAGGGCCTTCACCACGTCGGCCAGGTTGGCACTGGCCTTGACGTTCTGCAGGGCACCGTTGTCCTGCTTGATCTGGATATCCGCGTTGTTGGTCACGGCCGTCTGGCCACCGGACAGGGCATTGGGCTGGCTAACGTTGGCCTGGTTGCCCACCACCACATTGAGGTTGCCGTGGGCTACGGCGCAGTTATCCACCGTCACCGCCTGGTTCATCACCACCGAACCGGTACGGGCATTGACGATGACCTTGGCCGGCTGCTTCATGGGCTGAACATCGAGGTTTTCGACCCGGCCGAGGAAAGCGACCCGGGCATTGGTGTCTTCCGGCGCCCGCACCTGGATCACCCGGCCATCCAGGGCCTGGGCTACAGCGCCAAAGTCGCGGCCCATTTCCTTGTTGATGGCATCGACGATGCGGCGGGCGGTACCGAAGTCCGTGGTATTCAGTTCGTAATGCACATAGGGCCCCTGACCCACCGGGGTAGGCACGCTGCGTTCCACCGTCGCCCCGCCTGCAATGCGGCCGGCCGACAGGTGATTGATCTGGGCGGAGGAGCCACCGGCGGAAGCTCCAGCACCGCCCACCAGCACGTTGCCTTGAGCCATGGCGTAGACATTGCCATCGGCGCCCTTCAGGGGCGTCATGACCAGGGTGCCGCCCCGCAGGCTCTTGGCATTACCCATGGAGGAGACCGTGATGTCGATCTGCTGGCCGGGCTTGGCAAAGGCTGGCAGGGTTGCGGTGACCATGACGGCGGCCACATTACGCAATTGCAGGGACTGGCCCGGCGGCATGGTGATGCCGAGCTGGGAGAGCATGTTGATGATGCTCTGGACGGTAAAGGGGGTCTGGGTCGTCTGGTCGCCGCTGCCATCCAGGCCCACCACCAGGCCGTAACCGACCAGTTGGTTGGAGCGGACCCCCTGAACGCTGGCCAGGTCCTTGATCCGCTCGGCCTGGGCCGGCAGGGGCAACAGCGGCAAAAGGGCGGCGGCAAGAATTGCCACCCCCCGCATGGTTTTGCCGAATTTTCCGTCCATGATCCTTCTCCTGCGTTTTCTCCTAGAACGGCAGGAAGGAAAGGAAGAATCGTGCCAACCACCCCATGACCTGGGCTTCGTTGATGAAACCGGAGGATTTGTACTCGATCCGGGCATCTGCCATCTGGGAGGAATTAACCGTATTGGCCGCCGTGACCTGGTAGGGATTGACCACCCCGGAAACCCGGATGAATTCCTGGCCCTGGCCAATCGCCACCTGCTTCTCGCCGGAAACCAGCAGGTTGCCGTTGGGCAGCACTTCGATCACCGTCGCCGTCATGGTGCCGGTAAACACGTTGCTGCTGCCGGATTCGCCCTTGCCGGAGAAGGTATTGGAACTGCTGGCCTGGGCATTCAGCCCCTGGAAGGTTTTGCCGGGCACGCCGGTCAGCCCGGTCACCGAGGCGTTGATGGCGCCGGTCTTCTCGGCACTGGTATTGCCCTTGATGGAGGCCTGGGTGTTCTCGACGATGTTGACGATGATGGTATCGCCGACGAACCTCGCCCGGCGATCCTCGAACAGGGGCCGGCTGGCGCTCTGCTGGAAGATGCCGCCATTGTTGGAAGCCAGGTCGGCCCGGGGCTGGGGCCGGATGGTCATGGGCTGATGCACGTTGGTGGGCGGCACCGAGGCGCAACCTCCCAGCAGGGCCAGGAGGGTGGCAAATGCGGCAAGAAGGGGCTTGGTCATGGTCGTTCTCCCCGGTCTTACATCTGGGTCAGGCGGGCCAGCATCTGGTCCGAGGTGGAGACCACCTTGGAATTGAGCTCATAGGCCCGCTGGGTTTGAATCATGGTCACCAGTTCCTCGGCAACGTTCACGTTGGAGGTTTCCACATAGTTCTGGTTAAGCACCCCCAGGCCGTTGGTGCCCGGGGTGTTGGGCGTGGGCGTGCCGCTGGCGGAGGTTTCGAGGAAGAGGTTTTCGCCAACGCTCTGCAGGCCCGACGGGTTGATGAAGCTGACCAGCTGGATGGCGCCGATCTGCACCGATGCCGTATTGCCGGGCTGGGTGATGCTCACCGTGCCGTCCTTGCCGATGGTCAGGGACAGGGCATTTTGGGGAATGGTGATGCTGGGCTGCAGCGGATAGCCGCTGGCGGTCACCATCTGGCCCTGGTTATCCTTGTGGAAGGAGCCATCCCGGGTATAGGCGGTGGAGCCGTCCGGCATCAGGATCTGGAAGAAGCCGGCGCCGTTGATGGCCACATCGAGGCCGTTACCGGTCTGTTGCAGGTTGCCCTGGGTGTGAATGCGCTCGGTGGAGACGGGCTTCACACCGGTACCCAGCTGCAGGCCGGCGGGAATCTGGGTCTGCTGGGAAGACTGGGCACCGGGCTGGCGCAGGGTCTGGTAGAGCAGGTCCTCGAAGACGGCGCGGGACTTCTTGAAGCCATTGGTGGAGGTGTTCGCCAGGTTGTTGGCGATCACATCCATCTGCATCTGCTGGGCATCAAGGCCGGTGCGGGAAATCCAGAGGGAGCGAATCATGGTCGTATCCTAGGCTTAACGCGTCACGGTCAGGAGCTGGCTGGCAGCCCGGGCGTTGGTATCGGCGTTCTGCAACATCTTCATTTGCATCTCGAACTGGCGGGCGATGGAGATCATGTTCACCATGGCATCCACCACGTTCACATTGCTGCCTTCCAGGGTTTCGGGGGCCAGGCGCACATTGGCGTCCAGATTGGCCGGCTGGCCATTCTTCTGGCGGAACAGGCCATCGGCACCGCGTTCCAGCTGGTCTTCCGGGGGATTGACCAGCTTGACGCGCCCCACCACGTTGGTGGTGTTGGGCACGCCGAAGGTGGGCACCACGGAAATGGTGCCGTCCGGGGCCACGGAAATCGAGGAATCCGGCGGAATGGTGATGGGGCCGCCTTCGCCCAACACGTTCTGGCCTTCCTTGGTCTGCAGCTGGCCGTTGGCATTGACATCGAAGCTGCCGGCCCGGGTATAGGCTTCCTTGCCGTCGGCCCCCTGCACGGCGATCCAGCCCTTGCCCTGGACGGCCACGTCCAGGGAGCGGCCGGTGTAACTCATGGGACCCTGGTCCATCACATCCTTGACCGAGGCATCCACGGTGAAGGCCCGGGTCGGGAAACCCTCGCCCTGCACCTGCACCGCCCGGAAATGATGCTCCTGGGAACGGTAGCCGGTGGTCGCCGCGTTCGCCAGGTTGTGCGCCACGCCGGCCTGCCGCAGGAAGGCATGCTTGGCGCCAGTCATGGCGGTATAGATTAGGCGGTCCATGGAGGGCTCGGTAGTCGGTTAGTTCAGGGTCAGTACGGTATTCAATCAGTTCAGGGATCAGCGCAGATTGACGATGGTCTGCATGATCTGATCCTGAGTCTTGATGGTCTGGGAATTTGCCTGATAGTTACGCTGCTGCGTAATCATCTTCACCAATTCCGAAGTCAGATCCACGTTCGACTCCTCCACGGCGTTGGATTGCACCTGGCCCAGACGGCCGGAGCCCGGCGCATCCACTGTCGGCTGACCGGAGATGGAGGTTTCGATCCACTGATTACCGCCGATGGATTGCAGGCCGTTGGGGTTCTCAAAGTTCGCTAACACCATCTGACCGATGTTGCGGGTTTGGCCGTTGCTGTAGCGGCCCTGCACCACGCCGTCATTGCCGATGTTCAAGCCGGACAGGTTGCCGGAGGTGTAACCGTCCTGCACCAGGCGACCGGTGGAGAAAGCAGCACCGTATTGGGAGGTACCGGCCAGGTTCAAGGTAAATGGGGCAATCGGAGAAGCCCCGGCGGTGCCCCAGCTACTGGCCCCCCAGGACGGGCGATTCAGATTGGTGGCAACATTTTCCAGGTCGATGCTGACCTGGATGCCGGTGGTCAGACCCGGCGTGGCGGCCGCATCGGTGAGGGGTTCCATCTGGCCCAGGGAATTGAAAGTCACCTTGATCGGCGTTTCCAGGTTGGGCACATCGCCGCCAGCGGCGGACATTTCGGTGCCATCCACATTGCCGTACATGTTCCAGGTACCGACGGGGTCGGCCGGGTCATCGCTCTTGGCGAAGTACAAGGTCATGGTGTGGGGATTCCCCAGGGTGTCGTAGATCGACATGGCCGTGGAGTAGTTGTACATGCTGGGGCTGATGGTCGGCACCTTGGAGCCGGACATCGAGGTGAAGTCCCAAGGCACGGTCGGCGGGGAAACCCGGGAGTCCAGGTTCACGCTGACTTCGGCGCCGAGGATACTACCGCCCTTGCTTTGCCCGGTTGCCACCGGAGAGAGCTTCAGCAGGTCGGGGGTCAGCTGCAGTTCCTTGGGATTCTGGGGGCGGATGGTGCCATCGCCGGCGGCCGGATAGCCGGTCAGACGCAGATTCTGGTCATTGACGATATAGCCGTTCTTATCCAGGTGGAACTGGCCGTTGCGGCTGTAGCTGATGGTGCCGTTGTTGCTCAGGCGGAAAAAGCCGTTGCCATTGATGGCTACATCCAGGGTGTTGTTGGTGGTGGAAACGTTGCCCTGGGTGAATTGCTGCATGATCCCGGCCAGGTTGGTACCGATACCGACCTGGCTGGCGCCGCCGGCGCCGAGGGAGGCAGCATAGACGTCGGCAAAGTGGGCATCGGACATCTTGAAGCCGACAGTGCTGGAGTTGGCCACGTTGTTGCCGATCACATCCAGTGCTTTGGCCGAGGTATTCAGGCCGCTCAAGCCTTGTTGGAATGCCATGTCGTTCTCCTGCCTTTACAGAATCTGCCGCACGTCGTCGAAATTCATCAGGCTTCCGGTGCCTACATCCAGCTGGAAGCCACTGCTCCCCCGAACTACAGCATTTACCGTGCCAACCTGCAGGGGCTGGGAGGTGACCTTGTTGGTGCCCTTGAGCGCCGCCACCGACACCGTGTAGGAGCCGTTGGCCAGCACGGTACCGGCATCGTTCTTACCGTCCCAGGCGTAGAGGTGGCTGCCGGCAGTGGCCTTGCCCATTTCGACAGTTCGCACCACCAGGCCGTTGGCATCCTTGACGGTCAACGTGACCTTGTCTGCATCCCCTTCCAGCTCGAAACCGCCGACGGCAACACCGTCGGTGAGGCCAATATTGCCGCCCGGCACCAGGACATTCTTGCCGAGCATGGAGGCAGCCTGCATGGATTGGCCGTCGTCGTAGATGTTCAGCACCTTTTCCATGGTGGAATTGAGCTTCTCAATGCCACTCACCGTGTTGATCTGGGCCAGTTGGCTGGTCATCTCGGCGCTCTGCATGGGATTGAGCGGGTCCTGATTCTGCAGCTGGGTCACCAGCATGGTCATGAACTGGCTCTGAATGTCGTCCGAGGTCGACTTGGTCTTTCCCGTGGTTTTGTTGGTGGAAACCCCGTTCAGATAGGCATAGGGATCCGTGGTCGTGGAATTGGCAGCATTGGTGGCCATGGCAATCTCCTAGTTATTTAGTTACTGGCCCATAGCCAGGGTGCGCATGAGCAGGGTCTTGGCCGTGTTCATGACGTCAGCGTTGCTTTGATAGGAACGGGAGGCGGAAATCATGTTCACCATTTCCTCCACCGCATCCACATTGGGCATGGAGACATACCCTTCATTGTTGGCAGCCGGGTTTTTCGGGTCGTAAACCATGCGGGGCGGGGCGGCGCTTTCCACCACCTGCTTGACTCGCACGCCCTGAGCCGCGTCGCTGCTGCCCATGGGGGTGGCTTCAAATACCACCTGTTTGGCACGGTAGGGCTGACCGTCGGCACTAGTGATGCTGTCGGCGTTGGCCAGGTTGGAGGCCACGGCATTGAGGCGTACGGACTGGGCAGTGAGGGCGCTGCCAGCCACATGGAACATGTTGAAGATACTCATGGCTTATCTCCTTACTGGCCGCTCTGGCCCTGGATGGCCGTCAGCATGGTCTTGAATTGGCCACCGATGAATTGCAGACTGGCTTCGTACTGCATGGCGTTCTCGGCGAACTTTGCCCGCTCCACGTCCATATCCACGGTGTTACCGTCAGCGCTGGGCTGATGCACTGTCCGGTACTGCAATGAGGCCGGGCCGGAATTGCCGGTGCCGGGCAGATGCCGGGCTGCGGTGGTGGACAGCTGCAGGTCGCTGGCATTCTTGCCGGCCAGGGCGTTTTGCAAGGCGGAAGTGAAATCGATGTCCCGAGCCTTGTAGTTCGGGGTATCGGAGTTGGCGATGTTGGTAGCGAGGACCTGCTGCCGATAGGCACGCAGACCGAGAGCCTGGCGATGGAAGTTGATGGTTTGATCGAGCTTGCTGACCATGGCGGCCACCTGGAAATAAGTATTGAGCTGCCAGTTCAATGCACATTCCGTGCCATATTTTAGAAATACAGGAAGAAGCGGAGCAGCCCTGCCACCACAGGTGGTTCGACCCGAAACGGCCCGCCACGCCACCGCCGCGGAACCTCGGCAACTTTTGCCGCACCGGGGCCTTCCGGATATCTTCCAGGCGCCAGCTGGTGCACAATAAGGGCCATGAATCGCTACCTGCCCCGCCTTCTGCGCGCCCTGGCGCTGTTCCTCGTCCTGGCACCGGCCCTGGCACCGGCCCAGACCGCCGATGTCATCTCCAATGCGGTGGACCAATTTCTGCGCACCCAGACCCGAGGCCTTCCCGGCCGGGTTCAATTCACCATTTCCCCCCTGGATAGCCGCACCCAACTGGCCCCCTGCCCTGCCGTCGAAGCCTTCCTGCCGCCCGGGGCGCGGCTCTGGGGCCGGGTATCCGTTGGCGTACGCTGCCTGGGCCCGGCCGGTTGGACCATTTACGTGCCCACCCAGATCAGCGTCACGACCAATTACCTGGTCACCGCCCGCCCCCTCTCTCCCGGGCAGGTCCTCACCATGAACGACTTCATGACCCAGAGCGGCGATCTGGCCGGGCTACCCAACGGCGTCGTCACCGATGTACAGCAGGCCCTGGGCAAGACGGTTCGCAACGGCATTGCCGCCGGCCAGCCCCTGCGTGGCGATCTACTGATGGCACCGCTGCTCATCCAGCAAGGCCAGACCGTCAAGGTAGTCTCCCAAGGCACCGGCTTTTCCGTCACCAGCGAAGGGCGGGCCATGAATAACGCTTCCGAGGGGCAAATTGCCCAGGTTCGCCTCAATAGCGGACAAACGGTGAGCGGTATCGCCCGCGGCGTCGGCATCATTGAAATCAGCCAGTAGTCCAGGATCGGCCAACCCATCGCAGGTCTGGCATGGAGTACAATTCGGACTAAGCGCTATATGTGTCGGCATGGCCTCAAGTTTTCCGCCCCGGTGCCGTTTATTTCAGCAAGATGAAGACATTGAAAGGGTTCTGCCGTGAAAATCGACGCTTCCCTCGCCCCAACCGGCCTGACCGGAGCCGATACCGCAAAGCGTTCGCCCAAGGCCCAGGCTCCTGCCAACCAGTCCAGCGACGTCCAGTTGAGTCTGTCCGGCCGCATGCAATCCCTGGAAACCCGGGAGTCCTCCGGTAGTCCGGTGGATAGTGCCAAAGTAGCCGCCATCAAGCAGGCGATTGCCGAAGGGCGCTTTACCATCAACGCTGGCGCCATCGCTGATAGCCTCATCAGTTCCGCCCAGGAACTGCTGGGCAAGCAAAGCCGGGCCTGAACGCCCCAGGCGTTGACCCCATCCATTTGCCATGAATGCACCGATGCCGACCTTACTGGGCACGCTTACGGATGAAGTGGCGGCCATGGTCGCGTTCATCAAGTTGCTGACCCGGGAGCAGCAGGCCCTAACTGACGGGGATACCGAGGCACTGGGCCCCATCGGCGAAGAAAAGGCCGCCTTGGTGGATCGCCTGAACCTGTATGGCGAGCAGCGCAACAAGCAGCTCGCAGCGACCGGCCTGGGGGCCGATCGCCTGGGTATGGAAGCTTGGCTGGCAGCCAATCCCAAGGATGCCGCAGTACGGCAGCAGTGGGCCCGCCTCAAGGCCTGCGTCAATGAAGCGCGGGAACTCAACCTGCTGAACGGGAAACTGATTGCCTTGCGTCTTCAGGCCAATCAGCAGGTGCTGGGCGCACTCCTCTCCACCCAGAACCAGAACAATCTCTACGGCCGCGACGGCCAACCTACCCAGCTCTCCGGCCGCCGCATCATCGACGCCGTCTAAGGGCCGCACTCAGGCGTCACCGACGCTCACCATCCCCCGCTTGGTTTTCAACAAGGCCCTAAAAAGGCAGCTTGTTGGCTCGTACCTGCCCAGACCTTAACGGACAGGCACCGCGGGGGGAACTGGGGATGCCGCCGGCGTTTGTGGCGGCGGGCTAATGGGCATGGCCTTTTCCGGCTGCATCGAATCAATGAGGATGCTCACCCGGCGATTGCGGGCACGCCCTTCGATGCTTTCATTGCCTTCTACGGGCCTGGTTTCGCCATAGCCAATGGCCGTCAGGTGCTCCGGTATGACGCCAGCCTCGACGAACAGCCGCAACACCGTCGTGGCCCGGACCGCCGACAGCTCCCAGTTGGAGGGGAACTGGGCGGTACGAATAGGCACGTTGTCGGTGTGGCCTTCGATGGTAATTGGGAAATCCGTATTTGCCAGCACTTCGCCCACCGCCCGCATCGCACGGACAGAAGCTTGCTCCAGTTGGGCCTGCCCCGGGGAGAAAAGAATGCTGTCGTTGATCTCGATCGTGACACCTCGGGAGGTTTCGAGGACCCGAACCTTGCCTTGCTGCACCAGCGGCGCCAATACGGCAAAGATATCCTTGGCCACGTTGCGCATCTTGTCCCGCTGCTGCTGCTTGGCCTCGGTGAGCTTGGGGTCTTCTTTCACCACCACCTGTTTGACGGTACTACCCGGTGAGCGGGTAGGCACTACCATCACTGCACCGCCATCGACGATGGGAGCACTGCGAAAGGCTGAAACCAGAGAGTCGGAGAGCACCCGGTACTTGCCCTCATTGACCGAGGAGATGGCGTACATGACGACGAAAAACGCAAAGAGCAGGGTGATGAAGTCGGCGTAGGAAACGAGCCAACGCTCCAGATTCTCGTGCTCTTCCGCGTGTTTTCTATTGCGGCGCCCCATGGGTTCAGCTCACATAGCCCTGCAGGCGACTTTCGATAATGCGGGGATTATCGCCGTTGGCGATACCCACCAGGCCATCCACCAGCATTTCGCGAATAACCACCAGACGGCCGATATGGGCCTTGAGTTTGCCCGCCATGGGGATGTACACCAGGTTGGCCAGACCCACACCGTAGATGGTGGCAACGAAGGCAACGGCAATGCCGGCACCAAGCTTGGACGGATCAGAGAGATTTTCCATCACGTGGATGAGGCCCATCACCGCCCCAAGAATGCCGATGGTGGGTGAAAAACCGCCGGCAGATTCCCAGAATTTCGCACCGGCCTTGAGTTCCTCCTCATAGGTGCCGATTTCCACTTCCAGCACCTCCCGCAGACGCTCCGGCTCAGCCCCGTCCACCAGCAACTGCAAGCCTTTCTGGATAAACGGGTCGCGGATCTGGGCAATGAAGCCTTCCAGGGCCAGGAGGCCTTCCCGGCGGGAAACATGGCTCCATTCAGAAATGTTGTTGATCATTCGGGCGTGATTCACCACCGGGGGAATCCACACCCACTTGAGCATCTTGAAGGCCCGCACAAAGGTGGGGGCGGGACTTTGCAGCATGACCGCCCCCAAGGTGCCCCCCACAACGATCATGGCGGCAGTGGGCTGGACCAGGGAGCCAATATGACCACCTTCCAGCACCTGGCCGCCGATGATGGCGCCAAGCCCCAGGATCAAACCAATAATGCTGATGCTATCCATGGTGTTTTTTCTTCTTTCCTGAAGTCTCGCCCAGCACCTTGGCTCGCAACCTGGCAACGGCCTGGCTATGCAACTGGCAGACGCGGGATTCGGTGACGCCCATAACTTCGCCGATTTCCCGAAGGTTCAAATCCTGCTCATAGTACAACGCCATCATCAACTTTTCCCGTTCCGGCAAGTCATTGATGCCGGCAACGAGGACTTCTCGGAGATTCTGGGCTTCCAGGTGATGCAGTGGGTCGGCTTCGTGATCAGTGAGATGGCGCTCGAGAAAGCCCTCCTCACCATCCTCAGTGAAATCCTCGAAATACAGCAGCTGGTGGCCGCGGGCTTCTCCGAGCATTTTCTGGTAATCGGCCAGGGACATTCCCAGGGCATCGGCCAGCTCGCGCTCCGATGGAACCCGACCATGCTCTTGCTCCAGTTGGGTAATCGTCTGCTCAATGCGACGCAGGTCGCGACGCAAGCCCCGGGGCAGCCAGTCGTTTTCCCGCAGGCCATCCAGCATGGCACCGCGTATACGTTGGGCGGCATAAGTCTCGAACTGAGCGCCGTGCCCCATCTCGAAACGATCCATGGCATCAAGCAGGCCAATCATGCCGTTCTGGACCAGATCCTCCACCTGGACACTGGCGGGGAGCCGGGCCATGAGGTGGTAGGCGATACGCTTGACGAGCGGGGTAAAACGCTGGACGAGCTGTCCCTTGTCTAGCTGACCAGCGGCGTTGTACATATGGGCGATAAAGCTATCCAGCGTGGATAGGACTCGGCGTAATGCGTTGGCTCAAGTGTAGCAGCTGTTGCACGAATTGTTCGAGTCCGCCCCCTTCCGTACCGGACTGAGGCCAATGCAGCATGTCGGATGCCAACCCCCGCAGGGCCCTCGCCGAAGGGGCGTCGGGGAAGGCACTGACTACCGGCTGGGAAAGCCGGGCCGCCTGCTTCAGCGCTTCGTCCTGGGGAATGCAGCCAACGTAATCCAGCTGCACATGGAGACGTTGGGCCGCCACCTGGGCAATATTGTCGAAAATCGCTTCAGCGTCCGCCGGGTGCTTTACCTTGTTAACCAGGATACGGAAATCCCGCCGGGCATATCCGAGGCTCATTTTCTTGATCAGGGCATAGGCTTCGGTGATGGCCGATCCTGTGGCAGAAAGCACCACCACGGTCTCCTGAGCCGCCAGACCGAGGGGAGAAAACCCGAGCTGGTGATCCACTGCCGTATCTACCAGGATCACATCGGCCGGCTGCTCCATCTCACCCAGGCCTTCAATGAGCGCCTGTTGCTGGGACAGGTTGAGGCGGGAAAGTTTCTTCACGGCCCGGGCAGCCGGCAGCAGGCGCACACCAGGCATGGCGGAAACCAGAACCTGGTCGAGATGCTTTTCCCGATTCACCACATGAGCCAGATCGTGGCGGGCCGGCACCCCGAACAGGCTGGCCTGGTCATCGTCCCCAACATTTTCGTCAAGAATCAGGACTTCCTTGCCCTGGCGTGCCAATGCCGCCGCCAGATTGGCGACCGCACCACTCTTGCCAACCCCTTCACAGCCGGCAGCGAAGGTCACCACCCGCAACTGGGCGCGCCCGAACAGGCGCCGCAGGCCGGCCGCCTGGTCACCCCGGAATTCAGCCACGGCGGCCTCCGTAGGTTCCGGTCGCCAGACCGGCACTCGCCATCATCAGGGCCGGTTCGACGCCGTCGTAGCGATGAGGAGAGCTTTCAGGCAAATCCTTGAAGGCCCGGTGCAGCAGGTAGGCCCGGTTGGGTAGATGCAGGTCCTCCGGCACTCGCTGGCCGTTGGAAACGTAGTGCAGTTTCAGACCGTGGCGCATGATGGCGTCCAGGGGCGTAGCCAGGCTGGCAGCCTCATCCACCTTGGTGAGGATGCAACCATCCAGGTCTTCGCCCTGATAGGCTTCGATCACATCATCCAGGGTGTCGCCACGACTGGTGGCGGCCAGGCAGAGCAGGCGGCGAACGTGGCCGTTGGCCCCCATCAGCATGGAAATCTGCTCGGCTACCAGACGGTCTTTCTGGCTCATACCCATGGTATCGATGAGTACCATGTGCTTGTGGGAAAGCTCATCCAGGGTGCTGCGCAGGTCGGCCACATCCCGCACCAGATGGACGGAAACACCGAGAATCCGGCCGTAGATACGGAGTTGCTCATGGGCGCCGATCCGGTAGCCATCGGTGGTCACCAGGGCCAGTTTGTCGGCACCATGCCGCACCACGCAACGGGCAGCCAGTTTGGCGGTAGTGGTGGTCTTGCCGACACCGGTAGGGCCGACCAAGGCGTAGACGCCCCCCCGGTCGATGATGTCGTTATCGTTGCCAATGGTCAGCAAGGAACGATCTGCCGCCCCCTTGATCCAGGCCTGGGCCTGGGAGGCATCCAGTTCCGGGGGCAGTTCGGCCAACAGCTCGCGGGAAAACCGAGGTGAGAAGCCGGCATCCAGCATGGAACGCAGCATCTCGGTCTTCACCGGTGCCATGCGGGCGGTCTCGCCCCAGGCAAAGCCCGCCATGTGCTGCTCGACGATTTTACGCAAGGCCCGGATTTCTTCCATCATCACGGCGGCGGGAATTTCTTCCTCTTCCCTTGAGGCCCTGCCAGTGGCTTGGCGGGCAGGGGCTTCAGCCCGGGGGGCCGGACGGGGAGTGGGACGGGTCACGGCAGGAGCAGGCTGGACGGACGGCGCTGCCGCATGGTTACGGGGAGCGGAGGCCGGTGAGACGGCAGGCATCTCCGCAGCCCTGGGGGCCGGGGCGGGTCGAGAGACCGTAGCCGGCTCACGGCGCGGCATGCCGGACAGGCTAACCTTATAGTCTTCCACCGCCACTTCGTCGCGGGACGGGCCGGGTACGATCATGGCCATGTCCCGGGATGCGACCGCCATGATTTCCACACCACCAGGCACACCGCGGTTGGATAGGATGATGGCGTCGGGACCCAGGGTTTCCTTGACTTTGCGCAGGGCGTCCCGGGCGTTGGCGGCAATGAATTTTTTGACGTTCATGATCTGCCCCCGATGAGCGAGGTGACTTTAATTATTTTGGATTCAGGAACTTCGCTGTGGGCGATGACCTTGAGCTGGCTCACGGTACGCCGCAGGAAGCGGGAAAGAAGACTGCGAATACTGGCAGGCACAAGCAGGACAGCCGGCAGGCCCAACTCTTCCTGGCGCTGGGCGGCAGCAGCCGTTTCACGCATCAGAGTGTCGGCCAGACCAGGCTCCATGCTGCCCTCTCCAGCACCGGCCACGGCCTGGACGAGGATGCGTTCGAGCTGTGGATCGAGGGACATGACCTGCATTTCGGCCGTTCCCGGGTAAAGCTGCTGGATGATGCCCCGACCCAGGGCAACACGAACGGCGGAGGTCAGCACCTCCGGATCCTGCCCACGGGGGGCGTGCTCGGCCAACGATTCGATGATGGTGCGCATGTCGCGGATATGCACCCCTTCCTCCAGCAGGTTCTGCAGCACCTTCTGCAGCGTTCCCAGCGGAATGACCTTCGGCACCAGATCTTCCGCCAGCTTCGGCATTTCCTTGGCCAGATGGTCCAGCAACTGCTGCACTTCCTGACGGCCAAGCAGCTCGGCGGCGTGGGAAAGGATGAGGTGATTGAGGTGGGTAGCCACCACAGTGGATGCATCCACCACGGTATAGCCGTAGGATTGGGCCTGCTCCCGCAGGGCCGACTCGATCCACACGGCCGGCAGTCCAAAGGCGGGATCCGTCGTCGGAGTACCAGCCACCGTGCCGGCCACTCGCCCTGGGTTGATCGCCAGGAATTGGCCAGGAAAGGCTTCGCCACCGCCCACTTCCACCCCCTTCAGCAAGATGCGGTAGGCATTGGGACGTAGTTCCAGGTTGTCGCGAATGTGCACCGGCGGGACCAGGAAACCAACATCCTGGGCGAATTTCTTGCGGATGCCACGAATGCGGCGGAGCAATTCGCCGTCCTGGGTCTTGTCCACCAGGGGGATCAGGCGATAGCCCACTTCCAGACCCAGTACATCCAGCGGAGCCACGTCGTTCCAGCTGGCTTCCATGTTTTCTGGCGCGGGCGGTGCCTGCACCGGCACCGGCGCTGCCTGCGCCCGTTCTGCCCGCTGGGAGATAAGGTAGCCCAGACCACCGAGGAGCAGGGCGAGGAAGATGAAGACAAAGTTGGGCATCCCCGGAATGAGGCCCATGATGCCGAGGATGGAGGCGGTAATCCACATCACCCGGGGGTTAGCGAACATCTGGGAAAGAAACTGGGTGCTGATGTCCTGATCGTCACCAACCCGGGTCACCACCATGCCGGCAGCGATGGAAATGATCAGGGCGGGAATCTGGGCAACCAAGCCGTCACCGATAGTCAGCAGGGTGTAGTTTTTGGCCGCAGCACCCACATCCATATTGTGTTGCAGGACACCGACAATGAGGCCGCCGATGACGTTGATGAGCATGATGACGATGCCGGCCATGGCATCGCCCCGCACGAATTTCGACGCACCATCCATGGAACCGTAGAAATCGGCCTCGGATGACACCTCGCCCCGACGGCGACGAGCCTCGTCTTCACCAATCAGACCGGCATTGAGATCGGCATCGATGGCCATCTGTTTGCCGGGCATGGCATCCAGGGTGAAACGGGCCGCCACTTCTGCCACGCGACCGGCGCCCTTGGTAATCACCATGAAGTTGATGATCACCAGGATCAGGAAGACCACGATACCGACGGCGGTGTTGCCGCCTACCAGAAAGTGACCAAACGCTTCAATTACTTTGCCCGCCGCATCAGGGCCGGTATGGCCGTGCAGCAGCACCACCCGGGTGGACGCCACGTTGAGGGAAAGGCGCAGCAGGGTCGTGACCAGCAGGATGGTGGGAAAGACCGAGAAATCCAGGGGTTTCAGGGTATAGATCGCCACCAGCAGAACGATAATGGAAAGGGCGATATTGAAGGTGAAGAAGACGTCGAGGACGAATGCTGGCAACGGCAGGACCATCATCGCCAGGATCATCAGGATCAGGACGGGACCGGCCAGCTGGCGCGGGTTCAGACGCCCAAGGAGACCGTTCAAGGTAGCTGCCGTATTACTAGCCATTGGCCGCCTCCACCATCATGTCGTCGGGAATGGGCAAATCCCGGGGCGGCACCGGATAGCTACCTCCGGCTTCCCGGTAGCGGTTGAGCTGATAAACGTAAGCCAGGACCTCAGCCACCGCGTTATACAGCGCACCGGGAATTTCATCCTCCAGCTCGGCAAAACGATATAGGGCGCGGGCCAGGGGAGGCGCTTCCAGCAGCGGCACACCATGTTCGGCGCCAATCTCACGAATACGCAGGGCCACCACATCGACGCCCTTGGCGACGACTTTCGGTGCCCGCATGCCGGCGCTGTAGGCCAGCGCCACGGCAAAGTGGGTCGGGTTGGTCACGATCACATCGGCCTTGGGCACGGCGCTCATCATGCGGCGCTGGGCAGCCTCCCGCTGCAGGCGGCGAATCCGTCCCTTGACCTCGGGACTCCCTTCCATTTCCTTGTGTTCCTGTTTGACCTCTTCCTTGGTCATTTTCAACTTGTCGTAGTACTGCCAGAGCTGGAAGGGCACATCAGCCGCCACAATCAGGAACATGGCACCAACGATGAGCAAGAAGCTCCAGGAAATCATGTCCCCGGCCATGGCCAGGCCGGATTCCAGCGGCAGGGACAGCAATTGAAATAGCTGATCCTGCTCGCGCCAGATCACCCAGAAGGCCACACCACCGATGAGACCGGCCTTGGCGACGGCCTTCAGCATTTCGGCCAGGCCATTCCAGGAGACGATACGCTTGATGCCATTCAGGGGATTGAGGCGATTCAGATCGGGGGTGAATGCCTTGGGAGCAAAATTCCAGGCATTCAGCAGAAAGGGCGAGGCCAGGGCAGCCAGCACCAAAGCCAGAATCAGGGGCCAGAAGGCCACCACAGCATCCCAGGACAGACTGGAGAAGCGGGTCAGGGCCGCCTCAGGCTCATCCACTAGACGCCGATCCCACACCAGACCTTTCCGGAAGACTTCAGCCAGACGCAGGCTGAACCAGCCACCGAGGAACCAAACGGTTGCAGCAGAGACGATCAAAACGAGAAAAGTCCCCAATTCGCGGGAATGGGGGACCTGACCCTCTTCACGGGCCTGTTCAATGCGCCTACCAGTTGGCGCTTCTGTTTTCTCGAGATCGCTTTCTTCCGCCATGACCGGCATCCAGATGGATTACGGCCATTATAGGAAAAAATCAAAATAATTAAAGAGGTAAGCGATTTTTTTTGTGAACAGTCTCAGATTTTTGCCGCCTATTTTTGGCGATTCGGCAAGTTTTGCCGCCCAGTAAACGAGCAAGAGGGGACCAAAGCCCCCTCTTAGTCCGTTGACTGCTAAGGACTTTTACACGATTTAGGCAAACTCCAGCGCCCGGGCGCCGCCACCCATGTCCAAATGCTGACCAAGGTCGGAAAGCAACTCCTTCATGTCCAGAATCAGCACAATCTGACCATTGGACAGGGTAGTGACACCCGCCACACCCCGGGGACGGAAGTCATCCAGAGACTTGATCACCGCATCATCCCTTCCAGCGAAGCTATCCACTGAGAGAATGAAGCTGCGCTCAGCGGTTTGCATCAACACCCCGTACTCGGGGTCCCGCTCCTGAGGCCAGCCCAGCAAACGAGCCAGGGAGATGACAGGGAGAATCTCGCCGCGAACCACCAGGGTTTCCTTACCCCCGACTTCCTGCAGCTTGTCCTTCTCGATCGGCAGAATTTCCCTGACCATGGAAAGGGGGAGCGCAAAGGGTTGATCGCCCAGCAGCACCAGCAACACCGGCAGAATAGCCAGTGTCAGGGGTAGGGAAATGATGAAGACGGAGCCCTTACCCGGTTCGGAACGAATCTCGATGGCACCGTTAAGCTTCTGGATATTGGTCTTGACCACATCCATGCCCACGCCACGCCCGGAAACGTCGGAAATCTGGGCCTTGGTGGAGAAACCGGGGAGGAAGATGAGGTTCAGACTCTGGCGCTCATCCAGGGTATTGGCCTCTTCCTCGGAGATCAGCCCCTTCTCGATGGCCTTGGCACGAATGCGCTCGGCACTCATGCCTCGACCATCGTCGGCGACGATCAACACGATGTGATCGCCTTCCTGGCGGGCCTCCAGGCGGACCATGGACTTGATCGGCTTGCCCACGGCAGCACGATCGGCAGATGGCTCGACACCGTGGTCAACGGCATTGCGAATAAGGTGAATGAGGGGGTCGGCCAGATCTTCGATCATGGTCTTGTCCACCTCAGTTTCCTCACCGGCCAGCACCAGTTCCACATCCTTGCCGAGCTGGCGAGCCAGGTCCCGGGCAATCCGGGGGTATTTCTGGAACAGGCGGCCAATAGGCTGCATACGGGTCTTCATGACCGAGTTCTGCAGGTCGGACACCAGCAAGTCGAGCTGGCTCACGGCCTGATCCAGGGCATGAAGGGTATCGGCGTCGTTTTTGCCGGCCAGGATATCGGCCCGCAGGCTGGTCAGCCGGTTTTTGGTCAGGCCGATTTCGCCGGAAAGGTTCAATACTTGGTCGAGTCGGGCCGTATCGACCCGAATGGTGTTTTCACGCACCGCTGCCCGCTCCTCCACCCGGCGACCAGCCGGCGCGCTACTGGTACCGGGCTTGTCGGCGACGCGACGGCCGGACGGCGGGAAATGGGCCGGCGCAGGGACCACAGCCTCAGCTACCGCAACAACCTCCGCTGCAACAGCCTGAGCCGGCGGCACCTCGGCGCCCGTCACTGCGGCATGCAGGGCCACCCAGTCGGGCTCACCCGGAGCCCCTGCAACAGGCGCCTGAGCTGCGACAACCTCCGCCACCAGGGGAGCAGCAGCCGGCACGTGAGCAACGGCCTCGCCATCCAATACATGACGCAGGGAAGCAAGAATCTCGTCGGGAGCCGGACGGGGCTGCACCCCTCCGGACAACTCACCGAACATGTCGCGCACACCCTTGGTGGCGGCCATGATGATGTCCATCAGCTCCGGCGTCAGCTGCATCTCGGCATTACGCAGGCGGTCAAAGAGATTTTCCGTGAGATGGCAGAGAGTCACCAGCTCCGTCGCGTTAAGGAAGCCGGCGCCCCCCTTGATGGTATGGAAGCCGCGGAAAATGTCATTCAACAGTCCCCGGTCATCCGGGGCCTTTTCCAGGTCCACCAACTTGTTATCCACATCGGACAGGAGGTCACTGGCCTCCTGCAGAAAATCCTGTAGCAGGTCTTCCATTCCGGCGAAGTCGCTCATGGCGTTGCTCCTTAGAAGCCGAGGCTGTCCAGCAGGTCATCGACCTGCTGCTGATTCACCACCACATCGGTGCGGCCTTCACTGCTGATGACCGGGCCATTGAGGAGGCTGTTGACGTTGTCGTTGCGGCGGGCATCGGGAATGACATCCACCAGAACCTGAACCAATTGGTTTTCCAGATCCTGCGCCAGAGTAACGACTTTCTTAATGACCTGCCCGGTCAGGTCCTGGAAATCCTGGGCCATCATGATTTCGAGCAACTGGTCATTGGTGGCGACGGACTTCTGGGGCACCGTATCCTTCAGGAAAGCCCGCGTCTCCCCGGCCAACACCTTGAAATCTGCCACGGACATCTGGTTGGCATAGAGCCGATCCCAGCGTTCGCCCAGGGCACGGGAACTGGTTTCAAGCTCATCCTGCAGCGGCTTGGCGATATCGGTGGCATTGAGCACCCGGCAAGCCGCCTGCTCGGTCAGGTTGGCCACATAGGCCAGACGATCCGTCGCATCAGGAATGGCATGAACCGTCTTTTCTAACAGCTTGTCGTAGCCCAGCTGGTGCAGGGTATCGTGGAGCTGTCGGGCCATATGGCCGATCCGCTTGAAAACACGCTCTTGCTCGGTAGCACCATCTTCCTCGACCTCCAGCACCTCCACGGCACTCGCCTGAGGAGATGGGGCAGCGGCGGCAGTAGACGCAACACTGTCGAAGAGGGCCTGCAAATCATCGCTGTCTCCGGTGACGGAGGCCGCTGGAGCCGACTCAGCTACCGGCGTGGATGCCGGGGCAGGAGCGGCGGGAGCCGTCTGGCTAGAGGCAATGCTGTCAAATAGGGCCTCCAGGTCGGCATTGTCGCCGGTCAGATTGGCATCGCTCATGGCTCAGCCCCCCATCTTCTCGAAAATCTTCTGGAGCTTTTCGGCCAGGACAGCGGCGGTAAACGGCTTGACGATATAGCCGCTGGCGCCCGCCTGGGCTGCGGCAATGATGTTTTCCTTTTTTGCTTCTGCGGTAATCATCAGGACCGGCAAATGCTTGAGATTCGGGGTGGCACGGATAGTCTGCAGCAGAGTCAGGCCATCCATGTTAGGCATGTTCCAGTCGGACACCACGAAGTCGAAGCCGCCCCCTTGCAGCTTCTGCAGGGCGATGGCACCGTCTTCGGCCTCGTCCACGTTGGTAAACCCCAGTTCCTTGAGCAGGTTGCGGACGATGCGCCGCATGGTGGAGAAATCGTCCACCACCAGGAATTTCATTTTGGGATCAGGCATGCTTCACTCCGTTGATTCTTATCGTTCGACCAGGGGGCGCAAGGTGTCGGCCAAGACTTCGGCATCGAACTTGGCCACATAGGAATCCACCCCAACTGCCTTGCCCATGGCACGGTTTGCTTCGGAAGACAGGGAAGAGTGCATGACGACGGGCACGCCATCGAAACGGGGATCTCCCTTGACATTCTTGGTCAGGACATAGCCGTCCATTTCCGGCATTTCAGCATCCACCAGGATCAGGCGGATTTCATCGCGCAGGCTCTTGCCCATCTGCTGGGCGTGCGCTGCAATGGCCTGCAGCCGGGTCCAGGCCTCCATGCCATTGGTGGCATGCTTGTGCTTGACCCCCAACTTGTCCAGGACCTCGGAAATCTTCTTGCGGGCGACGATGGAATCATCAACGAAGAAGATGCTGACCTCCTCCTCCACCCGGGCCGGGGCGATATCGATGATCACGGCCTCGCCAAAGGCATTGGCCAGGATTTGCTCGACGTCGAGAATGGAAACCAGATGGCCACCCTCCAACTCGATCACCGCAGTAATCAGCCCTTGATTCGCCGCCAGTACAGTTTCCGGTGCCTTTACCCGCTCCCAGTCTACCCGGATGATGCGATCCACCTCATGCACCAGGAATCCCAGGGTGCGCTTGGAGTACTCGGCCACCATCATGGTCTTGCCGAGCCCCGAGGGCGGATTGTCCAGCTCCAGGAAGGAAGCTAGGGAAAGGACGGGAATGACGTTGCCTCGCAGGGAAATCAATCCTTCCACACCGCGCGGCATGTTGGGGGTCTTGGTGATATGGGGAGTACGCCCGACTTCCCGCACCTTAAAGACGTTTATCCCGAAGGTCTCCCGGGTCCCCAGGGAAAACAGCAGGATTTCCATCTTGTTCGAGCCTGCCAGGCGAGTGCGCGCATCCACGCTTTCCAGGAGGTTTTTCTTTTCCGACATATCCATGATGGTCGCTCCGTGGAGAATCAGGCTTCAGCGGCCGCAGGCAGGGTGGCACCCATGCGCCGAGCCAGGGTTTCGGACAGCTTTTGCGGCTCGAACTTCGGCACGTACTCGTCGACGCCGACGGAAAGGCCGAGCTTCTGATTGGACATCCCCGACAGGGAGGAATGCATGATGACGGGAATGCCGGCGAAACGGGGATCGCTCTTGACCTTCTTGGTCAGGATATAGCCATCCATTTCCGGCATTTCAATATCGGTCAGCACCAGGCTGACAAAACTGGAAACAGGCTTGCCCAAGGAGGAGGCGTAGGCAGCCACTTTTTCAAGCTCGTCCCAGGCCTGGCGGCCATTGATGGAGGCCACGTACTTGACGTTCATGGCCTGGAGTGTACGTTCGATCTGCTTGCGGGCCACCACGGAATCATCGGCAAAGAAGACCGTACATTCCGGCTTGTCGATGGGAACGATGCTCCGGTACATGAACTCGTCATCGTACTTGGTGGTTTCCGACAGTACCTTTTCCACATCCATCATCATGACCAGACGGCCATCGCCCAGTTCGGTCACCGCGGTAACCAGCCCCCCCATCTGGGCCACCAGCATTTCGGGCGGAACCCGCATCATGCCCCAGTCCAGGCGCAGGATGGTATCCACAGCCTCGACCAGGAAGCCCTGAGTATGGCCGTTGTACTCCGTGACGATCATGATGTCCCGGGGGGTTTCGGTCTGCACGCCGGCATACTTGGCCAGATCCACCACCGGAACCAGAGCGCCGCGCAGGCTCACCATGCCTTCAACAGCGGCAGGCATCTCGGGGGCCGCCGTAATGGGCGGCGTACGCATGACCTCCCGCACCTTGAAGACATTGATGCCGAAAGTCTCCCGCCGGCCGTTGCGCGCATCGGTTCCCAGCGTAAACATTAAAATTTCCAGCTTGTTGGTACCAGCAAGCTTGGTGCGGGCATCAATACTTTTGAGCAGTTCAGACATGACCACTACCCCTCGAAATGCGGGAACGATTGTTTTTTAAGGGCATATTTCACGGAAATCCCGAGTTGCGATGGGTCATTCCGGGGCTAAAGCCGTTATTTTTAACGTCAAGACAGCGCTAAACCTAAGAATACATCGAAAACCTTACGGGCGGAACGGCGGGCAGGGCACGGGCACACCCGCGCGAACCCCGTCCCGCCTTGCGGAAAGGGCGTATACGTCAGCTTAAACGGGATTTGTCGTGAAGCACGATTTTTGTCTCCGTCCCAGGGTTTTCCCTAGTGTCTTGTTCAGACAGCTTATTGGCCATCGCCGGCCAAACCGGATTCGATGGCGTCATAATACGCGATCACCTCATTACCCGCGCCGCAGAAGCGCAAATCGCTGCACAGGGAAGAAACCAGTTGAATTCCCCTGCCGTGCGGTGCCCCAGAGGAACAATCGCTTACGCGACTGCCTGCGCGGGTAGCGACAAGGTAATCCAGCAACTCCTGAAAGGGGAAGCCGGGACCGGAATCCTTGACCCGGATGCGCAGGCGAACATTACCGCCCTCACTCAGCTGCTCTACCCCCACCTCCAGGCACCCCTCCTGCAATTGGGCAAGACGGCGCTGGCGCTCCTCCAGGTAGCGCTCGAAACCATCACTCATGCACTTCAGACTCGAATCCAGCCGCAGGATTCCATGGTCCAGCGCATTGTTGAACAGCTCCGAGAGAATCAGGAATACTTGGCTGCTATGCACCCGGCCGTAATTGAACTGGTTAATGACTCCCATGAGCATGGGCACAGGGTCCATGGCTCGCAGCTCTTCAGCGGACAAGGTCATGGCCACCTGCCAATTGCCGGTGTTGCGCAGGGCCCGGGAAACATTCTGGGCAATTCTCGGCGCCCGGGGTGTCTGGTGATAGCAATGCACCAGAAGGAGTGACAGGTCATCCCTAGCCGGCTGGTCGCCCAGGTGCTGGTCGAGCTGGCTGACAACGCTGGATAGTCGGCTTTCCCGCTCGTGGCCGAGCAGGCTGCTACGCAGGCGCTCCTGACCAAAGGCGACCCCGTCAGCATTCTCGGCCTCCACCACGCCATCCGAATAGATCACAAGCTGGTGCGGCCCCTGGATGAAATGGGTTTCCGGCGCCGCATCAAAGGCTTCATCCTCCAGAATCCCCAACGGCAGGTGGGTGGCACCAAACACCTGATCCACCAACTGGTCGCGGCTCGAGATCAGCAGGGGCGGCGGATTGCCGCCATTCCATACCTGGATGGAGCCGGTACTGGAATCGATGGAAGCCAGGGTGGCGGCAACGAAACGCCCGGTCGGCAACAATTCCCGTACCTTGCGATTCATTTCCCGTGCAATGGTATCCAGGCCGAAACCTTTTTCCGTCATCCGGTAAAAAGGCTGGGTCACCGGCATGACGGCCAGGGAAGCGGCCAGCCCGTGACCGGTGGCATCGGCCAGCAGTACATGGAGAACGCCCCCCGGGGTACGGGCAGCAGCGATCAGGTCGCCACTGTAGGTTTCTGCCGGCCGCATCCAGTGGCTGACCGCCAGATCGCCGAGCAATTCCGCATTCACCAAGCGGTGCATCAGATGCTGGGCGACGCCCTTTTCTTCTTCAGCCTGGTCCCGGTAGCGCTGCAGGAGCTTCTCCCGTGCCAGGGCCTGGCGTTGCAGGAGAATGCGGCGCTGGAAGGACTGCAGCTTAGCCCCCAGCACCGGGCGACTCACCGGCTTGGCGATGAAGTCGTCAGCGCCGGCCTGGTAGGCCTCCACCAGGGGTTTTTCGGCTTGCAGCCCGCTGAGGAACAGCACGGGGAGCCAATGAGGGTGGCACTGGGCCTTAAGCGCCCGGGTCAATTCGCAGCCATCCATGCCAGGAAGGCGCAGGTCGGTCACTACCAAGTCCGGCAGCACCTCGGGATACAACTCCAAGGCCATTTCACCGCTGGGCACCAGGGTGACGCGGTGGCCAAAATGCTCCAGCTCGATGCGCGACAGGTCGCCATCGAGTGGATCATCCTCCACCAGGAGTATGGTCAGCCCCCCTCGCTCCATCATGGGTCGGTCAGGAAATTTTGAACAACTTACCGAAGTTGGCGATATCCAGCACCTGGCGCACATTGCCTTTACAGTTGGCCAGGGAAACGCTCTTGTTCTCGGCTCCGACCTTATCCCGCAGCAACAACAGCATGCCCAAGGCGGAACTGTCCAGGTAATCGACCCCCCCCAGATCCACCACGAATTCCCGGGTATCAGCCCGGCCCAACAACTCCTCGTAGGCGGCCCGGAATTCACGGTGCGAATTGAAATCGAAGCGGCCGGAGAGCTTGACCACTACCTTGCCATTTTCCTGCTCAACCTTGGTTTGCATAACACTCCCGTTTTTTTATTGCCAACCAGCAATCATGTTTCATCAGGCCGGAGGTAGTACCCTCCCCCCGGCGGCCGCTACTAACGGCCCAATCCGGCAAGCACCCGGCGCGACATATCGTCCAGAGGCACCACCTCCTCCACCGCACCGATGATGGCCGCCTCCCGGGGCATACCATACACCACGCAGCTGGCCTCATCCTGACCGTAGGTATGGGCGCCGGCCTGACGCATGGCCAGCAAGCCCACGGCACCATCCTTGCCCATACCGGTGAGGATAACGCCGACGGCATTACGCCCCACCAGTTGCGCAGCCGAGTGGAACAGCACATCCACCGCCGGACGGTGACGGTTCACAGGGGGAGTCTGCAGCAGTTCCGTGACAAAGCCACTGGCAGTCTTGCGAATCTGCATGTGGGAATGCCCGGGGGCCACGTAGACCGTCCCCGGCTCCACCTTTTCATTGCCCCGGGATTCGATCACCCGGGGAGCGCACAGACTATCCAGGCGCTTGGCGAAGGAGGCGGTAAACGTCTCCGGCATGTGCTGGACGATGAGGATCGGCGGGCAATCCGCAGGCATGCCCAGCAGGAAGTGCTTGAGCGCCTCGGTACCACCGGTGGACGCCCCCACAAACATGATCTTGTTGGAGGCGCTACCGCGCAGGGCTGGCGGAGCCGGCAGGGCGCTCCCAGAGGCAGCCGGCGGCCGCCGCAGGCGGGCGGCCTTGGCGGCGCGAATCTTGTCCGCCAGCTCGTGGGCGTAATCCTCCAAGGAGTGGCCGGGCTCCATGCGGGGCTTGCCGATGAAATCCACTGCCCCCAGTTCCAGGGCCTTGAGGGTCGTCTCGGAACCGGCCTCGGTAAAGGAAGAAACCATGACCACCGGCATGGGCCGCAAGCGCATTAGCCGCTCGAGGAATTCCAGGCCATCCATCTTCGGCATGGCCACATCCAGGGTCAGCACATCCGGATTGAGGGTCTTGATCATTTCCCGGGCCATCGGGGCATCCGGGGCTGCCCCCACCACTTCCAGGTCGGGCTGGGAATTGATGAACTCGGTGAGGAGTTTCCTCATCACCGCCGAATCGTCGATTACAAGAACGCGGATAGTCATGGTTGGGCCGAAAATCAGGTAAAGAGCTCGATATCGCCTTCCACCTTCGCTTGTCCCAGACGGGACTGGTATTCCTTTTCGCGGGTGAACAGGGTGTCGTTATGGACCCGGTGGAGCTTCTTCACCAGGACCTTGCCGGTATGGGGAAAGTAGTAAACCTTGCGGGGATAGGAATCGAGCAGGTCCTTGGCCACCACGGGAATCTTTTCCGTCTTCAGAAAATTGAGGACGAATTCGGCATTGCGCGCGCCCACCTGGGTGGAAGAAAGACTGGCCAGGACTGCGCCGCCGCCAAAAACCTTGGCCTCCAGACGGCCACGGCGGGCACCGAGCTTGAGCAGGTGGTTGATCAGCACTTCCATGGCGTAGGTACCGTAGCGCGCGGAACTGCTGATCATCCCGTCCCCCCCCATGTCCGGCAGCATGAAATGGTTCATACCGCCGATACCGGAGTCCCCGTCCCGGATGCAGGCGGCAACGCAGGAGCCGAGCACGGTGACGAGCAGCATGTCTTCCCGGGAGACGTAATATTCCCCGGGCAGTATCTTGGCCGCCGCCCGCTCGAAATTGCGGTCGAAATAGCGGTTGACCGCCAGATGCTCGACGTAGTCGGCACCATCAGCCGCCGCAGCCAGACTATCCCGGTTTTCTCGCCAGTTCATAGACGGTCTTCCCGAGGGAGCGGAACAGGTCGGCTGCGTGCAGGAAACTTTCCGAATGGCCGGCAAACATCAAGCCCTCCGGATGCAGCATGGGTGCAAATCGGGAAAGAATCTTGTACTGGGTCGGCTTATCGAAATAGATCATCACGTTACGGCAGAAGATCACATCCACCGGCCCCCGCACCGGCCAGGTGGGGTCGAGCAGATTGACCCGCTGGAAGGTAATCATCCGGCGCAGCTCGGGCCGCACGCAGACGTAACCCTCCTGGGAACCAGTGCCCCGCAGGAAGAAGCGCTTGACCTGATCCGGCGCCATCTTTTCCACCCGATCCAGGCCGTAGACACCCTTGTCAGCCGTGGACAACACGTTGGTGTCCAGATCCGAGGCGATGATGGAAACATTGCTGGCGGCATTACCCAGGGCTTCCTGCACCGTGATGGCGATGGAGTAAGGCTCCTCGCCGGTGGAAGCGGCACAACACCAGATTTTCAGGGGGCGCTTGGCCGCGTGCTTCTTCAGGAAATCCGCCAGGATGGGGAAATGATGAGGCTCCCGGAAAAAGGAGGTGAGATTGGTGGTCAGGGAATTGACGAAGCGTTCCCACTCCTGGGCATCCCGGTTTTTTTCCAGCCGGTCCAAGTACTCACTGAAGGTCTTGATGCCGGTAGCCCGTAGGCGCCGGGCCAGGCGGGAATAGACCATATCCTGCTTGACCGGGGAGAGGGAGATGCCGGCATGCTGGTAAATGAGCTTGCGCACCCGCTCGAAATCGGCGCTGGTGAAGGTGAACTCCCGCATCGTCGGCGAGGCGACGGCGGGAGACTTGAACAGGGAGGACTTGAGTTCGGTCATGGGGAACGCTTTCCCGGATTAGAACGCTCCCCGGCAAGCTTGCCGGGGAAGGCGGTAAATGGAAAGGAAGGCCTTAGAACTCTTCCCACTCGTCATCCAGGGAAGCCGGCAGTTTGGTCGCCGGCTTGCCGCCGAAACGGGGAGTGGGAACCCGGACTTCTTCCTGAACATGGGGCAGTGCCTGGGGGGCGGCAACGGTACGGAAATGACCGCCACCCTCGTCACCAAGACGGAAAACGGATACCGCCTCCTTGAGGCCCCGGGCCTGTTCTTCCAGGCTTTCGGCTGCGGCAGCGGCCTCTTCCACCAGGGCGGCGTTCTGCTGGGTGACCTCGTCCATCTGGCTCACGGCCAGGCCCACCTGTTCGATACCGGCAGACTGTTCGCGGCTGGCCTCGGCGATGTCGGCCATGATCTTGGCCACCCGCTTGATGGAGGTCACCACTTCTTCCATGGTGCGGCCGGCGGAATCCACCAGCTTGGAGCCGTTCTCCACCTTCTCCACGGAGTCGGAGATGAGGGCCTTGATTTCCTTGGCGGCCGCAGCACTGCGTTGGGCCAGGTTGCGCACTTCGGTGGCCACCACGGCAAAACCGCGGCCCTGTTCACCGGCCCGGGCGGCTTCCACAGCGGCATTGAGGGCCAGGATATTGGTCTGGAAGGCGATGCCGTCAATGACACCAATGATGTCGGCAATCTTGCTGGAGGAGTGATGGATGGCACCCATGGTCTGCACCACCTGCTCCACCACTTCACCGCCCTTAACGGCCACCTGCTGGGCGCCGCTGGCCAGCTCGTTGGCGGTACGGGCGTTGTCGGCGTTCTGCTTCACGGTGCTGGTCAACTGCTCCATGGAGGAAGCGGTTTCCTCCAGGCTGGAAGCCTGCTCTTCGGTGCGGGAGGAGAGGTCCGTGTTGCCGGAGGCGATTTCCTGGGAAGCCGTACTGATGGCGTCCGTGGCGCCCTTGATGCGTTCAACGATCTCCTTCAGCTGTTCAGCGGTGCTGTTGGCATCATTCTTCAACTGGCCGAAGGTACCGGCATAGTCGGCTTCGATACGGGAGGTCAGGTCGCCCTGGGACATCGCATTGAGCATGCGGGCCACGTCGTCCAGCCCGTGCTGGCTGGTTTCCAGCAAACGGTTGATGCCTTCGGAAAGCTGGCGGAAGAAACCGTCCTTGCCTTCTATCACCAGCCGGCGGGTGAAGTCGCCATTGGCGGCGCCATTGACGATGTCCGCCACTTCGGCCTCCACCGCCACCTCGGCGGTACGATCCAGCCACTCCACGGCAGAACCCAGGCGGATACCCCGCTCGTTCACCACCGGGGTCACGGTGAGGGAGAAGGTACGCCCCCCCAGGTGCACCGTCGCCCGGTGGGTACCGGTCAAGCGGGACAGCATGTTCCGCTGGTGGGCCGGATTCTTGTGGAAGACGTCGATATTGGCACCCAGCAACTGGTCGGCCCGGAAGTCGGGCAGGTCACGGCGGATATCGTCTTCCACCCGGCGGAACATATCCTGTACCGCCTTGTTCAGGTAGATGATGTTGAGCTGGTCGTCCGCCACCATGACATTAGTGGCCACGTTGTCGAGACCGATCTTGATGCGCAGGTTTTCATTGGCAACACGCTGGGCCTCGGCCACATCGAAGCCCAGCTTGATCTGCATGGACTGGATGCCTTGCAGCAGGCGCCCCATCTCGTCGTCACGGGTGATATCCACCTGATGGTCGTAACGCCCCTGGCTGACGGCGTTAAAGGCGCTCTGGGCATCGGCCAGGGAGCGCAGAATGCCGCCTACCAGCTTCCAGGCGATAACCAGCAGCAGGACGATGACGAGAACGATGGCGCCAATGATGGTGGCAGTCGTCGAGTTCTTCAGTTCGTCGGCGGCCTGGGCATCCTTGCGGGCGGCGTCGGCGTGGAACTGGTACAGGGCGTCGGTCTTGGCTGAAACCTCGTCGTAAAGCGGGTTGATCTTTTCCGTGAGGATGCGCTGAGCCTCGGAAAAATTGCCGTCCACCAGGGCCTGGCGGGCCGGATTGATGCCTTCATCCACGTAGCGCTTGCGGGCACTGAAATAAGCATCGGAGAGACGGATGTGGTCATCACCCCGGATGCCGGCCTGATAACGCTGCCAGATGGCGGTCAGTTCTTCCCGGTTCTTCGCGATGATGTCCGTGTGCACGGTGACCGGGTGCTCGTGGGTGGCGGCATGGGCCGTACCGGGTTCGTGCTGCAGGCCAAGGAGAATCTGGGCCCGGTTATCCGCTACCAGCTTCCCGATACGAGCCAGGCCCTGAACGGGCTGCAGCCGCTCAGTGAAAGCCTGCTCCAGGCTCTGGTTGGTGGTTTCCAGGGCCCGCAGGCCCAGCACACCGACCACCACGGCAAACAGCACGGCCAGGCCGAAGCCCAGGCCCAGGCGGGTAGCCAGGGATTGATTGGCGAAACGGGCGCCCAGGCTGGGGCCGCCGCGCACGACCTTGCCGCAGAGGATGCGCAGGCTGCCGGCGCGGTTCTCGCGGAACAGGCGATACGCCGATTCGGCGGCCTCCACCTGCTCCCGGGTAGGCTTGCGGCGCACCGACATGTAGCCGACCACGGTATCGCCTTCCCGGATAGGGGTGGCGTTGGCCTCGACCCAATAATGGTCACCATTCTTGCAGCGGTTCTTGACCAGGCCGGTCCATGGCCGCCCGGCCTTGAGGTGGGACCACATGTCGCTGTAGGCCTGGGGCGGCATGTCCGGATGGCGAACGATGTTATGGGGCTCACCGATCAACTCCGCTTCGGAGAAGCCGCTGATCTCGATGAAGTCCCGGTTGATGTAGGTGATCTGGCCCTTGAGATCGGTCTTGGAGACGATCAGGGTGTCGTCCCGCAGGGGCACTTCCACGTTGGTGACCGGCAGATTGGTGCGCATGTTGCTCTCTCCGTCAGATCCGGCACCCTGTGGGGCCGGCTATTCGCTATCTTTATTCGCTGTCGTTTTGCTGTGTCGGGTACCGCCCGGGCGGCTGATCAGCCCTGGGATGCCACGTCGTCCATCAGTTCCATGTCCCGGGTGCTCATCAGTTGCTCGATGTCGGTGACGATCAACATGCGCCCCTCCACCGAAGCCAGGCCGAGAATGAAACGGGTATCGAAGCTGGCGGAAAAATCCGGTGCCGGGCGAATCTGTGGCGGCGTCAGGGCGATGACATCGGAGACACTATCCACCACGATGCCGACGACCCGGCTCATCACGTTGAGGATGATGACCACAGTGAAAGGGGTGTATTCCACCTTGGGCTGCTTGAACTTGATGCGCAGGTCCACGATGGGCACGATGAGGCCCCGCAGGTTGATGACGCCCTTGATGAACTCCGGCGCATTGGCGATCCGCGTCACCATGTCGTAACCACGGATCTCCTGCACCTTGAGGATATCGATGGCGTACTCTTCCTGACCCAGGGTGAAGGTCAGGAATTCACTGGGCACCTGGTCTTCGTCAGCGACCACGGCGTTGCTGCTGTAATTTTCCAATGTCTCGCTCCTTCGCTCAGACCGGCTCGTCGGCCACCTGGCCCTTGGCCATGGAAACCAGGGCCGAAGTATCCAGGATCAGGGCGACCCGTCCGTCCCCCATGATGGTGGCGCCGGAAACGCCGCGCACCTTGCGGTAATTCTGTTCCAGACTCTTGATCACCACCTGGTGCTGGCCCACCAGGGCATCGACAAACAGGGCGGCCTTGGCCCCGTCGGAGTTGAGCACCACCATGATGCCTTCGTGGAACTCACGAACCTTCGGCTCTGCGTCAAAAACCTCATGCAGCACCACCACCGGGAGGTATTCACCCCGCACCTGGATGACCCGCCCCTGGTGGGAAACGGTCTTGATGTCGCTGGGTTTGGGCTGCAGGGATTCCACCACATAAGAAAGGGGAATGATGTAAATCTCTTCCCCCACCGAAACGCTCATGCCATCGAGAATGGCCAGGGTCAGGGGCAGCCGCACGGTCATGCGGGTGCCGATGCCGGTCATGGATTCGATTTCGATGCGGCCACCCAGGGCCTGGATGTTGCGGCGGACCACGTCCATGCCGACGCCACGGCCGGAAACGTCCGTCACCTGGTCGGCGGTGGAAAAGCCGGGCTCGAAGATCAGCGCCCAGACATCCTGGTCGCTCATCTGGTCAGAGGCGGCCAAGCCGCGCTCCCGCGCCTTGGAGAGGATTTTCTGTCGATTCAGGCCCGCGCCGTCATCCCCCACTTCAATGACGATGTTGCCGCCCTGGTGGGCGGCCTTGAGGGTGATGGTGCCACCCGGCGGCTTGCCCGCAGCGATGCGCTTCTCCGGCGATTCGATGCCGTGGTCCAGGCTGTTACGGATGAGGTGGGTCAGGGGGTCGGTGATCTTTTCGATCAGCCCCTTGTCCAGCTCCGTGGTTTCGCCGCTCATTTTCAGCTCCACCTGCTTTCCCAGCTTGCCGGAAAGGTCCCGGACCACCCGGGGGAAGCGGGAGAAGACGAAGGAAATGGGCAACATGCGGATGGACATGACCGCTTCCTGCAGGTCACGGCTGTTGCGTTCCAGCTGGGTCAGGCCGTTGAGCAGGCGCTCCGGTGCCGCTTCCTGCATCTGCTGGGCAGTCGCCAGCAGCATGGCCTGGGTGATGACCAGTTCGCCCACCAGGTTGATGAGTTGGTCCACTTTCTCCACACCGACCCGGATCGAGCTATCCCCGGCGGCCACCGCTGCCGGCTTGGCCTTGGGCTCACTGCGCCGCTCGGCGGCGGGGGCAACGGCAGGAGGCGATGCTTCATTGACGGGTGCCGGAGCAAGCGCAGGAGCGGAGACCGGGATGGCGGCCAGGGAGACGGGGGCGGCATCGGCAGGGGCTGCGACAACGTCGGGCAGGGGCGCAAAGAAGCCATAACCATCGCCCTCCTCGGCAACCATCGGCGTTTCGGGGGAGCTGACCGGCGCTGCCTCGGCGACATCGGCGGCATCCGCAGCCAGAGGCAATGGTACGAAGAAACCGTATCCCTCCCCTTCTTCCCCTACCTCCCGAGCAACGACGGGAGCGGGAGCGACATCGGACAAGGGGGCGAAGAATCCATAGCCGTCACCTTCCTCGGCGATATCCGCAGATGGGGCAGATACTGCCTCGCCTGCAGCCGTGGTACCGGGCAGTGGTTCAAAAAAGCCATAGCCCTCCCCTTCTTCTGCCACGGCAGCCGCAGGGGGAACTTCCGGCAAATCTTCGAAGAAACCGTAGCCCCGCACATCGTCGGGGGTGCCCGGCGCATCATCAAACAGGCCAAAAGCCTCATTACCGGCAGCTGCTGCAACGGGGCTGTCGCTGATGCGGCAGGCGTCGCTATCGGCGATGAAATCCAGGGAATCCACCAGAGCCTGGCGCTCCACCGTGCCGCTTAGGCGCAGGTGCCACAGGCCGGGCTGACCGGCAACGGGGCGGGCCAGGATTTCAAGTGCCCCCAGGCGGCCCAGATCTTCCAGACAGTTTTCCAGGGTTTCGGGCGCGGCCAGGGCGGCGTCCGTGGGCAGGAATTCAATATCCCAGCAATGGCTACCGGGCTCGGCAGGCACTCCGACCGGGGTCGATGCCGCCGCTACAGTAGTCGCCGAAGCCGTTGGCAATGCTGCCGGCGATGCGGCACCGCTGTCATCCTGAGTCAACTGCCGCAGGCGCTGGCAAACGGCCTCGGAAGCTTCCGGGGCCACTGGCTCGCCTCCCTGATGGGCTGCCAGGAGGGACTTCAGCAGGTCTCCCGCCTCAAGGAAGGCATCCACCATTTCAGCCTGCAGGGGAATCTCATGCTTGCGCAGGCGGTCCAGTAGGGTTTCCAGGACGTGGGTGACTTCCGTCAGGTCGGTAAAACCAAAGGTACCGGAAGACCCCTTGATGGAGTGGGCCGCCCGGAAAATGGCATTGAGGTCTTCATCCTCCGGGGCAGCCACATCCAGCGCGAGCAGCAGGGATTCCATTTCTGCCAGGTGTTCCGCCGATTCCTCGAAGAACACCTGGTAGAACTGGCTCATGTCGATTGCCATGTTCGCCTCATAGACAAGGGCTGCACAGGGGCCGTGAGAGGCCGGGCAATCAGCCGATCACCTTTTTCACGACTTCCACGAGTTTCTGCGGGTCAAAGGGCTTGACCAGCCAGCCAGTGGCCCCGGCGGCGCGGCCCTGGGACTTCATGGCATCAGAAGATTCAGTGGTGAGCATGAGAATGGGAGTGGTGCGATACTGGGGCAGGGCACGCAGGGAACGGATCAGGGTCAGGCCATCCATGCGGGGCATGTTCTGGTCGGTGAGGATCAGATTGACGCTGCGGCTCTTGGCCTTTTCCAGGCCATCCATGCCATCCACGGCTTCAATGACTTCATAGCCGGCGCTTTTCAGGGTAAAGCTCACCATCTGACGGATGGAAGCGGAGTCATCAACAGCAAGTACGGTTTTGGGCATAAGTTCGCCTCCGGAATTCAGAAGGGTTCGTCAGAAGAGTTCGATTTCGCCGGTATTGAAGCTTTCCTGGCTTACCGGGTTGTTTTGGGTGCGCTGCTTGAGCCCATCCAGGCGTTCGCGGGCCTGGAACAGCAGTTGTTGCAGCTGCTGGGCCTGGCCCGGGGAAAGGCCATCGGCACCATCCCGGGCCACGGCGGCGACAGCCCCCATGTCCTCGAAGACGGATTGCAGGGCTTCGATGCGTAAGCTCACGTGTGCCAGCAGCTGGGTCACCATATCCTGGAACTGCAGGGAAACCACCGCCTGGCTGACGCTCTGCTCCATGCGCTCGGAAATGTGGTTGAGTTCATCAATGGTCAGGCTGGTCTGCTGGTTCAGTGCTTCGATGTTGCCCATGGCCACCTCGACGCTCTGCTTGGACTTCAGGGCGAAGGTCATGTCCTGGGCCGCCATCTTGTTGATGGCAGCCTCGGTGGCTTCGATGGATTGCTGCATGGTCCCCAGTTGACCGCGAATCTGCTGGCTGAAATGGCTGGTGCGCCCGGACAGGTCACGCACTTCGTCGGCCACCACGGCAAAGCCGCGCCCTGCCTCACCGGCCCGGGCCGCCTCAATGGCGGCATTGAGCGCTAGGAGATTGGTCTGCTTGGAGATGCCTTCGATTTCGCCGAGCATGCCGGTGATGCGCTTCATCTGCTCCGACATCTTGTCGGTCATTTCCACCAGCTCCATGGCCAGCTTGGAATTGGCCACCACGCTGTCCACGAAGGCATGGAGGGTTTCGGAAGTCTGATGGGCAAAGGCCGCGAAATCCGTGGCACCGGAATCACTGGATTGGTTACTGATGATGCCCGTGCCGAGTTCCTGCTGGCGCTTGGCCTGCAAGCTCATTTCGGTAAAGCTCTGGATCAGGGTGCCGATGGCATCGGAGAAAATCTGCTGAGTCCGCACCACATCCGCCCGGGTCTGCTCGAACTGGATGCGGAATTCCTCGTTGGCCTGCAGCACCATGCTGCCAGTATCGGCCAGCAGGCGTCCGCCCTCCCCTTCCAGCGAGGTCTGGCGAAAGGCGCCATCGGTGGCAGCCGGTGCCTTGATGAGCAAGGAGAGAACAATCCAGCCGGCGGCAATCAGCGCCACACCGACGGAAAACACCGTGCCTCGCAAGCTCCCGTCAATGGCCGCCATGCAGGCAGCAACAAGCAGCACCCAGACTAATCCGAAGCCGCCCAGTTTGGCCCATCCGTTCATCGCACCCGTTCCCCTTGTCGTAGTTGTTTGTCAGGCTGAAGCTGCAGAATCTTACTGGCCGGGTCGGCCTGGCGGCGCCTTGGCCGGCGTCAGGGTATCGGAGGCAGGCAGGGCATCCTGACTCACCTCGACATCGGGCCCGGCCTCCTGCAGGAAGGACTCTTCCGTATCCTTGTTGAGCACCACGATACTGATGCGACGGTTGACCGGATTGAGCGGGTCGTTACGGTCGAACAGCACCGTGGAAGACATGCCGACGACCCGCAACACCTTGTGCTCGTCCATGCCGGCTGCGATCAGTTCACGCCGCGAAGAATTGGCCCGGTTGGCAGACAGCTCCCAGTTGGAAAAACCCCGGGAGCCGGAGGCGAACTGGGCGGCATCGGTATGCCCGGAGAGAGTTAGCCGGTTGGGCACCTCGTTCAGCACCTTGCCGATTTCCCGCAGGATTTCCTTGGTATAGGGCTTGAGCTGGTCACCGGCCAAATCGAACATGGGACGATTCTGCTCATCGACGATCTGGATGCGCAACCCTTCGCTGGTGATATCGAGCAGCAACTGATTTTTGAACTGTTTGATGGCCGGATTGCTGTCGATCACATCCTCGATGCGCTTCTTCAGCTCCTTGAGCATCACCCGTTCCCGCTCGCGGGCTTCTTCCTTCTTGGCTTTGGCCACACTGTTCTTTGCCGCATCCTCGCCCTTGCGTACCTGGCCGTTCTGCCGCGCCAGGTCGAGGCCGCCCCCCTGGATGACGCTGGTGGCATCACCGGAGCCGGAGCCCCCCTGCATGGAAACCTTGAGGGGGTTCTGGAAATACTCGGCGATCCCCTCCAGATCACCCTTGGCCGTGGAGCCAAGCAGCCACATCAGGAGGAAGAAGGCCATCATGGCCGTCACGAAGTCCGCATAAGCCAATTTCCAGGCGCCGCCATGGTGGCCGCCGACCACCTTCTTGACGCGCTTGATGACTATGGGGCGGGAGGAATCGTCGCTCATCGCCGCTTACCGCACATTCATGGCTTACTTACCCTTACGTGCCTTGAGCTCTTCTTCGAGCTCGAGGAAGCCGGGGCGGACATCGGAGAACAGCACCTTGCGACCGAATTCAATGGCCACCTGGGGCGCATAGCCGGACATCGCAGCCAGCAGCACCACCTTGATGCACTGATAAATCTTGGAGCCCTCGTGGGCCTTCTGCTCCAGCAGGTTGGCAATGGGAGAAACGAAGCCGTAGGACAGCAAAATCCCCAGGAAGGTACCCACCAGGGCGCCGCCGATCATCTTACCGAGCACGGCGGGAGGCTGGCCCACGGAGCCCATCACGTTCACCACCCCCATCACGGCCACCACGATACCGAAGGCGGGAGCGCCGTCAGCGATCTTCGCCATGGCATGGCCGGGCACCTCCACCTCATGGTGGTGGGTCTCGATTTCCATGTCCATCAGGGCTTCGATTTCGAGGGTATTGAGGTTACCGCCCACCATCATGCGCAGGTAGTCGGTGATGAAATCCAGGACATGGTGGTCGCTGACGATGTCGGGATACTTGGAGAAGATCGGGCTGCCATCGGGGTTTTCCACATCCGCTTCAATGGCCATCAGGCCTTCCTTGCGGACCTTGGCCAGGATCTCGAAGAGCATGGCCAGGAGATCGATGTAGAGCGTCTTGGTGTACTTGGAGCCCTTGAGCAGGGAAGGCAGCGAACCGACGGTCTTTTTAATGACCTTCATGCTGTTGCCAGCCACGAAGGAACCCACCACCAGACCGATGATGGCGATGTACTCCGCCGGCACCCACAGCGCCGCCAGGCTGCCGTGAATGGCGTAGGTGCCAACCGAAGCCAGCAGGATGACTACATAACCAATGATGAGAAACATGCTCCCCCCCACTGCCTTTCTCGGCAGGGCCTGCTGTATTGAATCGTTACGTACGCGCCATTCTAGCAACAACCCCGGTCAGGCCAAAGGCGTCTTTATTGCCGCAACCGCCGATTATTCCCAAGTATCATAGTATGGGTTGGAAACAGGCAAAATCTTCCGAAAGGAATAGTATCTTTGCTCCACCGCCGTGGGCGAGGACAAAAGTCGCTAAAATCGGCGCCATTCCTGGAATGCAGCTTTCCTGAGCCACTTCCGCCAAACGACATCCGGATTCCAGCATGAATTTCTGCAGCCAATGTGGCGCCTCCGTGCGCCTGCGCGTTCCCCCGGGGGACAGCCTGCCGCGCCACGTCTGCGACAGCTGCGGCACCATTCATTACCTCAACCCCAAGCTGGTGGTGGGGTGTATTGCCGAATGGGAAGGCCGGCTGCTGTTCTGCCGCCGGGCCATCGAGCCCCGCCACGGTTTCTGGACCCTGCCCGCCGGCTTCATGGAAAACGAAGAAACCACCAGCCAGGCCGCCGCCCGAGAAACCCTGGAAGAAGCCTGTGCCAAGGTGGAGATCGGCCCCCTCTTCGCCCTCGTCAATGTGCCCCACATCAACCAGGTCCACCTGTTCTACCGGGGCCATCTGGTGGATGGCCGGCATGAACCGGGAGAGGAAAGCCTGGAAACAGCACTCCTCACCGAAGCGGAAATCCCCTGGTCAGCCCTGGCCTTCCGCAGCGTCCGCTTCGCTCTGGAGCGTTATCTGGAAGACCGCCGCCAGGGCATTTTCCGACTGCATCAGCTGGATCTGCCTCCGCCGCCGGCCGACTATCTTTAAGGAACAGCGGCACCGACCCGGGTGCCCGCTTGCAGCCACCACCCCACACGCTCCCCCTCCAGCCCCTGGCTCGCCACCTGCTACCGGGATGGCCTGGGATAGCGCCGGATGGCCTTATTCCTCGAGACTGAACTGGATGGGGAAGACCAGACGCCACTCCCGCCCCCGCAGGGCTTCCGGGACCGGCGTCACCGCCAGGGCCTGTCGCACCATTTCCAGCCCCTGGTCATCCAGCAGACCGTAGCCGCTGGAATGCTCCAGGCTGGCCAACGCTGGGCCGCTGCCCAGGCGCACCGCCACTTCCACCGTGCCCTCCCAGGCCCGCTCCCGGGCCAGGCGGGGATAGCGCTTGAAACGACGCGCCTCCAGCGCCAGGGCCAGACGGTATTGGCGCAGGGCATCGCCGCTGGCCCCCTCTCTTGCCGGTAGCGCCGCCGGCACGGCTGAGGCTTCTCCCCCCCCGCCTGCCGCCGTGGCCGCCGCCGGTGCGGTACCGGCGGAAGCGCCCCCATTGGCCATCACCACCCGCCCTCCAGTCATCCGGGGCGCCGGCATTGCTTCATGGGAAGCCCCGGACACCGCCAAGACAGGGGGCGAATCCCTTGTCACCACCGGACCTTGCTGCTCCGGCACAGCAGGGGAGGAAGGCTCCAGCCCCCGCTGCAGCACCGCCCCCGGCCCAGCGCGCAGCGCACGGCCGGGGGCTTCCCCCTTATTGATGCCGACACCCGGGGCCTGCAGTCTCGCCTGCAGGGACCGATTACCCCCAGGGAGCGATGAAAGAACCGCCAACTGCCGCACATCCCCCCACAGCAGCAGCACGCCGTGGCAAGCCAGAGAAGCCAGCAAGGCCCGACGCAGGGTTAAGGGGAAGGCAGGAGAAAGGTCCATGACTGTTGCGGTCGGCCGCCGGGGAGCCCAGGCGCCGTATTCCGGTCAAACGACAAAGGAAGGGGAAGAAAATTGGCAACGGGAAAAGGGCGAGGATACCCGAAAGCCACTCCCCCCCGAGGGACAAGGCCGCGCTTCGAAAGCCAGGCCGGCTTTGTTACCCTGCCTCAAACCGATGATTTTTATGGACTCCCCATGAACGATCCGGTACCGGTACCGCTCCCCCTCGCCGCCTTGTCCGATGTGCCCTGCTTCCTGGCGGATCTGGCAGAGACCCCGCTGATCCTGGTGCTCGACCAGTATGGCCTGCCGCAACGCTGGATTTCCTGGCAGCAGGCCTGCTTCTACTACGCCCGGGAAATGGTGGCCTGGGATGCGGGTGACAATGCCTTCACCCTGCGCGGCGGCCTCTCCCGCCGCAGCGGCCAGCGCTCCCTCATCACCACCAACAGCATCATCGCCCTGCGCGGCCACAGCCCGGGCCACGGCTTCAACCCTCATGTGCCGCCCCTCTCCAACCGGGAACTGTTTCATCGGGATCGCCACCTCTGTGCCTACTGCGGCCGGGAATTCCCGGCCAGCCGCCTGACCCGGGACCACGTCCAGCCCGTCTCCAAGGGGGGCCTGGATGTCTGGACCAACGTCGTCACCGCCTGCCTGCCCTGCAACCAGAAGAAGGGTGCCCGCCTGCCGGAACGGGCCGGCATGGCGCTCCATTACCTGCCTTATGCCCCCAACCGGGCGGAGTTCCTCATTCTCTCCAACCGACGCATTCTGGCCGATCAGATGAGATTTCTCGCCCGCCACCTGCCGGCCCGCAGCCGCCAAGCTTGAGTTTCCGCCTCTTACGGCCCATTGCGACCCTTTGCCGCCTGGGGCCGGCCCAGGCTCTGTGGCAAAATCGCCCCATCGGTAACCTTCTGGCGGATTCCCCATGCCCCACGGCCCCCTGGCCCATCTCACCCTGCTCGACTGGAGTGCCCTTTCCTGGTTCATCTTGTGCTGGGTCGGTTACGTCTTCTTCGCCGAGCGCGGCCCCCACGCCCAGGAAAACCTGGTCGGACAAGGCCATGCCTACCGCCTGCTGTGGGCTCGTCGACTGCTGGAGCGGGAGGTACGCATCACCGACGCCTCCCTCATCGGCAACCTGATGAACAGCGTCTCCTTCTACGCCAACACCACCATCTACATCATCGCCGGCCTTTTCGCCGTGCTCGGCACCCTGGATAAGGTCGTCTCGGTGGCCGCTGACTTTCCCTTCGCCCGGGAAGTCTCCCGGGACCTGCTGGAACTCAAGCTGTTGCTGCTTTTCGGCGTTTTCGTCGTCGCCTATTTCAAATTCACCTGGTCCCTGCGCCAATTCAACCTGCTCTCCATCATGGTGGGCGCCGCACCCACCGGCCGTTGCGACAGCGATAGCGAGATCGAGGCCTACGCCCGCCGCATGGCGGCGGTGAACAGTTTTGCCGGGGACGATTTCAACCGGGGCATCCGGGCCTATTACTTCGGCCTGGCCGCCCTCACCTGGCTGGTCAGCCCTGGGCTCTTCCTGATGGTGACCACAGTGGTGGTGGCCGTGCTCTATCGACGGGACTACAGCTCGGAAACCCTGCTGGCCATGCGCCACTAGCCGACACCGGCGGCATCCGCACCGCCGGCCGGGGAGGACAACCATGAAAAACATTCGCCTGGCCTACGTCGGCCTCTTTGCCGCCCTGACTGCCCTGTGGTGGCTGACCGATCCCCTGGCCCTGAATGGCCGGGGCTTCTTTCCCCTGCGCGGCAGCATGGTGCAGTTCAGCGGCATTCTCGCCATGGGCGCCATGAGCATCGGCATGATCCTGGCGCTGCGCCCGGTGTTTCTCGAGCCCTGGCTGGGCGGTATGGACAAAGCCTACCGCCTGCACAAGTGGCTGGGCATCAGCGCCCTGGTGCTGGCCACTATCCACTGGCTATGGGCCAAGGGGCCAAAATGGGCGGTGGGCTGGGGCTGGCTGGAACGCCCGCCCCGGGGGCCGAGGCTCGAGGAAAGTATCGAGCTCTTCCGTTTTTTCCAGTCCCAGCGCGGTCTGGCCGAAGACATCGGCGAATGGGCCTTTTACGGCGCCGTAGTGCTCATCCTGCTGGCCCTGGCCAAGCGCTTTCCCTATCGTCACTTCCACCTGGCCCATCGCCTGCTGGCGCCAATTTATCTGCTGCTGGCCTTCCATTCGGTGGTACTGCTACGCTTCCGCGACTGGAACGAGGCCCTCGGCCTGGCCCTGGCGCTGCTGGTGGCCGGCGGCTGCATCAGCGCCGGTGTTTCCCTGGCCGGCCGGGTCGGCATTCGGCGGCAGGTGGTGGGGGAAATCGAGGATCTGGCGCTACACCAGGACAACCGGGTGCTGAAGGTGGGCCTGCGCCTGCGGGACCGCTGGCCCGGCCACGGTGCCGGCCAGTTCGCCTTTGTCACCTTCGACCCGCAGGAGGGCGCCCACCCCTTCACCATTTCCTCCGCCTGGCGGGGCGACGGACGCCTGCTGTTCCTCATCAAGGGCCTCGGCGATTACACCTCCCGCCTGCCAGCGCTGCTGCACAAGGGTGACCTGGTGACCATCGAAGGCCCCTACGGCCGCTTCGATTTCGACAGCGGCAAGCCGCGCCAGACCTGGGTTGCCGGCGGTATCGGCATCACCCCCTTCATGGCCCGGATGCAGGCCCTGGCCTTGGCGCCGGACGGCAAGGAGGTGGATCTTTTCTACAGCACCAGCGCGCCGGACGCGGATTTCATCGCCCGGGTCGGCAGCCTGGCGGTAGCCGCCGGGGTGCGCCTGCACGTCGTCGTGGCCAGCCGGGATGGCCGGCTCGATGCAGCCACCCTGTGCGAACGGGTGCCGGATTGGCAGCAAGGGGATTTCTGGTTCTGCGGCCCCAGCGCCTTCGGCCAAACCCTGCGCGACGATCTAGTGGCCCGGGGGCTGTCGCCCCAGGATTTCCACCAGGAACTGTTCGACATGCGCTAGGCCCAGGGGGAGGCGGCCGACGCAAGCTGCTGCCGACCCTGGCGTAGCGCAAGGGCAGCCAGGCTCACCAACCCCTGGCCGCTCAAACACGCCACCCCGGAGCGGCAAGCAGGACGCCATTCTTTGGCATCACCCCCTGGCAATACAGCAGGCAAGCGCCTCTCCAGAGCGGCTACCGCAAGACCCCCGTCCCTATTGCCTTCCAGGCCATTCCAGGTTAGCACCTGAGCCGGTAACCCGCCCGCTCAGTCCGCTCCCCATTGCGCTCATTTCTCCCATTCATTCCCAGCACTGCCCCGGTACAACCAACCGACGATGCGCCGATCAAGGTGCACCACAAAAATCCCCAAAAAAAAAGAGGCGGCCGTAGCCGCCTCCTTCGCCAGAACGAAAAGCCTCAGGCCATCAGCTTCACCACCAGGGGCACAATCAGCAGGGCCACGATGTTGATGATCTTGATGAGGGGGTTCACCGCCGGGCCGGCGGTGTCCTTGTAGGGGTCGCCCACGGTATCGCCGGTAACGGCGGCCTTGTGGGTGTCAGAACCCTTTCCGCCGTAGTGGCCGTCCTCGATGTACTTCTTGGCGTTGTCCCAGGCGCCGCCGCCGGTGGTCATGGAAATGGCGACGAAAAGGCCGGTGACGATGGTGCCCATGAGCACCCCGCCCAGGGCCTTGGGCCCGAGAAAGAGGCCCACCAGCACCGGCACCGCCACGGGCAGGATGGAGGGAATGATCATTTCCTTGATGGCGGACTTGGTCAGCATGTCCACCGCCCGGGAATAATCCGGCTTGGCGGTGCCTTCCATGATGCCCTTGACCTCGCGGAACTGGCGCCGCACCTCCTCCACCACCGAACCGGCAGCCCGACCCACGGCCTCCATGGCCATCGCACCGAACAGGTAGGGAATAAGGCCGCCGATGAAGAGGCCGACGATCACCATGTGGTCGGAAAGGTCGAAGGAAAGCTTGAGGCCTGCCGTCTCCAGGGCGTGGGTGTAGTCGGCAAAGAGCACCAGGGCCGCCAGGCCGGCAGAACCGATGGCGTAGCCCTTGGTCACCGCCTTGGTGGTGTTGCCCACCGCATCCAGGGGATCGGTGACGTTGCGCACCTCCTTCGGCAGCTCGGCCATTTCGGCAATACCGCCGGCGTTATCCGTGATCGGCCCGTAGGCGTCCAGAGCGACGACAATACCGGTCATGGAGAGCATGGAGGTGGCGGCGATGGCGATACCGTAAAGCCCGGCCAGATTGTAGGAAACCAGGATCGCCAGGCACACCGCCAGCACCGGCAGGGCCGTGGACTTCATGGACACCCCGAGGCCGGCGATGATGTTGGTCGCATGGCCGGTCTGGGACGCCGAGGCCACGTGCTTCACCGGCGCATAGTCGGTGCCCGTGTAGTACTCGGTGATCCACACCAGCACGGCGGTCAGCACCAGGCCGACGACGGAGGCACCGAAGACGGCATTGACGCCGATGACCTTGCCATCCGCCAGGGGCACGCCTTCCGGCAGCATCCAGGTGGTGATGGGGTAGAAGGCGATCAGGGCCAACACGCCAGCCACCGCCAGGCCGCGGTAGAGGGCGGCCATGATCTTGCCGCCTTCCGTGGTCTTGACGAAGAAACAGCCGATGATGGAGGCGATGATGGAGACGCCACCCAGGGCCAGGGGATAGACCACCAGGTTGTCGTTGGCCGCCGGCACGCCCTTGAGCATGAGGGCACTCAACACCATGGTGGCCACCACGGTCACGGCGTAGGTCTCGAACAGGTCGGCCGCCATGCCGGCGCAGTCGCCCACGTTGTCGCCCACGTTGTCGGCGATCACGGCAGGGTTGCGCGGGTCATCTTCCGGAATCCCGGCTTCCACCTTGCCCACCAGATCGGCGCCCACGTCAGCGCCCTTGGTGAAGATGCCGCCACCGAGACGGGCGAAAATGGAGATGAGGGAGCCACCGAAGGCCAGACCCACCAGGGGCTCGACGATATGGTGAATTTCCGTGCCGGGCGCAGCGCCCGCCTTGAGGATGGCGTAGTAGCCGGCCACCCCCAGGAGCGCCAGCCCCACCACCAACATGCCGGTGATGGCGCCGCCCTTAAAGGCCACATCCAGAGCCGGCGCGATGCCGCCCCGGGCCGCCTCGGCGGTGCGCACATTGGCCCGCACCGAGACGTTCATGCCAATGAAGCCGGTGGCACCGGAAAGCACGGCACCGATGAGGAAGCCGATGGCCGTATTCCAGGCGAGGAAAATGCCGATGACGACGAAGAGCACCGCACCGACGATGCCGATGGTGGTGTACTGCCGGTTGAGATAGGCGGACGCCCCCTGCTGGATCGCCTTGGCGATCTCCTGCATCCGCTCGTTGCCGGCGGGCAGACTGAGGATCCACTTGCTTGAAATGGCGCCGTAAAGGACCGCCAACACTGCGCACACGAGCGCTAACAACAGACCTGATGACATGAACTCCCTCCCGTAATAGTGGTAAAGCTCAGGCCGTTTGGGCGATTAGCTGTCCTTACGGTCCGGTTTGCTGCATGAAACAAACCTGTCCTGCCGTGCGGGTCGCAGTGTTGGGTCACTTACACCTTGAAATCCCCCAACTGCCGGGGCACGGCCACGTTCTTCAGCTGCACGTAATCGGGCAAGCCGTTCTTATAGGGAGGATAGTCCTCTCCTTCGATCAACGGCGCCAGATAGGCACGGCATTTTTCCGTGATGTGGAAACCGTCGGGGCTGATGAAGTCCGCCGGCATCTTGCGTTCCACGTTGGCCACATCCTTCAGCTCGGCCACGCCCACTTCCCAGCGATAGGGCGCATCGGCCAGACGCTGCACGGTAGGCATGACGGCGTTGCGGCCGGAGACCGCCAGTTCCACCGCCGCCTTGCCCAGGGCATAGGCCTGCTCCGCATCGGTGCGGGAGGCGATGTGGCGGGCGGCCCGCTGCAGGTAATCCGCCAGGGCCCAATGGTACTTGTGGCCCAGCTTGTCCTTGATCAGCTCGGCGATCCACTGTCCGGCCCCCCCTAGCTGGGAATGGCCGAAGGCATCCTTGCCGCCCTGCTCGGAGACGAACTTGCCGTCGGCCGTTTTCAGGCCTTCGGAAACGGCGATGGTGCAATAGTCGTAGCGATCCACGCACTGCTGCACCCGGGCCAGGAAGGCAGCCTCGTCAAAGGGCACTTCGGGAAAGAGCAGGATGTGGGGCGGCTGGCCGGAATCGACCCCGCTGCCGGAAGCCAGGCCGCAGGCGGCGGTGATCCAGCCGGCATGGCGGCCCATGACTTCTAGGACGAAAATCTTGGTGGAAGTGCGGGCCATGGAGGCCACGTCCAGCCCCGCTTCGCGGATGGAGGTGGCGACATACTTGGCCACCGAGCCGAAGCCCGGGCAGCAGTCGGTGAGGGGCAGATCGTTGTCCACCGTCTTGGGCACGCCGACGCAGATCAGCGGGTGGCCCATCTTCTCGGACAGCTGGGAAACCTTCCAGGCGGTATCCATGGAATCGTTGCCGCCGTTGTAGAAGAAGTAGCCGATGTCATGGGCACGGCAGACTTCGATCAGGCGCTCGTACTGGGCCCGATGCTCTTCGATGGACTTGAGCTTGTAGCGGCAGGAGCCGAAGGCGGCTCCCGGGGTCGTGCGCAGCCGGGCGATGTCCTCGACGGACTCCAGGCTGGTGTCGATCAGGTCTTCGGTGAGGGCGCCGACGATGCCGTTGCGCCCGGCGAAGACCTTGCCGATCTTGTCCGAATGGGCCCGCGCCGTCTCGATGACGGCGCAGGCGGAGGCGTTGATCACAGCGGTGGGGCCGCCGGACTGGGCGTAGAAGGCGTTTTTCACCGCCATGGCGATCCGCCTCCTCTTACTTCAGTGCTGCGAATGCGGCGTTCTTGATGTCTTCCACGGAGCCCACACCGGCGATCTTGCGATACTGGGGTGCGTTGGCGTCGCCAGTGGCGGCCCACTTGCCGTAGTAATCCACCAGGGGCTTGGTCTGGGAGTGGTAAACATCCAGGCGCTTCTTGACGGTTTCTTCCTTGTCGTCGTCGCGCTGGATCAGGTCTTCACCGGTCTCGTCGTCCTTGCCGGCCACCTTGGGCGGGTTGAAGGTGACGTGGTAGGTGCGACCGGAGGCCACATGCACGCGACGGCCGCTCATGCGGGAGATGATGTCGCTGTCGGGCACGTCGATTTCCAGCACGAAGTCGATGGCCACGCCGGCAGCCTTCATGGCTTCGGCCTGGGGAATGGTGCGGGGGAAGCCGTCGAACAGGTAGCCAGCCTTGCAGTCGTCCTGTTGCAGGCGATCCTTCACCAGACCGATGATGATGTCGTCGGAAACCAGGCCGCCGGCATCCATCACCTTCTTGGCTTCGATACCCAGGGGGGTACCGGCCTTGACGGCAGCGCGCAGCATGTCGCCGGTGGAAATCTGGGGGATGCCGAATTTTTCGCGGATGAATTGGGCTTGGGTGCCCTTACCGGCGCCGGGAGCGCCGAGGAGAATCAGTCGCATGGAGTCCTCGGAATGTGTGCGATGACGTGAAGTCGATCAGAAGTGCGTTGATTGGAATTATGTTTTTTGTACGGTCTGGCGCTGTTCTGGCCACAGTGCGGAAGCACTGCGTCAACCGGAGTTCTGAAACCCTGCGAACTCCGCTTTCCAAGCCTGTTTCTAGGGAATTTCCGGCCTGTTTTTTAGGAGCGAAAATTACTCGGAAATTCCCTCACGGTCAAACCATTTGCGCATCCGGGCGGCATCTTCCGGCGTGTCCACGCCGGGGGCGGGGAGGCTGTCGGAAATGGCCACGGTGATACGGTAGCCATGCCACAGGGCCCGCAACTGCTCGAGGCACTCGAACTGCTCCAGGGGCGACGGGGCAAGGCCGGAATAGGCCTTGAGAAAGGCGGCGCGATAGGCGTAGAGGCCCACGTGTCGATAGGAGGGCAGTTCCGGCGGCAAGGTTTCGCCGCCCCCTTCCCGGGCAAAGTGGTCCCGGGCGTAGGGAATGGGGGCCCGGGAGAAATACAGGGCGTCCCCGTCGGCCTTGCAGACCAGCTTGACGATGTTGGGATTGAAAAAGTCCGCCGCTTCGGTCAGGCCATGGGCCACGGTGGCGATGTCGGCACCGCTCGTAGCCAGGCGGGAAGCCGTGGCGGCGATCAGCTCCGGCTCAATCAAGGGCTCGTCGCCCTGCACATTCACCACCAGGGTATCGTCACCCCAGCCCCGCAGGGCCACCACTTCGGCCAGACGGTCAGTGCCGGTGGGATGGTCGGCCCGGGTCATCAGCACCTGAAGGCCATGAGCCTTGGCGGCCGCCTCCACCTCCGGGTGATCCGTAGCCACCCAGATTTCCTCGGCGCCGGAGAGGGCCGCCCGCTCGGCCACCCGCACCACCATGGGCTTGCCACCCAGATCCAGCAGGGGTTTGGCCGGCAGGCGGGAAGAGGCGTAACGGGCGGGAATGACGACCTTGAAGCGCAGCATGATGCGGCTCCGTCCGTCGCTCAGGCTTCGTCGGCGCCCAGGGCGCGGGCCTCTTCCTCGAGCATGATGGGAATGTCGTCGCGGATGGGGAAGGCCAGTTTGCAGGGCTTGCAGACCAGTTCCTTCTGCTCCTTGCGGTACTCCAGATTACCCTTGCAAACCGGGCAGACCAGGATGTCCAGCAGCCGTGCGTCCATTGATTTTCTCCAGAACAAAAGCGGATAGGTCGGGGCTGACCTGGGCGGCCACCGGCAGCACCCAGGCTTCACCCCCGTAGATGGCGGCGCATTTTACCCCATCCTTGGCGGTGGTAAGGAGCACGCCGTCCCGGGCAAATTCCAGGTCGGCTGCGGTGTAGGCGTGATGATCGGGGAAAGCCCGTGCCTCCACCTGCAAGCCCAGGTCGGCCAGGGTGCGGAAAAAGCGCTGGGGATGGCCGATGCCGGCCACGGCGTAGAGCTTGCGGCCCTTCAGGGCCTCGACGGAACAGCCTTCCTCCGGCCGTTGCAGCTTGAGGAAGCGGGTCGGCACCAGGGTCATGCGGAACAGCGGCGGGGTTGTCTCGCCGGCCTTGAAGAGCAGTTCCGGAGCCATGCCGTTGCCCACCACCGCGTCCACCTCCGCCAGACGTGCCCGCGGCTCCCGCAGGGGGCCCACCGGCAGCAGGCGGCCGTTGCCCAGGCCGCGCACGTCACAGACGGCGATTTCCACGTCCCGGGCCAGGGGGTAATGCTGCAGCCCGTCGTCGCAGAGGATCACGTCGCATTCGGGGTGGGCCGCCAGCAACGCCCGGGCGGCAGCGGGGCGATCCCGGCCGATCCACACCGGGCAGTTGCTCTCCCGCGCCAGCAGCAAGGGTTCATCCCCCACCCGGGCCGGGTCATCATGGGGCGCCACAGCGCGCACGCCCGCCTCCCGGCTGCCGTAGCCGCGGCTGACGATCCCCGGGGAACGGCCGGCAGCCCGCAACTGGCGGGCGAGGAAAAGGGTCAGGGGGGTCTTGCCGGCACCGCCGACAACGATATTGCCGACCACCACCACCGGCACCGGCAGGCGCTCGGCCCGGCGCAATCCGCGCCGATAAGCCTGGCGGCGCAGGGCCACCAGGCCACGGAACAGCCAGGAAACGGGGGTCAGGAGATTGAACAGCAGGGTATCCGCCCAGGCCGGGGCACCCTCGCCCCGCCGGGGCAGGGCGCTGCGGAACCAGAATTTCTGCAGCCGCTGGCCTGGGCCCATGCCTTTATTTCTGCGGCGCCTGGGTGGCAAAGGAAATGCGGGGATAACCGGCGCTCTGGGCCCCCTGCATCACATCCACCACGCTCTGGTGGGTGGCCTTGGCATCGGCGTTGATGACGATGACCGGGTCCTTCTGGTTGCCGGCGGCGCGGCGCAGGGCCTCGGCGATGGCAGCCACCTCGGCGTTGGCCAGGGGGGACTTGTTCACCAGTACCTGGCCGGTGGCGGTGACGGCCACGTTCACCTCCTGGGGCTGCTCCGGCGTCTGGCTGGCATCGGCGGTGGGCAGGTTGATCTCCAGGCCGGAGAACTTGGCATAGGTGGTGGTGAGCATCAGGAAGATGATGATCACCAGAAGCACGTCGATGAGCGGGATCAGGTTGATCTCCGGCTCCTCCCGGTTGCGGCCGCGGCGAAAATGCATGTCGGCGCTCCGCTCAGCTACGGTCGCCGTGAACCACTTCCACCAGCTTCACCGCCTGCTGCTCCATCTCGATGACGAAGCTATCCACCAGGGCACGGAAATGGCGCCAGAAGATCATGGACGGAATGGCGATGACCAGACCGAAGCCGGTGTTGTAGAGGGCGATGGAAATACCGTGGGCCAGCTGCATCGGGTTGGCGCCGCTGGGGGACTGGGAGCCGAAAATCTCGATCATGCCCACCACGGTGCCAAAGAGGCCCATGAGGGGGGCGATGGAAGCGATGGTGCCGAGGGTGGTGAGGTAGCGTTCCAGGTTATGGGTAACGGCCTGGCCGGCCTCCTCGATGGATTCCTTCATCACTTCGCGGCTGCTCTTGATGTTGCGCAGGCCGGCGGCCAGCACGCGACCCAGGGGCGAACCCTGTTCCAGGGCATTGATGGCGGCCTCGTTGAGGCTGCCCTGGCGCACTTCGCCGATCACCCGGGCCAGCACGCCATCGGGCAGGACCTTGGCGCGACGCAGGGCCACCAGGCGTTCGATGATGAGGGCGAGGGCGATGATGGATGCAAACAACAGGGGCCAGATGGGCCAGCCCGCAGCCTGGATGATGGCGAACACGGAACCTCCGAAGGGTCTTTTTAAGCCCGCAACTTTAGCCTGCCGTTCATGCTTCGGGCAAGTCCCGCCCGGCAGAACCGCACCGCCGGCAGGCCCACCGGCGTTTTCCCAAGAGGGGACTGGGAATCGCGGCGACGGCAGGGGAATTTATCCCGCCTTATCCACAAAAGCTGTGGATAACCCTGTGGATAGCCTGTCATCAAATGCGCTAAACCCGGCTGGGACAAGGCTTTTTCTTACGCTGCCGCAAAAAGGGGCGTACGGATTTAAATCATTAAAAATCATATAGTTATTACTTCACACAAAGAATCAAGGGTTATTTTTCAAGCCCTTTTGCCAATCTGCCCGGAGCCCCCGCCCGGACTGGGGACAGCCGGCCCCTTGGCGTAGAATGGCGCCATGCCTTCCCTGCCTCCCTCCCCCGCTTATCCCTCCCGCACGCCCGACCTCCTGTCACGCAGCAGCCCGGTCGCCCCCCAGCAGGTCATCAGTGTCTCCGAGCTCAATCGGCAGGCCCGGCAGCGTCTCGAAAGCGCCTTTCCCCTGTGCTGGGTGGCGGGGGAAATCTCCAATCTCACCATTGCCGCCTCCGGCCATGCCTATTTCTCCCTCAAGGACCGGCAGGCCCAGGCGCGTTGCGTGATGTTCCGCAACCGCGCCCAGCTGCTCGGCTTCCGCCTGGAAAACGGTCTCCAGGTCGAGGCCCGGGTGCTGGTTTCCCTCTACGAACCCCGGGGCGACTTCCAGCTCAATGTGGAAGCCCTGCGCCGGGCGGGCCAGGGCGATCTCTATGAACGCTTCCTGCGCCTCAAGGCCCAGCTGGAAGCCGAAGGCTTGTTTGCCGCCGAGCGCAAGCGCCCCCTGCCCGCCTTCCCCCGCACCCTGGGCATCGTCACCAGTCCCCAGGCTGCGGCCCTGCGGGACGTGCTGACCACCCTGGCGCGCCGGGCGCCCCAGGTCCGCGTGGTGCTCTACCCCACACTGGTCCAGGGCGAAGAGGCGCCGCGCCAGATCGTTGCCGCCCTGCAAGCCGCTGCGGCCCGCCGGGAAGCCGACGTGCTGCTGGTGGTGCGGGGCGGCGGCAGCATCGAAGACCTGTGGGCCTTCAACGACGAGGGCGTGGCCCGGGCCATCGCCGCCTGCCCCATGCCGGTGGTCAGCGGCGTCGGCCATGAAACCGACTTCACCATCGCCGATTTCGCCGCCGACCTGCGGGCACCCACCCCCACCGCTGCCGCCGAACTGGCCGCGCCGGACCGGGAAGGCCTGCTCAACCATCTGCAACGCCTGGACAACCAGCTCAGCCGCCGCATCCGCCGCCGTCTGGAAGCCGCCCAGCAGCGTCTGGACTGGACCGCCCGCCGTCTCAAGCACCCGGCGGAGCGCCTGGCCCTGCAACGCCAGGGGCTGGAAGCCCTGGGCCAACGCCTGCAACGGGGCCTGGGCCGGCATCTGGAACGGGCCGCGTTCACCCTGGAGCGGGCCGGCCAGCGCCTGCTGCGCCACCGCCCCCGCCCCGCCGCCCAACAGGCACGGCTGGAGGCCCTGGGGCTGCGCCTGGCCGGTGCGCAGCAGCGTCTGCTGCAATCACGCCGGGCTCGCCTGGAGCGGCTGGCCGCCGGCCTCACCCACCTCAACCCCGAAGCCGTGCTGGCCCGGGGCTATGCCATTGCCTTCGACGCCCAGGGCCAGACCGTGCACGACGCCGCCAGCCTGAGCCCCGGGCAGCGGTTGACCCTGCACCTGCACCGGGGCCGTCGCCAGGTCCAGGTCAGCGACGCGGCGCCGGATACCTGAATGTCCTTCACCCGGATTGGGGAACCACCGCCGCGGTGCGTTGTCTCTGGTGCTGCGACTGTCTAGAATTGACGGTTACCCCAACCAACCCGCCTACTAAACGGAGAATAAGATGGAACATCAACTGCCCGCCCTGCCCTACGCCAAGAACGCCCTGGCCCCCCACATTTCCGAAGAAACCTTTGATTACCACTATGGCAAGCATCACCAGGCCTACGTGACCAACCTGAACAACCTGATCAAGGGCACCGAGTACGAAGCCCTGGGCCTGGAAGAAATCTTCAAGAAGGCCCCGGCTGGCGGCATCTACAACAACGCCGCCCAGGTGTGGAACCACACCTTCTTCTGGAGCTCCATGAAGCCCGCCGGCGGCGGCGCTCCCACCGGCGCCCTGGCTGACGCCATCAACAAGAAGTGGGGTTCCTTCGACGAATTCAAGAAGGCCTTCACCGCCTCCGCCGTGGGCAACTTCGGTTCCGGCTGGACCTGGCTTGTGAAAAAGGACGACGGCTCCGTGGACATCGTCAATACCGGCGCCGCCGGCAACCCCCTGAAGACCGGCGAAGGCAAGCCCCTGCTGACCATCGACGTGTGGGAACACGCCTACTACATCGACTACCGCAACGCCCGTCCCAAGTTCGTGGAAACCTTCCTGGCTTCCCTGGCCAACTGGGACTTCGCCGCTCAGAACTTCGCCTGAACATCGGCCTGAGCGCGCGGATCACCTTCCGCACCGGAAAAACGGGACTGGCAACAGTCCCGTTTTTTTATGGCCGTGTCTGAGTAACATTCACATGCCTGGCCAGCCTGAACAGCCTGATCACCGCAGCCCCCGATCTTCCACCCTGATTTTCCGCCCAGCTTTCCGTCCTCGCCGATGTCCTCGCCGATCCTCCCGCCTGAACCCACCGCCGCCCACACCCTGGCCGCCCATCATGGCGATTACCGGGACTGGCACCGGGGCCGCCCGGCCTATGCCCTGTGGGCCATTGATGCCGATACCCCGGCCATCCAGGCCCAGGTGGGGCGGCTCCAGGCCGAACTGGCGCCCCTGTTGCTGCCGGGCTACGTGCGCCAGCCCCACATCACCCTCACCATCTGCGGCTTTCCCTGCGCGGGCAACGCCGTGGTCGACGACGACTTTCCGCGCCGCCAGCTCGACACCCAGCTGGCAGCCCTTGCAGCCCTGCAGTCCCGCCCGTTCACCCTGCACCTGGGCGCTGCCGACACCTTTCTGGCCGCGCCGTATCTGGCCGTGGACGCCCCCCACGCCCAGGTGGCGCGCCTGCGCCAAGCCCTGGCGGCGCACCATGCGGAACCCGGGCACAACCCGGATTATCGGCCCCACCTCACCCTCGGCCTCTACGCCGCGCCCCATCCCCTGGCAGACATTCAGGCGCGCCTCGCCGCCCTGCCGACGCGGCCCCTGACCCTCGAGGTGCGCCACCTCAGCCTGATGCACTACCAGCCCGCCGCCATCGGCGGCCGGCTGACGGAGGCGGCCCGCTTCCACCTCGACGACAGGGGCTTCCGCGAATCCGCGCCGGGCGCCCTGGACCGCCTCTTTGCCGCGTCCGGCCCGGCCCCAGGCTAGCCGCCGTGCCGTGTCGTGGATTACAGTCACGGCACGCCATTTCAACCGGATTCCGCCGTGCTGCCCGAGAACGCCACCCCCAGCGCCATCGTCAAATTCCTCAACCAGTACGTCATCGGCCAGGACGAGGCCAAGCGCACCCTGGCCGTGGCGGTCTATGCCCACTACCGCAAACTGGCCAGCCAGGGCAGCGACGATGTGCGCCTGGACAAGAGCAACGTCCTCATCATCGGCCCCACCGGCACCGGCAAGACCCTGCTCTGCGAAACCCTCTCCCGCTTTCTCGAGGTGCCCTTCGTCACCACCGACGCCACCTCCCTGGCCCAGACCAAGTACGTGGGGGAGGAAATCGAAGCCATTCTCCAGCGCCTGCTTGAAAAAGCCGGTGACGATACGGTCAAGGCCGGCCGGGGCATCGTCTTCATCGACGAGATCGACAAGCTCAAGGCCCGCCCGGGGGAACAAGCCCGGGCCCAGGCCAGCTCCGGCGAGAGCGTGCAGCACGCCCTGCTGAAGATCATGGAAGGCTATCCGGTGCGCCTGCCCAACGGGCGCCACATCGACACCTCGGGCATCCTCTTCATCTGCGGCGGCGCCTTCGTCGGCCTGGAGCAGATCATGGAGAAGAGCCACAGCTTCGGCTATATCGGCACCGGCGAGGACGACAACCAGAACATCCTGGACCGCCTCAACAGCCGGGTGAAGCCCACCGACCTTTTCGAGTTCGGCCTGATTCCCGAATTCACCGGCCGCCTGCCGGTGGTGGCCCGCTTCCAGGACCTTTCCAAGGCCATGCTGGTGCGGGTCATGACCGAGCCGAAGAATTCCCTCTACCACCAGTTCCGCCAGCTGCTGAAAAGCGAGGGCGTGGAGCTGCAAATCGACACCGCCGTTTTCCAGCAGATCGCCGAAATCGCCTTCGAGTACAAGACCGGCGCCCGCAGCCTGCGGGGCATTTTCGAGGAATTGCTGACGCCGGTGCTGTTCACCGTGCCGGACCACAAGGAAGTGAAGAAGGTGGTCATCAAGTCCCTCTTCGAAGACCCCACCTACTTCAAGTAAGGCCGCGGCGGGCCTTGCCAGCGCCCCACCGACACCGCCGCGCCGCCCCAGACCCCATTGACGCCTCAACCACGCTCCACCGGAATCCCATGACCTACGGCATCACCGACCTGGCCACCTTCATCCTCGGCACCATCGTCATCGTGCTGCTGCCCGGCCCCAATTCCATGTATGTCACCCTGGTGGCCTCCCGCTGGGGCGTGGCCGCCGGTTACCGGGGCGCCTGCGGCATTTTCCTCGGCGACCTGATCCTGATGGTGCTCTCTGCCTCGGGCGTGGCCTCCCTGCTGCGCACCATGCCGGCCCTGTTCATGGCCCTCAAATACGCCGGCGCCGCCTATCTGGTGTGGCTGGGCATCGGCCTCCTGCGCGCCGCCGTGGCGCGCTGGCGCTGCCGGGATGAAAGCACGAGCACCGCGCCCCTGGCCCCGGCCGATGCTTCCCGCCCCTTCCGCACCGCCCTCTTCATCAGCCTAATGAATCCCAAGGCGATCCTATTCTTCATCTCCTTCTTCATCCAGTTCGTTTCCCCGGATTACCCCCACCCGGGGCTGTCCTTCCTCATTCTCGGCCTCATCGTCCAGGCCTGCAGCGCCTTCTACCTTTCAGCCCTGATCTTCGGCGGCAGCTATCTGGCCGATGCCTTCCGGCGCCGCCGCCGGCTCTCGGCCACCGCCACGGGCAGCGTCGGCGGCCTGTTCATCGGCTTCGGCCTGAAGCTCGCCGGCGCCAGCCTGCGCTGAGATTTTTCACCGGATTCGCCACCCAAGGTTGCCCGCAGAGGCAATAGGGACGCCATTCTTCGTCGCGCCATGGCGGAGAGGCAAGCAGGACGCGGGGTTTCAGGCAGGCCCGCGTCCCGCTTGCCGTTCCAGGCACTTTTCAAGGGTGGAAATGAAAACGGCGCCCCAGGCGCCGTTTTCATTTTCTCTGCCGGCGACAACACACCGGCCATCGAGCAGCTCCCGAATCAGGAGGCCCGCACCTCTGGATTGGCCGCCAGGGGCACGAAGGCCATGGTTTTGCCGTCCAGGGCGTCGATGGCGCCCTGCTCAATGTCGTACACCCAGCCGTGGAGGTTCAGCTTGCGCTGGGACAGCGCCAGGGCCACAGAAGGATGGGTCTTGATGTTGGCCAGCTGGGCGATGACGTTCTCCCGCACCAGAGCATCGGCCTTGGCCTGGGGAGAATCGAATTCCTGGGAGGCGATGATGGCCTTGGCCGCGTCGGAATAGCGCAGCCAGTGGGCGACGGCGGGCAGATGGTCAAGGCACTGGCAGCTGGAAATGGCGGCCATGGCGCCGCAGTTGGAATGGCCGCAGATGACGATGTCGCTCACCTTGAGCACCGACACCGCGTATTCCACCGTGGCCGACACACCGCCGGGCTCCGGCCCGTAGGAGGGCACGATGTTGCCGGCGTTGCGGATGACGAAGAGGTCCCCCGGCTCCTGCTGGGTCAGCAGCTCAGGCACCACCCGGCTGTCGGAACAGGTGACGAACAGCACCTTGGGGCTCTGCCCCCCCGCCAGGCTCTTGAACAGATCGGAGCGGGAAGGAAAGACGTCGGTCTGGAACTTGAGAAAACCTTCGATGATTTTTTGCATAGTGCATCCCTCACATCATGATCAGGCGATGTTGTTTTGCTGCCCGGGCCCCGACCGCCTGAATCGGGAGCCGCCATGGCCAGCCGCGCTACTTGCCTGAGGAGGCAGGCCAGCTGAACCGCTAACCGAAACTCGGCGCCCCTCCTGGACCGCCGACCTCCGCAAAAGTTCGCCGCCGCCCCTAGAGCCAGCCAGCCTGCACCAGTTCCATCACCGGATACAGGCGGTTTTCCAGGGCATGGCCCGCCACCGCCTCGACAATCCGCGACACACCCGCCGCGTAGGGCGTGTCGCCCTGCACCCGGGTTTCCAGCTGCACCTGGCACACCCCGTCGTCGATGCGGATGCGGTGAAAGGCATGGCGCGGCAAATCCGCCGTGGCAATCCCCAGTTCCCCCTGTTGCACCAGAGGGTCCCGCACCGAGCGGATGGCCCCGGGCGCCAGCCCCAGGGATGCCGCCATCGCCACCGCAGTCCCCGGCACCGAGCTTTTGCTCGCCTGGTGGGATTCCAGCAACTCCACCTGATAACCGCGGAAAAGATGGCCGCTGGCCTCCAGCATGGCCATGAACTTGAGCATCAGGATATTGGTGTTGGGGCACAGCACCACCGGGAACTCCGGCGCCTCCCGCTCCAGGGCAGAGCCAGTGGAAAGCTCAATCAGGGGCGACGCCGTGGCCCGGCAAAAATCCGCCACCGCCTCCAACTCCCGCCCCGAACCAGCATGGACGACGATGGCCCGTTCGCCCTCGGCCTGCCGGCCCCAGGGCACAACCTGAAAGGGATGGCCCAACTGGTGGGAAGCAAGGAGCTCACTGGCGAGCTTGCCGGTACCGACGATGACGACTTGCATGGGAAGGTGGAGGGAAGAGAGAACCGGGAGTATAGCGAAGCTCCGGCGTGCTGCCCCGGCTACGGGTCTGGGGGATTATCGCTGGCCGTTAAGCAAAACAACTGTTAGATGACAGGTTTTTCCCACGACACTTAACGTCTGATTTCAGGGGCACCCCGCCAATAGGCGGAGCGTCCCCTGCAACGATGGGTAGCCGTGCGTCGCAAACACATGAGCAATAACGACGACTCATTTCTACAGGGTGTCAACTTGGGTAATCCTGTATGTATCTGCCTTGGAGCCAGTTCCAACCGTGAAATAGCTGCCGATGCGAATATCTCGTTCGATGATATTTGTAACTTCTGGCGGATATTCGCTGTTTGTGCCGTAGTCAAATATCCATTCGGCACTTCCTTTGGCCGCCGGGCGAAGAATAAATGGCCATCGCTTTATTGAGCCAGCTTCATGGTTGGTACAAATGCCGAAGCAATGTTGTTGTTTGACCCGTTCGCCTTCTATTACGGCATCGAAGACAAATTTCCATTTTTCATCAGCTGGGACATTGGAATCGCCAGCGTAGTCAGCGGTAATTCGAGCAGCAGGCATGACTATCTCCAGAACGGCTAACGTGGCGTTGAGGCGCCTGCGCGGCTTTTCGCGTAGACGCCTCAACGCTGGGTTATACCTTTGTGCCAAGTTGGTCAAAGCCGACCAATGTCAATGGACTAAATGATTCAAACTGCCATCGAGGGAGATTCATTCTATCGGAAGCGTGCTCAGTGAGCTTTTCCTTAAGTAGGTCGAGATTTTGAACACCCAAGAGCGGCAAGATGCGTGATAGATAGCTCTTCGACGTAGACCTCGCGAACAGTTCAAATGGCCCGTAGTACCGGGTCGCGTAAAGCAGCGTCTCTGGCCACCATCTGTCGTAGCTATCTGTGTGCGTTAAGTCGGCACGAAGAAAGCAAATGAAATCCGATTGCATAACATGCCGAAACTGCACACCAGAAGTCTTTGATCGTTGTTCAAGTAGGTCAGCCCTTATCGAAAGGCGATTGCTTTTGAGTCGTTGGTTTCGAATCTCCAAGGACTTCATGTATTCGCGGAAGGCTGTATAGCTAACCGTCGGATTCTTGCCGTAATCAGAGTTGCCTGGAACATAGTACGACTGCGACAACAGGTATGTAGCAGATTCAATATGCTCACTACGCAGGAGAACTGCAATGGTATAGAGAAACAACTCATGGACAATGAATTTGAAGTTGTCGAAATCTGTCTCGCTCCACTGATTGACATGCGGTGGCCGTGAAAGGTACGGCAAGATGGATTCAAAGAACCTATGAACACGCGGCACATACGCTTGCGGGTCTGTGTACTGTGCAAGTGCAGTAACGATCTGAATCAGTTCGTTGCGAGAAGGAGTGAAGTCCTCAATTGACTTCACTATTCGATCATCCATTTCGCTTTCATCGGGGGAAATGCGAAATCGTTCGAGGTGTTCTGAGAAGAGAGAAAGGTACTCGTCTAGGGCGCCGCGTATGTAGCCTTTGTCGGCCTTTACACCCTCAATAACTCTTTTAGCGAGAGCGCTGGTTCCCAACGCTGGCGCATCTGGTTCGATGATGAACGACGGTGGTTTCCCTATTTCTGGCTTCAGGTATAACGGCTTGTCGAAAATCCAGCGCAGGAGCTTTTCGAAGTTCTCTGCATAACGATCACTTTCGCTAAGGTCAACGTAGATACGTGATTTGTAGTAGGTGGGCAAGTAGGGCTTGCCTGCATCGTTCTTTTCTGCAATGACTGCGACGAACTTATCCTGCGACTGCTTCGCGTAGACCTCCGCAGAAATAATCTGGGTTTCAGTTCCGACGCCGCCGGCTCTGCCATCGGCCTTGCTTGCGTAGACTTGATCACATACGAGGATGACTTTCGAGATTGATGGGTCAGTGACCATCATTTCCATGAACGCGATGGAATCGTGGCCTTCGCGCAAATCCCACTTATCTAGGACGACGTCTACGCCACTGTTTACTAGCTCCGTCGCTAGATCAATGACCCACTGCTCGTGTTCAGACGTTGACCAGCTATAAGAAATAAATAACCGAGGTGGCGAATTCATACGGGGCGTGCCTCAAAGGTATAGCGTAGAGCTAACCGGCGCTGCGCGGCTTTATCGCGTAGCGTCCAGCGACCGAAGGATGCGCCAAGTTAGAGATTGGCGTCGACATAGGTGTCAGTGGCTTTTACGAGCTCTTTGACGAAGCGAATTACTTTTTCGAGTTCGTCTCGCTTGATTAGATGCGCGACAGGAGCGCCGTTGTTTATGGGCTTAGATCGGTGAACGGCATCCCCCCGCTTACCGATCCAGCTGTTCAAAGTACTCTTCGCTTTTTCTGGCTCAAAGTTGGCCCATGTCCATCCTTCAGTGACATCAAGGCCAAGGTACTCTTGAAATATGCGTTTTGTTTTATCCGAACTGGGGTTATGGAATTGCTTCAGATCGGTGTGCAATTTTTTCAGGACAAAATCGCCGACGTAACTCCCTGCGACCACACCAAGTTTCTTGTTCATTTCTTCCAGAAGCCGATCCTCAACGTACGTTTCCCAGGCGGTTAAGGCCATGACAAGCCCTGCCCGCTTTAGTACTTCGGCGTTTGCGGGTGGAGGGTTGGTATTAATCTCGTCGAAGTGCGCGAGAAGTTCCTCAGCGTCTTTGATGCCGTACTCAAAACTTTGGTATGCGCGGGACATGTAAATCTCTAACGTGAAGTGGATGGCATATATGCCGTATAAGCAGAAAAAGACGGCGGCCTGGGAGACTTCCCAATAGCGGCCTCCGCTAGATTGTCGGCAGTATTTTCGGGGATAGACGGCAGTCATACGCGGCCCGGTTCAATGTCGCATTGATTCTGCCAGTCGGCCAGCCAAATGTCATGCACTCGGAATTTTTGCGAACGGCTGCATTGGCGCAATTTCCCTTACGCCCACTTATGGCCGCTACCAGCCATCAATCGCAGAATTACCTAGTGGAAGTCTTCAGCCGCCCGTACTCGACATGAAGCGCAGAATCTTCGGCTGGGCCATGGCGGCGGTGAAGTCGTGGGCTTGGGCTTTGAGGCCCATGCCGGTGGCGATGGCGGCGCCGAGGGGGGCGTCGTCTTGGGGATGGGCGCGCAGGAGGGGCAGGAGGGGGATGGCGCCGTCGTCGCCCAGGCAGGGGTAGAGGGTGCCCTGGGCGCTGATGCGCACCCGGTTGCAGGTGTCGCAGAAGTTGTGGGAATGGGGGGAGATGAAGCCGACCCGGCTGTCGCTGCCGCCGACCCGCCAGTAGCGGGCGGGGCCGCCGCTGTTCTCCAGGGTGGGGATCAGTTCAAAACGCTCAGCCAGACGGGCCCGGGCGGCATCGCTGGAGAGGTAGGTCTGGCGCCGGTCTTGGCCGGTGTCGCCGAGGGGCATTTCCTCGATCAGGGCCAGGTCGATGTTGCGGGCCACGGCGTAGGCCAGCAGGGCTTCCAGTTCGTCGTCGTTCACGCCCTGCTGCATCACGGCATTGAGGCGGATGCGGGAGAAGCCGGCGGCGATGGCGGCCTCCACACCTTCCAGCACCTTGGCGAGGTCGCCGATGCGGGTGATGGCGCGGAAGCGCTCGGGGCGCAGGGTATCCAGGCTGATGTTGAGGCGGCTGACGCCGGCCCGGCGCAGATCGTCGGCATGGCGGGCGAGTTGGGAGCCGTTGGTGGTCAGCACCAGTTCCTTCAAGCCATGCAGCTGGCCAATCTCTTGCAGCAGCCAGAGGACGTTGCGCCGTACCAGGGGTTCGCCGCCGGTGAGGCGCACCTTGGTGACGCCGAGGGAAACGAAGACCCGCACCAGGCGCAGGGCTTCTTCCAGGCTCAAGACGGCGCTGTGGGGCAGGAACTGCATTTCTTCCGCCATGCAGTAGGTGCAGCGGAAGTCGCAGCGGTCGGTGATGGAGAGGCGCAGGTAGGTGATGCGCCGGCCAAAGCGATCCACCAGGCCACCAGGGGGCTGGTGCAGCGGGGCGCCAGGGGGCGCCTGCTCTGAAGTCATTGCCGGGCGGGCCTCACATCAGGGTGCGGCCACCGGAGCGCGGCGGCAGGGGCTCCTGGCCGGCACTGCCCTGGGATTGGCCCAGGGGGCGGGTGGCAGCCACGCCTTCGGCGGCCAGATATTCCGGGTGGCTGTAGATGACCAGGCGATTGCCCCGGGCGAAACCGGCCAGGGTGATGCCGCTCTCCTCCGCCATGCGCACGGCGAGGCCGGTGGGAGCGGAGATGGCGACCAGGCAGCCGATGCCGGCGGCGGCGCATTTCTGCACCATCTCGTAGCTGGCCCGGCTGGAGGTGAGGACGAAGCCGGAGGCCGGGTCGATGCGGCGCTTGGCCATCCAGCCCACCAGTTTGTCCAGGGCATTGTGGCGGCCCACGTCTTCCCGCAGGGTGTGGATGTGGCCCAGGCCATCAACCCAGGCGGCGCCATGGACGGCGCCGGTGATGCGGTGCAGCTGTTGCCAGTCCGGCAACTGTTCCAGCGCCCGGGAGACGGCGCCCACGGGCAGCAGCAGGCCCCGCTGAATGGCCTTGTAGGGCCGGGCCACGGCATCCAGGCTTTCCACACCGCAAAGGCCGCAGCCGGTGCGGCCGGCCAGGTTGCGGCGGCGCTCTTTCAAGGCGACGAAGCGGCGGGAAGCCACTTCCAGATGTACTTCCAGGCCCTGACAGCCGGCCACCACCTCGACGCCGTACAGCTCGGACGGCGATTCCAGAATGCCTTCGGTGAGGGCGAAGCCCAGGGCCATGTCTTCCAGGTTGTCCGGCGTGGCCAGCATCACCGCGTGGGAGATGCCGTTGAAGACCAGGGCCACGGGCACCTCTTCCACCACGTGGTCGTCGCAAGTCTCGGCCTCGCCGCCGTTGAGGCGCAGCACCGTGGTGCGGCAGACGGTGGCGTGTTCCGGGCCTTCCAGCTCGTCGTCGCGCTGGGTGCCGATGAGGAGATGCAGGGATTCGCTGGCCATGGTCGTGTGTCCTGTACTGCAAAGATGAGGCTGCAAGGGCCGGGGGCAGCAAGCGCCGCCCCCGGCCAGTACGTCAGGGAATCAGAGACTCGGGGAGGCTCAGGATTCCTTGCCGGTCATTTCCCGGAACCACTTGGGATGGTGCTTCTTCGCCCAGGCGTGGGTGACCACCCCTTCCACCATGGCGCGGATGGTGCCTTGCACCCAGAGGGCGGCATAGACGTGCACGATGATGCTGGCGATCAGCACCACGGCACTGGCGGCATGCACCAGCAGGGCCATCCGGATCAGGGGAATGGGGAAGTAGAGGGCGAAATAGGGACGCCAGGCGATGACGCCGGAGATGAGCAGCAGGGCCATGCAGCCCACCATCACCCAGAACATGCCCTTCTGGCCGCCGTTGTAGCGGCCGATGTCGCCCACTTCGTTGCCCTTCATCACCTCCTTCACCGACTTCATCCACTTCACGTCCTCGCTGGTGACGAGGTTGTGATGCCAGTAGCGGAAGAATTGGCGGGCGAAGGCGATGAACATCACGACCCCGACGAAGGGGTGCACGATGCGGGCCAGCTGGGGCGTGCCAAACACGCCGGTGAGCCAGAAGAAGGCCGGGTAGAAGAAGGCCAGGCCGGAGATGGCCAGCAGGATGAAGCACACCGCCACCACCCAGTGGTTGATGCGCTCGGCGGCGTTGTAACGCTGGATCAGTTGCTCTTTCATTTGGTCACCTCTTCTTCAGCCTCGTGTTCATCCTCGGCCCGGTTGGGGCCCACGGTGATGTAGTGGAAGAAGCCGAACAGGCCGGCGGCGGCGATGCCCAGGGTGGCCACCGGCTTCAGCAGGCCCTTCCACAGGCTGACCGTGGTGCTGATGGCCGGGTCCTTGGGCAGGTTGCTGTACAGCTCGGGCTTGTCGGCGTGGTGCAGCACGTACATCACGTGGGTGCCGCCCACCCCTTCCGGGTCGTAGAGGCCGGCCTGGTCATAGCCCCGGGACTTGAGATCAGTGATGCGCTTTTCCGCCACTTCCTTCATGTCTTCCTTGGAGCCGAACTGGATGGCGCCGGTGGGGCAGGTCTTGACGCAGGCCGGCTCCTGGCCCACGGCCACCCGGTCGGAACACAGGTTGCACTTGTAGGCCTTGTTGTCGTCCTTGCTGATACGGGGGACGTTGAAGGGGCAGCCGGAAACGCAGTAGCCGCAGCCGATGCAGTTTTCCTGGTGGAAATCGACGATGCCGTTCTTGTACTGGATGATGGCGCCGGGGGAGGGGCAAGCCTTGAGGCAGCCCGGGTCGGCGCAGTGCATGCAGCCGTCCTTGCGGATCAGCCATTCCAGCTTGCCGCCGCTGACGTCGGGCTGTTCCACCTCGTTGAAGCGCATCACCGTCCAGGCCTGGGCGGAAAGGTCGGTGGGGTTGTCGTAGACGCCGACGCAGCTGCCCACCTCGTCACGCAGCTCGTTCCATTCGGAACAGGCCACCTGGCAGGCCTTGCAGCCGATGCAGACGGAAACGTCGATGAGTTTGGCCACTTCCAGGGGATTGCGGGCCTGGGGGGCCGCCGTCGGGCTGGCCGAGCGGCGCAGGATGTCGAGAGATTGCAGAGCCATGTGTTCTTGCTCCTCAAGCCTTTTCAATGTTCACAAGGAAGGCCTTGTATTCGGGGGTCTGGGTGTTGCAGTCCCCCACGGCGGGCGGCAGGGTGTTGGAGAGGAAGCCCTTCTTGGCCACGGTCTCCCAGCCCCAGTGCAGGGGAATGCCGATCTGGTGCACGGTCTGCTTGTTCACCGTCAGGGCCTTGATGCGCTTGGTCACCACGGCCTTGGCCTTGATGTAGCCGCGCTTGGAACTGACCTTGACCCAGTCCCCGGCCTTGATGCCCTTCTCCGCTGCCAGGGCCTCGCCCACTTCGACGAACTGCTCCGGCTGGGCGATGGCGCTGAGGCGCACGCCCTTGGTCCAGAACTGGAAGTGCTCGGTGAGGCGGTAGGTGGTGCCCACATAGGGGAACTCGGTGTGCTGGCCGAGGCGTTCCTTGTCGGCCTTGAAGATGCGCACGGCCGGGCTGTTCACCACCTTGGGATGCAGCGGGTTGGTGCCCAGGGGGCTTTCCATGGGCTCGTAGTGCTCGGGGAAGGGCCCATCCGCCAGCTTGTCGGTGCAGAAGAAACGCCCCACCCCTTCCGGGTTCATGATGAAGGGGTTCATGCCGTCGGCCGGGTTGGAATCCACCTTGAAGTCGGGCACGTCGGCGCCGGCCCACTTCTCGCCGTTCCAGGCGATGAGCTTGCGCTTCGGGTCCCAGGGCTTGCCGGAAGGATCGCAGGAGGCCCGGTTGTAGATGATGCGGCGGTTGGCCGGCCAGGCCCAGGCCCAGCCCGGGGTGTTGCCCAGGCCGGTGTCGGTGTTGTCGCGGCGGGCCATCTGGTTGCCGGCCTGGGTCCAGCTGCCGGCGAAAATCCAGCAGGCGGACATGGTGGAACCATCGTCCTGCAGCACGGCGAAGCCGGGGATCTGCTCGCCCTTCTTGACCAGGAACTGGCCCGGGTTCTTGGGATCGGGCACATCCGCCAGGGCACGGCCGTTCATTTCCTTGGCCAGCTCTTCCGGGGTCGGATCGTAAGGGTTCTTGTAGGGCCAGGAGAGGTTGAGGATGGGCTCGGGCACGGTGCCGCCTTCGGCCTGGTAGAGCTTCTTCAGGGCCATGAACAACTCGGCCAGGATTTCCTGGTCGGTCTTGGCCTCGCCCGGGGCGTCGGCGCCCTTCCAGTGCCATTGCAGCCAGCGGGAGGAGTTGACGATGGCGCCGTCTTCTTCCGCAAAACAGGTGGAGGGAAGGCGGAAGACTTCGGTCTGGATGCTGGCCGTATCCACGTTGTTGATCTCGCCGTGGTTCTGCCAGAAGGAGGAAGTCTCGGTGGTGATGGGGTCGATCACCACCATGTACTTCAGCTTGGCGAAGTCTTCGGCGGTCTTGCGGGAATCGGGGAAGGAGGTCAGGGGGTTGAAGCCCTGGACGATGAAGCCATTCACCTTGCCCTGGTGCATCAGGTCCATCACCTGCAGCACGTCGTACATCTTGTCCCACTTGGGCAGCCAGTCGTAACCCCAGTTGTTTTCCTTGGTGGCCTTGTCGCCCCAGAACCACTTAAGCAGGCTGACGAAGAACTTGGGGGTATTGCCCCAGTAGTTCAACTGGCCCGGTTGCAGGGCCTTGGGCGCGGTCTTCTCGATGTAATCGGCGAAGGTCGGGTGGGCCTTGTCGTTGGGCAGGGTCAGGTAGCCCGGCAGGTTGGTGGACAACAGGCCCAGGTCGGAAAGGCCCTGGATGTTGGAGTGGCCGCGCAGGGCGTTCACGCCGCCGCCGGGCATACCGATGTTGCCCAGCAGCAGCTGGACCATGGCCATGGTGCGGATGTTCTGGGCGCCCACGGTGTGTTGCGTCCAGCCCAGGGCGTAGAGAATGGTGGAGACCTTGGTGGGGGTGCTGCACTCGCCCAGGTGCTTGCAGACGGAAAGGAAACCTTCCTTCGGGCTGCCGGTGAGGTCGGTGACCACTTCCGGGGTATAGCGGGCGTAGTGGGCCTTCATCAGGTTCCACACGCAGCGCGGGTGTTGCAGGGTCGGGTCGGTCTTGGCCTGGCCCTTGGCATCCAGCTCGTAGCTCCAGGAGCCCCGGTCGTACTTGCCCTTGGCTTCGTCGTAGCCGGAGAAGAGACCTTCCTCGAACTGGAAGCCTTCATTGACGATGAAGCTGGCGTTGGTGAAGGCCTTGACGTAATCCCACTGGATCTTGTCGTTGGCGATCAGCCAGTTGATGAGGCCACCCAGGAAGACGATGTCGGAACCGGCGCGGATCGGCACGTACTCGTCGGCCACCGCGGCGGAGCGGTTGAAGCGGGGGTCCACCACGATGATCTTGGCGCCCTTCTTCTTCGCTTCGATGGCCCACTTGAAGCCCACCGGGTGGGCTTCTGCGGGGTTGCCACCCATGATCAGGATGAAGTCGGCGTTCTTGATGTCCACCCAGGTATTGGTCATGGCGCCGCGACCGAAGGTGGCAGCCAGGGCGGCCACCGTGGGGCCGTGGCAGACCCGGGCCTGGGCGTCGGTACCGACGATGCCCAGGGAACGCATGAACTTCTGGGTGAGGATGCCGGTTTCGTTGGAGGACGCGGAGGCAGTCAGCATGGCGGTGGACAGCCAGCGGTTCACCGTCACGCCGTCGGCGTTCTTGGCGATGAAGTTAGCGTCGCGGTCGGCCTTCATGTGCTTGGCAATGCGCTCGATGGCCTCATGCCAGGAAATGCGCTTCCACTCCTTGCTGCCCGGCTCCCGCACTTCGGGGTGCTTCAGGCGGTTGGGGCTGTGGATGAAGTCCAGCAGGCCGGCGCCCTTGGGGCACAGGGAACCGCGGCTGACGGGGTGATCCGGGTCGCCTTCGATGTGGATGATTTCCTGTTTGGCGTTCTTGGCGCCATCGCCCAGGCTGTACATCAGCAGGCCGCAGCCCACGGAACAGTAGGGACAGGTGTTGCGGATTTCCTTGGCCCGGGCCAGTTTGTACTGGCGTACCTCGGCCAGGGCAGTGGCGGGCGAAAAGCCCAGGGCCACGAGGCTGGAGGCAGAAAGACCTGCCGCCGAAACCTTGAAGAACTGCCGCCGTGTAACTTGCATGGATCCTCCCTTGGAAGCGGTGATGCCGCCGGGCCGGCCCTTCCCACAGGGAGCGCCGCCCGCGACTTGACCGGAACCGAGCGCAGGTTTCGTGCCACGGAGAAAAACCGCGTCAAACCAAGGGTTTTGTGCCTTGCAGCATAGAAAAGCGGGACATTCTGTCCCAGCCCAGCCTCGCCGTTCCGGACAGAATGTCCCGCTGCAGCGCAACAAATAACAAGGGCTGACAGCCTTTCCGGCGGCAGGGGGAAGCCCCCCCGGCAGCCCGGGCCGAGGGCCGGCAAATCGGGCACAATGGGCGCCGATTACGGCACGGCGGCAAACCCGCCGCAGTCCATTCCCCCCCATTCACCCATTCCACTGCATTCGCAGCAGCGGCGGGACCCAGGCAGCGTCCGCCCCAGGCACCCGCGCCCACCCTTGCGCACGCTTCTTGCACGGGGGAACCTTTCGCCCCGCCCTGCCGGGGCCACGCTCAACCGGAGAAACCGAACCATGATCCCCATCCACAACGACACCGCCGCCGCCATGGCTGCCGCCGGCCTGGTGCCCGGCCAATCCCCCGCCCCGCTGCGCCTGCCCCAGGCAGCCACCCTCTTCGCCAGCCGGGCCGCCCGTCTGCGGCAACTGGCCGAAGGCCACAGCCTGGGCGACTGGCTCGGCTTCATCGCCACCCTGAGCGATGCCCAGCAGGCCGTGATCCAGGCGGCCCCTTCCGCCGCCTTTCCCCCCGCCGCCCAATGGCAGGCCGACCTGCAGGCCCTGATCGGCCAACTGCGTAGCCAGGTGCCCGAAGCCGCCCTGCCCACCCTGGAGGCCCTGGCCCTGGCCGATGCCGCCACCCTGGGAGCCCTGGCCAACCGCATCCTCGGCGGCACCCTGGACGCCGACGACATGCTGCCCGCCCCCTTCATCATGGCCGCCCAGCAGATCGCCTGGACCCGCCACGCCGCCAGCCTGGAAGCAGCCAGCGTCGCCGCCCCGGCCACCGCCCACAGCTGCCCCATCTGCGGCAGCGCCCCAGTGGCCGGCGTCATCCACGTCGGCACCGAAGCCGGCGGCCTGCGCTACCTGCACTGCAGCCTCTGCCACACCGCCTGGCACCACGTACGCGCCGCCTGCATCGCCTGCGGCGAAGGCAAGGACATTTCCTACCGCTCCATCGACGACCACGAAGACGGCGCCCGGGCCGAAGCCTGCGACGCCTGCCACAGCTACCTCAAGCTGCTGCTGGCCGAGAAAGTCCCCGGCGCCCCGAACCTGGACCCCATCGCCGACGACATGGCCAGCTTGGCCCTGGACATTCTGGTGAGCGAAGAGAATTACCAGCGGATCGGCATCAATCCGTTTTTGCTGATGGGGGAGTGAGCCCCCTCTAACGCGTCGTAGCCCCGACCAGCCCCACCCGCACGCCATGCCGGTGGGGCATTTTTTCGCCCTGACATCGGAGGCTTCGCAAAAATATGACGAAGTGATAGTGTGGAACACCTATCCAGCGGCGTGGGCGCGCGGTCAAAGAGCCGCATCCACCAAGCCATTTCAACCTCCCCCTCCACACGGTCATGAATCTCAACCGCAGCCTCTTACTCGCCCTACTGGTTCTCTGCTTTGCAGAGGCCGCCATCGCCCTCCCCCCGGAAGCTCAGGGAAAAGTCACGACCAGCGATCCGTCAAAGCCGCTTCCCCCTTCGGCACCTGTCAGCGAGGAAGGCTTTAATCCCTTCGATTCCCTAGCCAGCACCAAGAACACCTTTAATCAGGTTGAAGGCTCCATGGTGCAGATGGCAATTCCCTCACTTTTAAGCCTTGCCGAACGCGGTGAATTCCACATACTCGAAGAGTTATTCAAGGAATGGAAATCCCCTTCCCAGCGGCTTCTGGACGGGCGTCGAAAGCTACCCGCCCTGCTGAACTGGAGCCAGCAGGTTTATACCCCCCGCACACGCTCGGATCAGTACCAGATGATCCAGAAGTGGAAGGCCGCCTATCCCAAATCCGCCCTGGCGGCGCTGACGGAAGCAAGCTACTGGCACCAGCGGGCCTGGGATGCACGGGGCTACGGCTACGCCGATACGGTATCAAAAGAAGGTTGGAAGCTCTTTCGTGACCGTCTTGCCCAGGCTGAGAAAATCCTCAAGGACACCCGCGCTTACTCTGGAAACAACGCCCTTTGGTACGACCTCTATCTAACATTGGCGAGAGACCAGGAATGGGCGCCAGACAAGCTCTCTGCCTTGTTCAATGAGGCGATTGGCAATGACCCGGCCTATCTCGATCACTACTTCGGCATGACCGTCCAACTCCTTCCCAAGTGGGGAGGATCCCTGGAATTGGTGGACAAGTTCATCTCCTGGAGTACCGAAAGAGTGGAGCCGATGGATCGCCAATCCCTCTATACCCGCCTCTATTGGGCGGTCAGCCAGCATCACCCCAACACCTCCAACCTGTTTGAAGAAACACCCGCATCGTGGAAGAAGATGAAAGCCGGCTTCGACAACCTGCTGACCCAATACCCGAAAAGCCGCTGGAATCTCAATGCCTACGCTTCTTTCGCCTGCATGGCAGGAGACCGGGAAACCTTCATCACCCTGTGGAACAAAATCGGCAAACAACCCAATCGCGATGCCTGGCACTACGCCTGGCCGCCGGAGCTGTGCGTGCGCCGTTTTTTTGAAAAATCCTGAGCCCTCGCCCTGGAGCCCCCGTAGATCATGCCCCCTATCCAGAACAATCTGCTTGGCAGCCTCATCGTCGGATTTGCTCTTCTCAATGCACCGGCAGCAATGACCAGTGAAGACATCCGCATTCCGAACCTGAATCAACTAGAGAAAAAATACGGTCCTTCTTCCGACTTTCTCGCCAAGACGCGAATCATCGCCGAGGTCTCCGACGGTAATAACTTCTATGGCGACTTCGGCGCGCTCATGCAAATCCAGCTGATGGAGAAACACTATGCGGTACTGGAAACCGTGGTGGATGAATATGGGCGTCCGCAGTTACTGCAGGATGGGGCATCCAAAGCCACTGCTCTGGACACCGCGCTCAGCGCACTGACCCATCTATCCCAGGGTGCGGAGTGGTGGGCGGCGGTCATGCAGGAATGGCGAACCACCCACCCCAACTCCACGGCCCGGGCGCTGATTGAAGCCCACTACGCCATCACAGAGGCCTGGTCGGCCAGGGGCCGGAGCTTCAACGCCCCGCGAGCCCCCTTGGCGCTCCAGGTATTCCAGGAGCAGCTTGCCCGTGCCAGGGGAATCCTCAAGGAATCCGAGGTCTATGCCGCCCATCACCCCCTCTGGCATCAGCTCTACCTGCGAACCTACGTCGGGGAAGGACAAAATCGGGAGGAAGCCTTGGCCGCCTATAAAAAGGCGGCCCTTCGTTTCCCTGATTACGAAGGCATTCCCGCCGAATACGTACGACTCCTGACCCCCCGCTGGGGCGGCACCCCAAAACAGTTGCTCGAATTCACCAACCAGGCTACCGCAACGGCAAAAGCAAAGCGCAAGTCAGCCACCTACGCCTGGCTCAACATTGCTGCTGACGATGAGACCTATCCCTACCAGGATCTGCTTCGACAGGGCATCTTGCCGTGGGCTCGCCTAAAGGAGAGCGTCCTGGAGACTACCCGGCTCTATCCCAAGAGTCTCTGGCACCTGAACCATTTCGCATCCCTGGCCTGCCGGATAAACGACAAGGCAACCTACTTGAAGCTGCGCCCCAAAATTGGCCAGCAGGTCATTGAAGATGCGTGGCCGCAGAATCTCCGCATGGAGTTGTGCGATGTCCGCTTTGGTAGCGAAAGCTGACGAGCAGCGGCGGCGCCTGATTCCCTACTCCCCCTCTTTCAAAAACCTCGCCGCGAACACCGGTGCTGAAGGCTGCTCGGTGTAGCGGGCCTCTTCCCTGAGCCACAGGGTGAAGGTGGTCTGCTGGCCCGGCTCGCTCTCCACGGTGATACGCCCACCGTAGCGCTGGATGATGGCGTAGGTGATGGAGAGGCCCAGACCGGTGCCACCCTGTTTCTTGGTGGTGAAGAAGGGGTCAAAGATGCGGTCCAGGTCGGCCGGGGCGATGCCGTGGCCGGTGTCCCGCACCCGCAGCAGGGTGCCGGGGAACCAGGCTTCTTCGGCCGGGGTGTCGTCGGGCGTGATGTCCCGGCTTTCCAGGCTGAGAGTGCCGCCTTCGGGCATGGCCTGCATGGCGTTCATCATCAGGTTGATGAGCACCTGTTGCAGCTCGCCCCGGTTGATTTCCACATCGCGGGTGGCCTCCAGGCGGGTTTCCACCTTGACGCCGGCCTTGTTGAGGTTGTGCCGGGTGAGTACCAGGCAATCGGCTACCACGCCATTCACGTCGATGGCTTCGGCGTAGCCGGCGAAGTCGCCGGGGCGGGCGAATTGCAGCAGCTTGGTGACGATGGCGCGGATGCGCTGGGTTTGCTCGTCGATCAGGCGGATTTCGCCTTTCACCGGTTCGGCCTGCTCCCCCAGCACATCCCGCAGCAGGTCCAGGTTGCCCTGGATGACGGCCACCGGGTTGTTGATCTCATGGGCGACGCCGGCGGTGAGTTCGCCGATGGCGGTGAGCTTTTCGTTCATCACCAGCTGCTGCTGGGCCCGGCGCAGGGTGGCATTGGCCGCTTCCAGGGCGGCGGTGCGCTGGGCCACCTTCTGATCGAGTTCGTCGGCCCAGCGCTGCAACTCCAGGCGGCGGGCGGAAAGGGAATCGAGGAGGTGGTCGAACGCCCGGGAGAGGCGTCCCAGTTCATCCTTGCTGGCGCTGGGGCCGACCCGGGCGGATTCTTCGCCGGCCTCGATACGCTCCATGACCCGGTTCATGCGCTCCAGGGGGCGGAAGATGGTCTGGGCCCAGCGCAGGGCAGCCAGGGTGCCCAGGCCGGAAACCAGCAGGAAGAGCAGAAAGAGCCCGGCCAGGGCGCCGTGCAGGGCGGTCTGCAGAGGGGCTTCAAGGAAGCCCACGTAGAGCATGCCGATGCGCTCCCCCGCCAGATTGAAGAGGGGCTCGTAACCAGAGACATAGGTGTCATCCACCACGAAGGCGGAACCCAGCCACACCTGGCCCTGGCCCAGCACCTTGTCGCGCACGGCCTGGGAGACCCGGGTACCAAGGGCGCGCCGCCCCTCGAAGAGGCGCACGTTGGTGGCGATGCGGGTATCCCCCAGGAAGAGGGTGGTGGTGCCCTGGCTGCCCAGAGGCAGGGAAGCCTCCTGATAGACGATGGCGTTGGTACGATCGACGATATCCAGGTTGCGATTGACCAGCACCCCGCCTTCCAGCAGCCCCACCGTCTGGCCGTCCTCCGCCAGGATGGGCACCGCGGCCTGGATCATCAGGCCCCGCTCCTCCGCCGTGCGCGGGTCGGGGCTGGCATTACGGGTGGCCACCAGGGGCAAGTAGGCCTGCTGGCGCAAATCGGGCCCGAGGGCCTGCAACTGCTGGGGCGAAAATACTTCGAGGCCGTGCAGGCTGCGCCCCTGGAGCGCCGCCTGGACCACCCGCATGAAGCTACGGTCGCTGCCCTGCACATCCTGCCCGCCGGCCAGCACCCGCCCCTGCTCGTCGAGCAGCAGCAGGTAATCCAGGCCCTGGGACTTGGCCTCGCTACGCAACAGGCGTTCGACATCGCTGCCCGGCTGCCGGGCCAGGGCCTTGGCCAGACGCTGGGAGGTGGCAAAGCCGCCCAGCCCCGTACTGACGCCGCTTTGCACCCGGTCGAAATACTGGCGGGCGGTCACCAGATCGGAGCTGACCTTGTTCACCAGCAGCTGGTTGTAGCCCTGGGTACCCCAGATCCAGACAATGAGGAGGAGGATCGGCACCCCCAGAATGAGGGGCGAAAGAACCAGGGCCAGCAGCTTCAGGCGGACGGAGCCGGCGAAGGAAGCCTGCAGGCGCTGGCGCCCCTCGCGGCTGAAGGGATGGCCTAGACGCCCCATTCGGCGCACTTTCGGTCCAGGGTCTTGCGGGAAACGCCCAGCAGGTCGGCCGCCCGGGCCTTGCTGCCGCCGCATTGGGCCAGCACGGCGAGGATGTGGCGCTTCTCCACCTCGGCCAGCAGCAGGGAGGGGGGCACCCCGGCAGGCTCGGCGCCGCCGCTCTCGCCGCCCAGGGCATCGAGGGGGAATTCACCGAAAAGCAGGGAGCGTTCGACGAAGTTGCGCAGTTCCCGCACATTGCCCGGCCAGGGGTAGGCCGACAAGGCACGGGCCACTTCGGGAGAGATCAGCAGGGGCGGCACCCCCAGCTGTACCGAGAGGCGGTCCATGAACAGGGCGGCCAGTTCCGGCACGTCCTCCGCCCGCTGGCGCAGGGGCGGCACGGTCAGGGTCATCACTTCCAGACGGTAGAAAAGATCCTGGCGGAAGCGGCACTGGGCCACCTCCTGCTTCAAATCCCGGTTGGTGGCCGCCACCACCCGCACGTCCACCGGCACCTCGTGCTCGGTGCCGACGGGGCGGATCTTGCGCTCTTCCAGCACCCGCAGCAGCTTCGATTGCAGAGCCAGGGGGAATTCGCCGATTTCATCGAGAAACAGGGTGCCGCCATGAGCGTAGTAGAAGAGGCCGTTGCGGGCCTCCTTGGCGCCGGTGAAGGCGCCCTTGACGTGGCCGAACAGCTCGGACTCGATGAGGTCGGCGGAGATGGCGGCACAGTTCACCGCCACGAAGGGCCGGCCGGCCCGGGGCGAGAGCTGGTGCAGGGCCCGGGCCACCAGTTCCTTGCCGACGCCGGATTCGCCCTGGATCAGCACCGTGGAAGGGGTTGGCGCCACCCGGCGCACCAGGGCCCGCAGGCGGGACATGGTGTCGGAAGCGCCGACGATTTCCTCCCGCCCGCCGCTGCCGCCCTCCAGCTGCCGGCGCAGCACGAAGTTCTCCCGCGCCAGGCGGGAACGCTCGAAACAGCGGTTGATGGAATTGACGATCTGATCCACCCGGAAGGGCTTCAGCACGAAATCGGAGGCCCCGGCCCGCAGGGCATCAATGGCCGTTTCCATGTCGGCAAAGGCAGTGATGAGGATCACGTCGCCGGCGAACCCGGAGGCCTTCAGTTCCTTCAGCCACTCCAGGCCCGATTTTCCCGGCAGGGCGATGTCGAGAATGATCAGGTCGAAGGCCTGGCCATTGAGCAGGGCTGCCCCTTCCTCAGCACTGGCCGCCCCCTGCACCTGCCATCCGCGCATGGCCAGGGTGCGGGAGAGGAAGCTGCGCATGCCCTCCTCGTCGTCCACCACCAGCACGGCGGGGTCGGCCGGACGATCGGCAGAAATCGCAGCCCCCGATGGATCGGGGACAGCGGCGGCATCAGCAGAAAAAAGCTCGGGGGAGAACGCCATGACGGGAGCGGGGAAGCGGCAGGGAGGGGGCATTATAAGGCCCCCGGCCAGCGCCTTAGACGGCGTAGTGGTCGAGCCAGTGTTCCAGATAGGCGAAGGTGGCGATGGCGGCCCGGCCGGCGGAATCCCGGTGCGGCGCATCGTCGCAGCGGGCGCCGGCCCAATCCCAGAATTGCTGCCACATGGCTGCGGTCCGGGCGCCGTAGCCGGCAAAGAAGCGGGCGCCCTGGGTGGCGCTCAAGCCCCGATGCTGGGCCAGATGGGTGGATATCACCTGGCCCCCGAGGGTTGAGCCTTCCAGGGTGTAGAGCACCCCCACCAGGTCGGCATCGCTCGCCACCTCGGGCAGGATGGCCAGGGCCGGCGGGCGGCGCAACTCAGGCACTTTGCCGAACCAGGCGAGATCGGCCACCAGCCAGGGCCACTTTTCCCGGGCCGAATAGTCAAAATCCCCGCCGCTGGCGGATAACCAGCCCTGAATACGGGACTCGAGCGCCCGATAAACGTGGTAGTAGGCCACCAGCACCGCCAGATACTCGGATTGGGGATAACCCGGCCGGGTCAGCCCGGCCAGCAGGGGGTGCCGGTTGAGGCGGACATGGGCCTCATGGGTGACATCCCGCAGATGGCGGCGCAATTCGCCGCCCTGTTCAAGCGCCACGGTCATGGCTGAATCTCCACCAAAGTCAGGTCATCCCGGAAGTCCTCGCTGCCCAGGTGGCAGGCCGCGGCCTGCCACACCGCTTGCAGGTCGGGTGCGTCGCCCGGGACGGTCAGCAAGGCAATGACGGCTTCCTCGCCGAAAGCTTGGCCCTGGGGGTTTTCGCATTCGGAAAGGCCATCGGAAAAGAGAAAGAAGCGGTCGCCCGGCGCCCAGGCCAGCGCCGCCAGGTCCTGGCGGAAGTCCTGGGCCGGGCGCAGGCCAAGGGGAAAGAATTCCGACGTAACCGGCTCCACGCCCCCCTCCCGGCGATAGCAGAAGCAACCGGGCAGGCCGCCGTTCCAGACCCGCAGACGGGTACGCCCCGCAGCCACTTCCACCAGGGAAAAGGCCATGAAAATCTGCAGGGGCAGACGTTCGTACATGACCTGGTTGAGCTGCTCCAACAGCACTTCCGTCGCCTCGCCGGCGGCCACCAGGGAATAAAAGACATGGGAAATCAGGGGCACGCTGGCCGCGGCCGGGGGCCCGTGGCCGGCAATATCGCCCACCAGCACCAGTTGTCGCCCATCCGGTGTAGTCGCGGCCATGAGCACGTCGCCATTGCTGCGATCCACCGAAGACAGCTGGAAACGCAGATGGGACGGGTCAAACCGGTCGGTCTCCCGCAAGCGGGTGAGGACATCTTCAAGCAGCCGCCGCTCCTGCATCAGCCGCTGGTTCTGCTCCGCCAGTTGCCGGCGGGCCCGCGTGAGGGCCAGGTGGGTTTTCACCCGGGCCCGGACGATGGGGGGGCTGAAAGGCTTGCCGATGTAATCCACCGCGCCCAGGTCGAGGCCCTGGACTTCGTCCCGGATGTGCACCAGGGCGGTGACGAAAATCACCGGGATATCGGCGGTCTGGGGATCGGCCTTGAGGCGGCGCAGGACTTCGTAACCGTCCATGTCCGGCATCATGATGTCGAGCAGGATCAGTTCCGGCTGGGGCGCCACCCGGGCCAGGCGCAGGGCCAGTTCGCCGCTGATGGCGGGCCGGATCTGGTAGTCGTTGCGCAGCACGCCCTTGATGACATCGATGTTTTCCGGGGTGTCGTCCACCACCAGAATGATGGGGCGCTCAGTGGACGGCATCAGTAAAGGCCAGCATGACTTCACGCACTTCGTCGCGTACGGCAAGGAAACGCTCCACCAGGGAGGGGTCGAGGCTATGGCCGGCTTCGTCGCGGATGTAATCCATGGCTTCGTCGAAGTCCCAGGCGAGCTTGTAGGGACGTTCGGACGTCAGGGCATCGAACACGTCCACCAGGGCCGTGATCCGGCCGGGCAAGGGAATTTCTTCGCCTTTCAGGGCATGGGGATAGCCGGTGCCATCCCAGCGCTCGTGATGGGTCAGGGCCACGGTGCGGGCCAGCTGCAGGATGCCGCAGGGGTGGTCGCCAATGATTTCGGCGCCGATCTCGCAGTGGGTTTTCACCACGTCCCGCTCTTCCGGCGTGAGGCGGTCAGGCTTGAGCAGAATGCTGTCGGGCAGGCCGATCTTGCCGATGTCGTGCAGCATGGCGGCGTACATCAACTCTTCGGCCTCGAAGTCCGTATAGCCGATGTGCTTGGACAGGGTCTTGGCATAGTGGGAAAGCCGGAAGACGTGCAGGCCGGTTTCATAGTCCCGGAATTCGCCGGCCCGGCCCAGGCGGCGAATAATCTCCAGGCGGGTTTCCTCCAGTTCCTGGGTGCGCCGCTGCAGCTTCTCGGTACGCTCCTGCACCAGGTCTTCCAGGTGGCGGCTGCGGTCGGCCAGGGCCAGATGGGTGCGTACCCGGGCCAGCACCACGGGCGGGCTGACGGGCTTGACGATGTAGTCCGCCGCCCCCAGGGAAAAGCCATGGGTCTCGTCTTCGACGCTGGACTTGGCCGTGACGAAAATGACCGGCACCTGGCGGGTCTGGGGATCGGCCTTGAGCAGGCGGCAGACTTCGTAGCCATCCATGTCCGGCATCATCACGTCGAGCAGGATCAAGTCCGGCGGCGTGCCTTTGGCCACGGCCTTGAGGGCCATGCGGCCGTTGCTGGCGACCTTGACGGTGAAATAGGGGGACAGGATCCCCTTCAGGATGTCGATGTTCTCCGGCGTGTCATCCACCACCAGAACCGACTTGGCTGGACTGTTCATGGTCCCTTCCCCCGTTCTTGTTGCTGTTGTGCTCAGCCCGGCAGGCTCGAGCGCCAGCGGCGGGCACGCTCCAGGGCGGCCTCGTAGTCATAGGCGCGGACCAGCTGGTCCAGGGCCGCCAGGGCCTGCCCCTCCTCCCCGTCGCTCCCCACGGCCTCATGCAGCAGGGCCATGATGCGCTCCACACCGGAATCAAACTCTTCCAGACGGCCAATGGCCTGATCCAGCAGGCAGGCCAGACTGGCCACATCCAAGTCCCGGCCGGCCGCCCCCGTCGCTTCGGCAGCCGCCTGGGGCAAGGCGTGGTCGATGGCGGCGAGGAAGTGGCTGAGGTTGCCGTCCAGGGCGGAAATCAGCGGTGCCAGGGCCACGGCATCACCCCCCGCCAGCAGCGCGTCTTCCAGGGCGGCGGCGGTGCGGCTCAAGTCCTGCGCCCCCAAAGCTCCCCCCAAACCTTTCAGGGTATGGGCCCGACGCTGGGCCTCCTGCCGGTTTCCCTCATGCAGGCTGGCCATCATCTCGGCAATGGCGCGCCCCTGGTTCTGGCGGAAGCGCTCCAGCAGGGCCAGGTACTGGCTTACATTGCCACCGGTACGCCACACCCCCTCGGTCACATCCACCCCCTCCAGCATGGGGAAAGGCACGGCGGACGCCTGTACCGACACCGCCGTCAGCGGCACATCGCCCCGACCTTCCACCCAGCGCAGCAGCGTGGATACCAGCACATCCGGATCAATGGGCTTGGGAATATGGTCGTTCATTCCCGCGGCCAGGCAACGCTCGCGATCCGAGGCCATGGCATTGGCGGTCATGGCGATGATGGGCAGTTCCTGCCAGGCGGCATTGCGGCGAATTTCCCGGGTGGCTTGGTAACCATCCAGCACGGGCATGTGCACATCCATCAGCACGCCATCGAAAGTGGCACCGGAGCCCAGCACCTTGAGGGCCTCCTGCCCGTCACCGGCCACGGTGACCTGGATACCCAGGTTGCGGAGCAGCTGCCGGGCCACTTCCTGATTGACGTCGTCGTCCTCAACCAGCAGCAGGCGGGCCCCCTGCAGGGCAGCGGCCTCCTGGGGAGTGAAGCTGCGCTGGGCAGGCAGGCGACCGGCCGCTTCGGGGCGACCGAAAACCCGGGCCACCACATTGAAGAGCCGGCTTTGGGTAAAGGGCTTCTGCAGAATCCCATCCACCCCATTGCCTTCCACCGGCACCGCCTGGTCCCCCATGGCGGCAACCAGTACCAGACGAGGCACGGGAGCATTGCTCAGGGTTTGGTGGAGCAGCTGTATCAGGGCCGGGGCATCCAGCCCCACCGTCTGCAGGTCAGCAAAAATCAGGTCGTAGGGTTCGCCGCGCAGCGTGGCTGCCGCGAGCTCGGCCATGGCATTGGTCCGGCTGTCCATCTCCGCCACCTGGAAGTGGAAGGCATTGAGGTAGCCGGAAAGCACCTTGCGAGCACCGGGGCTGGCTTCCAGCAGCAACACCCGCAAGCCCCGCAGGTCCGGCAGCCCGGGGCGCTCGGCGCGGCTGTCCGGCGGCAGGGAGAACGGCAGGGAGAAAAAGAAGGTGCTGCCCTGCCCGGGATCGCTCTCCACCTGGAGCTTGCCCCCCATCATTTCCACCAGGCGGCGGCTGATGGAAAGGCCCAGGCCGGTGCCGCCATAGCGGCGCGTGGTGGAACTGTCGCCCTGCTGGAAGGGCTGGAAGAGATGCTCCAGCTGGTCGGCGCTGAGCCCGACCCCGGTATCACGGACGGCGAAGGTCACGGTGATGCCGTCTGCCTGGCGATCGTCGATGCGGGAGCTGACCACCACTTCGCCCTGCTCGGTGAACTTCACCGCATTGCCGGACAGATTGACCAGCACCTGCTCCAGCCGCAAGGGATCACCCATCAGCACGGGGGGCATGTCCACCTGGGTTTCCATGAGGAATTCCAGGCCCTTCTCCCGGGCCTTCACGGAAACCACCGTGGCCAGGCCTTCCAACACGTCATCCAGATGGAACGGGACGGACTCCATCTCCAGCTTGCCAGCCTCGATCTTGGAAAAGTCGAGAATGTCGTTGAGGATGCGCAGCAGGGCCTTGGCGGAATCATGGACCTTTCCCAGATAGTCGCTCTGCTGGCCGGTGAGGGAGGTCTGCAGGCACAGATAGGTCAGGCCGATGATGGCATTCATGGGGGTGCGGATTTCGTGGCTCATGGTGGCCAGGAAGTCGCTTTTGGCCCGGTTGGCCAGCTCCGCCGCCTCCTTGGCCCGCAGCACTTCCCGGGTCAGTACCTGGAGTACGGAAAGGGAGAGGATCTTCACCGCATCCAGCTCGGCGGGGCTCCAGGGCAGGGACTGGCCGCGGGAGGTCTGCACCCACTGCGCAAAGGAACGGCGCGGTTCGATGCGGGGGCCGGCGGCGTCGGTGACCAGCTGCTTTTCGGGATTGCCAGCCCAGGAAATCTCTCGCACCACTTCGGGGCGGAACCAGAGGATGTAACCGCGGAAATGGGCGTCCAGGGAAATGGCCAGCAGGCCGGAAGCCACATGGGCGTAGTTGCGGGCAGGACTGTAGCCCTCCCCCAGGGAGTCGGTATGGAAGACCCCATCCTCCGGCAGGCGCGGCTTGAGCCATTCGGTCAGGGAGCGGATTTCCTTTTTCCCCGGGGTCTTGCCAATGTGATAGACGTGCTCGTCAAAGGCGATGACGCTGCCGGAGGCCCCCGCCAGCCGCAGATAGTCGGATTCCATCAGCTTCAGGCCACGCTCGATGCCGTCCGCACCGCGAATCGACTGGGTCAGCACCAGCAGTGTCTCCCGTACCTTTTCCAGGTACTGGTTGTTGCGGGAGTACTCGATGCTGGCCAGCTTGAGGGAAATGGTCTTGCCCACGAACTCGATGAGTTCACGCTGGTGGTAGGGCACCCGTCGGGGCGAGACGCTGTGGCAGGCAATGAGGCCCCACAGCTTGTCGCCCTGCATGAGGGAGATGGTGATGGTGGCCCGCACCCCCATGTTGCGCAGATACTCCAGGTGGATGGGGGACATGGCCCGCAGCACCGAGAACGACAGGTCCAGGGGCTGCCCCGTCAGGGGATTGAGACCCGGCAGCAGGGGCGCCGGGGAGGATTCCGTATCTTCCAGGACCCGCAGCAGGTTCTTGGCATAGAGGGCCCGGGCCTGGGGGGGAATGTCGGAGGCCGGAAAATGATTGCCGAGCAGGGCCGGCAGCACCTCGTTGCGCGCCTCGGCCACCACCTCGCCATCCCACTTGTGGTCGAAGCGATAGACCTTGACCCGGTCGAAGCCAGTGAGTTTGAGGATTTCCTCGCTGACGAACTGGCAGTATTGGAGCAGGTCGTGCTCCCGGTCGAAATGCCAGAGCGCGTCCCGCACGGGCAGGAACTGGGTTTCGCAGGGCTGCCAGTCCTCGGTGCGGAAATGGCGCAGTTCGACCACTTTCAGGCCATCGCTCGGATGCACCACCGAGGTCAGGAAATCTCCGCCCGGCACATCGATCAGCACGGGTACCGTGGGGCGCTGCTGCACCCCCTTGGCCAGAGCATCCTCGAGGCTGTTGACGCCTTCAAGCCCCAGGACCTCCACCACCGGACGACCAATGACCGCCGCCGCCCCCAGGGGAAGAAAACTGTCCAGATTGGCGCTGGCGATACGCACCACGCCTTCTGTGTCGTAGGCCAGCAAGGCGCCGTAGGACTGGACGGCGCCGGCATGGTGGATGGGCTCGGCGGCACATCGTTCCAGGGCCTCCTGCAACAGTTGCAGGCGCGTCTCCTCATCCGGTGCGATACCTGCACCGGCCACTGCATCCATTTCCTGCTTATCGTTCACCATGCACCTCTGACGAACGGAACGGGGGTTCCGCCCTGCTGCTGTTGATCTCTGGCTGAAACCGCCTCGCGACCGGCCCTGACAGGGCTGGTCAAACGATGGTCAGAAGCTTGTGCAGATTCACCAGCTTGAGGATTTTCTTGACGTCACCGTTGCAGTTGAGGAGTTCCAGAGACTTCCCCTCCCGGGTAGCCCGGTCATTGACCACCATCAGGGCCCCGATGCCCGAACTGTCGATATAAATCAGCTGACTGCAGTCCAGCCGCAGACAGGAGACGGCTCCATCCGACAGCACACTGTTGCAGCCGTGGTGGAAACTCATGGTGTTGGAATAATCGAGACGGGGGTGCATGGCCAGATGGCCGTCATCCCCCTGATGAAAGACATTGCTCTGCATGATCGGCACAACTCCCTGCATACCCCTGAGGTATGGGGTACTTATCGTTATAAGGGGCCGTGAAGGGCAAAACCAACCCCTTTGACATAAGACCTTTGGCCTATGTCGACAATTAAGCTCCCCCTTTACACCGTCGTCAAGGGCGCTCGTCAACGAATCAGCGTGGCGTGCTACGGCGCTGCATTTCGGCCACCAGGGCGGAAAACTGCTCGGCCATTTCGTGGCGCAGGAGAGAGGGTCCCAGAAGGGAAGGCAGCCAGAAATCGGGCACCATCTCCACCCGGTAGGTGAAGACCGTGCCCTCCCCTTCCGCCGCCAGGGTCATGTCGCTTTCGAACTGCTTGGCGCTGCCGGAAAGGCCCCGGGCCTGGATGCGCCGGCGGGGTGTCAGGGTGATTTCGCGCAGGGATTCAAAGGCGACGGAGAAGAGGCCGAAGCGGGCCCGCCCTTTCTGCTCCACCTGCAGCACATTGCCCTGACGGCTGACGACGCGGCTGGCGTTGAGATTGCTGACGATGCGCGCCATGTTGTCAAAATCGGTGAGGACAGCCCAGGCCAGGCCAGGAGCCACCGGCGCGGTGAAACGCGCCTCGACGATCCAGACCTCCCCCTGGCGACGCACCTGGATGCTGTTCTCATCCACCAGGGGTTCCTCAGACTGGGCCATGGCAACCCGGGGTGCCGCCAGCAGGGCGGGCAACAGGGCGGGCAAAACCCACAGGCAATGACGGCGACAAGCATTCATGTCGCCATTTTTGCCACTCCCGCTGACCGGGTTCTGACGTACGTACTTTAGGCGGGACGGGGCATCAAGGCCAGGATGGCCGGCAGGAAGACTTCATTCACCAGCAGCCCCTTGGCCCCGCGACCAAAGCGGGAACGCCGGGCCCACAGGCGCTCCGGCTGGGTGCCCAGACTGGCCTCGGCACGCCGGTAGAGGCGGTGGCGGCCATCCAGGGCGCGGAATTCCAGGCGCCCCCGGGCAATGCGCGGGTCGGCAAAGAGCAGGCTGCCGAGGGAACGCTGTCCCAGGGCACCGAAGCGGGTGTCGAAGGGATGGCGGGGCTGCCAGGGCATGGCGGTGTGGGCGAAGACGACGGGCACGCCGTCGGCCAGCAGCAGGACTTCCCGCACCCAGACCCGGGTGCCGATGGGCAAGCCCAGGCTGGCTGCCTCTTCCACCCCCACCGGCTCCAGGCACTGGCGCAGGCATTGCACGCGGAAGTCGCGGCAGTGGGCCTTGATACGGGCGGTCAGGGAACCCCGCTCTTCCAGCCAGGGGCGCAGGGCCGGCTGTGGCGCCCGCCCCCGTTGCAGCAGGGCCGGCCGCCAGGCGGCAGCGGCGGGGATCATCGGGGCGCCGGAGCGCGGTTGATGCCGCCGAGGGAGAGACCGGCTTTCAGGCCGCGCTGGGAGAACCAGCCCTGGTTCATCTCCAGGGCGAAACGGGCATCCTGGTCGGCGCAGTGGCTGTTCTCGGTCTGGGGCTGCATGTCGCGGATGTTGATGATGCGGCCCTGTTCGTCGAGGAAGGCGACGGAGAGGGGAATCAGCGTATTGCGCATCCACATGCAGTGGCGGGCCGGAAAGGGGAAGACGAACAGCATGCCCTGGTTCTGGCCCATGCTGCGGCGGTTCATCAGGCCCTGCTGGCGGTCCGGATCGGTGTAGGCCACTTCCGCCTCGATGCGGTGGAAGCCAGCGGTGATCTCCAGTCGGCCCATTTCGGCGGCGGCACCGGCGCTCAGGCCGAGACCGGCAAGAGACAGCAGGAGCGGCAGGGAGCGGCGCAGGGTGCGCAAGACAGCGCAGGGGGAGGAAGAAAGGACGGTCATCATGGACCGGGATTATAGGCCACCCGGCGGGGGGCCAGCGCCCCCGGCAGGATCGGCGGCAACATCAGTGGTGGTGCTTGGCGCGGGGCTTGGCTGCCTTGTGGTGCTTGGCATGGGCGTGCTTGGCATTTTTGCCATGCTTGGCATGGACCGCCTTCTTGCCGTGATGATGGGTGGCGGCCTCAGCGGCGGTGGCGCCGAGGCCGAAGGCCAGGGTCAGAGCGAGCAGCAGGGCTTTTTTCATGGGGAACTCCGTCAGATTTTTTAAGTGCCTTTGCGGCAGGGGTGGCGGCCGGTCGGGAACGGCGCCCAGCTTGCGGCAGGGACGCGCCTTCCGGCGCCAAGTCCGCAAAGCTGCCCTGCATCAGGCGCCACGCCCCCGGCGCCAGGCCGTCCAGGGAAGCCCGGCCGATGGCGGCCCGGATGAGCCGGAGCGTAGGGTAGCCGACGCTGGCTGTCATTCGCCTGACCTGACGGTTCTTGCCCTCACGGATTTTCAGCTCGATCCAGGCAGTGGGAATGGCGGCTCGATAGCGGATGGGCGGCTCCCGCTGCCACAACCCGGGCGGTTCTTCCATGAGCCTGGCCTGGGCGGGCCGGGTGACGCCATCCTTCAGGGCCACCCCCTGGCGAAGGGCTTGCAGCGCGGCTTCAGTGGGTACCCCCTCCACCTGCACCCAGTAGGTCTTTTCCAGCTTGTAGCGGGGGTCGGCGATGCAGGCCTGCAGGGCACCGTCGTCAGTCAGCAGGAGCAGCCCCTCGCTGTCGGCATCGAGACGGCCGGCGGGATAAACCCCTGGCAGGTCCAGGTAGTCCTTCAGGCCCTGCCAGCGGCCTTCCGGCGTGAATTGGGACAGGACACCATAAGGCTTGTTGAAGAGGAGGATACGGGCCATGGATCAAGCGTCTCCGCCGGCAGTGCCATAGAGGTTGCAGAAGCGCAGCTCCTCCGGGTAGGGGAAGAAGTCTTCCACCCGCCCCTGGCGAATCTGCTCCTGGGCTTCCTGCCAGAAGCGCGGCCCGAGCAGGTCCCGGTGGTGTTTGACAAAGGCCTTGCGCACGGGCAGGGAGCCGAGCAGGAAGGTGGCGAACTCTTCCGGAAAGACGTCGTGGCGGCCCACGGTGTACCAGGGCTCACTGGACATTTCCATTTCCGGGTAAGGCGCTTCGGGAATGGCACGGAAGTTCATGTCGGTCATGTATTCGATTTCGTCGTAGTCGTAAAAGACGATGCGGTTGTAACGGGTGACGCCGAAGTTCTTCCACAACATGTCGCCGGGGAAGATGTTGGCGATGGCCAGTTCCCGGATGGCGTTGCCGTAGTCTTTCACCGCATGTTCCAGCTTGTCGCCATCGGCGCTGTCCAGGTAGATGTTGAGGGGGGTCATGCGACGCTCGATGTAAAGGTGGCGAATGACCAGGTCGTCGCCATCCTCCTCGATCAGGGAGGGCACCTGGCGCCGCAGTTCCTCCAGCAGCTCCGGGTCGAAACGGGCGCGCGGCAGGGCGGCGTTGGAAAATTCCAGGGTGTCGGCCATGCGCCCCACCCGGTCCACCTGCTTGACCAGCTGGTATTTGTATTTGACCGTGGCGTGGTCCACTTCCTTGGAGCTGCCGAAGACGTCCTTGATGATCTTGAAGACGTAGGGGAAGGACGGCAGGGTGAATACGAGCATCACCAGGCCGCGGATGCCGGGGGCGATGATGAACTTATCTTCGGAATGGCGCAGGTGGTAGATGAGGTCGCGGAAGAACATGGTCTTGCCCTGCTTGCCCAGGCCCAGCATGGTGTAAAGCTCGGAGCGGGGTTTGCCGGGCATGATGGCGCGCAGGAACTGCACGTAGCCCGAGGGCACCTCCATATCCACCATGAAGTAGGCCCGGGAGAGGGAAAAGAGGATGGAGATGCGCCAGGCGTCGAGCAGGATGGTATCCAGATAGAGCTTGCCCCCCTTGCCGTGCAGCACGGGGATGGAGAAGGGATATTCCTGGTTGCCGTTGATGGCCTTACCAATGATGTAGGCGCCCTTGTTGCGGTAGAAGGCGGAATACAGCACCTGGATCTGGCAGTTGGCCTCCCGGGCGGGAAGCTCACCGCCCAGATGGCGCTGGATGGTGCGGTAAAGGTAATCCACGTCCCGCTCCAGGTCTTCGAAATCCCGCTGCCAGTCGAAGTCCAGGATGATCTGGCGCATGGTCTGCCGCAGGCCGCCATCCCCCGGGTAGTAGCTAGAATAGGTGGGCGGGTTGGACTCGATGTTCTCCGTGGAGATGGCCGGCCGCACGAAGATGAAGTCGTTGTGGAAATAGGTACGGTGCAGGATCTTGCAGCAGACCGAGTTGAAGAAGGTCTCTGCCAGTTCCGGCTGCTTGTGGTTGAGCAGCAGGCCGATGTAGAGCAGCTTCACCTGCTGCCAGGTGGCGTCATCCAGACTTTCGGCCTTGAATTCGTCCCGCAAGCGCTCGACGCACTCCTCCACCCGGTCGTCGTAGAAGCGAATGCGGTCTTTCACGGCCGCGTGCACCGCCTGCCAGTCCCCGGCCTCGAAGCGGAACTTGGCCTCCCGGCTGGTCTGGCGGAACAGGCGGTAGTGCTTGTTGAAGCCTTCGATGAGGGCGATGGCAATACGGTTGGCCGTGGCGGCGGAAGGGCTGGCCAGGGGATTCTGGGGGGCGGAGAAGTCCATCGGCGGCAGGCAGACGTGGGAAAGCGGAAATCTTAGCACCGGCCCGGCCTACCGCCCTGCCCGCGGCGCAGCCAGCGCCATTACTCCGGCATGACAGGGACGGCGCCATTGCACGGGGCGCAATAAGGTTCCATGGAGTGATATAATATATATAAGAGTTTGTCTGCACCTTTAACCTACGAACTATGCGAGGGATTAAGCATGTCTGCTGGTAAGTCGAAGATCATCTACACGCTCACGGACGAGGCACCGCTGCTGGCCACCTGTGCCTTCCTGCCGGTCATCCGGACCTTTACCGAACCCGCCGGTGTGGAGATCACCAAGAGCGACATTTCCGTCGCCGCTCGCGTCCTGGCCGAGTTTTCCGACTTCCTGCGCGACGACCAGAAGGTGCCCGACAATCTGGCCGAACTGGGCAAGCTGACCCTGCTGCCCGACACCAACATCATCAAGCTGCCCAACATCAGCGCCTCCGTGGGCCAGCTGATCGCCTGTATCAAGGAACTGCAAGCCAAGGGCTACGCCGTTCCCGACTACCCGGAAAACCCCAGCACCGAAGAAGAGAAGGCCCTCAAGGTGCGCTACGGCAAGTGCCTGGGTTCCGCCGTGAACCCGGTGCTGCGCGAAGGCAACTCCGACCGCCGTGCCCCCGCCGCCGTCAAGAACTACGCCAAGAAGCACCCCCACTCCATGGGCGAATGGAAGCCCTGGTCCCAGACCCACGTGGCCCACATGGACCACGGCGACTTCTACCACGGTGAAAAGTCCCTGACCCTGGACAAGGCCCGTGACGTGAAGATGGAGCTGACCACCAAGAGCGGCAAGACCATCGTGCTGAAGCCGAAGGTCGCCCTCAAGGACGGCGAGATCATCGACTCCATGTTCATGAGCAAGAAGGCCCTGTGCAACTTCTACGAGAAGGAACTGGAAGACTGCCGCCAGTCCGGCATCCTCTTCTCCCTGCACGTGAAGGCCACCATGATGAAGGTGTCCCACCCCATCGTCTTCGGCCACTGCGTCAAGATCTATTACAAGGAAGCCTTCGAGAAGCACGGCAAGCTGTTTGAAGAGCTGGGCATCAACGTCAACAACGGCATGGCCAATCTCTACGAGAAGGTCGACACCCTGCCCGAGTCCAAGCGCGACGAGATCATCCGCGACCTGCACGCCTGCCAGGAACACCGCCCCCGTCTGGCCATGGTGGATTCCGCCAAGGGCATCACCAACTTCCATTCCCCCAACGACGTGATCGTGGATGCTTCCATGCCCGCCATGATCCGCGGCGGCGGCAAGATGTGGGGTGCCGACGGCAAGCCTTACGACTGCAAGGCCGTGATGCCCGAATCCACCTTCGCCCGCATTTACCAGGAGATGATCAACTTCTGTAAGTGGCACGGCAACTTCGACCCCAAGACCATGGGCACCGTGCCCAACGTCGGTCTGATGGCCCAGAAGGCCGAGGAATACGGCTCCCACGACAAGACCTTCGAGATCGCCGAAGACGGCGTCGCCAACATTGTCGATCTGGCCACCGGCGAAGTGCTGCTGACCCAGAACGTGGAAGCCGGCGACATCTGGCGCATGTGCCAGGTCAAGGATGCCCCCATCCGCGACTGGGTCAAGCTGGCCGTCACCCGTGCCCGCAACTCCGGCATGCCCGCTGTCTTCTGGCTGGACCCCTATCGTCCCCACGAAGCCGAACTGATCAAGAAGGTGGAAACCTACCTGAAGGATCACGACACCAGCGGCCTGGAAATCCACATCATGTCCCAGGTGCGCGCCATGCGCTTCACCCTGGAACGTGTCGCCCGGGGCCTGGACACCATCTCCGTCACCGGCAACATCCTGCGCGACTACCTGACCGACCTGTTCCCCATCATGGAACTGGGCACCTCCGCCAAGATGCTGTCCATCGTTCCCCTGATGGCCGGCGGCGGCATGTACGAAACCGGTGCCGGCGGCTCCGCTCCCAAGCACGTGCAGCAGTTGGTGGAAGAAAACCACCTGCGCTGGGATTCCCTGGGCGAGTTCCTGGCCCTGGCCGTGTCCCTCGAGGACCTGGGTATCAAGACCGGCAACGCCAAGGCCAAGCTGCTGGCCAAGACCCTGGACGAAGCCACCGGCAAGCTGCTGGACGAGAACAAGTCCCCCTCCCGCCGTACCGGCGAGCTGGACAACCGGGGCAGCCAGTTCTACCTGGCCCTGTACTGGGCCCAGGCCCTGGCTGCCCAGTCCGAGGACAAGGAGCTGGCCGCCAAGTTCGCTCCCCTGGCCAAGTCTCTGGCCGAGAATGAGCAGAACATCGTGGCTGAATTCAAGTCCGTGCAGGGCAAGCCGGCTGACATCGGCGGCTACTACCTGGCCGACGCCGAGAAGTGCAAGGCCGTGATGCGCCCCAGCGCCACCTTCAACAGCATCCTGAAGGCCGCCCGCACCGCCTAACTGCCAGCCTTTCCCGGCATACCAACCGGACACACCGCCTCCCGGCGGTCTGTCCGGTTTTTCTTTGCCTGTACGCCACGGCCCCCCCCGCCGCAGACGCTCTCAGCGACTTGTGCGTTCGGGGAAAGTCCCTCATTTCCAAAGGGACTTTGGGGGCTGGTCCCGGCCCCGTCTTTTACCCCATAATGAACCGATCAGCGCGCCACGACGCCTGACCCGGGCCTTCAACGCAAAGGCCCGGACAACAATAAACAACACTCTCATCTCTCATGGAGCTAAGGAAATGAGTTCACACATCAAAGTCCCTCAGGGCGGTCAAAAAATCGTAGCCGGCCAGCCCGTTCCCAATAACCCCATCATCCCCTTCATCGAAGGCGACGGCATCGGTGTGGACATCACCCCGGTGATGATCAAGGTGGTGGATGCGGCAGTAGACAAGGCCTACGGCGGCCAGAAGAAGATCCACTGGATGGAGGTCTACGCCGGCGAGAAATCCACTCAGATCTATGGCGCCGACGAATGGCTACCGAAGGAAACCTTCGATGCCCTCAAGGAATACTCGGTCTCCATCAAGGGCCCCATGACCACCCCGGTGGGCGGTGGCATCCGCTCCCTCAACGTGGCCCTGCGCCAGGAGCTGGACCTCTACCAGTGTGTGCGCCCGGTGCAGTACTTCAAGGGCGTGCCCTCCCCCCTGAAGCAGCCCGAACTGTGTAACATGGTGATCTTCCGCGAGAACACGGAGGACATCTACGCCGGCATCGAATGGGCTAACGGCACCGATGCCTGCAAGAAGGTCATCAAGTTCCTGCAGGAGGAGATGGGGGTGAAGAAGATCCGCTTCCCCGAAACCTCCGGCATCGGCATCAAGCCCATCTCCGTGGAAGGCACGGAGCGCCTGGTACGCGCCGCCATCAAGTACGCCATCGACAACGGCCGCAAGTCGGTGACCATCGTGCACAAGGGCAACATCATGAAGTTCACGGAAGGCAACTTCCGCGATACGGCCTACGCCCTGGCCAAGCGCGAGTTCGGCGGTGTGGAGATCGACGGCGGACCGTGGCAAAAACTGCCCAACGGCATCGTCATCAAGGACGCCATTGCCGACGCTTTCCTGCAGCAGATCCTGCTGCGCCCGGCAGAATACGATGTAATCGCCACCACCAACCTCAATGGCGATTACATCTCCGACGCCCTGGCGGCCCAGGTGGGCGGCATCGGTATCGCCCCTGGCGCCAACATCTCCGACCACTACGCCTGCTTTGAAGCCACCCACGGCACAGCCCCCAAGTATGCTGGCCTGGACAAGGTGAACCCCGGCTCCCTGATCCTTTCGGCCGAGATGATGCTGCGTCACATGGGCTGGAAAGAAGCGGCGGACCTCATCATCAAGTCCATGGAAGCGGCCATTGGCGACAAGGTCGTGACTTACGACTTTGCCCGGTTGATGGAAGGAGCAACGGAGGTTTCCTGTTCCGAGTTCGGCGATGCGATGATCGCCCGCATGTGACCCACGGCATACCGCCGTAAAAAAGCCCCGCCATGGCGGGGCTTTTTCTTTAGGGCGTTTGGCGACGCGCGTGACACACGCCTCTTGACCGCTCAAATCTCGGTAATGACAGCCTGTTCGGGCAGGCGGGACTTGGGCAGACGGGCATTGAAGTCCTCCTCACTGTGGTAGCCCAGGGCCACCATCACGCGACTGTGCAACCCCTTTTCCTTCAAGCCCAGGGCCGCATCCACCGCAGCGTCGCTGAACCCCTCGATGGGACAGGCGTCGATACCCAGAGCACCGGCCCCAAGCAACAACGTACCCAGGGCCAGATAGACCTGGCGATCCATCCAGGCGGCCTCATCCTTCAGTTGCTGCTGGTGCAGGGCCACATAGAAGCCACGGCTCTTCTCCTGGGCGGCCCGGGCATCGGGCGTGGCGAAACGGCCATCAGCCTGCTCCTGTTCGAGAATGGCGGCCAGATGAGCGGAATCCAGGGATTCCCGGGCACACAGCACCACCACGTGGGAGGCGTTGCGCACCTTGGCCTCGTTGTAGGGAAAATCGACCTTCAGGGTATCGGCGATGCGTCCCCGAGCGTCATCGCTGCCGGCAATGACGAAATGCCAGGGCTGGGAATTAACCGAAGAAGGAGCATTACGCAGCAGGGTGCGCAGGGCGGCCAGATCATCAGCACTGATCTTGCGGGCGGGATCGAAGGCCTTGGTGGTGTAACGGCGGGTGGCAACCTGGGCAATATTCATCGACAACTCCTGAGGATATTCGGAAGGACGGAGGGGCGCAGCATACTGTTCGGTCGGGGGAAAGCAAAGGGCGGGAAATCCCGCCCTTGCTCTCAATCCATCAAACCGGCCCGGCGCCCCGGAACAAACGCCTCAGGCGGCCTCGCCACGCCCCATGCGAGCCAACACATGGCGGCTCATGCCCTTGGCCAGTTCGTCCTCACCCATGAAGACTGTGCCCAGGTTCTCCTGGCGCAGCATTTCGGCCTCCTGTTCGGAATGGGTGCGCAGCACCACCTCGATGGCAGGGTTGAGTGTCCGGGCGATATCCACGATCTTGCGCACATCCAGGGTATCCGGGGTGGCCACCACCAGCAGACCGGCCTTGGCGATGTGGGCCTGGACCAGCACCAGGGGGTCGGAGGCATCCCCGGAAACAGCAGGAATGCCGCGTTCCCGCAGCTTTTCGACCACTTCCCGATGCTGCTCGGCCACCACGTAGGGAATCCTCTGTTCGTCCAGGGACGCCGCGATGCGCTTACCCACCCGGCCATAGCCCACCAACACCACCTGACCAGAGAGGAAATGCTCCTCCACCGAGACGGGCAGTGCTGCCGTCGGGTCATCCCGCATTTCCAGTCGTCGCGCCAGGGCGGAATGGGCCAGAGCCCACTTGCGAGCCGGAGCAATGGCCGCGAAGACCACGGAGTTGAAGGCAATGGAAATCAGCGCCCCGGCCAGCACCAGGCTCTGGCCGGCCATCGGCAACAAGCCTAGGGAAACCCCGAGCCCCGCCAGGATGAAGGAAAATTCGCCGATCTGGGCCAGGCTGGCGCCTACCGTCAGGGCCGTATTGAGGGGATAACGGAAGACCAGGACCAGGGCGATGGCGGCCACGGTCTTGCCGACGATGATGATGGCGGCCACGGCCAGCACCTTGCCCGGTTGCTGCAACAACACCTGGGGATCGAAAAGCATGCCGACGGAAACGAAGAACAGCACCGAGAAGGCATCCCGCAGGGGCAGGGACTCTTCCGCCGCTCGGTGGGCGAAATCCGACTCCCGCATCATCATGCCGGCAAAGAAGGCACCGAGGGCGAAGGAGACACCAAACAGCTTGGCCGAACCATAGGCCACACCCACGGCAGCAGCGATGACGCAAAGCGTGAACAGCTCCCGGGAACCGGTACGGGCCACAGCCCAGAGAATGCGCGGAAAAACCCGCCGCCCCACCACCAGCATCAGGGCAATGAAGGCACCCACCTTGGCCAGGGTCACCGCCAGGGTGCTCCACAGGTTGCCGCCGCCAGCGTCGTGACCATCGGCCGGGCTACCGCCCAGCAGGCCGGCCAGGGGGGGCATCAGCACCAGGACCAGAACGCAGACCAGATCTTCCACCACCAGCCAGCCCACGGCGATGCGGCCATTCATGGAATCCAGGATGCCCCGGGTCTCCAGGGCCCGCAGCAGCACCACGGTGGAGGCGCAGGAGAGGGCCAGGCCGAAGACCAGGCCGGCACCGAAGGACCAACCCCACCACATGGCTACCGCAGCCCCCAGGGCCGTGGCCACGGTAATCTGCACCACAGCGCCGGGCACGGCGATGCGGCGGACGTTCATCAGGTCTTCCAGGGAAAAGTGCAGGCCAACGCCGAACATCAGCAGCATGACGCCGATTTCAGCGAGTTGTCCGGCCAGCTCCACATCGGCAACGAAGCCCGGCGTGGCGGGGCCCATGATGATGCCGGCCACCAGATAGCCCACCAGGGGCGGAATTTTCAGGCGGGCGGCAATGAAGCCGAGAATCATGGCCAGGCCGAAGCCGGCGGCCACGGTGGTGATGAGGCTAATGTCGTGGGGCATGGGGCGGTCCTTGGCAGGAAGGGGGGCTGGAGAAAGCCTAACGCCAAAGCGGCGGACACGCACGCCCCTCCCGGGACGGCTTCCGGGAACGGGCCGACACGCGCAGTCCACCCGCCCGGCAAGGTACCATTTTCCCACGAAGCGCCGCCGGGCTGGATCGGGGCAAGCCCGCACTGGGGAAAACCGCAGTCCTTACGACCTCTGCTGGAGCGGCACCCACTCCTGACAGCGGGCACCAGCCCTCAGAACAAGGGCGCCAGAGCTTTTTCCAGGTCTTCCAGCTTCATGCCGCCCAGCTTCTTCGCGACGATGTGGCCCTGGCGATCGAGAATAACCGTATAGGGCAGACCTGCCTTGTCATTGCCCAGCTGGCGCATCAGGTCCAGCCCGGGTTGCAGCCCGGAGACAACCACCGGGTAATTCACGTCGTAAGCCGAGGCGAATTCCTTCACCGCCTCCCGCCCCTCTTCCACCGCCACACCGACGATGGTCAGACCCTTGGACTTGTACTTGGTCTGGATCGCCACCAGATCGGGGATTTCCTTGCGGCAGGGGCCACACCAGCGGGCCCAGAAATTGACGACCAGGGGCTTGCCCCGGTATTGCTCGAAGGAAGCCTTGTGGCCGGCGGTATCGGGAAAGCTGGCGGCAAACAGCGGTGCGGCGGAGGGCATATCCTCCGCCTGAGCTGCCAGGGGGCTGAACAGCAACGCTGCCGCCAAAGCGGCGGCGTAGCGCCATGAGCAACGTTGAATAGTGATAGGTCGCATCACGGCAAGTCGGTCTTGCGGAAGGTGAGAAAGCCGGCAAAGGCTGCGCCGCTACCCAGCAGCACCGGGTAGGCCAGGGCATAAACCTTGTAGCCGGTCACGCCGAAGGTGTCGAGGATGACGTAAGCAGAGGGGCCGAGAACGATCAGCTGCGGATCGAACAGGGCCAGGGCTGCCGTGCGGAAGACCTGCAGGGGATTGGCCAGGGCGATGCCGATGACCGTCTCCGGGCTGACCTGGCCCTGGATCAGCACGCCGAGCAGGATCAGGTCGAGGAAGACCAGCATGAACAGCCAGACCATGAAGGCCGTGCCCTGGGCCACGTCGGTGCTGCGGGCCAAGGTGGAGATGAACATGCCGATGCCGAGGAAGCACCAACCCATGGCGGCCAGCAGGGCCGTGTAATAGACAAACATGCCCCAGGGCACTTCGATACCCTTGAGCAGTGCCCACAGCACGGCGCCCAGCATGGCCACGAAGACCGGCAGGAAAATGGTGACGTAGCGGCCCAGGAACTTGCCCCAGAACCATGCCGCCAGGCCGACGGGCAGGGAAAGCAGGTATTCGAAAACCCCCGCCTCCCGGTCACCGGCCACAGAGCGCACGGTGGTAATCAGCACGAAGATGGGCAGTATGGCCATGGCCAGCTGGATGTAGGTCACCAGCAGGCGGGAGAGGCCAATGAAGCCCAGCACCCGGGATTCGGTCAGGCCGAAAGCGAACAGCAGGGCGACAATGCCGCCGAAGACCAGGCTGTAGATGAGGAACCAGCGGGCCCGCAGGGATTCCACGATATCGAGTTTGGCGGTGAGCCAGAGGGTTTGCATTGTTGTTTTCCCTGAGTTTTATTTGCCTTTGGCGAGAACCAGCTTCTTCGCCTCATCAAAGGTGACGCTACCTTCCGCCTTCTCGGCCACGGCGCCAAAGCCGTAGGCCATGGGAGTGCGCTTGCCGGAAACGAAATAGGCCTTGCGGGCTTCCAGCCAGCGGCCGTCCCGGGAATCTGCCACCCAGAATTCGGCACGGGGATCGGAAGACCAGGGCTGGTGCTCGCTCCAGAAGACGGCGCAACCGAAGTCGTCGAACTTGTAGACCTTCTTGCTCTGGGGATCACGGATCTGGGCAGCGTACAACTTGTCGCTGATGGCCATGCCACAACGGGTGCAGCCGTCCCGGTCCCATTTGATCTCTACCGGCCCGCTGCTGGGCTGGCCGCCACAACCGGCAAGGGAGACAAAAACTCCGGCAGGCACGGTAAAGAGGAAGGTACGGCGCTTCATTGCAGGGTCACTCCGGTGACCTCCTTCATGTCGATGCGGGTCAGCAGACCCACATAGCGCGACACCATGCCGAGGAAGCGCAGACGATCCGGCCCTGCCACCTGACCATGCCAGGAGAGGCCCTCGTTGCGGGGGACGAACCCCCAGCCTTCCAGGGCCTTGGCGATGGCCGGGTCAGCCCGGCGCAGGTCCACATGGCAGTCGAGCAAGGCATCCATACCCGAATCGTCGGCCACCCGGTCATCCAGCACCACCTTGCCCATGTCCATCTCGATCACCCGGTTCACCAGGGCCGCCACTTCATCAAGGCGATGGCTGGAAATGATCATGGTGCAGTTTTCCTGCCGCTCGGCCAGAAGCTGGAAGAAGATGTGGCGGGCTTCCGGATCCAGGTTGGCGGCTGGCTCGTCCATCACCAAAACCTGGGCGTCGCGGCCCAGGGCAATGGCGATCAGTAGTTTCTGCTTCATGCCGCCGGAAAGGCGGTTGAAGGGTCGGGCAGCGATGGACTCCACATCCAGGCCCAGGCGCTGGGCGATGGCGTGGATGCGCTGGGGATCGGACTTGCAGACTGCGGCGGCAAACCCCACCAGCTGGCCTACAGGCATTTTCAGGGGTGGCGGCAACTGGGGCACGAAGCCCACCTTACCCAGCACGTCAGCCCGGTGAGCCCGGGGTGCCTTGCCGTCGATAGCCACTTCGCCGCCGTAGGTGTATTCCCCCAGCAGGCAACGGATCAGGGTGGTCTTGCCGGCCCCGTTGGAGCCGATGAGGGCAATGCGCTCGCCCAGTTGAATGTCCAGGCTGACCCCGGCCAGCACCGGGGCTTTCTTGAAAGTCTTGGTGACGTTGTCGAAGCGGATCATGGGATCAGCGTTCCTCGCTCAGCGTTGATGGGCCAGGCGCCAGCATGAAGGAAAGCGTTCCGGACCACTTTGATAATTGTCGTGCTTTGCGCCATTTTCCCCGGGAGACTGGCTTTACGCCAGCCTCTCCGAAGAAATGACGAGTCCGGGAGCGGCTGCCGGCGCCATATTGCCGGCGCCCAGCCTGGCCTCAGAGCAGCTTGTCGAGGCCCTTTACGCCGTAGGTCAGGGCACCGCTCGGGCAGGTATCGACACACAGGCCGCAACGGGTGCAATCCGGACCGATGGCCATCACCGCCTCCTCGGCCCGCCCCTTGATGACCACGTCGAGAACGTGGGGCACCAGGCAGACCTTGCGGCAATCCCCTTCATGGAAGCACTTGTCCAGCCGATAGACGATGCGCACCGGCGAGATGGTGCCCACCATGCCGTAGGTCAGCCCGATGGGGCAGACGTAGCGGCACCAGGCCCGGCGGGAATAGAACACCTCGAACATGAGCAGCAGGAACACCCAGCCCAGGGCCAGACTCGGGCCATAGATCAGGGCCCGGGAAAGGATGCCGGTTGGCGACAGGGTCTCGAACACGGTGTAACCCGTGACAATGGCCAGCAGGGAGAACAGCACCCAGAAGACGGTGCGGGCACCCCGATGGAACTCATGGTCGGTGACCAGCTTCTTTTCCACCAGCTTCAAGTGCAGCGCCTCGAACCACTCGGCGATGAGATGGTAGGGGCAGACCCAGGAGCAGAAGGTGCGCCCCCCCAGCAAGACCCAGAGGAAGAACACCGTGGCCGTACCGATCAGCAGGTTCACGATGATGTGCTTGTGGGCCAGCATCACCTGCAGGGCGGAGTTGAGGTCGATGAGGTGGAAGCCGACGAAGCGCGAGGCCGTCAGGGCCCCTTCCAGCATCTGGATATCGAGCCAGAAGGAGACGACGAAGAGCAGGTTCACGGCGATGAGCACGGCCCAGCGGCGGTTGCGCCACTTGTTCTGCACCAGCTGGTGCTCCCGGGTGTGCTGCTTCATGGCCTCGAAGTCGGCCTTGTTGAGGCGCTTCAGCTTGTGGATCTGTTCCGCTTCCGGGCTGTAGGAAGCCGGTTTCTTTGAATCCTGGCCGAGCATGACCAGGAGCTTTTCCTTGAAAGTCTTCATCTCAGGCTCCCCAGGTCTGGCGTTGGTCAACGACAATGGCCGCCTGCCCGCCGGATTCCACCGGACAGATCATTTCGCAGACGCCGCAGCCGATGCACTGCTCCAGCACTTCGGGAACCGCCCGCTTAAGGCCATCTCCCTTGTCCACAACTTTGAGCTGAATGGCGTCCTTGATAGGGCATTCAGTGACGCAGAGGTCGCACAGATCACGCTCATAGGGGTGGTCGCGCACCGGAATGGGCTTCCAGCGATCCACATCCATGTAACGCATGGTGCCCTTGAAAGCAGCGCCCCGGGCTTGGCCCTTGAAGCCCTTGCCCTGGACGGCGAGACAGATTTCCGGCTGAGCCAGCCGGGCCAGCCCCATACGTTCCTTGAGGTTGAGCGTGGGCTCCGCGTCCTTTTCCTTGGCCTTGAGGATGGGCAGGTGGGCCAGGGGTGCGCCGGCCCGGGGGGTGAGAAAGCCGGGCTTGTCGTAGGTCAGGGCCCCGGTGGGGCACGCCAGGATGCACTGGCCGGCATCACAGGAGAAATCACAAGCCTGCTCCCGGGCATCAATGTGGGGGGCGCCAATACCGAAGCCGTCGGTCAGATCCCCCAGCTTGATGGCCTGCACCGGGCAGACCTGCACGCACTGGCCGCACTTGATGCAGGAGGCGAGGAAATCCTTCTCGTCCAGGGCGCCTGGCGGACGCAGACGAGCGTGGCTGGCCCGGGCCACGGGCAGATAGCCCAACATGGCCAGCCCGATAATGCCGCCGGTCAGGGCAGCGCTGCGCATGAAACGGCGGCGGGCACTGCGCTGCTTGGCCGAGCCCTGGGGCCGGCCGGTCTTGCTTTCAGCCTCGGGAGCCGAGGCGCTTTCCGGTTGGGTGTCGCTCATTTTGCGTTCCTCCGGGGATTCTTGAACACAGGGGCCTCGTCCCGCACCATCAGCACGGGATCGGAAAAGGGCGCCAGGCGCTCGAGAAAATCCAGCGATTCCATCATGGGCGCGCTCTTGAAAAAGAGGGCGAAGGGAATTTCCATCCACAGGCGGTCAGCGTAGGCGTAGTCCTCGTAGGGGGTGTCGCCGATGCCGTCGTGGTTGCGGTCGAAGCCCTGGTAGGCATCCCAGTGGTTGCCATGCCAGCGGTTGTGGGCGGCACCGCCGCCCCCGGCCACGGCCACGTCGGCCAGGTTGCCCTCGAAGACATTGCTCTCGAAGATGCTGCCTTCCCGGTCGGAGACGAAGCTCACTGCGATACCGTTATAGGCAAAGCGGTTCTTGCGCACTTCGGTCTTGGAATCGGGTTCAAACGGTGAGAGGTCGGTGCCGATGCCGGTGGAGCAATAGAGAATTTCGTTGCCCTCGATGACCGTGTTGCTGGCCTCTTTCAGGCCCACGGCCATGCCGGTGGCGCCGGTGGCATGGGAAATGGTGTTGTTACGAATGTATGCACCGTTGGTGTACATCAGATACACCCCCACGGCGTTGTCGTAGAAGCGATTCCCTTCCACCGTGTTCTCGTGGGCGAACATGAAGTGGATGGAATAGCGGCTGCGCCTGCCCACGTTGTTGCGGAAGGTATTGTGGTCGGAATACCAGGCCACCATGTCCCGGGAATCCTCGATCTCGTTGCCTTCCAGCAGGTTGTTCTTGCTGTACCAGAGGCGTACGCCATCACCACGCACCCCAAGATCGAAGGGCTTGGAACGGATGTAGTTGCTGGTGATCTTGTTGTCGTTGGACTGCTTCAGGTCGATACCGAAAAGGCAGTCGGTGATACGAATCCGGTCCACCACATTGCGGTCGCCCCGCACGTTGAGGCAGGCGTCGTCACTGTCGTGGGAAGACCCGGAGTTGGTGAGCTGAACGCCCCGCAACACGGCATCACTGGTATCGATGACGAAGACCGTACCCTTGCCACCGCCATCAATGATGACCTTGCCGTCACCCTCGATGGTCAGGGGCTTGTTGAGTACGACCGGACCGGAATAGGTACCGGCCGCCAGCTTCAGAACACCACCTTCCGGCGCCTGGTTCACCAGTTCCTGCAGCCAGGGAATACCGGCCACATGGGGTGCGGTAGGCAGCGGCACCTTCTCGCCGGATGCCCCCCAGGAACTGCCACCGGGTTTGCCCATGCCGTCATCGGCCGCCTTGGCCGGTGTATCGCCACCCAGGGCCCCCAGGGCCTTCAGCGCATAATCCGGGTCGCCAACAGCCAGGCTGACGGCGGCCCAGACCAACAGGGGAACGGCGGCGGCAGAAAGCAGCCACCGGCCACGGCGGCTCACTCTGCAGCCCCCTCGCGCATCTGCTTGCGACGAATCAGCAGGGCCGGTGCCAGGCTGAGGAACATCAGGACCAGCAGGCCATAGCCCCAATAGGGATAGGAATAGGTGGAGAACTGGGCCACTTTGCCTTCGCCGAACACCGTGGGCATGAAAGGCTTCACGGTGAAGGCGCCCCACGGGTGCAGGTTGTGGCCGAAGAACCACAGCCAGGCGGCATAGGTGATGACGAAGAAAACGGGCAGCAAGGCCGGCACCAGGGCCAGCAGCAGGCTGAAGTTGCGGATCTTGGCGACGCCGGCAATGACAATGCCCATGACCAGTAGCAGGCCGACGATGACGACATGGCTGATCAGGGTGACGTTGTCGCCCCAGGCCTTGATCTTGTCCGGTTCCTTGAAGAAGGTGCCAGCTTCCTGCACATAGGCTTCCACGTGGGAGGCCAGGTGGCCGAGGACATACTGATCCACCAGCATCCAGGCGGCCACCGCGGCGAAGCCGGCGGACAGCACCAGCAGGCGGGTCTTGCGCTTGGTCACCATGAAACCGGCCAGCATCACGGCGAAGAAGCCGAAGAAGAACTTGGCCAGGGGCTTTTCAACCGGGGCACCCGTGGCGATGGGGAACATGCCTACGTAGTGGTTGATGGTGTTCATTTCATGTACGCAGTCCAGGCCCTGGGCACCCTTGTTCACATCCTTCTTGGCATCCAGGATGGGGTTGTAGCGCTCGGTGTGCTCATCCAGATCCTGCTGGATGATTTCATTGGCCATGCGAGTACCGGCGCCGGCAGCCTTACAGCCGTTATAGACACCGTCGAAATGGAAGTGAATACGAATGCCGTCCGGGAAGGCATCCTTGGGGTAGTTCGGGGCGGTGAGCGAAACCCACCAGATGGGGGCGAAATAGGCGACCACCATGGCCACCAGGGCGATCAGGGTGAGTCCCTGAACCAGGCGAGTCTGTTTGGTTTGGGTATCCATGTTCTGCTGTCTCTCGAAAAGCAGCCCCGCTTACCGGCGACGGCCGCAGGATGGTGTAGTTCTTCTTTTAGGTCGGCGTTCCCTGATTCGCCGTATTGTGCTTCCCGCAGGAAGTTTGGCGGGAGAAGGTCGGCACAGCTGCCGCCCGCTCCTCGCCGCGGGATTTCCCCTCAAGGGAAATCCCGGTACCGCATCTTACGCGATTACTTCTTCTTGCCGGGCTTGGCAGCGCACATGGAGCCAGGCATGGTCAGGCTGGACTGGTAGGCGGAGATGGCCACCAGTTGGTCGTTAGAGTACTTCTTGATGACCTTCACCATGTCCGGATTGGCGTTACGGCGATGGCCGTCACGAATTTCGGTCATCTGGCGCAGCAGGTACTTGTAGTGCTGGCCGGCAATCACGGGGTAGAACTTGTCCTTGACGCCTTCACCGTTCTTGCCGTGGCACTCCAGACATTCCTTCTCGTACAATTCCTTGCCCTTGGCCAGCTGCAGGGCGGCATCGGCCCCCTCGTACTTGCCGTGGTCAACAGGAATGCACAGACCTTCGATGTAGGTGGCGACGTCAGCCAGTTCCTGAGGATCGGTCAGGGTGGCGGCGAAGGGGTACATGGTGGGGTTGTCACGCAGACCGGCACGAATATCGGCCATCTGCTTGATCAGCACGGTGGTGTGCTGGCCGGCCAGTTGGGGGAAGGTTCCGTCAGGACGACCGGCGCCGGAAGGCAGGTGACAGGCGCCGCAGACTTCATAGGCTTCCTGGCCGCGCTTCTTGTCACCCTTAAGCTTCAGGGCTTCGATCTTTTCGCCTTCCTGGGCGTTCCACTTGTAGTCCTTGGACTCGATACCACCCTGGTGGGGCGCCGGGGGACCGGCGTTGGCCACACCCAGGGCGAGCAGGGAAAGGGAGGTGGCGATGATCAGCTTTTTCATTTGAATCCCCTTACAGAGAGAAATTTGATATGTGCTTATGCTATGGCGGCCCGGCGGGGCCTGTATTTGATGCGAGTCAATCCGAAAAGACTTCGGCCGGCGCTACTGCCCGGCCGTGGCCTTGAACCAGCGGAAGATCAGGGCTTCAGCTTGGCGAGGTACTCGGCGATGGCCTTCATTTCCTCGTCGTTGACCAGATGCATGACGCCCTTCATGGCGGCGGTCTGACCGTTGTTACGGGCGCCGCTCTTGATGTCCTTCATCTGCTGCTCGGCGTAGCCAGCGTTCTGGCCGGCCAGCTTCGGATAAGTGGGCATCAGGGGCTTCTTGCCTTCAGCACCGTGACAGGCATTGCAAGTCTTCTCGGTGAACAGCTTGGCGCCGTCGGCGGCGAAGGCGGGGGCAGCCAGCAGGCCGGCCAGGGCGGTGAAAAGCACCAGTTTTTTCATGGGTATTCCCTTTCATAAGAAACGGGGAGCATGGTGATGCTCCCCGTGTTCAACAGCTATTACCTGAATCAAATCCGGCGGATTACTTCACCTTCTTGGCGCCGTTCTGTTCCAGGTAGGTCTTGGCGCGCAGACCGAGGTCAGCAGCCTTCACTTGGTACTGCCAGACTTGCTCAGCCCACAGGGTGGCCTGGTTCCAGTCCTTCTTCTTGGCAGCGTCTTCATGCTTGGCCTTGGCGTCCTTGATCTTGTTCAGCTGATCAACGGCGTCGTCCATCATGTTNGACCACATCCGGGAAGTCCTTGTAATTCACGGAGGTGATGTAGCCGACCACGGAGTCGATGACGGCCTGGGTATCAGCAACCTTCTTCAGTTGCTTCTTGTAGTCGTCTTCCGTGTAGATGGCCTTCTCTTCACCGGCGCTCTTGGTCGCCTTCCAGCCCTTCGGCTTGACCAGGAGGTAGCCCTGCATTTCCAGGTGCAGCGCGGAGCAGAACTCGGTGCAGTAGTAGGGATAGACGCCTTCCTTGTCGGCCTTGAACTTGACCGTGACGGTCTTGCCCGGCTCGACGGAAGCATGGACGTTGTAGGTAGAGACGGTGAAGCCGTGGGTCTCGTCCTGGGCACGTTCGAGGTTGGTCAGGTGGATGGTGATTTCGTCGCCAACTTCAGCCTCGATGGTTTCCGGGGTGATGTGGGAACGGATCAGGGTACCCTTGACCTCGATCTTGTTGCCCTTCTTGGTGGTGACTTCCTCGCCGGCACGGACGGCGCCGGGGTGCGGCTTGTCGGTGCGGGAGTCGGTACCCACCTTGTAGCGGACGCCGGGCTTCAGCTTGGCGGCATCGATGGCGACAACGTAGTGCGGCTCGCCCAGCGGCAGGGGCATGTCGTACAGGAGCTGCATCTTGTCGTTGCTGATGTCGATCAGCTGGTGGTTCTGCGGGTGCAGGGGACCGACGGGCACGAAGCGGTCGATGGACAGCTTGTTCAGCGCCACCAGGTAACGGCCCTTGGGATCGGCGGAGTCACCTTCCATGGTCATCAGGTGACCGATGTTGTAGTGCACGCTGATTTTGTCGAGAACCTTGCCTTCACAGAAGTTCCACTTCACCACCTGGGAATCCACGTACAGGGAGGTGTAGGCCAGACACTGCTTGGAGTCGTACTGGGTGTGCAGGGGGCCGAGGCCCAGTTGCACCTGGGTGTGCAGCGCGTCCTTCATGGCGATCACGGGGATGCCGTAGGCGTCCTTGGACTCGAACTTGCCGGCCTTGATGGCGGCCTGGATCTTGTCGAAGGAATACACGGACACGTGGGTGTCGAGCTTGCCGGCAACGGTGATGAACTTGCCGTCCGGGGTCACGTCGACGCCGTGGGGAGACTTGGGTTCCGGAATCAGGAACAGCACGCCTTCCTTGACGGCAGTTTCGATTGCCAGGACGTTATGGCCGTTGATCTTCTTGGCCATGCCCTTGGCGACCAGTTCGGCAGCCTTCTTCCAGTTGATCACGTGCAGATAGTCGGTGTCCTTGGCGGAACAGCCGGCTTCATAGGGAGGACGACCCTTCTCGATACCGCCCACATAGCGCTCGGAGCAGAAGGAGTTGGTGAAGGACCAGCCGTCGGACGGACCCTTGCCAGCGTCGGACAAATCCTGGCTGTAGGGGGGCAGTTCGAGGGAGAAGGACTGCTTCGGATCGATGCGGCCTTCCTTGCGGTCAAACTTCCAGTAGGTGACGCCGCCGCGGTACTTCTCGTTGAACTCTTCGAGGGGGTAGAACTTCTTGTTTTCCAGCGGGGAAGCGTACTGGGCAGCCTCGATGACGTAGTCGGTGTTCGGGGTGACGAAGGCGCCGCCGTGTTCGGACTTGAAGATCGGGTTGACCACGATCTGCTTGGTCTCGAAATCGCGCAGGTCGATCACCGCCAGACGGGGATTGGCCTTGTCGTTGATGAAGAGGAACTGGCCGTCGTACTTGCCATCGGTTTCAGAGATGGCCGGGTGGTGGGTGTCGCCCCAGGTGATCTGCTTGCCGTCGATCATGCCCTGGTTCAGCACGGCCTTGGAGTTCTCGTCGTAGCCGTAGCCCTGCCAGGGTTCGGGGGTGAACACGCCGATGTACTTGAGGATGCGCATGGACGGAATGCCATACACGATCACCTGGCCGGACTGACCGCCGGAGGAGAAGGCGACGAATTCATCACGCTTACCGGTGGGAACGTAGGTCTTGGCCGCTGCCAGCAGGTCCTGCTGGGACAGGCTGCGACGTTTCATCACGTCCTGCAGGGACTCTGCTGCCGTGGCAGCCCCCGCTGCCGCGAAACCGACGCCTGCTGCAACCAGCATGGCAACGGTCTGCTTCATACGAGTCTTCATTTTTGACTCTCCCGTTGATAAATAAAGGAAATTTCTCTGCTATTACCCAAGGCGCCATGGGGTGCGCACCCGCACTGCGGCAATATGTCGCACATCATCGGCGCTCCCCCCGTTCTAAACTTTGATGCAGGTTAAATTGGGAAAATGGCCGGGGACCGAGAATTCAGCCATGAGCCGCGCCGGTAGCGGACTTCCGCTCGCCGTGTCAGGATTCAAGCTGCATGGCGGTTGGTTTCAGCCGCATCGGCGCTCCCCCGCAGGGGCCGTACGGTCGTTTTTTTGCCATACCGCCGCCAAGTTCCGCACGTCGCCCCACTTATCCCAACTTCCGCTCCCGCCTCCGAACCCACGCATGTCGAAAAAGATTCTGTACGACCTGGCCATTCTCGCTGCTGTCATCGCCCTGGGCGGGCTCGGCTATACCCTGGCCCCCCTGCTGACGCCCCAGAGTGATGTAGCCGCCCCTCTCGCCGACTGTGACCTGAACGCCGGCCCTTGTCGTACAGACATTCCTGGCGGTGGCAGCCTGGAATTCAGCATCAGCCCTCACCCGGTACCGGCCCTCAAGCCCCTGACCCTGGAGGCCCGTATCTCTGGAATCGAAGCGCGCAAGGTGGAAGTGGACTTCACCGGCATCGACATGAAAATGGGCTTCAACCGCCCCGTGCTCAGCCCGGGCAATGCCCCCGGCCGCTTCACCGGCCAGGGCAACCTGCCCGTCTGCATTACCGGCACCATGACCTGGCAGGCCACCGTGTTGGTGGAAAGCGGCGGCCGCAGCATTGCCGTACCCTTCCGCTTCTCTTCCGGCGCGCCGGATGCCCACTGATTCGACCATGACTGCCCATCACCGCACCCCGGCCCTTTTGCGGACCTCCCTCCTCCTCATTGCCGTCCTGGCTGCCTTCGCCTTTGCCGGCTGCGGCCGGGAGGCACCGTCCGCCCCTGGCGGTCTGACCCTGGCGGCTCCGCCCAAGGGCGGCGACTTCACCCTGCAAACCGCCGACGGCCCCCTTGCCAGCCAAAGCTACCGTGGCAAGGTCATCGCCCTCTATTTCGGCTACACCTACTGCCCGGATGTTTGCCCCACCTCCCTGGCGGCCCTGGGCGAGGCACTGGCCCTGCTCACCCCGGCAGAACTGGCCCAGGTCCAACCCTTGTTCATCTCGGTAGACCCGGAGCGGGATGCCCTGCCCCGGCTCAAGGAATACGCTGCCTTCTTCCACCCCCGCATGATTGGCGCCACCGGCAGCCCGGCCGAAGTCGCCGCCGTTGCCGGGGCCTACGGCGCCAGCTATGCCCGGCAGGACATCAAATCCGAAGGCGGCTATGTGGTGGACCACTCCTCCTTCGTGTACCTCATCGCCCCGGACGGCCGCCTGGCCGCTTCCCTGCCCCACGGCAGCACGCCGGAAGCCATGGCCGCTGCCCTGCGCAAGTTGCTGCCACCCGCCCGTTGATTTCTTTTCCGAACATCCAACAGAGGAGAACCTCATGAAACTGCCCACCCGCCTGCTCACCGCCGCCCTGGCCTGTGCTGCCCTGGTCACCCTGCCGGCCTTCGCCGACGAGGCCATCAAGGTGGAAGACCCCCATGTGCGCCTGGTTCCCACCGGCACCCCCAACACCGGCGCCTTCATGGTCATCAAGAACGTTTCCAACGCCGACCGCAAGGTGGTGAAGGCCGAAAGCCCCGTTTCCAAGGTGGTGGAGCTGCACAACCACATCAACGACAACGGCGTCATGCGCATGCGCCCGGTGCCGGACATCGACATCAAAGCCAAGGGCGAGGCCGTACTGAAACCCGGCAGCCTGCACGTCATGCTCATCGGCCTGAAGCAGGACCTCAAGGAAGGCGACGTGGTGCCCATCACCCTGAAGCTGGACGATGGCTCCAGCACCAAGATCGAAGCCCCGGTGCGCAAGATCCAGGTCCAGGCCGCCAAGCCGGAAGACATGGGGCACCAGGGCCACGGGGCCATGAAGCACTGATGCATTGATTCCCGGCTTTTGCCACCAATGAGAAGGGGCGCCTGCGGGCGCCCCTTCTCATTGGTGGCTGGGCACTACAGCAGAGCAGCCCTGCCCGCGCCTTAGAAATGGGGTAGCTTGCGGCCGAAGATATGTTCGTCGGTGCGGTATTTATCCAGCTGATGGGTACGTTCGAAATACAGGGGCGGGTCCGGCACCTGCATCACGCCACAGGCGCCCACCGGCATCCAGCGCACCCGCAGGGCGCGGGCGACATGTTCGATGACCACTTCCACGGCCTCCGAGACACCCAGTTCAAAACGCAGGAATTCGAGGATATTGGCCCGGGTCTGGTCGTCGTAGCGGACGAAATCTTCCCAAGTATGGGGCACCCAGGGGGTGTCGTAATGGATGGAGAGGACACTGCGCCCGCGATAGGAGCGCAACTCCCGGGCGACCACCTCGCAGGAACAGGCAAAACGCAACTCAACGGCCTTGGCCAGGCTTTGCAGATTCATGGCAGCCTCCCGGAAAGTTTCCCCTCAACTTTCATAGTGGGAAATAAATCCCGGGAGTTCAAGTAAGAATTGACCGCAGATGGGTCAGCCAGTCAATCAGCGGGGCGGCGCCTCGGTAACGAAGGCGATCTTCACCAGGCCAACTCGCTGGGCCGTGGCCATGACCTCCGCCACCTTCTCGTAGCGGGTGCCCCGGTCAGCACGGAAGTGCAGCTCCGCTGCCGGGGAGGCCAGGCTTTCCAGGCGCTGGGCCAGCACTTCCCCATGGATGGCCTCACCATTGAGGAAAACCCGGTTTTCCCCGTCCAGGGCCAGCTGGATCACCTGGGGCTTGTCTTCCACCGGGCTGGCGCTGACCTTGGGCAGATCCACCGGCACCGCCTGGTTGAGCAGGGGGGCGGTGATGATGAAAATGACCAGGAGCACCAGCATCACATCCACCAGCGGCGTAGTGTTGATCTCCGCCATGGGCTGGGTGCTGCCCCCTTCGTTGAAGGAACCGAATGCCATGGGGCGCTCCTCAGGCGGCCCGCACCAGGGCGCTCACCGGCCCGGTGCTGGAAAGGCGGACGCCGGTGGTCAGGTAGGCGTGCAAGTCATGGGCAAAGCCATCCATCTGGGCCAGCACCAGCCGGTTGGCCCGGGTGAAGGCGTTGTAGGCCAGCACGGCCGGAATGGCGACGAAGAGGCCGGCGGCAGTCATGATCAGCGCCTCACCGACGGGGCCGGCCACCTTATCCAGCACCACCTGGGAGGAACCGGAAAGGCCCACCAGGGCGTGGTAAATCCCCCACACCGTGCCGAAGAGGCCAATAAATGGGGCGGTGGAGCCAACGGAGGCCAGGAAGGTCAGACCCTGCTCGATACGGGCCTGGGAGGTGACGATGCTCTGGCGCAGGCAGCGGGTAACGAATTCGCTGGCGTTGACCCCGGCGCCGATACCCCGGGCGGCGTGCTGCTCATGGGCCTGGGCAGCGTGGGCGCCGGAGAGGGCCAGGCTGGTGAGGATGCCGCTCTTGTCCTCCAAACGGATGGCCTCCAGGGCTTCAGGCAGGGAATCGGCACTCCAGAAGGCCGCCAGGGCCCGGGCCTGGGTCCGGGAGGCCCGCCAGTGGGCGAGAAACTTGCCGGCAATGACGCACCAGCTCGCCACCGAGAGGAAAAGCAGCAGCAGGGCCACGGTGTGGGAAACGCCATCGCCCTGGGCCCAGAAATGGGAAAGACCGAGTTGGGTGTTCATGGGAACTCCTTGAAAAATCTGAATCAGCCGTCGAGGGCAAAAGTGATGGGCACGATGACGCTGGCGGCCACCGGCTCATCGCCCCGGCGGGCCGGCACGAAACGCCAGCGCAGTACGGCATCCCGGGCGGCGGCATCAAGCCGTGCGTAACCGCTGCCGGTTTGAATATCCACCTGCTCCGCCGTGCCCTGGGCTGTCACCCGGACCTTCAGCAGCACCTTGCCCTCCTCGCCCAGACGACGGGAAAGGGGCGGATAGACGGGCTTCGGGTTGTGCAGGTAGTCCGCGTCGAAACGGGCCGGGGTATGGGCGACCGGTGCCGCCACCGGCGCCGGCCGGGGCGCTTCGGCCACGGCAAAATCGCTGCTGGCGGCGGCACTGGGGGCTGCCGCCAGGACCGGCGCAGCAGCCCGGGGAGTCGGAGAGGCAACCGGCACCGGCCGGGGCTCGTGCTTGACCGGCTTGGGCGGAGTGGGCTGCGGCGTGGGCGGCACCACCCGGGGCTGCTCCGCCGGCCGGGCCTCGATGAGGCGCACGGTCACCGGGGCCGGCACCATGGTGGTGGTCACCGGCGGGGGGGGGCTCAGGGCAAAGGCCAACAGCCCGCCATGCAGCGCCAGCACGGCCAGCAGCACCAGCTGGCGCCGCCCCCGGGAAAGACTTGGCCAGGGCTCGGCTGGCCCGGCAAGCGGCAGCGGTACTTGAGAAAGGGACTGGGAAAGCACAGTCATCGGGTGAGATTCCGTTTCAGCCAGGGCGCCAAGACGTCGTCGTTGAGCAGGCCGGAGACAGCGCTCACCTGACCGTCACGCCCATAAAGATAGGTGCGGGGCAGTTCGCCGTACCAGCGCTTGTCGATTTCCTGCCGCAGGCGCTCGGGGATGGGGTCGGCGAACACCCATTGTTCGGTCCGACCCAGGCCGGCAGCCTGCAGGTGGGCTGCCAAAGCGGAAGGCTCAACCTCGCCGTCGGTGGAAACCAGCACCAGATCCAGACCGGGGTAGCGCTGCTTGAGGGCCTTCAGGCGCTTCATCTCCTCGCCGCAATGGACACAGTCCAGAGACCAGAAACCGAGAATGAAAGGCTTGCCGGCCCGGTCGGCAACCATCCGGGCCAGGCTGCCGGCAACAAAGGGGCGCACCATTTCCGCCCCACTGCCCTTGCCATCCCGGGTGCCGGGGGCAGCATGGAGCGTGCTGGCCAACAGGAGGTAAAGCAGCCATCCGAAGCGGGCCATCAGGGGGCCTCCCCGCTATCCAGGGGCAGCACTTGCAGACCCTGGGCGGTATGCCACAGCACCAGGCCACCCCGGGAGGTCATCAGGGGGCGGGGATAGTCGGCCGGGCCAACCGCTTCACTCAGCACCCGGGCCGGCTGCCAGTGGTCGCCGCCATCATTGGAGGTCATGGCCAGCAGGCGAAAGCGGTTGCCGGCAAAGTCGCGCCAGACGATGCGGATTCGCTTGCCGTCGAGTAGCAGGGCTGGATGCCCGGCCTGGCGCTCCGGGTCGCCCACCGGTACAGGTGCGGAAAAACTGCGGCCACCGTCGTCGCTATGGCGATAGAACAGGCCCTGGCGGGTGCTGCCGAGGGTGAACCAGAGCAGGTGGTAACGCCCCCGGGCATCGACGGCCAGATCCCCGCCGTGGTGGGGGCAGGCGTCAATGGCCCAGTTGTCGTCGCTGGCCCGCTGGGGCGCCTCGGGGGCCTGGTCCGGCGCCAGAGGCAGGCGGGCCAGGGCGAAATCGCGGGTGTTGCGGCCGAAGATCTGGCGCCAGAGGGCCAGGGGGGTGCCATCCCGATCCCAGGCCAGACCGATGCGGCAGCAATCGCAGGAGTGGTCGGCCAGCTTGCGGTTGGCAGCAAAGGTACGGCCGCCGTCCTGGGAAAGGGCGTAATAGACGGCCGATCCGGCGTAGGTCTTGCCACCCTTGGCGGCGGCAGCGCCTTCCCGCTTGTCGAGCCAGGCCAGCACGACGGTGCCGTGCTCGTCCGCCAGCAGGGCATCGAAGCGGTGGCTGCCCTCGCCATCGTCGTTCACATCCACCGGGGCGGAAAAACTACGTCCGCCATCCCGCGATACGGCAAAACGGATCATGCCGGAATAGGGCTTGGCCAGCGCCCGGGTGTAACTGACATAAACAGTGCCATCGGCCAACACCCGCAGCTTGGGGCGGTTCTCGCCGTCGGCGTAGATGTTTTCGACTTCCCGATTGACGGTGACTGGTGCGGAAAAGCTGCGGCCGCCATCCCGCGAGACGCTGACCTTGATCCAGCCGGCCTCCACCCGGGCCACCCAGAGGCCGCCCTGGGCATCCATATCCGCACCGATCGCCAGGCTGGGCTTGGCCGTCGGCGTGGCGGCAGCCATGGGGCGGGGAGCGGCTTCGCCATGACCCTCATGGGCCCGGGCCGCCGGCAGCAGGGCCAGGCCAAGACTGAGGAGCAGGAGTGCCGGGAGCTTCATCGGCATCTCAGTAATCCATGCGCAGTTCGGCATGGACCGTGCGCTGGGGATAGGGGTGGAAGACGTAGTACTTCTCGTTGGTCAGGTTGTCGATGCCGATGGAGGCGGACATGAGTTTGTGGAAGCGGTAGCTCAGCCGGGTATCCAGGGTGGTGTACTTGCTGGTGCCGCCGAAGGTGTCCTGGTGCGTATCGGAATTATCCAGGGTATTGAACTGGCGGCCACTGTACTTGAGGCCGGCGGAGGCGGTCCAGCGCTCATCGATGCGATAGGCGGCGAAGAGGCTCAGGCGCCAGTCGGGAATGCGCGGCATGACCCGGCCCTGGCTGGCAGGCAGGCGGTGGTTCTCGAGAATCTTGGCATCCGTGTAGGTCAGACTGCCCCCCAGGTCCAGGCCGGCCAGGCCGACGTTCTTGGCTTGATAGGCGGTTTCGAAGCCCCGGGCCCGCACTTTGTCCACGTTCTGGTTGCTGGTCACCAGATTGATGTCGGTCTGGCTGTAGAGGGCGTCCCGCACCACTTCCTCGAACAGGGAGACCCGCAGGTTGCCGCCCAGGGCGCTGCCTTCGGCGGTGAGATCCTTGTAGAAGACGTGTTCCGGCTTCAGGTTGGGATCGCTGATGGCCGTGGCGTTGCCCCGGCTCTCGGTCTGGAACAGCTCACTGACCGTGGGCATCCGGTAAGCCTGGGCCAGGGAGAGCCGCAGCAGCCAGTCCGGGGTGGCCTGCCAGGCTAGGGAGGCCTTGGGCGAGGTGAAGCCCTGGTTGCGGCTGGCAAAGCGGTTGTCACCCAGGGTGGTGGTGAAGATGCGGCCATCGTAGGCCTGCCAGTTTTCGTGGCGCAGGCCCAGGGTCAGTTCCCAGCGGGGGGCCAGTTTCCAGGCGTCCTGAACGTAGAAGGCATCGGTGCGGGTTTTACCTTCGCTGAGGTTGTTCATGGCGCCGACACTGCCGTCCCGACGCCAGTTGGCGGCACCGTAGCGAAGGCTGCGCAGGGTGTATTCGTCGTAGTGATAGCCAAAGGTGACCTTGTGGCCGCTGCCGGCGGGCGTCCAGACGGCCCGCAGATCCAGGTTTTGCCAGCCGGTGCCATCGGCAAAGGTGATGTTGCCGGCACCGCCCGCATCGGCGGCGGGGCGGGTGACAGTAGGCGCCCGGGTGACATCCCGCAGGGTGTCGTATTTGGAAACGGCCGTTTCCAGCCGCCATTGGGCATTCAGCCGGCTCTCCAGGGTCAGGCCGAGCAGGCGGTTTTCCTCATTGCGGTCGGAGGGGGCAAAGGCAGAGGCGGCCAGGCCGTAGCGCCGCCCGTCGATATTCACATTGCCGCTGGCGCTGGACCAGATTTCGTTGCCGGCAGCACCGCGCAGGTAGGTCTGGCTGTTGCTGTAGGAATCGTTGCGCCATTGGGCCAGGGTCACGGCGGCCCGGGTATCCCGGCTAAAGTCGTAGGCCACGCGGAGCTTGGCGATGTCCTGGAAGTTGCGGTCGATACTGGTGGCGCCGAGGATCACCCGATCCTTGCCTGCCGGGTCCTTGTCCCGATAGAAGCCGGAGGACACCACGGCATCGCCGCCCAGGGCAGCGCCCTTGCTGGCGGCGGTGGCAAAACTCATGGGCTGGCTCTTGCTGTCCAGGTGATTGAGCATGAGGGACCAGGACAAGGCCCCTTCCCGGCCGCCAAGAAAGGCCTGTTCCTGATGCCCGCCGAAGCTGGCATCGGTGCCGTAGAGGGAATAGTGCTGGGTAAAGACCTGGGCCCGGGCATGGGCCTCGAATTGCTGGGGCTGGCGGGTGGTCATGAGCACCGTGGCGCCAGCGGCATTGCCGGGCAGCAGGGCGGAGAAGGAGCCGTAGAGCACGTCGATGCTTTCCACTTCTTCGGCCCCCACCATGTTCCAGCGGGGCGGGTAGGCAAAGCTGTTGCCCAGCAGGTTGGAGAGCAGCAAACCGTCGGCATAGACCAGGGAACGGGCGCTCTGCTGAGTGCCGGAGGTACGGCTGGCGACAATGCTGTTGCGGTCGCCGATGTAGCGCTTGCGCACGTGCAGGCTGGGTACGTAGCGCAGGGCATCTTCCACATTGGTGACGTTGATGTCGCGCATGTCTTCGGCGGTGACCTGGGCACTGGCGGAAGGATTGCCGTCCACCACACTGGAACGGCCGCTCTGCACCGCCACTTCGCGCAGCATGGCGCTCTCTTCAGCCTGGGCGGCGGCCTGCAGGCCAGCGGCCAGCACTGCCATCATCCACCACCGGGTCCGTCCGGGAAAATGCTGCATAAGTCGCCTCTAATCCGTAACTGCTTCAATTGATCTGAATTCGTGACGGATTCTAGGCAAGTAAGGGCTTTGCCGGAATGCGACTGAATGTCGCAGCACCTGATGAAAATCAAATCCCGGCGCGGCCCCGGGGCCAGGGAAGGGAAATGACAAAGAGGCCATCCGGGGGGATGGGGCGAAGCAGGGAAAAGTACAAGAAATCCCTGCCGTCCCCTCCCCAGGAGAAACATCAGGCGGGGGCGGGAAAAAACGGTGTTAGAAACCGCAAAAAGCCCTGCCTGGCAGATCTATGCCAGGGGTAGCCGGAGGCACTAGCCACGCCGGCGCCGGGAGGCTTTCCCAGGAGAAATGGGTAATAGCGGATTCAGGGCAGGGAAAGAATCCAGCGCACCAGGGTTTGCAGGTCTTCGTCGCTGACCCGCTTGTTGGGGGACATGAAGTCGTCGCCCCAGACGCCACTACCACCTTCCCGCACCTTCACCAGCAGGCGGGCTTCGGCAGCGGCATCGCCGCGGTAGCGCTTGGCCACATCGCGCCAGGCGGGACCCCGCACCTTCTCATCCACCTCATGGCAGGTCAGGCAACGGCTGCGTTCGGCCAGGTCCAGCATCGACTGGGGAACACCCTCCCCTGCCCGGGCGGGGGAAAGCAGAGTACCGAGCAAGGTGGCGGCCAGCAGGCATCCTGCGGGGGAAATCAATGAACGGAACATGTCTGTCTCCTTCGGCCAATAAAAAACCGGGGGCCTTAGGCCCCCGGTTCATTAGACAACAACAGCAGCGATTTGCTTAGTACACGTCGTGCTGGGTGTTGTGGATGTTGAACTTGCCCGTGGGCGTAACCAGCTTGGGATCCTTGATCACGCTCTTGAACTTGCGGGTCTTGTCATCCAGCACCACGACAGCGGAAGGTTCGGTCTTGTTACCGGTCCAAACAGAGAACCAGACTTCATCACCCTTCTCGTTGTACTCGGCCTGCACCACGCGCTTCACACCCTTGGTTTCCGGCAGGCCGGCCATCTTGGCGACGTTGATCACCTCAGGCTTGGCATCTGCGTTACCCAGTTGGTCGATGCTATACACGGTAACGGATTCGGCAGCATCCTTTTCCGGCATCAGCGGCGCATCGGCCCACAGGTTGTTGGAGTTCGGGTGGGTCTTGACGAACAGGGAACCGGAACCGTGGTTCTTCAGCTCGGCGACAACCTTCCAGGCGAACTGGGGATGCTTGTCCGGATCGGTACCGATCAGGCTGATGACATCGGAACCCAGGTGGGAAGTGGACCACACGGGACCGAACTTCGGATGCACGAAGTTGGCGCCACGGCCGGGGTGGGGCTTCGGCTTGGTATCCACCAGGGCAGCCAGCTTGCCTTCCTTGGTATCGACGACCACCACCTTGTTGGAGGCGTTAGCGGCAACCAGGAAGTAACGCTTGGTGGCATCCCAACCGCCGTCATGCAGGAACTTGGCGGTTTCGATGGTGGTTTCCTTCAGGTTCTTCACGTCGGAGTAATCCACCAGCTTGACCAGGCCGGATTCCTTCACCGTCACCACCCACTCGGGCTTGATCAGGGAGGAAACGATGGAGGCCACGCGGGGCTCCTGGTGATACTCGCCATCCACGGTGATACCGCGGGTGGAGACGTTCTTCAGGGGCTCCAGGGTCATGCCGTCGAGAATGGTGTACTGGGGCGGCCAGTAGGAACCAACGATGGCGTACTTGTCTTCCCAGCCCTTGAACTTGGAGGTATCAACGGAACGGGCTTCCAGGCCAGCCTTCAGGGTGGCGACGATGGTGGGCTTCTCGAACCACATGTCGATCAGGTCGAGACGGCCGTCACGGCCAACCACGTACACATAGCGACCGGAGGCGGAGGTGCGGGAAATGTGCACAGCGTAGCCGGTCTTGACGATGCCCCAGATCTTCTTGGTGTCGCCGTCGATCAGGGCCACTTCACCGGAGTCACGCAGGGTGGTGGAGAAAACGTTCTGCAGATTGATGTTGTTCATCTGCTTGGTGGGACGCTGGGCCACCGGTACGTGCACCTTCCAGTTGGCCTTCATTTCCTTCATGCCCCACTCGGGCGGAACGTCAGGCTGTTGCTGGATGTAGGTGGCCATGTTCTTGATTTCATCCTTGGACAGGATGTCATCGAAGTTGGGCATGCCGCCTTCGGTACCGTAGGTCAGGATCTTTTCCAGGCGAGCCTGGCCGAGCTTCTGGGTGTTGGCCGGTTCCAGATTCTTACCGGTGGCACCCTTACGCAGCATGCCGTGGCAACCGGCACAACGCTCGAAGTAGATCTTGGCGGATGCCTCTTTGGCATCCTTGTCCAGGCCCTGATTCGCGGCCGGAGCAGCGAATACGGAACCCATGGCGGCCGCGAGGGCCGTAAAGATAAAGGCACTAACTCCCTTTTTCATGCTTTCCTCTCCTCAATAGGAATTATCAGCAAACCAGTACCCCCTCATTGCTCAGGGGATGGCAGGAGATTGCGCTCACGACATGGCCAAATCCTTGATGCGAATCAACTTCAAAAAGTAGGGTTATTCACTAGAGTGGGGCCTGTAGCTCCTGAGGCCGGATTTGAGGTTGAAGCCCATCCCCATCCCCGGCTATGCTCCGCAGCCTAACGAGAAAAATCGAATGCTCATGCCCGATCCGAACCGCAATCCCTCTGCCCTGCCCGGCACCGTCTATCTGGTTGGCGGCGGCCCCGGCGACCCCGATCTGCTGACCCTGAGGGCGGCCCGCCTCATCGGCGAGGCGGATGTCCTGGTTTATGACCATCTCATCGGCGACGGCATCCTGGACCTGGCCAAGCCCGGCGCCGAGATCATCTACGCCGGCAAGGAAGCCTCCAAGCACACCCTGCCCCAGGACGAAATCAACTATCTCCTGGTCAAACTGGCCCAGAAGTACCGGCGCGTCGTCCGCCTCAAGGGCGGCGACCCCTTCATTTTCGGCCGCGGCGGCGAGGAGCTGGAAATCCTGGCCCGTCATGGCGTGCCCTTCGAGGTGGTCCCCGGGGTCACTGCCGCCGCCGGCTGCGCCGCCTACGCCGGTTTCCCCCTCACCCACCGGGACCACGCCCAGGTGCTGGTCTTCGCCACCGGCCACCTGAAGGATGGCACGGTCAATCTGGACTGGCAGGCTCTGGCCCGGCCCAAACAGACCGTGGTGTTCTACATGGGTATCGGCGGACTAGGTGAAATCAGCCGCCAGATGATCGCCCACGGCCTGCCGCCCACCACGCCGGCTGGCGTGGTGCAGCAGGGCACGACCCGGCAGCAGCGGGTGGTGGTGGCCGATCTGGCCACCCTGGAAGGGAAAGTACAGGAAGCGGGCATCACCACGCCGGCCCTGATCTTCGTCGGCGGCGTGCTGGAGCTACAGTCCCGGCTCCACTGGTTCGAGCCGGAAGCCGCATCCCAGCTTGGCTAAGGCTGCTTAAGGCAAGCGCTCAAGGCAGGCCTCGCCGGGCCATCAGCGCAGCGGCGCAAACAGGCAGCCCAGGAGCAGCAGACAGGAAAAGAAAAGCTGCAACTGGGCCGTTTGTGCCAGCAGACGGTTGTGTTCCCGGCCCGGCGCCAGCCGGGCAAAACGCACCACCAGCATCAAGGCCGGCGGCAAGGCCAGCAGCGGCAATCCCGCCGCCAGATGGTGCCCCGCCGCCGCCAGCCAGCCCAGCAGCACGAAGGGCAGCAGCATCAGCAGGCCATATTCCACCCGACAAGCCGTCAGGCCCAAGCGCACCGCCAGGGTCCGCTTGCCCGCCCGGGCATCCCCCGCCCGGTCCCGGGTGTTATTCACGACGATCACCGCCGCCGCAAACAGGCCCAGCATGTGGGCCAGGGCCCAGGCTGCCCGGCTGACGCCGCCGGTTTGCAGGTAGTAGGTGCCCAGCACCGCCCCCAGGCCGAAAAAGGCCCAGACGAAGACTTCCCCCAGAGGCCCATAGGCAATGGGCCTGGGCCCACCGGTATAGGCCCAGCCGCAAAACAGGGAGGCCAAGCCGAGCAGGACGATGGGCCAGCCCCCCAGCCAGACGAGATAGGTCCCCAGCAGGAAGGCGCCGGCCAGGGCGGAGAAACCCGCTCGTTTCACCTGACCGGGGCTGAGCCAGCCCATAGCCGTGGCCCGGGCCGGGCCCAGGCGGTCCGGCGTATCGGTGCCGCGTTCGAAATCCCCCACGTCGTTGAGCAGATTGGTGCCGATCTGGATAAGCAAGGCCGCCACCAGGGTGACCAGGGCGGCCAACCAGTGCAGCCGGCCACTCTCCGACCAGGCCAGGGCACAGGTCGCCAGAACGGGCGCGGCAGCCACGGGCAGGGTACGGGGCCGCAGGGCCTGCCACCAGGCTTGGCGTCGGGAAGGAAGGGGAATGGCAGCAACGGACATGGCAAGACAATGCAATGGATGGGCGGGACGGCGGCAGTGTACCGGCGCAGGGCGCCACTTGGGTATCCGCCAGGTCAAAAAGAGCGGCCGCCAGACCTTCCGGCGAAAGCAAGATGAGGCCGCCAGGCGGCGTGGCACCGAGCCGGCAGCAGGGTACTGGCGGCCTCAGTTGGATCGGGTGACAGGTCCTTTGCCACACCGGCCGCGGCTTTTCCGCCGCTGGCCGGGCCAGCTGCGGCAAGCGCCAGGGCCGGAGTGGACGGAAGCGCGGGAGGGAAGGCAGGCGCTAGGGGCCGGCATGGCTCCTGTGAGACAATCCCGCCTTTTCCTGAGTCCTCCTGGAAACGGGAAGGTCAGGAAAACTCGGCAAACCGCTGCAAGCAGTGGCGCACAAGCGAAAACAGGCGCCGCGAACGGCACCGGACAGATGCTGAAGCGAAACAGGAAAAGCGACGGGGAAAGACGAGAAACGAGGAAGAATTACCGTGGTGCCGGGAGAGGGACTCGAACCCTCACACCTTGCGGCGGCGGATTTTGAATCCGCTGCGTCTACCGATTCCGCCATCCCGGCATGGGTGTCCGGCCAGAACAGGCGGACGGGCGCTACAAATCGAGGGGCGCATTATCACCGATTCATTCCGCCCCCACAAGCGCCGCACCGGCCTTTGTCACCGGCCTTTGTTTTTGCCTGACCGTCCGCCACCGACGTTACCCGCACCATTGCCGCCGCAACCAACACACTGGCCCTACCGCCAGCCCGATTGAGATTACGCAAGACCATGAGCCTCACCGTCGACCAATTCGACTTCCTCCTGCCGCCGGAGCTGATCGCCCAGCACCCGGCATCCGAACGCACCGCCAGCCGCCTGCTGCACGTGGACGGCCCCCGGCTGACGGATCGGCGCTTCACCGACCTGCCCGGCCTGCTACAGCCCGGCGACCTGCTGGTGTTCAACGACACCCGGGTGATCAAGGCCCGTTTCTTCGGCCAGAAGGAATCCGGCGGCCAGATCGAGGTGCTGCTGGAACGCATCGTGGACGAGCGCCACGCTCTGGCCCAGGTACGTGCCAGCAAGTCGCCCAAGCCGGGCACCCGCCTCATCCTGGAAGAGGCCTTTACCCTGGTATGCACCGGCCGCCACAACGAGTTCTTCGCCCTGGAAGTGGAAGGTGACGGCAATCTGTGGGACCTGGCCGAGCGCCACGGCCGCCTGCCCCTGCCGCCCTACATTGAACACGGCGCCGAGGCCGAGGACGAATCCCGCTACCAGACCGTCTATGCCAAGAACCCGGGGGCGGTGGCCGCCCCCACCGCAGGCCTGCATTTCGACGAAACACTGCTGGCCACCCTGGCGGCCCAGGAGGTACGTCAGGCGGCGGTGACCCTGCACGTGGGCGCCGGCACCTACCAGCCGGTGCGGGTGGATTTGGTGGCCGACCACAAGATGCACAGCGAACGCTACGAAGTGCCCCAGGCCACGGCAGACGCCATCCGCGAGACCCGGGAACGGGGCGGCAAGGTGGTGGCGGTGGGCACCACCTCCCTGCGCACGCTGGAATCGGCGGCCTGCGGCGATGGCCTGGTGCGAGTTGGGGCCGGCGAGACCGACATTTTCATCACCCCCGGCTACCGCTTCCAGGTGGTGGATCGGCTCGTCACCAATTTCCACCTGCCCCGCTCCACCCTGCTGATGCTGGTTTCCGCCTTCGCCGGCATGGACGCCATCCGCGCAGCCTACGCCCACGCAGTGGCAGAAAAATACCGCTTCTTCAGCTACGGCGACGCCATGCTGCTGGAGCGGGAAGAACATTGATTCAATAAGCCACAGAGGACACAGAGAGCACAGAGAGAAGGACCAGACCCATCCCCTGCCGCAAATGGCGGCAGCCGGTTTTACTCTGTGATCTCTGTGTCCTCTGTGGCAAAAACGCTTTTAGGAATACGTCCATGCAGTTCGAACTTCTCAAGACCGACGGCCAGGCCCGTCGCGGCACCCTGACCCTGGCCCACGGCGTGGTGCAGACCCCGGTGTTCATGCCGGTGGGCACGTACGGCACGGTCAAGGCCATGACGCCCCAGTCCCTGCACGACATCGGCGCCCAGATCTGCCTCGGCAACACCTTCCACCTGTGGCTGCGCCCGGGTCTGGAAGTCGTCAAGGCCCACGGCGGCCTGCACGACTTCATGGGCTGGGACAAGCCCATCCTCACCGATTCCGGTGGCTTCCAGGTCTTCTCCCTGGGCGCCCTGCGCAAGATCACCGAAGAGGGGGTGAAGTTCTCCTCCCCCATCGACGGCGCCAAGCTGTTCCTGACGCCGGAAGAGTCCATGCGCATTCAGCACACGCTGAACTCGGACATCGTCATGATCTTCGATGAATGCACACCCTACCCGGCCACTTTGGACGAGGCGGCCAAGTCCATGCGCCTCTCCCTGCGCTGGGCCCAGCGCTCCATCGACGAGCACCGCCGCCTGGGCAACGGCAACGCCCTCTTCGGCATCGTCCAGGGCGGCATGTACGAAGAATTACGCAACGAATCCCTGGCCGGCCTCGACGCCATGGGCTTCGACGGCATGGCCATCGGCGGCCTTTCCGTCGGCGAACCCAAGGAAGACATGGCCCGCATCCTGGCCCACACCGCCCCCAAGCTGCCCAGCCACAAGCCCCGCTACCTGATGGGCGTGGGCACGCCGGAAGACCTGGTGCATGCGGTGAGCCAGGGCATCGACATGTTCGACTGCGTCATGCCCACCCGCAACGCCCGCAACGGCCACCTGTTCACCCGCTACGGCGACCTCAAGATCAAGAACGCCATCCACCGCCAGGACACCGGCCCCCTGGACCCTTCCTGCGACTGCTACACCTGCCGCAATTTCAGCCGGGCCTACCTGCACCATCTGTTCCGCGCCGGGGAAATCCTCGGCTCCATGCTCAACACCATCCACAACCTGCACTACTACCAGGTATTGATGGCTGAATTGCGCGCCGCTATTGAAGAAGGGCGACTGCAACCCCATATGGAGAGCTTCCATCGGGACCGCGCCCGTGGGGCCTGTGCGGCGTAAACCGTCGGGACCGTGCCGGGCGTCCGCCCCATGGCTCGGTGGTACAATGCCGCGTTCACTTTTGAAGCAATCAAGGAGTAAGAAATCGTGCTGATTAGCGCCGCTCACGCCCAGGCCGCCGCAGGCCAGGCCGCCGACCCCACCGGGGGTCTGATGCAGTTCCTGCCCATCATCCTGATGTTCGTGGTGCTGTGGTTCCTGATGATCCGGCCCCAGATGAAGAAGGCCAAGGAACACAAGGCCATGGTGGATGCCCTGCAGAAGGGCGACGAAGTCATCACCCAGGGCGGCATTGTCGGCCGCGTGGCCAAAGTGGGCGACGCCTACATCCACGTCGAAATCGCGCCCAACACCGAAGTCGTGGTGCAGAAGCCCGCCGTTGGCGTACTGCTGCCCAAGGGAACCCTGAAGTCCCTGTAAGCCCTTCCCCGGGGCCGGATTCGTCCGGCCCTTCGCTTTTTTCGGTCCCCCAGGAACCGCCCATGAACCGCTATCCGCTCTGGAAATACATCACCGTCGTTGTCGCGCTGGTGATCGGTTTCCTCTACACCCTGCCCAATTTCTTCGGTGAAGCCCCGGCCGTACAAGTTTCCCCGGCCCGCGCCACCCTGAAGTCCGACACGCAGTTGCTATCCCGCGTCGAAGCCGCCCTGCAAGGCGCCGGCATCGCCCACGAAGGCGTCTTCCTCGACAGCAACGGCGTCAAGAGCCGCTTCAAGGACACCGACACCCAGCTCAAGGTCAAGGACCTGCTGGAAAAGACCTTCAACCCGGATCCCCAGGACGCCCAGTACGTGGTCGCCCTGAACCTGCTCTCCTCCTCCCCCAAGTGGCTGACCAACCTGGGTGCCCTGCCCATGTACCTGGGTCTGGACCTGCGGGGCGGCGTGCACTTCCTGCTCCAGGTAGACATGGTGGGCGCCATCACCAAGCGCCTCGACTCCCTCTCCGCCGATCTGCGTACCGTGCTGCGGGACAAGAACCTGCGCCATGCCGGCATCAACCGGGATGGCAACGTGGTGTCCATCAAGTTCCGCGATGCCGAGACCCGGGCCAAGGCCCGCCAGGTCCTGGAGGAAAGCCAGCCCGACCTGGCCTTCGCCGAAGCCATGGATGGCGCTGACTTCAAGCTCTCCGGCAGCCTCAAGCCGACGGCCATCAAGCGTATCCAGGATTTCGCCCTGAAGCAGAACATCACCACCCTGCATAACCGTATCAACGAGCTGGGCGTGGCCGAGCCGGTGATCCAGCAGCAGGGCCTGGACCGCATCGTCGTGCAACTGCCCGGCGTGCAGGATACGGCCAAGGCCAAGGACATCCTGGGTCGTACCGCCACCCTGGAAATCCGCATGGTGGACGACACCCCGGGCGCCCTGGAAGCGGCTCTCTCCGGCCAGGTGCCCTTCGGCACCGAGCTTTACAGCGAACGGGGCGGCTCGCCCCTGCTGGTGAAGAAGCAGGTAGTACTGACCGGTGACCGTCTCACTGACGCCCAGCCCGGTTTCGACAGCCAGAACCACGAACCCGCCGTGCACCTCACCCTGGACGCCGCCGGTGCCCGCATCTTCAAGGATGTGACCCGGGAAAGCGTGGGTAAGCGCATGGCCATCCTGCTCATCGAGAAGGGCAAGGGCGAAGTGGTCACCGCTCCGGTGATCCGTAGCGAGATCGGTGGCGGCCGGGTGCAGATCAGCGGCAAGATGAGCACCGTGGAAGCCAATGACACCGCCCTGCTGCTGCGGGCCGGCTCCCTGGCGGCCCCCATGGACATCGTCGAAGAGCGGACCATCGGCCCCTCCCTGGGCGCCGAGAACATCAACAAGGGCTTCCACTCCACCCTGTGGGGCTTCATCGCCATTGCCGTGTTCATGATGGCCTACTACCTGATGTTCGGCTTCATCTCCACCCTGGCCCTGGCAGCCAACCTGCTCTTCCTGGTGGCCCTGCTCTCCCTGATGCAGGCCACCCTGACCCTGCCGGGTATCGCCGCCATCGCCCTGACCCTGGGTATGGCCATTGACGCCAACGTGCTGATCAATGAGCGGGTACGGGAAGAGCTGCGCAACGGCGCCAGCCCCCACGCGGCCATTGCGGCCGGCTACGAGCGGGCCTTCGGCACCATCCTGGACTCCAACGTCACCACCCTGATCGCCGGTGTGGCCCTGCTGGCCTTCGGCTCCGGCCCCATCCGGGGCTTCGCCGTGGTGCACTGCCTGGGCATCCTGACCTCCATGTTCAGTTCCGTGGTGGTTTCCCGGGCCCTGGTCAATCTCATCTACGGCCGCCACAAGAAGCTGGAAAAGGTGGCTATCGGCCAGGTCTGGAAGCCTGAGCTGGACGCCGGCAAGTAAGCCGAAGGGAAGATAAAAATGGAATTTTTCAAGATCCGCAAAGACATCCCCTTCATGCGCCATGCGCTGGTGTTCAACGTCATTTCGTTGCTCACCTTCCTGCTGGCCGTGTTCTTCCTCGCCACCCGGGGCCTGCACCTGTCGGTGGAATTCACCGGCGGCACCCTGATCGAGGTGAATTACCAGCAGGCCGCCGACCTGGAGAAGATTCGTGGCGCCCTGGGCAAGTCGGGCTTTTCCGACTACTCGGTGCAGAACTTCGGCTCCTCCCAGGACGTGCTGATCCGACTGCCCCTGAAGTCCGACCAGAACACCGCCAAGCTGGGTGAAAGCGTCATGGCCGCCCTGACCGCCGAAGACGGCTCCGCGTCCCTGCGCCGGGTCGAATTCGTCGGCCCCCAGGTAGGCAAGGAACTGGCCGAGAACGGCGCCATGGCGCTGCTGGTGGTGATCATTGGCATCGTCATCTACCTAGCGTTCCGCTTCGAGTGGCGCTTCTCGGTCTCGGCCATCATCGCCAACCTGCACGACGTCATCATCATCCTGGGCTTCTTCGCCTTCTTCCAGTGGGAGTTTTCCCTCTCGGTGCTGGCGGCGGTACTGGCCGTGCTGGGCTACTCGGTAAACGAATCCGTGGTGGTCTTCGACCGGGTGCGGGAAACCTTCCGCAAGGTGCGCGGCATGAGCACCCCGGAAGTGCTGGACCACGCCATCACCAGCACCATCTCCCGCACCATCATCACCCACGGCTCCACCCAGATGATGGTGCTGTCGATGCTGGTGTTCGGGGGCGAGACCCTGCATTACTTCGCCATGGCCCTGACCATTGGCATCTGCTTCGGCATCTACTCTTCAGTGCTGGTGGCTTCCCCCCTGGTGATGTGGCTGGGCGTCTCCCGGGAGCAGTTCATCAAGGTGCCCAAGGCCAAGGACCCCAACGTCAGCGACGACGGCGCCTGCGTCTAAGGGCAGCCAGACCGTTACACTTGGCAACAGCCCCAGCACCCCCGGGGCGCTACAATCCAGCGGGTCGCCCGGCAACGGGCGGCCCGTTTTCTTATTCGCGGAGAGACAACTCCATGACGACTCCCCAACGCATCAAGGTGTGGGACCTGCCCACCCGTCTCTTCCATTGGTCCCTGGCCGGCCTGGTGGCTGCCGCGGTGATCACCGGGCAGCTTGGTGGCAACGCCATCTTCGTCCACGGCAAGCTGGGCCTGGCCATCGTCGGCCTGCTGGCCTTCCGCCTGGTGTGGGGCGTGGCCGGCTCCACCTACGCCCGCTTCAGCCAGTTTCTGCCGACCCCCGGCGCCATCAAGGCCTATCTGCAAGGACGCTGGCAGGGCCTGGGCCATAACCCCCTGGGCGCCCTTTCGGTGCTAGGCCTGCTGGGGCTGTTGCTGCTGCAAGTGGGCAGCGGCCTCTTTGCCAACGACGACATTGCCTTCCGCGGCCCCCTGATGGACCTCATCAGCCGGGATCTCTCCGACAGCCTGACCGAGCTGCACGAAGGCATCGGCAGCCTGATCATCCTGCTGGCGGGGGTGCATGTGGCAGCCATCGTCTTCTACGTGCGCATCAAGAAGGACAATCTGGTGAAACCCATGCTCACCGGCTGGAAGGAAATTCCGCCCGGGCATTCGGCCGCATCCGCCATCACCACGCCTTCCGGCACACCCACCGCCCCCTCCCCTGCCCGGGGGGGCGGCCTGGTGGCCCTCATCGCCGCCCTGGCCCTGGCCGCCCTGGCGGTGTGGGGCGCTTCCGGCAGCTGGATCGCACCGCCTCCACCGCCGCCCGCCAGCGCACCGGCCACGCCGAGCTGGTAAAGCAAGCCGCCTCATCCCCATGAAAAAGGCCGCCCGAAGGCGGCCTTTTTCTTTGCCCTGCCCGCCGCCTTTGGCAACGTCGACAGTGCGGCAGTAACGGTCAGTCCTTGACGCGATACTTGTCGTGGCAGGACTTGCAGGTCTCACCGGTCTTGCCGAACTGGACCTTGATGGCGTTGATATCGCCGCCAGCGGCCACTTCGGCCAGCTTGTTGGCTTCGGCGTTGAAGGCCCGGGCAATCTTGCCCACTTCTTCGCCTTCCTTGAAGAACTCGGGCTTGACCCGGGTCTTTGGCTGCCCACATCCTTGTCGGAGCCGGGCACGTAAAGGGCGCCCATGCCAGAGTTGGCAATGGCGGCAATGGTACGGGCAGCCGCCAGGACCTGATCCTTGTTGAAGGCCGCCGGATTGTCGATGGTGCTCTCCTTGATCTTGCCCATGTTCCAGGACATATAGGCGTAGCCGGCCTTGCGGTACTTGATGGCGTCCTCGGGCTTGACCTGGGCGGAGGCACTGGCAGCCAGGGCCAGGGCGGAAAGGGCGAGCAGCAGCTTGGGCAGTTTCTTCATGTCATCTCTCTCGTGTTGTGGTTGGAATGCCGGCGGCAGCGTCGCCACCGACGGTACGACGAACCCCGGAATTATACGACCATAAGGCAATGGCATAGGGCCAGGAAGCCCGGTACGGCCATTCCCCGACACAGTCCCCGGCAAGATGGGAAAGCCTCCCGCAAACAACGCCAATACCGGGCAAGCACGCCGTTCCCCCCAAAGCAGAACGGCCCCGCAGGGCCGTTCCGAAAAGCTGATTTTTACAACAGTTACACCGCGAAGACGTGCTTGGCCCGCAGGGTCTTGCCCTCGGCCGCCAGCTGGATCAGGCGGTCGATATTGGGGTGCTTGCCCGGGTGCAGCTTGGCATCCTCGCTGTGCTCGGCGTAAATCTCGATGCCCTTCTGGGCAGCCTGGGGCGTGATGGCGCCAAAGGTCTGGGCCAGATGGTTGTACACCGCCACGGAACCGGCGCTGCCGGGCTTGTTCTCGATGGTGGCCACGGTATTGCCCTCGGCATCCAGCAGATTGATGGCGGCGAGATGGGAAATGCCGGGCAGTTTCTTCAGGTTTTCAGCAAAGCTCATGACAGGTCTCTTGCAATAAGGGGTTGCGTGGCGCCGGAGGCATTGGCAGGCACCGCCTCAGCGGTTGCGCACCATGCCCAGCAGCAGGCCGGTGGTGGCCAGAGCAGACACCAGGCCGAAGGCGATGGCCTTGATGCCCCGCTCCGGTCCGTAGTAGCCGAGCATGATTCCGGCCAGCACCAGGCCAACCGTCAGGCCCACCAGGACGCCCTGACGGGCGCCCCGCAGCATGGATTTCTGCCGCGCCTCCAGGCAATCGGGGCAAAGGTCGCTCCGACGGTCGGCCAGGGGCTGGTCGCAACGGGGGCAGCGCATGGGCCTGGATACCTTAGATACGCTTGGCCAGTTCGGCGGCCTTGCCGGTGTAGTCCCAGGGTGTCAGCTTGAGCAGCTCGGCCTTGGCGGCTTCCGGGATTTCCAGGGACTGCACGAAGGTCTGCATGCCTTCGCGGGTGACGCGGGTGCCCCGGGTCAGTTCCTTGAGCTTCTCGTAGGCCTGGGGCACGGCGTAGCGGCGCATGACGGTCTGGATCGGCTCGGCCAGCAGTTCCCAGTTGGCATTGAGGTCGTCGTGCATGGCCTGGGCATTCACTTCCAGCTTGTTCAGGCCGCGCAGCAGGGAATCGTAGCCAAGCAGGGCGTAGCCGAGGCCGACACCCATGTTGCGCAGCACGGTGGAGTCGGTCAGGTCGCGCTGCCAGCGGGAGATGGGCAGCTTCTCGGAGAGGTGCTTGAGCACGGCGTTGGCCAAACCCAGGTTGCCTTCGGAGTTCTCGAAGTCAATGGGATTGACCTTGTGCGGCATGGTGGAGGAACCCACTTCGCCGGCCTTCACCTTCTGCTTGAAGAAGCCCAGGGAGATGTAGCCCCAGACGTCCCGGTCCAGGTCAATGAGGATGGTGTTGGTGCGGGCGAAGGCGTCATACAGCTCGGCCATGGCGTCATGGGGCTCGATCTGGATGGTGTAGGGATTGAATTCCAGGCCCAGGCTCTCGACGAAGCGCTTGGCGAAGCCTTCCCAGTCGAAGCCGGGGTAGGCGGCCAGGTGGGCGTTGTAGTTGCCGACGGCACCGTTGATCTTGCCCAGCAGGCCGACATCGGCGATGCGAACGCGGGCCCGGTTGAGGCGATAGACGGCGTTGGCCAGTTCCTTGCCCATGGTGGAGGGCGTCGCCGGCTGGCCGTGGGTGCGGCTCATCATGGGCACGTCGGCCAGTTCATGGGCCAGGTCGCGCAGGCGGCCGATGACCTTGTCCAGGGAGGGCAGCATCACCTCATCCCGGGCGGCCTTCAGCATGAGGGCATGGGAGAGGTTGTTGATGTCTTCGGAGGTACAGGCGAAGTGGATGAATTCGGTGACCTTGGTGACTTCGGCATTGGCCTTGGTCTTGTCCTTGATCCAGTACTCCAGGGCCTTCACGTCGTGGTTGGTGGTGGCCTCGATGGCCTTCACCTCGGCGGCCTGCTCGGGGCCAAAGCCGGCCACCAGGGCATCCAGCTCGGCGATGGTGGCAGCGGAGAAGGCCGGAATTTCGGCGAAATGGGGTTCGGCCGCCAGGGCCTTGAGCCATTCGATTTCCACCTGGAGGCGGCGGCGGATCAGGCCGTATTCGGAGAACTGGGGACGCAGGGCGTCCACCTTGCCGGCGTAGCGGCCATCCAGGGGAGAAAGGGCGGTGAGAGCGTGAAGAGACATGGAAAGGTTTCCGGTTGAGCCAAGAGCGGAATTTTACCTGCCGGGCCAAGGTATGGGCAAACACACTCCCAGGTGAGCATGGCAATGTGACCTGCTTGGCAAAGGCCGCAAGGCGGCGGTGTTATACTGGCAACCCCCAAGCGAATGGCGCCCGGCGCCGCTCGGCAACACCCAGCAGCACAGAACAGAAAACGAGAAACCCATGAAACTGATCGGCTCCTACACCAGCCCCTTCGTCCGCAAGGTGCGGGTCGTGCTGGCGGAAAAGAAGATCGAGGCCGAATTTGCCATCGAATCGCCCTGGACCCCGGACAGTCACGTACCCGACCACAATCCCCTGGGCAAGATTCCCGTCCTCATCCTGGACGACGGCACGCCCCTCTTCGATTCCCGCGTCATCGTCGAGTATCTGGACAACGTCACCCCCAACAACAAGCTGATGCCTGCCCCCAACCGGGAGCGCATGGAGGTCAAACGCTGGGAAGCCCTGGCCGACGGCTTGGTCGAAGCCGGCGTCACCGCGGTGCTGGAAGCCAAGCGCCCGGCAGGGGAAAAGAGCTCCGCCTGGATCGAGCGCCAGCAGGAAAAGGTTCGCCGTGCCCTGGACTACATGGCCAGTGAGTTGGGTGAAAATCCCTGGTGTATGGGCACCCACTTCTCCCTCGCCGACATCACCGTCGGCGTCGCCCTCGGCTACCTGGACTTCCGCTTCCCCGATCTCGACTGGCGCAGCAGCCGGCCGGGACTGGTCCGGGTCTTCGACAAGCTGATGCAGCGTCCTTCCTTCATCGACACCGTACCCCACGATTAAGCGGATATTGCGGCTTACCGCCGCTTCCGCCATCTCCGCAAGGCCGCCTCCGGGCGGCCTTTTGCATTTCCAGGCCGGGTTGGGGTTGAGTCCAGGCTGAGTACTGGAGAATGCCTGGCCTCTTCCGTCTTTCCTGCAGGCTGGTTCGGGCTGCTTAAGGTCATCTCAGGCTATTTCCAGGCATTTCAGGGCCATGGAATTTTCTCCCCAATGTCAGGTCTGAACCGGACAAAAGTGCCGTACCCCCGCTCCTTCCCGGCACCGACGACAACCAGGAGACCACCATGACCATCGCCAAGCGCCTGCTCCTCATCATCGCCACCGCCATCGCCGCCTTGGTCCTGGTCAGCGGCATCGGCATCAGCCGCCTTTTGCAGAGCAATGCCCGGGCCAAAGCCATAGCTACCAACGTGGTGCCCAGCATTGTCGAACTGGACAATGCCTCCATTGCGTACTTGCGCCTGCGCGCCAATACCCTGCAATTCCTTGCTGCCCACGACGCCAAGGCCGCCGCCGAAGAGCAGGGGCGAATGCAAGCCCGGCGGGGCGAACTGGAAAAGGCCATGGTCAATTATGCTGCCCTGCTGGCGGACGACGAAGACCGGCGGCTGTATGCAGCTGACAAGGCTGCCCTGGCGACCTTGTTGAAGGCACTGGATGACACGGCGGCTCGCTTTGCCCAGGGAAAACATGACGAAGCCGGAGAAATGGCCCGTACCACGGTATCGGAGAAGGGACGGGAGCTGCTCTCGGCTCTTGAGGCCCATCGCAAATACAACGACCAGTTGAGCCAGGGCTACATTCGGGACGCCCGAAGCGCCGGCGAGGCAGCGACCTGGCAAATGGTGGCCGCCTCGACCGTAGCCGTGCTGCTTATCGCCATCATGGGGATCACGATTTACCGGGCGGTGATCCACACCCTGACGGAAATGGAGCAGACCGTCACCCGCATCGAGGCGACGCTGGATTTCACCCACCGGGTAAGCATTCGCCGCAATGACGAGGTGGGGCGCACCCTGACTGCCTTCAACCGGCTGCTGGAGCGTCTACAGGACAGTTTTCGCAGCATCATGAGCAGCGCCAGCGGCGTCCGGGAAAGCGCCGGGCAGGTCTCCCTGGCGGCCCAGGAAATATCCCAGGCCGCGGCTTACCAGTCCGAATCCACCTCCGGCATGGCGGCCACGGTGGAGCAGATGACCGTCAGCATCAACCACGTGGCCGACCGGGCACGGGACGCCAACAGCCTTTCCAGCGAGTCAGGCCAGACCGCGGAGGAAGGCGGCGGCGTGATCAGCCAAACCGTCGCCGATATCAATGCCATCGCCGATGCGGTGCGAGAAGCCTCCGGCACCATTGACCAGCTGCGCAGCCAGAGCGAGCAGATTTCCGCCGTGGTGGAGGTCATCCGCGGCATTGCCGACCAGACCAACCTGCTGGCCCTCAACGCCGCCATCGAAGCGGCCCGGGCCGGCGAACAGGGCCGCGGCTTCGCCGTGGTGGCCGACGAAGTGCGCAAGCTGGCAGAACGCACCGCCCTCTCCACCCAGGAAATCGCCACCATGATCGAAACCATGCAGAGCGGTGCAGGGCAGGCGGTGAGCGGCATGCACACGGCGGTGGCCAAGGTGGAAAACGGTGTTGCCGGCGCCAGCCAGGCCAGCCATACCATCCAGCGCATCCGCGATTCCGCCCGCACCGTAGTGGATACGGTGGGCGATATTTCAGAAGCCCTGACCGAGCAGAGCACCGCCATGTCCAGCATCGCCCAGCAGGTGGAGCGCATCGCCCAGATGACCGACGAAAACTCATCCACCGCCCACTCCACGGCGGATGCGGCCAGGGTGCTGGACCAGCTGGCCGAGCGCATGCACCAGGAGCTGGCCTGCTATCGGGTCTGAGTACAGCCGAAAAAAAGGCCGCTCCGGGAAGCGGCCTTTTTTGTCGATGCCAGGGCTGATCAGCGGATGACACCACCACCGAGGCAGACCCGGGATTCGTAGAGCACCACCGACTGGCCGGGGGTCACCGCCCACTGGGGTTCGGCGAAGTCGATCAGGCAGGACTCCCCATCCACCCGCTCCACTTCACAGGGAGCGTCTTCCTGGCGGTAACGGGTCTTGGCGCAATAGACCCAGTGGGGCCGCGGCGCCCGGCCAGCGACCCAGGAGAGGTCCTGGGCTTCCAGCTGACCGGAAAGCAGGGCCGGATGATCGTGGCCCTGGACCACGTAGAGGATGTTGCTGGCCACGTCCTTCTTCGCCACGAACCAGGCATCGTGCTCGCCGTTGGCCTTCTGGCCGCCAGCCAGGCCGCCGATATGCAGACCCTTGCGCTGGCCGATGGTGTGGTAGGTCATGCCATCGTGCTCACCCAGCACCTTGCCACTGTCCAGATCGCGGATTTCGCCCTTCTGGGGCGGCAGGTAGCGCATGAGGAAATCCTTGAAGGGCCGTTCACCGATGAAGCAGATACCGGTGGAGTCCTTCTTCGCCGCCACGTGCAGGCCCGATTCCACCGCCAGCTTGCGCACGTCCCGCTTGTACCAGTCAGCCAGGGGGAAGAGGGTCTTGGAGAGCTGGGCCTGGTTGAGCCGGTGCAGGAAGTAGCTCTGGTCCTTGGTGCCGTCCTCCGCCTTGAGCAGCTGGTACTCGACGCCGACGCCGGCAGGATGGGCCACTTCCCGCACCCCGGCATAGTGGCCGGTGGCGATCTTGTCTGCCCCCAGCTGCATGGCGTGGTCGAGGAAGGCCTTGAACTTGATTTCCGAGTTGCACAGGATGTCCGGATTGGGGGTACGGCCAGCCTGGTATTCCTTGAGGAATTCGGCGAAGACCCGCTCCTTGTATTCCTTGGCGAAGTTCACCACTTCCACGTCGATGCCGATGGTGTCGGCCACGCTCATGACGTCGATGAGGTCCTGGCGGGAGGAGCAGTATTCCTCGTTGTCGTCGTCCTCCCAGTTTTTCATGAAGAGGCCCACCACCTTCCAGCCCTGGCGCTTCAGCAACAGGGCAGCGACGGAGGAATCCACCCCGCCGGAAAGCCCGACCACCACGGTGCCTTTGGGTTCTACTACATTCATTGTGTCACCTGTCTTTCCATCTGTTCCTGGATGGCTTCTGCCACCCGGTGGCGGATATCGGGATCATGACCATCCTGCCAGTCGGCCAGGGGAATGATGGCCGCCGGGTCGCCGTGATCAAAAAACCAGCTATCCACTGCAAATCGCTCGCCATCGTCCCGGGATTCGACGATGGCCGTCCAGTGTTCAAAAATCAGCCCCCGCCGTCGCATCTGCCGTGGCAGCACACGGTGGAAGCGCAGCCAGCCACGGGCCTGGAGCAGCTCCAGGAAGTGGGTGGTGGTGGTGGAATGGTCGATGCAATCCATGCGCCCTTCCACCTCGTCATCTTCCGAATTGCCGCCTTTATCGCGCCAGATGGGGGTCTGGGTGCCGGCCAGGCGGTACAGCCGCCCCAGCACCTCGGCCAGGATCAGGCGTTCCGAACTGGCCTCCCCGGCCCGCCGCAACTGGGCCTCCACGGGAGCCAGCTGGGTGGCGCTGAAAGTCACCTCGGCCGCCACATTGCAGCCGTAGTTGTAGCAGACCTCCACCGTATCGGCGCCGGCCAGAGTGGGCAGCAGCGCCGCCAGGAAGCACAGCAGGCGCTTCATCCGTAATGGGTGATGAGTTCCAGGGGATAACGCTTGCCGGCGGCATAGTCCTCGATGCAACGCAGAATGAGGGGGCTGCGGTGCCGCTCGGCCGTCGCCCGCACCTCTTCCAGAGTCAGCCAGCGGGCGCCGATGATCCCCGTATCCAAGGCCCGGTCTTCCTCGAAACCGGTGATTTCGCCGGCAAAGGCAAAGCGCAGGTAGGTGATATCGCCGGCCGGCCGCGGCCACTGGTAAACCCCCACCAGGGCCGTCGGACGGAAATGGTAGGCGGTTTCTTCCAGGCATTCCCGGACACAAGCGGCGACCAGGGATTCGCCCTCGTCCAGATGGCCGGCGGGCTGGTTGAAACGCAGGCCGTCATCCGTCTCTTCTTCCACCAGGAGAAAACGGCCTTCCCGCTCGACGACGGCGGCCACGGTGACATTGGGTTTCCAGACAGGAGCCATGGGCTTTCCGAATTGCGCAAAGCGAGCATTTTNNNTTACTGAACACGCAGCGAACGGAGATTCAACATGTCTATGTCGGACCGCGACGGTTTCATTTGGCAAGACGGCAAACTGGTGCCCTGGCGCGAAGCCACCACCCATGCCCTCACCCACTCCCTGCACTACGGTATGGCCGTATTCGAGGGCGTCCGGGCCTACCAGACCGACAAGGGCACCGCGATCTTCCGCCTGCAGGAACACACCCAGCGCCTGGCCCGTTCCGCCCATATCTTCCAGATGGCCCTGCCTTACAGCCAGGAAGAGTTGAACGAAGCCCAGAAGGAAGTGATCCGCGCCAACAAGCTTGAATCCGGCTACATCCGCCCCCTGGCCTTCTACGGCTCCGAGAAGATGGGCGTTTCCCCTCGTGGCGCCAAGGTGCACGTCATCATTGCCGCCTGGCCCTGGGGCGCCTACCTGGGCGAGGAAGGCATGCAGCGCGGCATCCGCATCAAGACCTCCTCCTTCACCCGCCACCACGTGAACATCACCATGGTGCGGGCCAAGGCCTCCGGCAACTACATGAACTCCATCCTGGCCAACAACGAAGCCCTCACCGACGGCTACGACGAAGCCATGCTGCTGGACCCGGAAGGCTACGTCTGTGAAGGCGCTGGCGAGAACATCTTCATCGTCAAGAACGGCAAGCTGTACACCCCGGACCTGACCTCCTGCCTGGAAGGCATCACCCGCGCCACCGTGATCCAGCTGGCCGGTGAGATGGGTATCGAAGTGGTGGAAAAGCGCATTACCCGCGACGAAGTCTATTGCGCCGACGAAGCCTTCTTCACCGGCACCGCCGCTGAAGTGACCCCCATCCGCGAACTGGACAACCGCCAGATCGGCGCCGGCCATCGCGGCCCCGTCACCAAGGCCCTGCAGGAAAAGTACTTCGACGTGGTGAATGGCCGTTCCGCCGCCCACGCCGACTGGCTGGCCTTCGTTTAATCCTTGCGCAACCGTTAGAGACCGACCATGGCCGACAACCTGACCGTCGAAGTCACCGCCGACGACCTGCCCCTGCACTGCCCGACCCCCAACGCGCCCCTGTGGAGCCAGCACCCCCGGGTGTTTCTGGACGTACTGAAGACCGGCGAAGTAACCTGCCCCTATTGCAGCACCCACTACGTCTTCAAGGGCGAAGCCCCCAAGGGTCACCACTGACCCGGCCGTTCCAAGGAGGAGAGGCGATGACCTTGCGTCGCGGGCTCATCGTCGCCCCTTCCTGGATCGGCGACGCCGTCATGGCCCAGCCCCTGTTCCGGCGCCTGCTGGAACGCCACCCGGGGCTGGAACTGGATGCCCTGGCTCCCCGCTGGGTCGCCCCCGTGCTCACCCGCATGGGGGAAATCCGGGAAGTCCTGGATAACCCCTTCGCCCACGGTGAACTCAATCTCAAGGCCCGCTGGGCCCTCGGTCGCCAACTGGCTGCCCGGGGCTATGACGCCGCCTGGGTCCTGCCCAATTCCCTGAAGTCCTCTCTGGTCACCGCCTTTGCCGGCGTGCCCCTGCGCGTGGGCTTCACTGGTGAGGCCCGTTACGGCCTGCTCAACTGCCGCCATACCCTGGACAAGGCCGCCACTCCCCTGATGGTGGAGCGCTTCGCCCAACTGGCGGAAGCCCCCGGCGAGCAGCCCCCCCGGCCGATTGAGGAACCGCGCCTGCAATCCTCCCCCGAGGCCCAGGACACCACCCTCGCTGCCCTGGGGCTGGCACGCCCAGCCCGCCTGCTGGCCTGCTGCCCCGGCGCCGAATACGGCCCGGCAAAGCGCTGGCCCGAGGCCCATTACGCCGCCCTGGCCCGGCAAGCCGCCGCACGGGGCTGGACCATCTGGCTGCTCGGCTCCGGCAAGGATGCGCCGGTCGGCGACGCCATTGCCGCCGCCAGTGCCGGCACGGCCCGCAACCTCTGCGGCGCCACCAGCCTGGACCAGGCGGTGGACCTGCTCTCCCTGGCGGACCATGTGGTCTGCAACGATTCCGGCCTGATGCACGTGGCCGCCGCCCTGGGCCGCCCCCTGACGGCCCTCTACGGGTCCTCTTCCCCCGGCTTCACGCCTCCCTTGAGCCAACAGGCGACGATCCTCAGCCTGCAGCTCGACTGCAGCCCCTGCTTCAAGCGGGAATGCCCCCTGGGCCATCTGCGCTGCCTGCAGGATCTCTCCCCCGAACAAGTGCTGGCCACCCTGCCCGCCTGACGCCCATGGACACCTTGCGCTACGCCAGCCCCGACGATGTGGAAACCGCCTTCTACGAGGCGCTGGAGAAAGGCGATCTGGAGGCCATGATGGCCCTCTGGGCCGAAGACGACGAAATCCTCTGCATCCACCCTGGCGGCCAACGCCTCTCCGGCCACGGCCAGGTGCGCCATGGCTGGCAGGAAATTTTCTCGGTCATGCCCAGCCTCAGCGCCCAGGTGGGTGACCGCCAGAGCTGGCAGAGCGCCCTGACGGCGGTGCGCAGCCTGACGGAAACCTACTACCCGGCCGATGGCCAGGAGCCTCCCGGCGACGTGGTGGTGACCCATATCTACGTGCGGGGCGCCGATGGCTGGCGTCTGCTGGCCCGCCACGCCTCGATGGCGCCGGAAGAGGACATCCTCGCCGGCGACACGCCCCGGACTCTCCATTGATGGCTCCCGGCCGCCTGCCGGACTACCGCCCACCCCGCTGGCTGCCCAGCGGCCATCTGCAAACCATCTATCCGCTGCTCATCAAACCGGCGGCTCCCGACTACCGGCGGGAGCGCTGGGAAACGCCGGACGGCGATTTCATCGATCTGGATTGGGCTACGCCCGCCACCTCCGCGCCCCTGGGCTCCGCCGCAACAGCGCCACTGCTGGTACTTTTTCACGGCCTGGAAGGCAGTTCCCGCAGTCACTACGCCACTGCCCTCACCCGGGCGGCCAGCGCCCTGGGCTGGGATAGCGTAGTCCCCCACTTTCGCGGCTGCTCCGGCGAACTGAACCGCCTGCCCCGGGCCTACCATTCCGGCGATTCCGCCGAGATCGACTGGATCCTGCGCCGCCTCAAGGCCTGCTTTCCACGGCGGCCCCTGTTTGCCGCCGGCGTCTCCCTAGGTGGCAATGCCCTGCTCAAATGGCTGGGGGAGCAGGAATTCCTGGCCGGCGACGTGGTGCAGGGTGCCGCGGCCATCTGCCCGCCCCTGGACCTGACAGCCTGCGGCCTGGCCCTGGGCCGCGGCTTCAACCGGATTTATAGCGCCCACTTCCTGCACACCCTGAAACGTAGCGCCGAGGTCAGACTGGCGCGCTTTCCCGGGCTTTTCGACGGCACCGCCATGCGTCGCGCCGGCAGCCTGGAAGCCTTCGACGATGTGGTCACCGCCCCCCTGCACGGTTTCAGCGGTGTCGCCGATTATTGGCAGCGCGCCTCGAGCAAGCCGCTGCTGCCCGGCATTCGGGTCCCCACCCTGGTGATCAACCCGGCCAACGACCCCTTCCTGCCCGCCCATGCCCTGCCCGGGCCTAAGCAGGTATCATTGCAAGTTCACCTGGAACAACCGCTCCAGGGTGGTCATGTGGGCTTCGTCAGCGGCGCCCTGCCCGGCCGCCTGAGCTGGTTGCCCGACCGCCTGCTGCATTTCTTTGCGCAACACCGCTAATCGACGCACCAACGATCCCGCCCCGTTACCCATGAACGCCACCCACGCCCAGCCCTTCCTCCCTCCCGAAATCTTCAAGGCTTACGACATCCGCGGCATTGTGGACAAGAGCCTGACGCCGGCAGTCGTCCGTGCCATCGGCCACGGCCTCGGCAGCCTGGCCCGGGAGCGGCAGCAGACGGCCATCGCCGTGGGCCGCGACGGCCGCCTTTCCGGCCCCGAACTGGCCGGCGCCCTGGCCGACGGCATCCGCGCCGCCGGGGTGGACGTGATCGACATCGGCTGCGTGCCCACCCCCCTCACCTATTTCGCCGCCCACCACCTGGGCTGCCACTCCTGCGTCTCCGTCACCGGCAGCCACAATCCGCCGGACTACAACGGCCTGAAAATGGTCATCGGCGGCGAGACCCTGGCCGGCGAAGCCATCCAGGCCCTGAAGCGCCGCATCGAAGCCGGCGATCTGGCCCAAGGCGAAGGCAGGCTGACCCAGGCCGACGTCAAGGCGGCCTACGTGGAACGCATCCTCGCCGACGTGAAGCTCGCCCGCCCCATGAAGATCGTCATGGATTGCGGCAACGGCGTCGCCGGGGCGGTGGCGCCGGAACTGTTCCAGCGTCTCGGCTGCGAGATCGTGCCCCTCTTCTGCGAGGTGGACGGCAACTTCCCCAACCACCATCCGGACCCCTCCAAGCCGGAGAATCTGGCCGACGTCATCCGCACCCTGAAGGAAACCGACGCCGAGATTGGCATCGCCTTCGACGGCGACGGCGACCGTCTGGGAGTGGTGACCAAGGACGGCGAAGTGATCTTCCCCGACCGCCAGCTGATGCTCTTCGCTGCCGACGTCCTATCCCGGGTCCCTGGCGGCGAGATCGTCTACGACGTCAAATGCACCCGCCTGCTGGCCCCCTGGATTCGCGAGCACGGTGGCAAGCCGGTGATGTGGCAGACCGGCCACGCCCTGATCAAGAAAAAGCTGAAGGAATCCGGCGCCCCCCTGGCTGGCGAGATGAGCGGCCACGTCTTCTTCAAGGAACGCTGGTTTGGCTTCGACGACGGCCTCTACACCGGCGCCCGCCTACTGGAAATCCTGGCCCGGACCGCCGACGCCAACCCGGTGCTGAAGGGCCTGCCCAACGCCACCAGCACGCCGGAGCTGAACATCAAGATGGCTGAAGGCGAACCCTTCACCCTGCTGGACAAGCTCAAGGCCAATGCCAAGTTCGAGAGTGCCCGGGAAATCATCACCATCGACGGCCTGCGGGTGGAGTACGCCGACGGCTTCGGCCTGGCCCGCCCCTCCAACACCACCCCGGTGGTGGTGCTGCGCTTCGAGGCTGACAACGCCGAGGCCCTGGCCCGTATCCAGGCCGATTTCCGCCGTGAACTAGCGGCCATCTGGCCCGGCTTGGCCCTGCCTTTCTGATCCTGCACCATGAATCCGCCCCTCGACGACGACATTTTCCTGGCCCGCCAGCCCATTCTGGACCGGGACCAGAAGCTGATTGCCTACGAGCTGCTATTCCGCAGCAGTGGCACCGACCGAGCTGCCGTGAACGATGGCCGCATGGCCACCGCCCAGGTGGTCGCCAACGCATTCGGGGAAATGTCCCTGGGCGATGTGCTGGGTCAGTACAAGGCCTATATCAACGCCACGCCGGACTTCGTCCTCGGCCCCGAGGTAGAAGTGCTGCCGGGGGAGAGCGTGGTCCTCGAACTACCGGCAGACACCCCCGCCGACGAGCGACTGGTGGCCCGATGCCGGGAGCTGAAGGAGCGGGGTTTCACCTTCGCCCTGGGCGGTGTCGCCCAGTTTGCCGCCAACGACCTGCCTCTGCTCGCGGAAGTGGAAATCCTCAAGGTGGACCACCAGCTGCTGGACAACCATCAGCTCTTTCTCCTGGCCTGCAAGCTACGGCCCCTGCAGAAAAAGCTGCTGGCGGAAAAAATCGAGGATCGGGCCCAGATGGAGCACTGCTTCGATCTCGGCTTCGAGTATTTCCAGGGCTATTACTTCGCCCGCCCCACCCTTATTTCCGGCAAGAAGCTGACCCACTCGGCGATGACGGTCATGCGGCTACTGGACCTGATCCTCAAGGATGCGGACACCTCCGCCCTGGAGCGTTCCTTCAAGGGCGAGCCGGGCCTCACCCTGAACCTGCTGCGCCTTACCAATTCCTGCGCCAGCGGCCTCTCGGTGCGCATCGGTTCGGTACGCCATGCCATCACCATCCTGGGCCGCAACCAGCTGCAACGCTGGCTGCAACTGCTGCTCTACGCCGACCCCCAGGGCGGCGAGGTCGGCCCCCTGCTGCAGCTGGCCGCCACCCGGGGGCGCTTCCTCGAACTGGTGACCCAGAAGTTCATGCCCCGGCAAAAGGACCTGCCGGACCGAGCCTTCATGGTCGGCATCCTCTCCCTGTTGCCGGCGGTGACCGGCCAGCCCATCGGTGACATCGTCACGCCCTTGCCCCTGCCGCCGGACGTCAAGCAGGCCCTAGTGGAATACAAGGGCGACCTGGGGCGGCTGCTGGCCCTGGCAGAGCAACTGGAAAAGGCCGACGGGGATGCCACCTTCGATGGCCTGATTGCCCAGATCCCCGGTCTGCGAGGCGCCCTGCTCACCGAGTGCCTCGCCCAGGCCATGGCCTGGGCCAACCAACTCGCCAGGGAAAACTAACCCATGGACAACGCCGGCTCCAGCAGCGCCACTCCCATTTACCTGGGCCGGCAGCCGATTCTGGATGCCCGGCAAGCCCTCTACGGCTACGAACTACTGTTCCGCAGCGGGCCGGCACCCAACCGGGCCATCGTCAGCAACCCCATGGCCGCCACGGCCACCGTCATTACCCATGCTTTCGCCGAGCTGGGCCTCGCCGACGCCCTGGGTGCCCAGCGAGCCTTCATCAACGTGGATGGCGACTTTCTCCTCAGCGAAGCGGTCGAGCTGCTGCCCAAGGACAAGGTGGTCCTGGAAATCCTCGAGACGGTGGAAATCACGCCGCCAATCCTGGAGCGCTGCCAAGAATTGCGGGACAAGGGTTTCATGCTGGCCCTGGACGACATCGTCGCCGTCACCCCGGCCATGCTGCCGCTGCTGGAGCTGATGCATATCGCCAAGGTCTGCATTCCCGCCGTGGCCCCCGAGGCCTTGCCGCCCTTGGTCCAGGCCCTCTCCCGCACCCCTGCCCGGCTCCTAGCAGAGCAGGTGGAAAGCCGGGAGCAGATGGAACACTGCCACCAACTGGGCTTCCACTTTTTCCAGGGCTACTACTTCGCCCGACCCATGGTCATCGCCGGACGCAAGCTCGGCCAATCCCGCGTCTCCCTGCTGAAATTGCTCTCCCAGGTACTGGACGATTCCGATACACCCCTGCTGGAGGAGACCTTCAAGCAGGCGCCGGGGCTCTCCATCAACCTTCTGCGCATGGCCAACTCCGCCGCCGTCGGGGCCCGTACCCGCATCACCTCCCTGCGCCACGCCATCACCCTGCTGGGCCGGCGCCAGTTGCAGCGCTGGCTGCAACTGCTGCTGTACACGGACCCTAGCGGCGGCGGCGGTTTCTCCCCTCTGTTACAGCTGGCGGCCACCCGGGCCCGTCTGCTGGAACTGCTGGCGGAGAGCCATATGGAAGGGGATCGGGAATTCGCCGACCGGGCCTTTCTAACCGGCATTCTCTCCCTGACACCGGCTCTTTTTGGTCCATCCATGGAGGAAATCCTGGGCCAGATCTCCAACCTCGCTTCCGACGTCAAGCAAGCCCTACTGCGCCATCAAGGCTCCCTCGGGCTGCTGCTACGCTTGGTCGAGGCCCTGGAAAGCGAAGACATGAGCCATGTGCCGGCCCTGGTGGCCCAATTGCCCGGATTGACCGCCGAGCGGGTCAATCTTTCGCTCTCCCTGGCCCTAGCCTGGACCCGGGCCATCGGCGAAGAGCAGGCCAACTAGGTCGGGATAGTCCGGCTTGCATTGGCTTGCATTGGTTTGCAATGGCCCACACTGGCCATGCATCACCCAGCGTTTCTCCGCGCTTCCCCAGGCATTCCAATACCCCGCACCGCTGCCGCATTCCTCTAGGAATAAAGCTTATTGATGGTGCACTGCAAGTTGCGCCATGCCTTGCCTTGGTTTAAAAATCCAATCCAATGAAGGAGTTGTCTGACGGCTCCCCACCCCCCGTTCAGGCAACACCTTTGCCTAGCCGCAAGCCCATTATCCGGCATCCCTGCTGCACACTGACCATCCGCTTTTCCCGCGGACGAGGAGGAGGCAAGCATGTTCCAGATTCGCCAAGCCGCCGGTACTGACCGGACAGCCATCCATGCCCTGCTCTCCCTGGCCCATGCCGGGGAACCCACGCACCGACTGCGGCAGGAAGACGTTCTGTACGTCGCCGATTCGGATGCCGGACTCATCGGTGTCGGTGGCCTGGACCCCTGCGATGAAGAGGTCGGTCTGCTGCATTCGCTCCTGGTGCGACCCGGCTTCCGCAAGCGGCGCATCGCCCGCCAGCTCTACCAGCATGTCCTCGACCATGCTTACGCCTTGGGCCTGAGGGAGTTGTACACCCTCACTGCCAGTGGCCGAACTTATTACGAAACCCTGGGCTTCACAAACACCGGAGCGGACGCCGTGCCAGCAGCCCTCGTCGAAGCGCTGCGACAGGATGATTTCGACCCGGAGCAGACCGCCCTGTTGCACCGCTCCCTTGCCCGGAGCGAACTGGTGCGGGACGATGGCGTACCTGCTGGCCAGGCGGACCCGGCCTGCGAAGCGGCCATCTACTTCGATACCGGTTTTCACTGCGCCGAGAGCGTCCTACTCGCCCTTTCACGCCATATGGGCCTGGATTCACCCTGGATTCCCCGTATCGCCTCCGGCTTTTGTAGCGGACAATCCCGCTCGTGGGGAGCCTGTGGCGCCCACTCCGGCGGAGTGATGGCCCTCAGCTTGGCATTGGGACGTGACGACCCGGCCAGCGGGGTCGGCGACAACTACCAGGCGATCCGCCGTTTCACCGAAGAATTCAAGGCGGCCTGCGGCAGTTGCAGTTGTGCCGAGCTGATGGGCTGCGATCTGGACAGCGCGGATGGCCAGCGGATGTACCGGGATGACCACCTCCATGCCCAATGCCGCGAGTACGTGATCATCGCCACCCGCCTGGCCCAGGACCTGCTGCCCCAGGCAGACATTCGCTAAGGCCTTGCCTGCTGCAATGGCATCACCGGTACCTCATGACGGCTCCACCGGCGCCTCAGCCACTTCGGAAATGCCGCGGACGAAGCTGGATACCCCGGCACCTTTGAGATAGACGCAAGGCTTGCCCTTGCGTTTGCAATGGTCCTTCAGCTTCCAGTACGCACCATGGCTGATGCAGCCTGCCTGGCAGATCACCGCATCGGCTGCCGACAATACCCCATCGAGAACCCGCGGGTTGTCCTCCAGGCCGCCATCGTGATGGGCAAAGCGCCCGCCCAGCCGCTCCACCAGCCGACGATAGGTTTCCACCAGCCCCGGCCGGCCACCCACGCAAAGCACATTGCGCCCCTCCAGCCGCGGAATGGTACCGTTCCTGCCGCAACTCTGGCCGCAGGCCGCCGATAGGGCGCAGGCATGGTCGCCCGCATCCGGCTCGCCATCCAGCAGCAGCCAGGACTCCATGGCCTGTTCCGCAGCCCGCAAATCGCTGTGATGTTCCTCCAGCTGCTGCTGCAGATCCCGCACCCGGGCCTCTGCCGCGTTGGCACGGTCTTCAGCAGAAACCAGGCGTAGCGCCAGGGCATCGGCCCGGCTGCGCTGGCCACTTTCGCTGCCATCCTGGGCCCGGATGCGGGCTTCGAGTTCAATTACCCGCTGTCCCAGGGCCTCGCGCTCGCAGGCAAAAACCTCCATTTCCGCCAATTGGCGCTTGAGTAGTTCTGTTTCCTGCACCTTTTCCGCCAGACGCTGCCCACCCCGTTCCCGCTGCACCGCCAGCTCCACCTTGAGGGCAGCATTGTCCACCTCAAGGCGCTTGAGTCGATTCACATCGGCCTGATGGGCTGCCCCAGCCTGGTGGGAAAGCATGTGGATGTCGCCGTAGATGCGCTGGGCCGTTTCGCTATCGCAGCGGGGATGGGTCCAGGCGGCCCACAGGGCATCGGCCACCTGGCCCAGAGCCACGGCCTCGCGCCACAGCCGATAGACCTCATCACCAGCCCGGGCATTGCGGAAGCGCTGCACGGTCAGGTTATAGCGCCGCTCCAGCTCCTGCTGCATCAGTTCCGCAAATGGTGTGCGCTGCTCGGAAAATCCCACCGCCTGGGTATGCAAGGCAAAGTCGGACATTCCCGGCGCCAGAATCTTGGCCCGTAAGGCCAGCTTGCGCAGCAGATCCAAGGGCAGGCAGGTGCCGATCACCGGGCAATGGTGCTGATGCTTCAATTCCCACAGACGCTTGCGACGGGAGCCGGCAGGCAAGGCTGGCGGCGGCACGGCTTCAGGCTCCATAGCGGTGATGGCAGGCGTGGCCAGGGGGCTATCGGGCAAGGCGAGGTCGAAGCCTTTTTTGCTGAACGGAATCACGATCGCTCCTTCTAGGAATGCGCCGGCACAAAACGGCGGCAGGGAAATGAGTGGCACCACATCCAGGCAGAACGAGAGCTCCCAGCCCCCTGATGAGCGGGCTGCCACACCCGCACCAAATGATAACGATTATTATTATTAAGGCAATACGACCTTCGCCAGATCAAGACAAAACCAACAGGCTAGAGAGCCAATTCATTACCCCTTCTATGTGTATGGACAACGGTGGAATTGGCTAAATCGTTTCGCATAAAGATCACAACACATTGAAAAACATGGCGAATAGCAGCAGCGGCAAACCTGACAATTACGTCAGACTTAAGTCAGGTATCTGACGTAAGAAAAATAATTGACTCGAGAATCATTCTTAATTAGATTTGCAATAACCACCTTACGTCGGTGGAGCCAAATTTTCATTTTTCAAACCCAAAAGCAGAGCCCGAAAAGGCCATAACCCGCTCAGGAGTCTTCCATGCGTTTGTCCCGTTTCTCTCCCTCCCGCCTGCTGCTGGTGCTTGCCGCCGCCTGGTCCTTCTCCGCTGCCGCCGTGGAATACCCCATCGGCACGCCGCAACAGCGTTACGGCATGGAAATTTCTGCCGTTTATCTGCAGGCGGTGAACATGGAGCCGGACGGCATGATGCGTAAGGCCGAAGAATCCGACATCCACATCGAAGCCGACATTCGCGCCCTGGCCAACAACCCCAACGGTTTCGAGGAAGGTCACTGGATTCCCTACCTGGTGGTGAAGTACGAAGTGAGCAAGATCGGCTCCGACCAGAAGACTTCCGGCGAATTCATGGCCATGGTGGCCAACGACGGCCCCCACTACGGCGACAACATCAAGCTCTTCGGCCCCGGCAAGTACAAGGTGAAGTACACCATCCTGCCGCCCACCGAAAACAAGCACGGCCATTTCGGTCGCCACACCGACCGCCTGACCGGAGTGCGCCCCTGGTTCAAGCCCTTTGAAATCGAAAACGAATTCACCTTCGTCGGTATCGGCAAAAAGGGTGGGTACTAAGCCATGGCTGCCACTCAACAACGCTTCCGTCGACGCCCTCTGGCGCTCCTGACGGCGGCCCTGCTGGCCGGAAGCGTGCCGGCCATGGCCGCCCCGGGTCCCAGCCAGGCCGACCTGATCAAGCTGCTGGAAAAGATGAACGATCGCCTGGAAAAGCTCGAGAAGCGCAATGCCGAGCTGGAAAAGCAGGTCCAGACGCCCCCCGCAGCCAAGGGCCCGGTGGCGCTGGAAGAGCGGATCAAGTCCCTGGAAGAGCACAACGCCCGCATCACCAAGGGCCTGGACAGCGACGACGTCAGCCAGTACGAGCCGGAAATCACCGCCCGGCTGAAGGCCGTCGAATTCCAGTCCCTGGACATGCTCAAGGCTGCCCGCACGGTGGAATCCCTCGAAGGCATCACCGCCGGCATCAGCCTCACCACCGTGGCCCAGCGCCCCGGTGGCCTGCCCCAGGGCGCTACTGCCAGCAACAGCCAGCTCAACTACCGGGGCGACGTTTTCGTCACCCTGCCCCTGGCCAATATCGGCGATACCGAGAGCCGCATCTTCGCCCAGTTCCGCCTCGGCCAGGGCCNCGTGGCCGTGCTGGGCCAGGCCTGGTACCAGGCCACCATTCCCCTGCCTTTCGGCGGCTACAAGCCCCGCTCCCGGGAAAAGCTGGAGATCAACTTCGGCAAGATGGACCCCTTCGTCTTCTTCGACCAGAACGCGGCCGCTAACGACGAAACCCGCCAGTTCCTCAACACCGTCTTCGTGCATAACCCGCTGCTGGATGCAGGCGGCGACATCGGCGTCGATGCCAACGGCTTCTCCCCCGGATTCCGTGTTTCCTACTACAACGAAACCCAGAAGCCCGAAACCTGGCGCCTCTCCATGGGCGTATTTGGTGCCGGCCCCAACGGCTCCACCTACACCCGTTCCTTCAGCTCGCCCATGGTCATCTTCCAGGCCGAGACCCAACGCAAGTTCTTTGGCGGTCTGACCGGCAACTACCGGGCCTACTACTGGCGTAACGGCCAGGCCCTCTCCTTCGGCGGCCAGGTGGAAAAGCACTCCGGCCTCGGCCTCTCCCTGGACCAGCGGGTCGGCGACGCCGTCACCCTGTTCGGCCGCTACGGCCAGCAGATCACCGGCAACGTGCGCTTCGACAAGGCCCTCACCGTCGGCGCCGAACTGGGCGGTTCCTACTGGGATCGCGGTGGCGACTCCCTGGGCCTGGCCCTCGGCATGCTGCACACCAGCAAGGACTTCTCCGGCGTTTCCGCCTTCGTCGATGCCGATAACGACGGCATTCCCGACTACGGCTTCAACGCCACGGGTGCCGAGCGGGTGGCCGAACTGTACTACCGCTACCGCATCAACAAGCAGTTCGAGCTGTCGCCCGACCTGCAGTACCTGGGACGCCCCGGCGGCGATGCTGCAGCCAAGGGCATCAAGATCTTCGGCGTACGCGCCCAGCTGACCTTCTAAGGAAGCCCCATGCGACTGACCTCCATCGTCATTCCCGCCCTGCTCCTGGCCGTCGCCCTGTTCTCGGCGCCGAGCCCGGCCGCGGCGGCGGAACTGCCGGCTTTCCAGATCGTGGCCAAGGACGGCAAGCTCATCCCCAACCGCCTGGAAGTGCCAGCGGGCGTGAAGTTCAAGCTGATGTTCCGCAACGAGGGCCCCGGGCCCGAGGAATTTGAAAGCACCCAGCCCCGCATGGAGAAGGTCCTGGCCCCGGGGGCCAGTTCCTTCGTCGTCGTTCAGCCGCTGCAACCCGGCACCTACCGCATCTTCGGCGAGTTCCACCCGGATACCGCCGAGTGCCTGCTCATCGCCAAGTAAGGAAGCCCCCATGCTCAATGCCCTGATCGTCGTCTGGCGCGAAAGCCTGGAAGCCATGCTGGTGGTGGGTGTGCTGCTGGCCTGGATCGCCCGCCAGGAAGACGCCCCCCGCCTGCGCCGCACACTGTGGAGCGGCGTCGCCGGAGGCACCCTGCTGGCCGTGGCCCTGGCCTTTCTCGCCTACGGCGCCCAGACCTGGCTCGACGGCGAGGCCCTGGAGCTGTTTCAGGTCGGCATGCTGCTGCTGGCCTGCGTGCTGATGACCCAGATGGTGATGTGGATGCGCCGCCATGGCGCCGCCATGAAGCGGGAACTGGAAGCCGGCGCCAGCCGTGCCGCCGAAACCGGCGGCCGCCTCGGCGTAGCCCTGGTGGCAGCCCTGGCCATCGGCCGGGAAGGCATGGAAACCGTGGTCTTCCTCTATGGCATGGCGGCAGAACGGCCGGCCGGCGAACTGCTGGGGGTCTACGGCATGGCCGCCCTGGGCTTCGCCATCGCCGCCCTAACCGCCTGGGCCGTAGCCCGGGGCTCCCGCTTCTTCTCCTACCGCACCGTCTTCCGCATCAGCGAAGTGGTGCTGCTGGTGACCGCCGGCGCCCTGCTGGGGGCCGCGGTGGACCGTTTGATCGGCATCGACCGTCTGCCCACCCTGATCGACCTGGTGTGGGACAGCTCCAACCTGCTCAACGACGGCAGCGGTGCCGGCCAGATTCTCGCCCTTTTCGCCGGCTACCGGGCCCAGCCCACCGGCATGCTGCTGCTGGCCTATGCCTTGTACTGGGGCTACGTGGCCCTGCGGTTGAAATCCTTCACCCCCAACCTCCCCGTGCGAGCCGAGTCATGCCAGCCCAAAGCCGTTCCCTGAACCCCGACTTGCCTCCTTCCCCGACCACGGCCCCCCGGGGCCGGCAGACCCGGCCCCGGGTCATTGCCGCCGGGCTGCAAGCCCTGGGGCTGGCCATGCAGCGCCACGCCCGGGCCATCCGCGCCATCCAGTGGGCAGTGGTGGTCTTCTACTTCGGCCTGGTCATCACCCCCGCCTTCCTGCCCTTGCCGCCGGAAGGCTCCAGCATCCTCGACAATCTCACCCTCTTCGCCCAGTTCCTCTTCTGGGGCATCTGGTGGCCCTTCGTCATGGTCTCGATGCTGCTCGTCGGCCGCCTCTGGTGCGGCGTCTTCTGCCCTGAAGGCACCCTCACTGAATGGATTAGCTGGCGCGGCCTCAACCTGCCCATCCCCCGCTGGATCAAGTGGGGTGGCTGGCCCTTCGTCGCCTTCGTGTGCACCACGGTGTTCGGCCAGCTGGTCAGCGTCTATGAATACCCCAAGGCTGCCCTGCTGGTGCTGGGCGGCTCTTCCGTGGCCGCCGTCGCGGTGGGTCTGCTCTACGGCAAGGGCAAGCGGGTGTGGTGCCGCCACCTGTGCCCGGCCTCCGGCGTGTTCTCTCTGCTCTCCCGCATCGCCCCGGTGCATTTCCGGGTGGACCGGGCCGCCTGGGATACCGCCCCGGCCCCTGGCACCCCGGTGAATTGCGCCCCCCTGGTGGATATCCGCCGCATGACCAGCGCTTCCGACTGTCACGCCTGCGGTCGCTGTGCCGGCCACCGGGACGCAGTGGTGTTGTCACCCCGCCGCCCCGATGCGGAAATCCTAGCCAGCAAGCCGGAGCAGATCGCCACCGGCGAAGCCCTGACGCTTCTCTTCGGCGTCCTCGGCATTGCCACCGCGGCCTTCCACTGGACCGTCAGTCCCCTCTTCGTGCAGCTGAAGACCGCCGCCGCCAACTGGCTCATCGACCGGGATTCCTTCCTACTGCTGCAGGACAACGCGCCCTGGTGGCTGCTCACCCACTACCCGGAAGTCGGTGACGTGTTCACCTGGCTCGACGGCCTGTGCATCCTGGCCTACATTTTGGGGGGCGGCACCGCCATCGCCCTCAGCCTGCAGGGCGCCATCGCCCTGGCCGCCCGCCTCGCCGGCAGCCCCCGCCTGCCCTGGCGCCGCCTGGCCCTGGGCCTGGTGCCCCTGGCCGGCGCCAATGTTTTCCTCGGCTTGTCCATGCTCACCCTGAGCCAGCTGAAGGGCGAACGGGTGATCCTGCCCTGGGTGCCGGATGCCCGCATCGCCATCCTCAGCGCCGGCGTCGGCTTTAGCCTGTGGCTGGGCTTGCGCCTGATCTGCCAAGCCACCCCAGTCTGGCAGCGCCGCCTGCCGGCCTTGGCCGTTTATACCCTGGCGCCGGCCCTCATCGGCCTGATCTGGTACGTGGTCTTCTGGGTCTGGTAAGCCCGCGGGAAGCCAGGGCGGGGAAATGCTCCCCCGCCCTGAAAATGGGAGTATGATGCAGCTAAGATAAGAACCGTTCTCAGATCGGGAACGGAAGACGACCCGACCTGGCATGAACTCCCTGCAGACCGCCCCCGCTACCCGTCTTTCCCAACTGAACCCCGGCCAGGAAGCCACCATCTCCGCCATTCATGCCGGCAGCGAAGTGGGCCTGCGCCTGGCAGCCCTGGGGTTTCGCATCGGCAAACGCCTGCGGGTGATGCGCCGGGGCTTTCTTTCCGGCCCCCTGCACATCCGCCTGGGCACTACGGATGTGATCATCCGCCGCCAGGACGCCCTGCAAATCCACGTTGCTGTCTGAGCCGGCGATGAAGCGCGTCGCCCTGCTTGGCATGCCCAACACGGGCAAATCCACCTTTTTCAACCGTCTCACCGGCGCCTCGGCCCGGGTCGGCAACTGGCCCGGCGTCACCGTGGACCTGCTGGCCGCCCCCATCCTGCTGGGCGGCCACATGGTCGAACTGGTGGATCTGCCCGGTCTCTACGACCTGCACGGTTTTTCCGACGACGAGAAAGTGGTGCGCCACTTCCTGGAAAACAACGCGGTGGACCTGGCGGTGATCCTGGTCAATGCGGTGCAGGTGGAGCGCCAGCTCTCCCTGGCCCTGCAGGTGCGGCAGCTGGGCCTGCCCTGCGTGCTGCTCCTCAACATGGCCGACGAGGCCCGCCAATACGGCATCCGCATCAATGTGCAGGAAATGGCGGCCCAACTGGGTATCCCGGTGGTGCTGTTCAGCGCCAAATACGGCGACCAGCAGGGGGAAGTGCAGCGCACCCTGGCCAAGACTCTGGATACGGCCCGCCCGGTACAGCTGGAAACCGTGCGCCGCTCCCTGGAGTCAGACGACGCCATCGAGCAGACCATGGGCCGCATCATGGAGGCCGCGGTGGAAGTGCCACCCCGCCTGTCGGACAACCTCACCGACCAGCTGGACCGGCTGGTGCTGCACCCCTGGCTGGGCCTGCCCCTGTTCTTCTTCGCCATGTTCCTGCTCTTCCAGGCCGTATTCTGGCTGGGCGCGCCCCTGCAGGATGGCATGGAATGGCTGTTCGACACCCTGCGCACCAACGCCCTGGACCCGGCCTTGGCCGGCGCCCCGGAGATGCTGCGGGGCTTCCTGCTGGACGGCATCTACAGCGGCATCGCCACCGTGGCCGCCTTCGTGCCCATCATCGTCCTCTTCTTCCTCTTCATGGCGGTGGTGGAAGATACGGGCTACCTCTCCCGCGCCGCCTACCTCACCGATGCCCTGATGGCCAGGCTGGGCCTGGATGGGCGCAGCTTCGTCATGCTCCTGATGGGCTTCGGCTGCAACGTGCCGGCGGTCATGGGTACCCGGGTGATGCGCTCCCGGCCGCTACGCCTGCTTTCCATGCTGATCATCCCGTTATCCCTGTGCTCGGCGCGGATGCAGGTCTTCCTCTTCATCATCAGCGCCGTCTTCCCTGCCAGCCAGGCGGGGCTGGCCCTGTTCTCCCTCTACCTCTTCAGCTTCGCCACGGCCATCGTTACGGCCCTGTTGTTCCGCAAGCACTTCCGCTCCAACGAGCCCTTCATTCTGGAACTGCCCCCCTACCGCCTGCCCACCCTGCGCCAGGTGCTGGTGCGGGGCTGGCTGGAAGTGCGGCACTTCCTCACCCGGGCCACCAAGATCATCATCGCCGGGGTGGTGCTGGTGTGGGTCCTGACCCACTTCCCCATGGGCGTGGAAGAGGCCGGACCGGAGAGCTACGCCGGCATCATCGGCCACTGGATGGAGCCCCTGCTCTCCCCCCTGGGCATCAGCGACCAGCTGGCCGTGGCCCTGATTTTCGGCTTCGTCGCCAAGGAAGTGGTGGTGGGTTCCCTGGCCGTCATCTACAGCCTCCAGGGCGACGCCCTGACCCAGCATCTGGCCCTGCAGATGGACTGGGTCCAGGCCTACAGCTTCATGCTGTTCACCCTCATCTACACCCCCTGCCTGTCCACCATCGCCACCCTCAAGGCCGAATCCCGCAGCAACGGCTTCGCCCTCTTCGCCGTGGTCTGGCCCCTGGCCCTGGCCTGGGGCGTCAGCTTCGCCTTCTATCAAGGGGCCCGGGCCCTGGGTTTCTAGGCCTTATCTAGGTCTTAGCAGAGATACAAAAGCCGAGGGGCGCCCACTGAAGGCGCCCCTCGGTTTTTTTTTGACTTCAGGCAGACAGTTTAGAGCGCGTCGAAGCCTGCATCCTCCACCGCTTCCCGCAGCTGGGCCACGGCCACCTGGGCGGGATCATAGGTGACGGTGGCCTGGCCCGGCTCCAGCACCACTTCAGCCTTTTCCACCCCGGGCAGTTTGGACAGCACGCCGGTGAGGGAGGCCACGCATTTCTGGCAGCTCATGCCGCCGACGGGAATGGTCGTTGTTTCCATGAAATCCTCTTTCTACTCTTTCCAAAAAGCCTGGCCACAGAGGGCACAGAGAACACAGAGTTTAAAACCGTCGGATGCTTCAAGGCCGACTATCGACGAAGAACACACATTAGCCACGACAAAGACTCCTCTGTGAACTCTGTGTCCTCTGTGGCTAACGCCTTTTACTTCGGCAACCAGCGCCGCAGCAGCAGGGAATTGCTCACCACCGACACCGAACTCAGGGCCATGGCGGCGCCCGCCACCACCGGGTTGAGCAGGCCAAAGGCGGCCAGGGGAATACCCAGCACGTTGTAGATGAAGGCAAAGAACAGGTTCTGGCGGATCTTCGACAGGGTGGCCCGGGAGAGCGCAATGGCGTGGGCCACCCCCATGAGGTCGCTCTTCACCAGGGTCAGGTCGGCGGCCTCCACGGCGGCGTCGGAACCGGCGCCCATGGCGAAGCTAACGTCGGCCGCGGCCAGGGCCGGGGCGTCGTTGATGCCGTCGCCAGCCATGGCCACCAGACGGCCGCCCTGTTTCAGTTTCTGCACTGCCGCCGCCTTGTCGCCGGGCAATACTTCGGCCTCGAAACGGGCGATACCGGCCTGGGCGGCAATGGCCGCCGCCGTGGCCCGGTTGTCGCCGGTGAGCATCACCACTTCCACGCCCAACGCTTGCAGACGAGCCACCGCGGCCTTGGAACTTTCCCGCAGGGGATCGGCGATGGCGATGAGGCCCAGGGCCCGGGCGCCATCCCCACGCGATTCGGCCAGCACCACCACCGTCTTGCCCTGCCCCTGCAAGGCAGCAAGGACGCCATTCTCCACCGTGGCACCCCGCTCCGCCGCCCAGGATGGGCTGCCCAGCAGCAGGGCCCGGGAGGAGACCGTCCCTTCTACCCCGTGGCCGGCCACAGCGGCAAAACCGCTCACCGCCTGCATCGTCAGCCCCCGGGCTTTCTGTTCGGCCAGCACGGCCCGGGCCAGGGGATGCTCCGAGCCCTGCTCCAGGGCCGCCGCCAGGGCCAGCACCTCGTCTTCGCTGGCGCCCAATGCAACGATGTCAGTCACCGCCGGTTCGCCCCGGGTCAGGGTGCCGGTCTTGTCCACCGCCAGCACCTTCAGTTTTTCCGCCCGCTCCAGGGCTTCTGCGTTTTTCACCAGGATGCCGGCGGCGGCGCCCCGGCCGGTACCCACCATGATGGCGGTGGGCGTGGCCAGCCCCAGGGCGCAGGGACAGGCGATGACCAGCACCGCCACCGCATTGACCAGGGCGGTGGTGAAGTCGCCACCCAGCCACCACCACAGGCTGAAGGTGACCAGGGCGATGGCGCAGACCACCGGCACGAAAATGGCGGAAATCTGGTCGGCCAGCCGCTGCACCGGCGCCTTGGAGCCCTGGGCCTCGGCCACCAGGCGGATGATGCCGGCCAGCAGCGTATGTTCGCCGACCCCGGTGGCACGGCAGCGCAACATGCCCTGGCCGTTGCTGGTGGCGGCGAAGACGGCGTCGCCCGCCTGCTTGCCGACGGGCATGGACTCGCCGGTGAGCATGGCCTCATTGACGCTGGAAGCGCCCTCGATCACCTCCCCATCCACCGGCACCGCTTCGCCGGGGCGGACGATGAAGATGTCGCCAGGAATGAGCAGGGCCACGTCCAGTTCCACCAGCTCACCATGGCGTTCGACCCGGGCGGTCTTGGGCTGCAGGCGCACCAGTGCTTCCAGGGCGGCGGTGGTCTTGGCCTTGGCCCGGGCTTCCAGCAGCTTGCCCAGGAGCACCAGGGTGATGACGGCGGCGGAAGCCTCGAAATAGACGTGCTGATGCTCCAGCCCGAAGAGGGTCACCACCAGGGAAAAGACGTAGGCCATGGTGGTGCCCAGGGCCACCAGCACGTCCATATTGGCGCCGCCGCCCCGCAGGGCCTTGTAGGCGCCGTCGTAGAAGCGCCAGCCGATCCAGAACTGCACCGGGGTGGCCAGCAGCAGTTGCAGCCAGCGGGGCAGCAGGTCGCTATGGCCGCCGACGCCATGTTCCGGCGCCGGGCCGAACATGGTGACCATCTGGGCCACCAGGGGCAGGGTGAGCAGGGCGGAAATGAAGAAGCGCCGCTTCTCGGCGGCGTAGAGGGCGGCCTTGCGGGCCTTTTCCTCTTCCCGGGTAGTGTCGCTGGCCACCCGAGCGCCGAAGCCGGCCTTTTCCACAGCGCTGATCAGCCGGGCCGTATCCACCAGGCCCGGCACATAGCGGATGCGGGCCCGCTCGGCGGCCAAGTTCACCGCCCCTTCAACGCCGGGCAGCCGGTTCAGCACCTTCTCGATGCGGGCCGCACAGGCAGCGCAGGTCATGCCCGTGAGTTCCAGTTCCACCGTGGCCGGCGGCACGGAAAAACCGGCCTTCTCGATGGCCTCCACCACCCGCTGGGGCGTGGTTTCCCCGCCGCTCAAGGCGACGCTGGCCCGCTCCGCCGCCAGATTGACGCTGGCTTCCACGCCGGGCAGACGGTTGAGCACCTTCTCGATACGGGCCGAACAGGCGGCGCAGGTCATGCCGGCGATGGGCAGATCCAAACGGCTGGCGGCAGGAACGGAAGCAGTAGCGGGGGGGGCAGAGGGAACAGGAGCAGCAGGATCGGACATGGCGCACTCGGCATCAAACATTAGCAGGGAATTATGGAGACGATCCCGACACCCCGCCAGTTACAGAAGGCCACCCATCCTTCAGGTACAGCCGGGCTGCGGCACAGCCCGGCAACAGGCCTCACTTCACCAGCAGCACCGGCACCGGGGATTCATGCAGCACCCGGGTGGCGACGGAGCCCATCAGCACGCCAGCCACCGCGGTGCGGCCGTGGGTGCCGAGAATGATCAGGTCGGCGCCCAGCTCGCTGGCCTGGTAGGCCACCACCTGGCCCGGCTGGCCCACGTGGATGTGGCGCTGGTAGGCCACGCCGGCGGCCTTGAGTTTGGCCTCGGCAGTGGTCAGATGTTCCTCGCTGTCTTCCCGGTAGTAGCGTTCCAGGGTTTCGTGGCCCAGCTGGCGCAGCACGCGGCCATCGGGAATGGGCGGATGCACATAGAGCAGGTGCACCGTCGGTACCTCCCGGTACCAGGACAGGCGGGAGATCAGGTGATCCACCGCCCGCAGGGAACACTCGGAACCATCCACCGCCAGCAAAAACTTAAGCATCAGTCACTCTCCAGATTCGGCACATCTTGGCAACGGCGCGCCCGTCGCGGTTCGCCCGCATTATGGGGCGGCGGCGGCAAAGCCACCAGACCCGGCGGCACGGTATGATTGCGTCCTAACCCAAACTGCTTGGAGGCAACATGAGCGCAGGCAACCTGCTCACCCTCGGCGTCATCGCCGTCGTTCTCGTCTATGGCGTCATGCTCTACAACGGTCTGGTGACCCTCAAGCACGGCGTGGCTAAGGCCTGGGCCAACATCGACGTGCTGCTCAAGCAGCGCCACGACGAGCTGCCCAAGCTGGTGGAGGTGTGCAAGCAGTACAAGGAATTCGAGCAGACCACCCTGCAACGGGTGATCGAAGCCCGTTCCCAGGTGCAGCAGGCCCGGGAAGCCCACGACGTGGGCGCCCTGGGCGAGGCCGAAGGCGCCCTGCGCATGGGCCTGGGCCGCCTCTTCGCGGTGGCCGAGGCCTACCCGGAGCTGAAGGCCAACGAGCACTTCATGCAGCTGCAGCAGCGCATCACCGCCCTGGAAAACACCATTGCCGACCGCCGCGAGCTGTACAACGAGGCCGTCAATCTCAACAACGTGCGGGTGGAACAGTTCCCGGACGCCGTCATTGCCCGCCTCTTCCGCTTCGATGCCCATCCCCTGCTGGAGTTTTCCGCCGCCGAAAAGGCCGATGTGGACATGAAGCAGCTGTTCAGCTGAGCGCCCTCCCCCCGTGGATTTCAAGCGGCACTGGCAGACCGGCCAGTGGGTCACCTCGGGGGCCCAACTGGCCCTGCTGGCCATCGGCGCCCAGTTCGAATCCCCGACGGGGTGGATGGCCTGCCTGGCCCTCATCGCCCTGATCAGCATTTTCGCCTGGGTCGGCGCCCTGAAACGGCGCCGGGCCATGGCTGATACCCCGACTTCCCGCATCGCTTCCGCCGCCCAGGGCTACGTGGAATTGCAGGGCAGCGGCCGCCCCCTGGACGGGTTGCCCCTGCGCTCCCCCTTGAGTGCCAGCCCCTGTCTGTGGTTCCGCAACATCACCGAGCAGAAGGATTCGGACAACAAGTGGCGCACCATCAGCCAGGAGGAAAGCCACGCCTCCTTCATCGTCGATGACGGCAGCGGCCAATGCGCCGTAGACCCGGCGGGGGCGGAAATCCACACCGGGCACAAGCGTCAGTGGAGCGAAGGGGATTACCGCCATACCGAATGGCAGCTGCGGCCCGGCGACCCGCTCTACGCCCTGGGGGAATTCCGCACCCTGACGGGCGGCGACGGCCTGCTGGACCCGGCGGAAGAACTGAAGCTGCTGCTCGCCGAGTGGAAGAAGGACCCGGAGGAACTGCACCGCCGCTTCGACCTCAATGGCGACGGCCAGCTGGACATGGAGGAATGGGCCCTGGCCCGCCAGGCGGCCCGCCGGGAGGTGGAAAAAATGCGCCGCGACATCGGCGCCCAGCCCGACCTGCACCTGATGCGCCGCCCCGCCGATGGCCGGCTCTACCTCGTCACCAATCTCTGCCCGGACAAACTGGCCCGCCGCTACGGCCTGTGGGCCCTGTTCCACCTCACCGTCTTCTTCGCCGCCCTGGTCGCCCTGCCCTGGGTCTGGCAACTACAATAAGCAATAAAAATAACGGGCACCGCCCAGGCCAAAAGGAGACAGCATGACCATCCTCAGCACCGCTGCTGCCGTCGCCACCCTGCTGGTGGCCCTGCTCCACGCCTACATCCTGGTGCTGGAGATGTTCTGGTGGAACACCCCGAAAGGCCGCAAGGCCTTCGGCCTGACGCCGGAATTCGCCGCGGCCACCCGCGTCCTGGCGGCCAACCAGGGACTCTACAACGGCTTCCTCGCCGCCGGCCTGCTGTGGGGCGTGCTGGCGGGCGAGGCCGGTTTCTCCATCCGCTGTTTCTTCCTCGGCTGCGTGGTGGTGGCCGGCCTCTTCGGCACCGCCACCGCCAACCGCCGCATCCTCTTCGTCCAGGCCCTGCCCGGGGCCCTGGCTCTGGGCCTCAACCTGCTGGCGGCCTAAGTCCCTGACGGCCTCAGTGGTCGGCTCCCGGGCCCACAGCCACGCCCTTCTGGGGCTTGGCCAGCCAGACCACGGCGAGGAAGCTGAGGAAGAGGAAGCCGGAAATCCAGAAATACTCGTCCAGGGCCAGCACCCCCGCCTGGCCGGTGACCAGACGATCCAGGGTGCCCAGGGTCTGCTCCGGCGACAGGCCGGCGGCCACCAGCCCGTCCCGGGCCTGCAGGGCCGCGGTGTCGTAGGGGGTCAGGTGTTCCACCAGCTGGGCGTGGTGCAGGGTGGTACGGTCCTCCCACACCGTGCTGGCAATGGAGGTGCCGAAGGCCCCGGCGGTGATGCGGCAGAAGTTGGAGAGACCCGAGGCCGCTGGAATGCTGTGGGGCGGCAGGCCGGAAAGCAGGATCGAAGTGAGGGGCAGGAACAGGCTGGCCATGCCCGCCCCCAGGATGATCTGGGGCAGCACCACGGTGAAGTTATCGGCCCCGGTGGTGAAACCCGAACGCAGGAAGGACACCGCCGCCAGGATGATGAAGCTGGCGCTGGCGATGAGCCGCGGGTCCACCTTGGGCAGGGACTTGCCAATCACCGGCGACAGCAGCAGGGCCAGGATGCCTACCGGCGCCGCCGTCAGGCCCGCCAGGGTGGCGGTGTAGCCCATCTGGGTCTGCAGCCACAGGGGAATCAGTACCAGGCCGCCGAAGAAGAGGCCGTAGGCCAGGGACAGGGTGGCGGTGCCGGTGACGAAATTGCGCCGGGTGAAGAGGGAAAGATCCACCACCGGATGCTCCTCCGTCAGTTCCCACACCAGGAAGACGGCGAAGGCCACCAGGGCGGTAAGGCCCAGGGCGACGATCTCGCCGGAATTGAACCAGTCCAGCTCCTTGCCCTTGTCCAGCATGATCTGTAGCGCCCCCACCCACAGCACCAGCAGGGCCAGGCCCAGCTTGTCGATGGGCACGATGCGGGTCGGGCTTTCACGCTTGTGATAGACCTGCCAGGTGATCCAGGCGGCGAACAGGCCCACGGGCACGTTGATGTAGAAAATCCACGGCCAGGAGACGTTGTCCGACAGCCAGCCCCCCAGGATGGGCCCCACCACCGGCGCCACCATGGTGGTCATGGACCACATGGCCAGGGCCATGCCGCTCTTGGCCACCGGGTAGGAGGAGAGCAGCAGGGCCTGGGAAAGGGGAATCATGGGCCCGGCCACGGCGCCCTGGAGGATGCGGAAGGCGATCAGCAGCTCCAGGTTGGGGGCCAGGCCGCACAACACCGAGGCCAGGACGAAGAGCAGCACCGAGGTGACGAACAGCTTCACCTGGCCGAAGCGCTGGGTCAGCCAGCCGGTCAGCGGCACGGCAATGGCGTTGGCCACGGCGAAGGAAGTGATGACCCAGGTGCCCTGGGAGGAGGACACCCCCAGGTCGCCGGAAATGGCAGGGATCGACACATTGGCGATGGTGGTGTCCAGCACGTTCATGAAGGTGGCCAGGGACAGGGCCACCGTGCCCACCACCAGGGAGGTGCCGGTGAGGGGCGGCGGCGGGGCCGGCGGGCTGGCCGGCGAGGTTGCCGTGTTGGCCCCGCTCCCGGAGGCAGCCTGGCTCATGAGCGGCCCTTGCCCAGGTTGGCGGCGATAATGCGGGCGATGCGCTGCTCTGCCGCCTTGTCTTCGACCCCGAAGGCCTGGGTCTGGTAGGCCGGCTCGCTGCGGGGCGCGGTGCCCAGTACCGGGCCGGATTCATCGCTCAGATCCACCTCGGTCAGCATGGAAAGGCCCAGGCGCAGGGGATGCTCGGCCAGTTCCTTGGGGTCCAGGGTGATGCGCACCGGCACCCGCTGCACCACCTTGATCCAGTTACCGGTGGCGTTCTGGGCCGGCAGCAGGGAGAAGACGCCGCCGGTGCCGGCCCCCAGGCCGGCCACCTTGCCGTGGTATTCGACGCTGGAGCCGTACACGTCGGCATGGAGTTTCACCGGCTGGCCGATGCGCATGTGGGCCAGCTGGCTTTCCTTGAAGTTGGCCTCCACCCACAGGCCGTCCAGGGGGACGATGGCCATCAGGGGCGTGCCCGGCTGGATGCGCTGGCCCACCTGCACGCTGCGCTTGGCCACGTAGCCGGAGACCGGCGCCGGCAGCATGGCCCGGGTCATGGCCAGATGGGCTTCCCGAACCCTGGCGGCGGCCCGTTCGACGCTGGGGTGATGTTCCGGCGTGGTGCCTTCGGTGAGGGCGTCGCTGGCGGCCAGCTGTTCCTTGGCAGTGGCCAGGGCGGCGGCGGCGGTATGGGTGGCGGCCGCCGCATGTTCCAACTCTTCCTTGGCCACGGCGCCGCTGTCGGCCACCGCCTGGCGACGCTTCAAGTCGTCCTCGGCGCGGCGCAGTTCGGCTTCCCGCAGAGCCACCTGGGCGGCGGCGGCGCTGCGGCCGGCGAAGAGGTTGCGGGCCTGGCGCACCTGCTGGGCCAAGTCAGCCTCGGCCTGCTCCAGGGCCACCCGGGCATCGGCCGGGTCCAGGCTTACCAGGGGCTGGCCGGCCTGGACGAAGTCGGTGTCGTCGGCCTGGATGGCCAGCACGGTGCCGCTGGTCTGGGGCGTCACCTGCACCAGGTTGCCGCCCACGTAGGCGTTGTCGGTGTGTTCGTGGTGGCGGGCCACCAAGGCCCACCAGGCGCCGTAGGCCAGGCCGGCCACGGCGAAGGCGGCGGCCAGCCGGGTCAGCAGTTGCTTGCGCCGGCCGTTGTTGGGGGCGGCGGTCGGGGTGTTCTGTGCGCTCATTGTTCGTTGCTCCGCAGGGCGGTCTGTTGGGGTTGGGCGTGCGTGTTGTCGTTGGTGTTTTGAGTGGCAGCAGCAGGCAGCAGGGCCGCGCCGTAGCCGCCGCCCAGGGCCTTGATGAGGCCGATGCGGGCGGCCAGCTGGCGTTGGCGCAGGTCGGCTTCGGCCCGGCGCCGTTCCAACCAGGGCGTCTCCGCCGTCAGGGCGGCGCCTTCGCTGGCCAGGCCTGCGGCAAAGCGCTGGCGGGCCAGGTTGCGGGCCCGCCCGGCCTGGCTCAGGGCCAGGTTCGATTCCCGGGCCTGGCCGGCCAGGGACTGGAGGCTGGCGGCCTGGTCGGCCACGTCCCGCACCGCTTCCACCAGGGTCTGGTTGTACTGGGCCAGGGCCAGGTCCTCGTCGGCGTGGGCCCCTTCCAGATTGGCGCGGCGGCGGCCGCCGTCGAACAAAGGCAGGCTGATGGCAGGCACCAGGCCGGCGATGCCGCTGGCGGACTTGAGCAGATTGCCAAGGCCGATGCTGGAATAGCCGATGAAGGCCAGCAGGTTCACATTGGGGTAGAACTCGGCCTTGGCAGCGGTGCTGCCGCCCCGGGCGGCTTCGACCCGCCAGCGGGCCGCCACCAAATCGGGGCGCCGACCCAGCAGGTCGGCGGGCAGCACGCTGGGTAATGCGGTGGAACCCAGCTGCAAAGCCGGGCGCTGCAGGCTGGCGGCAAAGTCCGGCCCCTGGCCGGCCAGAGCGGCCAGGGTGTGGCCTTGCAGGGTCAGTTGCTCGGCCAGAGCCTGCACTTCCTGGCGGGCGGCGGCGGCCTGGCTCTCGGCCAGGGCCGTGTCGCTTTCGGCCACCAGGCCGGCGGCGAGGAGCCGTTGCTGCAGTTCCAGCAGGCGCTGGCGCTGGGCCAGTTGATCCCGGGCCACGTCCTGCAAGGCAGAGAGCCGCTCCAGATCACCGTAGGCCCGGGCCAGGGCGGCGGCGAGGATCAGGCGGGCGCCCTGGGCTTCCGCCGCGGCGGCCTGCTGCCGGGAGAGAGCGGACTGGAAGAGGCTGCGGTTGCGATTCCAGAAATCCAGGTCGTAGGCGAAATCCACGGCCAGGCGCCCGGAAGTGCGGGTGCTGCCGGCCAGGGGCGGGGGAATGGCGCCGGTCTCGGTGTAACGCTGCCGCGTCGCATCCAGGCCGATCTCGGCGCTGGGCTGGCGATTCGCGCCGTAGGCATCGGCCTGGGCCTGGGCCTGACGCAGGCGGGCTTCGGCCACCTGCAGGGAGGGAGCCTCGGCCAGGGCGGTGTCGATGAGACGGTCCAGCTGGGCATCGCCCAGGGCCGTCCACCAGCGCTCCTGGGGCCAGGGGGCGTCGCCCTGACTGAGGCGGGTGGCCAGGGGCGCGGCCTCGGCCAGATGGCCATGGGGGGCGCTATCGCCGGGAGTGGCGCAGCCGGCCAGGGCCAGCAGGAGCGGGAGTGTAACCAAGGAAACCAGGAGCGGGGCGGAACGCGGCGCCTGGGGCCGGGACGCCGGAAAAACGGGGGATGCAGCCATGGGGGAAAGCTACCGGGAAGAACGGAAGGCTACTGTACGCCGCCCCGTACGTCGGGATAAGCTACCTATTTCGGGAAACATTGTTCCACTGGGAGGACAATCCACCATGCAGACCGATTTCAACCAATTGCTGATCTTCGCCAAGGTGGTGGAACAGGGCAGCTTCATCGGCGCCGCCCGGGCCCTGGACCTGCCCAAGACCACGGTGAGCCGCAAGGTGCAGGAGCTGGAGGAACGCCTGGGCACCCGGCTCCTGCAGCGCACCACCCGCCGCGTCGCCCTGACCGAGGCCGGCGCCACCTACCACGAGTACTGCAGCCGCATCGTGCAGGACCTGGAGGAGGCGGACAACGCCGTGGGCCGCATGCGGGAAGCGCCCCGGGGTGCCCTGCGGGTCTCCGCCTCCTTCTCCTTCGGTATGGGGGCCCTGGTGCCCCTGGTGCCGGAATTCCTGGCCCAGTACCCGGAGATCAACCTGCAACTGGAACTGCGCAACGACACGGTGGACCTGCTGGCCGAAGGCTTCGACCTGGCGGTGCGCATCGGCCCCCAGACCGATTCCTCCTACGCCAGCCGCCAGCTGGGCCGCAGCCGCCTCTACCTCTACGCCAGCCCCGGCTATCTGGAAGCCCACGGCACGCCTGCCGGCCCGGAGGAAATCCCCGGCCACCCGACCCTGACCCTCTCCCGCTTTTCCCGCCATGGCCGCTACTACTGGCCCTTGCAGAACGGCAATGAGGAACGGGAGGTCTATCTCAGCCCCCATCTGGTGGCCAACGACCCGGGGGTGATCCGCTATGCGGCGGTGGCCGGCCTGGGCATCGCCATCCTGCCCGCCATGCTGGTGCGCCGGGAGCTGGAGGACGGCAACCTGGTGCGCATATTCCCCGAGTGGGAGGGGCCGCCGACGGAAATCAGCGCCGTGTACCCCAGCCGCCGGGGCCTCTCGCCCAAGGTGCGGGCCTTCATCGACTTCATGGGGGAAAAGCTGGAGCACCTGCCTGGCCTGCAACTCACCGCCCCGCGCCCCTGCCTCAAGGATTGAGCCCGGACTTCAAAGCAGGCCGCAGTCGGGTTGAGTGCGGTCTTCAATCAGGGATTGAAGCGCTCCACCAGAAAATCCAGGAAGGCCCGCAGCCGGGCCGAGAGATTGAGGCGGGGCGGGTAGATGGCGTAGAGGTCCGCCGGCGGCAGGGACCAGTCGGCCAGCACCGCCCGCAGGCGGCCGCTCTCCAGGTACTTGGCCGCATCCCACTCGGAGCGCACCACCAGGCCCTGGCCTTCCAGGGCCCACTGCTGCACCACGTCGCCGTCGTTGCTCGACAGCCCGCCCCGCACCTTCACCGCCACGCTCTCCTTGCCCTTGGCGAAGCGCCACAGGTGGTAATCCTCGTCGTTCTGGCGGTGGATGATGCAGGCGTGACGGGCCAGTTCCTCCGGCGCTTGGGGCTCGCCGTGGGCCTCCAGATAGTGGGGCGAGGCGCAGACGAAGCGGCGGTTGGACATGATCTTGCGCGCCGCCAGGCGGGCGTCCGGCGGCTCGCCGAAGCGCAAGCCCAGGTCGAAGCCCTGCTCCGCCAGATTGAGGGGCCGGTCGGTGAGTTGCAGCTGCACTTCCACCGCCGGGTAAAGGCGCACGAATTCGCTCACCAGGGGCGCGATGTGGCTGCGCCCAAAGCCCAGGGTGGCATTGATGCGCAGCCGCCCCCGGGGCGCCGCCTTGCTACCGGCCACCTCGTTCTCCAGCTCCCGGATGTCTTCCAGGATGGTCCGGGCCCGGGCCAGGAACACCTCCCCTTCCGCCGTCAGGCTCATGCGCCGGGTGGTGCGCTGCACCAGTCGCACGCCGAGGCGGGCTTCCAGCAGGGCCAGGCGCTTGCTCAGGGCCGGGGCGGTGAGGTGGAGTTCTCGGGCGGCGGCGGCCAGGCTGCCCTGGCGGGCCAGGAGGACGAAAAATTCCAGTTCGGAAGCGGTGTTCATGGGGAGCCTCTCATTGATAACTTTTATTCATCAATGTTGTGAATATGGCTTAACTATAAACCACAGAAGAGGGACTAACCTTCGTCTCGTTCGCCGCCCCGCCGGCCCCTGCCAACTGCTCCGAGAAGGAAAGCCCTATGCGCATCGTCGATATCCGGGAAGTGACCCGGCCCATCTCCTCCCCCATCCGCAACGCTTACATCGACTTTTCCAAAATGACCCTGTCCCTGGTGGCGGTGGTCACCGACGTCATCCGCGATGGCAAGCCGGTGGTGGGCTACGGCTTCAATTCCAACGGCCGCTACGGCCAGGGCAGCCTGATCCGGGAACGCTTCCGTCCCCGCCTTCTCGAAGCCGCCCCCGATTCCCTGCTCGATGAATCCGGCAACAACCTGGACCCCCACAAGGTGTGGGCCTGCATGATGAACAATGAAAAGCCCGGCGGCCACGGCGAACGCTCCGTCGCCGTGGGCACGGTGGACATGGCCATCTGGGATGCCGTGGCCAAGATCGAAGGCAAGCCCCTCTACCAGCTGCTGGCCGAACGCTACGGCAACGGCACGCCCAAGCGGGAGGTCTTCGTCTACGCCGCCGGCGGCTACTACTGGCCGGGCCAGGACCTGCAAGCCCTGAAGAACGAAATGCAGGGCTATCTGGACCGGGGCTACAAGGTGGTGAAGAAGAAGATCGGCGGCGGCACCCTGGCCGATGACTTGAAGCGCATCGAAGCCGTGCTCTCCATCCTGCCCGCCGGCTGCAAGCTGGCGGTGGATGCCAACGGCCGCTTCGACCTGCCCACCGCCATCGACTACGCCAAGGCCCTCTCCCAGTACGACCTGTTCTGGTACGAGGAAGCCGGCGACCCCCTGGATTACGCCCTCCAGGCCGAGCTGGCCAACCATTACGACGGCTCCATGGCCACCGGCGAGAACCTCTTTTCCATGCAGGACGCCCGCAACCTGATCCGCTACGGCGGCATGCGCGCCGACCGGGACTGGCTGCAGTTCGACTGCGCCCTCTCCTACGGCCTGGTGGAATACCTGCGTACCCTGGAGATGCTCAAGGAACACGGCTGGAGCCCCTCCCGCTGCATTCCCCACGGCGGCCACCAGATGTCCCTGGCCATCGCCGCGGGCCTGGGGCTGGGCGGCAACGAATCCTACCCGGACCTGTTCCAGCCCTTCGGCGGTTTCCCCGACGGCGTGCAGGTGAAGGACAGCATCGTCACCCTGCCGGAACTGCCGGGCATCGGCTTCGAAGGCAAGGCCGACCTCTACGCCGAGATGAAGGCCCTGGGCGAAGCCTGATCCGCCTGGCTGCCATGAAAAAGGCCGGCGGGTTTTCCCCGCCGGCCTTGTGCCGTCTGCGATCAATCCCCCATGCAAGGGATCAGCGGAAAAACTCCTCCAGCCGCTCGAACACCGCATGGTCCGCCCCATGGCGGCGCACGCTACGCACGTCCTCCAGCTTTTCCACCTGCTTGATCATCTGCTCCAGGCGCCGGTCCTCCAGCACCAGCAGCCAAATGCGGCTATAGCGGCCGTCCCCCACGGGCAGGCAGAGGATGCCTTCGACGTTGTAGGCACGGCGGGAGAACAGGCCCACCACGTGGGACATGACCCCGGCGTGGTTATTCACCTCCAGCTCCAGCACGGTGCGTTGGGGATGGGCCAGGGCGGCGTTTTCGTTCTTGCTGACGGCGTTCATCTCAGCCTCCAATCATGTCGGTGTTGGCGGCGCCGGGGGGCACCATGGGGTAGACCTTCTCGTTCATGTCGATGAAGGCATGGATGAGGCAGGGGCCGGGCCGGGCGAAAGCCTCCCGCAGGGCGGCCCGGGGGTCGTCCACCGTATCCAGGTTGAGGGTATCGAGGCCGAAGCCTTCGGCGATCTTGAGGAAATCCGGCTGGCCGGAGAACTTGGAGGCGAAGTAGCGCTTGCCGTAGAACAGCTCCTGCTGCTGATACACCAAGCCCAGGGCGTCGTTGTTCATCAACACGATCTTGAGGTTGGCGCCGGTCTCACGGATGGCCGCCATTTCCTGGATGTTCATGAGGATGCTGCCGTCGCCGGTGAAACAGACCACCGTGCGCTCCGGCTCGGCCAGGGCGGCGCCGAGGGCGGCGGGCACGCCGAAGCCCATGGTCCCCAGGCCGCCGGAGGTCAGCCACTGGCGCGGTCGGCGCAGGGGGTAGGCCTGGGCCACCCACATCTGGTGCTGGCCCACGTCGGTGGCGATGGTGGCGGAGTCGTCCAGGCAATCGGCCACCGCCTGGATCAGGCCGTAGTGGCTGCGCGGGTCTTCCAGATTGGGCCGCTGCAGGGGGAAGCGGGAACGCAGGTCGCCCATGTGGGTGAGCCAACGCTTGCGCAGGTGGGGTTCCACCAGGGGCGAGAGCTTTTCCAGCACCTCTGCCACGTCGCCGGTGATGCCGACGTGGGCATTCTTGATCTTGTCCAGTTCGGAGGGGTCGATGTCGATGTGGATGATCTGGGCCTTGGGGCAGAAGGCCGACACCTTGCCGGTGGCCCGGTCATCAAAACGGGCGCCCACTGCGATGAGCAAGTCACACTCCTCCAGCAACAGATTGGTGTAACGGGGGCCGTGCATCCCGAGCATGTGGATGGAGAGGGGATGGTCCACCGGCATGGCACCCAGGGCCATGAGAGTCATGGTGGTGGGCAGGGAGGCTTTTTCGGCCAGGGCCACGGCAGCAGCGGCGGCACCGGAATGCACCACGCCGCCGCCCAGGTAGAGGATGGGCCGCTCGGCGGCATTGATCATGGCGGCGGCCTTCTCGATGGCGGCCATATCCGGCGCCGGCAGGTCCTGGCGACCGCCGGGGGCGGGCCACTGGCTGACCTCGATGGCCTGGGCCTGCACGTCCTTGGGAATATCCACCAGCACCGGGCCGGGACGGCCGGAGGCAGCCAGGGTGAAGGCCCGGGGAATCACCTCCAGCAGTTCCTCGGCGGAGTTCACCAGGAAGTTGTGTTTGGTGATGGGGATGGTGAGGCCGTAGGTATCCACCTCCTGGAAGGCATCGGTGCCGATCATGCTGCGGGGCACCTGGCCGGTGATAGCCACCAGGGGGATGGAATCCAGCTTGGCGTCGGCAATGGCGGTGAGCAGGTTGGTGGCACCGGGGCCGGAAGAGGCAAGGCAGACGGCGGGCTGGCCGGTGGCCCGGGCCATGCCCTGGGCCAGGAAGCCGGCGCCCTGCTCATGGCGGGCCAGCACGTGGCGGATTTTCGTTGATGCCGAGAGGGCATCATAGAACGGCAGGATGGCGCCCCCCGGGATGCCGGAGAGGGTGGTGATGCCCTGGCGCTCCAGCAGGCGGACGACGATCTGGGCACCGGTGAGGGTTTCCGGCGCTGAAGCGCTTTCCTCGGCGGGGGAAAGTTGGGGGGCGGTACTGTGCATGGCTGGGTTTCTCCTGGGTGATCCGGCTTTTCGGTCCGGCGGGGAGTCCCAGAAAACGAAACCCCCGCCGGGCTGTCGCGCCGGCGGGGGTTTCGTTGGGAATTCGGTTGGTTTCTTTACCGGATTTCGTCCACCCCTGCGGCGCGCACGTGGCCTACTACTACGCTTACTACAGCGCGTACGACCACACCGCCGCCAATAATGGACGCGCCCACGCCTGCCCGGAGGGACAGAGCGGCAGAACGGTCGAGGCAGGCGGAGCGTTGCATGGTGGAAATCGCGACGAGGGACGAAGAGGGTAAAAAATTGATCGAATGATTATGCAGAATTTGTTTCATGAGGTGCAACAGGAAATTCACATTTTCTGTGGATAAGTCTGTGGGCGTCCTGGGGATGCCTCCGCGAAACCCGCTCCAGCACAGGAAGCGCCTTACTCCGCTCATTTTTCGGGCAAGGCTGTCATATCCCCTCTCCTCCCCGTTTTGTGCGCTTTTTCAGCCCCGCGTCAAGCCTTGAAATGGATAAAAAAAACGGAGAACATGCGCGCCCCCGAGCCTTCGCTCCCACCGTTTTTCTTTCCCGGCGGCGCCCCCATGGCCTTCAAAGACACCCCTATCGAATTCCAGTGGCTGGAGATCGACCGCATCACTGTCGATTCCCGGCACGTGCGCCAGCATCTGGACGACACGGCCCTGCAAGGCCTGGTCAATGCCATCCGCCAGAAGGGCATGATCCACCCCCTGGTGGTGCAGCCCGCCGGCCCGGACGGCCGCCACACGCTCATCGTCGGCCAGCGCCGCTGGCGGGCCGCCCAGCTGGCGGGGGAAGCCCGGGTACCAGCCCTGATCCGCAACTGTTCCGACGCTGAGGCGAAGGAAGTTCAGGTCTTTGAAAACCTGGGGCTGGGCGTGCGTGCCGCCCTGGACCCCCTGGACATGGCCAATGCCCTGCAAGCCGTCACCGACGCCTATCCGACCCCGGAAGAAGCCGCCACCCTGTTTGGCCGCAGCGCCAACTGGCTGGCCCAGGCCACCGCTGCCGCCCGACTCACGCCCCAGGTCAGTGCCCTGCTGGAAACGGGCAAGATCACCAGCACCAGCACCGCCCTGCAACTCGACAAGCTGGCCCGCAAGGACGAGGCCCGGGCCGAAACCCTGCTGGGGCAGATCGCCCAGTTGCCCGAAGGGGAGAAGGTACCCAAGCAGGTCGTGGAAACCGTGCTGGTGGAAGCCGGCGTGCGTCGCGGCAAGAAGAAAAAGGAAGAAGCAGAAGCCGATACACCCGCCCCCAGTCCCGTAGCGGCGCCTGCACCTGCCAGCCTTACCAGCCCAACCCCGGGAAGCGACCTGCCCCCCTGGGAAGAGGCCCCGGCAGCCCCGCCCGCAGCACCGCTTGCTGCCATGACGTCTTCAGGCCCCGCTGCACCGGCCCGGCCCCGGGTCAATCCTGGCAAGGTGCGTCTGGTGGCGGAAATTCTCGGCTTGGCGCCGGAGGATGAAGAGGAAGTGCTGGAACGCCTGATCGACGAATTCCTGGCCCTCAAGGGTGAAGGCAACCCGCCTTTCTGAAGGCGCAGACCAAGGCAGCCCGGGCAGCAGCACCGGGCGCTCTTCACCGGGCGCTCTTAATTGGCGTCGCCTATTTGACGTCAAACTCGAAACGCGCAGCCACCCGGTCGTCGATCAAAACCTGCAAGCGGCGGTGGCCCACCGGTTCGTTGGGTCCGACAGACCATTCGGCGTAGATGTGGTCGTCCTGGGGCCGCAGGATGCGCTGGCTGACGGGAATGCGCTTGTCGTTGGAGAGCCCGAGATTGCGCGCCACCTCCAGCTCCGTGGGCGAGCCCTGATTGGGATGGGGCACCACGTATTCCTCGGTGACATTGAGGGAACGCTTCTTTGTCTTCACTTCAATGACCCAACCGTAACGCTGGCCCAGTACATGGGGCACCACCTCGGCGGGGGTGAAGACCAGATCGCCCTTGCGCTCCTCGAAGAGGCCGAACTCGGCGGCCACCACTTCCACCTCAGTCGCCGGATCTACCGGCGCACTCCAGGCAGGAGGGGCCATCAGGGCCAGGCCCAGGCAAAGGCCGACGGCCCACTGCAAACCAAACCGTTTCATGGCTCACTCCTTTCATCGCCGTGATTGCGCTCCCCCCGCCCGTGCAGGCGTACGGGCCGCACGGCAGCCTGCGCCGGCTGTTCCAGGTTGCGAGCCCGCAACTGGCCGCAGCCGCCGTCGATGTCCTGGCCCGCCGAGTTACGCAGCTTGGTCAGGATGTGGCGCTGGTGCAGCTGTCGGGCCAGCGCCCGGGCTTCTTCCCAGTCGGGCCGCGTAAATCCCGAGTCCCCCGCACTGTTGTAGGGAATCAGGTTCATGAGGGCGTATTTGCCAGTGAGCAGACGGACAATGCCATCCATTTCCGCCTGGCTGTCGTTCACGCCCCGGATCAGAGTCCATTGGTACTGGATGGGGTGGCCGGTGGCCCGAGCGTAGGCCTCCCCCAGTTCCACCAGTTCGGCAGGGTCCAGGGCTTGGGCCCGGGGCAGCAGGCGGGCCCGCAGGGCCGCATCCGTGGTGTGCAGGGAAAGAGCCAGGGCCGGCTGCACCTTGGCCTGGGGCAGGCGCTCGAACACCCGCCGGTCGCCAACCGTGGAAAAGACCAGGTTCTTGTGGCCGATGCCGCCATACAGGGCCAGGGTTTCGATGGCTTCCAGCACGTTGTCCATGTTGTGGGAGGGTTCCCCCATGCCCATGAAAACCACCCGCTTCACCTTGCGCTGGCGCCGGGCCAGCACCACCTGGGCGACGATCTCGGCGCTGCCCAGCTGGCGCAGCAGACCTGCCTGCCCCGTCATGCAGAAGACGCAGCCCACGGCGCAGCCCACCTGGGTGGAAACGCAGAGGCCGTCCCGGGGCAGCAGCACGCTTTCCACCGTCTGGCCGTCGGCCAGGGCCACCAGCAGGCGGGCCGAGCCATCCTCCCCGGGGTGCTCGGAATGGAGGCGCGCCAGCCCTTCAAGCTCTGCCGTGAGGGCCGGCAGGGCCTCGCGGATTTTCAGGGGCAGGTAGTGTTCGGCGGGCTGCATTTTGCCGCCCGCATCCAGGGGGCGGGCCTGCAGCCAGGCGCGCAACACCCGCTCTTCGTGGCAGGTTTTGGCACCCAGGCCTTGCAGGCGTTGGCGGAGGTCTTCGATTCGCATGGGAGGCGAATGCTACACCGGGTTGAGGCGGCCTGCCTCCCCCCGCTCAGGACGCGGCCCAGAGGGCCAGGAGGGACGCCAGGAGCGGCGGCGCCAGCCCCCCGGGCCGGCAGACCAGGGAGAGATGGTATTCCGGCAAGGGCAGGTCGATGGGCAGCACTTGATAGTTATTGCCGCCATGGCCGGATTCGGAAGCGGGGAGGATGGCCAGGCCGGCAAAGCCCTGATCCAGCAGTTCCCAGAGCAGGCTGGCATCGGAACTGTAAAGAGCCACGTGGGGCGTCAGGCTGGCCTCCTGAAAGAGGTGCAAGAGGCGTTCATAGCTGCCGACACCGACGGAGCGGCGCAACAGCAGCAGGGCGTGGCGAGCCAGTTCGTCCAGGGTGAGGGCCGTGCAATCATCCGGCAGCAGCCCCCGGGGCGCCACCGCCACGGTGGGACTGGTGAGCAGGCGGTGGATCGTGAAATTTTCCGGGAGCAGGGGCGGCTGCATGAAGGCCACGTCCAACTGGCCCGCATCGAGCAGGCGCTCCAGATAGCTGGAATCCCCCACCACCAGCCCCAGCTGCCGCTCCGGGAAGAGGGCCTGCAGGGCATCGAAGCGGGCCAGCCAGGGCGCGCGGCAGGTGGGTGACAGGCCGATGCGGAAGGCCGGCGCAGCCTGGGAGGAAAGGCGCACAACCTCCTCCCGGGAGACTTCCACGGCCCGCAGGATATCCCGGGCGCGACGGTAGAAAAGCTGACCCGCCTCAGTCAGCTCCAGGCTGCGGCCCCGGCGGTGAAACAGGGCTGCCCCCAATTCTTCTTCCAATTCCTTGAGGCGCTGACTGAGGGGCGGCTGAGCCATGTGCAACAAGCGGGCGGCACGGCTGATCTGCCCCTGCTCGGCAATGGTGCAGAAATAGTGCATGCGCTTCAGGTCCATGAATTCCCCCGGCAATCCATATCAATAGCGATATGAAACTTTCTGAAAACAGTATTTTTCTTCGATTTTCACAGCAAATAAAATATCAAAAGAATATTAATTACTCCCAACCCACGGAGACCCCAATGCTTGGACCCCTGGTCAATAGCGCGGCCCTGATCGGCGGCGGCCTGGCCGGCGCCCTGCTCGGCCGGCGCCTGCCCCGCCGCGTGCGGGAAGCCCTGCCCCTCACCTGCGGCATCATTTCCGCCGCCATCGGCACCGTGCTGATGCAGAAGGTGCACACCATTCCCGCTGTGGCCCTGGCCCTCTTGGCCGGCGCCTTCATCGGCGAACTGCTGTACCTGGAACGGGGCCTGGAAAAGGCCATCGGCTGGGCCCAGCACCAGGTGGAAGTCACCTGGCCGGCGGAAAAGGGCAATCCCCGGGTGGAGGGCTTCGTTGCCAAGTTCGTCACCCTGCTGGTGCTCTTCTGCGCCAGCGGCATGGGCATTTTCGGTGCCACCCACGAGGGCATGACCGGGGAGGCCAACATCCTGGTGGCCAAATCCATCCTCGACCTGTTCACCGCCCTCATCTTCGCCGCCGACCTGGGCTTTGCTGTAGCCCTGGCCTTCATTCCCCAGCTGGCCATCCAGAGCGCCCTCTTCTTTGGTGCCAGCCTGCTCATGCCCCTCACCACGCCGGAGCTGCTGGCCGACTTTTCCGCCGTAGGCGGCGTCATCATGCTGGCCACGGGCCTGAGGATCTGCGGCATCAAGTTCTTTCCCATCGTGAACATGCTGCCCTCCCTGGTTCTGGTGATGCCCTGCGCGGCGCTCTGGGCGCGCCTTCCTCTCTGACACCCGGCCGTTGCACCAAGCCTTTGCACGCTCCCCGCAAGTCGGGGTGTTACCTGATGCCATTCGGGATTACAGTGGGCATATAGACGTTCCCCCATCGCCGGAACCGTTCCGGCGGGGCCGAGTCCACCATGCCCATGCCCCCATTCCTCTCCCGCTTTTTCGCCCTCCGCCGTACCTGGCCACGGCTGGCCGCCCGCCTGGCGATTCTCACCCTGCTGGCATGTAGCTTGGCAGCCCAGGCGGCAACGCCACCCCTGCGGGTGACCAGCGACGACAACTACCCACCCTATCTTTTCCGCGATGCGGAAGGCTACCCCCAGGGCTATCTGGTGGATTTGTGGCAGCTCTGGGAGCAGAAAACCGGCCGTAAGGTGGAACTGGTGCCGACAGACTGGGCCAATGCCCAGCGCCTCATGGCAGAGGGCCAGGCGGACGTGATCGACATGATCTACCGTACCCCGGGCCGGGAGAGCCTCTACGCGTTTTCCTCGCCCTACGCCACCCTGCCGGTGGGCATTTACCACCACCGCTCCATTGGCGGCATCAGCGGCACCGACAACCTGAAGGGCTTCCTCATCGGCGTCCAGGCCGGTGATGCCTGTATCGAGGAGTTGCAGCGGCAGGGCATCGAAAACCTTCGTCAGTACCGCAACTACCAGGCCATCATCGACGCCGCCATGGCCGAGGAAATCAAGATTTTCTGCCTCGATGAATACCCGGCCAATTTCTACCTCTACCGCCAGGATCTGCAGCAGTTCTTCCGCAAGGCCTTCGACCTCTATCAAGGCCAGTTCCACCGGGCAACCCGGAAGGGGGAGGAAACCACCCTGGCCGAAGTGGAAAAGGGCATGGCCCTCATCACCCCGGCGGAAAAGGCCCGCCTGGAAGAGAAATGGATGGGAGAAGCGGTTCCCGGCGGCGGCCTGCAAGGCTATATCGAGTACCTCGGCATCGGTCTCCTGGTACTGCTCGTCGCCGGCATCGGCCTGACTCTCTGGGTACGGTTGCTGCAAGGGCTGGTAAAGCGGCGCACCCGCGAGCTGGAGCGGGAGCGCAGCCACCTCCACGCCCTGCTCAAAGGCATTCCCGACCCCCTGTGGATGAAGGATGCCAACGGCGTTTACCTCGCCAGCAACCCGGCTTTCGAACGCATGATGGGCTTCGGCGAACAGGAGATCATCGGCAAGACCGACTACGATCTGGTCCCCAGGGAACTGGCCGACTTCTTCCGCGACAAGGATCGGGCCGCCATGACCGCCGGCACCTCCCAGGTTAACGAGGAATGGGTGATGCATGCCGCGGACCGTGAGGAGCGGCTGCTGGAAACCATCAAGACCCCCATCCTGGATGGAGAAGGCCATCTGGAAGGCGTACTGGGTCTGGCCCGGGACATCACCGAGCACAAGCGCCTCGAGGCCCAGGTCAGCAACTACAGCCACCACCTGGAAGAACTGGTGGCCGAACGCACCGCTGAACTAGCCCAGGCACGGGATGCGGCGAATACTGCGAATGTGGCCAAAAGCGCCTTCCTGGCCAACATGAGCCATGAAATTCGCACCCCCATGAATGCCATCATGGGTCTCACCCACATTCTCAAGAAGAGTGAATTGACGCCCCAGCAGCGGGACCGCCTGGAGAAGATCGACACCTCCGCCGCCCACCTCCTGGCCATCATCAACGACATCCTGGATCTATCGAAGATCGAAGCGGAGCGCCTGGTGCTGGAAGAGCAACCAACGGAGCTGGGCCGCATCATCAGCCATATTTTCTCCATGCTGGCCGAGGCCGCCCGGAAAAAGGGCATTTTCCTCAAGTCGGACATCGCCCCCCTGCCCAAGACCCTGCTGGGGGACCCAACCCGCCTCACCCAGGCCCTGCTCAACTACGCCGGCAACGCGGTGAAATTCACCGAACAGGGCAGCGTCACCCTGCGCATCCGCTGCCTGGAGGACAACGAAGACGACGTTTTCCTGCGCTTCGAAGTGGAAGATACCGGCATCGGCATCGCTGCCGAGGCCCAGGCCCGGCTCTTCGCCCCCTTCCAGCAGGCCGACGACACCACCAGCCGCCGCTATGGCGGCACCGGCCTGGGCCTGGTCATCACCAAGCGCCTGGCCCAGATCATGGGCGGCGATGCGGGGGTGGAAAGCCAGCCCGGCATCGGTAGTACCTTCTGGTTTACCGCCCGCCTGAAGAAAGGAGCCGCGGCCTGTGCCCTGGCCGACCAGCAGCCGGCCAGCGGCTCGGCGGAGGAAGCGTTGCTGCACCATCACCGGGGCCAGCGCATCCTCCTGGTGGAAGACGACGAGATCAACCAGGACGTGGCCCGGGAACTGCTGGAATTCGCCGGGCTGGAAGTGGATATCGCCGAGAACGGCCGGGTGGCGGTGGAACGCATGGCCCACCCGACGGGCACGCCCTACGCCCTGATCCTCATGGACATGCAGATGCCCCACATGGACGGCCTGGAAGCCACCCGGCGCATTCGCGAACTGCCCGGGGGAGCCACCCTGCCGATCATTTCCATGACCGCCAACGCCTTCGGCGAAGACCGGGAACGCTGCCTGGCGGCGGGCATGAACGACTTCGTGCCCAAGCCGGTGGACCCGGACATGCTCTACGCCATCCTGCTGCGCTGGCTGCCCCGCCCGTCGCGGCCATCGGCCGACGCCTGATTCCCACCCCCCGCAACCCCCGCCAAGGCGCTTGCTGCGCCGCGCCCACCTTGCCCCTACCTCGCTGCCCGGAGCACCACGCCCTCCGGCGGCGGCGAGGGCAGCTACAATAGCCTTTTTTCACCCGGGGCCGGCCCGATGCGCCGCCCCACGCACCTACGGAAACCGCCCATGTTCGAACACGTCGATGCCTACGCTGGCGACCCCATCCTCACCCTGGTGGAAACCTTCCACAAGGACAGCAACCCGAAGAAGGTGAACCTGGGCATCGGCCTCTATTACGACGAGGCCGGCAACATTCCCCTGCTGGCATCCGTGAAGGCCGCCGAGGCTGCCATCGCCGCCGAATCCGGCCCCCGCTCCTACCTGCCCATGGAAGGCGCCGCCGACTACCGGGCCGTGGTGCAGAAGCTGCTCTTCGGTGCCGACAGCGAGGCCCTCAAGGCCGGCCGTATCGCCACCATCCAGACCCTGGGTGGCTCCGGCGCCCTCAAGGTGGGCGCCGACCTGCTCAAGCGCTACTTCCCCAAGAGCGAAGCCTGGGTCAGCAACCCCACCTGGGACAACCATCGCTCCATCTTCGAAGGTGCCGGCCTGGCCGTGCATGACTACCCCTACTACGACGCCCAGACCGGCGGCGTGGACTTCGCCGGTATGGTCGCCTGTCTCAAGGGCCTGCCCGAGCAGAGCATCGTCCTGCTGCACCCCTGCTGCCACAACCCCACCGGCGTGGACCTCTCCCGGGAGCAATGGCAGCAGGTCATCGCCATCGTCGCCGAGCGCAACCTCATTCCCTTCCTCGACATCGCCTACCAGGGCTTCGGCGACGGCCTGGAAGCAGACGCCTACGCCATCCGCGCCCTGGCTGACGCCAAGCTGCCCTTCCTGGTCAGCAACTCCTTCTCCAAGAACCTCTCCTTCTACGGCGAGCGGGTCGGCGGCCTCTCCGTGGTCTGCAAGGACGCCGAGGAAGCCGGCCGGGTCCTCGGCCAGCTGAAATTCACCGTGCGCCGCAACTACTCCAGCCCCCCCATCCACGGCGAGAAGGTCACCACCAAGGTGATGAACGATGCCTCCCTGCACGCCCAATGGGTCAAGGAAGTGGATGAAATGCGGGTACGCATCCAGGCCATGCGTCAGAAGCTGTTTGATGTGCTGACTGCCCGGGTGCCGGGCAAGGACTTCTCCTACTTCCTCAAGCAGCGCGGCATGTTCAGCTACACCGGCCTCTCCCCCGAGCAGGTGGATCGCCTGCGGCTGGAATTCGGCGTGTACCTGGTGCGCTCCGGCCGCATGTGCGTGGCCGGCCTCAACACCGGCAACGTGAATTACGTGGCCGAGGCCATGGCGGCGGTGCTGCAGGGCTAAACAAAATTTCCCGGCGGCCTGCCGGGAGAAGGAAAGAAGACGGCCCTTCCGGCAAGCACATGCCAGAAGGGCTGTCTTCTTTGGGCCTAGCCTGATGGCGCCCGAGAAGGCTATTTACCCCCTAAGGGCATGGCAGCCCCCTGACCCTGGTCAGGCGCTTGGCCGACGTTACATGGGGGTATCAAGACCATTTCCCTCACCCTTGCCTGGCCTGCGCAATCCCAGCCGCCCAGTTTTAGGAAGAAGAGATGCCGAGGAGAGGCCAGTGCCGCTCCCAACTGCTGAAGCGCCCCCAATCCAGCCGGTTATCAACGTGAGAGCCGAGCAGAACCAGGGCCCTGCCGAGCACGGCCGGCTGGGTACAACACTGCTCGAAATCATGACGTAGTTATTTATCCGTTCGCCTTGCCGTAGGTATACTTAAGTAATATCTAAAATTCCATACAAGGGGGAAATACGCATGAATCGCCGACTTTTTTGCGTATTTTTCCTGCTTGTCTCCGCCCTCTCCTGGAGCCAGGTCCAGGCCCGCGAGTTAAAGATCATCTTTTCTCAATACACGCCCCCCTATGTGTTTGAGAAGGGTGACGGCATCGTGGTAGACATCGTGCGTGAAGCCCTGAAGGCCAGCGGCCATGTCGTGGTGCCGGTCTACGCCCCCATTGGGCGCGGCTTTGAGCTGTTTGCCGAAAAGCGCGTGGATGGCACCGCCATCATCCGCGAGAGCTCCGGGCTGGAAGCCAACTACTCCGACAATTTCATGCAGTATCACAACCGCGCCTTCACCTTGAAGGCGCGTCAGCACAAGTTGCTCAAGCTTGAGGATCTCCGGGACAAAACGGTGGTGGGCTTCCAGAACGCCCAGAAATACCTGGGCACAGACTTTGCACGGGTCGTTGCGGCCAACCCGAACTATAAGGAAATGGCCAACCAGGAAACCCAGGTACTGATGCTGCTGCTCGGCCGGATTGATGTTGCCGTGATTGACGAAAGCATCTTTCGCTTCTACCGCGAAAAGCTCATCGCCGAGGGTAAGGCGCCGCGCAGTGCCGAATATGATGCCTTTCCCTTGTTTCCACCGACGCCCTACAAAACGGCATTCATCGATGCTCGGATTCGCGACACATTCAACCGCGAACTGGCCGCCATGCGCCGCGATGGCCGTTACGCGGCCATCTATCGCAAGTACATCGAAGAATACTTCGTCATCAAGCAATGAAAATCGACCCGCATTCGCTCTCCTGGCAGCTGCTCAAGTCAGTGCTGTCGATTTATTTCGCCATTACGCTGCTGGTGACGCTGACCCAGATGGGCATCGAATATATGTCCACCCGCAAGGCCATCGCCGATGAACTGGCCAGTGTGGAAAGCACCTTTGCCCCGGCATTGACCACCGCCCTCTGGGAGCTCAATTCCGAGCAACTGGAAGCCTTGCACCGAGGCATCGTGGACCTGCCCAACATTTCCGGTATGCGCCTGGTGGATGCCGGCGGACACACGCTGATCAACGACACCACGGAACAGGCCATCGGTGGGCAGGTCACCCACACCTTCAAGCTGTATCACCACTTTTCGGGTGAGGATGTTTTCTTGGCGGATGTCAGTTTTCAAACATCCGGCAACGTCGTTTTCGAGCGCCTTCGGATCGGTTTCCAGATGATCATGATCAGCGCCCTGATCAAAAGTACGGCCCTGACCATGCTGTTTCTCTGGGCCTTCCGTCGTCACCTCGGCGCCCCCCTGCGGCAGCTCACGGAAGCCGTCACCGCGATTGATCTCGACTCCTTGGGGAAGAAGTGGCGTCTCGACCTGCAACAAACCCAGAGCAATGAACTGACCCAGCTGGAAGACGCCTTCAACCGCATGTTGAAGCGGCTTGAGGAGGAGCGTATCGCCCACTATGCCGCCCTGAGGGAGATCAACAAGGGGCTGGAGCAGCAGGTGGCCGAACGCACCTGCGACCTGCAGCAAGCGAATCAACGGCTGGAACAGCTGGTACGCACCGACCCCCTGACCGGGGTGGCCAATCGCCGCCAATTCATGGAACAGGCCCACCTGGAAATCCAGCGCGCACGACGGGATGGGACCCCTTTGTCCGTGCTGATGATGGACTTGGACCATTTCAAGCACATCAACGACACCTGGGGACACGCCGCCGGGGATCTGGTGCTGCGCAATTTTTCCACCCTCGTTGCCGACCCCTCCCGGGCCACCGATCTGTTGGCCAGACTGGGTGGAGAGGAATTTGCCCTGCTCTTGCCCAATACCGGGCTGGAGGGCGCCATCGAGGTCGCCCTGCGCATTCGGCAGCGGGTCCGCGACCAATCGGTGGATACCGGCTGCGGCCAGATCCACTACAGCATCAGCATTGGCGCAGCCCTTCTTGCGCCGGGGGAAAGCACATACGAACCCATGCTCAAGCGGGCCGATGCTGCCCTCTACCAGGCCAAGGAAACCGGCCGTGATCGCGTGGTTGCCGAATCACTGATGGTGGTGGAGCGCCAGTAGGCTGCCCAGGCGCCTACCCCAGTCTTCCGGTCACACGACTAAAAACACCCCGCAAACGCAATAGGGGCGCGGACCTCTTCCAGGTACCGCGCCCCTATTCATTTTCAGCGGCAATGCGGGCAAATGCCGCATCCCGCTTACCTCTCCAGGCCACTACATTTTCAAAACCGTTTCATCCCGCACCGCCCGCCGACGCTGCGGCGGGCCCCACTCAGGCCGGGGCCGAGGTGCGGATCAGGTGGTCGAAGGCCGAGAGACTGGCCTTGGCACCCTCGCCCATGGCGATGATGATCTGCTTGTAGGGCACGGTGGTGCAGTCGCCGGCAGCGAAGACGCCTTCGGCGGAAGTCTCGCCCTTGGCGTTGATGACGATCTCGCCCCGGTCGGAGAGTTCGACGGCGCCCTTGAGCCAATCGGTGTTGGGCAGCAGGCCGATCTGCACGAAGATGCCTTCCAGTGCGACGGTCTTTTCCTCGCCGCTGACCCGGTCCTTGTACTGGAGGCCGTTCACCTTCTGGCCGTCGCCGGTCACTGCCGTGGTCTGGGCTTCGGTAATGACGGTGACGTTGGGCAGGCTGCGCAGCTTCTTCTGCAGCACGGCGTCGGCCCGCATTTCCTTGCCGAATTCCAGCAGGGTGACGTGGGCGACAATGCCGGCCAGGTCGATGGCGGCCTCGACGCCGGAGTTGCCGCCGCCGATCACGGCAACGCGCTTGCCCTTGAACAGGGGGCCGTCGCAGTGGGGGCAGTAGGCCACGCCCTTGGTGCGGTATTCGGCTTCGCCGGGCACGTTCATTTCACGCCAGCGGGCGCCGGTGGAGAGAATCACGGTCTTGCTCTTCAGCACCGCACCGTTGGCCAGGGTCACTTCGGCGGGCTGGCCGTTGGCGGCGGGCTTCAGGGCCGTGGCGCGCTGCAGGTTCATGATGTCCACTTCGTAGTCGCGGACATGCTGTTCCAGGGCCATGGCCAGCTTGGGGCCTTCGGTTTCCTTCACGGAAATGAAGTTCTCGATGCCCAGGGTGTCCAGCACCTGGCCGCCGAAACGCTCGGCCACCACGCCGGTGCGGATGCCCTTGCGGGCCGCGTAGATGGCGGCGGCAGCGCCGGCCGGGCCGCCCCCCACCACCAGCACGTCGAACACTTCCTTGTCGGAAAGCTTGGCCGCATCCCGGGCGGCAGCGCCCGTATCCACCTTGGCCAGGATTTCGCCCAGTTCCATGCGGCCGGAGCCGAAGACCTGGCCGTTGAGGTAGATCGAGGGCACGCCCATGATCTGGCGGTCTTCCACTTCCTGCTGGAAAACACCGCCGTCGATCATCACCGCTTCCACATTGGGGTTGAGCACGGCCATGGTGTTGAGGGCCTGCACCACGTCCGGGCAGTTGTGGCAGGTGAGGGAGATGTAGGTTTCGAAGCTGAACTTGCCTTCCAGGCCCTTGATCTGGGCGATAACGTCAGCCTCCACCTTGGGCGGGTGGCCGCCGCTCTGCAGCAGGGCCAGCACCAGGGAAGTGAATTCGTGGCCCATGGGGATGCCGGCGAAGTGGATGCGCGGCGGCTGCCCGGCCTGAGCGATACCGAAGGAGGGGCGGCGGCTGGCATTGCCGTCTTCCCGCAGGGTGACCTTGGGGGAGAGTTCGGCGATGTCGAGCAGCAGACCGCGCATTTCCTGGGCGGTGGCGGAATCATCCAGGGAGGCCACCAGTTCGATGGGCTGGACGAGTTTTTCAAGGTAAGCCTTGAGCTGGGTCTTGATATCGGTGTCGAGCATGGTGTTCTCCCTAAGAATCTGGATTGCAGTGGGAAGGTGTCTGGCGTTTGCAATGAAGGCAGGCGCCTTGCCGCTGGAATCCCCCCGGGGCTAACCCGGGGGAACCTAAGTGCGAGGAACCATAGCGAGCGGGCCAAGCGCAAGGCGCACGGAACGGAGGAAGCGAGACATACCTGTAGGTAGGCGAGCTTCCGAGTACCGCGCAACGCCGCGATTGGCCCGCGCAGTAGGTTCCTTAGATCTTGCCGACCAGGTCGATGGAGGGAGCCAGGGTCTTGGCGCCTTCCTTCCACTTGGCGGGGCACACCTGGCCGGGGTTGGCGGCGGTGTATTGGGCGGCCTTCAGCTTGCGCAGGGTTTCGGAAACGTCACGGGCGATTTCGTTGGAGTGGATTTCCAGGGTCTTGATCACACCGTCCGGGTTGATGATGAAGGTGCCACGCAGGGCCAGGCCTTCTTCGGGGATATGCACACCGAAGGCATTGGTCAGCTGGTGGGTGGGGTCGCCCACCAGGGGGAACTTGGCCTTGCCCACGGCGGGGGAGGTTTCATGCCACACCTTGTGGGAGAAGTGGGTGTCAGTGGTCACGATGTAGACCTCGGCACCGGCCTTCTGGAATTCGGCGTAGTTGTCGGCGGCGTCTTCAATTTCGGTGGGGCAGTTGAAGGTGAAGGCGGCCGGCATGAAAATCATCACGGACCACTTGCCCTTCAGGTCGGCGTCGGAAACGGTGATGAACTTGCCGTTGTGGAAGGCGTTGGCGGTAAAGGGCTGGATCTGGGTGTTGATCAGGGAAGTCGTCATCGTTAGTTCTCCTAGTGGTTTGAACAAAGCAGCGTTGGGGTTGGGTGCTGCGATGGGATGAATCTTAAGCGCCCGTAAAAAATTACTCTAATTGATTGTATTCATATTTAAGATAGTTACCGACTATCGCAACCCCGCCTTATTGGCCCCCCTGCATTGCGGCCCGGCGTCCGCCTGGGCTATCATCCGCCCCGATTCAGGTGCCGAGCCCCGCCTTCCGCGGGATCGGTGAAACGGGAAGCCGGTGACACTGGGAACACCCCCAGCCATTCCGGCGCAGCCCCCGCTGCTGTAAGCCAGACGACGCTGCCTCACGCCACTGTGGTTCACCACGGGAAGGCCGGCAGGGAAGAATGAAGGCAAGCCAGAAGACCGGCCTGACATCACAAGATGCACCATTCCCCGGGGTGACGGGAACGGTTCTGGTGATTTGCCGCCTTCACATTGCTCCATCCGCCGCGGCCCTTTATCCGACCTGCCACAACTCCCCCGCCTGGTGCGCCATTGTCATGCTCGCCGAGGGAGAGACTCATGCACATCATGGAAGGCTTCCTGCCCATCGAACACGCCGTGGGCTGGAGCGTCGCCGCCGCCCCCTTTGTCGCCTGGGGCATTCGTTCCGTGAACCACCGCATCCGCGAAAATCCCGAGCAGCGCATGCTGCTGGGGGTAGCCGCCGCCTTCACTTTCGTCCTCTCGGCCCTAAAGCTGCCCTCGGTCACCGGCAGCTGTTCCCACCCCACCGGCACGGGCCTGGGTGCCGTACTCTTCGGCCCCGCTGCCATGGCCCCCATCGGCGCCGTGGTACTGCTTTTCCAGGCCCTACTGCTGGCCCACGGCGGCCTCACCACCCTGGGCGCCAACATCTTCTCCATGGCCGTGGTGGGGCCCTTCGCCGCCTATGGCATTTTCCATCTGGCCCGGCGTCTGCGGGCCTCCCTGGCGGTCAGCATCTTCCTCGCCGCCAGCCTGGCGGACCTGCTCACCTACGTCACCACCTCGGTGCAGCTGGCCTGGGCCTTTCCCGATCCGGCAGGCGGCTTCACCACGTCCTTCCTTAAATTCGCCGGCATCTTCGCCGTCACCCAGATTCCCCTGGCCGTCAGCGAAGGCCTGCTGACGGTGGTCATCTTCAACGCCCTGGCCCGCTTCAACGCCCAGGAGCTGCGTGACATGGGCGTCGCCCCGGATGCGAAGGGCCTGGCATGAAGCGCTACCCCAACCTGATCCTGCTGGCCCTGGTGGCCCTGCTCTCGGCCCTGCCCCTGTGGCTGGTGGAACGCCCGGAAGGCGGGGATATCTTCGGCGGCGCCGACAACCAGGCCCAGGCCCTGATCGGCCAGATCGCCCCGGACTACGCCCCCTGGTTCCAGCCCCTGCTGGAGCCGGCCAGCGGTGAAATTGCCTCCCTGCTCTTCGCCTTGCAGGCAGCCATGGGGGCCGGCTTCATCGGCTACTACCTGGGCTGCGCCCGCACCCGGGAAAAGCTGCGCCGGGAGCAGGCCGAAGCTGCCGACCGCAACACCGCGGCCAAGGACACCCGTGCTGATTGAGCAGTCCGCCTACGCCAATCGCTGGCGCGGCGTGGCCCCGGCGGCCAAGGGTCTCTTTGCCCTGGGCGGCCTGGTGGCGGCCTTCATCGTCACCCACCGGCCCGCCGCCGGCCTCGGTATCGCCGCCCTGCTGGCGACCGTCACGCTGGGCGGCGCCCGGGTGGCGCCGGGCCTCTACCTGCGGGTGGCAGCGCCGGCCCTCTTCTTCCTCGCCATCAGTGCCCTCTCCCTGGCGGTCTCCGTCGCTCCGGAGGCCCAGGGCGGGCTGGGCCTGCATGCCAGCCCTGATGGCCAGGCACTGGCGGCCGGCGTGGCGGGCCGTTCCCTGGCCGGGCTGGCCGCCCTGCTTTTCCTGGTGCTGACGACGCCCCTCACCGATCTCATTGCCCTGCTGCGCCGCCTGCGCACCCCGGAAGTGCTGCTGGACATCATGGTGCTGTGCTACCGCACCCTTTTCGTTTTCAGCGGCGCCGTGCAGGACATGCGCACGGCCCAGGCGGCCCGCCTCGGTTACGGCAGCCGGCGCCAGACCCTGCGCTCCCTGGGTGGCATGGCTGCCAACCTGACGGTGCAGATCTGGCAACGGGCCCAGGCCCTGCACCTGGCGGCCCTGGCCCGCAACAACGACGGCCCCCTGCGATTTCTCACCACGCCCCACCCCCACGCCCGCCGCGACATCGCCCTGGCGGGCAGCGGTGCGACAGCCCTCGTCATGCTGGCCTGGGCAGCACGGATGGTCACGCCATGAGCGCCGCCCCCGGCACCGCGAACGCGCCCCTGCTGGAGCTGGAGGACGTTTCCTTCCGCTACCCGGATGGCAGCACCGGCCTCCACGGCTGTTCCCTGGGCATTGCCCGGGGCAGCCGCAACGCCCTCATCGGCGCCAACGGCTCCGGCAAGACCACCCTCTTCCAGCATTGCAACGCCCTGCTGCGCCCGGCATCCGGCCAGTTGCGCTATGCCGGCGCCCCCCTCGACTACAGCCGCGCCGGCCTGCGCACCCTGCGCAGCAAGGTGGGCATGGTCTTCCAGAACCCGGACCGCCAGCTCTTCTCCGCCAGCGTGCGGGAGGACGTCTCCTTCGGCCCCCTCAACCTGGGCCTGGACGAGGCCACCGTGGCCGCCCGGGTGGAGGCCGCCCTGCAGGCCGTGGGCATGGCAGACCTGGCCCACAAGCCGGTGCAGAACCTCAGCTTCGGCCAGAAGAAGCGGGTCTGCATCGCCGGCGTACTGGCCATGGAGCCGGAACTGCTGGTACTGGACGAACCCATGGCCGGCCTCGACCAGGCCATGCAGGAAGAACTGCTGGCGGTGCTGGAAAGCCTGCACCAGCGGGGCATGACCCTGCTGCTAGCCACCCACGACATCAACTTTGCCTATCGCTGGGCCGACCGCATCCACCTCATGGCGGCCGGCCGCTGCACTGCCAGCTTTGCGGCGCCCCAACTGGCCGCACACGAAGCCCAGCTGGCCGCCCTGGGCCTGCGCCTGCCCGCCGTGATCGGCCTGCAACGCCTACTGCAGCAGCACGGGCTGCTGGGCGACACCCGCCACCTCCCCAGCTGCACTGCCCTGCTGACCGAATTGCAGCAAGGGCCGCTGCCGGAAACGCCCCGCCACGCGGCCCCCCTCGCCAAGACCGCTGAACAGGAATGAAGGAAACCCCATGACCCAAGCCCCCCTCGGCAAGATCTGGTTCGTCGGCGCCGGCCCTGGCGACCCCGACCTCATCACCGTCAAGGGCCGCCGCCTGCTGGAGCAGGCCGGCGCCATCCTCTTCGCCGGTTCCCTGGTGGACCAGGCCGCCACCCTCTACGCCCCCGAAGGCTGCGACATCCGCGACTCCAAGGACATGACCCTGGAGGAGATGACCGCCTGGCTGCTCGACGCCGCCAGCCGCCATGAAACCGTGATCCGCCTGCAGACCGGCGACCCGGGCCTCTACGGCGCCCTGGTGGAAATGACCCGGCCCCTGGATGCCGCCGGGGTGAGTTGGGCCGTGGTGCCCGGGGTCTCCTCCGCCCTGGCCTCCGCTGCCGCCGCTGGCGAGACCCTGACCCTGCCGGAAGTGACGCAGACGGTGATTCTCACCCGGGTCGCCGGCCGCACCCCCATGCCTCCCGGCGAAGAGCTGGAGGCCCTGGCGGCCCACCGCTCCACCCTGTGCATCTTCCTCTCCATCACCCTGTTGCACGAGGTGCAGCGCGCCCTGCTGGCCGCCGGCTGGCCCGAGGATGCGCCTATCCTGGTGGTGCAGAAGGCCTCCTGGCCCGGGGAGGAAAAGATCGTGCGCGGCACCATTGCGGACATCAAGAAAAAGTGCCAGGCGGAGAAGATCGCCGCCCAGGCCATGATCATCGCCAGCCCGGCCCTCGGCGCCCGGGACTGGGAAGACATCGCCCGCTCCAAGCTCTACGACCCCAGCTTCACCCACCGCTTCCGCAAGGCCAGCGTGGGCGAGGCTTCCTGAGAAATGACCATGACCTTCAGTGCCCAAGACACCACCCTGCTCCTGGTCGGCCACGGTTCCCGCAACCGGGACGGCAACAAGGAAATCCTCCATTTCGCCGCCCAGTGGCGGGAGCGCCACCCCGGCTGGCGCATCGAGGTGTGCTTCATCGAGCACGCCGAGGTGCTGCTGGATGAAGGCCTGAACCGGGCCGCCGGCAACGACGCCAAGCGCGTGGTAGTGATTCCCTTCATTCTCAACGCCGCCGGCCACGTCAAGATGGAACTACCCCACGCCGTGGAAGAGGCTCGGGCCCGCCACCCGGGCGTGGAATTCCAGGTGGTGCGCCACCTGGGCATGGGCCGGGAGATTTTCGAGGTGCTGCAGGGCCAGCTGGACCGGCTGATGAAGCAGCTGGACATGCCCGACCCCTGCACCACCGGCGTCATCCTGCTGGGTCGCGGTTCGTCGGACGCCGGCGCCAACGGCGAGCTGGCCAAGATGGCCCGCTGGATCTTCGAGGACAACGACCACGAGCTGGTGGACATTGCCTTCACCGGCGTCACCTGGCCCCGGCTGGAAACCGCCGTGCAGCGCCAGGTCAAGCTGGGCATGACCCAGGTGGCCATCGTTCCGGTCTATCTGTTCACCGGCGTGCTCATGGAGCGCATCAAGGCCCAGGCCGAGCGCCTGCAGCGCCAGTACCCCCAGGTGGCTTTCGCCCTGGGCACCCACTTCGGTTTCGACAAGGGCATCTTCGAGCTGCTGGACAGCAAGGTGGGCGGCGATGCGCTGCCCGAAGGCAGCCTGCTGGAATGCGACGGCTGCAAATACCGCCTGGCCGCCGAGGACGAGCATCTGCACGACCACAGCCACACCACCACCCACGACCATGACCACGCCCATCCCCCCCCTGCCCAAGGCACCTGCGGCCATGGACATGGGCATAAACATGATCACGATCATGGTCATGGGCACTGCCATGGCCACAATCATTCCCACGATCACCACTCCCACGGGTAAGCCATGAACCAGCACAGCAACGTCGTCACCGAACAGCTCACCGCCGCCGGCCGTGCCATCGAGCACGATTCCTTCGCCATCATCGACGCCGAAGCCGGCCCCCACGCCTACACCGAGGAGCAATGGCCCCTGGTGCGGCGCATGATCCACGCCAACGCCGACTTCGAATTCAACGGCCTCACCGCCTTCCACCCGGAGGCCATGCAGGCCGGCTTCCAGGCCGTACTGAAGGGCGGCACGCCTATCGTCGCCGATGTGGAAATGATCTGCGTCGGCCTCTCCAAGCCGCGCCTGAAGCACTTCGGCCTCACCACCCACCACTACATTTCCGACGCGGACGTGATCGCCGAGGCCCAGGCCCAGGACACCACCCGGGCCGTGCAGTCCATGCGCAAGGCCCAGCGGGAAGGCAAGCTGGACGGCGCCATCGTCGGCATCGGCAACGCTCCCACGGCCCTCATCGAACTGATTCGCCTGATCAGGGAAGAAGGCGTGCGTCCCGCCCTGGTCATCGGCATGCCCGTGGGCTTCGTCTCCGCCGCTGAATCCAAGGACCTGCTGATGACCGTCACCGAGGTGCCCTGGGTCGCCATCAAGGGCCGCAAGGGCGGCTCCACCCTGGTGGTAGCGGCCATCCACGCCCTGCTTTCCCTGGCCGAAGCCGAGCAGAAAAAGGCCGCAGCGTGAGCCTGGCATGAGCACGGATTCACCCAAGGCAGAGAAGGTCCGCAAGGGCACGGCCAAGCGGGAGCGGGGCAACCGCACCGGCTTCACCACCGGCGCCAACTCGGCGGCGGCGGCAGTGGCCGCCACCCTGGGCCTGGTCCAGGGCCGGGTGCCGGAGAAGATCGTCTGCCGCCTGCCCAACGGCAACGAGCAGGAGTTCGCCATCAACAACGGTGCCGTGGACGGCGACCATGCCCACGCCGTCAGCATCAAGGACGCCGGCGACGATCCGGACGCCACCCACGGCGCCCACATGACCGCCGACGTGGTGCGCATTGCCGACGGCCAGGGCAAGGTCATCCTCAAGGGCGGACCCGGCGTCGGCATCGTGACCAAGGAAGGCCTGGGCCTGGAAGTGGGCGGCCCGGCCATCAACCCGGTGCCCCGGCGCAACATCAGCGACAACGTGGCCCGGGCCGGCGCCCCCATTCTCGAAGCCGGCGACAGCCTGGAAGTGACCATCTCCGTACCCGGCGGCGAGGAGATGGCGAAGAAGACCCTCAATGCCCGCCTGGGCATTCTGGGCGGCATCTCCATCCTCGGCACCACCGGCATCGTCCGCCCCTATTCCACCGCCGCCTTCCGCGCCAGTGTGGTCCAGGCGGTGGACGTGGCGGCGCGTCAGGGCCAGACCAGCGTGGTGTTCACCACCGGCGGCCGCACCGAAAAGTTCGCCATGAAGCAGCTGCCCCAGCTGGAGGAATCCTGCTTCGTGCAGATGGGCGACTTCGTCAAAGCCGCCTTCCAGAGCGCCATCAAGCGCCAGATGCAGCACGTCTACATCGGGGCCATGGTGGGCAAGCTGACCAAGATGGGCCAGGGCCTGGCCGTGACCCACGCCTGGAAGCAGGAGATCGACCGGGACCTGCTGGCCGCCTGCGCCACCGAAGTGGGCGCCCCCGCCGATCTGGTGGAGGAAATCCGCAACGCCGAGACGGCCCGCTTCGCCGCCGAGCGACTGGCCCTGCTGGGCCTCACCGTGCCCTTCCACCGGGCCCTGGCCATCCACGCCATGCAGAGCCTGCGGGCCTGCCACCCGGGTCCCTACCAACTCACCGTGCTGGTCTGCGATTTCGAAGGCCAGTTCATCTGCCGCGTCGAAGAGGGCGAAAGTGTCTAAACAAGCGTACTGCACCGTCCTTGGCATCCTGGACGACGGCTGGGCCGGCCTGCCCGATTCTTCCCGCCACGGCCTGCAATCTGCCGGCCTTATCGTCGGCGCCGGCCGCACCCTGGCCCTGGTGCAAGCCCACCTGCCCGCCAGCGCCTCCCTGAAGGACATGGACGGCAAGCTGGGCCAGGTGCCCGGCTGGATTCAACAAGCAGCCACTGACGGCCTGCACACTGTCGTGCTGGCCACCGGCGACCCCCTCTGCCACGGCATGGCCAGCTATCTGGTGGGCAAGCTGGGAGCCGACGCGGTCACCGTGCTGCCCGCCCCCTCCACCCTGCAACTGGCTTTCGCCCGCTTCCAGCGGCCCTGGCAGGACTACCGCATCTCCACCTGCCACACCGCCGATGCGGGCGAATGGCAGTTCGGCACCACGCCGGAGAACGGCCTCTACAAGCTGATCCGCGCCATCGCCGAATACCCCAAGGTGGCCGCCTTCACCGGCCCGGACAACAACCCGGCCCGCCTGGCCCGGGCGCTGCTGGCCGCGGGCTATGGCGAGGAGGTCCGCCTCTCGGTGGCCGCCAAGCTGGCCCTGCCGGAGGAACAGCTGTTCCCCGACCTATCCCTGGAACAGGCCGCCGCCATGACTTTCCCCGACCCCAATGTGGTGCTGGTGGAACGCCAGGTGGCTGCCCCCCGCGCCATCTTCGGTTTCGACGACCTGGACTTCGTCCAGCGTCAGCCCGAGAAGGGCCTCATCACCAAGCTGGAAGCCCGGGCTTTATCCCTGGCCAAGCTGGGCTTGAAGCCCGACAGCGTGGTGTGGGACATCGGCGCCGGTTCCGGCTCCGTCGGCCTGGAGGCCAGCCGCCTGTGCCGCCACGGCCACGTCTATGCCATCGAAAAGAACGAGGGCGATGCCGCCAACGCGAAAGAAAATGCCCTGCGTTTCCAGGCCACCAATTACACCCTGCGCCACGGCAAGGCACCGGAAGGGCTGGAGACCTGGCCCGACCCGGATGCAGTGTTCGTCGGCGGTTCCGGCGGCGAACTGGCGGCCCTCATCGACCTGATCCTGGGTCGCCTCAAGCCCCATGGCCGTCTGGTGATGAACTTCGTCACTCTGGAAAACCTGGCCACCGCCACTACGGCTTTGGCAGCCTCCGGAGCAACTTGGGACGTCACCCAGCTCCAGGCCAGCCGCAGCCAGCCCATCCTGGACATGCACCGCATGGCCGCCCAGAACCCGATCTGGATCGTCACCGCAAAGAAGAGCTAAACCATGACCGACAAAAAATACGGCCGCCTCATCGGCGCCTCCCTGGGTCCCGGCGACCCCGACCTCATCACTCGCCGCGCCTGGGCCGTGCTCAACGGTAATGCCCGCTGGCTCTACCCGGTGAAGAAGGCCGAGGAAAGCTCCTACGCCCTCTCCATCGTCACCCGGGGCGGCCTGGACGTGCCCGCCGACGCCGAGGAACTGGTGTTCCCCATGACCCGGGATGCCGAGATCCTGACCAAGGCCTGGGCCCGGGCCGCCGCCCGTACCGTGGAACTGCTGGGCGAAGGCCGGGACCTGGTGTTCCTGGTGGAAGGCGATGCCTCCACCTTCGCCACCTTCGGCCACCTGGCCCGGGTGGTGCGGGAGCTGGTGCCGGAAGTTGAGGTGGAAACCATCCCCGGCGTCTCCTCCTTTGCCGCCGCCGCTGCCACCACCGGCACCACCCTGGCCGAGGAAGACGAGACCCTGGCGGTGATCCCCGCCGCCTACGGCGTGGAGGTCATCGACCACCTGCTGGACGAGTTCGACACCCTGGTGCTGCTCAAGGTGAAGCCCCTGGTGGATGAGGTGCTGGAGCTGCTGGAACGGCGCGAGCTGCTGTCCACCAGCTGCTTCATCGAGAAGGTGGGTTCCCCCGACGAGCGCATCGTGCGCGACGTGGCCTCCCTCAAGGGCGAGAAGGTGAATTACCTCTCCCTCATGCTGGTGCAGAACCCCAAGCGCCAGCGCGGCGAACTGCGCCGGGGCTGCCGCAAGCGCAAGGAAGCGGTCAGTGCCTGAACTGATCCGTCCTGCCACGCCGGCGGATAGTGAGGCCATTGCTGCCCTCATCGGCAGCCTGACCCATTACTTCGTCGCCGATGGCAGCGCCCCGGCGGCCCAGCCCTTCCTCGCCACCTTCAGTCCGGCTGCCATTGCCGGCCTGCTCTGCGATGGGGACTACCTCTACCTGTGCGCCGAGGAGCAGGGCCAGCTGCTCGGCGTTGTGACGCTACACCGGCCGGCCCACCTGCATCACCTGTTCGTCGCCCCCGCCGCCCATGGCCGGGGCATCGCCCGCCAGTTGTGGCAGGCCCTGGAATCCCACCTCGATCCGGCTATGCCGGGGACGGTCAATTCCTCCGAATACGCAGTACCGGTCTATCAACGCCTGGGCTTTACGCCCACCGCCGAAGCTCAGCAGCGCAACGGCGTGCGTTATGTGCCGATGCAACACCCGCCTTTCCCCAACCCGGCAGCAACTTCACAATAAAAATGACCCAACACCTCCCCTTCCCCAACGAGAGAATCGCCGTCGTCTCCATCACCCGCCACGGCATCGCCCTGGCGGGCAAGGTGGTGGCGGCCCTGCCCGGCGCCCGCCTGTTCGCCCCGGAGAAATTCCGGGCCGAGGCGGAAGCTGCAGTTGCCAACACTCCTGGCGCAGCAACCACCTACAGCGGCAAGACCGGCGACCAGATTCCCGCCCTCTTCGCCAACTTCGACGGCATCGTTGCCATCGTTTCCCTGGGCGCCCTGGTGCGCCTCATCGCCCCCCACCTCAAGGACAAGGAACAGGACCCGGGGGTGGTGGTGATCGACGAGGCCGGGCGCTTTGCCATTCCCATGCTCTCCGGCCACCTGGGCGGCGCCAACGCCCTGGCCGGCACGCTGGCGGCCAGCCTGGGCGCCACCCCGGTACTCACCACCGCCTCCGATTCCCGCCAGACCCTGGGCGTGGACCTGCTGGGCCGGGAGCTGGGCTGGACCTTCGAGGCCACCCACGACGAAGTGGTGAAGGCCAGCGCCGCCGTGGTGAACGACGAACCCGTGGCCCTGGTGCAGGAAGCCGGCAGCCCCGACTGGTGGCCGCGCCACGCCAACGGCCGCAGCGGCCCGGTGCCCGCCAACATCAAGCAGTTCAGCCGCCTGGAAGACGTGGACCTGCAGGCCTTCGCCGCCGTACTGTGGATCAGCCACCGTCCCCTGCCGCCGGAACTGGCGCCCCGCCTGGCAGGCCGCCTGGTCACCTACCGGCCGCCCGTGGAGCTAGGCGCTTGAGCCTGGGCAGCCGCAGAGTGGCGCTGGGCCTGGGCTGCGACCGGGGCACCCCGGAGGCGACCATTGCACAAGCCGTGCAGGAAGCCCTGGCCGCCGCCGGCCTCGCCCCGGAACAGGTGGCGGCCGGCGCCAGCATCACCCTGAAGGCGGACGAGGTGGGCCTGCTGGCTTTTGCCGAACGCTTCGGCCTCACCCTCACCTTCTACCCGCCGGAAGTGCTGGCCACCGTGCCCGTGCCCAATCCGTCGGAGACGGTACGCAAATACACCGGCACGCCCTCCGTCTCGGAGGCTGCCGCCCTGCTGGCCGCCGGCACCGACATGAGCCGGCTGCTGATCGAAAAACACAAGCTGCGGGGACCAGACGGGCGCAACGCCACCGTTTCCATCGCCCTGCTGCCCTGAGCCCGACCACTGCATTCACTGAATTTCCGAGGAACGATTTCATGACCGACATTCAAACCAACGCCCCGGCCAAGACCGGCAAGATCATGCTGGTGGGCCTGGGCCCCGGCGCCGTGGAACACATGACCGGCCGCGCCCGGGCCGCCATCGCCGAAGCCGACACCATCATCGGCTACGTCACCTACGTGCGCCTGGTGGCCGACCTGATCGAAGGCAAGGAAGTGATCAAGAAGTCCATGACCGAGGAACTGGACCGGGCCATCGAAGCCCTGGAGCGGGCCAAACAGGGCAAGAAGGTGGCGTTGATTTCCTCCGGCGACGCCGGCGTGTACGGCATGGCCGGCCCCACCTTCGAAGTGCTGTTCCAGGCTGGCTGGACCCCGGAATCGGACATCGAGGTGGAAATCGTGCCGGGCGCTTCCGCCCTCAACACCTGCGCCGCCCTGGTGGGCGCGCCCCTGACCCACGACTTCTGCGCCATCTCCCTCTCCGACCTGCTCACGCCCTGGCCCACCATCGCCCGCCGCCTGGATGCGGTGGCCTACGCCGATTTCGTGGTGGCCCTGTACAACCCCAAGAGCGGCCGCCGCACCCGCCAGATCCAGGAAGCCCAGCGCATCTTCCTGCGCCACCGCGATCCCAAGACCCCGGTGGCCATCGTCAAGAGCGCCTTCCGCCCCAAGCAGCGCCTGGAATTCACCACCCTGGAGAAGATGGCCGAGGCCGACATCGGCATGCTGTCCACCGTGCTCATCGGCAACTCCAACACCTTCATCCGGGACGGCCTGATGGTCACGCCCCGGGGCTATGCCAACAAGTACGACGTGGCCGAGGGTGAACGCTCCACCAAGGGCGGCGAACAAGCCGGCCGGTCGCTGTCCACCGGCCTCAACGGCTGGCTGGCAGCCATCCGCGACAGCGGCAAGAGCGCCGCCGAACTGGCTGTGGAATACCGCCTGCCCGAGGACTACATCGCCGCCGCCCTGGCCGCCGGTCCCGAAGCCGAGGACGAGGAAGAAACGGGCGCCGAGGCCTGAGCCCATGAGCGACGTGATCAAACCCAAGATCGGCGCCTACCGCCGCCATCTGCTGGTGTGCACCGGCCCCCGCTGCACCGAGAACGGCGAGGGCCAGGCCCTCTTCGACAGCCTGGGCGAGAAGCTCCGGGCGGCCGGGCTCACTGAGGGCGAGGCGCGGGTCAAGCGTTCCCGCGTCAATTGCTTCGCCGCCTGCCGCGGCGGCCCGGTGATGTGCGTGCAGCCAGATGGCACCTGGTATTACAACGTCACCTCGGAAAACATGGACCGCATCGTCAGCGAGCATCTGCGGGACGGCGAGCCGGTAGCGGAGCTGGTATTCCACCAGGGCCCGGGAGAATGCGCCTAGCCGACCTGGCTTCGGCAGACGCAAAGGCACACCACAACAAGCACAGCAGCGGCCCCGCCCGGAGGCCGCGGCATTGATCAGTTGCACTCCGGGCCAGTAGCAACACCAACCAGCAGGTGCCCGCGGCAACGCGGGTGAAACGGGAACAGGGTGCGCGGCGATATCTTCGCTGCCAAGCCCTGGCTGCCCCCGCAACGGTAAGCGAGTGCGGAACGGTCATGCCCCTTCCTCTCCGGAAGGCGCAGCCACTGTGGTCCGCGGATCCATCGGAGCAACGCTCCGCCGGGCCTGCCCCATGGGAAGGCGACCGCTCAAGACTCGCGAGCCCGGAGACCGGCCTGCTGATATTCAGGGTGCCCCGGGAGGGGCGCCAAACCAGGCGACCGGCTGCGGGGATGCAGACGGAGCCGGGCCGCGATGGAAGGCAGGCTGACGCCTTGTCTTCCCCTGCCCGCTCCCGAGATCGGCCGGATCGCCCCAAGGGAGTCTTTCATGCAAAACACCCGCTTGACCTCGGTTCAACCTATTGGCCCTATTAGCCCTATTGGCCCTGGCGGCCCGACCGCCCCGTTGGCTGCCCGGCCACGGCACCATCGTCTCACCACCCTGGCCTTCCTGCTGGCCGCCACCCAGGCCCAGGCCGGTGGCGTGCAAACCCTTCAGGAAGTGTCGGTCCATGCCGACCAGCACAACCTGGTCGGCATCGCCGATTCGGCCACGGAAGGCACGGTCACCGCGGAGCAGCTGGCCAACCGGCCCCTGCTGCGCCCGGCCGAAGTGCTGGAAACCGTGCCCGGCCTGGTGGTCACCCAGCACTCCGGCGACGGCAAGGCCAACCAGTATTTTCTGCGGGGCTTCAATCTGGACCATGGCAGCGACTTCACCACCACCGTTCTGGGCATGCCGGTGAACATGGTCAGCCACGCCCACGGCCAGGGCTACATGGACCTCAATTTCCTCATGCCGGAACTGGTCAGTGGCGTGAAATACCGCAAGGGCGTCTACGCCGTGGAGGACGGGGACTTCTCTGCCACCGGCTCGGCCCGCATCGACTACCGGCGCCGGGTGGAAGGCTTCGCCGACCTGGGCATCGGGCAGAACGGCTACCGCCGCCTGCTCACCGCCGGCAGCAAGGAGTTGGGGCAGCTCACCCTGCTCGGCGCCCTGGAAGTCTCCGGCAATGACGGCCCCTGGGATCAGCCGGAGCGCCTCGGCCGGCACAATGCGGTGCTGCGCCTCTCCTCCGGCACGGCCACGGACGGCTTCGCCATTTCCGCCCTGGCCTACGAGGCCCGCTGGACGGCCACCGAACATGTGCCGGAACGGGCCATTCTCTCCGGCGAGATCCGCCGCTACGGCACCCTGCTGCCCCGGGACGGCGGCACCACCCACCGCTACAGCCTCTCCGGCGAGTGGGCGGCCACCGGCCAGCAATTCGGCGCCGATACGGCCACCAAGGCCAGCGCCTACGTCATCGACTACGGCCTCAACCTCTTCAGCAGTCCCTCGGGCTTCATCAACGGCCCCCAGGGCGACCAGCACGAACAGGCGGACAAGCGCACCGTGCGGGGCGGCCAGGCCAGCCGCAGCTGGTTCCTCGGCCCCGCCGCCCGCAATACCGAAATCACCCTGGGGGGCCAGTTGCGCCGGGACGACATCGACAGCGTCGGCCTCTACGACACGGTACTGCGCCAGCGGACCAACACGGTGCGCCAGGACCGCATCCGGCAAACCGCCACGGCCATCTTCGGCGAAGCCAAGACCCAGTGGCTGCCCTGGCTGCGCACCTCCCTGGGCCTGCGCCATGACCGCATCGAGGCCGAGGTGACGCCCCTGGCCGGTACTTTCAACATGAGCAATGGCGGCAAGGTCAGCGGTAGCCAGACCAGTCCCAAGCTGGGCCTGGTGCTGGGGCCGTTCGGCGCCCAAGGCAACACCGAGTACTACGCCAACTGGGGCCGGGGCTTCCACAGCAACGACGCCCGGGGGGCCACCGGCCGCACCGACCCGAAGAGCGGCAACCCCATGGCGGCTGTGCCCCTGCTGGTGCGCACCCAGGGCAGCGAAGTGGGCTTGCGCACCACCGTCATGCCGGGCTGGCAGAGCAGCCTTTCCCTGTGGCGCATGAATCTGGATTCGGAACTGGTGTTCATCGGCGACGAGGGCATCACCGAGCCCAAGGGGGCCTCCCGTCGCTATGGCGTGGAATGGGCCAACTACTTCGCCCTGGGGAGCGGCTGGCTGATTGATGCGGATCTGGCCTTGTCCCGGGCCCGTTTCCGGGAGCCGGTGAACGGCGGTGACCGGGTGCCCAACGCCATTCCCCTCACTGCCTCCCTGGCCTTCAGCTACGACCAGCAGGGCTCCTGGTTCGGCGGCCTGCGCCTGCGCTACCTGGGGGCCTATGCCCTGGAGGAAACGGGCACGGAGAAATCCACCGCCTTCTGGATGGCCAATCTGAAAATGGGGTATCGACTGGATAGCAAAACCCAAGTCACGCTGGACATCCTCAACCTGTTCGACCGTCAGGCCAACGACATCGAATACTGGGGCGGTGCCTGCTCTCGCGCCGACGGCTTCGCCTGCAACGGCGGCAACGGCATCGACGGGCGCCTGGTGCACCCTCTGGAGCCCCGCACCCTGCGCCTGGGCCTGCGGATGAAGTTCTGAGCCGGTTCCGCCGCTGCGCTTTGTAGCAAGACAAAAGGGCCGCAATGCAGCCCTTTTTTTGTGCCCCCACCTTTCCACTCATCCACAATTCCTGTGGATAACCCTGTGGGGGGCTTGGGGACACACCCCCCAAGGCCGCATCAGCACTGGGTTTACCTTGCACTGCCGCAAAAAAAGGCAGGCCAGCCGATGGGCACGTCAGGCCGAAGCGCGCAAGACCCCGGGGAAAAAATATTCGGGCCCGTGGGGCGTCAGCACCAGATGGAAGCGCAGGCTGCCGGCGCTGTTGGCCTGCTCCGCCAGAAGGGCCTTCTGGGCCTTCGGATCGCTGGCCAGAGCCTGGTACTGCTCGGTGAATTCCTGTTGCTTGTCTGCCGTCTGCACGGTTTCCGCGGCGGCGGCCAGGGAGGTGAAGCGCCGGGTCAGTTCGGCATCGTTGGCGAAGAGGCGCTCGATCTGGATGCGGTCGGGCTGGTTGTTCACCACCGTCACCTGACCATCGGAGCCCACGGCCAGCATGGGTTCCGGCGAGGTGCGGATGCCTTCGTCGCGGAATTTCTTGCCGACCTCGGCGGCAAAACTCGCCACTTCGGAAGACATCCACTGCCGTGCTGCCTCCACCTGGCCGCCGTCTACCGGGCGGCTATCCAGAGTGCCGCCCGAGATCCGGCCCAGTACCGAGGCAAGGCTCGGCAAGGCCTGTTGGGACGCCGATTCCGGCGTATTCCCCGCCCGGGCCTGGGCCTGGTAGGCCGCCTGGGGCAGGGCGAGCGAGGTGCCGCTCACGAACATGAAAAAGCCTCCGCTGAAATTCTTTACGGAGGCTTATTGCAAAAGGGATGCCAGGCTGGCGCCCGGCTCCCGGGGCTAGAGGATCAGGCGGCTTCCTTCAAGGCCCGGCGCAGGATCTTGCCCACATTGGTCTTCGGCAGTTCGTCGCGGAATTCCACCAGGTGGGGCACCTTGTAGCCGGTGAGGTTTTCCTTGCAGTGGGCAATGATGGCTTCCTTGGTGACGGACTTGTCCTTCACCACCACGAAGACCTTCACCGCTTCGCCGGAACGCTCGTCGGGCACGCCTACGGCCGCCACTTCCACCACGGCGGGGTGCATGGCCACCACGGCCTCCACCTCGTTGGGATAGACGTTGAAGCCGGAGACCAGAATCATGTCCTTCTTGCGGTCCACGATGCGCACGAAGCCTTTTTCGTCCATCACCCCCACGTCGCCGGTACGCAGGAAGCCGTCGCCGTAGAAGACCATCTGGGTTTCCTCCGGCCGCTGCCAGTAGCCCTTCATCACCTGGGGCCCACGGATGCAGATTTCCCCCGCCTGGCCAATGGAGAGGTCGTTGCCCTGGTCATCGCGGATGGCGATTTCGGTGGAGGAGATGGGCAGGCCGATGGCACCGTTGAATTCAGGCAGGTCCAGGGGATTGATGGTGGCCGCCGGCGAGGTTTCGGTGAGGCCGTAGGCTTCGATGAGGGGCTTGCCGGTGACCTGCTTCCACTTCTGGGCCACTGCCTTCTGCACCGCCATGCCGCCCCCCAGGGCTGCGCGCAGGGCAGAGAAATCCACCTTGGCGAAATCCGGGTTGTTGAGTAGGGCGTTGAACAGGGTATTGACCCCAGTGATAACGGTGAACTTGTACTGCCCCAGTTCCTTGACGAAGCCGGGAATGTCCCGGGGATTGGTGATCAGCACGTTGGTGGCGCCGATCTTGAGGAAGGTCAGGCAGTTCGCCGTCAGGGAGAAGATGTGGTACAGCGGCAGGGCGGTGATAATGAGCTGCTGGTCCTTGTGTAGGAAGGGCTCGATCCAGGCGTGGGCCTGCTGCAGGTTGGCGATGATGTTGCGGTGGAGCAGCATGGCCCCCTTAGCCACGCCGGTGGTGCCGCCGGTGTATTGCAGGTAGGCGATGTCATCGTGGCCGATGTGCACCGGGCGTAGCGCCACCCCCTTACCCCGGGCCATGGCGGCCTTGAATTTTTCGTGGCCGGGCAGGCTCCAGGCCGGCACCATTTTCTTGACGTTGCGCACGACGAAATTGACCACGGTACCCTTGGCCAGGCCCAGCATGTCCCCCAGGGAGGTGACCACCACGTGCTTCAGTTGCGGCAACTGGGGCATGGCCTGCTGCAGGGTCTGGGCGAAGTTCTCGACGATGACGATGGCCTCGGCCCCGGCATCCTTCAGCTGGTGCTCCAGTTCCCGGTGGGTGTAGAGGGGATTGCAATTCACCACCACATAGCCGGCCCGCAGGGCGCCGAACATGCACACCGGGTATTGCAGCAGGTTGGGCATCATCAGGGCGACGCGGGCCCCCTGGGGCAGCTTCAGCGCCCCTTGCAGATAGGCGGCGAAATCCCGGGAAAGGCGGTCCAGCTCGCCATAGGTGATGCCGACCCCCATGTTGATGTAGGCCACCCGCTCCCGATACTGGGCACAGCTCTGCTCGAAGAGTTGCCCCAGGGACTGGAATTCATCGACGTTGATGAATTCCGGCACGTCCTGCGGATAGCTCCGCAGCCAGATCTTTTCCATTTCGAGTCTCCTCCTATGGCTTGGGCCAAGGGTATTTTTATCGGTTTATGCGAACGGTTCAAACGACCGTTTGAATTCATTGTAACCCGACTTTGGCGCCCTTGGTAGAGGGACAGGGTTTCCCCTCAGGAAGTGCCCGGAAGTTGCCAACAAGCCGCCAAAACCCTGGTCATCACAGGGTTTTCAAAAGGAGTCAGCAAGGGCTGGCGCCTGACCGGGCAGGCTGTCGCGGCCGGTAAACGCACACTGCCCGCCGGCGTTTCCGCGCGGCGGGCAGTGGTGTCGGCATCAGCAGCCGGCCAGGGTCAGGCGGTGCCTTCCTCGTCCGGCCAGTTCTTGATGTAGTTCTTGAGCATCTTGTTCTCGAAGTTCTGCTCTTCCAGCACGGACTTGGCCACGTCCAGGAAGGAGAGCACGCCCATCAGGGTGGTGCCGTCCATTACCGGGACATAACGCTGGTGGTGGTCGATGAGCAGATGGCGCAGCTCATTGGTTTCCATGTCCGGCGTGGCAACGATGGGCGCCTTGAGCATCACGTCTTCCACCTTCACCCCGTCCAGCTTGCCCTGCACCTTGTGCACGGCCTTGAGGACCTCGCGGAAGGTGAGCATGCCCACCATCTTGCCGCCCCCCATCACCACCAGGGAGCCTACGTCGTTCTCGGCCATGGTGGCCACGGCGTTGTCCAGGGTCTGATGGGGCATGGTGGTGAAAAGCACCGTGCCCTTGATCGCCAGAATGTCCCGCACATGCATGTTCGTTCCCCTCGTCGCAGTTTCGCTGATTGTTCGCTTATAGATTTCCGGCCCCCGGGGAGGGCCCCGGAATCGGCAGGGTTCTGCTCAGTCCGTGGATGGTAGTGCATCCCCCGCCCAAGGGAAAGTGGCGTTTACCCCAAACGGCCCCGGATTTCCGGGCAAGTCAGGGCAGATCCGTCAGGTTTTCCTCGACCTCCCGCAGTTCGCCGTCGCCGAACAGCAGGGCGGCGCGCACCGGCCGCGGCGCATAAAGGGGCGTCAGCAGCTCCCGGTACTCCGCCACCTGCCGCCGGTATTCGGCCAGGCGCTTGGTGTCGGCACCAGAGCTTTTGTAATCCACCACCCACACCGCCTCCGGCGTTTCCACCAGACGATCCACCCGCTTCACCCGGCCCTCGCCATCACAGATTTCCGCCTCGTTGCGGGCAGGCAGGGCAGGATCGAGAAGGAAGGCCAGGGAAGGCATCGCCATCAGCCGCTCGGCGACCCGCACTGCTTCTGCAGCGCCAGCCTCCGTGGCCGTGGCCCCGCCAGCCCGGCGCCACCAGTCGGGCTCCAGAGGCAGGCCCGCTGTCAGCCGTTCGAGACAGCCATGCAGGAGGATGCCATGGAGGGCATCGTCCCCCGGCCCCAGGCGGCGCTCGCCGATGGGCGGGAGCTCGGGCAATTCAGAAAAGAGATCGGCAGCCGGCGCCCCAGGCAGGAGGCAGGGCGACGGATCAGAGGCTGCGGCATTTTCAATCACCGCCTGGCCGACATGTCCTCCGACCACCAGATCACCGTAAGCAGGCGACATGCCAGCCTCCACCGGCCCGGCCAGCTTCTCCAGAGCCCGCAACAGGCGCTGATAGGGGCTGTTCTCCGGCGACTCGCCCCCGGTGCGGCCGCCCTTGGGGGCGCTGCCGCTGGCGACGAACATCTGCTTGGCCCGGGTGATGGCCACATAGAGCAGATTCAGTTCCTCCCGCTCGGCCAGGGCGGCTTCGCCGGCAAACAGCGGTTCCCGGGCGGCGCCCCGCTCGTCCTTGCGGCCGTAGAGGGAAAGATGGGTGGGCCGCTCCGCCTCCGGCGGCCAATCCACCAGCAGGTTCCAGGCATCGGCCTGGCCACCGGCGCCGGTGTTGGCATCAAGCAGCCAGACCAGCGGCGCCTCCAGGCCCTTGGCGGCGTGGATGGTGAGGATGCGCACCCGGCCCTGGTCGTCGTCGCCGCCTTGGCCATCACTCGCTTCGACGATGCCTTCGTCCGGCGCTTCATCGGGGTCGGCTTCCCGCAGGCGGGTCAGTTCGTCGAGGAAGCGGGGCAGGCTGGGATAGCGGCCACCATCCAGGTCCAGGGCCAGTTGCAGCAGGGCCAGGAGATTGGCTTCCACCCCGGGCCACAGGGCCTCGGGCACCGCCTCCCGGTAACGGGCCAGGACTTCCCCTTCGTGGAAGACCCGGTCCAGCAGATCGTGGCCCGGCAGCACGTCGGCCGCCGCCAGCCAGCCGGCCAGGAGGCCATGGGCCCGGGCCAGGCGCGGCGGCGCCTCGCCCCGCATCGCCAGGCCCGTCAGACGCTCCCACCAGGAACCGGGCCCCAGGGTAGCCAGTATCAACAGGTCCGCTTCGTCCACGGCACAAATGGGGCTGCGCAGCACCTGCACCAGGGCCAGGTCGGCGGCGGGAAGCACCAGGAACTCCAGCAGGGCGGCCAGGTCCCGGGCTTCCAGGGTGTGCAGTAGCCCCCCGCGGGAGGCCGCCAGGTAGGGAATGCCGGCGGCCTTGAGGGCCCGCTCGTAGGCGGCCAACTGGGTGCGCTTGCGCACCAGCAGCATGACGTCGCCCCAGCGCAGGGGGCGCTCCCCCCCACCATCCCGCACCGGCAGGGTGGCCTTGAGCTCCAGCAGGCGGGCGGCGAGCCGGGCGGCCTCTTCCTCCCGTCGCGGATCGCCGGCGGTGGCAGCCGGGGTGGTCAGGGGATTACGCAGGCCGGCAAGGTCGTTTTGGGCGGCGGCTTCGCCGCCTTCCCCTTCCGCCGCCTCCCCCTCTTCGGCGAGATTGACCAGGGGCAGCAGTTCCACCCGCCCCGGCAGGCCGGCGGCCAGGGAATCCTGGGGGCGGAAGCCCGTAAAGGCCGGCTCGGCGCCGAACAGGGCATTGACCACTTCGACCACCGCCGGGGCGTTGCGCCGGGTGGCGTCCTGGGCCAGGCGGCGGGCAGAAAAGTTGGCTTCGAGAAAATCCGCCGCCGTGGCGAAGAGCCGGGGCTCGGCCTGACGAAAACGGTAGATGGATTGCTTCGGGTCCCCCACCAGGAACAGGCGGGGCGGCTCCAGGCCATCCCCCGGGCGGTAGGCATCCAGCCAGGCGAGGAGGATCTGCCACTGCAGGGGGTTGGTGTCCTGGAACTCGTCCAGCAGGATGTGCTTGTAGCGGGCGTCCAGCCGGGCCTGCAGGAAGGCGGCGTGGGAATCGTCCCGCAGCAGTTGCAGCACCTGCCATTCGGCGTCGACAAAATCAATGAGGCGGCGGGCCTGCTTGTGCTTTTCCAGGCGTTCGAGAAAAGCAGCGCCCAGGCTCAGGCCATGACGGTTGAAGGCAAGGATCTGCTCGGCACGCAACACCTCACGGGTGGCCAGGATGGATTCTCCCAGGCGTTGGTGTAGGGCCAGGAAGCGGGCCGCGCCGTCACTGCCGAAACGCTTGTCCAGAGCACCGCTCGGCTTGCGCGCCCGCAGGGTGCCACTCTGGGTCAGGAGCACGCCACCCAGGGCCTCGAAGGCAGCCTCGGGCGCCACCCCTGGTTGCAGGGCACCGCGCAGGGGGACCACCAGGGCCTGGTCGGTCTTGGTGTCGCTTTGCTCGAGAAAACCCAGGTACGCATGGAAATCCGCCTCCCAGTCGGCCACGAAGAAGGCCGCCAGGCCCTCTCCTGGTTCGCCAACCCCCAGGAGGGTCTGCAGTTCCTCAAGGGCATGGGCCACGCCATCCGGGCGGCCACCGGTGTAGCTGAGCCACTCGGCCCGCCGCCCCACCAGGCGCATCAGCAGGCCCCGGGTGCCATCCAGACCAGCGATTTGCAGGAGGGCGGTGAAGTGGCCGGCCAGCTCGCCTTCAGGGTCGGCCTGAAGTTCGGCAGCAAAGCTCTGCCACAGTTCTTCCAGCAGGCGGCCGCTGGATTCCACCAGACTGCTGCCGGCCAGGCCGGAGGCCAGGGGTGCGGCGGCCACCAGCTGTAGGAACCAGCCGTGGAAGGTGTGTACGGAAAGGGGCGGCTGGGCATCGGCCACCCGTTCGTAAAGGCCCCGGGCCCGGCGCAGCAGGGCCGCATCCGCCGTCATGCCGCGCTCGGCAAGGAACTGGACGGCCTCGGCTTCAGGCATGGCCGCCAGATCCCGCAGCCAGCCCATGACGCGCTCCTCGATTTCCCGGGCCGCCTTGCGGGTAAAGGTGATGGCCAGGATGTCGCCGGGGGCGGCACCTTCCAGCAGCAGGCGGACGATGCGGGAGGCCAGCAGCCAGGTCTTGCCGCTGCCGGCGCAGGCTTCAACCACCACCGAGCGGTGGGGGTCCAGGGCATCCAGAACCAGTTGGCGGGGATCAGTCATGGCAGGCCTCCCCGGCGCCGGCCATGCCAGTATCGGCAGCGTTGGCAACGTTATCGGACATCTCGTTCACATGTTCGTGCCGGCACAGGCCGGCCATTTCGCAATAGGCGCAAAGGCCCTCGGCGCCGTGGGCGGGCAGGGGCGCGCCAGACCGTAGACCTTCCATGACCCGCACCAGGCGGGTGACCTGGGCCTGGGCATCGGCCTGCAGGTCGGCACTGGCAGCCAGGGCTTCCACCTTGTCGTCGTCCAGCACCACGTAGGCGGCTTCGGCGGCATCTTCTCCCACCAGGGCGGCATAGGCCGCCAGTTGCAGGTCTTCCGCCAGGCCGGCCTTGATGGACTGGCGGCTGCGGGTCTTGTAATCGAGCAGAGACAGGCCGTCCGGCCCGCTGTCGGTACGGTCGATGCGGCCGTACAGCTCCACCGTGCCGCCGTCAGCCAGGGCAAAGCTGCGCCGCTGTTCCGTTTCCGCCGCCTGCCAAAGCCAGCCCTGCTGTTCCCGCTCCCGCTGCCAGGCGAGGTAGGCAGACAGGCGCCTTTCCCAGCGCAGGCGCCAGCCCAGGGCCAGGTAGTTGTGGGCCAGGGCACCGGCGAAGACCTCCTGGGTGAGGCGCTGCAGGGCGGCCAGGGCCTCGTCTTGCGGCACTTTGGCAAGGACCGGGTGCTGGGCGTGGAAGCGTTCCAGCACCTTGTGCACCAGCAGGCCGTAATCCCGCTTTTCCATTTCCTCGCTGACTTCATCCAGTTCGTTGAGGCGCAATACATGGCGGGCAAAGAAGCAATAGGGGCAGCCCACCAGGGCGCTGTAGCCGCTGACGGAGATGCGCGTTGGCAGGGCGTCGACAGGCACCACCGGGCGGCGCTGGCGACTGGGGCCGGGCCGGGCGTCGTCACCTTCCGGCGGATCGGCCAGGGGCGCGACGCTGCCCTGCAATTCCACCTGCCAGGCAAAGCGGTGCAGGGCGGCCAGCCGGTCCAGCTCGGGCGCCAGTAGCTGGGGCTCGCCATCCCGCTCGGCCTGCCAGGTGACGGTGACTTCGGGAACATGGGCCAGGAGCAGGGCCAGGTCGGCCCGCAGGCGTTCCTGGGCAACGGCCCGGGTGGGCAGCCCCAGTTCCTGGCGCACGCCCTGGTTGAAGAAGGCGGCGGAGGGTTCCGTGGGCTTCAGCCGGCCGGCGTCGCCCCCCAGCAGCACGGCGGCCTCAAAGGGCCGCAGCCGGGTGGCGGCCAGGTGGGTCATGAACACCGGGCTATCAATGGAGAGGTCGCGGAACACTTCGCTCTCCAGCTCCCGGTTGAGCCAGTCGCGAAAGACGTGGAAGGAGAAACGGTCCCGGCTCTCCGCCAGCTCCTCCCGGCGCCGGCCAATGAGATCCAGGATGACCGCGCCGGCCGCATCGGCCAGCAGGCGGGGCCGGGCCTCCAGGGCATCCAGGGCCTTGTCGAGGCGCCCCAGCCACTCCGGCAGGGCCTGTTCTCGGCCAGCCAGGAGTTTGAGGGCGGCCTCCAGGCGATCAAGCAGTTCCTTGGCCCGAGCCTGAGCCGCCGTGGGCTGTTCCACTGCCCCCAGCACGTGGCGCATGGGCGAGAGGCCGGCACGGATGCCGCTGCGCCGCACCAGGCGCTCCAGGGCGAAAACCGCGGCCTTGCGCGCGTTGTCCCGCTGTCCGGCAAAGAGGAAGGGGGATTTCAGCAGGTCCAGCACGTCCTTGTAATAGGCACCGCCGGCCTGGGTTTCCAGGAGACCGTCGAGCACGGCACCGGCTCGGGAAGTGGAGAGTTTCCAGCCCGTTTCGTCGGCCACCAGTACCTGGCGCCGCTCCAGCAGGGCCCGCACCCGACGCGCCACCAGGCGATCCTGGGCGATCAGGGCGATACGCCGCTTGCCGGCCTGCAGCCATTGCAGCACCTGGGCGGCAGCGCCCCGAGCCTCCTGCTCCCGGCCCCGGGCAGCAAGAATCTGCAAGTGCCCCGCCAGAGGGCTGGCGGGCTGGGCCCCCGCGGCGGCCGCAGCACGTTCCAGCAAGGGCGCACCCTCCTCGTTGCCGGCAACGGGGGGCCAGGCAGCGGCCAGCACGGTCATCAGGGGGGCATCATCATGCTGCCGGGCCAGGGGATAAAACAGTTGCACGGGCTGGGATTCGGCGTAACGGGTGTAGAAGGCCCGTTCGGCGGGGGGCAGATTTTCCGGCGGGCCATCCAGCACCACCGCCAGGGGGGCAGTCGCCGTGCCGGCCAGGCGGGCCAGAGCCAGGGCATAGGCGCCGGGTGCGTCGGGTCGGCCAAGCCCGGCCAGAACCCGCCACAGTTCATGCACCACACGGGCCTCGAAGGCCAGGGGAACGCTGCTGCGCAGGTGGTAGGCCGCTTCCAGCTGGGCCAGGAAGGCGCCTTCGTCTTCCGGCAGGGCCAGGGCGTGGGTCGTCAGTTCATCGAAGAGGGCCGCCATCTCGGCGGCCACGCCCCAGAGGATGCCGTCGTCGAACCAGCCCCGCTCGGCCAGGGCGCTGCGCAAGAGCAGGAGGCGCTGGCTGTCGGGCAAGGGGGCCGGGTCCTGGGGCTGGGCACCGGCCCAGCGGGCCAAGGTGTCGCATACCGGCAACAGCAGGGCTTGCCCCGCCACCCGGCCGAGCTCGCGCCGCAACAGGGAGGCCAGGGGGAGGCCGGGCACACAGACCCGCAGGCCTGAAAGATTGAGGCCAAGCCCCCGGGCCGCACCCTGTTCGAGCAGACGGGCAGCAACGCGGGGAAGGAAATCGGGCCCGGCAGGGAGGGCTTCTTGGGTCAGGAATGAGCTCATGGCGGACATCAGAAAATGGACTCAACGCTCCAGCAGGGGAAATTTACCGGTCTGACCGTTCCAGTCATCGGCATCGGGCGGGGCTGCGTGGCGGGCGGTAATGGCAGGCCATTGGCGGGCCAGTTCGGCGTTGAGGGGAATCATGTGGCGCTGGGCCAGGGGAACGTCGTCTTCGGCAAAGATGGCTTCGGCCGGGCATTCCGGAACACAGAGGGAGCAATCAATGCATTCTTCCGGGTCGATGGCGAGGAAATTCGGCCCTTCACGAAAGCAGTCCACGGGGCAGACATCCACGCAATCGGTGTATTTGCAACGGATACAGTTCTCGGTGACGACATATGCCATGGGGGCCTCCGGATATCGGATGACGGAATCCTGACCTGCCTGATGAAAACAAGGCGGGAACCCTGCCCCGGCCACCGTGTCGGAGACCGGGAGGCGAAGTTTATGGCAACTTCCCATGCCCGGGGTTTTTCGTTAGGATAGCCCCGTTCCAACCTGCCCACCCCAGCCGGGGCCAGGCATTTTCCCCCGAATCCCCAAAGAGTTAGACTCCCGACGAGGCTTTTTTCCATGAGCGAACACATCCATTACGTCACCGACGACAGCTTCGAGGCCGAAGTGCTGCAGTCCCAGCAACCCGTGCTGGTGGACTACTGGGCCGAATGGTGCGGCCCCTGCAAGATGATCGCCCCGATCCTGGACGAAGTGGCCACCGAATACGCCGGCAAGCTCAAGGTCGCCAAGCTGAACATTGACGACAACCAGAACACCCCCGCCAAATACGGCATCCGCGGCATCCCCACCCTGATGCTGTTCAAGGGCGGCAATGTCGAGGCCACCAAGGTCGGCGCCCTGTCCAAATCCCAGCTGGCTGCCTTTATTGACAGCAATCTGTAAAGCCATTACGCTCCCAGCCTGAAAGTTCTGAGCCAAAAGATCGCGGCGCCCCTCCGGGGAATACGCAAAGACCAAAGCGCCCGACATCCCTTCAGACTTTCAGGCTGCAACGCTCCGGGTTCTCCGGGCAAGCAATTCCGTCCCCCGCACCTGTCGTTCCAGCCCTGACCGGGCCCGGCCCCAAACCGCGCCCACGATCCCTACCCTTTCTCCGCTCCCATCGTCACGTCCCGTCGCCTCAACGCGGCCTCCCGGCGCCCTTCCTGAAGCTCGACACTTCCCCTACGCCATGCATCTATCCGAACTGAAAAACCTCCACGTCAGCCAATTGCTGGAAATGGCGACGACCAATGAAATCGAGGGCGCCAACCGGCTGCGCAAGCAGGAGCTGATTTTCGCCCTGCTGAAGAAACATGCGAAGAAGGGCGAGAGCATCTTCGGTGACGGCGTGCTGGAAGTGCTGCCCGACGGCTTCGGTTTCCTGCGTTCCCCGGAAACCTCCTACCTGGCCAGCACCGACGACATCTACGTCTCCCCCTCCCAGATCCGTCGCTTCAACCTGCACACCGGTGACACCATCGAGGGCGAGATCCGCACCCCGAAGGATGGCGAGCGCTACTTTGCCCTGGTCAAGGTAGACAAGATCAACTACGAGGCGCCGGAAGCCTGCAAGAGCAAGATTCTCTTCGAGAACCTGACGCCCCTGCACCCCTCCGCCCACCTGCACCTGGAGCGGCCGATTCGCGCCGAGGAGAACACCACCTCCCGCGTCATCGACATGATCGCCCCCATCGGCAAGGGCCAGCGCGGTCTGCTGGTGGCCCCGCCGAAATCCGGCAAGACGGTGATGCTGCAGCACATCGCCCACGCCATCACCGCCAACCACCCCGACGTGCAGCTGATCGTGCTGCTCATCGACGAGCGCCCCGAAGAAGTGACGGAAATGCAGCGTACGGTGCGCGGCGAAGTGGTGGCCTCCACCTTCGACGAACCGGCCACCCGCCACGTCATCGTCGCCGAAATGGTCATTGAGAAGGCCAAGCGCCTGGTGGAGCACAAGAAGGATGTGGTCATCCTGCTCGACTCCATCACCCGCCTGGCCCGCGCCTACAACACCGTGCAGCCCGCCTCCGGCAAGGTGCTAACCGGCGGCGTGGACGCCAACGCCCTGCAGAAGCCGAAGCGTTTCTTCGGCGCTGCCCGCAACATCGAGGAAGGCGGCTCCCTCACCATCATCGCCACCGCCCTGGTGGAAACCGGCTCCCGCATGGACGACGTGATCTACGAAGAGTTCAAGGGCACCGGCAACATGGAAATCCACCTGGATCGCCGCATGGCCGAGAAGCGCATCTACCCGGCCATCAACGTGAACCGCTCCGGCACCCGTCGCGAAGAGTTGCTGCTGAAGCCCGACGTGCTGCAGAAGATGTGGGTGCTGCGCAAACTGCTCTACAACATGGACGACCTGGAAGCGATGGAATTCCTGCTGGACAAGGTCAAGGCCACCAAGGCCAACGGCGAGTTCTTCGACGCCATGCGCGGCGGCCGCTAAGCCACCCCGCCCCCGACAAAAATTTGCAACCGCTGGAAAGTTCAGGGATAATCCCGCGTTTTCCAGGGGCCGGTCACATCCGCCGGCCGAGAGACTCGAAAGGACACACCATGAAGCCCGGTATCCACCCCGAATACAACGACATCCAGGTCACCTGCTCCTGCGGCAGCGTTTTCACCACCAAGTCCACCATGGGCAAGCCGCTGACCATTGAAGTCTGCTCCTCCTGCCACCCGTTCTACACCGGCAAGCAGAAGATTGTGGACACCGCCGGCCGCGTTGAAAAGTTCAACCAGAAGTTCGGCAACCTGCGCAAGTCCGCCTAAGCTTTTCCGGACAAACCGGCGCCCGGCGCCGCGCAGAAAAAAGGCAGCCCCAGGCTGCCTTTTTTGCTTTATTCCCAAGCCAGACTTCCGACACGCCTCCCGCTCCCGGCCATGATCGACCGCCCTGCACCGCGCCACCCCTGGCCCTTCCGCGGCCTGCCCCTGCTGGGCCTGCTCGCCCTCTTCCTGCTGCCCGGACTGTTCGGTCACGACCCCTGGAAGGCAGAAGACGCCACCCATCTGGGAATCGTCTGGCGTCTGCTGCAGGGGGATGGGGGCCTGGTCCTGCAACTGGGCGGCGAGGCCTGGCCGGATGCCATGCCTCTCTACTACTGGGTGGCCGCCCTCTGCGCCCGCGCCTTCTCCTGGGCCCTGCCCTGGTTCGATGGCGCCCGCCTGGCCACCGCCCTCTTCGCCGCCCTGGCCCTGGCGGCCCTGGCCTTGGCCAGTCGCGAACTCCACGGCCGGGAAGAAGGGCCAAGCGCCCCGCTACTCCTGGCTGGCTGCCTCGGCCTGCTGGTCCACATCCATGAAACCCAGCCAGCCATCGCCTTTCTCGCCGCCCAGGCGGCCAGCCTGGCCGGCCTGGCCCTGATACCCCGCCGCCCCTGGCAGGGTGCAGCTCTCTTTGGCGTAGCGGGACTCGGTGCCTTTCTTGCCGCCGGCCTGGCTGCTCTGCCGGGCATTCTGCTACCCCTCATTCTCCTGCCGTGGCTTGCCCCCCGCCGTACCCTGATTCCGGGACTGCTACTGGTGACCCTGGGCATCCCCCTGCTTGGCCCGCTGCTCTGGCCCCTAGTGCTGACGCCTGCCCAGGCGGACATCTGGTGGAGCGGTGAAATAGCCCAGTGGCGCCCCCGGGAAGCCGCCTTGCGCAACGCCCTGGCCCTGACCAACCTGCTGCCCTGGTACGGCTGGCCGGCCCTGCCCCTGGCCCTGTGGACCCTGTGGGCCCGCCGCACGGAACTGCTGCGTGCTCGCCCAGCCATGGCCCTGCTACTGCCCCTCACCGCCTTTGCGGCCAGCTTCCTCACCCTGGCCGGCAGCGTGGATATCAAGAGTGTCGCCGCCCTGCCCCTGCTACCGCCCCTGGCGCTCTTCGCCGCCGGCGGGTTGCGCACCCTGCGCCGTGGTACGGCCAACCTTTTCGACTGGTTCGGCATGACCACCTTCACCTTCGCCGCCGGCCTCATCTGGCTGGGCTGGAGCGCCATGGTGTTCGGGGTGCCGCCGAAGATCGCCCGCAATTTCATCAAGCTGGCACCGGGCTTCGAAGGCAGCTTCGCCCTCCTGCCGACGCTCTTCGCCCTGGCGCTCACCGCTGCCTGGATCTGGCTGGTTTACTCCTCCCCCCGCTCCCCCTACCGGGGGCTGACCCACTGGACTGCCGGCATCACGCTGCTGTGGGGCCTGGTGGTCGCCCTGTGGTTCCCCTGGGTGGACTACGGCAAGAGCTACCGCCCCGTGGTGGCCGGACTAAGCCGGGCCCTGCCCGCACAGGCCAACTGTGTGGCGGTGCGTGGAGAATTGCCGCCAGCCCTGCGGGCCTCCCTGGACATCTTCGGTGACATCCGCCCCCTGGCCCAGAACAGTAGTGCCGGGCGCCGTTGCAACTGGCTGCTGGCCCTGGTGCCGATCAAGAGCACCAGCGCTGGTGGCGGCGGCTGGGAGCGGGTCTGGGAAGGCTCCCGCCCCGGCGACAAGTACGAACACCTGCGCCTGTACCAGCGCCGCAACTAAGGGCCGGGAAGCATCCAACTCCGTCAAGCAGCACCCGCCGGAATAGCCCCAGTCCGCACCCTCGCCCCCCCTGAATCAATCCTGCGGCAATAAAAATGCCCGGAGCACCCCATCTAGGGTATTCCGGGCATGGATCGCGGCGTACTCCGCTGCGCCTTCAGTACTGCTTAGCGCTTGTTGGAGAGGAAGGCTGCGACCGCCTTGATCTCATCGTTGTTCAACGGCGCCGTGGCAATCTGCATCAGGGGGTCAATACGCTCGCCGGTCTTGTCCCGATAACGGGTGATGGAGCGGATCAGGTATTCCTTCTGCTGGCCAGCCAGACGGGCAATCTTGTCGCTACCCCGAGCCTCGTCGCCATGACAACGCACACAGAGCTTGCCATAGGTTTCCTGGCCCCGCTTCACCAGGGCAGGATCGGCGGCACTGGGGACAACCTTGGCTTCAGAGTAGAACAGGGAAATCTGCACCCGCTCGTCTTCCGACAGCACCTTGATCAGCCCCTGCATGAACTCGTCCTTACGCTGGCCAGAGCCGAACTTGCGAATCTGCTCCAGCAGGTAGGCGGGATTCTGGCCGGCCAGGTTCGGTACTTCCGGATACTTGCTGTTGCCGTCTTCACCGTGACAGTTGGCACAGAAGAAGGAGGCCTTCTTGCCGGCAGCCACAGAGGCCGTAATGTTGGCCTTCATGGCGTTGAGGCGCTCTTCCGGCGTCTGGGGTGCTGCCGGCGCGGCCGCAGGGGCTGGCGCAGGGGCGACTTCCTTCTTGGGCGGCGCCGCATGCAGCGAGCCAGCCAACAGCCCCAGCGACAGGGCCAGGCTCAGGGTCAGGGGCAAAGGCTTGGCCATTCCCAGGATTTTTCTCATCGTTCCTCCCAACGTGGTGAGTTTGTCTCCAGGTTCTTAGACCCGGAGGAATTTTTCGCGGTAGTACCGCAGTTCTGCAATGGATTCGTGAATGTCCGAGACTGCCGTATGCAAGCCGACCTTGGTGAAACCCTTGGCCACCTCCGGTGCCCAGCGGCGGCACAGCTCTTTGAGGGTGCTGACATCCAGGTTCCGGTAATGGAAGTAATCTTCTAGGGTGGGCAGGTAGCGGGCCATGAAACGGCGATCCTGACCAATGGAATTACCGCACATGGGCGTAGCACGCCGCGGCACCCACTCTGCCATGAAGGCCAGGGCCTCGGCCTCCACCCGGGCTTCGTCGGTGGTGGATGCCTTGACCCGGGCAATGAGCCCGGAATTGCCGTGGGTGTTCTTGTTCCAGTCATCCATCCCGTCGAGCACCGCATCACTCTGATGCACCACCCAGACGGGGGATTCGGCCAGCACTTCCAGATTCACATCTGTTACCACCATGGCCATTTCGATAATGCGGTCATGATCCGGTTGCAGACCGGTCATTTCCATGTCCAGCCAGACGAGGTGGTTTGCGTCCTGTGCCATAATCCGAGGGGAAACTTGCAAAGGCTCTATTTTGTCACAGCTTCATGCCGACGGATTGCCTTAATGCATAGCCACCGCCGCCCGGCGCGCCAACACCCTGATTTCACCGGGGCTCCCGAGTTCTGAACAGATTGACTGCCGTCCCCAGCCACCCCTCTGCCCTAGCCCGACCGTGACCTTCACTCTGATCTTTCTCGCCGCTCTCTTCCTTTCCCTGGCCCTGCGGCTGATCCTGGCCCGCCGCCAGATTCGCCATGTGCAGGCCTGCCGGCATGCCGTTCCGACGGAGTTCGCCGCCCGCATCGCCCTGGAGGCCCACCACAAGGCGGCCGACTACACCGTTGCCCGTAGCCGCTTCGCCATGCTTGCCACCCTGCTGGAAGCCATCATCCTGCTGGGTTTCACCCTGGGCGGCGGCCTGCAGTACCTGCACGAAACGTGGCTGGCCTGGCTCGGCACGGACAACAGCCTGGCCTATGGCCTGGGCGTGATCGGCAGCCTGGCCGCCATCACCTCCTTGCTGGACCTGCCAGCAGCCTGGTATCGCCAGTTCGTCCTGGAAGAGCGTTTCGGCTTCAATCGCATGACGCCGGCCCTGTTTTTCAAGGATTTGCTCAAAAGCAGTCTGCTCGGCACCGCCATCGGCGCCCCCCTGATCGTTGCCGTGCTCTGGCTGATGGGCGCCATGGGGGCTTACTGGTGGCTCTACGTGTGGCTCTTCTGGTCGGCCTTCAACCTGCTGCTGCTTTTCATCTACCCGACCTGGATCGCCCCGCTATTCAATAAATTCACCCCCCTGGAAGCCGGGGAGCTGAAGCAGCGCATCGAAGCCCTGCTGGCGCGCTGCGGCTTCGCCGCTGCCGGCCTCTTCGTCATGGACGGCTCCCGGCGCAGCGCCCACGGCAACGCCTACTTCACCGGCTTCGGCCGCAACAAGCGCATCGTCTTCTTCGACACCCTGCTCTCCCGCCTCAGCCCGGCGGAAGCGGAAGCGGTGCTGGCCCACGAGCTGGGCCACTTCAAGCATCGCCACATCGTCAAACGCATCGCCATGCTGTTCGGCCTCTCCCTGGCCTTCCTCTGGCTCCTCGGCCAGCTCATGGGGGCGCCCTGGTTTTACACCGGCCTGGGCGTCACGGCCCAGAACACGGCCCTGGCCCTGGTGTTGTTCTTCATGGTGCTGCCGGTGTTCACCTTCCTGTTCACGCCCCTTTCCAGCCTGCTCTCGCGGCGCCATGAATACGAGGCCGACGCCTATGCCGTGGCCCATGCGGATGGCGAACAACTGGTGGCTGCCCTGGTCAAACTCTACGAAGACAACGCCAGCACCCTGACGCCGGACCCGCTGCATTCCCTGTTCTACGACTCCCACCCGCCGGCCGCCCTGCGCATTGCCCACATTGCCAGGCTCGGCCAGCAGCCTGCGGTTGCCGGCCAGCCCTGAAGGAGCCCGCCATGATCCTGGACGACCTGGCCCGCGATACCTGCCGCCCCCTTTCGGGCGCCCAGCATCGCCTCGATGACCCCACGGTGGCCATGTGGCTGCCCCTGCTGCAGGGCTGGGCCCGGGAAAACGGCGGTATTGCCAAGACCTTCCGCTTCACCGGCTTTGAGGCCGCCATGCTGTTCGTCAACGGCGTCGCCTGGCTGGCCCAGCGGCAGAACCATCACCCGGAGATGCAGGTGGGCTACAACACGGTGCTCGTGGCCTACAGCACTCATGATGTGGGAGGGCTGTCACGCAACGACTTCATCTGCGCCGCCAAGATCGAGGCCATGGCCGGGCTATGAGGGGCCACCCTCGCTGTCACCCGGCGTCGTCCTGCTCCCTGGCGAGCCAGCGGGCGCTGCCGTGCCCTGCTCCTTTCCCCATCGCTCCTTTCCCCATCGTCCCTTCCCCGGCCGCCTTGCGAGGCAGCCCCACTTTCATTCCTAATCCATGAGCAAACGAGATTCCGGGCAGGTCATTGCCGCCCACGGCCGCCAGTACCTGGTGGAACTGGCCGGCGGAGAAACCCTGCTGTGCTTCCCCCGGGGCAAGAAAAGCGACATCGCCTGCGGCGACCGGGTGGAGATCAGCCGCCCCGCCCGGGACCAGGGCGCCATCGAGGCCATCACCCCGCGCTCTTCCCTGCTCTACCGTTCCAACGAATTCCGCCAGAAGCTGATCGCCGCCAACGTCACCCAGGTGCTGGTGGTGGTGGCCACGGAACCGGGCTTCAGCTTCGATCTGGTCTGCCGTACCCTGGTGGCGGCCCAGGCCCAGGACGTGGCGGCCCGCATCCTGCTCAACAAGTGCGACCTGACGGACAAACTGGAAACGGCCCGCCAGGCCCTGGCCCCCTTCATCGCGCTCGGCGTGCCGGTACTGGAACTGTCCGCCCGGGAAGGCGCCGAGCCCCTGCGCCCGCTGCTGGCGGGCCATACCAGCCTGCTGGTGGGCCAATCCGGCATGGGCAAATCCACCCTGGTGAACGCCCTCATTCCTGAAGCCCGGGCCGCCACCCGGGAAATTTCCGAAGCCCTGGATTCGGGCAAGCACACCACCACCCACGCCCGGCTCTACCACCTGGACCCGGCCCTGCCGGAGGCCGGTGACCTGATCGATTCCCCGGGCCTGCAGGATTTCGGCTTGCAGCACCTGACGCGGGGTGAGATCGAGCACGCCTTCCCGGAACTGCACCCGGTGCTGGGCCACTGCCGCTTCCGCGATTGCCGCCATGACCGGGAGCCGGACTGCGCCCTGCGCAACGCCCTCGATGCCGGCCAGGTGGACCCGCGGCGCTGGAGCGTCTTCCGCGCCCTCTACCAGGCTGCCTCCAGCTAAGCCGGCAACAACAGCCGGCGCTTGCCAAGAAGGCAGGAGCAGAGCGTTCATCGCAGCAACGTAAAGGCCGCAGCTACAAGTTTCAGCTGCGGGTTACGGATCGCTGGCGAAGGAAAATTCAAGGACCCCGGCGGAGCCAGCAAATCCCGAGCGAACACTCGGCACCGAGATGCCCGGCAAGGTCCGAAAGATTGAATAGTCCTGGAAGGCAATAGGGACGCCATTCTTCCCAACCCAACCCCGGACACCAGCCTGTGTCGCGGCGTTCCACGGGTACCCCATGGAAATGCCCGTCCCTATTGCCTCTCCGGGCAGGCAGTAGCTTTTCCCCCACATGCTGCACCACACACCGGCGGGAGCAGCAGCACACCGCAGCCGGCGCAGGCAGTGTTCAGGCGGGATTCAGGCAGGAAGCTGTCGCCACAACTGCCAGACGCCCACCAACCCCCAGACGCCAAAACCCAGCACGCCGACGCCCGCCACCCGCCGCACCCAGGGCAGGCGTACCAGGGCCTGCAAACGGGTCGCCAGCAGGCCGGCGAGCAGCAGGTTGGGCAGGGTGCCCAGGCCGAACGCCAGCATCACCGCCCCGCCTCGCAGGGGGCTGCCGCTGACCAGGGCGGTGGCCAGCACGCTATAGACCAGCCCGCAGGGCAGCCAGCCCCACAGCAGGCCGAGGGGAAACGCCTGGCTGGCCCGGCGGGCCGGCAGGAAGCGCTTGGTCAGGGGTTGTAGGCGCCGCCACAACCCCTGGCCGGCCCGTTCGCTCCAGGCCAGGGCCCGGGTCAGGCCCAGCAGGTACAGGCCCATGGCCACCAGCATCAGGTTGGCCAGCAGATAAAGCCCGATACGCAATGTCCATTGCTCCCCCAGGTGGGCGCTGGCCGCGCCCAGGGCGCCGGCCAGCAGGCCGGCCAGCCCGTAGCTGGCGATGCGCCCCAGGTTGTAGGCCAGATGCAGGGACCAGCGATTGCTCCCACCGCCGAGGGACAGGGCGCCGACAATGCCGCCGCACATGCCGATGCAGTGGGTGCCGCCGAGAAAACCTACCAGGAGGACGGAAAGCAGGGTCGGAAGGAGGGAGTCGGCCAAGTCGGTCACCGCAAAGAAAGAAGGGGCTGGAATCGCTGGAAGTCGGGGGTAGCAACGGTGGCGGGCTGAGAAGGCCGCCCGTGAGGCCACCCAGCCAGCCCACGCCTCCGCAGGTAAAACACCACAAACCGGGTGCCCAAAATTATACCGGGCACTGAGGTTTCCCCCAGCGCCCGGCTTTTCCCCCCTGAGGCTTGCCTCAAGTTAAACGCGGTACCCGTTCGCTCCGGTCAGATGACCTTGCTGTAACGGGTGCGCTGCCGATCGGCGCGCAGGTATTTGTCGAAAACCATGGAGATGGCCCGCACCAGGAGCCGCCCCGGGGGCAGCACGGTGATCCACTTGTCGTCCACCTTGACCAGGCCGCCCCGTTCCAGCTCCTTCAGGTCTTCCAATTCGGCGGCGAAGTACTTCTTGAAGTCGATCAGGTGGGCGATTTCGATGGACTCGGTGGAGATCTCGAAATGGCACATCAGGGCCTGGATGATGGAACGGCGCAGCAGATCGTCGGCGGTCAGTTCGATGCCGCGCAGCACCGGCAGCACGCCGGCATCCAGACGGTCGTAGTAATCGTCCAGGGTGCGGTAGTTCTGGCTGTAGGTCGGCCCCACCTTGGCGATGGAGGAGATGCCGAAAGACAGCATGTCGCAATCCGCATGGGTGGAATAACCCTGGAAATTGCGGTGCAGGCGGCCCTGGCGCTGGGCCACGGCCAGCTCGTCGTCGGGCTTGGCGAAGTGGTCCATGCCGATGAAGACGTAGCCGGCATCGGTCAGCTTCTTGATGGCCAGGGAAAGCAGCTGCAGGCGCGTGTCGGCGTTGGGCAGGTCGCTCTCATTGATGCGCCGCTGGGGCTTGAAGAGGCCCGGCAGGTGCGCATAGTTGTAGATGGAGAGGCGCTCCGGATCCATGGCCAGGACCCGTTCGATGGTGCGGTTAAAGCCCATCACCGTCTGGTGGGGCAGGCCGTAGATGAGGTCCACGCTGATGGACTTGAAGCCGCTCTTGCGCGCTTCATCCATCACCGTGAAGGTTTCTTCCTCGGTCTGGATGCGGTTGATGGCCTGCTGCACCCGCTCATCGAAATCCTGGACCCCCAGGCTCATGCGGTTGAAGCCCAACTCGCCGAGCAGGGCCACAGTGGGCCGGTCCACCTTGCGCGGGTCCACTTCGATGGATACTTCGGCCCCATCCACCAGCTTGAAGTGGCGACGGGTGAGATCCATCAGCTGGTGCATTTCCTCATGGGAAAGGAAGGTGGGTGTGCCGCCGCCCCAGTGCAGCTGGGAGACTTCCCGATCCCCGTCCAGGTACTCGGCCTGAAGCGCCATTTCCTTGCCCAGGTACTTGATGTACTTGGCGCTGCGGCCGTGATCCTTGGTGATGATCTTGTTGCAGGCGCAGTAGTAGCAAATGGTGTTGCAGAAGGGGATGTGGAAGTATAATGACAGGGGTCGGCTGATACCGCCGATATTGCGTTTACCCAGCCACAACTTCAGGGCCTCGGCATCGAAGGCTTCGACAAAGCGGTCGGCCGTCGGATAGGACGTGTAGCGCGGTCCATTCACATCGAAGCGACGGATGATCTGGGGATCGAAAACCAGGTTGTTGGCGGTAAATGTCATTTAAAAACAGTCATTGCAGAACCACACATTAGGTGCGGCTTATTATCGTGGTGCAGGAACTGGGGCACGTTGACCTGGATCAAAGGCTTCCAAAGGGCCTTCCGGCGCAGGTCAGCACCATTCAAAAGCCCCTGGCCCAGCGAGGAACAGCATGCCGTTGAAGAAGACCAGCGCCCAAGAAATTACCCTGTCGGTCATCAAGACCGCCTGCTCGAACTGTAACCTACAAGAACTGTGTCTTCCCTACGGTCTCAACGAGACCGAAATGTCCAAGCTGGACGAACTGGTGAGCACCCGGCGCAAGATCAAGCGCGGCGACCACCTCTACCGGGCCGGGGAAGGCTTCGAATCCATCTACGCCATCCGCGCCGGCTTCTTCAAGACCGACGTGCTGCTGGAAGACGGCCGCGACCAGGTGACCGGTTTCCAGATGGCCGGCGAGTTGCTGGGCCTGGATGGCATCAGCACCGAGCACCATTCCTGTAACGCCGTCGCCCTGGAAGACAGCGAAGTCTGCATCATCCCCTTCCCCCGTCTGGAAGGCCTCTCCCGGGAAATCGTCGCCCTGCAGCACCACTTCCACAAGGTGATGAGCCGGGAAATCGTGCGCGACCATGGGGTCATGATGCTGCTTGGCACCATGCGGGCGGAAGAGCGCCTGGCCGCCTTCCTGCTCAATCTTTCCCAACGCTTCACTGCCCGGGGCTATTCCCACGCCGAGTTCTACCTGCGCATGACCCGGGAGGAAATCGGCAGCTATCTGGGCCTCAAACTGGAAACCGTCTCCAGGGCCTTTTCCCGCTTCCAGGAAGAAGGCTTCATCGCCGTGCAGCAGAAGCACATCCGCATCCTGGACATTCCGGGCTTGAAGAAGCTGATGACCCATCAGTCGGCCTGAGCCCCACCGGATGCGATGCCGGGGCCGGCGCTGCACACACCGCCAGCCTTCTGCACATCCCCAGCGGCCTACGGGCCGTTTTTTTATGGCCTCGGCACCGCACCGCTGCTCAGGCGGAACGCTCGCCTTCCGGGAACACGGCACCGCGCCGGGCAGCCATGCTGCGGCCTACGGCCATGGCCTGCTCGGTGGAGAGCAGACGCCGCCCCAGGGGCAGCAGCTCCCGGGTTTCCAGATCGATGTGGCCCAGGTAGAGGCTCGCCAGGTCTTCCACCATGGCGGATGGCAAGGCCTCGCTACACTCCCCCGGCTGGGCGGCGATGATGCACTGCAGGCGGGAGAGAACCTCGTCCCGCAAGCGGTCCATCTGCCGATGCTCCCGCAGGATGCGTTCGATCAGGGCCTGCACCACGGCCGCCGTCTCGCCATCGGCTTGAACGGCCTGGCTGGCCAGCAGCGCGGGGAAGAGATCCTCCTCCTCATCCGCATGATGGTGGGGGGCCGCCACGGAAAAGTACCGCAACACGCCCTGGGCCGCATCCCGGGCAGCCTGGTCGGCGCCGTGGCGCGGCAGATGCTGCGCCAGGCGGCGCAGGGTTTCGATCTGGGCCTGGATGCGTCCATGACAGGCATCGAGCATTTCCAGGGGCTCGTCGAAACTCGGGGCGGCAGCGCCCAAGAGGCTGTTGCTCATGGCATTCCTTTCACAGGCCGGCAAGAAAGCCGGCAGGGTTGCGGCTCAGGGCCACGGAAACGATATAGGCGAAGCAGAGCAGCGCCAGGACGAAAAAGGTGCCCCGCACAGCGGCACTGCGCCCCCGCTTGAGGGCGACGGTGCCGCAGCCGATATAGGCCAGCAGGCCCAGCACCTTGGCCGTCAGCCAGGGCAGGACGAAGGGATACTGGCCGGAGAGAACCGCCAGGGTCAGGGCACTGCCCAGCAAGAGGCTATCCACCCCATGGGGCAATACGCGAACCCAGGGACGCTGCAGGCGGGCCGAACCCACCAGCATCCAGTAGCCCCGCAGCATGAAGCCGAGGCCGGACAGCACCACGCAGGTGACATGCAGATGCTTCAACGCCAGATACATGCCCGCTCCCCGTTACTCGTCGCTTAGCCCGGCTGGCCGTCGGGACGTGGCCGCCAATACATGGCCCCGTGGCGACGCACCCACAGGGCGAACACCAGCAACCAGCCGATGGCCGCCAGCCAGCTGAGGTTGAGCAACCCCGGCAGCATCAGGAATTCCCCAGCCAGCCGCAGCAGCGGCACCGCCTGGAACAGCCCGAACAGCGGCCAGGTAGTTTCATCCCCCATCTGGATAGCCCGGCCGGAATGGCCAAGCGTCACCCGGGTCACCATGCCCAGCACCATGGAAGCGAAGTAACCCACACCCAAGGCATGTAACGGTGCCAGACCGCCGAAACTCCCGCCCAAGGCGGTAGCCAGGCTCTGAATGCCGAATAGCAGCAGGCCGATGCCCAACCACAGGGTGGCGGCATGAAGCATGGCCAGCATGGGAGCGACGAAGCTGCGACGCAGTTGCCACTTCCAGGAAAAATGGAACACCGTGGCGGCGGCCACCAAGTCCGGCACCCAGAGGGCGCCCGTCCAGCTCAGCAGAAGCAGCAGGCCATGGGCGCCAAAGCAGGCGAGGATGAGCCACAGCAGGGACATGGGCCGGTACAACTGATAGTGCTTGAGCACGGCCGAAGTGAAGAAGGGCAGCATGCGATGGCTGACGCTGAAAAAGACCGGCAGCAGACACCCCCATAGGCCGAGGACGATACCCGCCCGCACCCACTCGGCTTCGTGCAGCAAAAGACCGAGACCGTACACCGCCTGCCCCACCAGCCCCAGCAGCAAGGCAACAAGGAGCGCCCAGGCATGGCTGCGATCCGGCACGAAGGCCTGGGGTTGGGGCCAGGTCACTGCCCGCCACAGGGCATGCAGGCCCCAGGCCCAACCCAGGCCGGCAGTCAGCAGGCCGATCCCGGCGGCCGGTGCCCAGGCCAGGCCCGCCCAGAACAATCCCCAGCCCAGGGCCATGGCGGCACAGGCCGGCAGGTAACGCCCCCGTTCCAGCGCCGGGGCACTGACCCACTTGGGCAAGGCCGTCATGAGAAAGCCGAAAATGAAGGGCGGAAACAGGCCGAATAGCATGACGGCGCCGTGCAGCCAAATGCCCGGCAAGGCCCAGCCCAGCGGGGAATACAGCCCGGCGTAACGCCCGCCCAGGTCTACGACCCAGAACAGCATGGCCAGAAGTGACTGGCTCGCCCCCAGGGCAAACATGACCCGATGAGGGGCGCTAAGGAAGTTCCGCAAAATGAAGGCTCCGTTTCAGCTGCTGGCAGCCAGCTGCCCGCGAATGGTCTGCAGATGCCGGCGATAGACCTGTACCCCGCCGATCAGGTTGCGCATCAGCCACAGGCTGGAAACCAGCAGGGCAGCACCCGCCGGCCGAGCGAGCCACTCGGGCCAGAGTACGGCCGCCGCCAGCAGGGCCAAGGCAGCGGCATGACAGGCCATCTGCCGCCCCATGGCGCTCTCGGGCATGATCTTTTTCATGTTTGGCGCCAGCACTTGGCCCTGGCCGGCATTCTGCAAATGCAGCCAGATGAGGAAGGGCACGATCTTGTAAAGCATGCCGCTAATCACCGACATGAACCCGCCCACCAGGATCAGCACACCGAACAGCAAGGGCCAGCCGTTCCACCCGCCCAGGGAAGGCATCAGCAGGCCCAGGGCCAGCAGGGTCAGGGCCGCCAATCCACTACCCAGGCCCAGGCGCCAGTAACGGTGGGTGGCATCAAGGCGGGCCCGCTTGCTGCGAACCAGCAGCCACAGGGTGACGCCGGCAAAGACCCCGCAACCGGCCATCAGAACGCCCCCCAGCCAGGGCGCCAGGGCCAGCCCAGCCGCCTCGGCGCCACTCCACAGAGCCAGGGCCAGGAACAGGCCGGGGGCCAGGATGCGGGACAACCAGCCGGGAAAGGATGGCGTCAGGAGAAACATGGGCACGACGACATAGGCGACGCCGGAAAGGAGCAACACGCCCCAGCCCACCAGCCCCCAGCTGAGGTGGATGCCGGTGATCTGCAACAGGGGCCAGGGCAGGGAAAATCCCAGGGCGCTGGCGAGAACCAGGCCCAACAGCACGGTGATGGCCAGCCCCGCCGCAGCCAGCTTGAGGGCCCACTGGATCGGGCTGCTGGCAGGCACCCGGGCCAGGGCACGCCCTGCCGCCCAGAGAAATATGAGCAGCCCCGCCGCGAACAGGCCGACAGCCGCCTGGAAGTAGAGGGGACGAAAGCTGAGAAAGCCGCCCAGAAGCAACAGCAGGCCGCCGGTGAATAGGCCGTGGACGGCCCGAGCCACGCCCAGGGGATGCTCGACCCCGGCGCCGGTGGCCACCGGCAGGATCTGCAGCAGGGCCCCCACCATGGTCTGCAGCATGAAGCCGGCCGTCAGCAGGTGGGTGAAGGCCAGTGCTCCCGGCGTCCACCGGGAAGCCAGCAGGCCCGGCCCCAGCAGCAAAAGGAGCAGGCCGGCACCGGCAGCAAACGCGGGGGCCGTCAGGAAGAAGCGCAGGGGTCCAGCCAGGGGAGGCGCCTGGTCGAAGGACAACAGGGATTGCATGGGGACGGCAGCAGAAAGGGGCAAGGGCGGGCGGAGGGAAGACTGGCTCGACGGGGAGCGGAGTGCTTCAGACCGCCTTCCAGATGAGGATTTCCACCGTGCCGTCCGGCTCGGTACTGGCGCGGTAGGTGTAGCCGTTGAGCGCCAGGGTGCGATACAGGGGATGGGGTTCCCGGTAGAGCATCAGCAAGAGCTTTTCGCCGTCCTTCAACTCATCCAGGCCTTCCATGGTTTTCACGAAAGGCTCGGGGGGCTCCATCTGCCGGGCGTCGACGACGACGGCGGCCTGGTCCCGGGCGCTCATGAACGCTCGCTCCCGGTCGCCTTCTGCAGCAGGGGCATCAACTCGGCCTGGTAGGCTGCCAGATTTTCGTCACACATGGGGTACAGCACGTTTTCTTCCTTCATGTTGTGTTGCTGCATCAGGATCAAGAGGGTTTCCGCTGCACCGCTATAGCCCTCCTCATCACCAGACACCAGGGCAGCACGGGCTTCGTCCATGAGGGTGCGCATCTGCTGGTGCTCAAGACGCATCATCTGGGTGGGCCCCATGCGGATGCCGGTGGCCTGCTCGAAGGCAGGAAAGAGCAACTCCTCTTCCGCCTGGAAATGGGCCAGGGTGGCATGACAGAAGGCCTCGAACAGGTCGGCAGCGGCCGTGCCGGAACGGGTCAGGGATTGTTCGACGGCGGCGAACAGGTCGTCACAGCGCCGATGGTCGGCGCTCATGTAATCTCGAATGGGGGTCATGCCGGAATCCTCGCTGGGGGTCGGATGGATTCTGGCCCAGGGGGCCGGACCGACTCCTTGACGGGAATCAAAAGCGCCGGGAGGCGCGCTTCGGCCTCACAGGAGAGGCCGAAAAAGTGCCGCATCAGGCCCGCAGGATGCCGACCTGGAGTTCGTCGAACCAGTTGATGAAACGATGCACATCCGCCCCCTGGTAGATGGCGCCGTGCTGGGGGCACAGCAGATCGATCTCCATCTGGGAGACGCGCTCGCACCAGCGACGCTTGGCCTCGTTGGAGCCCATCCAGCGGCGGTGAAAGCCTTCGGCATGCTTGATGTGGCGGTCGAAATCTTCCACGAACAGACCGCCCTCGCCCGGAGGCAACAGGGCGGCACCGACGTCACCGGAAAAGAGGATGCGGGCCTGGCGATCGTAGAGATGGAAATTGCCGGAGGAGTGCAGGTAGTGGGCCGGCACGGCCGTCAGGGTGAGTCCATTGAGGCCGATATCCATGCCTTCATCGGGAATGGGGACAAAGGTATCGCTGGTACCGCCGAAGTGGGGAATGAAGCTCTCCCAGAGCCAGCTGACGTAGCAGTGCATCTTGGGATTGAACTCCAGCCACATGGCCAGGGAGGAAATGATGTCCGGATCCTGGTGGGAAGCAAACAGGCCAACCAGGGAAGAGGGATCAAACTCCGCCGCCAACGCAGAAAACACTGCGGGGAATATTTCTGCCCCGCCCGGGTCCAGGATCAGGCCCTGGACGCCATTGGCTACCAGATATTCGTTGGTATCGATGAGAGAGCCGGGACGCTCCGGGTCGCGCACGATGGCGACCCACTTGTGGGTGCCGTCCTGAAAGATGGTCTGGATGGTCTTCATTGCTTGCCGCCGAAGAAATTGGATTTTTTCAGGGTTTCGAGGGAGACGCGGATTTCCTCGACGATGCCGTCGAATTCACCGGACACCTGGGCCAGTGAGGCAGCAAAGCTCTGCCCATAGGCAGCCTCGATCTTGGCCGACTTGGCCAGCACACCGCCCAACTCCACCAGTTGGAAGGCATCCTCCAGGGCCAGCTTCAGCTCCCGGCGCAGTTTGGCCAGACGCTCCAGGCGCACTGCCGCTTCCTTGTCCCGGCGCGCCAGCACCTCGGCCAGGCGTGCATTGCCGCCGGCCAGCCGGGCGCCGGCCTCAAGCAGGCGGGAGTAGCGGGAATGCTGCAGCAGACGGGAAACTTCGATGACGGAACCGTGGATCAGCTGGCGGAGGGATTCCATCTGGGTCCGCAAATCACGGGAGAAGACCCGCAATTCGTTGGACAGCACACCAAAGCCCAGGGCGGCGCTGCCGGCCCGTTTGGCGAGGAAAATGGCGTTGAGCGCCATGATGTTGATCTTGAAGGCGACGGCCACCACCGCCTTGATCTGCTCGTTGATGCGGACAATGCGCAACAGGTCCAGGGAATCCTTGCCCCCCCCGGCCGGTACCGAAATACCGGGGCGGGAAGCGGAAGAGGAGGAGGCGTCCTGAAGCGCAGAGGGAATCATGTGAAGACGGGTTTTTCGCCAGTGAGCAGGTAATGTACCAGTTCCTTGACGGGGCGGATGGCCGAGCCGAAAGGCAGGCTGGAAGCGCCGCGGAAGAACAGGCCTTTCTGCACGTCGCCGGTGACGGCGGCCGCCAGCTGGTTATCGATACAGAACTGGCCGTGTTTCGGGTTGCTGTCCCGTAGGCCGCATTGCAGCAGGCAATCCCAGGCCAGGGTGCACTTGTGCTCCTTGCCGGCCGCGGCCGCCATGAGCTTCTCTTCCCGGTTCAGGTACTTTTCCAGCCAGGGGGTTTTCACGGCCCGGGCCGGCAGACCGGCACAGCTCATGAAATCCACCACATCCTTGTCCTTGGCGCCGGCCAGGACCTTCTTGAATTCGATGTCGGCATCGCCCTCTTCGGCCACGGCGAAAGCGCTGCCCAGCTGGACGGCGGAAGCGCCCAGATCGATCAGCTCGCGCACCCGTTCATGGCTGTTGATGCCACCGGCTGGAATCAGGGGAATCTTTTCGGAGGCAATGCCCATTTCTTCGAAGGCCTGCAGGACGCCGGGAATAACCACCTCGAAGTCGAAGCGGGGATCATCCACGTCTTCCTTCTTGGCAGCGCCCAGGTGGCCGCCGGCATACTTGGGGTGCTCGATGACGATGGCGTCGGGCAGGCGGTTCTTGCGCATCCACTTCTTCAGCAGCAGAACGATGCCGCGCACGTCGGAGAGGATCGGTACCAGGGCAACATCGGGGTAGCCATCGGTCAGCTCGGGCAGATCCAGAGGCAGGCCAGCCCCCATCACGATCGCATCGGCACCGGACTGGCAGGACTGACGCACGTAGTCCTGGTACTGGGTCACGGCCCGCATCACGTTGACGGCGATGACACCCTGCCCCTGGGCGATGTCCTGGGCCATCTTGATTTCCCGGTCCAGGGCGATCAGGTTGGCCTTTTCAATGGCTTCGCGGTTGCGGGAACGGCCGGTTTCGGCCATCAGATCGGGATGGTGGCGGCGCAGATCCACACTGGCGATGGTGCCGACGCCATTGAGGGAGGCCACGGTACCGGCCAGGCGGTGAGCGGAAATGCCAACCCCCATTCCCCCCTGGACGATGGGCACCAGGGACTTACCTTTGATCTTGAGAGGGGGAAACGGGCTGGTACTCATTGCGTCTGGGGCCTAAAAAACAAAGCCGCTCACGATATCACAATCCGGGATGATTAGCTTGATCTGGATTAAGTCGAGCACCCTGGAAAGCAGCGCCACACCCGGGTTTCAGGGCTCGAGAACATAGGTCCCGGGAGCCGCGGCCAGGGCGGGAAAATCCTTGTGCGGCTTGGGCGGCGCACCGAGTTCGCCACTACGGGGCAGCAGCCACTGTACCCAGTCCTCCCACCAGCTGCCGGGATGCTTGGTGGCAGCAGCCTCCCAGCGCTCGACGTTCTCGCCGCGGGCCGGCTCGCCAACCCAGTAACTACGCTTGGGCGGATTCACGGGTGGATTAACGATACCCAGGATGTGGCCGGAGGAAGAAAGGACGAAACGGGTCGGGCTGCTGACGTATTTGCGGATGCGATAGCACTGGCGCCAGGGAGCAATGTGGTCGTCCTCCGCCGTAACGGCGTAAAGCGGCTGGGTGATGCGTTCCAGATCGATGGGTTGCCCGCCCAGGGTCAGGGCATCCTTCTTGATCAGGTTGTTGTTGAGGTACATCTCCCGCAAGTAGTAGGAGTGCATGGCGTAGGGCATGCGGGTGGAATCGTTGTTCCAGAACAGCACATCAAACGGCGCCAGGGCCTCGCCATAGAGATAGCTATGGACGTAGTAGTGCCAGATCAGGCTGTTGGAGCGCAGCATGCGGAAAGAGGAGGCCATATCCTTGCCATCGAGGAAGCCCTTCTTGGCCATGGAATCCTCGATCCACTTGACGCTGGCCCGATCGACGAAGACATCGATATCGCCGGGCCGAGAGAAATCCGTCAGGGTGGTGAACAGACTCCAGGAAGCGACCGGCACCTTCTCCGGGCTGCCGAACTTGCGGTTGGCCCAGGCCATGTAGGCCGAGAGGGTCGTACCGCCGATGCAATAACCCACCGCATTGACCTGAGGCACCTTGGCGATGGTTCGGGCGGCTTCGATCACCTCGCCAACCCCTTCCACGACATAGTCTTCGTAGGCAACCTGGGACATATCCTCGGTGGGGTTTTTCCAGCTGGTGATGAAGACGGTAAAGCCCTTATCCACCAGATACTTGACCAGGCTCTTCTTGGCGGTCAGATCGAGGATGTAGTACTTGTTGATCCAGGGGGTAATGATCACCAGGGGCTGGCGACGGACCTGGGCAGTCGTGGGGGTGTACTGGATCAACTCCACCAGGCGATTGCGGAAAACCACGTTGCCCGGCGTGGTGGCCAGATCCTGGCCCACCGTGAAGGCATCTTCCTCCACCATACGGATGGATCCGGCTTGGCTGTCCTTGAGGTAATTCTGCAGCCCCTTGGTCAGGGATTCGCCGTTGCTCTCAACGAACTTGCGCAGGGCAACCGGATTGCTCCAGAAGAAATTGGTGGGCGCCACTGCATTCAGCCATTTGCGCAACCAGAAGGCGGCACGGCGCCGCTCCTTATCCGACAAGCCCGGTGTTTCAAAATACATGTCCTCCAGGCGGTGGGTGAACGCCAGATACCACTCCTTCATGATGTCCCAAGTGGGGGACTGCTCCCATACCGGATCAGAAAAGCGGCCATCATCCTGGTGGGGCTTGATGACATCTTCGGAAGGCAGGCCGATGGCACGGCGCATGACGTGGGCCTGGAGGGCCAGCAAATCTTCTGACAATCCCGTCAGAACGCGGCTCAATTCCTGGGGATGCATCAGCCAGGCCGCCTGGGCATTGAGCATGGAGGTGGTGATGCCGAAAGGATCAAGCTGCTTTTCCATCTGCTCGCCGAGATTCTCAAGAGGGCTGGCCCCCGAGAGGTTGAAATTCTTGTGATGCTTGGCGGAGGAAGGGGTGTTGGCTGCCATGGTCAGTGCCTTTTGCAGTGAAGCCGGAATATTAGGAATTTTATATCACACTATGACGGGTGCGTCGCCGCTGGCAACCAGCACATTTGGCCAGCCCAGGCGATCACCGAGGGCTTCCTGCAGGGCCCGTGCTGCATCGGCTTCACCATGTACCACCCGGGTCTGCCCCGGAGGCTGTTGGAAATGCCCCGCCCAGTCCAATAGTGCTGCCTGGTCGGCATGGGCGGAGAGGCCTCCGATGGTGTAGATGTCGGCTCGAACGGGTACTACCTGGCCGAAAAGCCGTACCAGCCGAGCCCCATCCACCAGGCGACGCCCCAGGGTGCCAGCGGCCTGGAAGCCGGTGATGAGCACCGTACATTCGGGTCTTGGCAGGTTGTAGGCCAGGTGATGCTTGATCCGCCCCGCATCGCACATGCCGCTGGCGGAGATGATGACGGCGCCTTCCCGGATATCGTTGAGGGCCATTGATTCCTCCACGTCGGAGGTGAAACGCACTTGGACTGCCTGAGGATTGGCAGCCAGCCAGGCCATCAGATCCCGGGTTTCCTCATCCCAGAGATCCCGATACTTGAGGGTGATGCGGGTCGCGGCATTGGCCATGGGGGAGTCGACGTAGATCTTCTGCGGCGGCAGGCGCCCTTGGCGGACCAATCCACCAAGTACATATAGAATTTCCTGAGTTCGGCCGACGGCAAAAGCGGGAATGATGATGTTGCCGCGCTTCTGCTTGAAGGTATGGTCAAAAGCCCGGACGATTTCTGTTTCCGTTTCCGCCAGGGGGCGGTGCAAGCGGTTGCCGTAGGTGGATTCGATGCACAGCAGGTCGGCCCGGGTAATGAACTCGGGATCCCTCAAGACAGGTCGTCCGGGCTGGCCCAGATCGCCGGAAAAGACCAATACACGACGTCCGGCCGAAGTCTGCAGGCGCACTTCCAGAATGGCCGAGCCGAGGATATGGCCGGCATCCCGGAAGACTACTTCGACCCCCTCTCGCGGCCGCTGAACTTCGCCGTATTCGACAGGACGCAATTGCTTCAGGCAGGTGCCAGCCTGGGTCACGGTATAGAGAGGAGGCAAGACCCCCCGGGTGGTGCGGCCAAATTTATTGCGCCGACGCAGCTGCCATTCCGCCTCTTTCTCCTGGATATGAGCAGAATCCAGGAGCAGCACCTCCAGGAGGTCCACTGTCGGCGCGGTAGCATAAATGGGCCCCCGATAACCCAATACCGAGAGACGTGGCAGCAGCCCGGAATGATCGATGTGGGCATGGGTCAGTAGCACAAAATCCAGATCCCTGACATTGAAACCCAGTGCGCGCTGGTTCTTGCCGTAGGCATCTCCTCCTCCTTGGAACATGCCGCAATCGACGAGGAAACGCCCCCCTTCCCATTCAACAAGCGTGCAGGAACCAGTAACCTCTCCCGCCGCACCGTGCATGCTGACTCGAATCCCGCTGGACATCGCTACGCTCCAAGATATGGCGCCCCGCCTGCCATTTGGCCTTCCGCCCAAAGTGGCATAGGATGGGGACTACGACAATTTGATCCCCTCAAGGAGACCCTGCATGTTCAAGCACATCCTACTCCCCACCGACGGCTCCGAGCTATCCCGTGAAACCGCCCAGAAGGCCGTGTCCTTCGCCAAGGAAAGCGGTGCCACCATTACCGCCTTCTACGCCAAGCCCGAATACCCGGTGACTTACTACGGCGAAGGAGCACTGATTGATCCAACCACCCCGGAAAAATTTTCCGAGCTAGCCGACAAGCAGGCCGAGGAATTCCTCGGCCAGGTCGAGCAACTGTGCGGCGCTTCCGGCGTCAAGTGCCAGAAGCTTGCAGTCACCAGCGATATTCCTTACGAAGCCATCATCGACGCCGCTGAGAAAGTGGGATGTGACCTGATTTTCATGGCTTCCCATGGCCGCAAGGGCATTACCGGGCTGCTGCTGGGCAGCGAAACAAACAAGGTACTGACCCACTCCAAGATTCCTGTGTTGGTCTATCGCTGATTGGGCAGCACTACCTAACAAAAAGGCCTGGGAAATCCCAGGCCTTTTTTTATCCAGACTGATGGAACGCAGTCTTACTTCTGTCCCGGCTGTTCGTTCATTTTCTTGCTGAAGTAGATGCCGAAATAAGCCCCCATCACCACCACGAAGCCGATGGTGAAAGCACTCAGCAAGCCGATATCAGTAGTAAACAATTCCTTCCAAGCCATGGTATTACCTCCCGTTTTTAACGATTAGAAGAAGAAACCGATGAGGTCGCCTTCATGGAGAGCGACTCTTGTTTTTCCATTACCCAATCAGCGGAGAGGCGCCAGGCACCGGTTTCGTCCTCAAGGCGGACCAGCCAGCGGCTACCCGTAATCGGATGATTCAATTTGCCACTATAAACACCCTGCCCATCGGATGCCAGGGTAATTTCCAGGTCAAAACCTGCCTTGGCCGGATGGGCCAGATAGAGCTTCACTTTCTCAGGCAGTGCGGCGCCGCGGGTACTCGACAGCATGACTCGGAATGCACCTTCTCCCCCCTGAAATATCTCTGCCTGAAGCCCTAGCTCCTCGGCCTTCCGATCGCGCTGAATGACCTGATTCACCTCCAGACCGCGCTTGTAGTAATCATCGGCGACCAGGCCGTCATTGCTGGTGATGGCCAGCCAGACGGTGACCACACCTGCCAGAATGACGGCGATAGGGCCGGCCGCCAGAATCCAGGGCCAGGGTTCGCGATACCAGGGTTGGGATGCAGTTCTCATGGGGTCTCACTCAGTCAATCAGGGAAGCATGAAGCTGGCCTTTTCACGCACGGCTACCTTGTCGTGATTCTGGGCCTTGATATCGAAATAAATAGGATTGCCACCCTTGGGGCCGGCATCAGGCGGGACTCGCACGGAAACGAGGACCGATTCGGTGGTGGCGCCACCCACCTCGACGATGCGCTCACCAACGATCTCAGCGCCAGGCAGGCCATCCACACCAAGACTGTAGCGGCGGACCACTTCTTCCGTATTCATGATGCGCAAGGTGTAGACATTCTCTATGCGCCCATCGTCCGCTTCCCTAGCCAGAGTGGCCCGGTCGCGAATGACGTCCACCTTCAACGGCACCCGGACACTCAAACCCCAGATGGTCGCCAAGGTGATCAACGCAAGAATGCTCGAATAGAGCAACACACGCGGCCGCATCACGTGGGCAATCATCTCGCGGGCGGTGTAGTGCTTAGCGAGCGCATTTTCCGTCGAATAGCGGATCAAGCCCCGGGGATAGCTCATTTTGTCCATAACGGCATCGCAAGCATCGATGCAGGCGGCACAGCCAATACACTCGTACTGCAAACCATCGCGGATATCGATCCCGGTAGGGCAAACCTGAACGCAGATACCGCAATCCACGCAATCGCCCTTACCCAGGCTGCGCGGGTCTGCTCCCTTCTTGCGGGTACCACGGGGCTCGCCGCGCTCGGGGTCATAGGTGATGATGAGCGTATCTGGGTCAAACATCACCCCCTGGAAGCGGGCGTAGGGACACATGTACTTACAGACTTGCTCCCGCAGGAAGCCTGCCTGCATGTAGGTGAAGCCACCGTAGAAGAAGATCCAGAAATATTCCCAGGGCCCAAAGTCGAGGGAGGCCAGGGAAGCCGTCAGCTCCCGGACAGGTGTGAAATAGCCAACCAGGGTAAAGCCGGTCCACAAGGAAAGCAGCAGCCACAAGCCATGCTTGGTGGTCTTGAGGCGAACCTTGCGTGCATCCAGCGGGGCCCTGTCGAGTTTCTGGCGGGCCGGACGGTCACCTTCAACCCAGGATTCTATTCTAAGGAATATTTCGGTATAGACGGTTTGGGGGCAGGCATAGCCGCAAAATAGACGCCCGGCAACCGCGGTAAACAGGAACAGGGCATAGGCCGAGATAATGAGCAGCAAGGCCAGGTAAAACACGTCCTGAGGCCAAAACACCATGCCGAAGATGTAGAACTTGCGCTCGACAAGATGGAACAGGACCGCCTGACGCCCGTTCCAATCGACCCAGCAGAGTCCATAGAAAAGAGCCTGGGTCAGCAGCACGAAGCCCCAGCGCCAATTACTGAACAAGCCGGAAACCGACCGGACGTAGATCTTCTTGTGCTTCTCGTAAAGCGAACCGACATCGGCGGCAGCCGACGTCGTGCTGTTCTCGATCTGACTCATGGCACGCTCGTAACGTTTATCAGAATCACACTATTCCCCGGGGAATAGCTGCGATTTTGATAGAGGTCACCGCTTCTGATGGTTAAAGAAAAAAAAGCGCGGCGCAGAATACTCTGCACCGCGCCTTCCACGAACTTACAGCATTACTTCTTCTCGGCGCCGGACAGGCTCAGCACGTAGGCGGCGAGAATGTGCACCTTGCCTTCACCCAGGAAGTCCTTCCAAGCCGGCATGCGGTTGTTGCGGCCGTTCTTGATGGTCTCGGTGATGGTGGCTTCGGAGGAGCCGTACAGCCAGACCTTGTCGGTCAGGTTGGGAGCACCCAGCGCAGCAGTACCGGTGGCCTCAGGACCATGGCAGCCGGAGCAACCAACAGTGCCAAAAGCTTCCTTACCCTTGGCAGCCAGAGCGGCGTCATGGGGCAGACCGGACAGGGAGCGGACGAAGTTAGCCAGATCCTTGATGGTCTCGTCACCCAGCTGAGCGTGAGGAGGCATCACGCCGTTGCGACCTTCCAGAATGGTGGTCTTAACGGTGTCAGCATCACCACCCCACTGCCAGTCGGCATCAGCCAGGTTGGGGAAGCCCTTGGAACCGCGGGCATCGGAACCGTGACACTGGGAGCAGTAGGTCAGGAACAGGCGCTTGCCCATTTCATTGGCTTCCTTGTCGGCAGCCACTGCCTTCAGATCCATCTTCAGGTACTTGTCGTAAATCGGGCCGTAGGTAGCATCGGCCTTCTTCACTTCATCCTTGTACTGGCCAACGGAGGACCAGCCCAGGACGCCCTGGAACTTGCCCAGACCGGGGTACAGGGCCAGGTAGGCCAGAGCAAACACGATGGTGATGTAGAACATCCACTTCCACCAGGCCGGCAGAGGGTTGTTGTACTCAGCCAGGGTCTCGTCCCAGACGTGACCGGTCGTGTCCGTAGAGCCCTTATGGACGCTCTGGAATTTCAAAAAAATGCCGCAACCGATGATAGATACCAGCGAGATTACGACGACGTACAAGTTCCAAAACTCGCTAACGAAATCGCTCATGATGTTTTCCTCAGTTCTTTGCGGGAGTGATCGTTGATCACCTCCGCATCGTCATCTGCGAACGGCAGGTTGGCCGCTTCGTCAAAACCCTTGCGGGCCCCCTTGCCGTATGCCCACCACACGATGCCGACGAACGAAAAGAACGCCAGCACCGTTACGATGGAACGCAGATCGTTGATGTCCATACCTTACTTGGTATTCTTCAGGGCAAGACCCAGGCCTTGGAGATAGGCAACCAGAACATCAAGCTCGGTCTTATCACCAATCTCAGCCTTGGCACCGGCAATTTCAGCATCGGTGTAAGGAACACCGACCTTGCGCAGCGCACGCATCTTGGCCTCAATATCGGCACCCACACTGTTCTTGGCGGCAGTCTTGGCCAGGAACGGGTATGCCGGCATGTTGGACTCGGGAACCACATCGCGAGGATTGTTCAGGTGAGCGACATGCCACTCGTTGGAGTAGCGCTCGCCAACCCGGGCCAGGTCCGGACCAGTACGCTTGGAGCCCCACTGGAACGGATGGTCATACACGAACTCGCCAGCCACGGAGTAGTGGCCATAACGCTCGGTTTCAGCGCGGAACGGACGCACCATCTGGGAGTGGCAGTTGTAGCAGCCTTCCCGGATATACACATCACGACCGGCGAGACGGACGGCGTCATAAGGCTTGACGCCTTCCACAGCCTGGGTGGTGGACTTCTGGAAGAACAGCGGAACGATTTCCAGGAGGCCGCCGAAGCTGATCACGATAACGGTCAGAACGATCAGCCAGCCAGCGTTCTTTTCGATTTTTTCATGCGTAAGCATTTGTAGCGTTCTCCCTGATTAAGCGTGATGAGCGGCAGGAGCGAGGATGCGCTCGTCGGCGCCTTGGCTCTGACCGATGGTCTTCAGCACGTTGTAGAACATGATCAGCATACCGGCCAGGAACAGAACACCACCGACCAGACGGATGGTCCAGAACGGGTAGGAGCCCTTCACTGCTTCAACGAAGCTGTAGGTCAGAGTGCCATCAGGGTTGAAAGCGCGCCACATCAGGCCTTGCATCACACCGGCGATCCACATGGAGGCGATGTACAGCACGACGCCGATGGTGGCAATCCAGAAATGCACGGTAACCAGCTTGACGCTATACATCTGCTTGGTGCCGAACAGGCGGGGGATCAGATAGTACAGGGAACCCACGGAAACCATGGCCACCCAGCCCAGAGCACCAGCATGCACGTGACCAACGGTCCAGTCAGTGTAGTGAGACAGTGCATTCACGGACTTCACGGACATCATCGGACCTTCGAAGGTCGACATGCCGTAGAAGGACAGGGAAGTGATCAGGAACTTCAGGACGGGATCGTCGCGCAGCTTATGCCAGGCGCCGGACAGGGTCATGATGCCGTTGATCATGCCGCCCCAGGAGGGAGCCAGCAGAATCAGGGAGAACAGCATACCGATGGACTGGGTCCAGTCAGGCAGGGCGGTGTAGTGCAGATGGTGAGGACCTGCCCACATGTAGGTGAAGATCAGGGCCCAGAAGTGCACCACGGACAGGCGATAGGAGTAAACCGGACGCTCAGCCTGCTTCGGCACGAAGTAGTACATCATGCCCAGGAAACCAGCGGTCAGGAAGAAACCCACGGCGTTGTGACCGTACCACCACTGAATCATTGCATCCTGCACGCCAGCGTAGGCGGAGTAGGACTTCAGCAGGGAAACAGGCACTTCGGCGCTATTCACCAAGTGCAGCAGTGCCACAGCCAGGATCATGCCACCGTAGAACCAGTTGGCCACATAGATGTGGCTGACCTTACGCTTGATGATGGTACCGAAGAACACCAGGGCGTAAGCAACCCACACCAGGGTGATCAGGATGTCGATGGGCCACTCCAGCTCAGCGTATTCCTTGCCGGTGGTGATACCCAGGGGCAGGGAAACAGCGGCCAGCAGAATCACGACCTGCCATCCCCAGAAGGTGAAGGCAGCCAGACCATCGGCAAACAGGCGGGTATGGCAGGTACGCTGCACAACCCAGTATGAGGTGGCGAACAGTGCGCTACCACCAAAAGCAAAAATCACTGCATTGGTATGCAGCGGACGCAGACGACCATAGGTCAGCCAAGGCCCAAAATTGAGCTCCGGCCAAACCAGCTGGGCGGCGATGATGACACCGACAAGCATGCCAACAATGCCCCAAACTACGGTCATGATGGCAAATTGCCGTACTACCTTATAGTTGTATGTGGATTGCGTTTCCGACATGGACCCACCTCTCGACTAGAAAAAGAAAATCTTCATGCCACCTCCCTAAAGACCCTTGGGCAGCACTCGCAGGGATGCTATTGTAGCCGAGCCCCATCGCTTTTGACATAGATCAAGCCGCTTCGCACAAAGTCAAAAGGGGCTCGGGGCAAATCAAAAAAGGACGTACAGAAAAAAAAAGGGTGCGTTACGCACGCACCCCAACCCCAACAGAGAAACAAACTCGCCAGAAGCCCGTTTTCGATGAAAACGGGCCCTGAAAATCGAGAAGCATTCTCCCTGAAAACCTTGCCCCCGGTTGTTGACCCAGATCAAACGGGACCTATTTGCCCCCATCCTCCGCCCCTTCGTCAGCCCTTATTTCCTGGGGCTTACGGGGGCTTGGCTCGTCATCCATGAGGATGCGGTAGGCCGGCCCTTCCAGGTCATCAAATTGACCATTGCGCACCGACCACCAGAAAGTGACACCAATCCCGAATACCAGAACAATGGATAGGGGAATCAATAGGTACAGGCTTTCCATCAGCAACCATCCTTAAGTCGCACGCTGCAGGCGCAGCGAGTTAAGCACGACCAGCAGGGAACTGCCTGACATGCCGATCCCCGCCATCCAGGGGGTAATGAAACCCAGCATGGCCAGCGGCAGGGCGATGAAATTATAGGCAAAGGACCACAGCAGATTCTGGCGAATGATGCGCAAACCACGAGTTGAGAGCGCCACACCCCGCCGCAAATGGTCAAGATTTTCCGAGAGCAGGACAAAGTCTGCCTGGGCCCGCGCTAACTGGGCACCGCCGCCCATGGCGATGGATACCTGCGCCTGGGCTAGAACCGGTGCGTCATTGACACCATCCCCTACCATTGCCACCACAGCACCCTCGGCCTGAAGCTGGGAGACGTAATCATGCTTGCCCTGGGGAGAAACCCCACCCCGCACTTCATCCACCCCAAGCGCCTTACCAACACGCCCCGCTGCACTGGGAGCATCCCCGGAAAGCAAAATCACCCGCCGGCCAGAGGCTTTCAAGTCATCCACAAGGGCCCGCGCTTCCGGACGAATATCGTCACCCAGGGCAAAAAAGGCTGCCCAGCCAGCCGTACCACCCAAGGCGACAACCGTATCACCACGTGCCGCCAGGGTTGCCACAGCATCAGGGATCGCGCCTGCCACCAGCTCGGCAACGAAGTCAGGGCGGCCAATACGCCAGCGCTGCGAATTCACGACGGCCTCGATACCTTGCCCGGGAACATTATTGAGTTCGGCCGACAAGCCATCGCCCCCTCCTGGCCCGCCACCGTGTGCCCGCAGGGCCTTGCCAACGGGGTGTTCAGACATCGCCTCAAGCCCCTGGGCCAAAGATAATGCCTCCTCCGTCACCCAGCCATTCATAGGCAGTATCTCCAGGAGGCGCATGTGCCCGGTCGTTAGGGTTCCCGTCTTGTCAAAAACGAAATGTGTGGAGCGCGCCAGGGTTTCGATGCCGTGGCCGCGGGTCACCAACAAGCCTTCCCGAGCCAAGGCCCCGCTCGCCACCGTCAAGGCAATCGGCGTTGCCAGGGACAAGGCACACGGGCAAGTAACGACGAGTACGGAAACGGTAATCCACAACGCTTTGCTCGGATCCAGCTGCCACCACACCACGGCTACCAGCGCAGCCACCAGCAACAGGGCGGCGACGAAACGACTGGCAATCCGATCAGCCATCTCCACCACCCGGGGTTTTTCCATAGCAGCCCGTTCCATCAAGCGCACGATAGCCGACAGACGGGTCCCCTCCCCCACGCTCTCGACGCGGATCACCAGAGGGCTTTCCACATTCACAGAACCGCCTGTCACCAAGTCGCCCACGCCTTTGGCAACCGGCAGGCTCTCCCCGGTCAGCAAGGACTCATTCACCGAACTAACGCCCTCCAGCACCCGCCCATCGGAAGGAATAGCCGCACCAGCCCGCACCAGCACCACATCGCCAGGCGCCAGATCAGCAACTACCACCTGACTCAAACTACGGTCAGCCGGATAGGACAGTAGCTTCTCGGCAAAAGCGGGCAGCAGCTTGGCCAATGCCTCGGTCACACCAACCGCCTTCTGTCGAGCGCTCATTTCCAGGAGTCGTCCGCCAAGAAGGAAAAAGACGAACATGGTGACCGAATCGAAATACACCTCTCCCGCCGCCGTGAAAGTCGCCCACAGGCTAGCCAGAAAAGCCGCCCCAACGCCCAAGGCCACCGGCACATCCATGCCGACCCGGCGCAGTTTCAGGTCTCGCCAGGCATTGCGGAAAAAGGGGGCTGCAGAATAGAAAACTACCGGCAAGGTGAGGAACAGGCTGGCCCAGCGCATCAGGGATTCAATATCCGCCGTCATATCCCCTTCGGCCATATAGACAGGGATGGCGTACATCATGACCTGCATCATGCCGAAGCCGGCCACCCACACGCGCCAGAGCGCATCGCGGCGCTCTTTACGGGCCAGTTCCTCATTACGGGCAGGATCATAGGGATAGGCGCGATAGCCGATCGCCGCAATCGCTGCGAGGATGTCGGACAGCTGAATCCGACTCTCATCCCAACGCACCCGCGCTCGCCGGGTGGTGTAGTTGATATCTACCCCGGAAACCCCGGGCAGACGGGAGACGTGCTGTTCGTTCAGCCAGATGCAGGCTGCACAGGTCACGCCTTCGAGCATGAGGGAAGCCTCCCGCTCATGCTCGCCAAGGGCACGAACAAAGCTCTTTTGAAAGTCCACGTGATCAAAGAGCCGGAGATTATCCAGCACCTCAGGCAATGCCTCCCGGCGCGACTCCGGCAGAGCATCACGATTGCGGTAGTAGTCGGCCAGACCGTTATCGACAATGGCCTGAGCCACTGCCTGGCAACCGACACAACACATGGATTGGGACGATTCGGCGACACGGACCTGAAGATCCACATCATCGGGGACGGGCTGACCGCAGTGGTAACAGGGGCCTTGGCTCATGGCTTGGAAATAAGAAAGGCGAGGGCATCACCGCCCACGCCTCTGGGGAAGAAAAACGGTCCCCAGTATAAGTTATTTCGCCCCCATGGGAAGGCAGGCAGCCAAACACAGCCCCTCAGAACCATTTCCGGTCAGCCACAAGCATGCAGAGCGCTGCGCAAAAAATGAAAAAAGCCGCCCATGGCGGCTTTTCAACACAAACCCGTTTACTTGGTGCCGGAGATAGGAGTCGAACCTACGACCTTCGCATTACGAATCGGCGCGCGCGAGCTTTGCCATGATTTGAAATTAGATGGCCCAGGGGCGCTTACAATAAGGGAAATCCACGACTTAATGGCTCTACAGGGGCAAAGACGGCACGTCTGAACACAGCACTGTTTGGTGCAAAACTGTGTTCGTGCCGTGGCCCCGTAACTCGGAGCCAGCACATGAAGTCGAAGATAACCCAAGCCCTCGTCGAGAGGGCACCAGCCCCCGAGCGGGGCAAGTCCGTCCTCTACGCCGACAGCGAGATGCGCGGGTTCTACCTGATCGTCACGCCCACGAAGCGCAGCTTCTACGTCCAGTCCCTCGTCAACGGCAAGCAGGTCCGCACGAAGCTGGGCGACCACCCGGCGATGGACGCCAAGCAGGCGCGCGACGCCGCCCGCAAGACGCTGGTCGATATGCGCGGCGGGGCCAACCCGAACGAGGAGCGGCGCAAGGCCAGGGCGCGGGGCATCACACTGCGCGACGCGCTCGACCTGCACCTGGCGGCCAAGCCCCTGTCGCCGAGGACCAAGGAGGACTACCGCTACAACTGCGAGCAGTACCTCGCCGACTGGCTCGACAAGCCTCTGGCCGAGCTCGGCGCGGACCGCGCGGGCGTGCGCGAGCGCCACCGCAAGATCACCGAGAAGCACGGCGCGCCCTCGGCCGACAACGTGTTCCGCGTTCTGCGCGCCGTCTACAACCGCGGCCTGCGGGAGCACCCCGACCTGCCGTCGAACCCGACCACGAACGTGGACTACCACGGCCTGCGGCGGCGCAAGGTGGACGTCGAGGCCGAGCGCCTGCGGGCGTGGGGCAAGGCAGTGCTCGGACTCCACCCTGTGCGGCGCGACCTGCACCTGTTCATGATCCTGACGGGGATGCGGCGCACCTCGGCCTGCGAGGCGCGGGCGTCAGAGCTGGACCTAGGCGCGCGTCGCCTGCACGTACCCAAGCCCAAGGGTGGAGCAGCGCGAGCATTCGACCTGCCGCTGTCGGGGCCACTCGCCGACCTGCTCGGCCACCGCCTAGCCGAGAACCCGAAGCTCCACCGCAAGAGCCCGTGGCTGTTCCCCGCCGACTCGAAGTCAGGGCATGTCGCCGAGGTGGCGCAGCACGAGTTGGACGGCCTGACGGGGCACGCCCTGCGGCACACCTACGCCACGCTGGCATTGCAGGCGGGCGTCCCCATTGCCGAGCTGAAGTTCCTGCTGAACCACGCCGCGGGCAACGTGACGATGGGCTACCTGAACCCGACGCTGGACCACCTGCGCGGCTACCAGGAGAAGGCCAGCGCCTACGTGCTCGACGCCCTTGGCCTCGAATGGACTGAAGGACAGTGGCCGCCCCGCCTCGCAACCACGCCTGCGGACGCCGCGTCAATCAACGAATTGGTCCTAGCGTAGCGCGCACGCGCCGATGCAAACGTTGGTGGACGCGCACTTGATCGGCGCATGAAACTCCTCTCCAGCGCGCTACTTGAACGAGGCGCTCGCCGAGGTAGGCCACCTCGACCGAGCGTCTCACCAACCTACTTTTTGGAGAAATGAGCATGAACGCCATCAACACTATCGAAGCCATCCGTGAGCATCTGGTCCTGCTGGGTAAGGAGCTTGAATTCGCGTCGGGTATCCGCGCCTTGGCGGCAGAGAAGATCATGAACGAGCAGGGCATCACCGATCCCGACGATCTTTTCCAGGCGTGCGAGGAACTGGTCGGCTCTCCTGCCGTATTCGAGTCCTACGACGACCCGCTCAACGCCAAGCCCAGCGACTTGGTGCTGGGCCAGGGTTGCCCCTTCCCGTCTCTTGAGGCTTACGTCGCGCTGCGGACCCATTACGGGAACGATTGGCTCCTGGACGCTTTGACCGACTACGCAGGCGGTTTCGGCAGCGTGGCTCTGCGCAGCGACCCCGCACAGCAGGCCGAGGACTTGATCGGACGCGCACGGGACAATCTGCACGACGCCCTGCTGTTCAAGCTCGGTCAGGACTTCGGGAAATCCATCGAGCACCTGTCCAGCCGCTTCCAGTTTGCCTTGTCGCTTTTCAAGCGGCCGAGCGCTGCCTGATCCTCTATCGGGGCGCCGTCGCGCCCAAGGCGATGAAACGAAAGGGCCACCGTCGAGGTGGCCCTTTTTAATGACACGTCCGGGCAACGTTCAGCCCTCATCGGTGCGTGCGGGCTCGACCACGACCACGGTCGCCAGCCACTCGGCCGACTCCTCCTCGTTCATCTCGGCGGCGTGCACCTTCTGCCGGGGCGGGACCTCGATGCCCTTCTTGCGCATGTCGTGGGCGTACCACCTGACTGACTTGGCCGTGGCCTGCGCGCCCTCGATCTGCGCATTGACCATCTCGGCGATCAGCGCGTGGGGGTAGCCTGCCGGGTCCATCAGGAACTCGCGGGCGAGGCGGCCGATGCCCTTGCCGCTGGGCTTCTTCTCGGTTTCTGTCGGGGCCTCGGTCGTCTCGGCGGCCTCGGCCTGCGGCTGTGCGCGATGCTCGGTCACCTCGGGCTCGGTGCCTTGCCCGAACGACGCGAGGTCGATGCTTCCGGCTGCCGCGATCTGCTCGATCCGCGCGATCAGCTTGGCCTTGGTCGCGAAGGTCTTGGGTCCTGCCGGCACGCCGGCGATGGCGTTGTGCAGGGCCAGCAGGGACTTGGTGCTCATCTGTTGCAGTTCCATGGTGCTCTCCTATTTGGTTGGTCCGTAGGAGCATTAGGTCGCTTTCGTGGGGTTCCGGGAGCGGGGGCCCCCTCAAAAAGTTGCCCTCCGACTGTCGATCGGCGCGCGACGCCGCGCAACTGCATGAAAAAGAAGGGCCGTCCTTGTGGGACGACCCTCCGAAGCACGGCCGGGGCACCTCGGCCTCTGTTCCGACCCCGGCCGCAGGCACCAAACAATCAGTGGATGTGCGCGAGGGGCTGGCGCTCGGCCTGCGCCCAGGTCTCGCGGTCGAGGTAGGCATCCCACGCGCGGCTGTAGGGCATGCCCGCCAGTGCGGCGGCCTCGTCGAACTCGGGCGAGTACGGGGCCACGCCCACGCGGCGGGCCTGCTCGGCCAGGGCTTCGAGTAGGTCTGCGCCGCTGCGCAGGGCGCGGACCATGCCGCCGAGGGCGACGGCCACCGGGTGGCTGGCCTCGTAGGCGGGCTGCTTATTCATCGCCGCCCCCGATCAGGTCGCGGTCGATGCCGCGCTCCCGCATGGCGAGCTGCACGGTGTCGAGCGGGTTGGACTTGCCGGCGGTCCAGGTGCGGATGGCGACGAGAATCCCTTGAAGGCGCACGTCACCCAGCTTGATGTACTCCTGCACCTTGAGGAAGTCGTCCAGGCGCATGGCGTGGGCCAGCTCGGCGGGCCCGACCGGGCGGTCCTTGCTGGGCATGCGGTCGAGCAGGGAGAGAACGGCGGCGGCCAGCGGCACGTTCTGGGTGGCGACCGCGACCTGGGCCATGTGGCCGAGCTCGGCGGGGCCGGCGTAGGCGAGCTGGTTCAGGTACTCGGTGCGGCGGGTGTCGCCGAGGGCGGCGCGGCTCAGCACCTTGACGGGACTGTCGTAGAACGGGCGCTGGGCGATCAGGCGGGCGTGGGCGGGGCCAGCCTCCTTGAGCATCTTGTCGAGCTCGGCCTTGCTGTTGTCCTTGATCTGGCGGACGGCGGCCACGGTCTCGTTCTGCGCGAAGCGGGCGAGGTCGCCAGCCGAGACGCCGGGGGCACTCTTCCAGCGGCTGGCGATGTCCTTCTTGCGGGCTTCGACGTCCTTCTGCAGGCGGTCGATGACCTTGAGGACGCGGCCGTGCAGGCCGTCGAGGGAGGATGCGAGCTCGCCGATCTGGGCGGGCGTGAGGAGGGGTGCGTCTGCGAGGATGGTCATGGCTTCTGGCTCCTGTGAGGTTGGTCTCCTCCGGTCGCCTCCACGAGCGCATCCCCGAGCCTTCGGGGTGGTCACGCGCCAATGCGCGACCGGATGCTGTCAATGTGTCGTGCGGGCGGCCCGGAGCGAGCCAACGTTTGCCACGCCGTGTTCCAGTGTCGCTGCCGCCATCACAGCGGCTTGCGGATCAGGGGCTTGCGGTCGTCGGCGTCCCGACAACCAATCAGAGGTCCCCGTCGGGATCGGCGCCGATGGGCAGCCCGCCAAGGCCGCCGCAGGTGCAGCACAGGCGGACGCGGGCCACGTCCTCGGAGAAGTGCGGGCGGCCGCAGGCCATGCAGCGGAGCCAGCCGACGCGCCGCACCAGCCGGGGCGGGTCGAAGTTCGGGTCCATCACGGGAGCGCGTCGCGCGCCTCCGTCGTAGTTCCAGCGCTCGGGCTCGGCCAGCGGCCTGCCGACGGCGCAGTCCTCGGGCCGCCTGACCGGGCGCCTGCCGGGCGTCTCGCCCAGCCAGCGGTAGGTCGGGTAGTTGCGACTGTGCGCGCGGTGGCAGACTGTGTTGGGCGGGAGGCCCAGGGCGAGGTCGGCGGCGCGGGCGCTGGGGTATCGCACCCCATCCACCTCGACGCCGACCGCGTACCCGTTACCGCTCGCCACGGTTGATGCTTCCGTGGGCGCGCCTGTCCTCGTACTCCAGGCTCAGGCGCTCCCACTCGTCATGGTCCAGGCGCGGCACGGGGCCGAAGCAGGCCATCTCGCAGCGGTCGGCGAGGGCGTCACGCCCTCCCATTTCCTCGATGCCCTGCGGGGCGGTCCCCTGCCAGGCGTCCAGGCTGCGGTCGATCATCTCGGCGCGGGCCAGGGCCTCGGCCACGGTCAGCTTCTCACTCATCGTCGTCCTCCTCGCGGCGGTTGCTCTTGTACTTCGCCAGGAGCTCGGTCAGCGCCTTGCGCTCCTCGCTCGGCATCCTGAGCAGCGCGTCGGCGTCCAGGCCCGTGTCCTCGACCTTGACCTTGAGCCTGTCGGCCATCTGTTCGCCGTAGCGGAACTTGAGCAGCACCTCCAGCAGGCGGTCGCTGTGCTTGCGGACGGTTAGCGGGCGCTCCTCGCCTGTCTCCGGGTCGGCCACGGTCGCGACGCGGCCCTGGTGGATGACAGGCTCGTCGTACCCGAGGGCCGCGCGCCGGTACGCCTCGTCCAGGAGGGCATCGAGCGCGACCTCGACCGCCTTATCCCAGCGGCTGCGGAACTCGTGATCGTTGGCCTTGTGATAGAAGGCCGTATTGCGGCTGATGCCTGCCGCGGCGGCTGCCTGCTTCGGCGAGCAGGTGTCCTCCAGCACCTGGAAGAACACCTCCCGCCGCTCGGGCGTGAAGCTGTTGGGGATCATCGCCGGTCTCCGAAAAAATGGCTTACGGCGTGATCGTGTCGTGTCAGGCGTGCGCAGGACGCCATCGTTCCGCCTTGCGGATCAACCAGTTAGGAGGCATCGACCCGCGAATCAACGATCAGCGGGTCCGGTCGGCCTCCGTTCCACCTCGCGCGCGAGGGCCATAACGGCCAGGGTCGGGCGCTTTCGGCCACCGCTTCCCTCCTTGTTCGATCGTCGTTCTTGATAGTCACCGCGATTGTCACGGTCGTCGTCTATAGACTGACGACCGTCGTGACAATCAATCCAGCCAGTGACAATCGAGCTGACAATCGGGTGGCCGAACTTGTCCCAAGTCCTTGTTCTGCTTAGATTGTCGCCGTGACAATCGAACGCGACTATCGATGACAATCTGATTGTCACTGGGCGTGACAATCGAGCTCGATTCTCGGTGCCCCGTGACAATCGACTTGCCGCGCTCACCCCTCCGTCCTGACGTCGATTCCCAGCTTCGGGTTGCTAGCGTTCGCGGGCTCCTGCCACACGACTCCGCCGTCGCCCGAGGCCCTCGCGTTGTCCCGCCCCTTCGGGACCGCGTCCTCGATCCTGCGCCGCGCCGTCTTGTCCGACACGCCGTCCCGCTGGCAGAGAATCTCTGCCAGCTCCTTCAGCGCGACGCGTCCCCCGCGCTCTGCGGCGATCTGGCGTGCCAGCTCCAAGGTCAGGTCCGCCCTGCCGTCAAACTCCCCCGCCGCGTCGGCCATCACGGTCGCCCGCAGGACCAGGGATTCGGCCACCTTCTCCAGGTTGAAGCGCATCGGCACCTCGCGCTCGGCGTCCTTCTGCTTCTTGACCGCTGCGACCAGCGAGCGACCGTCGGTCGAGCGCTCCACCTCGATCGTGGTGTCCATCGCTCCGAGCAGGGCGGTGCTGCCGCGCATCCCCTTGCTCAGGTCCTTGCCCGAGTGGTGCACGACCACCACGGTCGCCCCCGTCTCATCCCTCAGCCGCTTCATGCTGGAGATGTAGCGCCCCATGTCCTTCGCCGAGTTCTCGTCGGCGCCTGCCGCCGTTTGGTTCAGGGTATCGATGATGACCAGCTTGAGCGGGCCGAGCGCCTCGACGACCTCCCGCACGAAGGCGCGCACGCCGCCGTCCTTCTCAGCCGCGAGGTTGAGCTCGTCCCTGTCCAGCCAGAACGAGAACTCCCGCCCCTGCGCCCGGTGCTCGACCTTCCAGGCGCGAACCCGCTTGCCCAGACCCGGCGCACCCTCGGCCGCGATGTAGAGAACCGCGCCCCGCTCGACGGTACGGCCGTGCCAGCTCATGCCGCCCGCGACGGCCATGGACATGTCCACCGCGAGGAACGACTTGCCCGACTCGGGGGCGCCGTAGATCGCCGCAAGACTACCCTCGGTGAGCACGCCGGGGATCAGCCACTTCGGCGGCGGAAGCGCCTCCAACTCGTCCATGGTGATGAACTTCCTGCGACGTTGCGGCTGGGCGGGCTCGGCGTCCTCCTCCCACACGTCGAAGTCGTCCTCGGGGTCCGAGGGCTCCACGTCGGCGCCCGCCTCGATCAGGTGCTTGCGCAAGGTGGCGATGGTGACTGCGTCGTCCCGGTCGGAGTGCAGGGAGTCCCAGCGGCGACCGACCAGCCACTCGTGGTCCGCGTATGCCGGGTCCGAGGTGCTCCAGTCGATGAACTCCTGGCGCCCTTCGCCGTCGGTCGCGTGGTGGCAGGCCATCATCAGCTCGCGCCACTTGTCGTGGTCCCGGAACTCGGTCGGGTCGAGGTGCTCCAGCGACCGCGCGAGCTGCTCGGGGCTTATCTCGCCCGCGTCCGATGCCGTGTTGCGCTCGGGGCGGCGCGCCATCTCCAGGAGTTTCGGCGGCAGGTCGGGCATCTCGGGCAGAGGCGGCGAGTCGGGCGCCCACTCGTAGCGCCCGCCCGTCGGGTGCACCGACCCGGCCGCGACGACCTGGCGGCCGAGCGACTTGAACTCCACGCCCTCGAAGCCCTCCACGCTGTCCAGCAGGACCGCGCCCTTGGGCTTGCGGAAGTAGTAGTGGTGGCCGGGCTGGTCCAGGTTGCCGGTGATGACGTGGGGAGCCGACGCGAGGTCGAGGCCGACGGCGGCCGCGAGCTCGGCCAGGCTGTCGTGGCCCTCGGGAAAGTTGCGCGGATCGACGTCCACCACGACCACGTCGGCGGGCAGGCGGACGCCCAGGTTGAGACCGCCGCGCTGGGCGCGCTCCAGGGTCTGCGCGTCGTCATACTCGCGGGCCTGCCAGCGACGGTCTGCGGGCACCTTGTCGCGCGCCCTCAGCGGGATCAGCTCCAGGCGGGCTTGGCGGTAGGCGCGTGCTGCCTCGAACGATGGCGTAAGACCAGCTTGGGCCGGGGCATGATTGCTCTCGTGAGCTTGTACATGCTCCATCTCCCTCCTGTAGGACTCCTTGCGCCCGCCTTGCCCGCGGGCGTTTTCTTTTGCGGACATGGTCAGCCCTCCGCTTTGGCGGTGCGGGCTGCGAGCATCGCCATGGCCGCGCGCTGGACGCCTTCGCCCATCGGCTGGCCCTTCGCGTATTCGCGCAGGTCGCCCAGGCGGTAGCGGATCAGCTTCGGCCCGACGCGGACGAACGCGGGGCCGCCGCCCTGGCAGCGATACCACGCGAGGGTGCCGTACTTGAGGCGCAGGAAGGCGGCAGCCTCTTGGGCGGTCAGCAGCGATTCGTCGGGGAGTGCGTGGAGCTCGGCCAGCTCTGCGGGGGTGAGTTTCTTCGGTTCGTATGCCATCTCAGCGGCTCCAGTTGGAGTTCCCCAAGCAGCGACCTGCTGCATGGGGACTGCCTGCTGTGCGTCGCAGAGATGGACCCGCGCGCTCCCCTCAGTCTGCGGGGGCGGGTCTCGGCTGTTTGGGCCGCCGAAGGCCGAGCGCCGACTGTTGGCGCCGACGAATCAAATAATGCCCGAGATAGTCGCTCGTCGATACCAACACTTTGCCCATCGCCCCGGTGAGTCCAGGACGCCGATTCGGCTCGGCGTAGCTCAGCGCCTAGACCGAGGCATCCGGACGCGACACGGGCCGCCTGTTGAGACCGTGCAGCCGAACTCATCGAGCGAGAATGCCTTGAAATACGGATAATGTCCCCCACATATGCCGAATTAATCATCCATCGCAGGGAGATAGGGGAATGGGACTTCCGAGAACCTTTGTAGGCTTCAGCAGCACCGACATTCACTACTACCGCTTGATGCTCGCTTGGAAAGAAAACGAGCACATCGATTTCAACTTCGCCAATTGCCAGCTTGGGCAAGAAATCAACTCTGAGGACGAGGCGTACATCAAACGCAAGTGTCGCGAGCGCATCGACATGGCCGGCACGTTTGCAGTCCTCATCGGTCAAGACACTCGCAGCAAGCACAAGTACGTACGCTGGGAGATGGAGGTGGCTCGGGAAAAGGGCTGCCGGATCATCGGAATCAATCTCGACGGCTCGCGTCAGATGGTCGATGCTACGTGCCCGCCCATCATCAAGGACATCGGCGCCATCTTCGTTCCGTTCTCTCCGAAAATCGTTGCGCATGCTCTCGCGAACTGGAAGATGGAAGCGAAGGGCAACTGGCACTATAAGGACGAGGTTTACCAGCGGCTTGGATACAAGTGACGGGGTCAGGCTGCATGCAGGAGCAAGACTTCCCCGCACTCTATCGATCTGCCGATGACCTGTCCCTGAAGTCACAGCAGCACTTCTTTCGAGCGTTGCGCGTCCATCTCGTGATGCTGGTTGTTGCTGCGATCCTGTCGATCGTCAGCATTCCCCATTGGTCGGTCGCAGCAGCCCAACTTCTCGCCCTGCTGGGTGCGTTGGGCTGCTCGATATACCTGTTTGCCATGCGCCCTGACCGATTCTGGTACGCAGGCAGGGCCGTGGCCGAATCGATCAAGACCATCACCTGGCGCTACGTCTGCCGAGCAGAGCCGTTCCAAGGGGATGATACGAGCGCCCGCAACGACTTTCGTCAGACGCTCAAGCAGATCGTCGAGCAGAACCGTGAGGTGTGCCAGTCGCTGACTGAACACCTCGATGGCCAGCAGTTCACGCCGGTGATGGAGCAGATGCGCGCCCGCACGCTGGAAGAGCGCAAAGCAACCTACGCGGACTGCCGAATCAAAGACCAGCTCACTTGGTATGCGAAGAAGGCCGCGTTCAATCGACGGATGTCGCGGCACTTCTTCTGGGCGCTGATCGGTGTGAACACTATCGCAGTAGTCTGCGCGGTGCTGCGCATGGTCTACGTGGACCAGCCCTTTTGGCCCACGGACGTGTTCGTTGCGATGGCGGCCAGTGTCTTGAGCTGGATGCAGGCCAAGAGGTTCTCGGAGTTGGCCGCCTCTTATGCGCTTGCCTCCCACGAGATTGGCCTCATCAAGGAGCAATCCCTGCTCCCTGATACCCCCGAGAAGTTCTCGCTGTTTGTGGGTGACGCTGAGAATGCCTTCTCTCGTGAGCACACGCAGTGGGTAGCTAGAAAGGACGTTTAAGCCCGTGGAGGCGTGCTACAGGCATGCCCCAGCCCATGCGTCGGCAACGTTGTCTCGTCCCTCGATGATGGCACTCTTGCCATTTGACACGAAGCGCTTGAAGCCTGTGTACCCACCGAGGCTGTTCTTGGAGTTGACCCGGCCGCAGGCGACCACCTGGAATTCCTCGGTGTAGTTCGCGTAGACATCCTTGAACTGCGCCGAATCCGGATCTTTTAGCGAGGCCCTCACTGCCCGCTGGGCAGCCACGATCGTTTCTGCTCCGAACCACTTTTCCTGCTGGGCCTTCTTCTCTGCGGCGGAGAGGGGGCTCTCGGGTGGCGGTGGTGCTTTCGCTGCCTGCGCCGATGGCGCTGCCGCTGAGGTGGGTTCAGATTGTGGAACCATCTTCGACCCGACCCAGGCCAGAACTACCACCGCCAGTAAAAGAATCGCTGTTCGCTTCATGCATCCTCCTATCAATAAATAGTCGATTTTGGACTAATCCAACACGGACTTTAGCGTGCACTGATCTTCGAGTCACTGCACGATGTCCCAATCGACCCACAACACCGACTATCAGCTCTTGCTGTCCGTCCTCAAGGCGGCCCGTAAGCGCGTGGGCGTGTCGCAGGTCGAATTGGCCGAGCGCCTTGAAAACACCCAGACCTTCGTGTCCAAGTGCGAGCGTGGTGAACGTCGGATCGACGCCGTGGAGTTGGTGGAATTCGCCGAAGCGCTTGGTGTCCCGCCGCTGGAACTTTTTGGCGAATATCTGGAGAAGCGGGACCGAGGACTGTTCCCGAGGGACAAGAAGACGAGAAATCGCCGCTGACGCGAGACCTTCTCAGACGCCGCCGTGGCCGATGCGCTCCCAAGCCTCGCGGAACGGGTCCTGCTCGTAGTCGGTCGGTTGCAGCCAGAAGGACACCCGGCCGTCCTTCTCGCCCCGGTGGGCGCGCTCGCGCACCTCGGACGGCAGAAGGATGAAAGCGGATGGTGTGGGCGTGGCGACCTTGTTCACGATGACCCAGAAGTCGCCCATGATTTTGTCGAGGCTCGTGCCGAGCGGAACGGGGTTGCGCTTGCTCAGCGCCTTGACCTGGACGCCGACGAAGCGGGAGGCGTCGCGGCTATAGGCGATGATGTCGACGCCGCGGGCGTTGCGCGCGGTCGGCATGACATTCCACCCGAGCAGGGACAGGCGGTAGCAGCAGTAGTACAGCCCCACGTTGCCCGTGAGCTGCGGGTCTAGAGTCGCGCTACCGTTCCCGTTGTCTGCCATCGCTGCCGAGCCTCCATAGCAAAAAGGGCAGCTCGCGTGAGCTGCCCTTCCTACTTCAAGTGGTGCCGGCAAGAGGAGTCGAACCCCCGACCTTCGCATTACGAATGCGCTGCTCTACCAACTGAGCTATGCCGGCAAAAACCGAAACTTGTTCAAACCGTGTTCGTTCGTCACTGCGGCNNNNTACGCCGCTGGCACTCCCGAAGCCTTGTATTGCTTGCCTTGTAGTCCAGACTGTCTAGAGCAACGCTCCGATTACGAATGCGCTGCTCTACCAACTGAGCTA
>NZ_BFBP01000002.1:299690-436689 GCF_003112695.1 Azospira sp. I13
CACCGGCAACTACCCTCAACAACTGCAACGGGATGCGGATTCTAGCAACGAATGAAGGGCTTGGGAATAGGACATCTCAGGCCCAACGCGCTCCTGCTTCACTGTACCCAACGGACTACCTTTGGCAATGGGAGAAACACCGTTCATCAGGCAATACTTGTATTACCCTGCTCTTTCCTCAATCCTTGAAACTGACAAAGGAGAAGTAGTGCCATGACCATTCGCCAAACCTCATTCGCCGGAATTAAGCAAAAGGGCTTCAGCCTGATGGAATTGATGATAGTAGTGGCAATCATCGGCATCCTGACTGCCATTGCGTTGCCTTCCTACAAGGACTACACCCGGCGAGCCAGAGCAGCTGAAGCCACCTCGCAGCTGGCAAGTTGGTCCTCCCGAATGGAACACTACTACTTGGACAATCGCAATTACGGCCCCGGCGCATGTGGAATTGCAGCTCCTGCATCCACCTACTACGCATTTAATTGTGCCACGACCTCAGCAGGACAAGGCTTTACGCTGACCGCAACAGCTCAGATCGAGAGTGAAGGTACTTATACCGCCAGTGAAGGTGGGCAAAAGCAAACAACCTTATTCAAGGGCAGTAGCGTCAGCAAGAGCTGCTGGCTGATCAAGGGTAACGAATGCTAAACACTAAGCACAAGCTGAGGGGCATCAGTCTTATTGAGGCCATGATAACCATAGTTATCCTGGCAATTCTGACCACCCTTGCTCTCCCTAGTTTTACTGCCTATCTCCAAAGTCTCGCTGTCCGCAATACGGCAGAGAGTCTCTTGGTTGCGGCTCAAACCTCGAGGGGAGAGGCCATCCGGAGCAACAATACTGTTGTCTTTCAGGTTGTGGACTCACTCGATAATGCCTGTACCACGACATCGACAGGACGCTACTGGGTTGTTAGCCATTGTTCTGCAGCCAGTCACTGCGGCGATCCGGTAAGCAAGCAAACGGCCTTCCCCAGCAATGGCTGTGCAGGCGCCAATCCCATCATCCTGGCAAAAGGCACTTTTGACACGGATGAGCGCGTTCAGATTGACCTGAACAACAGCACGCTTTGCTATTCGAGTTTAGGTCGCATCAACCCAATCGCCGCCAATTGCCCTCAGGGCTCCCTGACACCCGCCGCTTTGGCCGGTGGCACATTGTCAATCAACGTCACCCATCAGGAAAACAATTGCCTCGCTGACGGCGGCGACGTTCGTTGTCTACGCCTGAATATCGGCATGGGGGGGGAACCCCGGCTTTGCGACCCCGCTGTCTACACCACCGGCGATCCTCGGAAATGCTGAAATGATCAACAAAACATACCACCAGCCAGACAGTCAGCGTGGCATCGCGCTACTAGAAGCGCTGATTGCCATTCTGTTGTTTTCCCTGGGAGTTCTTGGCATGGCCGGATTCCAGGCGGCATCCATCAAAGCACAGGATGAGGCTAAAAAGCGGGCAGATGCGGCCTTCGTTGCTAACCAGATCGTCGGTGACATGTGGAGTGTTCCCAAGGAACAGCTAGCCACCTGTGCAGGCACCTTTAGCAAGGGCTCATCAGGTTGTGGTAATGCCCCTTGGGGGGAGCGTATAGAGCAAACATTGCCAGGTGGTCAGGCAGCAGTTGTCATCAACAACACCCAGGTTACCGTTACCCTCACCTGGAGGACTCCGGGGATCGACGAGGAACACCGCTATGTACACATGGCCAATGTATCGCGCAATTAAGACACCTGGCGCACGCCATTCTCAAAACGGCCTGTCTTTAGTTGAACTGATGGTAGCGGTAGTCATCGGCCTGCTGACAGTGCTTGCGATATCCCAAAGCATGAGCTTCTTTGATCGTCAGAGAAGGGGTACGACCACCGGCGCCGATGCTCAGACAAACAGCGCACTGGCGACCTACCTGTTGGAACGGGATTTGCGAATTTCCGGCTATGGCGTCTACGTCAACAATACTAATTTCATTCAGTTTTGCTCTCAGGGCACCGTGCGTACATTCAATGCACAAAGAGATCCCCAAGAGTTCCAGTTTTCTCCTAACAACGTTCCTTTTGTACCGGTATCAATCAATCCACCTGGCATCCCCGCAGGCGACCCCAATACAGACGTCATTGGTGCCGCTTATGGCACCAGCGGTATCGGAATTACAGGGAAGGGTGTTGCCATTGGTGCTGATAGCGGGACCGGGTACACGGTCCAGAACACGGCCGGATTTGTTGCTGGCGATATGATGTTGGCAGTACCAAAGGCTGCTGGCAGTGATTGCAGCGTCTATGAGCTTACCGACGGCCCCGGAACAGTGAACTGCTCCGGGACAGGCGCCCTGACTGAGCTGCAATACGGATATGCCAGCTATGCCAATCGCTATCATGGCTGCGCTCAGGTCATGCCCACACGTAACAAGCCCGGAGGCCTTGGGGTTCCGGTGGCTGCGTATAAGGATGGCAGGCTCTTCAATCTAGGCGGGCGGGATGGCCTAGTACATGCATTCTATGCAGTTCGTGGAGGCCGCCTCACCCGTTGCGACTACCAACAATCCGACTGCACAGCACAAGGAAAAGCTTCCGATACACAGGTATGGGTCCCAGTTGCCAGCGAAATTGTTGCCCTTCGGGCAGAGTTCGGCATTGCATCCGGTGGTGGCGCCGTAGATACCTGGCGCACAACAGTTTGTGCTGCAAGCGGCTGCAACCCGACTGCCGCTGACTGGCAGAATCTGCGCGTCATGCGTATCGCAGTCGTCGCCCGATCCTTAAAGCCGACAGGTTCTGGAGACACCGTCCCCCCTCAATGGAGCGGCCAAGGGGAGTTGACGCTTAACGGTGATTGGCAGAAATACCGCTACAGCACAACAGAAGTGGTTGTACCTCTGCGCAATATCATTTGGGGGGCCACATCATGAAAAATCATCCCCTACACCGTAACCAGCAGGGCGCTGTGCTCTTCATTGCCCTAATTGCCTTAGTCGCCATGATGCTGGGCGCTTTGGCACTGCTGCGCAGCGTGGATTCTGCTACCGGAATCGCCGGAAATATCGGCTTCCGGCAGCAGGGGGTTGCCGTTACCGATACGGCTATTGAAACGGCTACCACATGGCTATCCACTGCGGCCGACCTCAGCAACGACATAGCTGGCAATGGCTACTATGCCACTCAGAATGTTGGCATTACCAATAATGACATCCTGACCTTTCAGTGGGATCAAAATGGGCTGAAGGTTGCTGACCAGAATGGCTATCAGCTCTGGTATGTCATTCACCGACTTTGTACCGCTACTGGGAAACCCGAGGCAGGAACATGCGCCGATAGTGGTGAAACCAATGTCCAAAAATCCGACACAGGAGAAACTCCTGGCCTCGCGGGCAATAGCAGCATCACTCCTATCTACAGAATTACCGCTCGGGCACTTGGTCCTCGGCAATCCGAGTCCATCGTCCAAGTCATCACCTACTGAACCGTCTCGCTCCGTCCAGGAGAAATGCCATGACTGCTTATCGCCTATCCCTTGCCCTTGCCCTGCTGGCAGCTGGAGGCATCCCAATCGCCAGCGCCGACATAAAGGTCTCTCAGGTACCGTTAGCCAAGGCTGCATCCCAGCCTGTTGCACCAAATCTCCTGTTCATCCTGGACGATTCAGGGTCCATGGGCTGGGATTACACCCCCGATTACGTCAATGACAACCTGTGCAAACGTGACGCATCCACAACCAACCTGACCGCCTGCCTGATCGGCCATCCGCCCTATATGAGTGCGGGTTTTAACAAGCAGTATTACGATCCGCGAATTCGTTATGCTCCAGGCATCAAGGCTAACGGTGACAGCTATCCGGAAATGTCCGCCAGTTTCACCACAAACTGGACCTCGGTCATGGACGACGGCTACAAGAGCAGCAGCGCCAAAAGCAACCTTGCCAGCCAGTACACCAACCGCAAGTGGTGCAAGTACAACTCTTCCGACTGCGTAGCCAATACCACCTACGCCTACCCGAACGGCACCTACTATACGAGTGGTGGCAGCAATACCAGCAGCTACACCGAAGATAACGTTCCGCCCTACTACTTCAACCTGCAGCCCATCTACTGCACCACTTCCGATGCCACCAACTGCAGCAAGACCAAGACAGGCAGTTACCAGGTGGAAGTACCATTCCGCTGGTGCAAATCCGGATCTTTCACAGACTGCAAGGCAAAGAAGGATTCGACCTACGCCATCCCCAGCTTTATCGAAAACGAAACGGGTGTAGCTGCCATCCTTAAGCTAACGCTTGGCGGCTGGACCTCCAAGAATGTTCAGCAGTCGGTTTCATCTATCAAGGTCAACGGCCAGGAGTTGCTCTCGGGAACGGCCAACTACACCAGCACTTCAACCAACAGCACAACGAACTGTACCGGTCTGGCTGCCCAGATCGTTGCCAAGATCAGTGCATCGGCACAGTTCACGGCGACCAGCAGTAGTTGCGTTGTCACCCTGACCGCAAAAACTGTTGGCACCTGGGGCAACTATGCACCCTCAGCAGTTGCCTCGGTCACCACCAGCGGTTCCATCCAGACCAATGGTGTCGACGGATTTGCCTTCTTCAAGCGGGTAGATATTGTCTCGACCACCCCAAAGTACCAGGTGAATGGCAGCAAACCGGTTGGGCGTAGCGACTGCACTACCTATACCGATGGTTGCTCCTACACGGAGGAAATGACCAACTTCGCCAACTGGTACGCCTACTACAGCACCCGGATCAAGTCCATGAAGTCCGCTGCCACGCAAGCGTTCAAGAACATCGACAACAGCTTCCGAGTGGGTTATACCCAGATTAACTCCCTCTCCGGCTCATATGTCGCGATCAAGGGCTTTGATACCAGCCAACGTTCCACCTGGTACACCAAGCTGCTCGCTGCCAATGCTTCAGGCAACACGCCCCTCCGGGAAGCGCTCTCCTTCGCTGGTCGCGTATTCGCTGGCAAGAAGCCAAATGGGATTACTGATGACCCCATGCAGTATTCCTGCCAGCAGAACTTTGCCCTGCTGACCACGGACGGCTACTGGAACGGCCCTAACGGCGACACCTCGGGAACGGGGGTCGTGGATTTGGCAGGTTCGAAGATCGGCAACCTGGATGGTGGAACGACCTCCCGTCCTTACTACGAAGGGCCGACAACGTCCTCTACCTCCCTGGCGGACACCGCCATGTATTTCTACAACAACGACCTGCGCACCCCCACCCTGGGGAACTGCACCTCCCCCAGTACCGGTGCCGACGTCTGCGAAAACAACGTGCCCATCTCTTCGGATGACCCGAACGAGAAGCAGCACATGAGTACCTTCACGCTCGGCCTGGGCATCGACGGCCAACTCACCTACCGCAAGGACTACAAGACCGCGCTCACCGGTGACTTTGCCCAGATCAAGAACAACACCCTCAACTGGCCGCAACCCAAGGCCGACAGCGACTCGGCCGTGGATGACCTCTGGCATGCTGCCGTTAATGGTCGTGGCCAGTATTTCTCTGCCCAGGACCCCTCGGTGCTGGTGTCCAGCCTGAAGGAAGCCCTGGCCAACATTTCAGCCCAGTATGGCGCGGGTGCTGCTGCAGCCACTAGTACCATGGAACCGGTCAACGGTGACAACTACGCCTACGTCGCCACCTACACGACCGGCAAGTGGGTCGGCAATCTGGAATCACGACTCATCGACCTAGCCAGTGGCAACGTCAATCTTCAAGCCCAGTGGTGCGCCGAAAATATCCCGGCGGATCCGGTCAAGAACCTGACGGCTTGCACCGGCACGCTCGCCAGCAAGGTTGCGGCGGACAGCGATACGCGCAAGATTTATTTCAATGCAGCAGGAACCTTGACCGACTTCACCAAAGGCAATTTAGGTAGTCGTATTTCCAATTTCGACGTCACCAAGCTCGTGCAATACCCAACCTGGACGACGGAATACAAAGCGGAGGCCAATGCCGAAAAGCTGGTGAAGTATCTGCGCGGCCAGTGGGGCTACGACAACCGGGACAGCAATGCATTCCGCCTCTTCCGTCAGCGTGACAGTGTTTTGGGTGACTTTGTGGATTCCGCACCGAAGTACGTCTGCAAGGCCAGCGCCTATTATGAAGACCCTGGTTACCCGGGTTTCTCCGCCGGTCTCGGCAGCGGGGCTAGCTGTGCTCGTACTCCGGCCATTTATATCGGTGGCAACGACGGCATGCTGCACGCTTTCAATGGCTCCACCGGCGAGGAAATGTGGGCCTTTATCCCCACTCCGGCCCTGACTGAAATGTGGCGCCTGGCAGATAGCACTTACGGCAACAACCACCGCTTCTTCGTGGATGGGACGGTGACCGTGGGCGATGTCTGCATCTCGGGGTGCGGCGGTGAAGGGGCTGTGTGGAAGACCATCCTGGTAGCAGGCCTTGGCCCTGGCGTCGTACAAGGTTCAGACCCGACCAATGGCGCGCCCCTGTCCGGCTACTTTGCGATGGATGTAACTGAACCCACCGCACCCAAGCTGCTTTGGGAGCTGACCAGTGCAACTCCCGGCCTCGGTAGTCAGATTGGTTTTTCCTTCGGCAAACCCTGGCTAGCCAAGGTCAGTGATGGCGGTGGTAGCCCGCGCTGGGTTGCCATGATGTCTTCCGGCGTCAAGCCAGCCAGCCAGGGAGCCGCCCTGATTGTCGTGGATGCCTATTCTGGCAGCTTGGTACGCAGTATCGATATCAACGGCGGTGTTGGCTTCTCCCGCTTCTCACCGAAATTCGCCAAGCCCGGTATCGATCAAACAGCGTCCCTGGTGTATGGCGGCGATCTGGATGGCAACGTCTGGCGGATTGACCCCAACAGTGGCGATGTCGCCAAGGTCATGTCCGGCACTGGACAGCCCTTCACTACGGCACCTGAACTGACCACCTGCAACGGCAAGACCTCGGTCTATATCGGCAGCGGCAAGTTTATTGAAGCTGGAGACCTCACTGACAAAACACCTCAGACCTTCTACGGTTTCGTGGACGATTACGATAATCAAGGCACGCTGACCTCACCCCGTGGTTCACTTCAAGCACTATCAGCCGGTGGCGCTACAGTTTCCGCTACCAGCGACAGCGGCAGCACCCGTGGCTGGTATCTGGACCTGCCGGATAGCCCGGCCAACGGTGGTGCCGAACGGGTGGTGATGGTGGATCCGAAACTGGAAGGCAACCTGCTCACCTTCCCCACCAACATCCCGGAAAGTGGCGTGTGCCTCGCCAGCGGCCGTTCCAAGCTGTACCAGCTGCCCCTGGGTTCCTGCTCCGTCAGCGCACCCTTCCCGCCGATCCTGAACGGTTCGGTGCGCAATCTGGGCAACAAGCTGATCGTCGGCATGACCTCCATCAAGCTGCCTGATGGCAAGATCAAGCTGATCGTCACCGGCTCCGACGGGCAGATTTCCTCCACCAGCAGCGGCGAGCAATTCAGCCCCACGCCGTTCTTCGGGCGCCGCGTTACCTGGCGGGAAATTCTGCGCGACTAAGCCATGACCACCCCGGCCACGGATACACTGTCATCCGTGGCCGGCCCCCGCCCTCGCCTTCCGGCAGTGGCGGACACCTGAGGGACTGCAAACCGGCAGTCCCTTTTATTTTCAGCAACCTTCGATGCAGCGAGACTCCGACATCCCTCGACGCAGATTCCTGATATGCCTGGCCCTCTCGGCGGCCGCGCATGGCGGATTGCTGCTGCCGGCGGCAGGCTATCGCTGGATACCACGTCCCCTGTCATCGCCGCTGCCACTGACGGTGACGTTGCCCACGCCTGTGGAAAAGCAGGCATTCCTGCCGGCAACAGAGTCGATGGAAGCCCTGGCGCCAGAGGCTGCTGCATCGGCAACAACAGCCACGCTTAGCCCGGCCCCAACCTCACCGTTACCTTTATTGCCGGTGGACGAACGCACACCGGTACCCGCCGAATGGCTGACCCGTCACCCGGAGCTAAGGAACAGTGAAGTCCTGAATGAAGATGCCCCCCCCTTCCCTTTCTCTGACGAACCCGTCCTGCTTGAATTGGTCATCGACGAACAGGGCTGGGTGCGTGAAGCGCGGCGACTGAAACCCTGGCGGGGGAAGTCAAATGCCTTTGCCGACTGGCTGATTTCGCGCCTGCTGGAGCACGCCCGCTTTACGGCAGGGGAGATGGAAGGGAAAAAGGTGGTGAGCCGGATTCAGATGGAATTCCGGCAGAAGCTGCCAGCCGTCAAATAGATGAAGTGTCGGCAGTCGACATTTCGTCCCGCAGACGCACGGCCACAACTGGCCTCAGGAAGAAGCCAGCTCCCGCGGCAGGGGGAAAACCGTAGTTTCCTCTTCGCCCGCGGCAATGGAGACGGTAGCCGCCGGGTCAATCCGCTTCAGGGCCTCGATGACCCCTTCCACCAGCACTTCCGGCGTGGAGGCGCCGGAGGTTATCCCCACCCGCCGGACACCAGCGAACCAAGTAGCATCGACCGACTCGGCCCGTTCCACAAGGTAGGCCGGCACCCCGGCCCGGGCGGCCACTTCCCGCAGGCGATTGGTGTTGGAGCTCTTCGGCGAGCCCACCACCAGCACCATATCCACCTCCTGCACCAGTTGCTTGATGGCATCCTGGCGGTTCTGGGTGGCGTAGCAGATATCGTCCTTCTTCGGACCTACCACATCGGTAAAGCGCTCGCGCAGGGCATCCACCACCGTGGCTGCATCATCCACGGACAGCGTCGTCTGGGTCACATAGGAAAGCTGCTGGGGCGTATTGACCGCCAAGCGGGCCACATCTTCCACCGTTTCCACCAGATACATGCCGGAATCGCTCTGGCCCATGGTGCCCTGGACTTCCGGATGCCCCCGATGGCCGATCATCACCACTTCCCGGCCCTGCTGCTGCATCTTGCCCACTTCCACATGCACCTTGGTCACCAGGGGGCAGGTGGCATCGAAGACCTTCAGGCCGCGGCGCTCCGCTTCGGTCCGCACCGCCTTCGATACGCCATGGGCACTGAAAATCACCGTAGCCCCCACCGGCACCTCGTCCAGTTCCTCGACGAACACGGCACCCTTGGCCCGCAGGCCATCCACCACGAACTTGTTATGCACAACTTCATGACGCACATAGATGGGGGCACCAAAGCGTTCCAGGGCCCGCTCGACAATGGCGATGGCCCGTTCGACGCCGGCGCAGAAGCCGCGGGGATTGGCGAGGATGACTTCCATTGGGGACACTCTCAGGAGATGAGAGCGGACATCGGCCCGCTCCCGAAGTTGAATGCAGAAGGGGGCCTGGGCCCCAGTGGCATCAAAGGATGCCGATGATTTCCACCTCGAAGCGCACGGACTTGCCCGCCAGCGGGTGGTTGAAGTCGAACAGGGCATGGGTCTCCGTCAGCTCGCGCAGAAAGCCAGCGAACTCGGCACCCTCCCCGTCGTTGAATTCCACCACGGCATTTTCCTTCAGCTCCATACCGGCCGGCAGGGCTTCCCGGGCGATGCGTTCCACCAGCCGGGGATTGTGCTCGCCAAAGGCCTGGGCCGGCTCCAGCAGAAACACCAGGCGCTCGCCGGCCGGCTGGCCGAGGAGACACTTTTCCAGGTTTTCCGCCAACTGGCCACTGCCCATTTGCAGGGTGGCCGGCTTCATGTCGAAAGTATTGAGAATCTCGCTGCCGTCACTGGTCGTCACCCGGTAGTGCAGGGTGAGAAAGCTGTCGGGCGCGACGGTGATCTGGGTTTCGCTCATCAGGAGTACCGCTCTTCTTTCCAGGGATCTGCTTCGTTATGGTAGCCGCGCACCTCCCAGTAACCCGGGCGGTCTTCGGCATGGAATTCAATGGCCGAGAGCCATTTGGCGCTCTTCCAGGCGTAACGTTTGGGCAGCACCAGGCGTACCGGGCCACCGTGTTCGATGGCCAGAGGGGCATCATCCACCGAATGGGCCACCAGCACATCGTCGTCCAGCAGGGCAGACAGAGACACGTTGGTGGTGTAGCCGTCGTAGCTGTGCAACGTCACATGCCGGGCCTCGGGCAAGGGGCCAGCCAGGGCCACCACCTCGCGAGCCAGCACGCCCTCCCAAGGCACATCCAGACGGCTCCAGGTGGTGACGCAATGAAAGTCGTTGATCAACCGCACCTGGGGCAGGGAGAGCAGGTGATCCCAGTCCAGTACCAGCTCCTGGCTCACCAGGCCAAACAAACGCAGTTGCCAGTTTTCGTGGTGGATATCGGGCTGGATACCCAGATCCAGCACCGGGAAGTCGGTCACCAGGCGTTGGCCTGGTGGAATGCGCGGCTTGTTCATAATGGCCCTGTCTCAGGAAACGGAGGAATCCGGATTTCCTTGGACAGGCTTGCGGCGAATTTGATCCCAGGCCAGCAACACGGCCCCCACCGAGATGGCCGAATCCGCCACGTTGAAGGCGGGGAAATACCAGCCGGCCGCATGCACCTGGACGAAATCCACCACGGCGCCAAAGCGCAGGCGGTCAATCGCGTTGCCCAAGGCGCCGCCCATGATCAGGGTCAGGGAGAAGCAGAGCAGGCGCTCGGCCAGGTGTTGCCGCAACATCCAGCCAATCCAGCCGGATACGCCGAGGGCCAGCAGCGTAAAGAACCAGCGCTGCCACCCCGGCTGATCTGCCAGAAAACTAAAGGCCGCGCCCCGATTGAAGACAAAGACCCAGTTGAAAAACGACGTCACGGTCACCGCATCGCCGTAGTTCAGGGTTGTCAGCACCACCCATTTGGAGAGCTGGTCGAGGACGATGACCAGGGCCGCCAGCCCGTACCAGCGGCCCAGGGAGGACTTAGGCATGGGTCCGGGCCTCGCCGTCGCCGTGCAGGTTGCTGTCGCAACGGCCGCACAGTTCGGGGTGTTCCGGGTTGCTGCCCACATCGTCCCGGTAGTGCCAGCAACGCTCGCACTTCTTCTGGGTGGAGGCCTCGGCGGTGATGGTATCGGCGCCCTGGGCCAGGCTCACCTTGGAGCAAATGAGGACGAAACGCAGGTCATCGCCCAGGCTGGCCAGGGCAGCATACTTATCGCCATCAGCCTGAATACGCACTTCGGCCTGGAGGGAGGCACCGATCTTGCCGGCTTCCCGTAGTTCTTCCAGCACCTTGCTCACATCGCCCCGTACCTCGCGCACCAGGCCCCACTTGGCCAGCAGGGCCGCTTCGTCGCCCTGAGCCGGCAGGTCATGCCAGGTGTGGAACATGATGGACTGGTCCGCATCGCCGGAGAGGATCTGCCACACTTCCTCGGCGGTGAAGGAGAGGATCGGCGCCATCAGGCGGATGAAGCTCTGGGTGACGTGCCACAGGGCGCTCTGGGCCGAGCGGCGGGCCTTGGAACCGGGGGCGGTGGTGTACAGGCGGTCCTTCAGGATATCCAGCCAGAAGCCGCCCAGGTCCTCGGAACAGAAGGTCTGCAGGGCCTGCACCACGCGATGGAACTCGTAGCGGTCGTAGTCGGCCTGGGCCTGGGTCTGCAGCTGGCGGGTCAGGGCCAGGGTGTAACGGTCGATCTCGAACCACTCGGCTACCGGCAGCATATCCTTGGCGGCGTCGAAGTCAGCCACGTTGGCCAGCAGGAAGCGCAGGGTGTTGCGGATGCGGCGGTAGGCTTCCACCACCCGGGCCAGGATTTCCTTGGACATGGCCAATTCGCCGGAGTAGTCCGTAGCCGCCACCCACAGGCGCAGGATGTCGGCGCCCATCTTGTCGGAGACTTCCTGGGGCAGGATGGTGTTGCCCAGGGACTTGCTCATCTTGCGCCCCTGCTGGTCCACCGTGAAGCCGTGGGTGAGCAGGGCCTTGTAGGGCGGGTGGCCGTCGATGGCGGCGCCGGTGAGCAGGGAGGAATGGAACCAGCCCCGGTGCTGGTCCGAGCCTTCCAGGTAGAGGTCGGCGCGAGGGCCGGTGGCGTGGCCGTCGTTATGGGAGCCGCGCAGCACGTGCCAGTGGGTGGTGCCGGAGTCGAACCAGACGTCCAGGGTGTCGCTGATCTTTTCGTACTGGGCGGCTTCGGCCCCCAGCAGTTCGGCCGCATCCAGCTTGAACCAGGCTTCGATGCCTTCCTGCTCCACGCGCTGGGCCACTTCCTCCATCAACTCCACGGTGCGCGGATGCAGTTCGCCCGTTTCCTTGTGCAGGAAGAAGGGAATCGGCACGCCCCAGTTGCGCTGGCGGGAGATGCACCAGTCGGGCCGGTTGGCGATCATGGATTGCAGGCGGGGCTTGCCCCAGGCCGGATAGAAGGCGGTGGCCTCGACCCCGGCCAGGGCCTTTTCGCGCAAGGACTTGCCGTCGGTGGGCAGGCGGTCCATGCCGACGAACCACTGGGCGGTGGCCCGGTAGATCACCGGCGTCTTGTGGCGCCAGCAGTGCATGTAGCTGTGGCTGACATTGCCGTGGGAAAGCAGGCAGCCCACTTCGGTCAGCTTGTCGCAGATGGCCTGGTTGGCCTTCCAGATGGAGAGGCCGCCGAAGAAGGGCAGCTCGTCCACATAGACGCCATCACCCTTGACGATGGAAATGATCTCGTCGTTGCCGCGGCCGTAATGGCGCCAAGCGTTGAAGTCGTCCACGCCGTGGGCGGGGGCGCAATGGACGATGCCGGTGCCCGCATCCAGGCCCACATAGTCGGCCAGGTAGACGACGGAAACGCGGTCGTAGAAGGGGTGGCGGAATTCCAGGCGCTCCAGGGCCTTGCCCTTGACGGTCGCCAGCACCGTGCCTTCGCAACCGTAGCGTTTCAGGCAGTCGGCCACCAGCTCCTTGGCCAGCACCAGCAGACGGTCCCCCGTGTCCACCAGGGCGTATTCATGTTCGGGGTGGATATTGAGGGCCTGGTTGGCGGGAATGGTCCACGGGGTGGTGGTCCAGATCACGGCATAGGCAGGCTTGGGCAGGGCGTTGAGGCCAAAGGCCGCAGCCAGCTTGGGGGCATCGGCTTCACTGATGGGGAAGGCCACGTCGATGGTGGGGGACTTCTTGTCCGCGTATTCCACCTCGGCCTCGGCCAGGGCGGAGCCGCAGTCGAAGCACCAATTGACGGGCTTCAGGCCCTTGAAGACGTAGCCCTGCTTGACCATCTCGGCCAGGGCGCGGATCTCGCCGGCCTCGTTGGCGAAGTTCATGGTCAGGTAGGGGTTGTCCCAGTCGCCCAGCACGCCGAGACGGATGAATTCCTTCTTCTGCACTTCCACCTGCTCGGCGGCGTAGCTGCGACACAGTTCCCGCACCTTGTCGGCGGGCAGGTTCTTGCCGTGGGTGACTTCGATCTTGTGCTCGATGGGCAGGCCGTGGCAGTCCCAGCCCGGCACGTAGGGCGCATCAAAGCCAGCCAGGGTCTTGGAGCGGACGATGATGTCCTTGAGAATCTTGTTCAGGGCGTGGCCCAGGTGCAGGTTGCCGTTGGCGTAGGGAGGGCCGTCGTGCAGGATGAACTTGGGCCGGCCGGCGCAGATCTCGCGAATCTTCTGGTACAGCTTCTTTTCCTGCCATTGCTGCACCCACTGGGGCTCCCGTTTGGGCAGGTCGCCGCGCATGGGGAAGGGAGTGTCGGGAAGATTCAGGGAGTTCTTGTAGTCAGCCATAACAGCCTCAAATGCCTAAGGTTTTCTTAACGCTGGAAAAATGCGCGGGCGGCTTCCGCGTCCTGGCCAATCTGGGCCACGAGCGCGTTGAAGTCGGGGAATTTCATCTCGTCCCGCAGCTTGTGCAGGAAGGAAACGGAAAGGTGGGCGCCGTAGATGTCGCCGTCGAAATCAAAGAGGTGCACTTCCAGCAGGGGGCGCATCTCGCCGCCCACGGTGGGGCGCACCCCCAGGTTGGCCACCCCGTTGAGGGGCTGGCCGCCGGCGCCGGTGACGCGCACAGCGAAGACCCCGGTGAGCGGCAAGGGATTGTGCTTGATGCGGATGTTGGCAGTGGCAAAGCCCAGCTGGCGCCCCAGCTTCTGGCCATGCACCACCCGGCCGTCGATGCTGTAGGGCCGGCCCAGCAGGCGGGCAGCCCGGGCCATGTCGCCAGCCGCCAGGGCCTCGCGCACGCCGGAGCTGGAGGCCCGCTCGCCCCCGGTCAGCACGCTCTCCATGGCCTCCACCTGGAAGCCGAAGGAGGCACCGGCTGCCTGCAGCAGGGCGAAATCGCCGGCCCGGCGGGCACCGAAGCGAAAGTCGTCGCCGATGATGAGGTGGCGCACCTTGAGGCAGCGCACCAGCACCTGTTCGATGAATTCGTCCGCTGTCAGGGCAGCGAAGACGGTGTTGAAGGGGCTGACGCAGGCCAGGTCGGCGCCGTAATTCTGCAGCAGCTCCAATTTTTCGCGCAGGGTGGTGAGCCGGGCCGGGGCCGAGGCCGGATCGAAGAATTCCCGGGGATGGGGCTCGAAGGTCAGCACCGCCGCCGGCAACCCGCAAGCCGAAGCCGCCTGCCGCACCCGGGCGAGCAGGGCCTGGTGGCCAAGATGTGCGCCATCGAAATTGCCGATGGTCAGCACCGTGGCACTGGGGGCCGGGGTTTTAACGCCGCGCAGGACGAGCATGGTGAAAGCCGGAATCCTTCCGTAGCCCCGGGTGGGGCGCGAAAAAAGGCTGAATTATAACGGTTTTGCCTCCGCCCTGCGGCCCTGCCCCTTTGCCAAGAGCGGGGCTGGGGAGCAGGCGGGACGGGCCTCCGCCCATGGGTAGGCCGGAGAGGCAGGAAGGACGCGGCAAGCGGCGATGGCACGAGGGAGAAGGCCGCCCTGCTTGCCTCCCAGGGCATTCCTTATTCCGCATATGGGCCGACAGGCGGGCGGAATGTCGCCTGCCCGGCGAGCCACCGCCTCAATCCAGCCGGGCGAGGCGGGACTTGGCGAGGGGCGGATTACGGGCGAAGTACTGACGGATGCCCTTGAGCATGGCCTCGGCCATACGGTCCTGGTAGGCATCGTCGTTGAGGCGCTTTTCCTCTTCCGGATTACTGATAAAGGCCGTCTCCACCAGGATGGACGGAATATCCGGCGCCTTCAGCACGGCAAAGCCGGCCTGTTCGACGCTGGCCTTGTGCAGGGCATTGATGCCCCCCAGTTCCCCCAGCACGGCCTTGCCCAGCTTCAGGCTGTCATTGATGGTGGCGGTCTGGGAGAGATCCAGCAGGGTGCGGGCGAGGAAGGGGTCCTTGACGCCGATATTCACGCCACCGATGAGGTCGGCCTCGTTTTCCTTCTGGGCCAGCCAGCGGGCCTGGGAACTGGAAGCGCCACGCTCGGAGAGGACGAACACCGAGGACCCTCGGGCATCGGGGCTGATCCAGGCGTCGGCGTGGATGGAAACGAAGAGATCGGCCTGCACCCGGCGGGCCTTCTGCACCCGCATGTGCAGGGGCACGAAGAAATCCGAATCCCGGGTCAGCACCGCCCGCATATTGGGCTCGGCATCGATCTTGGCCTTCAGGCGCTTGGCGATGGAGAGCACCACGTTCTTCTCGTGGCTGCCGCCCTTGCCCACCGCCCCCGGGTCTTCGCCACCGTGGCCCGGATCCAGGGTGATGGTAACGAGTCGATCCACCACCGGCTTGGTGTTGCGCTTCACCGGCTCGGCAGGCTTGGCTTCTGCCTGGAGCTTGGGTCTGGCTTCCGGCTCCGGTGCCACCTCCTTGCGGCCAGCCTCGGCGACGGCATCCGGCACGGCCGGCTCCTGCTTTTCCAGCAGCGACAGCAGCGGATCGGGGGGATTCAGGGGGTACACATCCAGCACCAGGCGGCTGCCGTACTCGCCCACCGGCTTGAGGGAGAAGACCTGGGGCTGCACCTCGGTCTTCAGCTCCATGACCAGGCGCACCACGCCGGGCTTGAAGCGGCCGGCCCGCAGCAGCTTGATGTAGGGATCGTCGGGCGCCACCTTGTTAGAAAGGCTTTCCAGCACACCGTTGAATTCAATGCCTTCGATATCCACCACCAGTCGCTCCGGGTTCTTCACGGAGAACTGGGTAAATTTCAGGGGCGCGCCGCCCGGTGCATCGTGCTCCAGGGTCACCCGGGTGTAGTCGGCAGCAGGCCAGACCCGCACCGAAAGGATGGAGGGCGCCTTGCCGGCAGCGGCCCGGGCCAGGGGGGTGACGAGCAGGACCAGGGCGGCCCCGCCGGCTTTCAGCAGGGCGCGGCGGCGCTCGGCAGGCGGGACATGAGAGCGTTTACGCATTGCTCACCTCCCGGAGAATGGGGTTGCAGCAGAACATCACGGCCATCGCAGCTATCGCCTTCGCGAAAACGGTAAGAGAGGACGAGATCCGGCTTCGGCACAAAGCCAGCGGCTTTGTCCGGCCATTCCACAAGGCACAGGGCCCCTTGGCGGAAATAATCGTCCAATCCAGCATCGACAAACTCTTCCGGCGACTCGAAACGATAAAAATCAAAGTGATACAAGTATAAGCTCGAAAGTTTGTAAACTTCAACCAGGGTATAGGTCGGGCTCTTCACCGGCCCGGTGTGCCCCAGGGCGCGCAACAGGGCGCGCACCAGGGTGGTCTTGCCTGCCCCCAGATCCCCTTCCAGATAAATCACCAGACCGGCCCCCGCCACCTGGGCCAGGGCTGCCCCAAGGGCCTGGGTCGCCGCCTCATCGGGCAAAAACAGGCAGGGGGCGGGCAAACTTTGGCCTGGATTAAGGGCCAAATCGGGAGATTGGTTAAGATCGGGCATATGGAAAAACCGGAAACAACGACAAAAAGCGCCAGGGTGGCGGACGCAATGACCCAGACCGGGGCGGATGCCGCAAACTCAACAGTGCCGGCAGCGCGGGACTGGGCCGGCTTGATCGCCCGCCTCAGGGGCTGGGCCCGGGAACTGGGTTTCGCCAACCTGACCATCAGCCGGGCCGAGGTGGGCAGTGCCGGCCAGGGCCTGTTGCAATGGCTGGAGCAGGGCTACCACGGGACCATGGATTATATGGCCAAACACGCCCCCCTGCGGCTCGATCCGGACCTGCTGGTGAGCGGTGTGCAGACGGTGCTTTCGGTGCGCCTGCCCTACCTGCCCGAAGGCCGGTCCCCCGGGGAAGTGCTGGCGGACGCCGAACTGGGCTACGTCTCCCGCTACGCCCTGGGCCGGGACTATCACAAGGTGGTGCGCAACCGCCTGCAGAAGCTCGCCGACCGCCTGCAGGCGGAAGTCGGCCCCTTCGGCTATCGGGTCTTTTCCGACTCGGCGCCGGTGATGGAGGTGGAATTCGGCCGCAAATCCGGCCTGGGCTGGCGTGGCAAACACACCCTGCTGCTGACCCGGGAGGGCTCCTGGCATTTCCTCGGCGAGATCTACACCGACCTGCCCCTGCCGCCGGATGCACCAGTGAGCGACCATTGCGGCGCCTGCACCCGCTGTATCGAGGTTTGCCCCACCCGGGCCATCGTCGCCCCCTACGAGGTCGATGCCCGACGCTGCATTTCCTACCTGACCATCGAGCAGGACGGCCCCATTCCCGAGGACCTGCGCCCCCTGCTGGGCAACCGCATCTACGGCTGTGACGACTGCCAGCTTTTTTGCCCCTGGAACCGCTTCGGCCAGCTGGGGGACCCGGACTTCACCCCCCGCCAGGGGCTGGATTCGGCGCGCCTCTCCACCCTGATGGTCTGGAGCGAGGCGGATTTCCTCGAGCGCCTGGCCGGCAGCCCCATCCGCCGCATCGGCATTGCCTCCTGGCGGCGCAACATCGCCGTGGCCCTGGGCAACGGCCCGGCCACCGCAGAAGCCAAGGCCGCCCTGGCCGCCCGCCGCAACGACGATTCGCCGCTGGTGCGGGAACACGTGGCCTGGGCGCAGCGACAGCTGGAAAGCAAAACGCCGCCCGAAGGCGGCGTCTAGCCACGGCACGGCGCGGGCATTCAGTCGGGGCGGCCCGCCACAGGCGTGGGTGCACCGGCAAAGCGCTCCTTGAGGAGCGTCCAGTCGCGGTCTTCCAGGGAAAGATTGACGGCAGCGCCGCGGGCCAGGCTCAACTGGCTCATCAATAAGGTGAGGCGCTGCCAGGCCGGGCCGCGCTCGCGCTCATCCAGAAGTTCAAGCTGGGCGCGCAGCTCCGCAATTTCCCGCCGCAGCCCCACTTCCGGCGGGGTATAGCCGGCGTTCTTGAGAATGCGCTGGGCCAGGCGTTGATCTTCCGGCACCAGCAGGTCGTCCTCCAGGTCCAGGGGCTGGCCGCTGCCAGGCAGGCCGGATAGCTCACCCTTTGCCAGGGCCTCGTTGATGCGCTGTTCCGCCAGCAACTCGAACGCCAGCACCGCCCTAACCTCTCAACGCGCCACCGGCCGCGCCGGATCGGCGCACCATTCGCTCCAGGAACCGGCATAGAGCCGGGAGCCGGGCAGGCCGGCAATCTCCATGGCCAGCAGGTTGTGGCAGGCAGAAACGCCGGAGCCACACTGGTGCACCACCGCTTCCGGCGCAAAGCCGGCCAGGGTCTCTGCCCACTCCTGGCGCAGCTGTTCTGCCGGCTTGAAGCGGCCATCGCTCCCCAGGTTGTCGCGGAAGAAGCGGTTGCGGGCACCGGGGATATGGCCGCCCACCGGGTCGACGGTTTCGTTTTCGCCGCGGAAGCGGTCCGGCGCCCGGGCATCGACGATGATGCGGCCGGGCTGGCCCAGACCATCGAGAACCTCGACAGCAGACAGCACCCAGCCCCGGGGCGCGGGGGTAAAGGTTCGGACGGCGGGGGCCGGCAGCTCAGCCGTCAGGGCACCGCCGGCCGCGGTCCACGCCGGCAGGCCGCCATCCAGCAGGGCCACGGCCTCGTGGCCGAGCCAGCGCAGCAGCCACCACAAGCGGCCGGCCATCATGCCGCCGCAGTCGTCGTAGGCCACCACCTGGATGCCAGGGCCGAGGCCAACCCGTCCCAGGGTCGCCGCCAGGGCAGCCACCTCGGGCAGGGGATGGCGCCCGTTACGGCCGCTCTTGGGGCCGGATAGATCCCGATCCAGATGCAGAAAGACGGCCCCGGGGATGTGCCCCTGGGCATAAGCCGTCTCGCCAGTGGCCGGATTGGCCAGATCGTGGCGGCAATCCACCACCACCCAGGCAGGGTCGCCGAGGTGGGAGGCCAGAGTGGCCGCCTCCACCAGGGTGGTGTGGATAGCCACGGACATCAGATGACGTCCTGTTCGCTCAGCCAGGCGCGGGCTTCGTCTTCATCGGAGAAGACGCGGATGCTGGCATCGACGAAGGCGCGGGAAAGCCAGGCGCTCCAGGCCACCCACTGACTGTCGGTGAGCACGGCGATGCGCTCGAAATCGTTGGCATGGGCGCGGGAGAAGCGGATTTCTTCCAGGGCCGTATCCAGGGTCACGTCGGCCATCTGGCGCAGGTCGAAAAACAGGCTCACCGGCCCTTGGAACTTGACCTTGAAATTGACCAGTTCCTCGAATTCCTTGTAGTCCGCCAGGGTGAATTCGCCGAAAACGGCAACGGTCACGAGGTCCTGCTGGTGGTCGGTAACGATCATGATCTGCTCCGTGTTGTCTTGTTGTGCTGCCAGTGTAGCGTGAAACCCGGCGCCACTGGCGGCCTGGCGGCCCGATCCCGGCACCGGGCCCGATGCCTCAATCCTGCTCCGCCGGATTGGCGCGGGAGAAGCGGGTGGCAGCCATGCCGGACAGGACGATCAGGCCGATGGCGGCCCAGGCCGAGAGGCTCAGCACCTCGCCCCAGAAGAACATGCCGAAGAGACTGGCGAAGACCACGGCGGTGTAGGCCAGGCTGGCCGCCACCAGGGTGCGGCCCCGGGCATAGGCCCGGGTCATGGCCAGCTGGGCCAGGGTGGCAAAGATGCCCACACCCAGGAGCAGCAGGCCGCCCCGAAGGGTGATCGGGTGGAAGCGGAAGAAGAGCATCCACAAACCGCCGCCGACGGTGGAAATGAGGGAAAAGTAGAACACCGTGCGCCACTCCGGCTCCCCCTTCTGCCCCAGCTCCCGCACGTTGTAATAGGCCAGGCCGGCCAGCACGCCGGAAGCCAGGCCCATCAGGCCACCCACCAGCTGTTCAGCGTGGAAGCTGGGCTTGAGCAGCAGCACCACGCCGGCAAAACCCGCCACCAACGCCCCCAGCAAAGGCCGAGGCAGCCGAGCGCCGGAAAGGCCGGCGAGAAACAGGGCGAGGAAAAGGGGCGAGGTGTAGTTGAGCGTCACCGCCGTAGCCAGAGGCAGCCAGGCGATGGCGTAGAAGTACAGCATGAGGGAGATGAAGCCGGAAACGCCACGATAGAGCTGGAACTTCCACAGCGGCGTGCGCGGGTCGAGACGGCCCCAGAGCAGGCTGGTGGTCATCAGCACCAGGGCAATGGCGTTGCGGTAAAAGACGATTTCCGCCGGAGAATAACCGGCCTCCGCCGCCAGCTTGACGCACACCCCCATACAGGAAAAGAGAAAGGCGGCGGCGACCATCCACAGGGATTGCATGGGCAAAGCTCTCGACAGCAAAAAGAAAAGGGCGCCCCTGGGGCGCCCCGACGATCGGGCCAGTCCAGCCGGCCGATCAGAAAATTCTACTTCAGGTGGGGCGCGACGATGCCGCGGTAGAACTCGTGGAAGTGCTGCATGCCATCCTCGGTGGGAGACTGGTAGGGGCCCACTTCGTTGCGGCCTTCCTTGAGCAACTGCAGGCGGCCCCGATCCATGCGCTCGCCGATATCGTCGTCCTCAATGGCGGTTTCCATGTAGGCGGCCTGTTCGGCCTCGATGAATTCCCGCTCGAACTCGACGATTTCTTCCGGGTAGTAGAACTCCACCACGTTCATGGTCTTGTTCACATCCTGGGGAATCAGGGTGGACACCACCAGCACGTGGGGATACCACTCCACCATCACATTGGGGTAGTAGGTCAGCCACACCGCACCCTGCTTGGGCTTTTCGCCCCGGGCACCGTAGAAATCCTTCACCGCCTTCTGCCAGCGGCCGTAGGGGGCGGAGCCTACCTTGTCCAGATTGGTGATACCCACCTTCTGCACGGAATACCACTCGCCGAACTGCCAAGTCAGGTCGTCGCAGGTGACGAAATTGCCCAGACCGGGGTGGAAGGGCACCACGTGGTAGTCCTCCAGGTACACCTCGATGAAGGTCTTCCAGTTGTAGTTGCACTCGTGCATCTCGACCCGGTCCAGCTTGTAGCCGGAGAAGTCGAATTCGCCCGCCACGTTCATGCCAGCCAGGTCAGCCTGGGCATTACGCGGCCCCTTGAAGAGCAGGCCGTTCCAGGAATCCAGCTTGCGCTTGTGCAGGTTGAGGCAGGGATTGGCGGGGAAGTGAGGCGCGCCCTTGAGGCTGCCTTCGCTGTCGTAGGTCCAGCGGTGGATCGGGCAGACGATGTGCTCGGCATTGCCGCTGCCCTGCAACATGATGGCCTGGCGGTGGCGACAGATGTTGGACATGTCGTAGATGCCGTCCGGCTGCCGCACCAACATGCGGCCGTGGTCGCGCCATTCCATGGTGCGGTAGTCATGCACATTGGGCACCATCAGCTCGTGGCCGACGTAGCCCGGCCCCTGCTCGAAGAAGAGTTTCATCTCCAATTCGAACATTTTTTCGTCGAAATACCATTCGACGGGGAATTGGCTAACGGCGGGAGCCAGTTTGGTGCTGGATGCGATGTCGGACATGTCCACACCTCCGGTAAAAGGCAATGGGTGAAAAATGAAGCAAAATCAACGAAGGCGGCATTCTACCCCGGGTCAAATTTGACCAAAAGCCCCGTGATACGGTATTTTTTGGCGTTTCCACCGGTTATTGATATGGATCAACCGCCCATGCCAGCCTCGACCGGAACCCCTGCATCCGCCGAGATTCCCGCCTCTTCCCCGCCTCTCGCCAGCCTCGCCTTCGAAGACGCCCTGGCCGAACTGGAGCGCATCGCCCAGGCCATGGAGGCCGGCAACCTGCCCCTGGAAGAATCCCTCACCGCCTACAAGCGGGGCGTTGAGCTGCTCCAGCACTGCCAGCAACAGTTGAGCGACGCCGAACAGAAAGTGCAGATTCTGGAAAACGGCACCCTGAAGGAACTGGGCGGCGACCCGTCCGGCGCCTAGCCCGGACGCCCCTCTGCGCCGGCCCTGCACACCCGTCCCTCCCTGCCCCGCTTTCACTTTTCCCCAAGTCCATGGCCCCCACCTCCAACGCCGGCGCAACGCCCCCCTTCACCGACTGGATGGCCCAGGTCCAGACCCGTACCGAGGCCGCCCTGGGCCGCTATCTGCCGGGTGCCGAGACCATTCTCCATCGCCTGCATGACGCCATGCGCTACAGCGCCCTGGGCGGCGGCAAGCGGGTACGCCCCCTGCTGGCCTTCGCTGCCGGCCAGCTCTCCGGCGCCAGCGAGGAGGCCCTGGACTGCGTCGCCTGTGCAGTGGAAATGATCCACGTCTATTCCCTGGTGCATGACGACATGCCCTGCATGGACGACGACGTGCTGCGCCGCGGCCGCCCCACTTGCCATGTGGAATACGACGAACCCACCGCCCTGCTGGTGGGGGATGCCCTGCAGTCCCGGGCTTTCGAAATTCTCGCTGCCCACCCCTGGCCCAACGGCACCCAGGGCCTGGAACTGGTACGCCTGCTGGCCCACGGCAGCGGCTCCTGCGGCATGGCCGGCGGCCAGGCCATCGACCTGGCCTCGGTGGGCAAGCCGCTCTCCCAGCCGGAACTGGAACTGATGCACGCTCTGAAGACCGGCGCTCTGATCCGCGCTGCCGTGCTCATGGGGGCCCAGAGCGGCGCGCCCCTGGCCGCCGCCGACCTGCAGCGCCTGGACGCTTTCGCCAAGCGGGCCGGCCTGCTCTTCCAGGTGGTGGATGACATCCTGGACTGCACGGCCAGCACCGCCACCCTGGGCAAGACGGCCGGCAAGGATGCCGCCGCCGAAAAGCCCACCTACGTCAGTCTGCTGGGCCTGGATACGGCCCGCCAGCTGGCTGAAGACCTACGCCGCGATGCCCTTGGCGCCCTGGCGGAATTCGGCCCCCGGGCCCGGCGCCTTACCGAACTGGCCGATTTCATCACCAACCGCCAGTTCTGAGCCCCCAGCCTTTCTGCCGCCCTTTCACCCCAGGCCCGCCACCGCCCCCACTCGAGCGCCGCACCATGACCGCCACGCCCCTTCTCGACAGCATCGACAGCCCGGCCCAGCTGCGGCGCCTGGACAAGCGTCAGCTGCCCCAGCTCGCGGAGGAACTGCGGACCTTCATCCTCGAATCCGTCTCCAAGACCGGCGGCCACCTTTCCTCCAACCTGGGCACGGTGGAACTGACCATCGCCCTGCACTACGTTTTCGACACCCCGGATGACCGGCTGGTGTGGGACGTGGGCCACCAGACCTACCCCCACAAGGTACTGACCGGGCGCCGCGCCGGCATGGATCGCCTGCGCATGCACGGCGGCCTTTCCGGCTTTCCCAAGCGCTGCGAATCCGACTATGACACCTTCGGTGTCGGCCACTCCTCCACCTCCATCTCCGCCGCCCTGGGCATGGCCCTGGCGGCCAAGCAGAAGGGGGAAAACCGCAAATCCGTGGCTATCATCGGCGACGGGGCAATGACCGCCGGTATGGCCTTTGAGGCCCTCAACAACGCCGGCGTCGCCGACGCCAACATGCTCGTCATCCTCAACGACAACGACATGTCCATCTCACCACCGGTGGGCGCCCTCAACAAATATCTGGCCCGCCTGCTCTCCGGTGGGCTCTACTCTGCCGCCCGCCGCGCCGGCGAAAAGGTGCTGGGCGTCGCCCCGCCCCTGCTGGAACTGGCCAAGCGAGCCGAGGAGCACGTCAAGGGCATGCTCACCCCGGGCACCCTGTTCGAGGAGCTGGGCTTCAACTACATCGGCCCCATCGACGGCCACGACCTGGACGCCCTGGTGCCCACCCTGCAGAACCTGAAGGGTCTCAAGGGACCCCAGTTCCTCCACGTCATCACCAAGAAGGGCCAGGGCTACAAGCTGGCCGAGGCGGACCCGGTGCTGTATCACGGCGTCTCCAAGTTCCAGCCCGAAGTTGGCATCCAGAGCGGCAAGGGCGGCGGCAAACTGACCTACACCCAGGTCTTCTCCGACTGGCTGTGCGACATGGCGGCCGCCGAGCCGCGCCTGGTGGGCATCACCCCGGCCATGGGCGAGGGCTCCGGCCTGGTGCGCTTTGCCGAGCTGTACCCGGAACGCTATTTCGATGTCGGCATCGCCGAACAGCACGCCGTCACCTTCGCCGCCGGCCTGGCCTGCGAAGGCCTGAAGCCGGTGGTGGCGATCTACTCCACCTTCCTGCAACGGGGCTACGACCAGCTGGTGCACGACGTGGCTTTGCAGAACCTGCCGGTGGTCTTCGCCATCGACCGGGGCGGCCTGGTGGGCGCCGACGGAGCCACCCACCACGGCGCCTTCGACCTCTCCTTCATGACCTGCATCCCCAACCTGGTGGTGATGGCGCCGGCGGACGAGGACGAGTGCCGCAAGATGCTGACCACCGCCATGGGCATCGACGGCCCCAGCGCAGTGCGCTATCCCCGCGGCGGCGGCAGCGGCGTGACGCCGGAAGCGGCGCTGACCCCGCTGCCGGTGGGCAAGGGCGAACTGCGCCGCCAAGGCAAGGAGGTGGCCCTGCTGGCCTTCGGCAGCATGGTGACGCCGGCCCTGGAGGCGGGCGAGGCCCTGGATGCCACGGTGGCCAACATGCGCTTCATCAAGCCTCTGGATCGGGAACTGCTGGCCGAACTGGCGCGGAACCATCGCCTGCTGGTGAGTATCGAAGAGAATGCCCTGATCGGTGGCGCCGGCAGCGAAGTTTCCCGGGCCCTGGAGGAAATGGGCCTGAACGTTCCCCTGCTGCGCCTGGGCCTGCCTGACCGCTTCATCGACCACGGCGACCAGCACCGGCTGCTGGCCGAGCTGGGCTTGGACACCGCCGGCATCATTGCCCGCATCCAGGCCCGCCTCGCCGCCTGAGCGGCTCCGACCACCCACGCACCCCGCCACACCCGCCTCCGCCGCCCGCCTGCCGTTGCGCCCGGGGTCCCGGCGGAGCGCCACCAGGAATGCACACCATGTCCACCGCGCCCATCCCCGACATCCAGAACAGCGAAGACACGCGCCGCATCCCCATCGACAAGGTGGGCATCAAGGACATCCGCCATCCGGTAAAAATCCGCGACAAGAGCGGCGACGTGCGCCATACGGTGGCCAACTTCAACATGACCGTCGGCCTGCCCCACAACTTCAAGGGCACCCACATGTCGCGCTTCGTCGAGATTCTCAACAGCCACGAGCGGGAAATCTCGGTGGAATCTTTCCCTGCCATGCTCGAGGCCATGGTGGCCCGGCTGGAGGCGAAGACCGGCCAGATCGAGATGCGCTTCCCCTACTTCATCAGCAAAACGGCGCCGGTTTCCGGCGTGCCCAGCTTGATGGACTACGACGTCACCTTTATCGGCGACATCGACGGTGGCCGCATCCGCTCCACCGTGCGGGTCCTGGTACCGGTCACTAGCCTCTGCCCCTGCTCCAAGGAAATCAGCGCCTACGGCGCCCACAACCAGCGTTCCCACGTCACTGTCACCGCCCAGCTCAACGCCTTCGTCTGGATCGAGGACCTCATCCAGATGGTGGAGGCCCAGGCCTCCTGCGAGCTTTACGGCCTGCTCAAGCGGCCGGACGAGAAGTACGTCACCGAACGGGCCTACGACAACCCCAAGTTCGTCGAAGACATGGTGCGGGATGTGGCCGCCCGCCTCGATGCCGATGCCCGCATCGACCACTACGTGGTGGAATCGGAAAATTTCGAATCCATCCACAACCACTCCGCCTACGCCCTGATCGAAAAGGACAAGCGAGCTGACGTGTAAATTGCCGCATTGTTGAGAACCATTCCTGAATTCTCTCCACCAATCGGAAAGCCCGTCCTCTTCGCCGGGCCATCCACAAGGAGAGTTCATGGCTGGCAAATGCTGCAAGAAAGGGTGCAAGAAATGCCCTTGGAGCAAGAAGCGCAAACAGGCCGGTACGTAGACGGTAGCGAATGCGGGCCGCCACGCCGGGGAAGGCATCAGCAGGACGTTAGACGGGACGCCCAGATGCCCCAACAGTCGTTCTGGCGCACCAACCACCCTCTCCCTACCCTCGCCTCCCGGGCACAAAAAAAGGGCGCCTTGCGGCGCCCTTTTCATTGCAGCAGCTAAAGCGATTAGCCGCGCTTGAGTTCCAGCTTTTCCTTGATGCGAGCGGACTTGCCGGAGCGCTGACGCAGGTAGTACAGCTTGGCACGACGCACGTCACCACGACGCTTCACTTCGATGGAAGCGATCAGGGGGGAGTAGAGCTGGAAAGTACGCTCCACACCTTCGCCGGAGGAAATCTTGCGCACGGTGAAGGCAGAGTTCAGGCCACGGTTACGCTTGGCGATAACCACGCCTTCGTAAGCCTGGACCCGCTTGCGGGTACCTTCAACGACATTCACACCCACCACCACGGTATCGCCGGGGGCGAAGGTGGGGATGGTCTTGCCAGCGGTCAGGCGGGCGATTTCTTCTTGTTCCAGTTGTGCAATCAGGTTCATGTGAGGACTTCCTAAAGTTGAGTGCTGCTTTTCATCTCACCGCATTGCTCCGCTTGCGCTTCTTTTTCAAGTTCGCCGAGGAGTTGCGTAATTTCCTTGGGCAGCTTCTTGCCACCTTCGGTCTGTTGCGTCAGCCATTTGGCGTACAACTCCGGGCGACGCTCCCGGGTTCGTGCCAGCGACTGCTTGAGCCGCCAGCGGCGAATATTGTTGTGGTGGCCGGAAAACAGCACCGGCGGCACCGGCATTCCTTCATAAACTTCGGGCCGGGTGTAATGGGGGCAGTCCAGCAGGCCATCGACGAAGGAGTCCTGCTCGGCCGAGGCGGCATCGTTAAGCACGCCAGGCAACTGCCGCACCACGGCATCCATCAGGGCCATGGCCGGGATTTCGCCTCCGGAGAGCACGAAGTCCCCGATCGAGATTTCTTCATCGACGCAGCGTTCGATCAGACGCTCATCCACACCTTCGTAGCGGCCGCAGAGCAGGATCAACCCCGCTTCCTGGGACAGTTCCATGACCCGTTGATGGGTCAGGGCCTTACCCTGGGGCGACAGGTAGATCACCCGCGGCTGAGCCACGCCGGCCTGCTGCTGTGATTCCCGGGCGGCCGTGATGGCCTTTTCCAGGGGTTCCGGCAGCATCACCATGCCGGGACCGCCGCCATAGGGGCGATCGTCCACGGTACGGTAGTTGTTCTCGGTGAAATCCCGGGGATTCCAGGTTCCCAGGTGCCAGCGGCCATCCTCCAGCGCCCGGCGACTGATGCCGAAGCGGGTGAGGGCAGCAAGCATTTCCGGAAACAGGGTAATGACGTCAAACCGCATCGTCACGCCCTTCCTGGCCGAAGCATCACCAGTCTTTTTCCCAATCGACGCGGATACGGTGCGCATCCTTTTCCACTGCCAGCACCACTGCGGCGACGAAGGGCAACAAGCGCTCCTCTCCGTCCTCGCTGGCGACGCGCAGCACGTCGTTGGCCCCGGTTTCGATCAGCCCAGCCACCTGGCCCAGCTTTTCGTCACGGGTATTGACCACATCCAGGCCGACCAGATCGACCCAGTAAAACTCATCATCTGCCGTTGCCGGCAGGGCTTCCCGCGGGGCGCCCACCAGAAACCCTTGCAGGGCTTCGGCGGCATTCCGGTCGGGGACGCCGTCAAGCTGCGCCACCAGCCCGTCTCCGTGCCAGCGGCATTGCTTTACCTTGCAGGGACGCCACTGCGCCAAAGGCGCATCAGCTGCCCCATCCCCCTTCTCCGCTGCCACCCACCACTGGGGCATCTTGGCCCAGGCGAGGGGATCGTCGGCGAAGGGGTGAATCCTGACCCAGCCCTGGATACCGTAGGGGACGGTGATCTTCCCCAGGACGATGAGCGGGTTGGTGTCAGCAGCCGTCACGCTGAATTAAGCGGCCTTGGCAGCGAACTGCTTGACCAGACGGGCGACGGTGGGGGACAGCTGGGCGCCGTTGTCGGTCCAGTAGGTCAGGCGGTCCATCTTGACCACCAGGCTATCGGCATTGCCGGAAGCCACGGGGTTGTAGAAACCCACGCGCTCGACAAAACGGCCGTCGCGACGGTTACGGGAATCGGTAACCACCATGTTGTAGAAGGGGCGCTTCTTGGCGCCGCCACGGGCAAGGCGAATGACAACCATCGTTGTTCTCTTCCGAAATCAGAAAAAGGGCAAGATTATAACAATAAATCGCGACAAAACAAGCACTAAAACAAGCTCCTGCTTTCGTAGCTGGCGCGCTCGGCGCCACTTCACCGCTGCCACTCCGCCATACGCCCCGCTGCCCGCCCCTCCCCTGCCGGCTCCTGGGGCAGTAACTGACCTGACCGGGTAATGGAAAGCCCCTCTGGGCCGACAGGCGGCAAGGACCTCGGCAGAGCCCTCAGGCTATAATCCGCCAACCTTTCCGCCCGCCTGCCCGCGCCATGAGCGACACGCCGCCGACCTCTGCCGACAGCTCCACCTCGCCCATTGGCGTCAGCGCCATCATCGAGTGGCTGGCCCTGCCCGCCTCCGAAGACCTGCAGCAGGAATTGAACACCCTGAAGGGCCATCTGCTGGCCCTGGAGGATCTGGCCGCCAGCGGCCAGCAACGGCACAAGGCCCTGGACCTGATCCACGAGCGCACCCTGCTGGCGGTGAATGAGCTGGTGCCCCGCCTGAGCGAAGCCGGCCTGCCACTACCGCGCAAGGTGCGGGCGCTGCTCAAGGCGGCCCAGGACCTGCTCGAACACCTGGCCCGGGATTTCCTGACCAGCGTGGAAGACCAGGTGGAAGAGCACATGGTCAAGGGCCTGCGCCAGCCGCCGGAAATCGCCCTCTGGCGAGCCCAGCACCTGCTGCAACGCCACCTCTTCATCAGCGCCCTGGTAGCCGCCCCGGCGGCGGTCGGCATCTGGGAGATGACCCACCGCACCTTCGGCATGGCCCGGCAGCGCGGGGTGGAGGAATTCCGCCCCCAGCCCGAGCCCTGCAACAGCATTGTTCTGGAATACGCCGCCGCCCTGCTCCTGGCCTGCGCCCAGCCGGCCTCCTTCGCCGCCCGGGAACTGCAGTTCATTGCCGACATCGCCGCCCGGCACGGCCGCCGCCTGGAATTCCTCAGCGCCACCGACGAGCGTCACCACGGCCTGTTCTGGATCGACCCGACCCGGGACACGCCGGCCATCGCCCTGGCCCGCCGCCTGCCCCCGCCAGAAACCCCCGTGCTGTGGTTCTCCTGCGACGGCCTGGCCTATTTTCTCGAACGCCGCCTGCAATCCCTGGACAGCGCCAAGGGCACGCCTGAGACCCTGGACCTGCCAGAGTTCGCCGGCACCCTGGCCGGACGCAGCGTTTTGCGGCGTATCGTGCGCTTCTGGGGCAACCCGGCCCGCCGCCGTTTCCCCCGCCGGCGCCAGAGCTACCGGGTCAATCTCCATGCCGGCCTGGAGCCCCTGACCCAGCTGCTGCGCGGCCACCTGCTGGAGGAGGACGACGGCTCCTCCTGGATGATCACCAACGAAAGCCCGGATGGTTACGCCCTAATGCACCTCTCGGGCGCTGCGGACCGGCTGGAAGTGGGTGACATCGTCGCCCTCAAGCCGGAAAGCCACCCGCCCGGCCGCAAGCACTGGCAGACCTGCATCGTCCGCTGGGCCCTCTCGGAAAATCCTGAACACCTGGAAATCGGCCTGCAAATCCTGGCCCCCCAGGCCCTGCCGGCCACCCTGGCCCTGCCGGGGGAAAATGCCAGCGCCCACCCCCACGTGGCCATCCTGCCGGCCATTCCGGGCCTGCGCCCCCACGATTCCCTGGTCATCCCGGCCGGCCTCCTGGCCGGTCACGAAGGGCACCTGGTACTCCTGGTGGAGCGGGACAACCTGGAAATCCGCGAAGTCCGCACCACCGCCCTGGAAGAGCAGACCGGCCGGGTGGAAATCTTCGCCACCGAGCCGGAAAACAACCCCGGCTAAGCGCCCTGGGCGGGGTTGCGGCGGTGCAGGGTGGCCGCCAGCAGCCCGCCGATCAGCACCACCAGCCAGGACAGGTACAGCCACATGAGGAAGATCGGCACGGCGGCAAAGGCGCCGTAGATCAGGGTATAGGACGGCACCTTGGCCAGGTAGAACTCAAAGCCGCGCTGCATCACGGTAATGGCCAGGGCGGCGAAGGCCCCGCCCCACAGGGCATGACCCAGGCGCACCCGGACATTGGGCACCGCGTAGTAGAGGAAGGCGAAGAACCCCCCCAGCAGTACGGCTGACAGGATCTTCAACAGGACATTGCGCACCCACTGGGATTCGTTGAACAGCCCCAGGGAGGCAGTCACCACGTAGGACGTGACGCCAAACACCGCCCCCAGCACCAAGGGGCCCAGCAGGGCGATGACCAGATAGAGCCGCAGGCGGTGGCCCGGGGAACGGGAGACGTCCACCTGCCAGACGTGATTGAAAGTGCGCTCGATGGTCAGCATCAGCACCAGGGCCGTACCGGCCAGCACCATGATGCCGATCCAGGTCAGCCGATCCACCTTGTGGGAGAACATCAGGGTGTATTTGGCGATCACCACCCCCGCCTTGTCCGGCAGCAGGTTGCTGACGAGGAAGGTATTCACCTGGTCGAGGATGAGGGGAAAGAAAGGCAGGTCGGACAACACGCCGACGATCAGCCCCACCAGCGGCACCAGGGAAAGCAGGGTGGTGTAGGCGAGGCTGGCGGCGATCTGGGGAAAGCGTTCCTCCCGGAAGCGCCCCACCATTTCGCTGATCAGGGTGCCCCGGGAATGGTTACGTCGTCTGGCCATAGGCTCCATGGCTGGCAAAGAATGGAAGGGCCGGGCAGGCAGCCCGGCAGATGATCGCCGCTATAATAGCCGACCCTGTATGAAAGCCCTGCCATGGAAAAACGCCTCGTCCTCGCCGCCAGCACCTGCCTGATCGCCCTGATCTTCCTCTGCCTGGCCTGGGAACTGTGGCTCGCCCCCCTCAAACCTGGCGGCTCCTGGCTGGCTTTGAAGGCCGTTTTTCTGCTGCCGCCCCTCTTTGGCATTCTCAGGGGCCGGCGCTACACCTACCAGTGGAGCGCCCTCTTCATCCTCTTCTACCTGGCCGAAGGCAGCGTCCGCGCCACGTCCGACCAGGGCCTGGCCCAGAGGCTGGCGGTGCTGGAAACCCTCCTCGCCCTGGCCTTCTTCGGCACCGTGGTGGCCTACGCCCGCCTCACCCGCCCCTCCCGCCAGCGGCAGCTGGCAGAAGCCGAAGGCAGCCCTGAGAAGCAATAGGGACGCCGATCTCCATCGAAGCACCTCGGAGAAGCAAGCGGGGCGCGGCATGTCAGACATGTCCGCGCCCCGCTTACGTTTACAAGGCATAACCACCGTTACGGGCGACGCCCCCTTCAACGCTTAGGCCACCTCCGGCGCGGCAGGCCGCACCGGGATGAGATCACCGCCCCTTAGATATTGCCCTGGGGATTGAGCTTTTCCAGGGAGGAATGGAGCTTGTTGAGGGCGTTGAGATAAGCCTTGGCCGAAGCGATGACGATATCCGTATCCGCCCCCTGGCCATTGACGATGCGCCCGCCCTTGGCCAGACGCACGGTGACTTCGCCCTGGGCATCGGTGCCGGTGGTGATGGCGTTGACCGAATACAGCAGCAATTCGGCACCGCTACCGGCGATCTGCTCGATGGCCTTGAACGCCGCATCCACCGGGCCACTGCCCTGGGAGGCCGCTTTGCGCTCGGCACCGCCGACGGCCAGGGTGACGGCGGCGTCGGGGGTTTCCCCGGTTTCGGAGCAGACCTGGGAATACACCAGCTTGTAGTGCTCCTCCTCCGGCGTCACGGTCTCGTCGGAGACCAGGGCCTGCAGGTCCTCGTCGAAAATCTCGTGCTTCTTGTCCGCCAGCTCCTTGAAGCGGGCAAAGGCCGCATTCAGGGCCTCTTCGCTGGCCAGCTCGATACCCAGCTCCGACAGACGGGTCTTGAAGGCGTTGCGGCCGGAGTGCTTGCCCAGCACCAGCTTGTTCTGGGTCCAGCCCACGTCTTCGGCCCGCATGATCTCGTAGGTTTCCCGGTGCTTCAGCACGCCATCCTGGTGGATGCCGGATTCGTGGGCAAAGGCGTTGGCGCCGACGATGGCCTTGTTCGGCTGCACCGGGTAGCCGGTGATCTGGGAGACCAGCTTGGAGGCCGGCACGATCTGGGTCGTGTCGATGCGAGTTTCCACCGGGAAGATGTCGCCCCGGGTGCGAATGGCCATGACGACCTCTTCCAGGGAGGCATTGCCGGCCCGCTCGCCCAGACCGTTGATGGTGCACTCCACCTGACGCGCCCCTACCTGCACGGCCGCCAGGGAATTGGCCACGGCCAGGCCCAGGTCGTTGTGGCAATGCACGGACCACACCACCTTGTCGGCGCCGGGCACCCGCTCGATCAGTTGGCGGATGGTCTCGGCGAACTGGCTGGGCAGGTTATAGCCTACGGTGTCGGGCACGTTGATGGTGGTGGCGCCGGCCTTGATCACTTCTTCGAAGATGCGGCAGAGGAAATCCAGCTCGGAACGGCCCGCATCCTCGGCGGAGAATTCCACATCGTTGGTGTATTCCCGCGCCCAGCCGATGGCCTTGACGGCCTGGGCCACCACCTGGTCCGGGCTCATGCGCAGCTTCTTCTCCATGTGGATCGGGCTGGTGGCAATGAAGGTGTGAATGCGACCCCGGTTGGCCGGTTTGATGGCCTCGCCGGCACGGCGGATGTCGTTCTCGTTGGCCCGGGCCAGGGAACAGACGGTGGAATCCTTGATGGCCTCGGCAATGCTGTGGATGGCGTCGAAATCGCCGGGAGAGGCCGCCGCGAAGCCGGCCTCGATCACATCCACCCGCATCCGCTCCAGCTGGCGGGCCACCCGCAGCTTCTCTTCCTTGGTCATGGAAGCGCCGGGGCTCTGCTCGCCGTCGCGCAGGGTGGTATCAAAAATGATCAGCTGCTGTTTCATGGTCTCTCTCCGGAATCTGCCGCCACGGGAATGATTTGCGCAGGGGAAGGAATTCTAGCGCACCGGGCGGGGGAAACGGCATGGCCGGCACGCAAGAAAGAACGCCCTGCCCCACCGGGTTCGGCGGAGCAGGGCGTCCCGATGGCTTCCCTGGGGCTTGGCGGTGCCTGCCAGTCGTCAGTTCTCCTGGGTCTTGCAGAGGGCGGGGAAGAGGAGCGGCAGGAGGATCAGGGTGAAGATGGTGGCGGAGACGATGCCGCCGACGATGACCACGGCAAAGGGGCGCTGGGTCTCGGAGCCAATGCTGTGGGAAAGGGCCGCCGGCAGGAGGCCCAGGCCGGCCATCAGGGCGGTCATGAGGATCGGGCGCAGGCGGCCGACGGCGCCTTCCCGCACCGATTCGGCAACGCTCTGGCCATTGCGCACGCCTTCGAGGAACTGCTCCACCATGATCACCCCGTTCTGCACGGAGATGCCGGCCACCGCAATGAAGCCGACGGCGGCAGAGACCGACATGTGCAGCCCGGCGGCGGCCAGGCCGAGGATGCCGCCGACCCAGGTGAAGGGCACCATGCCCAGCACCAGCAAGGCGAAGCGCATGGAACGGAAGGCCCAGAAGAGCAGCACGAAAATACCCAGCACCGAGAGGGGCACGATCACTGCCAGGCGCTTGGTGGCCCGCTGCTGGTTCTCGAACTGGCCGCCCCAGGTCATGCTGTAGCCGCCGGGCAGGTGGACCTTCTCCTTGACCTTGGCCATGGCTTCCTTGACGAAGCTGCCCTGGTCCCGGCCCAGCAGGTTGGCCTTCACCGCCACATAGCGGCCGCCGGCCTCCCGGGCGATGCGGGCCGGCCCCTGGCGCACTTCCACATTGGCGATGGCGGCCAGGGGAATGGTGCCGGGGTCGGCCAGGGCCGGGTGGTCGCTCTGGGGCAGGGCGATGGGCAGTTCGCCCACGTCATCCACCGCGTCCCGATATTCCTTCTCCAGGCGCACCACGATATCGAAACGCCGGTCGCCGTCGTAGAAAACGGAGGCGGCGCTGCCGGCCAGGGCGGTCTGCACGGTGGCATTCACATCCTGGGCGCTCACGCCGTAGCGGGCCATGCGTTCCCGATCCAGGGTGATGTCCAGCTCGGTCTGGCCGCTGACCTTGATGGCGGCCACGTCGGCGGCGCCGTGGATGGCGCTGAGCACCCCCACCACCTGTTCCGCCTTGTCTTCCAGGATATCCAGGTCGGGGCCGAAGATTTTCACGGCGATTTCACCCTTCACGCCGGAAATGGATTCCTGCACGTTGTCCTCGATGACCTGGGAGAAGTTGGTGGGCACGCCGGGAATGCTGCGAATCTTCTGGCTCATGTCGGCAATCAGGGCCTCCTTGCTGGAGAAGCGCCAATCACCATGGGGCTTGAGATCGGCCAGGATTTCCATGTTGTTGGGCCCCTTCGGGTCCGTGCCGTCATCGGGCCGGCCGACGTGGGCGATGACCTTGCTCACTTCCGGATAGGACATGAGGATGCGCCGCACCTCCTGCTCGATCTCCTTGGTCTTGCCCAAGTTGGTGGCGGGCGGCAGGGTGATGGTCAGCCAGATGTTGCCTTCGTCCAGTTTGGGCAGAAATTCGCTGCCGAGCTGGGGCACCAGGGCCAGGGAGAGTACCAGGGCCGCAGCGGAGCCAGCGACGATCTGGCGCCGCCGGCCGTCAGCCCACTGCATCAGGTCCCGGTAACGCTCCTGCAGGCGGTGCATCCAGTCCAGATGCTTTTCCGCCAGGTTGTGCTTCTTCAGGTAGAAGGAAGTCAGGGCCGGTGTCAGGGTCAGGGTCAGGAGAATGGCGCCGAAGATGGCGAAGGAGAGGGTGTAGGCCATGGGGGAAAAGATTTTTCCCTCCACCCGCTCGAAGGTGAAGATGGGCAGGAAGGCCAGGATGATGATGGCCTTGGAGAAAATGATCGGGTGCCCCATCTCGATGGCAGTGTGCTTGAGGGTCAACATGCGCCACTGCAGGGTGCCGTGCATGGGGTTGTTGTCCTGGCTGGCCACGGCCAGCCGCACCATGAGGGCCTCCACCAGCACCACGGCGCCGTCGATGATGATGCCGAAGTCCACGGCGCCCAGGGAGATGAGATTGGCCGCCACCCCCTTGGTATGCATCATGACGAAGGCGGTGAGCAGGGAGAGGGGAATGACCACCGCCACCACGGCGGCAGCAAACCAGGAGCGCAGGAAGAGGATGAGGATGCCCACCACCAGGAAGGCGCCCACCAGCAGGTTCTCGCTGACCGTATGGACGGTGTGTTTGACCAGCTCCACCCGGTCGTAGATGGGCACCAGCTTGACCCCCGGCGGCAGCTTGGCGGCCAGGCGCTCCACTTCTTCCTTGAGGGCGGCGGAAACCTTGATGGCGTTCTGCCCCTTGCTCATCTGTACGATGCCCTGGACCACGTCGTCCCGCTCGTTGAAGGAGACGATGCCGGAACGGGTACGGGGGCCGATTTCCACCCGGGCCACGTCCTGCACCAGGATGGGCTTGCCGTCCCGCACCGCCACGGTGACCCGGGCGATGTCTTCCACCTTGCCGAGCAGGCCGATGGAGCGCACCACCAGGGCCTCGTCGCCGCGCCGCAAGGCGCCGCCGCCGGCATTGGCGTTATTGCTGGCCAGGGCCTGGGTGAGCTGGTCGATGCTGATCTTGTACTTGCGCAGGCGGGCCGGATCGACCCGCACCTGGTATTCCTTCACCGCACCGCCGAAGCTGACCACGTCGGCCACCCCGGTGACCCGGCGCAGGGCGGGCCGCACCACCCAGTCCTGCAGCGCCCGCACTTCGTGCATGGGCATGTCGGCAGGGGCTTCGAAGACGTAGCGGTAGATTTCCCCCACCGCCGTGGTGAGGGGCGCCAGCCCGGGCTGGGCGCCGGGAGGCAAAACGACGTTCTGCAGCTTCTCCGTCACCTGCTGGCGGGCGAAGTAGTCGTCAGTATTGTCGGCAAAGGTCAGGGTGACGATGGAGAGGCCGGTGATGGAGACGGAGCGCAGCTGGGTCATGCGCGGCACCCCGTTCATTTCCCGCTCGATGGGCAGGGAAATGCTGCGTTCCACCTCCTCCGGCGCCAGGCCCGGGGCCTGGGTGACGATATTCACCTGCACGTCCTGCACGTCGGGGAAGGCCTCGATGGGCAGGTTCATCACCGCGTAGCCGCCGGCGGCCAGCAGCACCAGCACGCCGACAATGACGAAGAGGCGCTGGGCCAGGGCAAAGGTAACCAGGCGTTCCAGCATGGGCTCAGTTCCCGGCCAGTTCGGCGTTGAGCAGCAGGGCGCCGGCGGTGACCACCCGCTCCCCGGCCTTCAGGCCCGTCTCGATGAAGCTGCTGTCGTGGCCACGGAAGGCCAGGGTGACCTCCCGCCGGGCCACCACGCCGGGCTCACTCTCAACGAAGAGGTAGGTGTGCAGGCCCTCGGTCACCAAGGCGGTGTTGGGCACCCGGGGCAGACGGCGGTCGGGATTCTCGGGAATGATGCGGGCGAACATTTCCGGCTTCAGCAGGCGTTCCGGATTGGCCACGGCGCAACGTACTGGCACCCGGCGGGACTGGGCATCCAGCACGTCGCCAATGGCTTCCACGGTGCCGGGGAAACGCCGGTCCGGATAGGCGTCCACCCCCACAGAAACCACCTGGCCGACCCGCAACTTGCCCAGGTCCTTCTCCGTCAGTTCGGCGATGACCCAGAGCTGGCGGGGGTCGCTGACGACGAACAGGGGCTGGTCGGCATCGGGCCGCACTTCGCTGCCGGGAGCGGCCTGACGTTCGGTGACGATGCCGGCCAGGGGCGTGCGCAGGGCAAAGCCGGCATCACCGGGCAGGGGCGACAGATTGCGCAGGCGAGCCCGGACGCGGGCCACCTCGGCCTCCGCCGCCCGGTAGTCGTTCTGGGCCGCTTCCAGGTCTTTCTTGGCCACCACCTCCAGTTCATAGAGGGCCTTGCTGCGCTCCAGGGCCGAGCGCTTGGTATCCCGGTCCGACGAGGCCTTGCCGAGGTCGGCGTAGTCAGGCACATCCAGGGCCAGCAGGGGCTGGCCGGCCTTTACCGTATCACCGGCCTGGGCCAGCACTTTCAATACCCGGCCGGCCACTGGGGCGAAAATACGGGCAGTGCGGTTGTCGTCATAGGCCACCCGGCCGGTGAGGGGCTCCAGCAGGGGCACCGGCAGTTCCGGCGCAGCTTCGATACGCAGGTAGGCCAGTTGGGGGGCACCGGCGGGGAAGCTGATGCTCTGATTCGAATTGACGGCGGGGCGCACCGGCTCCTGGGGGCCGGCAGCCGGCACCGGCTGGCGCAGGAAGAGGGCCAGGGCCAGGCCGAAGCCGAGCACACCGATGGCAATGGCCAGGTTTTTCTTGGGCGGAAGGCGCAGGGTTTTCACAAACATTTCCTCAGAATTCCGGGGCCTAATGCCCCAGGGCGGCCTGCCAGGCGGCCAGGGCCTTGGCATGGTCGGCACGCAGGGCGGCGGCATCGAGACGGACGGCACGCAGGGTGCGGCGGGCATCCAGCAGCTCCAGCAGGCCCAGGGCGCCCCGTACATAGGCAAATTCGGTGGCGGTGGCGACCCGCTCGGCATCGGCCAGGAGCCCCGATTCCAGCTGTCGGCGACGCTCCACGGCGGCCCGCAGCAGGGAGGCGGCCTGGGCGGTTTCGCCCTGGGCCAGGGCCCGTACCTGCTCTTCCTGGATGCGCGCACCCAGCAGATCGGCTTCGGCCCGGGCGATTTCGCCCTCGTAGGCATGGCGTACGAAAAGGGGCACGCTCAGACTGACGCCATAGGTGTTGTTGGGGGAATCGTTGCCCGGGGGGTAATGCTCGAACTGCACGCCCACCGCCACGTCCCGGGTACGAGAGGCCCGGGCCAGTTCCCGGGCGGCTTCGGCGGCCTGCACCCGGGCCCGGGCAGCCTGCACGTCGGGGCGAACGTCGGTTGGGGCCTGGGCGCCGCTGCTGTCCATGACGGCCCCTTCCAGGGCCGGCCAGGGCTCGCTGGCCCGCAGGCCGTCGGCTTCCTGTTCCTTGCCGATGAGGTAGGCCAGGTTCACACGGGCACGTTCCAGGTCGGCCTGGGCGCCCCGGGCTTCGTTTTCGGCTCGGCCGGCCTCGATGCGCAGGCGGGCCACTTCGGTGCCGGCCACGTCGCCCACCTTGAGGCGCTGCTCTGCCGCCCGCACGCTACGACGGAAGAGACCGGCGCTTTCCTCGGCGATGGCCTGACGTTCCTGGGCCAGGCGCAGTTCCCAGTAGGCCGCCCGCAATTGCAGCAGGCTCTGGCGCTGCACATCGGCCAGGCCGCGACCGGCGGCTTCGACCATGGCACCGGCCACCTGCTGGCGCAGCTCCCGCTTGTCGCCGCGTTCCACCAGCTGCTCCAGGCGCAGTACGGAATCCACCCGCTTCTGGCTCAGGGAGCCGCCACCGATGCCCGTGCGGGGGTTGATGGAGGAAGTGGAAATACTGAACTGGGGGTTGGGGGCCTGGCCGGCCGCCACGCTGTCGGCCTCGGCCGCCGCCACACCTTCCCGGGCCAGGCGGACTTCCCGGTTGTGGCGTTGCCAGAGGCTTTCGGCAGTGGCCAGATCGAGATCGGCCGCAGCAGGAGCGGGAGAGGCCGCCATGGCGGCCCCGGAAAACAGGGCAAGGCAGGCCAGGAGGAACATGTGGGCGCGCAGCATCGGCTTGGACCGGGTTTCTCGTAGCAGGTGAGGCTGGTATCGTATTGACCCTCACTGACCAACTACTGACGCCCCATGCGCATTCTCCTGGTGGAAGACGATGAACTCCTGGCCGACGGCCTGGTGAAGGCCCTGCGCCAATCCGGCTATGTCACGGACTGGACGCGGGACGGCAAGCAGGCCGATGCCTGGCTGGCCGACCAGAACTACGACTTGGCGATCCTGGACCTGGGCCTGCCCGGCCTGGAGGGCAGCGAAGTGCTGCAACGCCTGCGGGGGCGGCGGCAGCCGGTGCCGGTACTCATCCTCTCGGCCCGGGAAGCCCTGGAAGAGCGGGTGCGCCTGCTGGACCTGGGGGCCGACGACTACCTGGTCAAGCCAGTGGCCCTGACGGAGCTGGAGGCCCGGGCCCGGGCCCTGATCCGCCGCGGCCGCACCCAGCCCGAGCCGGAGCTGCGCCTGGGCAAGCTGCGCCTCGACACGGTAGGCAAGCGGGCCTGGCTGGGGGAGGAGCCCCTGGACCTGACGGCCCGGGAATGGGCGGCCCTGGAGTTCCTCGCCAGCCGCGCCAACCGCATCGTCAGCAAGGAACAGATCATGCAGTCCCTCTACAGCTGGGACGAGGACATCACCCCCAATGCCATCGAGAAGTTCATCTCCCGGCTGCGGGTGAAGCTGGAGACGGGGGGTATTTCCATCCGCACCGTGCGGGGCCTCGGCTACTACCTGGAAAAACCCAAGGAAGACGAGGCCGGCAGCCATGGCGACGAACCCCCGCCGGCCTAGCCTGCGCCGCCTGCTGCTAACCTGGCTGCTGCCGGCGATGCTAACGCTGGTGGCGGCAGGCGCCCTGACGGCCTATGGCATCGCCCTGCGCTCGGCTACCTGGGCCTACGACCGGGCCCTGCTGGACACGGCCCTGGCCCTGTCGGGGCAGATTCGCGTCGTCTCCGGCCACCCGGTGCTCAACCTGCCCGCCCAGGCCCAGGAAATCCTGCTCACTGACCGCTACGACAACGTCTTCTATGAAGTCATCGGCCCCCAGGGTGAATCCGTCGGCGGCCACCGGGGGCTGCCCCGCCCGCCCCGCCTGTTGCCGGAAGAAGGCCGCCTGTATTACGACGGCTGGTTTCAGGGCAAGGAAGTGCGGGTCGCCGCCCTCTTCGTCCTGCACGAAGGCATCCCCATGCTGGTGCTGGCAGCGGAAACCCAGACCAAGCGGGACAATCTGGTACGGGAAATCCTCACCTCCATGCTGCTGCCGGAGCTGCTGCTGGTGGCCGCCACCCTGGGCCTGGGTTGGCTCGGCATCCGCCACGGACTGAAGCCGGTGGAAGACTTGCGGGAACAGCTTTCCCAGCGCTCACCCAAGGATCTGAGCCCCGTTTCATCCGACCGGGTGCCAGAGGAAATCGCACCCCTGGTGGAAGAACTGAACCATCTGCTGGGACGTCTCGAAGGCTCCCTTTCGGCCCAGCGCAATTTCGTTTCCGACGCCGCCCACCAGCTGCGCACGCCCCTGGCCGCCCTGCAGGCCCAGGCGGAACTGGCCCTGCGGGCACTCGACAAGGGCACCGCCAGCAACCAGTCGGCCCTGCGACCGGAGTTGGAGCGCATTCTCACTGCCACCCGGCGCCTCACCCACCTGGCCCGCCAGCTGCTGGCCCTGGCCCGGGCAGAGCCGCGCAGCGGCGATACCACCAAGGCGGTGGATTTGATGATGGTGGTGCATCAGTGCGCTGAAATCTGGCACCCCCTGGCCCTGGAAAAGGGCATCGACCTGGGCTTCGACCTGGCACCGGCCCCGATGCTGGGTCACCCGCTCCTGCTGGAGGAGTTGCTGAGCAACCTGATCGACAACGCCATCCACTACACCCCGGCCCCCGGCAGCATCACCGTGCGCACGTTCTGCCGTGACGGTGCCGCAGTGCTGCAGGTGGACGACTCGGGACCCGGCATTCCTGAAGAACACCGGGAAAAGGTCTTCGAGCGTTTCCATCGGGTGAATGGCGAACACAACCCGGAAGGTTGCGGCCTGGGGTTGGCCATCGTGCGGGAAATCGCCAAACAACACGGGGCCGACGTCTGGCTGGACGAGGCCCCGGTCTTGGGTGGCACCCGGCTGGAAGTCAGCTTCCCGCCGGTGGGCCAGGTTTAGTCAGGCGGACTTACTGGGAGGCGGCGGGCTTGCGCCGCAGCAGGCGGAGGCCCGCCAGCACGTAGCCGGAGAGGGCGTAGACCACGAAGAGGCCGAACAGCACGCCGGGGGGATACATGGTCACCAGGGCAAAACCCAGCACGATGGCGCCCACCACGATGAAGGGCACGCTCTTGCGCAGGTTGATGTCCTTGAAGCTGGAAAAACGGCAGTTGGTGATCATGGAGATGCCGGCAAAGATAGTCAGCACGCAGGCAATCACCCGCACGTCGCTGCCAGCGATGTCGTTATCCAGCATCAGCCAGACGAAACCGGCCACCAGGGCGGCAGCGGCCGGACTGGGCAGCCCCTGGAAGAAGCGCTTGTCGATCACTTCCAGCGTGGTGTTGAAGCGGGCCAGGCGCAGGGCGGCGGCAGCACAGTAGATGAAGGCGGCGATCCAGCCCAGCTTGCCCATGTCCCGCAGGGCCCATTCGTAGATGACCAGGGAGGGTGCGGCACCGAAGGACACCATGTCCGACAGGGAATCGTACTCGGCACCAAAAGCGCTCTGGGTGCGGGTCAGGCGGGCGACCCGGCCATCCAGCCCGTCCAGCACCATGGCCACGAAAATGGCCACAGCGGACTGCTCGTAGAACCCGTTCATGGCCTGGACGATGGCGAAAAAGCCAGCGAACAGGGCGGCAGTGGTGAACAGGTTGGGGAGGACGTAGATGCCCCGGCGTTTCAGTTCCGGGTTGAAAAGGGCCTTGCGGGGTTTCAGTTCGGGCATTTTCTCAGGGGATTACGCCAGTTCGGCGAGAACGGTGGAGGAAGCATACACCTTCTCCCCGATGCTGGCCTTGATGCGGGCATCCAGGGGCAGGTACACGTCCACTCGGGAACCAAAGCGGATGAAGCCGTAGCGCTGGCCCCGGGCCAGTTGCACGCCACCATCCACGTAGTTGAGGATGCGCCGGGCCACCAGACCGGCCACCTGCACGGAGGTCACGTCCTGGCCGTCGGCGGTCTTGATCCACAGGGCGCAGCGCTCGTTCTCGACGGAGGCCTTGTCCAGGGCGGCGTTCACGAAAGCACCGGGGTTGTACCACTTCTGCTGCACGGTACCATCCACCGGGCTACGGTTGGAGTGCACGTTGAAGACGTTCATGAAGACACTGACCTTCACCGCTTCACGGTTGAGATAGGGATCCAGGGCCTTTTCCACGGCAACGATACGGCCGTCGGCTGGGGCCACGATGGTCTTGGCGCCACCGGCGATCTTGCGGGCCGGGTCGCGGAAAAATTGCAGCACGAAGAGGGCGATGATCCACAGGGGCACGGCCACGTAGGCGGGAGCAAACAGGCTGCCGGCCAGGGCCGCCACCAGAGCGATGGTCAGGAAGGGCCAGCCTTCGCGGGCAATGATGGGGTGGGGATAGTTGTTCAAGGACGCGCTCTCTGGGCTGTTGGCGAACCATTGCCGGCCAATGCCGCAATGGAAAAATTCGGAGAATGAAACGAAAAGCGGGGCGCCGCCCCGGGAATCGGCATGAAGCCGCCCCGGAAGCTGCGCCCCGTCTTGCCAGTCTTAGTTCTTGGACTGGTCCACCAGCTTGTTCTTCTTGATCCAGGGCATCATGTCGCGCAGCTTCTCGCCAACCTGCTCGATGGGATGATCGGCGGTCAGACGACGGCGGGCGGTCATGCTGGGGTAGTTGGTCTTGCCTTCCTGGATGAACATCTTGGCGTATTCGCCAGTCTGGATGCGCTTCAGGGCAGCACGCATGGCGTAGCGGGACTCTTCGTTGATGACTTCGGGGCCGGTCACGTACTCGCCATACTCCGCGTTGTTGGAGATGGAGTAGTTCATGTTGGCGATGCCGCCTTCGTACATCAGGTCCACGATCAGCTTCAGTTCGTGCAGGCACTCGAAGTAGGCCATTTCAGGAGCGTAGCCGGCTTCCACCAGGGTTTCGAAGCCCATCTTCACCAGTTCCACGGCACCGCCGCAGAGCACGGCCTGTTCGCCGAAGAGGTCGGTTTCGGTTTCTTCACGGAAGTTGGTTTCGATCACGCCGCCCTTGGTGCCGCCATTGGCAGCAGCGTAGGAGAGGGCGATGTCCTTGGCCTTGCCGGTCTTGTCCTGGTACACGGCGATCAGGGAAGGCACGCCGCCGCCCTTCAGGTACTCGGAACGCACGGTGTGACCGGGGCCCTTGGGGGCAACCATGATGACGTCCACATCTTCGCGGGGCACCACCTGGTTGTAATGCACGTTGAAGCCGTGAGCGAAGGCCAGGGCGGCGCCCTTCTTCAGGTTGGGTTCCACGTCGGCGTAATACACGGCGGGGATGTTTTCATCGGGCAGCAGAATCATGACCACGTCGGCGCCCTTGACGGCCTTGGCGATCTCTTCCACCTTGAGGCCGGCCTTTTCGGCCTTGGACCAGGAGGCACCGCCCTTGCGCAGGCCAACGGTGACCTTGCAGCCGGAATCCTTCAGGTTCTGGGCGTGGGCGTGGCCCTGGGAGCCGTAGCCGACGATGGTGACTTTCTTGCCCTTGATGAGGGAGAGGTCAGCGTCCTTGTCGTAATAAACTTTCATTTTTTTCCTTTCGGGTTCAAGGGCTTGCTTCAAACTTTGAGAATACGGTCACCGCGGCCGATGCCGCAGACGCCGGTACGCACGGTTTCCAGGATCAGGCCGGCATCAAGGGCGGCGATGAAGGAATCCAGTTTGTTACCGGTGCCGGTCAGCTCGATGACGTAGGTCGAATCGGTGACGTCGATGATGCGGCCGCGGAAGATGTCGGCCATCCGCTTCATCTCCTCGCGGTCCTTGCCGGTGGCGCGGACCTTGATGAGCATGAGCTCCCGCTCGGAGTGAGCGGCTTCGGAAAGATCCACCACCTTGACCACGTCCACCAGCTTGTTGAGCTGTTTGGTGATCTGTTCCAGCACATCTTCGGACCCCGTGGTAACGATGGTCATGCGGGACAGGGAGGCATCCTCGGTAGGCGCCACGGTGAGGGATTCGATATTGTAGCCACGGGCGGAGAACAGGCCCGCCACGCGGGACAGGGCGCCGGCTTCGTTTTCCAGCAGGATGGAAATGATGTGTCGCATGGTTCTCTACTCCGGGCTCACAGGTCTTCGGACAGGATCATTTCGGACAGGCCCTTGCCAGCCGCCACCATGGGAAAGACGTTGGCTTCGGGGTCGATGATGAAGTCCATGAATACCAGGCGGTCCTTGTATTCGGTAAAGGCCTTCTTCAGGGCCGGCTCCACGTCCTCGGGCTTTTCGATGCGCATGCCGACGTGGCCATAGGCCTCGGCCAGCTTGACGAAATCGGGGATGGAGGTGACGTAGGACTGGGAGTAGCGCTTGGAATAGAACATTTCCTGCCACTGCCGCACCATGCCCAGCATGCCGTTGTTCAGGTTGATGATCTTCACCGGCAGCTCGAACTGCTTGCAGGTGGAAAGCTCCTGGATGCACATCTGGATGGAGCCTTCACCGGTGATACAGGCCACCTGGGCGCCCGGGTTGGCGAAGAGCACACCCATCGCATAGGGCAGGCCCACACCCATGGTGCCCAGGCCACCGGAGTTGATCCAGCGGCGGGGCTTGTCGAACTTGTAGTACTGGGCAGCGAACATCTGGTGCTGGCCCACATCGGAGGTGATGAAAGCGTCACCGCCGGTCACTTCGTAGAGTTTTTCCACCACGTACTGGGGCTCGATCAGGCTCTTCTGCTTGTAGCCCAGACAGTTCTTGCCACGCCAGGCATCGATCTGCTGCCACCAGGCGGACACGTCCGGGGCGGCCTTGCCGCTCTCTTCCAGCAGCTTGAGCAACTCATCCAGCACATCGGGGACATTGCCGACGATGGGCACATCCACCTTCACCCGTTTGGAGATGGAGGAGGGGTCGATATCGACATGGATGATCTTGCGGGCCACTTCGCCGAAGTGTTCGGGATTGCCGATCACCCGGTCATCGAAGCGGGCGCCGATAGCCAGCACCACATCGGCGTGCTGCATGGTCATGTTGGCTTCGTAGGTGCCGTGCATACCCAGCATGCCGACAAACTGCTTGTCAGTGGCGGGGTAGCCGCCCAGGCCCATGAGGGTGTTGGTCACCGGGAAGTTGAGGCGCTTGGCCAGCTTCACCAGCTTCTCGGAGGCGTCGGAGAGGACCACGCCGCCGCCGGTGTAGATGATGGGCTGCTTGGCTTCAAGCAGCATCTGCACGGCCTTCTTGATCTGCCCCAGGTGGCCCTTGACCACCGGGTTGTAGGAGCGCATCTGCACGGAGGCCGGGTAGTCGAACTCACACTTGTTGGCGGTAATGTCCTTGGGGATATCCACCACCACGGGGCCGGGACGGCCGGTCTTGGCAATATGGAAGGCCTTCTTCATGGTGGCCGCCAGATCCTTGACGTCCTTCACCAGGAAGTTGTGCTTCACACAGGGACGGGTGATGCCGACGGTGTCGCATTCCTGAAAGGCATCCTGGCCGATGTAGTAGGTCGGCACCTGGCCGCACAGCACCACCATGGGAATGGAATCCATATAGGCCGTGGCAATGCCAGTCACGGCATTGGTGACGCCGGGACCGGAGGTCACTAGGGCCACGCCGACCCGGTCGGAAGAGCGGGAATAGGCATCGGCGGCGTGGACGGCAGCCTGTTCATGGCGTACCAGGATATGCTTGATGTCGTCCTGCTTGAACAGCTCGTCGTAAATATGCAGCACCGAGCCACCAGGATAGCCGAACACATAGTCGACCTTTTCTTCCTGAAGGCACCTGATTACAATCTCCGCACCGGTAAGTGTCATTTTTATGGCCTTACGTAAGTCGCTCGAAAAACCCGTTACGTTAATGGCTTGCCCTGGATTGGTCAAGGAAAACCCGGCTTTTCGGGCCGGCCAATGCAGGGTGCCGGATCAATCGGCCCCGCCGCCCGATATACTCCTGGCAAGACTCCCGCCAACGCCAAGGAACGGTCCGGCGCTATAATACAAAGCCTCCATTGAGGGGCGCGCCTCCCCAACTAGGAACACTTCTGGCTACACCACGCGAACTGTCGGACTTTCTCGCCAGCACCGAACGCCGCGCCTTCAAGCAGGCGCTATTCGCTGTGCGAGACGAAGATAGCGCCCTGGACCTAGTTCAGGACGCCATGATGCGCCTGGCCGAAAAGTACGGCGACCGCCCGGCGGAGGAATTGCCGATGCTGTTCCAGCGCATTCTGCAGAACGCCATCCGGGATTTTTACCGGCGTAGCAAGGTACGCTCCATGTGGACCACCCTCCTCTCCTCCCTGACGCCCGGAGACGACGAGGACAGCGACCCCCTGGATACGCTGGAAACGGAAAACAAGCCGGAAGACACTCCAGAAGGGGCGTTGGAGCAGACTCAGGTCATGGCCGTGATCGAATCCGAGATATCCCGCCTCCCGACACGTCAACGGGAGGCCTTCCTCATGCGTTATTGGGAAGATATGGACGTCGCAGAGACGGCGGCGGCAATGGGATGCTCCGAGGGGAGCGTCAAGACCCATTGCTCCCGGGCCACCCACACGCTGGCCGCGGCACTGAAAGCAAAAGGAATAACCCTATGAATGAACAGCACTTTGCCTATCAGGTGCGGCGCCACCTGAACCAGGGCACCATGGCCCTCAGCCCGAGCGTCATGGACCGCCTGGCGGCAGCACGGACCCAGGCCCTGGCCCACCAGCGCATGCCAAGCCACGTACCAGTCCTGGCCGGACTGGGTGTCCACTTTCACATGGACAACCTGCGTCCCCGGCATTTCCTGGCTGCCCTGGCCCTGGCTATCGGCTTGTCCAGCGGTATGTTCTGGCAGGCCCAGGAGCAGGTAGCCGAACTCGAAGAAGTGGATAGCGCCCTGCTGGCCGATGACCTGCCCCTGGATGCCTATACCGACCAGGGCTTTGCCGCCTGGCTGGACGAGAATCCCGACGAATGAAGTTCGCCCCGGGCGCCGCCTGTTCCCTGGTGTTGCTGGCTTTGCTGGCAGGTGCTGTGGCGCCTGCCACCGCCCAGACCATCAGCACGACCACGGTGGTGGCCACCCCGCCCCAGCCGGCCTGGCAGGAGTTGAGTGAAAGCCAGCAACAGATTCTCGCCCCCCTGGCCGAGGACTGGGACCGCATGGAGAACTATCGACGCAAGAAATGGCTCGGCATTGCCGAACGCTACCCGCGCATGGGCGAACAGGAGCAGGCTCGAGTCCAGCGCCGGATGCGCGAATGGGCCGACATGACGCCCCAACAGCGTAAGGAAGCACGGGAGAAGTTCCGCAATCTGAAGCGCCTGCCGCCGGAACGCAAGGAAGTGGTCAAGCAAAAATGGGAGGAATACACCAGCCTCTCGGAAGAGCAACGCCAACAACTCAAGGAAGCCGGAACCGTGCGCCCGAAAAGCATGGCCTTCCTGGGTTTTAGTCCGTTTACCTCTCTGCCGCCGCGCCGTACCCTGACGCCCCTGGCCTCGCGCCCGATGCATCCCGTCGCAGGTGCGGCAGCCAAACCCATGCCGATTGGCGTTCCCGACGCCCGCGAACGGCGGCAGGAAGGCAACGGCATTGTCGCTCCTCGCCTGCCCAAGCCGATCCGCATTCTTACAGAAGGCCAACTGCCCTCCCTGCTTCCACCACTGCCGGTGCGACGCACCCCGGTGGCGAAAAAGCCTTAACCGTCAGGATGGCACCGATGCCCCACCACGACACACCGCCGAAGGCGGCTAGTCTGCTGCGCCGACTGGCCGGCATGCTTTACGACACCCTGTTGCTGGCTGGCGTACTAGCCATCACCCTGCTGTTTCCCCATGTTCTGCTGGGCATGTTTACCCAGAAAGTGGCTCATCCAGTACTACTGCAAGCCCACTTCTTCCTGACCCTGTTGCTCTATTTCTGCTGGTTCTGGCTCCACGGCGGCCAGACCCTGGCCATGAAAACCTGGCACATCCGCCTGACCGGCAGCGATGGCAGGGCCGTGCGCCCTCTGCAAGCACTGCTGCGCTACCTGCTGGCCTGGCCCAGCCTGTTGCTGGGCGGCCTCGGCCTACTCTGGTGCCTGTTCGACAAGGACCGCCAGTTCCTGCACGACCGACTGGCCGGCACCCGGCTCATCGACACCCGCCTGCCCTAACCCCTCGTTCCACAGCGCCTTCGACCCCTGCTACGGGATCGGACCGGATGCAGATGTAGTCCGCTTATCGCCGCTCCACCCACCACAGCATCCCTACCGCCGCCAGGAAGAACATGGCAGACGGCGCCATGGCACTAGAAATGGGCGGCCAACTGTTGATTATGCCGAGGTTGGAAAAGAGGCCGTTGAGCATGTGGAAGAACACCCCCAGCATGACGCCGGAGAAAATCTTCAGGCTGACACCGCCCACTCGATTATGGGTGTAACCAAAAGGCAGGGCCAGGGCCACCATCACCAGGGCTGCCAGGGGGTAAACCACCTTTTTCCACAGGGCAATCTCGTAACGCTGGGTCTTCTGGTGGTTGTCCGACAAGTGCTTGATGTAGGACATCAGGTTCCACACCGACATACGCTCGGGAATGACCAGCAGCACCGACAGGATGTCGGGATTAAGGGCTGACTGCCACATCACTTCCGCCTTGTGGTCGACCCGCCCGCGCAGTGGCGCTCCCTTGGCGTCGTAATCCAGGATGGTCTGCTCAACCTGGGTCAATTTCCAGATACTGTCCGGCAGATATTCGCCTTCTTTAGCCTCGCTCACCATCAACAGGCGTTGGCGATCATCGAACTCATAGATGCGAACTCCCTGCAGCTTGGCTTCCGGGGTCACCGTGCGCACGTTGATGAAGCGGAATTCGTCCTTCACCCACAAGCCGGTACGAAAATCTGCCGACAGGGCCATGCCCTGGGCCTGCAGACGGATACGCTGACCCAATTTTTCCGCTGGCGGCGCCACGAACTCGCCAATCAGAAAGGTCAGGAGGGCGAACAAGGCCGCCACCCGGAACAGGGTCATCAAGAGTTCCCGGGTAGATAGCCCGGAAGCCCGCAACACCGTGATTTCGGAATGGCGAGCCAAGGTGGACAAGGCGAATAGGGCACCAATCAGCACCGCTATCGGCATCAGTTCGTAGATGCGCCCGGGCAATGTCAGGGTCACGAACATCACGGCATGCTGAATGCGGTAGCCCCCCTTGCCGATCTCCCCCAATTCGTTAATCAGGTCAAAAAAGCCGAAGAGCGCCAGAAAGGCTGCCAACACCAGCAGGGTGGCGGCGAAAACCTCCCGGGAAAGGTAACGCTGATAGGTTTTGCCGAGAAAAGAACTCATCGATTACGCCACCGCAGGAAGGAAAACACCGCGATGCGGCGGAAGAACAGGAGCGGCAGCAAGGCTGCCATCACCACATGCACCAGCCACCAGCCCAGGTCGAAGGACAAACGCCCCTGGGTCACCCAGGCCTGGCTGACGGAGAGCAGGTTGCTGTAAATGGTAAAGGTCAGCAGCGCCAGGATCAGGTTAGCCGAACGGCCGGCCCGGGGATTGACGAAGCTCATGGGAATGGCCAGCAGGGCCAGCACCAGAGCGGAAATCGGCACCCCGACGCGCCACAGGACTTCCGCCAGGGCGCCGGCCGAACGATTTTTCAGCAACTCCCGGGTGGACGTATTGCGAGGGGTCTTCTCGATACCCTGGCTTTCCTTGGTTTCCACACGCAGGGCATAGCGGGCAAATTCCAGGATGCGAAATTCTGGCTGCCCCGGCGTCACTTCATAGCGACGGCCATTTTCCAGGATCATGAAGCGGTCGCCGTTCTCCATCTGCTCGGAATGCCCGGAGGACGCCATCATCACCCCCAGCTTCTGATGCTGAAGTGAACTGACGAAAACGTTGCGCACCAGGCTGGAATCGTCAGCCACAGCCTCGACGAACACCACTCGCTCTCCGCTGCCCGACTCCTTGAAGGCGCCCGGTGCCACCTGGGCGGTATCGTTGCGGCTCTGGCCGGAGAGTTTCTGCCGGTATTCGGCACTCATTTTCAACGCCCAGGGGGAAATCAGCAGAGAAAGCAGGGCAATGGTCACCACCACCGGCAGGGCGAAAGTGAGCACTGGGCGCACCCAAGCCACCAGGGACTGTCCGGAGGCAAACCAGACCACCATTTCCGAATCCCGGTAACTGCGGGAAAGGGTTAGCAGAATGGCCATGAAAACGGTCAGGGAGAGCAGTACCGGCAGGGAATTGAGGGCGGCGAAACCGAGCAGGGCCACCACGGCTTCGGAAGCCACCTGACCGGACGCAGCCTGGCCCAGCAGACGAATCAGCTGGGTGGTCAGCAAAATGGCAAAGAGGGCAACAAACACGCCCACGGCCGCCTGGGTGAATTCGCGCCGCACGGCGCGCTGGAAAATCATGCTTTGACTTTGCCGGAAGGAAACGGTGATAATCGACGGGAAATTTGCGGTTTAGCTACTTTTTTGCCGATTTATCACAAAGTTACGGATAGGAGCGGACGGTGGAATTTAGCATAAAAAGCGGTAGTCCGGAAAAGCAGCGCAGTGCCTGCGTCGTGGTCGGCGTCCACGAACCGCGCAAGCTGACCCTCCCCGCGGAATTGCTCGACAACGCCGCCCGCAGCTATATCTCCGACATCATCCGGCGCGGTGACATGGAAGGCAAACTGGGTTCGACCCTGCTGCTGCACAATGTCCCCGGCACGCTATGCGACCGGGTTCTCCTGGTAGGTCTGGGAAAAGAAAAGGAATTCCGGGAAAAGGAATATTGCCAGGCCGTGCGCACGGCGGTGAAAACCCTCAATGAAACCGGCTCCTTCGACGGCGTCGTCTTTCTCACCGAAATTCCCGTCAAAAAGCGCACCGTCAGCTGGCGCGTGCGCCAGGCCGCCATCGTCGCCCAGGAAACGGTTTATCGCTTCGACCAGCTGAAAAGCAAAAAGGATGAAGTCCGCCGCCCCCTGCGTAAGCTCACCTTTGCCGTTGAACGGCGCAACGAACTGACGCCGGCCGAAGAAGCCCTCAACCAGGGCCTGGCCATTGCCGAGGGCATGGCCCTGGCGAAAAATCTGGGCAACCTGCCGGGCAACTTGTGTACGCCCTCCTATCTGGCCGAGCAGGCCACTGCCATGGCCCAGGAACACGGCCTGGAATGCCAGGTACTGGAAAAGGCCGACATGGAAGCCCTGGGCATGTTCAGCTTGCTTTCCGTCGCCCGCGGCTCCCACCAGCCGCCCAAGTTCATCGTCCTGCACTACAAGGGCGGCAAGAAGGATGAAAAGCCCCTGGTACTGGTGGGCAAGGGCATCACCTTCGACACCGGCGGCATCTCCCTGAAGCCGGCCGCCGAAATGGACGAGATGAAGTACGACATGTGCGGCGCCGCCAGCGTCCTCGGCACCATCAAGGCCGCCGCCCTGATGAAGCTGCCGGTGAACCTGACGGTGATCGTGCCGGCCACGGAGAACATGCCCGGTGGCGCCGCCACCAAGCCCGGCGACGTGGTCACCTCCCTCTCCGGCCAGACCATCGAAGTCCTCAATACCGATGCCGAAGGCCGCCTGGTGCTGTGCGACGCCCTCACCTACGCCGAGCGCTTCGAGCCGGAAACGGTGATCGACGTGGCCACCCTCACCGGCGCCTGCGTCGTCGCCCTGGGGGCCGTGGCCACCGGCCTCTTCAGCAACAACGACAGCTTGGCTCGGGAACTGGCCCACTGCGGCGACGAGGCCTTCGACCGGGCCTGGCACATGCCCCTGTGGGAGGACTACCAGGAACTGCTGAAGAGCAACTTCGCCGACATGGCCAATATCGGCGGCCGTTACGCCGGGGCCATCACCGCCGCCTGCTTCCTCGCTCGCTTCACCAAGAAATTCGAGTGGGCTCACCTGGACATCGCCGGCACCGCCTGGAAATCCGGCGCTGACAAGGGCGCTACCGGCCGCCCCGTACCCCTGCTCACCCATTACCTGCTGAAGCGGGCCGGCAAGCTGGACTGAGCGAAGGAAGTCGCAGGCCATGACCCGGGTGGATTTTTACCACGACGCCCCAAGCCGCCTGGCCGTTGCCGTGCGGCTGGCCCACAAGGCCTTTGCGCAGCGCCTGCCCATGGCCATCTACACCTCCGAGCCCGCCATGGCCGAGCAGATCGACCGCCTGCTATGGACCCAGCCGGCCCTCGGCTTCCTGCCCCATTGCCGGGCCGAGGCTCCCCTGGCGGCCGAAACACCGGTACTTATCGCCGGCACCCCGGCGGCCCTGGACGCCCTGAAACAGGATGAACTTCTGCTCAACCTGGATGATGACGTGCCCCCGGGCTTTGCCCGTTTCAAGCGCCTCATCGAAATCGTTGGCCGGGACGAGGAAGACAAGGCCCCCGGCCGCGCCCGTTTTAAGTTCTACAAGGATCGGGGCTACGAAATCAACCGCCACGACCTCTCCGCCAAATGAGCGACTCCATGAACGGCAACCACGGCACCCCGCCGGAAGGCACCTCCAGCGTCATTCCCTTTCCGCCGCGCCGCCGCAGTTTCCTGGCCGCGCCGCCGCCCCCACCGGCCCCTGCCGGCCCTCTGGATTTCGACCTTTCCGACCTGACGCCGGAAGCCGACGACGACATCCCGGTACTGACGGAAGTGGTGGATCTGGCCACCGTCAGTGCCGATGCCCCCGACGAGCGGGAAGCCGGTATCGATCTGGAAGCCCTACGGGAAACCCTGGCCGACACCCTGGCAGCAGAACTGGCCCACTCCATCGAGCAGCGGCTGGCCGCAGAACTGCCCAGCCTGGTGGAAGCGACCCTGGCTAACCTGCAGGACGACCTGAAGCAGGGCATCATCGCCGCCACCGAGGCCGCCCTGCGAGACTTCATTGCCCGTCGCCAGCAACTGCAACTCCCCCTCGAGTCCCCTGCGGCAGACTGAGCCCCTTGGCCCGGCTATCAGCCGGGCCACCGTAACACCCTCGCACCCGATCCGGCCGAATCCCCCGCCCCCCGATCATTTCACCCCATTCTCCAGCGCAAGCAGGCCGGGAGCCGCCGCCGCTTCCGGTATAATTGCGCCCTTTCCTTTAGCCCCAATCCCCTGATTCCTATGGAACTCGCCAAAAGTTTTGAGCCGGCAGCCGTCGAACGCCACTGGTACCCGCTCTGGGAAGAACGCGGCTACTTCGCCGCCGGCCTGGACACCAGCAAGCCCGCCGACCAGTCCTTCTGCATCCTGCTGCCGCCGCCCAACGTCACCGGCACCCTGCACATGGGCCACGGCTTCAACCAGACCATCATGGACGCCCTCACCCGCTACTACCGGATGAAGGGCCACAACACCCTGTGGCAGCCGGGCACCGACCACGCCGGCATCGCCACCCAGATCGTGGTGGAGCGCCAGCTGGACGCCCAGGGCATTTCCCGCCACGACCTGGGCCGGGAGAAGTTCCTGGAGAAGGTGTGGGAGTGGAAGGAATACTCCGGCGGCACCATCACCCGCCAGATGCGCCGCATGGGCACCAGCCCGGACTGGAAGCGGGAACGCTTCACCATGGATGCCGGCCTCAACAAGATCGTTACCGAATCCTTCGTCCGCCTCTACAAGGAAGGCCTCATCTACCGCGGCAAGCGCCTGGTGAACTGGGACCCGAAGCTGCACACCGCCGTCTCCGACCTGGAAGTGGTGCAGGAGGAGGAAGACGGTTTCATGTGGCACATCTGCTACCCCCTGGCGGACGGCAGCGCCACCCTGACCGTGGCCACCACCCGGCCCGAGACCATGCTGGGCGACACCGCCGTCATGGTCCACCCGGAAGATGAGCGCTACAAGCACCTCATCGGCAAGATGGTGAAGCTGCCCCTGACCGACCGGGAAATCCCGGTCATCGCCGACGCCTATGTGGACATGGAATTCGGCACCGGCGTGGTGAAAGTCACCCCGGCCCACGACTTCAACGACTACGCTGTGGGCCAGCGCCACAACCTGCCGATCATCAGCATCCTGACCCTGGATGCCAAGATCAACGAGCACGCCCCCGAGAAGTACCGGGGCCTGGACCGGTTCGACGCGCGCAAGGCCGTGGTGGCGGACCTGGAGGCCCTGGGCATCCTGGAAAAGACCGACAAGCACAAGCTCAAGGTGCCCCGCGGCGACCGTACCGGCGTGGTCATCGAGCCCATGCTCACCGACCAGTGGTTCGTCGCCATGAGCAAGCCCGGCGAGGACGGCAAGTCCATCACCGAGAAGGCCCTGGACGTGGTGCAATCCGGCGAGATCAAGTTCTATCCGGAAAACTGGGTGAACACCTACAACCAGTGGCTCAACAACATCCAGGACTGGTGCATCTCCCGCCAGCTGTGGTGGGGCCACCAGATTCCCGCCTGGTACGGCGTTAACGGCGAAGTCTTCGTCGCCCACAACGAGGAAGAAGCCCGGGCCCAGGCCGACGCCGCCGGTTACGCCGGCCAGCTGACCCGGGATGCGGACGTGCTCGACACCTGGTACTCCTCCGCCCTGTGGCCCTTCTCCACCCTGGACTGGACCCCGGAATACCCGGCCAAGTCCAACCCGGCCCTGGACCTGTACCTGCCCTCCTCCGTGCTGGTCACCGGCTTCGACATCATCTTCTTCTGGGTGGCGCGCATGGTCATGATGACCAAGCACATCACCGGCAAGATCCCCTTCAAGCACGTCTATGTGCACGGCCTGATCCGGGACGGCGAAGGCCAGAAGATGTCCAAGTCCAAGGGCAACGTGCTGGACCCCATCGACCTCATCGACGGCATCGACATCGACGCCCTGGTGCAGAAGCGCACCACCGGCCTGATGAATCCCAAGCAGGCCGAGAGCATCGCCAAGAAGACCAAGAAGGAATTCCCCGAAGGCATTCCCGCCTTCGGCACCGACGCCCTGCGCTTCACCTTCGCCAGCCTGGCTTCCCCCGGCCGCGACATCAAGTTCGACCTGAACCGCTGCGACGGCTACCGCAACTTCTGCAACAAGCTGTGGAACGCCACCCGCTTCGTGCTGATGAACGTGGAAGGCCACGACCTGGCCCTGCAGCACCAGCAGGCCGAAGGCGGCGCCTGCAGTGCCGACGCCCCCCTGAAGTTCAGCTTCGCCGACCGCTGGATCGTCAGCCACCTGCAGAAGGTGGAGCAGGAAATGGCCAAGCACTTCGAGGAATACCGCTTCGACCTGCTAGCCCAGACCCTCTACCGCTTCATCTGGGACGAGTTCTGCGACTGGTATCTGGAAATCGCCAAGGTGCAGATGAACGGTGGCACCCCGGAAGAAGCCAAGGCCACCCGCCGCACCCTGGTGCGGGTGCTGGAAACCATCCTGCGCCTGGCCCACCCACTGATCCCCTTCATCACCGAGGAACTGTGGCAGGCCGTGGCCCCCATCGCCGGCCGCAAGGACTTTGATTCCATCATGCTCACCCGCTACCCGGAAGCCAACCCGGCCAAGCTGGACGAGGCCTCGGAAGCCCAGGTAGCCCTGCTCAAGGAACTGGTGGGTGCCTGCCGCAACCTGCGCGGCGAGATGAACATGTCCCCCGCCACCAAGGTGCCCCTGCTGGCCGTCGGCGACAAGGACACCCTGGCCCGCTTCGCCCCCTACCTGGCGGCCCTGTCCAAGCTCTCCGAAGTGCAGATCGTGGATGACATTGCCAGCGACGAACCGGCCCCCGTGGCCGTGGTCGGCGATTTCCGCCTGGTCCTCAAGGTGGAGATCGATGTGGCCGCCGAGAAGGAGCGCCTGACCAAGGAAATCGCTCGCCTGGAAGGGGAAATTGCTAAAGCCAACGCCAAGCTCGGTAATGAGAGCTTCGTCGCCCGGGCCCCGGAGGCGGTAGTGGCCCAGGAGAAGGAGCGCCTGGCCAACTTCAGCGCCACCGTAGACAAGCTCAAGCTGCAGCTGGAAAAGCTCAGCAAGGCTTGAGGCCAGCCCCCGGTCTGCACCTCAATCAACGCCCTGGTTCGCCAGGGCGTTTTTACTGGCGCCGGCCATAGGCTTTATCTAACCCTTGCCGGCCGCGATGCCCCTGTCACCCATGGCAACGCCGTCCATGCCCTCTACTCCGAAAGGATGCCCCATGCCCCCCGCCCTGTACCGCCCGATACTGCTGGCCTTGGCCACGCTTTTCCTGAGCGCCACGGCCGAGGCCCGCAATTCCGCCAAGCCCATCGACTACAGCGGGGTTTATGCCTGCAAGGGGGAAGATGCCCAAGAGGGGCCTTACACCGGCACGGTAACCCTGCAACGGGTACCGGCGCATAGCCGCTCGTCCTACAGTGCCTACACCTTCACGCTGGAAGTACCGGGCTACGGGGCCTACCCCGGGCACGGCGTACTCCAGGGCCGGCACATGGCCATCTACTTTGCCAACACCGACCCCACGCCACGGGACTTCGGCACTGGGCTGGCCACCTTCAACCGCAACCGGGCCGGCCGGGTATCCTTTACCAAGTTCTACTACCAACCCGAATTCAAGGGCGGCAACCACGGGCTGGAAACCTGCGTGCGCCAGCCCGTGGTTGCCACCAGCCCCTGAAGCATCGCCAAACACCCACTCCCAGGCACGCCGGCCCGACAGGCCGGCAATTCTCCGTTTAGATGACGAGGTCGACGGGGATCAAGCCCCGCAAGGCATTGCCCATGAACAGGGCCTCGGCCCCTTGCAGGTCCTCAAGGCTCAGAAGGCCTTCCACAGCGGCCCCGGAGGCCAACAGGCGTTGCCGCAGAATGCCCGGCAGCAGGCCACAGGCCAGGGGGGGAGTCACCAACTGACCGCCGATGCGGGCAAAGACATTGCTGCGGGCGCCTTCACAGACCTCGCCCCGTTCGTTAAGAAACAGGGCATCAAAGCCCCCGGGCAGGGCCATGACCCGCTGCAACTCAACATCGTACAACTGGCGGGCCGTGGTTTTGTGCCGCAACAGGTAGCGCCGGGAATCCAGCCGGTGGGGAGAAAGATGGACCTGCCAGGGTCCCGGCATCAACTCCAGGGGGACAAGCAACGTTGCCAGATCACCGGCCTTGTTCAGGGTCAGGCGGGCCCGGAAGTCTCCCTCGGGATGGGCCAGAGCCAGGGCCGTCAGGGTTTCCTGCACCCGGGCCGGGTCGTGGGCGAACCCCAGGGCGGATGCCGACTCCGCCAGGCGGCGGCAGTGCAAGGGGCCATCGGGGAAGTGCCCGTTCTCAAGGCGCAGGGTCTCGATGAGGGAGAACCCCGGGTCGAGATCGGTGAGAAAGCGGGCCTTGAGCAGGCATTCCCGGTACTCGGCCTGGGGTTCGGAATCGATGACGATGCCACTCCCCACCCCAAGCTGGCCGCCGCCTTGTCCATCCAGTTCGAGGGTGCGGATGGACACGTTGAAGCGAAAGTCGCCATCCGGCGACACTGCACCCAGAGCGCCGGTATACAGCCCGCGGGGGGTAGCCTCCAGTTCATCGATGATTTCCATGGCCCGCAGTTTGGGCGCCCCGGTGATGGAACCGCAGGGAAACAGCGCCGCCAAGACATCGCCCAGCGTAGCCTGCGGCGCCCGGGCCGTAACGGTGGACGTCATCTGGAAAACCGTTGGATAGGCTTCGATATCGAACAGGCGCGGCACCTGGACCGAGCCGATGGCGGCCAGGCGCCCCAGATCATTACGCAGCAGGTCGACAATCATCAGGTTCTCCGCCCGATCCTTGGCGGAGGCGGCCAGGGCCGCCCGGGCCGCCGCATCAGCCGCCGGATCCCCGCCCCGGGGAGCCGTGCCCTTCATCGGCCGGGTGGTCAGCAGGCCGTCTCGGCCCTCGACAAACAACTCCGGGGAAAGGGAAAGCACCTGGCGCTGGGGCGTCAGTAGCAGCCCCCCCAGGGGCGTCGGCTGGCGCTGGCGCAATCGGGCATAGAGGGCGAGAGGATGGCCGTAATGGCGAAATGTCAGGGGAAAGGTGAAATTCACCTGATAGCAATCACCGGCGGCAATGTAATCGCGGATACGTTGCACAGCCCGGCCATAGTCTTCGGCCGTGCGGCCCGGCTGTAGTTCGGCGATGCCAGCAGCGCACTCATCCGCCGGCAAGGCACCAAGTTGCCGATCAAGCCAAGCCTGGGCCGCATCGGCAGGCAGCAAGCATGCTTTCTGGAACAGCCAGAGATGCCCCCGGGAGCCCTCTCCGCCAAAGACTGGGGAGGGAGCGCCCTGCCGGGCCTCAACCAGCCAGTGGCCCAGGCCGTAATCCAGGGCCCAGACGGCCCACAGCCCCTGGGCTGCAGCAGCCTCCGCCTCGGCCAGGGCCTGGGTCAGGTCAGCGGGGGAATGCAGAGGCCGGCAGGAGCGCAACTCCGTGCAAAGCCGAACACCCGCTTCGCCTTCAAGAAAGGCGAAGGCGGCAGGCAGGGGCATGGAAAGAAGGGGAAAGCGGTGAGGAGAAACAGAACCGCGGCGAAACGCAGCCGACAGCGGAGGCCCGGCCTACTTGCGCTTGAAGAGGAAGGTGAAGACTCGCTCTTCCTCGGCGCTGGCCAGCAGTTCATTACCCGTCTGTTTGGCAAAGGCCTGGAAATCCTTGACGGCCCCCGGGTCTGTCGCCAGTACCCGCAGCACCTGGCCGGTCTGCATTTCAGCCAAGGCCTTCTTGGTACGCAGGATGGGCAGGGGACAGTTGAGTCCTTTGACGTCGAGTTCGCGATCGTGGGTCATGGCTTAGAGGTGCGGCAGGGCCGGAAGGGATAACAGTTGCCGCCAATGGTAGACACACCGGCACAGCTTGCCAACCCGCCCATGAACAAGCCCCACTGGCGACACGGCGCCGGGGTGTGATGCCGGGTTCGAAAAGGGGGTGACGCACAGTGCTGCGCGGCTACGCACTCAGCGCCGCTGCCGCGCCTCTTCTTCCTGTTGGGCCCGCAACTGGCGCAGGCGGGCATCCACCACAGACAGCTCGTAGAAGTTGCCGTCGCCGGCCCGCTGGGCCATCTGCAACTGATCAATGGCCGGCAGCAGTTGCCCCTGCAAGGCGTAATGTTCCGCCAGGGCCTGATGCTGCTGCAAACGGCGCCCCAGGGCCGAAGCCACCTTGGCCTTCAGGCCCCACAGCTTGTAATCGCTAGAGTAGAGCTGCATCTGGGCATCCAGGTAGGCCAGGGCCTCCGCCGGGCGCCGGTCGGCCAACAGGGCATCGACGTAGCCGTACATCAAGGCCTTGGCGAAGGGGGTGTTCTTCAGAGCGGCCTTGAACACGGCAGCAGCCCCGGCGCTATCGCCCTGGGCGGTGCGTACTTCCGCAGCCAAGTTCTCCAACATCGGGGAATTGACCTTGAGCCGGCGCAAGGCCTGAATTTCCTGTTCGACCGCCGGGAAATTGCGGGCTCGCAACTGGGCATGAGCCAGGCCAAAGCGGATGCCTGCCTCGTTCGCAAACTTGCGCTCTTTCAACAGGTGCTCCAGGTCGGCCACCGCCTCCTTGGGGGTTCCCAACTGGGCCCGCAGCTTGCCCCGTACCAGATGAAAATCCTGGCTGTCAGGCACCTGCTTGTAGGGGGTTTTCTGGGCCCGGTTCTGCATGTCGGAAATCCGCTCGATCGTCAGCGGGTGGGTGCGCATGTAGGCGGGAGCGTTATTCTCGTAGAGCCGGGAGGCCTGCTGCAGGCGCTGGAAGAAGTCCCCCATGCCGCGCACATCGAGGCCGGCCTTTTCCAGGGTCTGGAAGCCGACCCGGTCCGCTTCCCGCTCGAAGTCCCGGGAGAAGGCCAACTGGGATTGCACGGAAGCGGCCTGGGAGCCGACGATGGCCGCCGTAGCCACATCGGCATTCTTGCTGGCGGCGAGGAGTGCCAGGGCCATGGCTGCCATGGAAACCATGGAGTTCTGCTTTTCCTTGGCAATGCCGCGGGCCAGGTGATGCTGGGTAACGTGGGAAATTTCGTGAGCCAGCACCCCGGCCAACTCCGATTCGCTCTGGGCCGAGGTAATCAGGCCACTATTCACGCCAACATAGCCACCGAAGGTGGCGAAGGCGTTGATGGTGGCGTCCTTCATGACGAAGAAGGTAAAACCATAGCCCGGGTCGGCACTGGCGGCCACCAGGCGCTGGCCCAACTGGTCCACGTAAGCGGCCACTTCCGGGTCGTCGAGGTATTGGGGGTCCCGCAGGCGGATTTCGTTGAGGATGCTCTCCCCCACTTTCTTTTCCAGCTGGGGAGGAATATCACCCTGGGCGGAGTCTCCCAGGTCGGGCAGGCCGTCCGCCAGCACCAGCGGCTGGGTGCCCAAGCAGAGCGCGGCAAGACAGGTCAGAAACACGCCACGCCGGACGCGCCGGGGATCGAAAGTCGGGAGTCGCAGGGCCAATTTCATGGTGCTATGATACCCTGCTTCCCTTGCCCGTTCCCTGACGCCGTGTCCGCCGAAACGACCTTTACACAATTTACCCATTTTGACGCAGCCGGCCAGGCCCACATGGTGGACGTCGGCGACAAGGCCGAAACCCAGCGCCGTGCCATCGCCGCTGGCCGCATCGTCATGGCGCCGGCCACCCTGGCGCTGATCCAGAGCGGCAGTGCCAAGAAGGGCGATGTGCTGGGCATTGCCCGCATCGCGGCGATCCAGGGCGCCAAGCGCACCGCCGACCTGATTCCCCTCTGCCATCCCATTGCCCTGACCCGGGTGGCAGTGGAATTCACCCTCGACCCGGACGCCCATGCCATCGACTGTCAGGCCACTACCCAATGCACAGGCCGCACCGGCGTGGAAATGGAAGCACTGACGGCAGTCAGTGCCGCCCTGCTGACCATCTACGACATGTGCAAGGCCGCCGATCGGGGCATGCGGATCGAAAATATCCGCCTGCTGGAAAAGGCCGGCGGAAAATCCGGACTCTGGCAGGCCGATTGAGGCCGACTATCCCCAGACGACCCCAGGTGAGATGTTCGCCGCCAGCCCTTTGCGGCAGGACTTCGCTCCGGTCCCCATCCCATTCCCGATTTACTTCCCCATTCTTCGATGAGGCCCCCGATGGATTCCATCCGCCGCCATTTTCTGAAAAGCGCCAGCCATTGCGGATTGGCCGCCACCCTGCTTGCTGCCGGCCTGTTGCACCCCAGCCGGGTCCTCGCCGCAGATTGGAATCACGCCGCTTTTTCCGCCACCACCCTGGGCGATGCCTTCAAGGCTTACGGCCTGCAGCCGCAAGCGGACAGCAAGGAAGTGCAGATCGTCGCTGCCGACGTGGCAGAAAACGGTGGCAACGTTCCGGTGGAGGTTTTGACCAGCCTGCCCCAGGTCCAAAGCATCGCCCTATTCGCAGAGAAAAACCCTTTCCCCCTGGCGACCAGCTTCGAACTGGCGCCGGGCGTCGTGCCTTACCTGAAAGTCCCACTCAAGCTGGCCGAATCCACCCGGATTAAGGCGGTCGTCAGGGCCGGGGGCAAGACCTATATTGCCACCCGGGAAATCGGCATCACCATCGGCGGCTGCGGCGCCTAGGAGAACAGCAATGGCTGAAGCGATGAAAATCCGTGCCGTACAACAGGGAGAGGTGACGGAAATCCGCATTCTCCTGCAACACCCCATGGAAACCGGCCAGCGCCGGGACCCGAAGACCGGCAACAACCTACCCCCTCATTTCATCCAGACATTCTCCCTGGCGGTCAATGGCAAAACCATGGTGAACGGCCAGATGAATACCTCGGTAGCCAAGAACCCGGTCCTCACCTTCCGTCTCAAGGGCGTCAAGAGCGGCGACAGGATTCAGGCTCAGTGGCAGGACAACCGGGGCGACAGCCGTACCGACGAGGCCCTGGTCAGCGCTGCCTGAAATTGATTGGCACCAGCACTACGCTGGTGAAGCCTCATTCTGAGCAGTGCAAAAAACGGAATGACAAAAACAAAAAAGCCCGCCGTTTCCGGCGGGCTTTTTCTTGCTACAAATCCGGTGAGGCTTAGGCCTTCTGGATGTTGGAAGCTTGCTTGCCCTTGGGGCCTTGGGTGACGTCGAAGCTGACCTTCTCGCCTTCCTTCAGGGTCTTGAAGCCATTCATGTTGATGGCGGAGAAATGAGCGAACAGATCTTCGCTGCCATCATCGGGGGTAATGAAACCAAAACCCTTGGCGTCGTTAAACCATTTGACGGTACCAGTTGCCATATGTGCTACTTCCTTCTTGAATAAATCTTTATGTAAAACGGGAACTAATGTGCTTTGACTCCCCGACGGGCATGTTTGGTGTCAAGAATCTGCATGCGCGGCGCCGGACCGTTTATGAATCCGGCAAGTACTTGAAGCCAAACACAGCCGACTTTGTACGCTAAGTTGTTTGCATACGTCAAGCAATTTCGGGAGCCCTCCTTTACATTTGCCGCCGAGAGGGCAAAAAGGCCTCACCAAGCCTGTAAACACGAGCCATTGGCGATGTTGTTGCAGAATGTTCAAAGCCGATTAGAATCAGCCCATGGCCACACAGCACGAAAATCACCAGGGCGACGTCACCCTGGAAAAGCAGCGATCCAAGGTTGCCCCCCCTCCCCTGTATAAGGTGCTGCTTTTGAACGACGATTTCACTCCGATGGATTTCGTTATTCAGGTATTGCAGAAGTTTTTTGCCAAAGATCGAGAACAAGCGACGCGAATCATGCTCAAAGTCCATAACGAGGGTCGCGGACTCTGCGGGGTTTACTCCCGGGATATCGCGGCCACGAAAGTGGATCAGGTCGTTGCATTTGCACGCCAGCACCAACACCCCCTGGTGTGCGTCATGGAGGAAAACTGAATGATCGCGCAGGAACTTGAAGTCAGCTTGCACATGGCCTTCGTCGAAGCCCGGCAGAAGCGGCATGAATTCATCACCGTCGAGCATCTGCTGCTGGCGCTGCTCGACAATCCTTCTGCCGCCGAGGCCCTGCGCGCCTGCTCTGCCAATGTCGAATACCTGCGGCGGGATTTGCAGACTTTCATCGACGAGCATACGCCCACCGTCGCCGGTGACGACGAGATCGACACCCAGCCGACCCTGGGCTTCCAGCGCGTCATCCAGCGCGCCATCCTGCATGTGCAGTCCTCCGGCAAGAAAGAAGTGACCGGCGCCAATGTGCTGGTCGCCATCTTCGGCGAGAAGGATTCCCACGCCGTGTTCTTCCTGCAGAAGCAGGGCGTCACCCGGCTGGATGTGGTCAACTTCATTTCCCACGGCATCAGCAAGAATCCGCAACCTGCCAAGGCCGAGACCGAGCAGGACACCGAGGGCGAGGCCCGCCACGAAGCCGGCCCCCTGGAAAGCTTTACCATCAACCTCAACGCCCTGGCCCTGCAAGGCAAGATTGACCCGCTCATCGGCCGGGACAAAGAGTTGGAACGGGTCATCCAGACCCTCTGCCGCCGCCGCAAGAACAACCCCCTGCTGGTAGGCGAGGCTGGCGTCGGCAAGACGGCCATTGCCGAAGGCCTGGCCCGCCGCGTGGTTGAAGGCGATGTACCGGAGATCCTCGGCAAGGCCAATGTTTACGCCCTGGACATGGGCGCCCTGCTGGCTGGCACCAAATACCGCGGCGACTTCGAGCAGCGCCTCAAGGCGGTGCTCAAGGCCCTGCAGGAAAACCCGGATGCCATTCTTTTCATCGATGAAATCCACACCCTGATCGGCGCCGGCGCCGCTTCCGGTGGCACCCTGGATGCATCCAACCTGCTCAAGCCGGCCCTGTCCGGTGGTCAGCTGAAGTGCATCGGCGCCACCACCTACACCGAGTACCGGGGTATTTTCGAGAAGGACCATGCCCTCTCCCGCCGCTTCCAGAAAATCGATGTAAGCGAGCCTTCCGTGGCGGAAACGGTGGAAATCCTCAAGGGTCTCAAGACCCGCTTTGAATCCCACCACGGCATCAAGTACTCCAGCGCCGCCATCAATTCGGCAGTGGAACTGGCGGCCCGCTTCATTACCGACCGCCACCTGCCGGACAAGGCCATTGACGTCATCGACGAAGCCGGTGCCGCCCAACGCATCCTGCCCAAGTCACGGCAGAAAAAGGTCATCGGCAAGCCGGAGATCGAGGAAATCGTCGCCAAGATCGCGCGCATTCCCTCGACCCATGTGTCCACCGACGACCGGGCTGCCCTGCGCAATCTGGACCGGGACCTGAAGGCCACCGTTTTCGGCCAGGACGTTGCCATTGATGCCCTGGCCAAGGCCATCAAGATGGCCCGTTCCGGCCTCGGCAACCCGGGCAAGCCTATCGGCGCCTTCCTCTTCTCCGGTCCCACCGGCGTCGGCAAGACCGAAGTGGCCAAGCAGCTGGCCTATTTCCTCGGGGTGGAACTGACCCGCTTCGACATGTCCGAATACATGGAGCGCCACGCGGTCTCCCGCCTCATCGGCGCCCCTCCGGGCTACGTGGGCTTCGACCAGGGCGGCCTGCTGACCGAAGCGGTCACCAAGAAGCCCTACTGCGTACTGCTGCTGGACGAGATCGAAAAGGCCCACCCGGACATCTACAACATCCTGTTGCAGGTGATGGACCACGGCACCCTGACTGACAACAATGGGCGCAAGACGGACTTCCGCAATGTGGTCATCATCATGACCACCAACGCCGGCGCGGCCGACTTGCAGAAGCCGGTGATGGGCTTCACTGCCAACAAGGAGGCCGGCGACGAGCTGATCGAAATCAAGCGCCTGTTCACGCCGGAATTCCGCAACCGCCTCGACGCCATCATTTCCTTCAAGGCGCTGGATCGCGACATCATCCTGCGAGTGGTGGACAAGTTCCTCATGCAGCTGGAAGAGCAACTCCACGAAAAGAAGGTAGAGGCCATCTTCACCGACACCCTCAAGGACATGCTGGCGGAGAAGGGTTTCGATCCCCTCATGGGCGCCCGGCCCATGGCCCGCCTGATCCAGGACACCATCCGCGCAGCCCTGGCCGACGAGTTGCTGTTTGGCCGCCTCTCCCATGGTGGCAAGGTGACGGTGGATGTGGACAAGGATGGCAAGGTCAAGCTGCAGTTCGCCAAGGAAGAAGAAGCCGTCGCCTGAGCCAACACGCAACGCGCCAAACCCCACCCAGGCCATGCCTCTTCCGGCATGGCCTTTTTTTTGCCTAGAATCGCCCCTTGCCCATTACATCCCAACCTCAGGAGACCAAATAAATGACTTTTGCCACCCCGGACCTTTGTGACGCCAATGAAGCCGCCATCGGCCACACCCTGCAGGTCGTCGCCCCCATGTTCAAGGCCTACGGTGGCCGCCCCCGCTTCTCCGGCCGTATCCACACCCTGAAGATTTTCGAGGACAACTCCCTGGTGCGCGAGGCCCTGGGTCAGCCTGGCCAGGGCAAGGTGCTGGTGGTGGATGGCGGCGGCTCCCTGCGCTGCGCCCTGGTGGGCGACCAGCTGGCGGTGCTGGCCCAGAAGAATGGCTGGGAAGGCATCGTGGTCTACGGCTGCATCCGCGATTCCGCTGAAATCAACCGTATCGACCTGGGCGTGCGTGCCCTGGATACCCACCCACAGAAGAGCATCAAGAAAGGCGTCGGCGACCAGAACATTGCCGTTACCTTTGGCGGTGCCACCTTCAAGCCTGAAGAATGGATCTACGTGGACGAAGACGGGGTCATCGTCTCTGCTACGGCCCTGATTTAAGCGGACCCGATCCAGGCCCCGTCAAACACCGTTTTCCCTGGAGCCGCCCTGCGGCGGCTCCACTGGGTGCCCTCCCCCCGCCTGCGGCTCCGGCTCCCCTTCATCGCACCACTCCAGCCGCCATCCACCCCCTGCCCAGGGTTTTCCCCAATTCCCAGCCAGACACGCCGGCACTTTTCCTGCAGCGCCCACCTTTTGCATTTCACTGCCGCGAATATCGTTTCATATTGCGGAATGTTGATTGCAATTCACTGAAAAGCAATACAAAAATATTGTCTTGTGTCTTATATAAGACATGTGTTGCTCTGCAAAAACAGCGCTATACTTTTTTCCCATCGGCACACGGGAAACGTCACTGCGACACCGGGCGCCGAACCAACCGCAAACGCCATTTATTAAGGAACCGAACATGAGCACTCGCGAACAGCAAATCGCCGCCCTGGAAAAAGACTGGGCTGAAAACCCCCGTTGGAAGGGCGTCAAGCGTGGTTACTCCGCTGCTGACGTGGTTCGTCTGCGCGGCTCCCTGCAACCCGAATACACCCTTGCCCAGCGCGGCGCCAAGGTCCTCTGGGACAAGGTCAACGGCGGCGCCAAGAAGGGCTACGTGAATGCTTTCGGCGCCATCACCGCCGGTCAAGCCATGCAACAGGCCAAGGCTGGCCTGGAAGCCGTGTATCTGTCCGGCTGGCAGGTTGCTGCCGACGGCAACACCTCCGAAACCATGTACCCGGACCAGTCCCTGTATGCCTACGACTCCGTCCCCACCATGGTTCGCCGCATCAACAACACCTTCAAGCGTGCTGACGAAATCCAGTGGTCCCGCGGCATCAACCCCGGCGACAAGGAATTCATCGACTACTTCCTGCCCATCGTGGCTGACGCTGAAGCCGGTTTCGGCGGCGTGCTGAACGCCTTCGAACTGATGAAGAACATGATCGCCGCCGGCGCCGCCGGTGTGCACTTCGAAGACCAACTGGCTGCCGCCAAGAAGTGTGGCCACATGGGTGGCAAGGTGCTGGTGCCGACCCGTGAAGCCTGCGAAAAGCTGATCTCCGCTCGTTTCGCCGCTGACGTGATGGGCGTGCCGACCCTGATCCTGGCTCGTACCGATGCCGAAGCTGCCAACCTGATCACCTCCGACTACGACGAGAACGACAAGCCCTTCCTCACCGGCGAACGTACCCAGGAAGGCTTCTTCCGCGTCAAGAACGGTCTGGAACAGTCCATCTCCCGTGGCGTTGCCTACGCTCCCTACGCCGATCTGGTGTGGTGCGAAACCGGCGTGCCCGACATCGGCTTCGCCCGTGAATTCGCCCAGGCCGTGCTGGCCGCCTGCCCCGGCAAGCTGCTGTCCTACAACTGCTCTCCTTCCTTCAACTGGAAGAAGAACCTCAACGACAGCCAGATCGCTTCCTTCCAGGAAGAACTGTCCGCCTTGGGTTACAAGTACCAGTTCATCACCCTGGCCGGCATCCACGTCAATTGGTACAACACCTTCAAGTTCGCCAAGGCCTACGCCGGCGGCGAAGGCATGAAGCACTACGTGGAAATGGTGCAAGAGCCCGAATTCGCCGCTCGCGAACAAGGCTACACCTTCGTCTCCCACCAGCAGGAAGTGGGTACCGGCTACTTCGACGACGTGACCACCGTGATCCAGGGCGGTTCCTCCTCCGTCAAGGCGCTGACCGGCTCCACCGAAGAAGAACAGTTCCACTAATCCCGGAACTCAGGGAGACCCCGGTCACAAGCCGGGTCTCCCGCCTCCGTGCCAACGCAGCACGGCGACCGAATTGCATCATCCCTTATCCTCTTGCTTGGGGAACAGGCCGACACCCACAAGGTGTCGGCTTTTTTTATGTGCCGTCACAAAAAAGGGCATGACGGGAAATCCGCCACGGGCAAGAATGGCGCCTTGGCCTTTCGCCCCCCCTTTTTGGCCCGCTTTCCGCCCCCTGGGTGACTTACGCTCCCGGGGCTGCCACAGGCCCCTCTCAAGCTCTCTATACCGCCTACCGGCCATGAATGCCGCCAGCCTCGCCCGACTGCTCCTGCTCGCCGCCATCTGGGGCGCCTCATTCCTCTTCCTGCGGCTTTCCGTGCCGGCCTTCGGCACGCTCTGGGCGGTGGAGGTGCGGGTGCTCCTGGCCGCCGCCTGTCTGACCCTCTTCGCCCTGTGGAGCCGGCAAGCCCTGAATTTCCGCCAGCACTGGCGCCAGTACCTGATCATCGGCCTGTGCAATTCAGCCCTGCCTTTCATCCTCTTCGCCTACGCGGCCCAGAGCCTGGGGGCCGGCCTGCTCTCCATCCTCAATTCCACCTCGCCCCTCTTCGCCGCCGTGATCGGTGCCCTGTGGTTACGCCAGCCCATCCGCGCCACCGCAGTGCTAGGGCTGCTGCTGGGCCTCGGCGGAGTGGCGGTGCTGGCCTGGGACGGATTGCAGAGCAGCGGCAGCACCCACGCCTGGCTGCCCATGCTGGCCGCCGCCCTGGCGCCTTCCTCCTACGCTTTTGCCAGCGTCTATAGCCGGCACCACGGCAGCAAGATCAGCCCCTTGGCCACGACCCAGGGCAGCATGGTCTTCGCCAGCCTGTTGGTGCTGCCCCTGGCCGTCACCCAGCCCCTGCCGGATGCACCCGGCGGGCTGGCCTGGGGCGCCCTGTTGGGGCTGGCGGTGCTGTGCACGGCCTGGGCCTACCAGCTGTATTTCAAGCTGGTGCATGAGGTGGGCCCGCTAGGCGCCCTGTCGGTGACCTTCCTCATTCCGGTGTTCGGCGTGCTGTGGGGGGTGTTGCTGCTGGGGGAAAAACTGGGGGGCCACCTGCTGCTGGGCGGTTCCCTGGTGTTGCTGGGTACGGCCCTGGCCAACGGGCTGCTGAAGTGGCCCCGCCTGCTGCGGCGAGGCCCCTAGGCCAAGCCGACCTAGGCGCTGCGACGACGGGCGACAGCAGCCGCCAGGGCCAACAGCTCCGCACCTTCTGCGCGGGAAAAGCCTTCCGGTAGTGCCGGCCGCCCAGCCCCGGCCATGGCGGCCTGGACGGAACGGCGGAGCAGATTGCCATCCGGCAGGATGGGGCCGAAGAAGCGCAGTTCGCCCTGGCGGATCACCGCGAGGGTGGGAAAAGTCTCCACATCCAGGCTGGGCAGGGCATCGGCGGCATCCTCGATGTCGATCCAGGCCCAGGCCCCGGCGCTTTCCTTGGCGGCCTCCTGGGCGGCTTCCCCGGTCACCGCCTCGAAGCCGCGACAGACGCCACACCAGGCGGCACAGAGCAGCAGCACCACATCGGCTGGCGCCTGGCCGGCCGGCGCAACGGCAGCATCCAGATCCTCAAAGCGCAGCAGCGAAAAGGGGGCAGACATGGAATACCTGGACCGGGAGCAATTGGGAAGGCTCCCATTCTGCCCCTGCCGCCGCAACGGGGAAAGCCCGGCCCGGCTTTCTGCCCGCCGCGCACCCTTGTCCCACCCGGGCCTAGCCCCCCCCCACCTGACTTGACCTCGCCCAGGCCACCGCTCCCGGCGACAGGCGGCTCCACACCCCCCATTTACAACGGCCAGTGGCCAGCCCGTTCAGCACCCGAGCAGGGCTCGGTCATTGCCAAGTGCTTGCCAACTCAGGATAATTCGCCGCTCCCGCGGGAGAGAGGGGCGCCCCCAGCACCTGGGCCGTCCCCGCCGAAGGCGCAAGCTCCCATAATCGCTCAGGCACACAGAACCGCGGGTTTCAACGTTAGCCGACTGGAGAGTGGTTGGCCGGTATCCCGGCGCAACCCACCGAAGGGGCAGGCCGGGCGCCGCGGGGCGCCGGACCGAAACTCTCAGGTACAAGGACAGGGGGAGAGGCACCACCGATGCAGGCCCGGTTGACCGGGGCCTGCCCGCCGGTGCGCACCTGTAAAGGATCTCCGTCCATGCCCTGCCAGAACCCAACATCCACGCGCCTCTCCGCCGCCCCCTCATGGGGATTGGCTCCCCTCCTGCCTCTCCTGGGAGGTGCATGATGCTGCTCACCATCTATCTCATCGCCATCACGGCGGAAGCAATGTCGGGCGCCCTGGCGGCCGGCCGGCGCAACATGGACATCTTCGGCGTCGCCTTCATCGCCTTCGTCACCGCCCTGGGCGGCGGCACCATCCGCGACATGGTGCTGGGCCACTTCCCCATCGGCTGGACCCAGCACCCGGATTACATCTACCTAGTGATTTCCGCCGGCCTGCTGACCACCATCCTGGCCCGCTACATGCACCATCTGAAAATGGTCTTCCTGGTACTGGACGCCCTGGGCCTCATCGCCTTTTCCCTGATCGGCTGCGAAGTGGCCCTGGGCATGGGCTACCCCACGGTGGTGGTGATCATGGCCGGCATGATCACCGGCATTTTCGGCGGCATCCTGCGGGACGTGCTGTGCAACCAGGTTCCGGTGGTCTTCCGCCACGAGCTGTACGCCAGCGTCTCCCTGGCGGTGTGCGGCCTGTATCTGGTGCTGCGCCACTACGGACTGGATACGGAAACCAACACCCTGGTCAGTTTCGCCCTGGGCCTTTCCCTGCGCCTTTCCGCCATCTGGCGGGGCTGGAAGCTGCCCACCTTCTCCTACCGCAAGCGCTGGGAGTAGGCCCCAAGGCCCCAATAGGCCCCGACAGGGCCATTGCTGGCCGCAAGCGGTAACCGCGCGAGAAAGGGGCCGCCCCCCCCCGGCCAACCAGGCACCTGGGGCCAGCGCCGGCCCCAGCGCTGCCGCCCCGCTGCCCGAGTCCTCCACCCCAAGCCCCCGGCTCCGGCAAGTCTTCCGGGTTTTCAGGCCGGCGTCAGGCCTGCCAGTACCCCGGGTTGCCGTAGGTATTCTTCAGAAAATCGATGAACAGCCGCACCCGTAGCGGCAAGTGGCGGCGCTGGGGAAAGACGGCGTAGATACCCACCGGCGGCGCCGCCCACTCATCGAGCAGGGAAACGAGGCACCCGGCTGCCAGATCCTCCCCCACCTCCCACAGCGAACGCCAGGCCAGGCCGTAGCCCGCCAGGGCCCATTCGTGCAGCACGGCACCATCGTTGCATTCCAGGGTGCCCGCCACTTTCAGCACCAGGCTTTCCTCCGGCCGCTCCGGGTGGCGGAAGGTCCAGCCCCGCTGCTGGCCAAGGGAAAGACAGTTGTGGCGGCTCAAGTCCTCCAGCGCAGCGGGGCGGCCCTGCCGCTCCAGATAGGCCGGGCTGGCCACCACCACCCGCCGCATTTCCCCCAGCTTGAGGCTGACCAGACTCGAATCCGCCAACTCGCCGATGCGCACCGAGAGATCGATGCCTTCATTGACCAGATCCACCAGGCGGTCGGTGAGATCCAGATTCACCGTCACTTCCGGATTGCCCGCCAGGAAATCCGCCACCAGGGGCGCCACGTGCTTGCGCCCGAAGCCGGCCGGAGCCGACACCTTGAGATGGCCGCTGGCCTTGACCCCGCCCAGGCTGACGGAGGCCTCGGCATTGGCGAGATCGTTGAGGATGCGCTGGCAGTCCTCAAGAAAGGCGCTGCCCTCGAAGGTGAGGGAGAGCTTGCGCGTGGTGCGCACCATCAGCTTCACCCCCAGGCGGGCTTCCAGGGCATCCAGACGGCGGCCGATGATGGCCGGGGTAACCCCTTCCAGGGCCGCTGCAGCGGAGAGGCTGCCCTTGCCGGCCACATTGACGAAGGCGGAAATCTGCTTGAAGGCATCCATGAAATTCGATACTTAAAGTAAAAGATCATTCGCCACAATCCTAGCTTATCTTTTACCTCGAGCAATAATAAACTGCGATCCACAGGCTGGGAAAAAACTCCCCGGCCCGGCACCACCCCAGCCCGACAGAGAAAAAATGACTGCGCCCAGCCCGATCAAAGCGATTGCCTTCGATGCCTACGGCACCCTGTTCGACGTTTACTCCGTCGGGGCCCTGGCCGAGCAGTTCTTTCCGGGCAAGGGCGTGGCGCTGACCGCCCTGTGGCGCGACAAGCAGCTCGAATACACCCGCATTCGCACCCTCTCCAACCGCTACAAGCCCTTCTGGGAAGTGACCCAGGACGCCCTGGTTTACGCCGCCTCCTCCCTTGGCATCAAGCTCGAGGACAACGAGCGGGGCCGTCTGATGAGCCAGTATGCCTGCCTTTCCGCCTTCCCGGAGAACCTGCCGGCCCTGAAGGAACTGAAGACCCTGGGCCTGCCCCTGGCCATTCTTTCCAACGGCACCCGGGCCATGCTCGACATTGCCGTGAAGAGCAGCGGCATGGGCGGCCTCTTCGACTACATCCTCTCGGTGGAAATGGTGCAGAAGTTCAAGACCGCCCCGGAGGTTTACCAGATGGCGCCGGAGGCCTTCGACCTGCCGAGCCGGGAAATTCTCTTCGTTTCCTCCAATAGCTGGGATGCCTGCGCCGCCACCTGGTTCGGCTTCACCACCTTCTGGATCAACCGCAACGGCCAGCCGCCGGAGCAGTTGGGCGTGACGCCCACAGCCAGTGGCCACCGACTCACCGACGTGCTGACCTTCATCAAGGCCCAAGGCTGATATGGACCTGCTCACCATTTTTCTCGTTGGCGGCGGCGCTTTCCTGGCTGGCGGCATGAATGCCATGGCCGGCGGCGGCACCTTTTTTTCATTCCCCGCCCTGCTTGCCGCCGGCGTGCCCCCAGTCACCGCCAACGCCAGCAACACCGTGGCCCTGTGGCCCGCCAGCCTGTCCTCCGCCTGGGCCTACCGGCGGGAGTTGCTGCGCCACAAGTCCTGGGTCATCCTGCTCACGGTGGTGGCCCTGATCGGCGGCCTCACCGGCGGCCTGCTGCTGCTGGCCACCTCCAACGCCGCCTTCGCCAAGCTCATCCCCTGGCTGCTGCTCACCGCCACGGCGCTCTTCGCCTTTTCCGGCCAGGTTTCGAAGCTGGTGGCCTGGAGCAAGGCCCGCCTGGGTCTGAAGACCGATGCCGAAGCCGGCCGCAAGAGCGTCGGCGGAACCCTCTTTCAGCTCGCCGTATCGATCTACGGCGGCTTTTTCGGTGCCGGCCAGGGCATCCTCATGCTCGCGGCCCTGTCGATCCAGGGCCTGGAGGACATGCAGGAGCTCAACGCCATCAAGAACTGGCTGTCGGCAATCAACTACACGGTGTCGGGCCTCACCTTCATCATCGCCGGGGCCATCAGCTGGCCCCATACGCTGCTGATGCTGGTGACCGCCATGGCCGGCGGCTACGCCGGCGCCGCCCTGGCCCGTCGCCTGCCGGCCCTGTGGCTGCGCCGCCTGGTGGTGGCCGTGGGCACCGTGCTGACGATCATCTACTTCGTCAAAACCTATTTCTGAAATTCCTGTTTTCCCCGATTACGCACTTTCAACCATTCCGCACTTTCAACGATTCAAACGAGGAGAGACCATGAGCCTGAACCTGCCCGCCGGCGTGCAAATCACCGCCCCCATCCAGCCCCAGTACGAAAGCATCCTGACCACCGAAGCCCTGGAATTCGTGGCCAAGCTGCACCGCGCCTTTGAAGGCCGCCGCCAGGAACTGCTGAAGGCCCGCGTGGCCCGCCAGGCCCGTATCGATGCCGGCGAAATGCCCGACTTCCTGCCCGAAACCAAGGCTATCCGCGAAGGCGACTGGAAGATCGCACCCCTGCCCAAGGCCCTGGAGCGTCGCCGCACCGAAATCACCGGCCCCGTCGAAGCCAAGATGATCATCAACGCCTACAACTCCGGCGCTGATTCCTACATGACCGACTTCGAGGATTCCAACTCCCCCAACTGGGACAACCAGATCCAGGGTCAGGTCAACCTCTACCAGGCCATCCGCCGCCAGCTCTCCTTCAAGAACGAAGCCGGCAAGGAATACAAGCTGAATGACCAGATCGCCACCCTGCAGATCCGCCCCCGGGGCTGGCACCTGGATGAAAAGCACGTAACCGTGGACGGCCAGCGCGTCGCCGGCGGCATCTTCGACTTCGCCCTGGTTTTCTTCCACAACGCCAAGGAACAGATCGCCCGCGGTGCCGGCCCCTTCTACTACCTGCCGAAGATGGAATCCCATCTGGAAGCCCGCCTGTGGAACGACATCTTCGTCATGGCCCAGGATCACATCGGCCTGCCCCAGGGGACCATCAAGGCCACCGTGCTGGTGGAAACCATCCTCGCCACCTTCGAGATGGAAGAAATCCTCTACGAACTGCGCAACCACTCTGCCGGCCTCAACGCCGGCCGTTGGGACTACATCTTCTCCTGCATCAAGAAGTTCAAGAAGAACAAGGACTTCTGCCTGGCCCAACGCGGCGTCATCACCATGGAAGTGCCCTTCATGCGCTCCTACGCCCTGGCCCTGGTGCAGGCCTGCCACAAGCGCGGCGCCCCCGCCATGGGCGGCATGAGCGCCCTGATCCCCATCAAGAACGACCCGGTGGCCAATGAGAAGGCTCTGGCCGGCATCCGCCACGACAAGGCCCGCGACGCCCGCGACGGCTTCGACGGCGGCTGGGTGGCCCACCCCGGTCTGGTCTCCATCGCCCACGAAGAGTTCGTCAAGGTCCTGGGCGACAAGCCCAACCAGTGGGAAAAGCAGGTGGAAGGCTCCTTCGGTCCCAAGGACTGGCTCAACTTCCAGCCCGAGCAGCCCATCACCGAAACCGGCCTGCGCAACAACATCAACGTCGGCATCCACTACCTGGGTTCCTGGCTGGCCGGCAACGGCTGCGTGCCCATCCACAACCTGATGGAAGATGCGGCCACCGCCGAAATCTCCCGCTCCCAGGTGTGGCAGTGGGTGGTCTCCCCCAAGGGCATCCTGGACGATGGCCGCAAGGTCACCGTGGAAATGGTGCGCCCCATGATCGCCGAGGAACTGGCCAAGGTGAAGGCTACCGTTGCCGCCCAGGGCGAAGACACCGCCACTTACGACCAGGCCGCCGTGATCTTCGACAAGATGAGCCTGACCCCGGATTACCCGGAGTTCCTCACCCTGCCGCTGTACGAAGCCATGGCCTGAGCCTGCTCGCCGCCGGAATTTCCGGCAGCACGATAAACGGCGCCCTGCGGGGCGCCGTTTTGTTTGGAGTGGCGGCCGAGATACGCCCCATACCCCCCATGCCCGGCAACCGCCCCGGCGAGTGGAAGGGATGCCACAAATCCCCCGGCAAAGACCTTTCCCGCCCAGGGGGAAACTCCCTTTCGTCAAGCCAGGGGGGTATAGTTACCGGTTGCCTCCAATCGAGCAAAGCACCCCCATGGACGAAATCAAAATCCGCGGCGCGCGGACCCATAACCTCAAGAACATCAGCCTGGACCTGCCCCGGGACAAGCTGATCGTGATCACTGGCCTCTCCGGCTCCGGCAAGTCTTCCCTGGCTTTCGACACCCTCTACGCCGAGGGCCAGCGCCGCTATGTGGAATCCCTCTCGGCCTACGCCCGCCAGTTCCTGCAGCTGATGGAAAAGCCCGACGTGGACCTGATCGAGGGCCTCTCCCCGGCCATTTCCATCGAACAGAAGGCCACCAGCCACAACCCCCGCTCCACCGTGGGTACGGTAACGGAAATCCACGATTACCTGCGCCTACTCTACGCCCGGGCCGGCACCCCCTATTGCCCGGAACACGGCGAGCCCCTGGAGGCACAGACCGTATCCCAGATGGTGGACCACGTGCTGGCCCTGCCGGAAGAGACCAAGCTGATGATCCTGGCGCCGGTGGTGGCCAACCGCAAGGGTGAACAGCTGGACCTCTTCGCCGAACTGCGGGCCCAGGGCTTCGTGCGCCTGCGGGTGGACGGCACGATCTACGAGATCGACGCCCTGCCCAAGCTGAACAAGACCCAGAAGCACAACATCGACGTGGTGGTGGACCGCCTCAAGGTGCGGGAAGACATGCGCCAGCGCCTGGCCGAGTCCTTCGAGACCGCCCTGCGCCACGCCGACGGCCGGGCCATCGCCCTGGAGATGGAGAGCAACCAAGAGCACCTCTTCTCCGCCAAGTTTGCCTGCCCCATCTGCTCCTACGCCCTGCAGGAACTGGAGCCGCGCCTGTTCTCCTTCAACAACCCCATGGGCGCCTGCCCCAAGTGCGACGGCCTGGGGGTGATCCAGTTCTTCGACCCGAAGCGGGTGGTGGCCCATCCGGACCTCTCCCTGGCCGCCGGCGCCATCCGGGGCTGGGACAAGCGCAACCAGTTCTATTTCCAGATGGTCCAATCCCTGGCGGCCTTCTACGATTTCGACGTGGAAACGCCCTTCAACGAACTGAGCGAGAAGGTGCAGAAGCTGGTGCTGTACGGCTCCGGCAGCGACATGCTGCCCTTCCAGTACATGAACGAGCGGGGCAAGCTGGTGGTCAAGGAACATGCCTTCGAAGGCATCATTCCCAACCTGGAGCGGCGCTACAAGGAAACCGACTCCCTGGCGGTGCGCGAAGAACTGGCCAAGTACATCAGCAACACCACCTGCCCCACCTGCGAAGGCACCCGCCTGCGGGAAGAGGCGCGCCATGTGAAGGTGGGCAGCAAGACCCTGCACGAAATCAGCCACCTGCCCCTGGCCGGTGCCCGGGACTACTTCGAGCAGCTGGAACTCACCGGCCACAAGGCCCAGGTGGCGGAGAAAATCCTCAAGGAAATCACCTCCCGCCTGCAGTTCCTCATCAACGTGGGCCTGGATTACCTCTCCCTGGACCGCTCCGCCGAGACCCTCTCCGGCGGCGAGGCCCAGCGTATCCGCCTGGCCAGCCAGATCGGCTCCGGCCTCACCGGCGTCATGTACGTGCTGGACGAGCCTTCCATCGGCCTTCACCAGCGCGACAACGACCGCCTGCTGGCCACCCTGCGCCAGCTGCGGGACATCGGTAACACGGTGATCGTGGTGGAACACGACGAGGACGCCATCCGCACTGCCGACTACGTGGTAGACATCGGCCCCGGCGCCGGGGTGCATGGCGGTGCCATCGTCGCCGAAGGCACGCCCCAGCAGGTCACCGACAATCCGGCTTCCATGACCGGCGACTACCTGGCCGGGCGCAAGAAAATCGAGGTGCCGAAAAAGCGCCGTCAGACCGACCCGGAGAAAAAGCTCCAGGTCATCGGCGCCAAGGGCAACAACCTCAAGGAGGTCACCCTGGAGCTGCCGGTGGGCCTGATGACCTGCATCACCGGGGTTTCCGGCTCGGGCAAATCCACCCTCATCAACGACACCCTCTACGCGGCGGCGGCCCACCATCTCTACGGTTCCACCACGGAGCCGGCGGAACATGAGGAAATCATCGGCCTGGATCACTTCGACAAGGTGATCAACGTAGACCAGAGCCCCATCGGCCGCACTCCCCGTTCCAACCCGGCCACCTACACGGGCCTCCTCACCCCCATCCGCGAGCTGTTCGCCGGGGTGCCGGAAGCCCGCTCCCGGGGCTACGGCCCGGGCCGCTTCTCCTTCAACGTCAAGGGCGGCCGCTGCGAGGCCTGCCAGGGCGACGGCGTGATCAAGGTGGAAATGCACTTCCTGCCGGACATCTACGTGCCCTGCGACGTCTGCCACGGCAAACGCTACAACCGGGAAACCCTGGAAGTGCACTACAAGGGCAAGTCCATCTACGACGTGCTGCAGATGACCGTGGAGCAGGCCCGGGAATTCTTCGACCCGGTGCCGGTGGTGGCCCGCAAGCTGCAGACCCTGGTGGATGTGGGCCTCTCCTACATCACCCTGGGCCAGAGCGCCACCACCCTCTCCGGCGGCGAGGCCCAGCGGGTCAAGCTGGCCCTGGAACTGTCCAAGCGCGACACCGGCCGCACCCTCTACATCCTGGACGAGCCCACCACGGGCCTACACTTCCACGACATCGAGCTGCTCCTCAAGGTGCTGCACCGCCTGGCCGACCACGGCAACACCGTGGTGGTCATCGAGCACAACCTGGACGTGATCAAGACCGCCGACTGGCTGGTGGACCTAGGTCCCGAGGGCGGCGGCGGTGGCGGCCGCATCATCGCCAGCGGCGCGCCGGAAGCGGTGGTGAAGGTGGCGGAAAGCCATACTGGCCGCTTCCTCAAACCCCTCTTGAAGCGTTAAGGAGCCGCCATGACCTCTCCCTACAAGGGCAAGACCGGCCTGGAACGGCTGTGGAACGCCCTGGGCTATTCCCGGGACGGCCTGGGGGCCGCCTGGCGCCATGAAGCGGCTTTCCGCGAGGAAGTGCTGCTGGCCCTGGTGGCCATTCCCCTGGGCCTCTACCTGGGCAAGACTGGCCTGGAAAAGGCCCTGCTGGTAGCCAGCATCCTCATGGTGCTGGTGGTGGAACTGCTCAACTCCGCCGTCGAGGCGGTGGTGGACCGGGTTTCCCCCGAGCGCCACGACCTTTCCAAACGGGCCAAGGATCTGGGCAGCGCCGCCGTGCTGCTCAGCCTGCTGGCCACGGGCACCCTCTGGGGCCTGATCCTGCTTTACTGATGCGCGACTGATCCCGACCGGCCGGGGCGGCTCCAGGCAGCCCCGAAGGGATTTCCCCAATTTTTTTCAACCGTTGCTGGCGCTATCGTGGCGCCACTTTTGCATGGAAGGAAGCGCAATGCGCGTTGCCCTGTTTGTCACCTGTCTGGCGGACCTGATGCGGCCCAACGTGGCCTTCGCCGCCCTGAAGCTGCTGAAACTCGCCGGCTGCACCGTGGAAGTGCCGGAGACCCAGACCTGCTGCGGCCAGCCCGCCTACAACTCCGGCGATCGGGCCACCGCCCTGACCCTGGCGCGCAAGGTCATCGACGAATTTTCCGGCTACGAATACGTGGTGCTGCCCTCCGGCTCCTGCGCCGGCATGATCCGCGCCCACTACGAAGAACTGTGCAAGGACGATCCGGCCCTGCTGGTCAAGGCCAAAAAGCTCGCCGCCAGCACCTATGAACTGACCGACTTCCTGGTGAACGTGGCCAAGCTGGAAAGCGTACCTGGCGACTTCGCCGGCAGCATCACCTACCACGACTCCTGTTCCGGCCTGCGGGAACTGGGCATCAAGCAGCAGCCCCGCCAGCTCCTTGGCAAGATGGGCCAGGTGGAAATCAAGGAAATGAGCGAGGCCGAGACCTGCTGCGGCTTCGGCGGCACCTTCTCCCTCAAGTTCGGCGACATTTCCAGCAAGCTGGCCGACAACAAGTGCGAGAACGCCTGCGCCACCGGGGCCGACGCCATCGTCGGCGGCGACCTGGGCTGCCTGCTCAATATCGAAGGCCGCCTGCGCCGCAAGGGCGACCGCAAGACCCAGGTGCTGCACGTGGCCGAAGTGCTGGCCGGCAAACTGGACTGATCCCGCACCCGGCCCGGCGCCTTGCCGGGCCTTCATTCCTTAAAGGTTCTCCATGGAAATTCACTCCAACGACTTCAAGGCCCGGGCCCGGGAGGCGCTGGCCGACCAGGAACTGCAGAAGGCCCTGAAGCTGGTGCAGGTGAAATTCGTGCCCAACCGGGCCGCCGCAGCCGCCGAGTACGGCGACTTCGAGGCCCTGCGCGATGCCGGCCGCGACATCCGCAACCGGGCCCTGGAGAACCTGGACCTGTGGCTGGAGCGCTTCGAGCAGGAAGCCACCCGCCGCGGTGCCCAGGTCCATTGGGCCAAGGACGCGGCCGAGGCCAACGCCATCATCGTGGACATCGCCCACAAGAACGGCGTGAAGAAGGTGGTCAAGTCCAAGTCCATGGTGAGCGAGGAGTGCGGCCTCAACGACGCCCTGGAAGCGGCGGGCGTCACCCCCATCGAGACCGATCTGGGGGAATACATCCTCCAGATCAATGATCACGAGCCACCCTCCCATATCGTCGCTCCGGTGATCCACAAGACCCGGGAGCAGATCACCGAGCTGTTCCACGCCAAGCATCACAAGCCGCGCCAGACCGACATCGGCGCTCTGTGCCGGGAGGCTCGGGAAATCCTGCGGCCCCACTTCCTTTCAGCCGACATGGGCATCTCCGGCGCCAACTTCCTGGTGGCCGAAACCGGCTCCACGGTGATCGTCACCAACGAGGGCAACGGCCGCCTGTGCACCACCGTACCGCGCATCCACGTAGCCCTCACCGGCATCGAGAAGGTGGTGCCGACCCTGGAGGACCTGTCGGTGCTGCTGCGCCTCTTGCCCCGCTCCGCCACGGGCCAGGCCATCACCAACTACGTCTCCATGAATACCGGCGTCGCCGGCAGCGGCGATAGCGACGGCCCCGAGCAGTTCCACATCGTCCTGCTCGATAACGGTCGCTCCCGGGTGCTGGGCTCTGAACTGAAGGAGATGCTGCGCTGCATCCGCTGCGGTGCCTGCATGAACCACTGCCCGGTGTACCAGGCCGTCGGTGGCCATGCCTACGGCTGGGTGTACCCCGGCCCCATGGGCTCGGTGCTGACCCCCAGCTACGCCGGCATGGAACACGCCCACGAACTGCCCCACACCGCCACCGGCTGCGGCCAATGCAGCGCCGTCTGCCCGGTGCGCATCCCCCTGCCGGAGCTGATGCGCAAGGAGCGGGAAATGCAGGTGGACGCCGGCCTGCGGCCCTGGACGGAACGCCTGGCCCTCAAGCTGTGGGGCTGGAGCGCCAGCCAGCCCTGGCTCTACGGCCTGGGCACGGCCATTGCGGCCCGCTTCCTGAAAGGCCTGGGCGGCGAGGAAAAGCTGATCCACCGCCTGCCCCTGGCCGGCGGCTGGACCGACGGGCGGGACTTCCCGGCCCCGGCGGGCAAGACCTTCCGGGAACTGTACCGGGCCAAGAAGGAGTTGCACTGATGAGTTCCCGTGATCTGATCCTCGGCCGCATCCGCGCCTCCATCGGCCGCAGCGGCCCTGCCGATACCAGCGCCGTTGCTGCCCATCTGCAGGCTTCCCCTCGGGGGCCGGCCTCCCAGGGCGACTGGCGCAACAGTCATGAAGGCGTGCTGCAACGCTTCACCGAACGGGCCACGGCCCTTTCCTCCACGGTGGAGCGGGTGGCCTCCTGGGCCGAGGTGCCGGCAGCGGCGGCCGCCTATCTGATCTCCCGCCAATTGCCCACCCGGGCCGTCTGTTGGCCCACCCTGGCGGACCAGCCCTGGGCTGCCGCCGGTCTGGCCGTGGAAGCCCGCCCCTCCCGGGGCGACGATCTGGTGGGCATCACTTCCACCTTCTGTGCCGTGGCCGATACCGGCACCCTGATGCTGCTTTCCGGCGCCGATACGCCGGCAGCCACCAGCCTGCTGCCCGAGACCCACATCGCCGTGGTGCCGGTGGAGCGGGTGGTACCCCTGATGGAAGACGGCTTCGCCCTGCTGCGCAGCGAGAAGGGCGAAGCGCCCCGGGCCACCAATTTCGTTTCCGGCCCCTCCCGCACCGCCGATATCGAGCAGACCGTAACCCTCGGTGCCCACGGCCCTTACCGGGTGCATCTGATTCTGGTCGGCTAAAGTACTGCCACCCAACCTTGCAGCCCGCTGAGGCAGGCAAGGGAAAAAGAAAAAGCCGGCAAATACAACGCCGGCTTTTTCTTTGCTGTCCCGGCCCGGGGCCGGTTCAGGAACCGCCTGACATCACTTCAGGCTGAGAATCCACTTGGCCAGGGTGGCCGCATCGGCTTCGGAGATGGCGGGGTTGGGGGGCATTTCGGCACCGCCCCAGACGCCCTTGCTACCACCACGAATCTTCTTCGCCAGATCGGCTTCGGCCGTCTTCACGCCGGCGTATTTCTGCGCCACGTCCTTGTAGCTGGGGCCCAGCACCTTGGCGTTGACCTGATGGCAGCCAACGCACAGTTTGGCCTTGGCCAGGTCTTCGGAAGCCAGGGCCGGGGTGGCGGACAGGCCGGCGGCCAGGAGCAGGCCGGTAACGATGACAGCGGATTTACTCACTTCATACCTCCAAGTCGTTTGTTGTTATGAGAAAGTCATAGCTTGCCCGGGCTTTGGCGCCCGGGCAAGTCCCGTGGGCACCGGACCCGGCAGCCCGACAAAAGCAAAGGGGCCGCAAAAACGGCCCCTTTGCTTGGCGGAGGCCCCGGCGGCAATCAGCCGGGCTTCCGCAGGAATGAACTCAGCGTTACCCGCTCAGCGCACCTGGGTCTGGGCTTCGTCACCCTGGCGGGCGCGAATGTCGCCGATCTGCCACACCTTTTCGCCGGCAGCCTGCAACAGCTGGATGGCCTGGCGGGCGTGTTCCTGGGCCACCACCACCACCATACCGATACCGCAGTTGAAGACGCGGTGCATTTCGTCATCGCTGACGTTGCCTTCGGTCTGCAGCCAGTCGAACAGCTTGGGACGCTGCCAGGCAGCCTTGTCGAGGATGGCCACGGTATTTTCCGGCAGCACCCGGGGTACGTTCTCGGTCAGGCCGCCGCCGGTGATGTGGGCCATGCCCTTGACCGGCAGGGTCTGCAGCAAGGCCAGCAGGGGCTTCACGTAGATGCGGGTGGGCGCCATCACGGCATCGGCCAGGGTGGCGTCGCCATCGAACTTGGCATTGAGATCGGCACCGGAACGCTCGATGATCTTGCGTACCAGGGAGTAACCATTGGAATGGGCGCCATGGGAGCCCAGGCCCAGCACGACGTCACCGGGAACGATGGACTTGCCGTCGATGAGCTTGCTCTTTTCGGCGGCACCAACGGCGAAGCCGGCCAGGTCGTATTCACCATCCGGGTACATGCCGGGCATTTCGGCGGTTTCGCCACCGATAAGCGCGCAACCAGCCTGTTCGCAGCCGGTGGCGATGCCCTTGATGACGTCGGCGGCCGCATCCACGGTCAGCTTGCCGCAGGCGAAATAGTCGAGGAAGAAGAGGGGCTCGGCACCCTGCACCAGGATGTCGTTCACGCTCATGGCCACCAGGTCGATACCCACGGTGTCATGGCGATTGAGCTGGAAGGCCAGCTTGAGCTTGGTGCCCACGCCGTCGGTACCGGAAACCAGCACCGGCTCCTTGTACTTTTTCGGCACTTCAAAGAGGGCGCCGAAGCCGCCGATACCGGCCAACACGCCTTCGCGCATGGTTTTCTTGGCGAAGGGCTTGATGCGCTCGACGAGCTCGTCGCCGGCATCGATGTCCACGCCGGCATCACGATAGGAAAGGGAAGTCTTGCTGGTGTCTTGGCTCATGGTGGGGAAGGCGCGGCACCCGGGTGATAGAATGGGCGCCAAAAAGCGATTGAAAACACGTATTTTAGCCCAAATGCCCGACCTCCGGCCCGACATCCTCACCCAACGCCTGCAAGCCCTGCTCTGGCTCGGCTTTGCCGGGGGCTGCGCGTGGCTCCTGTTGCGGCTTTCCCCGATTCTCACGCCTTTCCTGCTGGCCGCGATCCTGGCGTACATCGGCAACCCGGCCACCGCCTGGCTGGCCCGGCGGCGCATCCCCCGGGCCCTGGCCGCCCTGCTGGTGATCCTCGGCCTGATCGGTGCCCTGGTGCTGCTGGCCCTGACCCTGGTGCCCCTGCTGCAAAAGGAAAGCGCCCTCATCGCCGACCGGCTACCGGCCGCCCTCTCCCTGTTGCAGAACAAGCTGGACCCGTGGCTGCAAAAGCGTTTCGGTATCGACCTGCCCCTCGACCCGGCCAGTTTCAATGCCCTGCTGCGCAAGAACCAGGAGGCCGCCCAGCAGGTACTGGGCCACGTGCTGACCACCCTGGGCAGTAGCGGCCTGTTGCTGATGGCCTTCGTCGCCAACCTGCTGCTCCTGCCGGTGGTCATGTTCTACCTGCTGAAGGACTGGGACGGCCTGCTGGCCCGGGTGGAAGACCTGATCCCCCGCCGCTTCCATGCCCTCGCCCTGCGCCTGGCCGGCGAGGTGGATGCGGTGCTGGCAGAATTCCTGCGCGGCCAGCTGGCGGTGATGCTGCTCCTGGCGGTCTATTACAGCCTGGGCCTGTGGCTGGCCGGTCTGGAATTCGCGCTGCCCGTGGGCCTGCTCACCGGCCTTCTCATTTTCATCCCCTACGTGGGCTTCGCCTTTGGCCTGGGCCTGGCCCTGCTGGCCGCCGTGCTGCAATTCCAGGGCATGACACCGCTGATCGGCGTGGCAGTGGTCTATGGCGGCGGACAATTGCTCGAAAGCGTCGCCCTCACCCCCTGGTTGGTGGGAGAGCGCATCGGCCTGCACCCGGTGGCGGTGATTTTCGCCCTCATGGCCTTCGGCCAGCTCTTCGGCTTTTTCGGCATCCTCATGGCTTTGCCGGCTTCCGCCGCCCTGCTGGTGGGCCTGCGGGAAATGAAGCGCCAGTACAAGACCAGTTCTTTTTATCTGAATTCCTAAGGACATGCGCTCCCCCATGCGCCAACTGCTGCTGGACCTGATGCCCGAATCCCCGCCCTCCCTGGCCAATTTCGTGCCGGACGGCAATGAAGAAGCCCTGGCGGCCCTGGCCGACTGGTTCTCCGGCGCCCAGCCCCTGTTTCTGCTGTGGGGCGAGGCGGGCAGCGGCAAGAGCCACCTGCTCCAGGCCTCCGGCCTGTTGTATGTGGACGGTGCCGCCGACGCCGACCTGGCGGCCATTCCCCCGGAGACGGACGGGCTGGCGGTGGACAACGTGCAGGCGCTCTCCGATGCTGGCCAGATCGCCCTCTTCAACCACTTCAACCGTCTGCGCCTGGCGGTGGAAAACGGCCTGCCGGGCAAGCTGCTGGTGGCGGCGGAGCAGCCCCCGGCAGCCCTAGCGGTACGGGAAGACCTGCGCACCCGTCTGGGCTCGGCCCTGATCTTCCGCCTGCGCCCCCTTTCCGATGCGGAAAAGCTGGCCGCCCTCTCCGCCCAGGCGGCGGACCGGGGCCTCAAGCTCTCCCGGGAAGCCCTCAACTACCTGATGAACCGCAGCTCCCGGGACATGCGCAACCTGTCGGCCCTGCTGGCCGCCCTGGACCGCTATTCCCTGGAACACCAGCGCCCCATCACCTTGCCCCTGCTGCGGGAAGTCCTGCAGCACGCAGGGGACGGGGCCATCGCAACCCAGGCACCGAAAGCACCATGACTTCTGCAAGCCTCAACCTCGCCCTGTTCGATCTCGACAACACCCTGCTGGCTGGCGACAGCGATTTCGAATGGGCCCAGTTCCTCATCAGCCAGGGCGCCCTGGACGCTGAAATCCACGCCGCCCAGAACGAAAAATTCTACGAGCAGTACAAGGCCGGCAACCTGGACATCTACGAATTCCTCGATTTCCAGCTGAAGCCCCTGGCCCGCCACTCCCGCGCCCAGCTGGATGCCTGGCACGAGGCGTTCATGGCCCGCCACATCCGCCCCATCATGACCGCCAAGGCCCGGGCCAAGGTGCAGGAACACCTGGCGCGGGGCGATCTGGTGCTGCTGGTGACGGCCACCAATGCCTTCGTCACCGGCCCGGTGGCCCGGGAATTCGGTATTCACCACCTCATCGCCACCATCCCGGAGCAGAAGGACGGCCAGTTCACCGGCGGCGTGCGCGGCACCCCTTCCTTCCAGGACGGCAAGATCACCCGGGTCGAGGAATGGCTGGAAGCCCAGGGCCTGGGCTGGGGCTGCTTCGCCGACAGCTGGTTCTACAGCGACTCCCGCAACGACCTGCCGCTGCTGGAAAAGGTCAGCCGCCCCGTGGCGGTGGACCCGGACCCGGTATTGCAGGCCGAAGCGCAAAAGCGCGGCTGGCCGATCATCAGCCTGCGCTGATGCACTCATGCCGCTATAATTCCTTGTTTTTTCAGGCGGCCTGACCGCCAGATTGCCCAAACCCCCTCCATGATCCGCAAACTGATTTCCCGGGTCTTCGGCGCCAAGCCGGCGACATCCCCCCGCAGCCCCCGGGGCGGCAACGATGCCGCCGCCGTCATTCCCGTCAAGAACCACGGCGTCCGCCGCGAACAGCTCAGTTCGGGCGCGCGGCGCACCGTCGAAGGCCTGCAGAAGGCCGGCTACAAGGCCTACGTGGTGGGCGGCGCGGTACGCGACCTGCTGGCCGGCATTCCGCCCAAGGACTTCGACGTGGCCACCAACGCCACGCCGGAGCAGGTGCGGGCCTGCTTCCGCCGTTCCCGCATCATCGGCCGGCGCTTCCAGATCGTGCACGTCATGATGGGGGCCGAAACCCTGGAAGTGACCACCTTCCGCGCCATCCATGCCGACGATGCGCCCACCGATGAACATGGCCGGGTACTGCGGGACAATGTCTTTGGCTCCATGGCCGAGGATGCGGAGCGCCGCGACTTCACGGTGAACGCCCTGTACTACGACCCGGCGGACGAAACCATCCACGACTACCACCATGGCGTGGCCGACCTGAAGCAGAAGACCCTGCGCATGATCGGCGACCCCAAGGTGCGCTACCGGGAAGACCCTGTGCGCATGTTGCGCGCCGTGCGCCTCGGCGCCAAGCTGGGCCTGGCCATCGACCCCACCGCCCGCCGCCCCATCCGCGAAATGTCCGAACTCATCGAGAACGTGCCGCCGGCCCGCCTCTTCGATGAAATGCTCAAGCTGCTGACCTCCGGCTACGCCGTGCGCTGCGTCAAGCAACTGCGGGAAGAAGGCCTGCACCACGGCCTGCTGCCCCTGCTCGACGTCATCCTGGAACAGCCCCTGGGCGAACGCTTCGTCATGCTGGCCCTGGCCAACACCGACGAGCGGGTGCAGGCCGGCAAGCCCACCTCCCCCGGCTTCCTCTTCGCCACCCTGCTCTGGCATGAAGTGCTGGGCCAATGGGAAAAGATCAAGGCCAAGGGCGAGCGCCCCATCCCCGCCCTCTTCGCCGCCATGGACGAGGTGCTGGACGTGCAGGCGGAGAAGCTCGCCATCACCCGCCGCATCGCCGGCGACATCAAGGACATCTGGGCCCTGCAACCTCGTTTCGAAGCCCGTTCCGGCAAGCGCCCCTATGCTCTGCTGGAGCAGCCCCGTTTCAAGGCCGGCTACGATTTCCTGCTGCTGCGCGCCGCCTCCGGCGAAGTGCCCCAGGAACTGGCCGACTGGTGGCGCAACTTCCTCAACAGCGATGGCGACGCCCGCCAGACCCTGCTGCTGCCGCCCCCCAAGGACGAAGCCAAGAAGCGCCGCCGGCGCCGCAAGAAGCCGGCCAACGGCGCCCCCGCTGCCGACGCCTGAGGCAACGGCGGTGCATCGCGCCTTCATCGCCCTGGGCGCCAATCTGGAAGACCCGGCGGCCCAGCTGCGGGCTGCCCTGGCGGCCCTGGGCGCCGAACCAGGCATTGCCCGGGTCCGCCCCTCGTCCCTCTACCGTACCGCCCCTATCGGCGCCGACGGCCCGGACTACGTCAATGCCGTGGCCGAAGTCCTGACGAACCTGTCGCCCCACGCCCTGTTGCAAAGCCTGTTCGCCGTGGAGGCCCGCTTCGGCCGCAGCCGCAGCTATCGCAACGCCCCCCGGACCCTGGACCTGGACCTCCTGCTGCACGGCGAGACGGTGCTGGCGTCGCCGGACCTGACCCTGCCCCACCCCCGCCTGCACCTGCGGGCCTTTGTCCTCGTCCCCCTGGCGGAGATCGCTCCGGACCTGGCCTTGCCGGGTCGCGGCAGCGTTGCCGCCTGGCTACCGGCGGTGGCTAACCAGCGCATCGAGAAGCTATGAATCTGTGGAGTGAACTGCCGGTCCTGTGGAAGACGGTGCTGCTGCTGTCGGCCTCCAACGTCTTCATGACCTTCGCCTGGTACGCCCACCTCAAGAACCTGGCAGACAAGCCCTGGTGGATCGCCGCCCTGGCCTCCTGGGGCATCGCCCTCTTCGAATACCTGCTGCAGGTACCGGCCAATCGCATCGGCCACACCGACCTCTCCCTGGCCCAGCTGAAAATCCTCCAGGAAGCCATCACCCTGACCATTTTCGTACCCTTCGTGGTCTTCTACATGCAGCAGCCCCTCAAGCTGGATTACCTGTGGGCCGGGCTGTGCCTGCTCGGGGCCGTATATTTCATTTTCCGCAGCTAATCCGGTGAGATTTATTTCATATTCGAATATAAGACTTTTTGGATATGATGCCGCCACTTTTCAGCAAACCGAATCCCCTCGCGGGTAGGAGCGAATCAAGTGGCACTCTTTGGAAACAGCCAGCGTCTGCGTGATCTGGAGGCCTCCCTGGCCAGCCTGCGCAGTGAAAACGATAATTTGCGGCAACAGGTCGCCCGCCTCGAAACCGACCAGCAGAATGCACAAACCCAGTGCCAGGCCGCCCAGGCCGTGGCACGGGGCTGGGAAAAGCTGCTGCACAACATGGAACGCTTCGGCAGCAGCCTGGCCAATTCCCAGCAGACCATGGCCCTCATGGCCAATCACCTCAAGGCCGAGAAGGAATCTGCGGTGACGGCCGGCAAGATCACCGCCGACAGCCAGGTGCAGATGCACAACATCAGCGCCAACCTGGGACTGCTCGCCCAGCAATCCCAGGTCACCATGGGCCAGGTGGACGGGCTCAACGCCAGCACCGAGAAAATCGGCAGCATCCTCAACCTGATCAAGGAAATCGCCGACCAGACCAATCTCCTCGCCCTCAACGCCGCCATCGAGGCAGCCCGGGCCGGGGAAGCAGGCCGCGGTTTTGCCGTGGTGGCCGATGAAGTCCGCAAGCTGGCCGAGCGCACGGCCACCGCCACCAACGAAATCTCCGGCCTGGTGGGCGCCATCCGCCGCGACACGGTTTCCGCCCACGGCAGCATCTCCGCCCTGGCCCGGGAGGCGGAAAGCTCCAGCGACCAGGGCCAGCGCGCCACCGAGGATCTGGACAACATCATCGGCCTCTCCAAGGGCATCGAAACCGCCGTCGCCGTCGCCGCCCTGCGCAGCTTTACGGAACTGGCCAAGCTGGACCACCTGGTTTTCAAGTTCGAGGTCTACAAGGTCTTCATGGGCGCCTCCCAGAAGCGCCCCGACGACTTCGCCGCCCACACCGCCTGCCGCCTGGGCAAGTGGTACTACGAGGGCGAAGGCCGGGAATGCTTCTCCCAGCTGGACGGCTACCGGGCCCTGGAAACGCCCCACATCAATGTGCACAAGAGCGGCAAGGAAGCCCTGGAGCGCCTGCGCCTGGGTGACTTCGACGGTGGCGTGGCCCTGCTGGAGCACATGGAGGTGGCCTCCGACGACGTGCTGGCCTGCCTGGAACGCATGGCCCTGGCCGGCGAAGGTGCGCCGGAAATCCTCTGCATGGAACATTGAGCCCCGGCGGCCCCTAGTCATCGGCTGCCGCCTGCCGTACCATAGCTCCGCTGCCGGGCTCGACCCGGCACGTTTTTTTGATCTGCCGCCCGACCATGACGCTCCCTGCCCCTCTCGCCCCCCACCGGCCCGGGCAGGCTGCGGCCGGGCACTTGCCTCCCGCCAGTTTGGGGATAGAATGCGGCGCTCCACTGCACCCATTCGGTGCAACACCTCGGCGGACCGGGATGGCCGCCGACAGCACCCACCGGCAGGCCGAACCAGGCCGGGTGGGCATCGGGAATATGTGAATCGGGGAGAAGAACCCATGTCCAGCCATACCACCACCCGCCGTCTGACCATCACCGATCTGGCCAAGCTCAAGGCCGCCGGCGAGAAAATCGCCATGCTGACCTGCTACGACGCCAGCTTCGCCCGTCTGTGCGACAGTGCCGGCGTGGATACCGTGCTGGTGGGCGATTCCCTGGGCATGGTGGTCCAGGGCCACGATTCCACCCTGCCGGTGACCCTGGCCGACATGGTCTATCACACCGCCATGGTGGCCCGGGGCTGTGACCGCCCCCTGATCATCACCGACATGCCCTTCGGCACCTACCAGGAAACCCCGGGACTGGCCTTCCGCAACGCCGTGCAGCTAATGGCCGCCGGCGCCCAGATGGTCAAGATCGAAGGCGGCGAGGACATGGCCGACACCGTGCGCTTCCTCACCCATCGCGGCATTCCTGTCTGCGGCCACATCGGCCTGACGCCCCAGTCGGTGCACCAGCTGGGCGGCTACCGGGTCCAGGGCAAGGATGAGGCCGGCGCGGCCCAGGTCAAGGCGGACGCCCTGGCCATCCAGGCCGCCGGCGCCAGCATGGTGGTGCTGGAAGCCATTCCCCAGGCCCTGGCCGGCGAAGTCACCGCCCTGCTGCACATTCCCACCATCGGCATCGGCGCCAGCGTCGAATGCTCCGGCCAGGTGCTGGTGCTGCAGGACATGCTCGACATCGCCCCCGGCCGCAAGGCCCGTTTCGTCAAGAATTTCATGGTCGGCCAGCCCTCCGTGGCCGCCGCCATCGCCGCCTATGTGGCAGCGGTGAAGGACTGTACCTTCCCCGCCGCCGAACACTGTTACTGAGTCACCCCAACGACACGGGACCGCCAAGTACGGCCCGGTCTTCAGGAGAAACAGCCATGCAGATCATTTCCCGGGTCGACGACCTGCGCGCCGCCCTTGCCGGCAAGCCCGAGGTGGTATTCGTGCCCACCATGGGCAACCTGCATGAGGGCCACATCAGCCTCATGACCCAGGCTCGCCAGTACGGCCAGACCGTGGTCGCCAGCATTTTCGTGAACCGCCTGCAGTTCGGCCCCAACGAAGATTTCGACAAGTACCCCCGTACCTTCGAAGCCGACTGCGCCAAGCTGGAAGCGGCCGGGGTGGATGTCCTTTTCGCCCCCACCGAGGCCGACCTCTATCCGGAGCCCCAGACCTACCAGGTGGAGCCGCCGGAAATCCAGAACTGGCTGGAGGGCGAATTCCGCCCCGGCCACTTCCGCGGCGTCGCCACCGTGGTGCTGAAGCTGTTCAACATCGTCCAGCCGGACACCGCCCTCTTCGGCAAGAAGGACTACCAGCAGCTCATGGTCCTGCGCAACATGGGCCGCCAGCTGGCCCTGCCCATCCGCATTCTGGGCGGTGAGACGGTGCGGGCCGAGGATGGCCTGGCCCTCTCTTCCCGCAATGGTTACCTGACCCCCGCCGAACGGGCCGAAGCGCCCCGCCTGCAGCGTGAGTTGAACCAGCTGCGGGACGCCATCCGTGCCGGTAACCGGGATTACGCTGCCCTCGAGGCCGCCGCCAGCGCCGCCCTTGACGCTGCGGGCTGGAAGACGGACTATGTTGCGGTGCGACAGCAAAGCGACCTGCAGCCTCCCTCCGGCGCCGACGTACCCCTGGTGGTACTCGCCGCCTCCCGCCTGGGAGCAACGCGACTCATTGATAATCTTGAGATTTAAGACAAAAACTTGGCGTTGACAGACGGCCCTGAGCCGTTAAAATGCCGTTCCCCATTACCTTTTGCCTACGGGTGAAGCCATGCAGAGAACCATGCTCAAGTCCAAGCTCCATCGGGTGACCACCACCCATTCGGAGCTGCATTACGAAGGCTCCTGTGCCATCGACCAGGACCTGCTGGACGCGGCCAACATCAAAGAATACGAACAGATCGACATCTGGAACGTGAACAACGGCGAGCGCTTCACCACTTACGCCATCCTGGCCGAACGTGGATCCGGCGTCATTTCCGTCAACGGTTCCGCTGCCCGCAAGGCCGCGCCCGGGGATATCCTGATCATTGCCACCTTCGCCAGCTACACCGAAGTGGAACTGGCCAAGCACGAGCCCCAGCTGATCTACGTGGATTCCCAGAACCGCATCGCCCGCATCGGCAACAAGATCCCGGCCCAGGCCGCCTGATCTCCTGCCGACGCTGCAGCCACCTCTACGGAGGCGGGCTGCCAGAAAAAAAGCCGCGACTCGTCGCGGCTTTTTCTTTTCGGCGTAAGCCATTGCAGCATCCGTAGCACCACCCGAATGGCATCGGGCATGCAGGCGCCTGACGGGCTCCGACAGGGGGCCGATCCGGCCGCCTGTTGGCTACAAAGCTCAGTTCTCGCTGGCTGCCGGCTTGCTGCCCCGCTTGGCTGGCGCGCGGCGGGCCTTGGGCTTGGCCGCGGCTTCGGCCACAGGCGCCGCTGCTGCTTTGGGTGCCGTCTTGGTTTCAGGCTTCGTTTCAGCCTTGGACTCGGCCTTGGGCTCAGCCTTCGTAGCAGCCGCAGCCTTGCTCGGCGCCTTCTTGGCGGCGGCGATCTCCTGGGCTGCCGCGGTCTTGCGAGCCCGGGTACGGGCGCCACTACGGGCACCGGAGGACGGCGCCCGGGTAGCAGGTTTGGCCACGACCGAAGCTGCGCCGGCGGTCTCACCGGCTGCCACGGCAGCAACAGCAGGCGATGCATCCGCCGCCACGACACCGGGTGCGGCAGTCACAGTGGCTGGGGCGGCCGGAATGACCGGCTCGACGGCTGCCTCTTGCGACCGCGGTCCATCCTTCACCCCATTCTCCCTGGCACCATCGCGACCGCGACCACGGCGACGCTTGTCGCCCCGGCCTTCCCGGGCCGGTGTTTCGGCAGCTTCCCCGACCGATTCCCGGGCCGCTTCGGGCTGCACGGCCTCATCTCGTACCGCCGCTTCCCGGGCAGGGGCTGAGGCCTGCACCACGGGCTGGGGCTGGCTGCCCGGGCGGGCCACGTAGGCACCGGATTTTTCATCCCGGCCAAAGGCCAGCAGGCCCCGACCCTGGGCTTCTTCCAGCAGATTGCCGAAGGCGCGGAAGCCGTAGTAGGACTCGTTGAATCCCGGGTTGCGGCGCTTGATGGCTTCCTTCAGCACCGAGGCCCACAGCTTCTCGGTGTCGCTACGTTCGGCCATGAGATCCTCGAAGGTGGCCATGGCCAGCTCGATGCCCTTGGTGCGGCGGGCATCCTGGTCGTCCTTGCGCTTCTTCTCGTCTTCTGGCGAACGGCGGGGCGCCGCTTCCTTGGCCGGGTCCTTGCGGTTGGCGGCAGCCCGCTTGGCTTCCCGGTCCCGCACCAGATCGTCGTAGAAGATGAACTCGTCGCAGTTGGCAATGAGCAGGTCGGAGGTGGACTGCTTCACACCGACGCCGATCACATGCTTGGCGTTCTCCCGCAGCTTGGAGACCAGGGGAGAAAAGTCGGAATCGCCGGAGATGATGACGAAGGTGTCCACATGGGACTTGGTGTAGCAGAGGTCCAGGGCATCCACCACCAGGCGGATGTCGGCGGAGTTCTTGCCGGATTGGCGCACGTGGGGAATTTCGATCAGCTCGAAATTGGCCTCGTGCATGGTGGCCTTGAAGGTCTTGTAACGATCCCAGTCGCAATAGGCCTTCTTGACGACGATGGAACCTTTCACCAGCAGGCGCTCCAGCACCGGCTTGATGTCGAACTTTTCGTATTGGGCGTCACGCACGCCCAGGGCGATGTTCTCGAAGTCGCAGAACAGGGCCATGCTGACGGTGTCGGCAGGAGCTGCCATGGGGTTTCTCCGTAAGGAATTGGGTTGAGTATAAAGCCCGGCCGTTCAGGCGGCGCGCAGGGCCTCGACGATATTCATGCGGGCGGCCCGGAAGGCAGGCAGGAAGCCCCCCAGGAGGCCCATGACCAGGGCAAAAACCAGGCTCTTGATGACGATGCCGCCATCCAGGCTGAAGGTGAAGGCCAGCTCGGCGAAGGACTGCCAGTTCATGGTGGAAATGGTGAAGAACTGCAGGGTGGAGGCCAGGGCCAGGCCCACCAGCCCGCCCAGCAGGGCCAGGCCCAGGGATTCCACCAGGAAGGCGCCGAGAATGGCCCGGCGATTGAAGCCGAGGGCCCGCAGGGTGCCGATCTCCCCCGTGCGGTTGGCCACGGCGGCATACATGGTGATCATGGCGCCAATGATGGCGCCGATGGAGAAGATCACCGACAGGGTGATGCCCAGGATGCTGATGAACTTGGACAGGGCTTCGGACTGGTCGGCGTAGAACTGGGCCTCCCGCTTGGCTTCCAGGGTCAGGCGGGGATCGCTCTCGATGGTTTCCTTGACCGCGGCAAAGGCACCGGGATCATTGAGGCGGAAGATGAGGGAAGAGAATACCGGCCGGCGGAAGGCCTGCATCAGCTGATCCGCATCGCCCCACACCTCGGAATCGAAGCCGCTGCCGCCGGCATCGAAAACCCCCACCACCACCCAGTCCCGGGCACCGAAGCGCAGGGTTTCCCCCAGGCCGGCGCCGTTGAAACGCTGGGCGATGGCCTGGCCGGTGATGATTTCGTTGGAGCCGGGGCGGAACATGCGGCCCCCCAGCAATTTCACCTGGGGCCGCAACGCCAGCCCCACCGGGGAAAGGCCCCGGATGATGACGTTGGCGGGCTTGGCCGGCGCCCCGTCCGCCACCCGCTTGTTGAGGGAGATGAGCACCACCGTCTCCTTCGACACCAGGCGCAGCCCCCCGGCCCCCAGGGCCACCTGGGGCAGGCTTTCGACGATGGCCGCCTGGACCCGCTCGACGCCGCTCTGCACCTCGGTGCCGGCGGCCCGGCGGATGACCACCACGTTGTCGGGCATACCCGTCTCCACCAGGGTCTTTTTCAGGCCCGCATCCAACATCAGCACCGTGGCGAAGACGAACACCACCAGGGCCATGCCGCCGGCGGTGAGGGCGGTGGTCAGCTTGCGGGCGGCCAGATTGCGCAGGGAATAAGCGAGGGGGATTTGCACCGGGCGAGTATAGCAGCGCCAACCGCTGGCTCAGCACCACCCGGCGCCGCCGCCCACCGCCCCGCAAAGGGCCTGGCATCGGGCTTATGCCGGTGGGGCACAAGCTTAGACAGAAGCGGTATCAAACGAGACTCGGCAAGGCCTTAGAGTTATAAAAAATGATTGCCGCCCAAGGGGACGGCAACGCTTTACGGAGAACCATCACCATCATGAGCCTTGCCGCCCTCGCCTCTCGCGCAACCCACCCGTCCCACACCGCTGCTCTCGCCCACCATGGCCAGCCTCACCGCACGGCCCCGGCCTCCGATGCCCCCTACTGGGACGAGCAGCTGGAAACCCAGCCCCGGGCAGATTGGGAGGCCCTCAAGCTGGAATTGCTGAAGCGCCACCTGCACCATGCCTACGAGGGCTCGCCCTATTACCGCGCTACCTGGGATGCCGCCGGCCTGCACCCGGACCAGGTGAAGACCCTGGAAGACCTGCGCCGCTTCCCCTTCATCGACAAGCAGATCATCCGCGAACGGCAGCTGGCCGTACCGCCCTTTGGCGACCTGGTGGCGGTGCCGGAACGGGACATCGTCTACATTTCCGCCTCCAGCGGCTCCACCGGCGTACCCACCGCCTCCCCCTTCACCGCTGCCGATTTCGACGACTGGATGGACTACGAGGCGCGCCAGTTCTGGTCCTCCGGCCTGCGCCCGGAAGACCGTTACTGCCATTCCCTGAATTTCTCCCTCTTCGTCGGCGGCCCCTGCGTGCTGGGGGCCCAGAAGCTGGGCGCCCTCTCCATCCACGCCGGCACCGTGCCTTCGGAGCGGCTGCTGACCATCGCCCGCCAGTTCCAGGCCACCGCCATCTGGACCACGCCTTCCTACGCCTGGTATCTGGGGGAAACTGCCCTCAAGGAAGGTATCGACCCGAAGAAGGACCTGGCCATCAAGCGCATTTTCGTGGCCGGCGAACCCGGGGGCTCCATCCCCGAAACCCGCAAGCGCATCGAAGATCTCTGGGGCGCCTCGGTCTATGACTATTACGGGCTCTCCGACATCTTCGGCTCCTGCGCCGGCATGTGCGAGGAGAAGGACGGTCTGCACTGGGCCGAAGACCACATCCTGGTGGAAGTGCTGGACCCGGAAACCGGCGAACCGGTAGCCGAAGGCGAACGGGGCGAAATGGTGCTGACAACCTTGAAGAAGACCGCCCGGCCGATGATCCGCTTCCGCACCGGCGACATCGTCTCCTTCACCTCCGACCCCTGCGCCTGCGGCCGCACCTCCATCCGCCTCAAAGGCGTCCATGGCCGGCTCGACGACATGATCATCATCAAGGGGGTGAATCTCTTCCCAAGCGACGTGGAAGCCATCGCCCGCAAGGACCACGACCTGACCGGCGAATACAAGCTGGTCATCGAGCGCATCAACCACCTGGACCATCTGACGGTGGAAGTGGAGCGCAGCGCCGCCTTCCAGGGCGACGACGGAGAACTGGCCCTGCGCTTTGCCCGGCACCTCAAATCGGTGACCGGCGTGCAGCCGGCGGTGACCATCCTGCCGCCGGACACCCTGCCCCGGGCCACCCACAAGGCCAAGCGGGTGGAAGACCGCCGCACCGGCGTCTGGGCCTGAGGCCGGGCGGCTCCCGCTGCCATCCCACGCCCATCCCACGCCCATCCCACGCCCATCCCACGCCCATCCCACGCCCATCCCACGCCCATCCCACGCGACGTCCCACGCGACGTCCCACGCGACGTCCCACGCGACGCCCTCGCGACGCCCTCGCGACGCCCTCGCGACGCCCTCGCGGTGATGCCGGCACGGCATCACCGCAAACAAAAGGGCAGCCCCCGGGCTGCCCTTTTTCATTTCCCTTGCTGCAACCCCGCCTCAAGCCACGCTGCGCAGCCCCTCCACAATGGCGATGCGGGCGGCCCGGCGGCTGGGGAACCAGGCGGCAATCAGCCCCACCCCTAAAGCGCAGCCAGCCTGCAGCAGCACCGTGTGGGCAGAGACGAAGAAAATCGGGAACAAGGTGCCCATGGCCTGGGCAAACGCCGCCGCCACGGGGAAGGTCAGGGCAATGCCCAGGCCGCCGCCGATCAGCGTAATGGCCACGGATTCGCCGAAGATCAGCCCCCGCACAAAACCCGGGCCAAAGCCCAGGGCCTTCAGGGTGGCGTATTCGGCGGTGCGCTCCCGCACCGTCATGGCCATGGTGTTGGCCATCACCGCCAGGATGATGGCGATGACCACGTAGGAAACGATGCGGATGGCCACCACGATGGCCTCAGTCATGGAAACGAAGGAGAGCTGGAAGGCCTTCTCCGTCTCGCTCAGGGTTTCGGCGGCGCTGTTGTGGAATTCCGCGTCAATGAGCCGGGAAATCTCCGCCGCCCGGTTGGGGTCGGCGATCTCCACCACATACACCCCCACCTGGTTCTGCCGCCGCGGGTAACGCACCTTCACCACTTCGTTCAGGTATTCCCAGTGGAAAATCATCTGGGAAACATCGGTCTTGGCCTCCCGCCCGGTGTAGATGCCGCGGATGACGAATTCCCAGGTGCCCGGGAAGATGGTGCCCTTCAACTGCACCACGTCCCCCACCTTGAAGCCGTACTGGGCCGCCAGCTTGCTGCCGACAATAGCCCCCTTGCGATCCCGGGCGAAGGCGGTGCGTTCATCGTCCCCCAGCAGGTATTCCGGGTAGAGGTCGAGATAGTTGGCATCCACCGCGAACTGGGGGAAAAAGTTCTTCGGCTCCTTGTAAATGCCGCCGAACCAGTTGGCCGTGGAAATGGCCTTCACCCCTTCAATCTGGCGAATCTTCTGCTTGTAGGTCAGGGGCAAGGGAAAGACCAGGGAAATCGCATTGCGCGTCACCAGCCGCGCATTGGAAGCCCCCTCCGCCCCCGCATACCAGGCATCCACCACCGTGGACAGCAGGCCAAACGCCAGCACCGCCACCGTCAGCCCCACCAGGGTGAGCAAGGTGCGCAGCTTGTGCCGGAAAGCGTTGCGAACGACGAGGTTGAGGAGGATGAAAAGCACGAGGGACTCCGGGAGAGGGAGTCATTATAAATTTGGGGAAAGAGTTTTCAGACCGCCGTCGCGAATAATGACTTCCGAATATTTCAGACACCGTAAAATAGCCATAAATCATCCAGTACTCGGAGAACTTACCGTGACCACCTCCCCCAGGCTCGTTGCAAAAATTGAAACTGAAGAGCCATCATTACGCTTAGCAGTCCTCATTGACGCAGATAACGCACAAGCCGTCGTCATTGAAGGACTTTTGGCTGAAATCGCTCGTTTTGGTGAAGCAACGGTGAAGCGAATTTACGGAGATTTTACAGCTTCAACCAGCGCATCCTGGAAAAAGGTATTGCAAAAATACGCTATCAAACCAGTTCAACAGTTTGCTTATACGACAGGAAAAAACGCTACCGACAGCACTCTAATCATTGATGCGATGGATTTACTCTATACGCGAAAATTCGACGGATTTTGCTTGGTCACTAGTGATAGCGATTTCACTGGTCTAGCAATGAGATTACGTGAGGAAGGGTTATCTGTCCTGGGTTTTGGGGAAAAGAAAACCCCTGATGCATTCCGCAATGCTTGTCACAAATTCATCTTTACTGAAGTACTACGTCCCTCTCCTCCTGCGGAACATTACCCCCCTCATGACATTGATGTGCAGATGCCTCCTTCCCAACCATCATCCGAGGCAACTTCTGACTCCAGGCAAGAGTTCCCTAAGCAATTTGTCCTCACAGCTCTAGAGCAGTCTATTGACGATAGCGGCTGGGCTCACCTAGGAACCTTTGGAAGTTATCTAACAAAGCTTCAGCCTGACTTCGACTCCCGACTCTATGGCTACAAAAAGCTATCTGACTTAGTAAAAGCCAAAACAGACCTATTTGCTATTGAAGAGCGCCAAGCCTCTGGATCAAATCAGAAAATTCTTTATCTACGTGCGAAGGGAGCTTAAGCTCCTCAGGGCGTCCGCTCACGTCCCACAAAACGTCTGAAACGTCCGCATGAATTCCCGGGGCGCCGGTTCTGCCAGATCGGCATAGCGGGGCTGTTCCCGGCAGGGCTCGGCCAGGGCGCCGAGCAGGCGGTGGAAGGGAGTCAGGTCCCCTTGTTCAGCGGCATCCAGGGCTGCCTCCACCTGATGGTTGCGGGGCATGAGCCAGGGATTGGTCTGGGCCATGGCGGCGGTCCGAGTGGCCCGAGTGGTTCCACTTGCTCCGGCCTCGTCGCCCGCCCTGTCCGCTGCGGCGCAGTGCTGACGCCAGCGTTGCAGCCAAGCATCCAGGGCGGCGCCATCGGCGAACAAACTGCTTAGCCGCCCCTCTTCACCTGCGGCGGCCTCTCCCAGATAACGCCAGGCCAGGGTGAAATCCACGGACTGGGCCTGGAGCAATTCCAGCCAGTCTTCGGCCAGGGCGGCATCCGCTTCCGTCAGGGGCGGCAGGCCCAGTTTGGCGCCCATTTCCTTCAGCCAGTGTTGGCGATAACGCTCGGAAAATACCTGAATGGATGCGGTGGCCCGGGCGACGGCCCGTTCTGTGTTGTCGTCGATGAGGGGCAGCAGGGTTTCGGCGAAGCGGGCCAGATTCCAGGCGGCGATGTCCGGCTGGTGGTGGTAGGCGTAGCGGCCCTGGCGGTCGATGGCGCTGAAGACGGTGGCTGGGTCGTAGGCTTCCATGAAGGCGCAGGGGCCGTAGTCGATGGTTTCCCCGGCGATGCTCATGTTGTCGGTGTTCATGACGCCGTGGATGAAGCCCACGGCCATCCATTGGGCCACCAGGGAGGACTGCCTTGCGGCCACGGCGCGCAGCAGTTCCAAGTAGGGGTTATCCGCTCCTGCCAGTTCCGGGTAGTGACGGGCGATGGCGTAGTCGGCCAGGCGCCGTACCTGATCTGGGCCGGCGTGGGCGGCGAAGAACTCGAAGGTGCCGACCCGCAGGTGGCTGTCGGCCACCCGGGTGAGGATGGCGCCGGGCAGGGGGCGCTCCCGCCGCACCTGCTCGCCGGTGGCCACCACGGCCAAGGCCCGGGTGGTGGGAATGCCCAGGGCGTGCATGGCTTCGCCGATCAGCACCTCCCGCAGCATGGGGCCGACCGCGGCCTTGCCATCACCGCGGCGGGAGAAGGGCGTGGGGCCCGAGCCCTTGAAGGCAATGTCGCGGCGGCGCCCCTGGCCGTCGATCACCTCCCCCAGCAGCAGCGCCCGGCCATCGCCCAGCTGGGGCGAGAACTGACCGAACTGGTGGCCGGCGTAGGCCTGGGCGATGGGGCTGGCGCCTTCGGGCAGGGTGTTGCCGGAGAACAGGGCGGCCAGGTCATCCGGCGTGGCGTCCGCCAGGGGCAGGCCCAGTTCCCGGGCCAGGCTGGGGTTGAAGTGCAGCAGCCGGGGTGCGGGGGCGGCGGCCGGCTGCCAGGGCACGGCAAAGCCGGGCAGGTCCCGGGCGTAGGTGTTATCGAAGGGAAAAGAGAGGGGGGCAGGCATGGGGCGGAGGGATGGGATTGAGGCGACACCCGCTGGGGTCGCCTCAAGTAGAGCCACTCCGGCGGCGAAAGGTTCTCCCGGCCTGACAAAAAAGAGGGGCGCAGCCCGCACCAGGCCACGCCCCCGCCGGGGAGGAAACAAGACTTCAATCCCACTACGACTGCGTTGCTGCCAGCCCCGGCCGTGCCTCGCTAGCGGACGGCACGGCCGGGTCGGCAACCGTTCCTGCTAACCGCCAGGAGCGGTCACAGGATGGAGCGAAGCGGTCCTGGCTAGGCGTGCCGCCGCAGACAGTACTTGTCGTACGGCAAGGCGGCGCAACGACGCCAGGACCATGCTGTGGCCGCTGCTTAGAAGAAGCCCAGGGCCTTGGGGCTGTAGCTCACCAGCAGGTTCTTGGTCTGCTGGTAGTGATCCAGCATCATCTTGTGGGTCTCGCGGCCGATGCCCGATTCCTTGTAGCCGCCGAAGGTGGCATGGGCCGGGTAGGCGTGATAACAGTTGGTCCACACCCGGCCGGCCTTGATGCCGCGGCCCATGCGGTAGGCAGTGTTGCCGTCCCGGCTCCACACCCCGGCGCCGAGGCCGTAGGGCGTGTCGTTGGCGATTTCCAGGGCTTCGGCTTCGGTCTTGAAAGTGGTCACGGCCAGCACCGGGCCGAAGATTTCTTCCTGGAAGATGCGCATCTTGTTGTGGCCCTTGAACAGCGTCGGCTGGATGTAGTAGCCCTCGGCCAGCTCGCCCGGCAGACGAGCGCGGTCGCCGCCGATCAGGCATTGGGCGCCCTCTTCCTTGCCGATGGCGAGGTAGGACTGGATCTTGTCCATCTGCATCTGGGAGGCCTGGGCGCCCATCATGGAGTCGGTATCCAGGGGGCTGCCCTGCTTGATGGCCTTGACCCGGGCCAGCACCCGTTCCATGAAGTGGTCGTAGATGGATTCGTGGATCAGGGCGCGGCTGGGACAGGTGCACACTTCGCCCTGGTTGAAGGCGAACAGCACCAGACCTTCGATGGCCTTGTCGAAGAAGTCGTCATCCGCATCGGCCACGTCGGCGAAGAAGATGTTGGGGGACTTGCCGCCCAGTTCCAGGGTGGCGGGAATGAGGCTGTTGGCGGCGGCCTGGGCGATGACCCGGCCGGTGGCGGTGGAGCCGGTGAAGGCGATCTTGGCGATGCGCTTGCTGGAGGCCAGGGCCATGCCGGCGTCGCGACCGTAGCCGTTGACGATGTTGAGCACACCCGGGGGCAGCAGGTCGGCGATCAGCTCGGCCAGCACCAGGATGCTGATGGGGGTGGATTCGGCGGGCTTCAAGACCACACAGTTGCCGGCGCCCAGGGCCGGGGCCAGCTTCCAGGCGGCCATGAGGATGGGGAAGTTCCAGGGGATGATCTGGCCCACCACGCCCAGGGGTTCGTGGAAATGGTAGGCGATGGTGTTTTCGTCGATCTCGCTGATGGAGCCTTCCTGGGAGCGCAGACAGCCGGCGAAGTAGCGGAAGTGATCGGCGGCCAGGGGAATGTCGGCATTGAGGGTTTCGCGGATGGCCTTGCCGTTATCCACCGTCTCCACGTAGGCCAGCATTTCCAGGTTGGCCTCAATGCGGTCAGCGATCTTCAGCAGGATGTTGGAGCGTTCGGTGGCGGAGGTCTTGCCCCACTTGTCGGCGGCGGCGTGGGCGGCATCCAGGGCCAGCTCGATATCCTCGGCGCCGGACTGGGCAGCCTGGGTGTAGGGCTTGCCGGTGATGGGGGTGATGACGTCGAAGTACTGGCCCTTGACCGGGGCCACCCACTTGCCGCCGATGAAGTTGTCGTAACGGGCCTTGTATTGGTGCTTGGCGCCAGCGCTGCCGGGGGTTGCGTAGATCATGGTGTCTCCTTGCGTTTTTATGGGGATCAAACTCGGCTCCAGGAAGGGAGCACGGCTTCTCTTTATCAAGGGCCGTGCCAGGCCCCAGAAAACAACGCAACCCGTTGATTTGACAACAAACACCCACCGCCACCGACTGCACCGCCCCACCCGGCGGGACGTCCCGCCACGCCACACCTGTCCCAAAACGGGACAGGTTGACCGCCCCCGGCGGGGAATCCCGGGGAAAGCATTGCAGCCGGATTACAGAGGTCTATACTCGCCGGACCAAGTCATCCGACCCGCCAGAGGCCGGAGCGAAGGAGACAAAATGATTCATCCGCACCCCCATGCCGGCGGCCCCCTGCTGCGCCAGGCCCGGCGCCTCTTTCTCGAGCGGGGAGAGATTCCCCCGGGCCTGGTGGACGAGCGCCTCGTCCGTTCCTGGCAACGCAGTCAGGGCGCCGGCCTGGCCCCGGTGGGCCGCAACCCGGATACGCCCCGCCTCTCCGACCAGCATTTGCGCCAGGCCCTGGAGCGCCACCAGGAATTCGTTGCCCACGCCCAGCCGGTCATGGAATACCTCTACGCCCAGGTCCAGGCCTCCCACAGCATGGTGATCCTGGCCGACAACCGGGGGCTGCTGGTCCATGCCCTGGGCGACCCGGACTTTCTCGGCAAGGCCGAGCGGGTGGCCCTGGCCCCCGGCGCCTCCTGGCACGAGCAGCACCGGGGCACCAACGCCATCGGCACCGCCCTGGCCGAAGGCGCAGCGGTGGAAATCCACGGCGCCGAGCACTTTCTCGAGCGCAACGGCTTTCTCACCTGTGCCGCCGCCCCCATCCTCTCCCCCGAGGGCCAGCTCCTGGGCGCCCTGGACATCTCCGGCGACCACCGCAGCCACCACCCCCACACCCAGGGCCTGGTGCGCACCGCCGCCCAGATGATCGAAAACCGCCTGCTGCTCTCGCGCCACCGGCGCGGCACCCTGCTCCATCTGCATCCCCGGGCCGAAGGCATCGGCACCGTGGCCGAAGGCGTGGTGGCCCTCTCCGAAGACGGCTGGATCATCGGCGCCAACCGGGCCGCCCTCCACCTCCTCGGGCTCCAGGCCGCCGATCTGGGCGCCACGCCCCTCAGCCGGGTGCTCGACAGCCGCATCGAGGACCTGCTGGACTGGGGCCGCCGCCATCAACAACAGGCGCTCCTGCTCAACACCCGCAAGGGCGAGCGGCTGTTCGCCCAGATTCACGCAGGGCGGCCGGCCATCAGCACCCCCCGCCCCGCTATCCACACCGCCCCCGCCTCCGCCCGGACGGCAGACGATGCCCTGGGCCGCCTGGACACCGGCGACCTGCGCCTGAAAGCCGCCCTGGACAAGGCCCGCAAGGTGGCGGGCAAACCCATTCCCCTGCTGCTGCACGGTGAATCCGGCGTGGGCAAGGAACTGCTGGCCCAGGCCATCCACCACTGCGGCCCGCGGCGGAAGGCGCCCTTTGTCGCGGTGAACTGCGCGGCCCTACCGGAAAACCTGATCGAGGCCGAACTCTTCGGCTACAGCCCCGGCGCCTTCACCGGCGCCCGCAAGGAAGGCAGCCCCGGCCGCCTGCGCGAAGCCCATGGCGGCACCCTGTTCCTGGACGAGATCGGCGACATGCCCCTGGCCCTGCAAAGCCGACTGCTGCGGGTGTTGCAGGAACGGGAGGTGACGCCCCTGGGCGGCGGCAAGCCGGTAGCGGTGGATTTTTCCCTCATCTGCGCCACCCATCGCCCCCTGCGCCAGGAGGTGGAGGCCGGCCGCTTCCGCGCCGACCTGTATTACCGCCTCAACGGCCTCACCCTGACCCTGCCGGCCCTGCGGGAGCGCAGCGACTTCGCCGCCCTGGTGGCCCGGCTGCTACGGGAAATGGCACCGCAACAGCAGCTGGCCCTGGCCCCGGCGGTCGCCCGGGCCTTCGCCGACTATGCCTGGCCGGGCAACCTGCGCCAGCTGGCCAACGCCCTGCGCACAGCCACGGCCCTGCTGGATGACGGGGAGGAAATCATCGACTGGGGCCATTTGCCGGACGACCTGGCCGAGGAGCTACGGGCCCCGGCCATGACCTCGGCTGCGGCTGCGCGCGGTGCCGAGACAACGGCGGACACCACTGCGGCCATGCCCGCCCCGGACAATCTGCGCCAGCTCTCCCACCAGGCCATCCAGCGAGCTGTGGCCCTGGCTCAAGGGAATATGTCGGAAGCGGCGCGGCGCCTGGGCATCAGCCGCAATACCCTGTACCGCAAACTGAAGGAAGTGGCGGGCTAGACGCCCCCTCACCCCGGCATAAGGCTGGAAACCAATAGGGACGGGCCTCGCCACCAGGTATCGGGTGGAGAAGCCCGTCCCTATTGCCTCCCAGGGCATCGGTCCAGGGCGGTTAAGACTCCGGCGTTATGGCGATTCAGACTTTGCGGGGCCGGATTTCCTGGCGGGTGGAGAGCTCGCCTTTTTCCAGATGCATGATGGCGTGGGCCGATTCCGCTGCCCGCTGGTCGTGGGTGACCATGACGATGGTTTTTCCCAGCTCGTCGTTGAGGCGCTGCAGGAGGTGCAGGATATCGGTGGCCGATTCCCGATCCAGGTCGCCGGTCGGTTCGTCGGCGACGATCAGGGTGGGATCGGTGATGAGCGCCCGGGCAATGGCCACCCGCTGTTGCTGGCCGCCGGAGAGCTCGTTGGGGGTGTGGTCCAGGCGATCCGCCAGGCCCACCATGGTGAGGGCCAGTTCGGCCCGTTCCCGCCGTTCCGCCTTGGGCAGTTTCTTCAGCAGCAGGGGCAGCTCCACATTTTCCAGGGCGGTCAGCACCGGCATGAGGTTGTAGAACTGGAAGATGAAGCCCACGTGGTCGGCCCGCCAGGCGGCCAGTTCCGCCTCGGGCAGATGGGCGATGTCCTGGCCAGCCACGGTGAGATGGCCCGAGTCGGGCCGGTCAATCCCGGCAATGAGATTGAGCAGGGTGCTCTTGCCGGAGCCGGAAGGCCCCATGAGCGCCAGGAACTCGCCGGCATCGATGGCAAAACTGATGCTTTCCAGCACCGGCACCACCTGCTGGCCCCGGCGATAGGTCTTGGTCAGGCGGTCGAGAACGATGAGGGGCACGCCGCCGCTGGCCGGGCCGCTCACTTACTTACCACCTTGACCTTGGCGCCATCGCCCAGACGTTCGCCGGGCCGGGCCACCACCTTGGCGCCGGGCGCCAGGGGCGGCTCGGAGGTGATTTCCACCAGATCGTTGATCTTGCGCCCGGCGGTGACCGCCAGCTGCTTCACCCGGCCGGATTCAATGAGGAAAAGGTGCTTGCCGTCGGCGGCCAGGGCGTCCTTATGCACGGCGATGAGGGGCTGGCGCTCGCCATCGGCCATGGCTTTCTCGAGAAAAGCGACTTTGGCGCTCATTTCAGGGAGGATGCGCTCGTCCCGGTCCACAAAGCGAACCTTGGTCAGCACCGTGGCCTTGGAACGATCCACCGTCGGCACCAGGCGGCTGACTTCGCCACGGAAGCGCAGGTCGGGGAAGGCATCCAGCTGGATCTCGCAGGGCTGCCCCACCTTGATCTTGGAAAGGTTGGATTCGGCCACATCGGCCTCCACTTCCAGGCTCTCCATGTCGGCCATGGTGACCACGGCGCCCTTGCTCTCGGTGGCGGAGGAGAAGGGCGTGATGACGTCACCGATATTGGCGGTCTTGGTCAGCACCACACCGTCGAAGGGGGCGCGGATGAGGGTCTGTTCCACGGTCACTTCCGCCGCCCGCTGATTGGCCCGAGCCACGGCCACGGCCGCCCGCGCCTTGTCGAAGCGGGCCTGGGCGGTATCGAGGGAGGCGCCGGAAAGGAATTTCTTCTGGGCCAGGTCCTTCGCCCGTTCCAGGGCGGCGGCGGCATCCTTCAATTCCGCCTGGGCGGACACCACGCCGGCACCGGCCTGGTCGGCCTGGGCCTGGACGTCCCGGTTTTCCAACCGGGCCAGGATATCGCCGGCCTTGACCCGACTACCTTCCAGCACGCCCAGCCATTCCAGCCGGCCGGTGGCCTTGGAGGCCACCGAGGCCTTGCGGCTGGCCACCACGTAGCCAGCGGCGTTGAGCAGCGTCGCTCCTTGGTAGGGGTAAGCCGTGGTGACGGAAACTGTTTCCACCTCCACCTCACGATTCAGCCAGGGTAGTAGCAGAAGGCCGCCACCCAGCACCGCCGCTGCGGCAATCAGCCAGGGCCGGCGACGGAAGCGCGAAAAACGGGACGCCCGAGCCGATGCGGCGGGGGCGGCGCTACGGTCAAGACGGAGGCGGGAGAGGTCGGTTTCGCTCATGGCTGGAGGAGGAAGCCGCTGATGGCGGCAGTTCTTGCAAATGGGGTAAGGGATTATAACTGGCCTGCCTTTCGCCTCCGCCGACCGGCACAGAAAATCCCAATGTTCTGCAAGCTGTGGAAATCCCCACGCGGAACGGGGATTTGCCGGACTTGTCAGCAAACCTGGGGAATGCGACCATGGCGCCTATTTTTCGATCCCTTGAGGAGCACCCTCCGTGACCACCAGTAACTTGAACATCGACGCCCTGCTGTCCTATGTGCCCATGTTCAACGGACTGGCTCCGGATGAAATTGCCCGTATCGCCCGCGGCACCCGGGAAATTCACGCTGCCCGCGGCGACATCCTGTTCCACAAGGGCGATATCTGCCAGGGCATGCACCTGGTGGTCTATGGTCAGGTGAAGCTGGCCTTCACTTCTGCCCAGGGCGGCGAAAAAGTGGTGGAAATCCTCGGCCAGGGCCAGACCTTCGGCGAAGCCCTGATGTTCATGGACAAGCCCTACATCGTCTACGCCCAGGCCCTCACCGATTCCCAGCTGCTGCACATTTCCAAGGCCGTGCTATTCGAGGAGCTGGAGCGGGACCCGAAGCTAGGTCGCAAGATGATCGCCGGCCTCTCCATGCGCCTGCATCAGATCATCACCGACGTGGAATCCTATTCCCTGCACTCCGGCCGCCAGCGCATCATCGGCTACCTGCTGCGGGATCTGCCGGACGAAGAAAACCTGCCCAAGGAAACCACCGTCAACCTGCCCACCAACAAGGGCATCATCGCCTCCCGCCTCAATCTCACCCAGGAACACTTCTCACGCATCCTGCACGAACTGTCGGAACGGGGCCTGATCCGGGTGGAAGGCCGCAAGATTCACATCCCCGACGTGGAAAAGCTGCGTACCTTCGACCTCTGATACTCGGCCCGGGCCACCCCGGGCGAAGCATTCCCCAGAGGCACCATGCCTCACCGCCACTTCGGCGGCACCAGCGCTTGCAAGCCTTGCTTTTCCACTGCGCTCCCGGTCATTCCCCTGTCAAATCCCCGGTGTAGAATCCGGGGACCATGGCCCTCGAAACCGAACTCAAGCTGCGCCTGCCTCCCGGGGCGGCCGCCCGCCTGTTGCAGCACCCCCTGCTGGCCGGCAGCACGCCTGAGCGCCAGCGCCTCCTCAATACCTATTACGACACGCCCGACCTGGAATTGCTCGGCCGGCGCATGGCCCTGCGCCATCGCCGCAAGGGCTGGGACTGGCTGCTGACGGTAAAGACCGCCAACCCGGCCAGCGGCGGCCTGGCCCGTCGTAATGAGTGGGAAGCGCCGGTAGCGCCCGGCCATTTCGATTTCGCCCATGTGGATGATGCCGATCTGCGGCGCTGGCTGGAAAAGCGTACCCCACGCCTGCAGGCGGCCTTCACCACCGATTTCACCCGCCTGGCCTGGATCGTCGAACCGACACCGGGCACCCGCGTCGAAATCGCCCTGGATCGGGGCTCCATCCAGAGCCAGGGCAAGAAGGAGGCCCTCGCGGAACTGGAGCTGGAATTGTTGTCGGGGCCGGAAAGCGCACTCTTTGCCCTGGCCATGGAGTTAGCTACCGCCCTGGGGCCGAAGCAGGCCCTGCACCCGGTGGCCGCCAGCAAGGCCGAGCGGGGATATGCCCTGTTCACCGGCCGTACCAGTCCGCCAGTCAAAGCCCGCCCCACCTGCCTGATCCAGGGAGAACCGCCCTATCTGCCCCACTGGGAGGTGTTTCGCGACGCTGCCCTGAATTGTCTGCAGCACCTCCAGGCCAATGAAGCCGGCGCCCAGGCGGGGAAACATCCCGAGTACCTGCACCAGGCGCGCATCGCCATCCGCCGCCTGCGCTCCCTCTTCAAGCTCTTTGCCCCGGCCCTGCCCCCGGCATTCCTGGCCGCCTGGGCTCCTCCCTGGCGACAGCTCGGCCAGATACTCGGAGAAACGCGCAACTGGGATGTTTTCCTCCACGACACCCTGCCGCCTCTGGTCGCGGCCTTCCCCCAGGCTATCGAGCCGGCCCGTCTGGCCCGCCAGGCGGAGGGCCGCCGCAAGGCCGCCCAGCAACTGGCCCAGCGAACGTTCGCCAGTGCTGCCTATTCCCGACTGATCCTTGAATTCACTGCCGCACTCTTCGCCCTGGAAGGCGCCCCCGGCCCGAAGACCGAAACCCTGCCGGACTTCGCCAGCCGTCGCCTGAGCCGCCGCGCCCAACAAGCCAGGCGCCTGGCCAAAACGCTGGCGACCCTGGATGATGCGGGCCAGCACCAGCTGCGTCTGGCCTTCAAGAAGCTGCGTTACGCCATTGAGTTTCTCGCCCCCCCCACCGGTAGCCGACGAGCCCAACGCTATCAGCAGGCCCTTGCCCAGCTGCAGGAAACGCTCGGCTACATCAACGACTTGGCCACTGCCGGAGAACTGATCACCGCCATGCTGCCAGCCCGCCCAGGTCTCGTACATGGCTGGCTGGCCGGCCGTGGCGATCTGCTACAAGCGGTACTGGCACCACAACTCCATGAATTCCTGGCGCTCCTCCCGCCCTGGGAATCCCCTCGCCGCAACAAAGTTGTAAAGCAGCACCGCTAGGATAGGCAGCTTTTTCCGGAGCTATCCATGGACCTGATTCTTTGGCGCCACGCCGAAGCCGAAGTCGGCGAAAACGACATGGCCCGCCGCCTCACCCATCGGGGCGAGAAGCAGGCCCGTCAAATGGCGGCTTGGTTGCACGAACGTCTGCCGAAGGAATTGCGCATCATTGCCAGCCCTGCAGTACGCACCCAGCAAACCGCCAAGGCACTGGAACTCCCCTTCGAAACCAGCCGCAAGCTGGCACCCGAGGCCGGGGTCGCCGACCTCCTCGCCGCCACCGGCTGGCCCGACGGCGCTGGTGCCGTCCTGATCATCGGCCACCAACCCGCCCTCGGCCGCCTGGCCTCCCTCCTCCTCTCCGGTAGCGAATCCGACTGGAGCATCAAGAAAGGGGCCGTCTGGTGGTTCAGCAACCGGGTACGGCAGGGAGAGTCGCAGACGGTCTTGCGGGTGGCCATGGTGCCGGAGTTACTTGTCTGATCGTAGGTCCTTCAGCTTCGCTACTCAATAGGCACAGTTTCAAGCAGCGCGAATCACCTCCCATCTGCGTATTTCCCAAAAAATATACGAAAAAAACCCCGCCGAAGCGGGGTTTTAAGAGTACGACCCTATTAGCCTTGGCAGGTCTTGGGCGCGTATTTTGGCTTGTCAGCGATGTCGGAGCTGCAAGCCCACACACCGGTGGTAGCATCACGAGTCCAGGTCAGAATCTTGCCGTTAACTTGGGTGGGGGCGTTCAGCAGGGCGCAAGTGATGGTCGTGGCAGAAGCACCAATAGTGCAGTTTCCAGTGGGGGTGGTAGACAAACCGATGTCAGCAGGACCCGCAACGGTTTGACCGTCATTGATGCGGCCTTCGAAGGCAGTCTTACCGGCGGAAATTTCTGCCAGACCGGCAGCAACCTTGGCCTTAGCCTGGTAGTCGGAATAGGCGGGCAGAGCGACAGCAGCCAGGATACCGATAATGGCAACCACGACCATCAGTTCGATCAGGGTGAAACCTTTTTGCACGTTTTGCATGGCAATCTCCTTGGGGTTGAATCGAAGCGTGGGATTACGCTTGGCTTTTACTAGGCAGACTCCGTGCCAGAAAATAAAACAACACAAAATCAATTAATTGCGAAATTATATAACTTTAAAAGCCTCTGCAACTGACACTTTTTGTCAGTTGACCGTCATACCGCGTCACTTCGCTCCATCGTCAAACCCTATTCCATCCTCTCAATATCAATCTGCGCCGGTGCCAGACACTTTCGGGCGTACTTGAGATAGACCTGCTGGGTCATAAAAACCTCGAACAGGTCGGGATCGATATGGCCGTTGTCCCGGAATTTGCCGAGAATTTCCAGGGCCTGGGATAGCTTCATTCCTTCCTTATAGGGACGATCCCGGGCAGTCAGGGCTTCGAAGATATCGGCGATGCCCATGATGCGGGCCTGGATGCTCATCTGCTCGCGGGTCAGGCCCTTGGGGTAGCCCTTGCCGTCCATGCGTTCATGGTGGCCACCGGCGTATTCCGGAACATTCTTGAGATGTTTCGGCCAGGGCAGGGCTTCAAGCATGCGGATGGTGGCGACGATGTGGTGATTGATGACCTCCCGCTCGGTGGCGGTCAGGGTGCCGGCGCGGATGGTGAGATTTTCCACTTCGTCTGCGCTGAGAAAATCCACCTCCTGCCCGGTTTCGTCACGCCAGCGGTAAGTCTGGGCAATTTGCCGTACCCGCTCCTGATCTTCCGGCTGCATGGCTTCGCCGCCGGTGTTGCAGCGCCGGATGAAATCCCGGTCGGCTTCAATCCTGGCCAACGCCTCGGCCAGGTCAGCCTGGGCGGCTCGACGCTCATTTCCCGCAGCTACCGACTGCCAACAGCGTACTTCGGCATCCCGCTTGAGCACTTCAAAGCGGGTATCCACCAGATGGATACGATCAAACAGGGTCTGTAGCTTGGTGGCCTTGTCCACCACGTGGACCGGAGTGGTCACCTTGCCGCAATCGTGCAGCAGACCGGCAATCTTGAGCTCGTAGCGGTCCTTGTCGGTCATGCTAAAGCTGGCCAGCGGCCCATCCTCCGTGGCATTCACCGCCTCGGCCAGCATCATGGTGAGCTCAGGTACCCGCTGGCAGTGGCCACCGGTATAAGGTGACTTCTCGTCAATGGCCATGTTGATGAGCTGAATGAAGGACTCGAAGAGTCCTTCCAGCTGGGAAATCAACTGGCGGTTAGTCAAAGCAATGGCCGCCTGGGAAGCCAGAGACTCCGCCAGACGCTGGTCGGCGTAAGAAAAAGCACGGACGGTGCCGGTCTCCGGCGCCAAGGCATTGATCAGCTGCAGGACACCGATGATTTCATTCTCATGGTTCTTCATGGGAACCGTGAGGAAGGACTGGGAACGGTAGCCGGTACGAGCATCGAATGCCCGGGTACCGGAAAAGTCGAACCCTTCTGCGGTATAGGCATCTGCAATGTTCACCGTCTCCAGGGTGAGGGCGCTATAGGCCGCCACCATGGAGTTATTGGGCTCGCCCCGGTCGTTGTAGAGAGGCAGGTCAGGAAATTTGGAGGACAGCGGTTCACCGCTGCTGCCGCCGAAGGCGATCTTCAGGGAATCCGTGCGCAAAATCTCGAAGCGCAGGTGGCGGCCGTCTTCCGTCACCCGGTAGAGGGTCCCCCCATCGGCATGGGTAATCTGCTTGGCGGCGAGCAGGATGCGCTCGAGAAGCCGATCCAGATTCCGTTCGTAGGAGAGTGCCGCGCCGATCTCGTTGAGCTGCTCCAGTCGGCGGAAGAGGTCCTCCAGGGTATCCATGGCCCTTCTCCTATTTGATACAGACGGCGTGCACCTGCTTCATGTCGGTAATGCCCTGCAGGACCTTTTCCACACCGTCCATCTTCAGGGTCCGCATACCGTCATTGAGGGCGCAGGCCACCAGTTCGGCAACCCGCGCATGTTCCTGGATCAGCTTCTTGGCACCGTCGGTGCCTGCCATCAGTTCATGCAGACCCACCCGTCCTTTATAGCCGGTATCGTTGCAGGTCGCACAGCCCTTGGGCCGGTAGAGGGTGAATTTCCCGTCCTTGGAATAGCGGCTCACCCAATCCTTGTAGATGGCCTCAAAGGAACCCTGAGGGTCCTGCTTCCAGCGTTCCGTATTGGTCAGCTCGGTGCTGTACTCCGTCAGCAGGCGCTTGATTTCGTCAGGGGTCGGCTGATACGCCTCCTTGCAGTCCTTGCACAGCCGCTTGGCCAGGCGCTGGGCCAGGATGCCGAGCAGGGCATCGGCAAAGTTGAAAGGATCCATGCCCATATCCAGCAGGCGGATGATGGATTCCGGGGCGCTGTTGGTGTGCAGGGTGGCAAATACCAGGTGGCCGGTGAGAGAGGCCTCGATACCGATGCCCGTGGTTTCGGCATCGCGCATTTCCCCCACCATGATCACATCCGGGTCAGCCCGCAGGAACGAGCGCATCACCGTGGCGAAATCCAGCCCGGCCTTCTTGTTCACCTGAACTTGGCGCAGCCCTCTCTGGGTGATTTCCACCGGATCTTCCGCCGTCCAGATCTTGGTGTCCGGGGTATTGATGTAGTTGAGGATGGAATGCAGGGTGGTGGTCTTGCCGGAACCGGTGGGGCCGCAGACAAAGAACAGGCCATAGGGCTTGCTGATGATGCTCTTCAGCGTCGTCAGGTTATGGGGCGTCAGGCCCAGGTTGTCCAGGGGGATGGGCTCGCCGGCTGCCAGTATACGCATCACCACGTCTTCCATGCCCCCGGCGGTGGGGATGGTGGCTACCCGGAGTTCGATATCCAGGGGGCCGAATTTCTTGAACTTGATCTTGCCGTCCTGGGGTTTGCGCTTTTCCGAGATATCCAGATCGCACATGATTTTCAGGCGGGCGACCAGGGCATTGCGGTAGGAGGCCGGAATCTCGATATAGGGGACCAAGGAGCCGTCCTTGCGGAAGCGGATCAGGGTCTTTTCCTTGCCGGGACGGGGCTCGATGTGGATATCGGAGGCCCCCTGCTGGAAAGCCTCGATGATGATCTTGTTCACCAGCTTGACCAGCTCGTTCTCGGCGGCAGCGGAAACATCGTCCGACATGATGTCGCCGGCATCATCCTCCCCTTCGCCGAGGTCGGACAGGAGGTCGCCAACAGAGGCCACATCGGCCAGAGCGCCGTAGAACTGATCCAGCAGCTGGGAGAATTCCCGGTTGGTGGTCACCCGGTAGACCACCTTGCTCTTCGGGAAGATGTTGTTCACCACCCGGGAATTGCGCACCCGCTCCGGGTCGGTGGCGACGATGACCAGCCCTTCCTTGGTGTCCTCAGCCGGTACCCATTGCTGGGATTCCAGATAGTCCCGCTTCAGGTTGCGCAGCAGGTCGATGGGCTTGACCCGCTCAGCCTTGAAGGGCTCGTAGGGATCGCCGAAGAACTTGGCCAGGGCTTGGCCGATGGCAGCCGGCTTGACCTGGAATTCCTTCACCAGGACTTCTTCCAGATCCAGGCTCTTGCGCCGGGCCGAACGCTGGGCCAGGTCGAACTCGGCACCGGAAATCACGGCATCGGTCACCAGGCAGTCGTATTTGGAGCGCACCGCGCCCTGCACCGGCTTCTGCCGTTGGGTAAAGGCAATGGCCAGGGTCTGGGCCAGGCCGTGGGCGCCCTCCTCGGCCACGGAGGAGAACGGCGCATCCGCCTTGTTGTTGATGATCTGCACGACGCCGAGCAGTTCGCTCTGGGCGTCGATGATCGGCACCACCAGCATTTGCTTGGTGCGATAGCCGGTGCGCTTGTCCACTTCCTGGAGGAAGTTCATCTTCGGCGAATAGGCCTTCAGCTCCACATCGTCGTAGACGTCGCAGATGTTGGCCATCTTTCGCGTCATCGCCACGTAGCCGGCCACGCTCTGCTCGGCGATGGGCAGCTTCAGGTCGCGAAAGGAATTGAGGCCAGTCTTCACCTTGGAGACGATGCTGGTCTTGTCTTCGCTGACGGCATAGATGGTCAGGCGGTCGGCGTTGAACAGGTTGCAGATGTCCTGGGACAGCTCCAGCATGATCTCGTCAATGTTGCTGGTGGCGTGAATCTTGTTGGTGACCGCCTGCAGATTTTTGAAAAAGAGCAGGCGGCTATCCACATCCCCTTGGGAAGCACTATCGCTATGGGCGCCAACAGTTGCGGCAGTCATCATTCTTGATCCTTAGTTTGCGGCAGTTGGGAGCCCCAGAGCCCCCCTTCCAGCCACCAGGCCTGATAGCCGTGCTGGGTCAGCAGAAATGCGGCAGCCGAGCTACGCCGGCCGCTTTGGCAATAGACAATGTATTTGCGCTGGAGGTCCAGCACGCCGAAGGCGTTGCGAATCTCATTGACCGGAATGTTGAGGGCCCCGGCCAAACCGTCGTAGCGGAATTCGGCGGGGTAGCGAACATCCAGCCAGACCGCCTCGCCACCGTCGATACGCTGCCGGGCTTCCGCCAGGGGCAAGCCCTTGAGCAGGGGGGCCCGCAGCAGGGCGTCGAAATCCGCCTGCCCCAGCTTCAACAGTACCCCAGCGGTCTTCATGGTCACCGAGGCATTGCGGCGCGCATTGGCCACCAGCGCCTCCTCCCCGAAGGCATCTCCTGGGCGCAGTTCGGCCAGGGGCATGTCGCTGCCGGCCACCCGCCGAGTAACAATGGCGCAGCCGGATTCGATCAGGTAATAGGCATCACCGGCATCCCCCTCGCGGATGACCACCTCGCCGGCCGCTACCCGCTGGCGGGCAAAACGTTGCAACAGCACATCGATATGGGCCGGCGGCAATTGGGCCAGGGCGCTGGCGGTCAGTACTTGGACATTGAAGGCGCCGGACATCAGGCGCCAGTCGGTGGCCTCTGTATCCACCTTGGCGGTACCAGCCACCGGAAGGGCAGTCGCATTCGCCGCCAGCTGGTCCCAGGTGAGCAGGATATCGAGGAGCTGATCGTCGATATAAACCAGGTCCACATCGGTAATGGCCACCACCTCCACCGGCAGGGGCTCCCGCCGTGCCAGGGGCCAAGCCGCGGCTTCGGTGCCGCCCACCAGCACGGTACTGCTACCGTCGCCATAACGCAGTTGCAGTTCGCCCTGCAGCAGATAGATGGCCTGATCGGCACTGGAGTGCAGGCGCAGGGGGTCACCGCCCCGAGCCACCCGCTCACTGCGGCAGCAATTGGCCAACTCGGCCAGGCGCTCTGCAGACAGGTTCTCCAGGGGAGAAAGGCGGCTCAACAGTTCGGCATTCAGCTTGCCCATGACCGCCTCACAACTCGAAGACCTGGTTGTTCTGCAACATGCGGGGTTTGAAGTCGCCAACGCACTCCTCGATTTCCTGCATGGTCAGTTCGATCTGCCCGGGCTTCAGGTGGGTAATGAAGATATCCGCCGGGCGGGCCAGCTTGGCAAGCTCCTCGGCCAGCATGCTGGGACAAAGGTGCTTGGAGGCGATAGCCAGTTGCCGCTCCCGGTTGGAAAAAGCGGTCTCAATGATGAGGTAGCGCAGGTTGGCGATCTTGTTGACCTTGGGCCAGAACGCATCGTTGACGGTGGTGTCGCCGGTGAACACCAGGCTGGTCCGCCCCGAATCCAGGTGGTAGCCCACGGCCGGCACGGTGTGCTCGGCTGGCAGGGCGGTGATGCTGCGGCCGCCATCCAGGGCAATTTTCTGCCCCAGGCGCAGGGTCTTGAAGCGCAGGCTGGGAGCCTCCGGGCTGGGAATCTGACTGAAATCCGGCCACACCGACCAATTGAAGATATGGGTCTTGAGGATCGAAAGGGTGGCATCGGTGGCATGCACCGTCACCGGCCGGCCGCCCCGCATGTCCATCACCGTATCGATGAGGAGGGGCAGACAGGTAATGTGGTCGAGATGGGAATGGGTGATGAAGACATGATCGATCGCCCCCAGTTCCGCCAGGGAGAGATCCGCCACGCCGGTGCCCGCATCGATCAGCACGTCGTGGTCCACCAGAATGGAAGTCGTGCGCAGATGCCTGCCGCCGATACCGCCGCTACAACCGAGAACCCTGATTTTCATGATTTGTCGGCCGCTTATTTGGTTTCGAATGTGGTCACGCCGTCCCAGCCCTCACCGGGCGGGTGCTGGCGCAAATGGTTGATGCGCTCGGCGTAGAGTTTGTAGAGCTTGGCTTCCGGGGCCAGACGGGTGAGATTCATCAACTGCAGCTCCGCCTGATCCCAGTCCTGGGCCCGGTAGAGACGCAGCACCTGGTGCCAGAGTTTCAGGGCATCCAGGGTCTCCTTGGTTACGGCACCGCTGAAGCCCAAGGGTTCATAGATGGCCACCGGTTCGTCCTTGCCCTTGACCCGGACCCGGTCCAGTTCGCGGAAAACCGCATCCTTGACCGCCCCGCGGGTGGATTCGCCGACGATGATGCCGACACCGTACTGCTTGGTGATGCCTTCCAGCCGGGAACCCAGGTTAACCGCATCCCCCATGACTGTATAGGCCTGGCGCAAGGGAGAGCCCATGTCGCCCACCGTCATGATGCCGGTGTTGATGCCGATGCCGATCTGCAGGGGCGGCCAGCCTTTGGCGGCGAAAGGCGCATCCAACCGACGCAATTCCACCTGCATTTCCAGGGCTGCCTGCAAGGCATGCCGGGCATGCTCGGGATCGGCCACCGGTGCGCCCCAGAAGGCCATGATGGCATCGCCGATGTACTTGTCCAGGGTGCCGCGATGCCGGCGGATCACCGCCGTCATCGCCCCCAGATACTCGTTGATGAGGTGGGCTAGGTCCTTCGGGTCCAGGCCTTCGGAAATGGTGGTGAAGCCGCGGATGTCGGAAAAGAGGACGGTCAGTTCCTCGTTCCGCCCCTCCATGCTGTAGCGCTCCGGGTCCCGCGCCATCTCGTCCACCAGCTCCGGCGGCACATACTGGCCGAACAGCTCGGTCAGCTGGCGCTTGCTCTGGGATTCGACGAAATAGCCCCAGGACATGTTCAGGGCGTACAAGGCCAGCGCCAGCAGCAGCACGCCCGCCAAAGGCATGGCCAGCCCGGCTTGCCACAGGCCCAGGTTGAGGCCGACCAGGGAGGCCAGCACTCCGGCCGTCAGCAGGGTAGCGCGCAAGGGAGAGAGTACCGGCAGCAGCAGGGTCAACAATAGGCCGGCCAGCAGGATCTGCAGCACATCGGCCCCCAGCACGTAAGGGGGCTTCTGCTTGAGCTGACCATCCAGCATACCGGCAATCAGGTTGGCATGGATTTCCACCCCGGGATAGGCGGCGCCCACGGGCGTTGCCCGCAAGTCGAGCAGGCCGGGGGCCGTGGTGCCAACAAGAACGATCTTGCCCCGCAGGGCCTCCACGGGCAACCGCCCATTCAGAACAGCCGCCGCCGAGAGATAGGGAAAACTCCCCTGACCACCGCGATAGGGAATCAGGCTGGCAACATTTTCATCCACCGGAATGCGCAGGATGCCGCGAGAGGTTGCCAGGTCCAGCCACTCCAGGCCGGTATAGCTGCGACTGGACAGCAGACTGTCCTCCGGATAGCCAGGGGTGATGCTGGGGGCCGCCAGGAGCTGTCGCACCATGGCCAGGGAGAGGGATTCGTAATATTGCCCACCGTGCTCCACCAGCATGGGAACACGCCGTGAAATACCGTCGAAATCCACCAGGGGGTTGAAATGACCGCCCCCCGCTGCTGCTTCCTGGAAGGCCTTGAGGTTGCCGCCATAACCGCTCCAGGAGGTGAAGGCGATGTCCTTGCCTTTGAAGGTGCCCGCCGGCAGCACTGGCGGCGGCAAGGCGCCAATGGTTTCGGCGCCGGCTACATTGGAGACGTAGAAACCGAGAACGGTAGGCCGCCCCTTCAGCGTGTCGGCAAAGCGCTGGTCGTAATCCAGGGAGCCGCGCAGGGACTGCAGGGAATTCTGAAAACCGCTGTCACCGCGCAATTCCCGGGTGGCGATACGCTCCAGCACCTTGAGGCCGGAACTCTCGTCCGGCTCGGCGAAAACGATGTCGAAACCGATCAACTTGACGCCGTAATGGTCGGTCAGCTGCTCCACCAGGCGGGCCACCTTGTCCCGCCCCCAGGGCCAGCGACCGACTTCGGAGAGGCTCTTTTCGTCGATATCGACGATGACGATCCGCTCGTCCTGACCACCGGGCTGGGTCAGACGCAGCCGGGTATCGAAAACGATGGCATCCAGGTGGGAGAGCAGTCCCACCTGATAAAAGCGGGCCCCATGGCCCAGGATGAACAGCACCAGCCCCAGACCGAGGGCAATCCTGACAAGATGTTTTTTCAAATCGCCCCCGGAATAAAGCCAGTCACTGAGGCCCCGGAGGGTCAGTTCTTGAGGAAGAACTCCATCTTCACCCCGGCGATTTCAATCACGTCATGGTCCCCCAGGGGATGGGCCTGGGCATCCAGGGTCTTGCCATTGACGACAGGGAACTGCCCCCCTTCCACATGGGTGATGAAATAGCCATGGGGACGACGGGTGATCACCGCGACCTGCACACCGGGCTTGCCCAGGGTGGTGAGGGTTTTCACCAACTCCAGCTCCTTGCCGGCGTTGGCGCCGCTAAGAATCTGAATGGCCCCAAGAATCGGTGCGGCAGCAGCCGGTGCAGGCGACACAGGCGTTGCCACCATGTTGGCGTGGGTATCACCAAACGACTGAGCCGCAGCCGGCACATCGGGAGCGGCAGCCAGCTCCGGCGGGCGCATGGCACCGGGGCGCAGCACCATGGTCTTCTCGAAATCGGCGGCACCATCCTTGGCGGCAGGCAGCTCGCCGATGTACTTGAGCTTGTACTTGCCCAGCTCGATGACATCGCCGTTCTGCAGGAAGTGCTTCTTGATGGGCTGGCCATTAACCAGGGTGCCGTTGGTGCTGTTCAAGTCTTCCAGGAAGGAGTCATTGAGGATGGTTACCAGGGCTGCGTGTTCCCCGCTGATGGCCAGGTTGTCGATCTGGATGTCGTTGTGGGGCTTGCGGCCGATGGTCATCCGCTCCTTGGTGAGCGGGATTTCCTTGAGGACCAGTCCGTCCATGGAGAGGATCAGCTTTGCCATGATGCAATTCCTTCGCGAGATTTCTATTTCAGCCAGGCCAGGAAGCGGGACCACCAGCCCTTCGGGGCCGGGAACTCGCGCTTTACCTTGACCAGGATGACGGACACGTTGTCGCGGCCGCCGTTGTCGTTGGCCATCTGGATGAGCTGGTTTGCCGCCAGCTCCAGATTGGCGGAGAGCATTTGCAGGGTCATGCCGATTTCCTCGTCCTCGACCATGTCGTTGAGGCCGTCTGAACAGAAAAGGAAGAGGTCGCCGGCCTGCACCGGGTAGGAACGGATCTCCGGCGTCACCTCGGGGTCCACCCCCAGGGCCCGGGTCACCAGGTTCTTGTTCATCGACTGCCGGGCCTGCTCCGGCGTCAACATGCCGCTATCAATCTGTTCCTGCAGCAGGGAGTGATCACGGGTAACCTGAACGAATTCCCCCTCCCGCAGGCGGTAGAGTCGGGAATCGCCGATATGGGCAACAGTCAGCAGATCGTCGGCGAACAGCCCCAGCACCAGGGTCGTGCCCATGCCGGAATACTGGGGCTGGCTTTGGGCGGCATGGAAGATGGAGGAATTGGCGGTGGCGATACGCTCCCGCAACAGCACGTTGGCGTAGGGCTCGCCATCCGGCTCCAGCTCCCAGGCGCCTTTCAGCGCCAGCCCTTCCTCGATATCGGCAGACAACAGGGTGGTCGCCATGCCGCTGGCGACTTCTCCGGCGTTGTAGCCGCCCATGCCGTCGGCCAGGATGGCCAGGCCCAGGTGGGGGTTGGCGAAAACTGCATCCTCGTTGTGTCCCCGCACCATGCCCGGGTCGGTCTTGACGACGATTTCCAGAACGTCGCTCAGGCTCTTATGCACTCGGTATCTCCCCCTCAGAGCGTCACATCCACGTCGCCACCACCGGCCCTAAGGGCGGCGCGCAGGTCGTGGGCCATTTCTGCCCCGGTCTGGTAACGCTGATCGGCGTCCTTCACCAGGGCTTTATTGATGACTTCAGCCACTCCCACCGGGACTTCTGGATTCACTTCGCGGACGTCGGGCTGGGCTTCGTTGGCAATCTTGAACATGAGCTGGGCCATGGAGTCGCCCTGGAACGGCAGCTTGCCGGAGCACAGCTGGTACAGGGTAACGCCCAGGGAGAAAAGGTCGGAACGGCCGTCAATCTTCTTGCCCGCCAGTTGTTCCGGCGACATGTAGGAAGGCGTGCCAAGCACCATGCCAGTCTTGGTACGGGAAGAATCGGTAATGCGGGCAATGCCAAAGTCGGTGACCTTGACCTGGTCGGACTCGGGTTCGTACATGACGTTGGCCGGCTTGATATCCCGGTGCACCACGTGATTCTTGTGTGCGTAGTCCAGTGCCTCCGCCACACGGGCCACGATGCTCACGGCCTGGGGCAGGGGCAGCAGATGATCCGGCTTGGTGTAGGGCACCAGATCCTTGCCCTTGAGGAATTCCATGGCGATGTAGGCGAGGTCGTGCTCTTCGCCGGCGTCGTACATGGTGACGATATTCGGGTGGTTGAGGCGGCCGGCCGTTTCCGCTTCCCGGAAGAAGCGCTCCTTCACATCGGCCAGTTCATCCGGCTCGAATTCCTGGGAGAGGGCCATGGTCTTGATGGCGACCACCCGGTTGATCTTCGGGTCGCGCCCTTGATAGACCACCCCCATGGCGCCCTTGCCCAGCTCCTTTTCCACCTGGTAACGGCCGAGCATCGGTTTTTCCACCTGGCCGCCTTCAAGGATCAGGGTGCTGGCATTGCCGCGCCCATTGCTACCCCCCAGCATCACCGTCTCCGACATGGCCTTGGCCCGGGAGAGGCGCTGTTCCAGATCCCGGAACTTGGGGTTGTAGTCCGCCATGTAGCGGAAGACTGCTTCCGCCTTGTTGAACTGGCGCTTGCGCTCGAAATCCAGGGCCAGGTTGTAGAGGTTTTCCATCAACTGGTCATCAAGGGGGCATTTGCGCAGCTTGTCGAAGGCCATGTCCAGCTGGCCTTGCCCCTGGAAGGCCAGGCCCAGCATGCGGTTAGACTCGGCCGACTCCAGATCGGATTTCTGCTTGCCCCGCTCGGTCACCAGGAAGCGCTTGGTGGTCAGCAACAGGTGCCCCACCAGGAGCAGCACCGCCGCCCCCATCAACTGCAGCCACAACCCGGCCCCTACCATCAGGCCGAAGTGGGCGCCGACCAGCACGGCCAGCAGCACGGCCGTGGCCAGGGCTGCCACACCGGCAGACAGGCGGGGAAGGAGCAGCATCAGGTAAAGGGCCACCAACAGGAACCCCCCCTTCTCGGCCCAGAAGCCCCAGGCCGGCGCAATGAAGAAATGCTCCTGCAGGATGCTGGAGACGGAATGGGCCAGGGTCAGCACCGGCGGCATAGCCGGTGACACCGGCGTCACCTGGCTGGTCCCGACACCGGCCGCCGTGGCACCGATGAGGACGATCTTGTCCTGGTACTTGCTGGCGGGAATCTTGCCGGACAGCACGTCGTAGAAGGAATCCACCGGGAAGGCCGGCTTGCCCTCGCCGTCCTTATAGAAGAAGGTCAGCATCTGGGTGGCCGGGTCGGTGGGAATGCGCAGCTTGCCCAGTTGCACCGATTCTCCCAACACCACCTGGATGTCCGCCGGCGTCAGATTAAGGCTGCGGGCCGCCAGCATGAGCGAAAGGGAGGGATAGAACTGGTCGTAGTAGCCAAGCACCAGTGGTTCGCTACGGATGCCGCCGTCCACATCCACGTTGGCATTGAGATGGCCGATGGCAGCGGCCTTCTCGCCGATACCGGCGACCGGCAGTTGCACCGCCGCCGTCGGCAAGGCAAAACCGCCTCGGGAAGCAACGCGGGTGAGCTGGTTGCGGGTGGCGAACTCGGGCAGGGGCTGGTCCGGCCGGCCGCGGGGGTCGCCCAGCTGGAACAGCATGGGGAGCAGCACGTTATGGGCGGCACCGTAGCTCTCGGCCAGTTTGCGGTCGGTGTTCAGGGCCACCTCCGCCTCTTCCACCAGCCCGGCAGCCTCCTGGGACAAGCCGCCGTGACGGGACATTTCCAGCAGCTTGCTGATGTAGGCATAGCCCGGGTCGATCTGGGGCTCGGAGAAGAAGACGGTATTACCGATCACCTTGGCCTTGGCGCCGGCCAGCAGGTCGGTGATCTTGCCATGTACATCCCGCGGCCAAGGCCAGCGGCCGATGTTGGCGATGCTCTGATCGTCGATGGCGATGACCGCCACCCGGTCGGAAGGATGACGACTGGAGGCCGTCACACCCATGTCGTAGGCCTTGCGCTCCAGGCTTTGCAGCAGGTCCCCGTTGCCTGCCAGCAGCAGCACCAGCGTCAGTACCAGGCCGAGGAACCAGTCGGTTTTCCAGAATCCGGCGTTGCGCATGGCGCAGGCCTCCAATGCCAAATTGATTAGTTTTTGTCTTTATGGCGCGCCGGAAATCCCCCCCGGGGCCGGCTATCCACGAACCTGCCATCCCGCGAGAGGGGCTACAAGTCTGTGCAAGTCCATTAATCAGCAGCGTATTTCGTATTCTTACAGTGCTGCATTAACTCAGTCAAATGGGATTCTGCGGCACCCGGAGACCTATGGACGCGGCATTTTTCACGCTCACGGCTGGCCACGGGTGCCAAAGGCACTTTTCAGGCGCCGAACGGCAACTCCTGACCCAACCCGCGCGCCTGAGCCAGGGCCACCACCCGGGCCGCCAGGGCCAGATCCTGGACCGCCAGGCCCTGGGATTCAAAAAGGGTAATCTGCTCCGGCCCGGTGCGTCCGGGGCGACGCCCAAGCATCACATCCCCCAGCTCCACCAGCTGGCGGGCGGAAAGGCGGCCCTTTTCCAGCAGCGGCAGCAGATCCCCCGCCTCTTTCAGCGCTGTTTCCACGGTATCCACCACCACCAGGTCGCAGCGACGCACCGTGGCCTCGGAGAGTTCCTGACGGATGATGGCGTTGGAGCCGGCGGCATTGATGTGCACACCCGGGGTCAGCCAGTCTGCCTCGAATACGGGCTGGGCTGCTGTGGTCACAGTACCGATAACATCGGCACCCCGTACGGTAGTTTCAGGAGTCTCTGCGGCGACTATCTCTACGCCAGGCAGACGTGCGCCCATCTCGGCGCAGAAAGTCTCGAGCTTGTCCCGCTTGCGGCCATAGACCTGGACGCGACGCAGCGGCAGGGCCGTGCAGATGGCCTCCACGTGTCCCCGGGCCTGCCAGCCGGTGCCGAAGACGCCGGCCACTTCGGATTCCGGCCGGGCCAGCCACTTGGCGGCGACGCCGGAAGCCGCACCGGTACGCATCATGCCGAGAAAGTCGGCCGACACCACGGCCTGCAGAACACCGCTGGCGGCGTCGAAAAGAAAAACATTGAAACGGTTGCCGCTGCGGTTGCTGGTATAGGCCTTGTAGCCCAGGATGCCCAACCCCGGCAGCCCGCCCTGTAGCAGGTGCAGGGCCGTCTGGGGCAGGCGGGTACGGGCCCGGGGCGTGTCTTGGGCCGCCTGAGCGCCTTCCCGGGACAATTCCTGATGGGCGGCTGTCACCGCCTCCAGGGCCAGGGGCATCGTCAATACGGCTTTGACGTCGTCTTCGCTGAGATAGAGGGCCATGCGTTACTCCACGGTAATGTCGGCGGGTGCCGGGTGGCGGGCTTCCAGTACCTTGCCAATGGCCACCACCAGCACAGCGCCGGTCAGGCCAACCGCCTTGGGCAGCCAGGCCGGAGCATCGGCGACGAAGGCCGCCAGACCGGGGTCGGAAACGATCATTTCCCCGGCGACAAAACCAAGCAGGGCCGCGCCGAGGGTCACTACGACAGGCCAGCGCTCCATCAGTTTGAGGATCAGCTGGCTGGACCAGACGATGAGGGGAATGCTTACGGCCAGGCCGAAGAGCAACAGGAACATGCTGCCCTGGGCCGCACCGGCGACACCGATGACGTTGTCCAGACTCATGACGAAGTCGGCGACGATGATGGTCTTTACCGCCCCCCAGAGGTGGTCGGCTGCGTTGATGTCGTGGCCGTCATCCTCCTCGGGCAACAGCAGCTTGACACCAATCCACAGCAGCAGCAGGCCGCCCACCAGCTTCAGCCAGGGGAGATTCATCACCAGGGCGGCAAAAGCGGTCAGGGCAACGCGCAGGCTGACAGCGCCGGCGACGCCCCAGAAAATGCCCTTCTTGCGTTGGGCAGGAGGCAGGTTGCGACAGGCCAGGGCGATCACCACGGCGTTGTCGCCGGAAAGCACCACGTCGATGGCGATGATCTGGAAAACGGCCAGCCAGAATGCGGGGGAGGTAAGTTCGAGAGCCATGGGGGCGGATTGTACAGCCCTGCCAGGCGCTTCCCAAGGAAGCCGCCGGCAGCGCCGGGAAAGAGGGAAGAAAAAAGAAAAAGGCGGGCCGCAGCCCGCCTTTTTGTAGGTACCCGGCTGAATTACTTCAGCAGGCCCTTGAGCAGCCGACCCATTTCGGACGGGTTGCGAGTCACGGTAAAGCCACACTCTTCCATGATGGCGAGCTTGGCATCAGCGGTATCGGCACCGCCGGAAATCAGGGCGCCAGCATGGCCCATGCGCTTTCCGGGAGGAGCGGTAACACCGGCGATGAAGCCGACGATGGGCTTCTTCATGTTGGCCTTGCACCACTGGGCAGCTTCGGCTTCATCGGGACCGCCGATTTCGCCGATCATGATGACGGCGTCGGTGTCGGGATCGTCATTGAACATGCGCATGACGTCGATGTGCTTCAGACCGTTGATGGGGTCACCACCGATACCGACGGCGGAAGACTGGCCCAGACCGATTTCGGTCAGCTGGGCAACAGCTTCGTAGGTCAGGGTACCGGAGCGGGAAACCACGCCGATACGACCCTTGCGATGGATGTGACCGGGCATGATGCCGATCTTGATTTCATCGGGGGTGATCAGGCCAGGGCAGTTGGGGCCCAGCAGCAGGGTCTTCTTGCCGCCCTTGGCTTCCTTTTCCTTCATCTTGTTGCGCACTTCCAGCATGTCCCGCACGGGAATGCCTTCGGTGATGCAGATGGCCAGGTCCAGGTCGGCTTCAACGGCTTCCCAGATCGCGGCAGCGGCGCCGGCGGGCGGCACATAGATCACGGACACGGTGGCACCGGTATCCTGGGCAGCTTCCTTGACGGTGGCGTAGATGGGGATGTCGAAAATCTTTTCGCCAGCCTTCTTGGGGTTCACGCCAGCCACGAAGCAGTTCTTGCCGTTGGCGTATTCCTGGCACTTTTCAGTGTGGAACTGGCCGGTCTTGCCGGTGATGCCCTGGGTGATGACCTTGGTGTCTTTGTTGATCAGGATGGACATTCAATAACTCCTTACTTGACCGCGTCGACGATCTTCTGGGCCGCTTCGGCCATGGTATCGGCGGAAATGATCGGCAGACCGGAATCCTTCAGGATCTGCTTGCCCAGGTCTTCGTTGGTGCCCTTCATGCGGACCACCAGCGGCACGGACAGGTTCACTTCCTTGGCCGCGGTCACCACGCCGGTAGCGATGGTGTCGCACTTCATGATGCCGCCGAAGATGTTGACCAGAATGCCCTTTACCTTGGGGTTCTTGAGCATGATCTTGAAAGCTTCGGTGACCTTCTCGGTGGTGGCACCGCCGCCCACGTCCAGGAAGTTGGCCGGCTCGGCGCCGAACAGCTTGATGGTGTCCATGGTGGCCATGGCCAGGCCGGCACCGTTCACCAGACAGCCGATGTTGCCGTCCAGGGAGATGTAGGCCAGGTCGAACTTGGAGGCTTCGATTTCGTCGGCGTCTTCTTCATCCAGATCGCGGTATTCGACGATTTCGGGGTGACGGAAGAGGGCGTTGGAGTCGAAGTTGAACTTGGCGTCCAGGGCCTTGATGTTGCCGTTGCCTTCCAGGATCAGCGGGTTGATTTCCGCCAGGGAAGCATCGGTTTCCATGTAGCACTGATACAGCTTCTTGATCTCGGCCTGGGCCTTGGCCACGGAGTCGGCAGGAACGCCGATGCCTTGGGCCAGAGTCAGGGTCTGCTGGTCGGTGATGCCAACCAGGGGATCCACGAATTCCTTGAGGATCTTCTCGGGAGTGGCGTGGGCCACTTCTTCGATGTCCATACCACCTTCGGAGGAAGCCATGACAGCCACCTTCTGGGTCGCGCGGTCGGTCAGCACGGCCAGGTAGTATTCCTTCTTGATGTCGGCGCCTTCTTCAATCAGCAGGCGATTGACCTTCTGGCCTTCGGGGCCGGTCTGGTGGGTCTTGAGCTGCATGCCCAGGATCTGGGAGGCGTATTGGCGCACTTCATCCAGGGACTTGGCGACCTTCACGCCGCCGCCCTTGCCGCGGCCACCAGCGTGAATCTGGGCCTTGACGACCCACACCTTGCCGCCCAGTTCCTCGGCGACCTTGACAGCTTCGTCGACGGAGAAGGCAGGCTTGCCGCGCGGCGTCGTCACGCCGAACTTTCTCAGGATCTCCTTACCCTGATATTCATGAATTTTCATGCGCTTTCCTTGCTTGGTTGAAGTTGCGAGCAAAAGGCAGGAGTGTCTCCCCTACCCCATTTTCTGGCCGCGGTACCAGCGCGGGTAATAGCGCTGGACCACTTCCGAAGTGGATTCGAGGGCATGGCAGCGGTCAAGCTGATAAGGCTTGGGGCCATGGTCCTCGTTATCTTTCATTTCACTGGCAAAGGTCTGGATCGCCGCCGTCGGCAGCACCATGACCAGCTCGGTCAGATGGGAGCAACCTTTGACACCGTCAAAACGCTCCTTGACCGCCCTGCGGAAGCCGTGAAACAGGTTCAAGCCTTTCAGCCGCTGATAGTCCGTATTGATCTGGTCACAATGGCCCACGTAGGGCATACCGTCGGTCTTGGCCTCGGCATCATGAATGTTGAAATCCCGGTCGATGGTGACCCGGATCCACATGTCGTGCACCGGCTCGCCGGCCGGGCGCAGCCCGGAAGAGAGCGGATAGTCCTGGTCCTTGACGTCGGTGAGACGCGCCTCCACGTCCCACAAACCATCCTCCCGCTTGAAGCCGCTAAGCTGGATGCTGCGGACATGCAAGCGTTGCCGGGCAACGGGGGCGGGGGAAAGTGGCATGGGGAGGCCGGATTCTTTTAAGAAACGGATTACAGCAGCGGAGCGCTATCTTATTGTTAGTCCGCCAATATTAACACAAGAAAAAAGGGCTCTTCGATGTTTTGCATTCATAATTATGAGTGCAAATCCAGGCCCGCCGCCGGCCCGCATTTGATCCAGATTAAGCCTCCCCGCTACGCCCTCCCCCACAATCCCCCGAGCATTATTACAACGACAAACACCAAGGGAGAGAATCATGAACCGGGAGCCTGCCGCCGCCCTGGAGGGTGAACGCATTGCCCGCGCCAGCCGGGATGAAATTGCCGCCCTGCAGCTCAAGCGCCTGCAACAGACCCTGCGCCACGCCTATGAACGGGTACCCCATACCCGGGCCAAATTCGAGGCCCACGGCGTTCATCCGGACGACCTGAAGACCCTGGCGGACCTGGCCAAATTCCCCTTCACCGGCAAGCAGGACCTGCGGGACAACTATCCCTACGGCCTTTTCGCCGTGCCCATGCGGGACATCGTGCGGGTCCACGCCTCCAGCGGCACCACCGGCAAGCCCACGGTGGTGGGCTACACCGCCGGCGACATCGACCGCTGGGCCGACATCATGGCCCGGGCCCTGCGCGCCGCCGGCGCCGGGCCGGAAGATATCGTCCATGTGGCCCACGGTTACGGCCTGTTCACCGGCGGCTTGGGCGTCCATTATGGCGTCGAGCGCCTGGGGGCCACGGCGGTGCCCGTCTCCGGCGGCCAGACCGAGCGTCAGGTGCAGTTGATCGCCGATTTCAAGCCCACGGTGATGGTGGTCACCCCCTCCTACGCCCTCAACCTCGCGGATGAATGCGAGCGCCAGGGCTTCAACCTGGCCGGCTCCAGCCTGCGCATCGGCCTCTTCGGCGCCGAGCCCTGGGGCGAAAGCATGCGGGCGGAGATCGAGCGGCGCTTCGGCATCACCGCCATGGACCTCTACGGCCTCTCTGAAGTCATGGGCCCCGGCGTGGCCAGCGAATGTATCGAATCCCGGGACGGCCCCACCATCTGGGAAGACCACTTCTACCCGGAAATCATCGACCCCGTCAGCGGCGAAGTGCTACCCGACGGCGCCCACGGCGAACTGGTATTCACCTCCCTGACCAAGGAAGGCATGCCGGTGGTGCGCTACCGCACCCGGGACCTCACCACCCTGCTGCCGCCCACGGCCCGCAGCTTCCGCCGCATCGGCAAGATCACTGGCCGTTCCGACGACATGCTGATCATCCGCGGCGTCAACGTCTTCCCCAGCCAGATCGAGGAATTCGTGCTGAAGCAGCCCCAGCTCTCGCCCCACTACCAGCTGGAAGTGTGGCGGGAAGGGCATCTGGACAAGCTGGATATCCACGTCGAACTGAAGCCCGAGCACGCCAACGCCGGCATCCACGTCTCGGAAATGGCCGCCCGGGAGCTGCAGCACCACATCAAGTCCTACATCGGTATTTCTACCCGGGTACGGGTGGAAGCGGTGGGCAGCATCGACCGGGGTGAAGGCGGCAAGGCCAAGCGGGTGGTGGATAAACGCCCCCGTTCCGGCACCTGACGCAAAAGACTGCCCTGGAAGGCAATAGGGACGCCATTCTTCCTCGCACCACCTCGGAGAGGCACGCAGGACGCCAATCTCCAGGCATGTCCGCGCCCCTATTGCTTCTCCAGCCGGGTGGCGGCCAGTACCCGCCACAGCAAACCGCCCAGCAACACCGCCGCCAGCACCAGGCTGGCGGTGGACGCAGCCCAATAGCCCGCCACGCCCATGGCCGGCGGGCCATAGGCCAGCCACCAGCCACCGCCGAGGCCGACGCCCCAGAAGCTGACGGTATGGATCAGCATCGGCAAAAAAGTCACCTTGCAGCCCCGCAGGGAAAAGCCCGCCAGGGTCTGAATGGCATCGAACAATTGGTACGCCGCCAGATAACCGATCAGCCCCAGGGCCACCGCCGCCACCCGGGCATCGCGGGTATAGGCCGCCACCAGCGGCTCCGCCGTCAGCCACAGGAGCCCGCCCAGCACCAGGGAAAGCACCGCAGCCAGCACCATGCCCGCCCCCGCCGCCCGGCGGGCGGCTGCCCAATCCCGGGCACCGGCGCCCCGCCCCACCCGGGCCAGGGTAGCGATGGCCACGGCCAGGGGCAGCATGTACAGCAGGGCCGCCAGGCTGGCGACGATGCGGTGGCCGGCCACCACCTCCGCCCCCTGGCGGGCAATGAACAGGGCAATGAGGGTGAAGGCGCTGATTTCCACCAGATTGGAAAAGCCCATGGGCAGCCCCAGATGCAGCTGCTCCCGCAGCAAAGCCCAGCGGGGCGGATGCAGGCGACTGAACAGGCCAAGGGGCCGCAGGGCCCGGGAATTCACGAGATACAGCACACCACCGAGAAAGCCCACCACGACGATGGCCACGGTGGACAGCCCGGTGCCCACCACCCCCAGGGGCTCGCCCCCGAGATGGCCGTAGATCAGCGCCCAGGACAAAGGCAGATGCAGGGAGGTGGTGACCAGGCTAATCAGCATCAGGGGCCGGGAGTGGCCCAGGGCATTCACGAAGGCGTAGAAGGTGCGATAGAGCAGCACCAGGGGCAGCCCCCAGGCCAGCAGGCCCAGATAGGCCCGGGTTTTCGCCTCCACCACCGGCGTCATGGTGGTCAGCGCCAGGATGGGGCCGGGAAACAGCAACAACAGACAGGCCGGCAAAGCCAGCGCCAGGGCCACCCAGAAGGCCTGCTGCAGGGCCGGGGCGATTGCCGCCGGCCGCCCGGCGCCCTGCAGATGGGCCACCACCGGGGCCACCGCCTGGAGAATGCCGGCACAGCCCATGATCACCGCAATATAGATACCGCCGCCGATGGCCACGGCGGCCAGATCCTCGGCGCCAAAATGGCCCAGCAGGGCCGTGTCGATCAGCATCAGGCCCATGGAGGCCAGCTGGGCGACGAGAATGGGCCAGGCCTGGCCGGCAATGAGGCGGATTTCCCTGCCCAGACCGGGCGATGAGAGAGGTGCGGAGGGTGTCGACATGGACCGCGCAGTATATCGGGTATGCTCCCCCACCATTGTCAGGACGCCCCTCACCTTTCCTTTCCGGAGTCCCCCAACCCATGCCTGCCTTGACTCCCCAAACGATGGCCGAGGCTGTCGGCCAGACCATTGCCGCCGGTGACCGGGCCGGCCAAGCCCTCGGCATCATCCTGGAACGGATCGCCCCGGGCTTCGCCCAGGTACGTATGACGGTGCGCCCGGACATGGTCAATGCCCACGGCACCTGCCACGGCGGGGTAATTTTCACCCTGGCCGACATGGCCTTCGCCTACGCCTGCAACAGCGCCAACCACAGCACCGTGGCCGCCGGCGCCGACATCGACTTTCTCGCCCCGGCCCACCCCGGCGACATGCTCACGGCCACCGCCCGGGAAAGCGCCCAGGCCGGGCGCCTCGGGGTCTATGACATGGAAGTGCGCAACCAGGAGGAACGGCTGATCGCCCTCTGCCGCGGTCGCTCCTGCCGCATTCAGGGCAGCGTTATACGCCCGGAGCTTGCCGAACGCATTGAGTGAGGGGGAAAAATCCAGGAAAATGCGAGGCTTGCCCCAGCCGTAGGGAGGAGGGGGCCATGACAAGGAATATAAAAAAATGACGGCAGCAAAGATCGGCCTCAACGCCATCGAAAACGCCAGCCGCGACGAAATCACCGCACTCCAGGTGGAGCGTCTGCGCTGGTCACTGAAGCATGCATACGACAATGTGCCCCACTACCGGGCCAAATTCGACGCCCACGGTGTCCGCCCCGAGGACTTCAACAGCCTCGACGATCTGAAGAAATTTCCCTTCACCACCAAGCAGGACCTGCGGGACAACTACCCCTTCAAGATGTTCGCCGTGCCCCGGGAACAGGTGGTGCGGGTACACGCCTCCAGCGGCACCACCGGCAAACCCACCGTGGTGGGCTACACCCAGCAGGACATCGCCACCTGGGCCCAACTGATGGCCCGCTCCATCTACGCGGCAGGCGGCCGCCCCGGCGACATCATCCACGTGGCCTACGGCTACGGCCTGTTCACCGGCGGCCTGGGCGCCCACTACGGAGCCGAGGCCCTGGGCTGCACGGTCATTCCCATGTCCGGCGGGCAGACCGAGAAGCAGGTGCAGCTGATCACCGACTTCACCCCGCGCATCATCATGTGCACGCCGTCCTACATGCTCAATATCGCCGATGAATTCAAGCGTCAGGGCCTGGATCCCCGCGGCACCTCCCTGAAGATCGGCATCCACGGCGCCGAGCCGTGGACCGACGGCATGCGCCAGGAAATCGAAAACCTGCTGGGCATCGACGCAGTGGATATCTACGGCCTCTCCGAAGTCATGGGCCCGGGCGTCGCCAACGAGTGCATCGAATCCAAGGACGGTCCGGTGATCTGGGAAGACCACTTCTACCCCGAAATCATCGACCCCAGCACCGGCGAAGTGCTGCCCGAAGGCAGCCAGGGCGAACTGGTGTTCACCTCCCTTTCCAAGGAGGCCCTGCCGGTGATCCGCTACCGCACCCGGGACCTGACCCGGCTGCTGGCCCCCACTTCCCGCAGTTTCCGCCGCATCGGCAAGATCACCGGCCGCTCCGATGACATGCTGATCATCCGCGGCGTGAACGTCTTCCCCAGCCAGATCGAGGAGCTGATCCTCAAGCAGCCCAAGCTGTCGGGCCACTATCTGCTGGAAGTGGCGCGGGACGGCCACCTGGATACCATGACGGTGAATGTGGAACTAAAGCCAGAGTTTGCCATCACAACGGCCGCGGAAAAGGAATACGTGGCCCATGAGCTGCAGCACCACATCAAGTCCTACATCGGCATTTCCACCCAGGTGCGCATCATTGAGGTGGGCGGCATCGAACGCTCGGTCGGCAAGGCCAAGCGCGTCATCGACAAGCGCCCGCTCTGACAATTTGGGGAGAACGCCCCTTGAGGCCAGAAGTTCCCCGTAAAAAAAGGGAAACTTCTGGCTTTTTTGCCAAAAATTTGGCATTTATTGGCCGTTTATGGGGGATTAAGGGGTTGGCCGATAGAAAGAATTGACCGCCCCCCGACCCATCCGCCATCATTCAAAACAAAGTCCAAAACAGAGGAACAGCCTTTCATGAAAACCATTTTTCTGGTGGACGATTCCGCCACTATCCTGCTCTCCATTTCCAACATTCTCGCAAAAGCCGGCTACGCCGTTGAAAAGGCAGGGAATGCCGAAGAAGGGATGAAGAAATTCCAGGCTGGCGTCAAAGTCGACCTGCTGATTACCGATCTGAACATGCCGGGCATGAACGGCATCCAGTTCATCCGGGAAGTGCGCAAGCTGCCCAGCTACAAATTCATGCCGATTCTCTTCCTGACCACCGAATCCCAGCAGGAAAAACGGACCGAAGCCAAGGCCGCAGGGGCCTCCGGCTGGATCGTCAAGCCGGCTACGGCCGATCAGCTGCTCAACACCATCAAACTGGTACTGCGCTAATCCCATGGATTTCGGACAACTGCTGCGGCGAGCCACCCTCGTCTTCGCCATCGTTGCGCTTGGGGCCGGCCTGACGGTCTTCTTCCTGCACGACTGGTTCCATAACGAGTTCCTCGCCTCCTTCGATATCGCCCAGCCCTTCGGCGACGCCGTGGGAACCGTGATCATCGTCGTCGTGGCCTACCTGGCCCAGCGGCTGGTGTCCATCGCCTTCTACCGGGACATGATGTTCGGCCTGGCCCGCAACCAGGAGGCCTTCTCCAGCACCAACGACAACTACCAGACGGTGGCGGAAGAAGTTTCCAAGGAACTGGCCGGCGTTCCGGCCTACAACGAGGTACTCTGCGGCCAGTTGCACAGCATCATTCAGGAAACCGAACAGGCGGCCTACCAGATCACCGAGCGTTTGCAGGCGGTGGATGGCGTAGTCACCCGCCTCAACGATTTCGTCAGCCAGAGTTCCAGCGAATCGAGCCAGATGGTGAACGAGTCCGAAACCCGGATCGCCAACAACCAGAAGCTCATCGTCGAAATGGGCCAATACATCGAGAACCGCATCCAGGAAGCCCAGACCGACCAGGCACGCATTGCCCAGGTGGTGGACGAAGCCCACTCCCTCGAATCCCTGACCCAGCTGATCAAGGGCATCGCCAGCCAGACCAACCTGCTGGCCCTCAATGCCGCCATCGAGGCAGCCCGAGCCGGCGAGGCAGGCCGCGGCTTTGCCGTGGTGGCCGACGAAGTGCGCAAGCTCTCGGCAGAAACCGAGACCGCCGTAACCAAGATCAACCAGGGCATCGTCGGCGTTGCCGCCACCATCGAGCAGCAGTTCCAGGAGAAGCTCTCCCACAGCAACCTGGACCGGGAACGGGCCGCCCTGCAACAGTTCGCCAGCCAGCTCACCACCCTGGGCGAAAGCTACGAACAGGTGATGCAGCACCAGAGCACGGTGATCGGTACCATTCAGGCCAGCAGCCAGGAACTGGCCCAGATGTTCATGGATGCGGTGGCCAGCGTGCAGTTCCAGGATGTCACCCGGCAGCAGCTGGAAACCACCATCGACGCCCTGCAACGGCTGCAAACCCACGCCGCCACCCTGGCCGACCGCCTGATTCAGGTGGAGAACCCCGACTTCCACTACCAGCCGCTGTCCGAGCATCTGGATGAGCTCTACAGCCGCTACGTCATGAAACAACAACGCACCACCCACCATCAGGCCCTGCACCAGTCCGGCCGCACCGCCGAACCGGACCTGCCCCAGGTGGAACTCTTCTAAAGGGGACAGCCGTGACTACCGGAACCCACCGCATTGCCATTCTGGAAGACATGACGATCTACAACGCCCTGGCCCAGAAGGCCAACTTCATGGAAGCCCTCCAGGAGTGCCAGGAGCTGGAAATCGACCTCTCCCACGTGGCTGAAATCGATACCGCCGGCTTCCAGCTGCTGCTGCTGACCAAGCGGGAAGCGGCCCAGCAGAACAAGAAGGCCCGCATCGTCGCCCACAGCCCCGCCGTCCGGGAAGTCCTGGACTTCTTCAACATGGCGGCCGGCTTCGGCGACCCCCTGGTCATTCCCGCCCGCGAACAGGCCTAAGGAGACATCATGGACGAACTCACTTCGGTCTTTGTCACGGAAAGCCGCGAGCAGCTGGCCGCCATGGAGGAGGCCCTACTGCAGCTGGAAACCTCCCCCGGTGATGCCGACCTGATCAATACCGTCTTCCGTCCCGCCCACACCATCAAAGGGGGCGCCGGCGTCATCGAATGCAACTTCATCGTCTCCTTCACCCACGTGGTGGAGAACGCCCTGGACAAGCTGCGTAATGGCGAAATCAGCGTCAGCAGCGACCTGGTTGCCGTCCTTCTGGGATGCGGCGACCACATTGGCAACCTGCTCTCCGTGCTCGAAGCCGGCGCCCCCGAACCCGATGCGGACCTGAAGGCCGAGGGCGATTCCCTGCTTTCCCGGCTGCAGCGGGACTGGCTGGACGAACCGGCCAAGTCCGGTGCCGGTGCGGAAGATTCCCGGCCACCGGTCATCAAGGTGGACCAGGTTCACGCCAGCGGGGGCGGCGAAGTGGAAACCGATTCCTGGCACATTTCCCTGCGTTTTGGCCAGAACGTGCTGCGCAACGGCATGGACCCCCTGTCCTTCCTGCGCTACCTGGCCACCCTGGGGCAGATCGTCAATATCGAAACCCTCCCGGATGCCATGCCCGATGCGGAGCAGATGGATCCGGAATCCTGCTACCTGGGCTTCGAGATCAAGTTCAAGAGCGATGTGGACAAAGCCGCCATCGAAGGCGTCTTCGATTTCGTGCGGGATGAATGCAGCCTGCACATCCTGCCGCCCCACAGCAAGCTGACCGACTACGTCACCCTGCTGCAAGCCCTGCCGGAAAACATCATGCGGCTGGGCGAAATCCTGGTCAAAATCGGCGCCCTCACCCCCAGCGAGCTGGATGAAGGCCTGCAGGCCCAGCAAAGCTCCCTGGCCAGCGACGGTGAAGCAGACACCCTCAGCCCGCCGCCGCCCCACCTGGGCGAGATTCTGGTGGAGCAGCGCGTTGTCCAGCCCGAGCTGGTGGAAGCGGCTGTCATCAAGCAGAAGCAGGTTTCCGACAAGAAGGCCGCTGAAGCCCGACTGATCCGCATCCAGGCCGACAAGCTGGATCGCCTCATCGATCTGGTGGGCGAACTGGTGATTGCCGGGGCCAGCGCCAACCTGCTGGCCAGCCGCTCCGGCCAGGGTGAGCTGACCGAAGCCACCTCCCTGCTCAGCCGGCTGGTGGAGCAGATTCGCGATTCGGCCCTGCAGCTGCGCATGGTGCAGATCGGCGAAACCTTCAACCGCTTCCAGCGCGTGGTACGAGACGTTTCCAAGGAACTGGGCAAAGAAATCGAGCTGGCCATCTCCGGTGCCGACACCGAACTGGACAAGTCGGTGGTGGAAAAGATCGGCGACCCCCTGATGCACCTCGTACGCAACGCCATGGACCACGGCATCGAGCCCGGCGAAGTACGCGCCGCCAATGGCAAGAATCCCCGCGGCCGCTTGGAGCTTAACGCCTACCACGATTCCGGCAGCATCGTCATCGAAGTGGCAGACGACGGCGGCGGCCTGAACCGGGAAAAAATCCTCAAGAAGGCCGTGGACAAGGGATTGGTGCAGGCCGGCCAGTACCTCTCCGACCAGGAAATCGCCAACCTCATTTTCGAGCCGGGCTTCTCCACCGCCGACCAGGTCTCCAACCTGTCGGGCCGGGGAGTCGGCATGGACGTGGTCAAGCGCAACATCCAGAGCCTGCGCGGCCGGGTGGAAGTGAGTTCGGTGGAAGGCCAGGGCACCCGCTTTGCCATCCGCCTGCCCCTCACCCTGGCCATTATCGACGGCTTCCTGGTAGGGGCCGGTCCGGCAGCCTACGTGGTGCCCCTGGACATGGTGGTGGAATGCCTGGAATTGCAGGCCCATGCCGCCGGCACCGGGGACCGGAATTACCTCAACCTGCGGGGCGAGGTGCTGCCCTTCATCCGCCTGCGGGACCTGTTCGAGATTCCAGGCGAACCGCCAAAGCGGGAAAACGTGGTGGTCATCAAATGCGCCGGACAAAAGGCGGGGATCGTCGTGGATACCCTGCTGGGGGAATTCCAGACCGTCATCAAGCCCCTGGGCAATCTTTTCAAGCACCTGCGCGGCATCGGCGGCTCCACCATCCTCGGTAGTGGTGATGTGGCCCTGATTCTCGACGTGCAGGCCCTGGTGAAGTACTCCGCACAACACGAAGAACAAGAAACCGGCTATGCCCTGCCCTTGCGGGCCGGGACCTGAACCCAAGTGTTACCCCAAGTAAAACCCAACATAGAAAAGTAATCCTGGAGGGAGTCACGATGCAAAACCTAAAAATCGGCGTCAGACTGGGAATCGGCTATGCCGTTATGGCCATTTTCCTGCTGGTAGTGGCGATTCTCGGCATCAACCGCGCATCGGTCATCGAAGGGGAGGTCAAAACCCTGGTCAATGACCGCTTCCCAAAAACGGTCTGGGCCAACAACATCATCGATCAGGTCAATATCGTGGCCCGGGCCATGCGGAACTCCCTGCTCGTCAAAACTGACGAAGAAGCCCGCAAGGAACTGGATCGCCTCCAGGAAGCACGCACGGTGATCCTGGACAATGTGGGCAAGCTGGAAAAGACCATCACCACCGAAGCCGGCAAGGAAAAACTGGCCAAGCTCAAGGCCGCCCGCACGGCCTACATCACGGCCCAGGACAAGTTCCAGGAGCTGCTCAAGTCCGGCAAGCGGGACGACGCGACCAATTACCTGCTGACAGACATTCGTCGTCTGCAGAGCACCTATCTGGACAGCGCCAACGAGCTAATTTCCTTCCAGACCGACCTGATGACCCAGACCGGCAAGGAAACCGAGGAGATTGTCGAATCCACCCGCAACCTGCTCATTGCCCTGGCGGCGGTGGCGACCGCACTGGCCGTGCTGCTGGGCTTCCTCATCACCCGCAGCATCACCCGGCCGCTGGGCGAAGTTCTCCAGGCCGCCAACCAGATGGCCAAGGGCAACTTCGGTTTCGATCTCAAGAATGCCGAGGCCAAGGATGAAACCGGTGAGTTGAGCCGCGCCATCCAGGCCATGCAGAAGGCGATCAAGTCGATGATTGACGATGCCGCCAAACTGTCCAAGGCGGCTGTGGATGGCCGCCTGGCCACCCGCGCCGACGCCACCCAGCACCAAGGCGATTTCCGTGCCATCGTTGAAGGCGTCAATGAGACCCTGGATGCCGTCATCGGCCCCCTCAATGTGGCGGCCAACTACGTCGATCGCATCTCCAAGGGCGACATTCCGCCGAAGATCACCGACTCCTACAACGGCGACTTCAACACCATCAAGAACAACCTCAACACCTGCATCGAAGCGGTCAACAAGCTGGTGGCCGACGCCGGCCTGCTGAGCAA
>NZ_BFBP01000002.1:436714-529667 GCF_003112695.1 Azospira sp. I13
CTGGCCACCCGTGCCGATGCCACCCAGCACCAAGGCGATTTCCGGGCCATCGTTGAAGGCGTCAATGAGACCCTGGATGCGGTGATCGGCCCCCTCAATGTGGCGGCCAACTACGTCGATCGCATTTCCAAGGGTGACATCCCGCCGAAGATCACCGACTCCTACAACGGTGACTTCAACACCATCAAGAACAACCTCAACACCTGCATCGAAGCGGTCAACAAGCTGGTGGCCGACGCCGGCCTGCTGAGCAANTTGGCCACCCGCGCCGATGCCAACCAGCACCAGGGTGATTTCCGCGCCATTGTCGAAGGGGTGAACAACACCCTGGATGCGGTGATCGGCCCCCTCAACGTCGCCGCCAACTACGTGGACCGCATCTCCAAGGGCGACATTCCGCCGAAGATCACCGATTCTTACAACGGCGACTTCAACACCATCAAGAACAACCTCAACACCTGCATCGAAGCGGTCAACAAGCTGGTAGCCGACGCCGTTATGCTGAGCAAGGCTGCCGTAGAAGGTCGTCTGGCCACCCGGGCCGATGCTTCCCAGCACCAGGGCGACTTCGGCCGCATCGTCGAAGGGGTCAACGAGACGCTGGATGCCGTCATCGGCCCCCTCAATGTCGCTGCCAACTACGTGGATCGCATCTCCAAGGGCGACATTCCGCCGAAGATCACCGATTCCTACAACGGTGACTTCAACACCATCAAGAACAACCTCAATACCTGCATCGAGGCAGTCAACAAGCTGGTGGCCGACGCCAACATGCTATCCAAGGCGGCGGTGGACGGCCGTCTGGAAACGCGTGCCGATGCCACCCAACATCAGGGCGACTTCCGCAAGATCGTCAATGGTGTCAATGAGACCCTCGACGCCATCGTCGGCCCGATCAACGAAGTGCGCCGTATCATGAGCGCTCTGGAAGTGGGCGACCTGACCCAGAATGTGGCCAAGGAATACCTGGGCGACTTCAAGCTGCTCAAGGATGCCGTCAATAACACCGTCGCCAAGCTGGCTGACACTGTTGCCCAGGTGAAGACCGCGGCCGATGCCCTGACCAATGCCTCCGGCCAGGTCTCCGTCACCGCCCAGTCCCTCTCCCAGTCGTCTTCCGAACAAGCGGCTTCGGTTGAGGAATCCACGGCCTCGGTGGAGCAGATGAGTTCCTCCATCAACCAGAATGCCGAGAATGCCAAGATCACCGACAACATGGCGTCCAAGGCAGCCACCGAAGCCAAGGAAGGTGGTACGGCGGTAAAGGATACCGTCGGCGCCATGAAGCAGATCGCCGGCAAGATCGGCATCATCGACGACATCGCCTATCAAACCAATCTGCTCGCCCTCAATGCCGCCATCGAGGCGGCCCGGGCCGGCGAACACGGCAAAGGTTTTGCTGTGGTTGCCGCCGAAGTGCGCAAGCTGGCCGAGCGTTCCCAGGTAGCCGCTCAGGAAATCGGTGAGCTGGCCTCCAACTCTGTTGGACTGGCGGAAAAGGCAGGGCATCTGCTGGACGAGATTGTCCCGTCCATCAACAAGACCTCGGATCTTGTTCAGGAAATTGCCTCCGCCTCCCAGGAACAATCCACCGGCGTAGCCCAGATCAACAACGCCATGAACCAGCTGAACCAAGCCACCCAACAAAACGCCTCGGCTTCGGAAGAGCTGGCAGCAACAGCGGAAGAACTCGGCGGCCAGGCAAGTCAGTTGCAGCAGCTGATGGATTTTTTCACCATTGCCGAACAGGGCCGGCGTTCCGCCCGCGCCCCCTATTCAGCACCGGTGGTACATCACTCCGAAGCTCATCCGCGGGCGGCCCTGGCTTCGCCCCAGATCAATGACGATGACTTCGAGAAGTTCTAACAGGAGAGAGTAAGTTCATGACCAATCTGGCTCCCAAGGGGGCGGAAACGTCACTGGCAGTCGGCGGCGCGAAGCTGCCGGCTGCTGTCGATGCTGCTCCCGCCCAGTACCTGACGTTCCAGCTGGGGGGCGAAGTCTTCGCCCTCGGCATCCTCAATGTGAAGGAAATCATTGAGTACGGCACCATCACGGAAATTCCCATGATGCCCTCCTTCATTCGCGGGGTGATCAACCTGCGTGGGGCCGTCGTCCCGGTGATCGACCTGATGGCTCGCTTCGGTGGCGCACCGGCCAACATCGGGCGCCGTACCTGCATCGTCATCATCGAAATGATGCAGACGGTGGAAGGCAGTGAAGTCCGCCAGGACATCGGCGTGGTCGTCGATTGCGTCAATGAAGTGCTGGAAATCCCGGGGGCGGAGATCGAACCGCCTCCTGCCTTCGGTGCCAAGATCCGCGCCGACTTCATTGCCGGCATGGGCAAGGTAGCGGGCAAGTTCGTCATCATCCTCAACACCGACCGGGTACTGTCGGTCGAGGAAATGACGGCCCTGACCCAGCTCTCCGCCCACCCCACCAACACCCCAGAAGAGACCGGCGCAGTCCGTTAAGATCCGGCCCAAAAATTCCCAGGAGAACTTCATGACTGTTGCCAAACGTCTGCTACTACTGTCCATCTCGGCCATTCTCGGCCTGGCCCTGCTGACCGGGCTGGGCTATATGCAGATCAACAAGGTTTTCAATACCACCAACTACACCAACGAGAACGTGGTGCCCAGCATGGTGCTGCTCAACACTGCAGCCCAATCCTTCAGCACCGTCCGCGTCACCATCCTGCGCCACGTCATCAATACCGACCCGGCCCAACGCCAGGCCATCGACGACAAGCTGGCCAAGGCCAAGGAAGTGCTACAGAAGAACTTCAAGGACTACGAGGCCCTCGTGGCCGACGCCAAGGACAAGCAGCTGCTGGACAATGAGCGCACCCTTTTTCAGGAATACGCCAAGGGCATCGAACAGATCGCCGAAGCCGCCCGGGCCGGCCGTAACGACCAGGCCAAGGAACTGCTTGGCACCTATTCGGCCATCGCCGAGAAGGTGAATAACGCCATCGAAGAGCACAATCTCTACAACGTGGAGATTGGCAAGCGCTCTGCCGAGGCTGCGATTTCCGACAAATCCAGCGCCGTTGCCCTCTCCCTGATCATTTCCCTGATCACCATCGTGGCCATCGCCATCATCGCCCTGATCATCACCCGCACCCTGCTGAAGCAGCTGGGTGCCGACCCCTCCCAAGTGGTGGAAATTGTCCGTGAAGTGGCAGAAGGCAACCTCACGGTGGAGATCAAGACCAAGGACGGCGACAACTCGAGCCTCCTGTTTGCCGTGCAGAGCATGGTGAGCAAGCTCTCCCAGATCATCGGCGAAGTGCGCAGCGCCGCCGACAACCTCTCCTCCGCCTCCGAACAGGTCTCGGCCACCGCCCAGTCCCTTTCCCAATCCTCCAGCGAACAGGCAGCCTCCGTCGAGGAAATCACCTCCACCCTGGAAGAATCCACGGCCTCCGTCACCCAGAACACGGAGAACGCCAAGATCACCGACAACATGGCCGCCAAGGCAGCTACCGAGGCAGCGGAAGGCGGCACGGCGGTGAAAGACACCGTCAGCGCCATGAAGCAGATCGCCGGCAAGATCGGCATCATCGACGACATCGCCTACCAGACCAACCTGCTGGCCCTCAATGCCGCCATCGAAGCAGCCCGGGCCGGCGACCATGGCAAGGGCTTTGCCGTGGTGGCAGCAGAAGTGCGCAAGCTGGCCGAGCGCTCCCAGATTGCCGCCCAGGAAATCGGCGAACTGGCCTCCGACTCCGTCGGTATGGCCGAGAAGGCCGGCACCCTGCTGGATGAAATGGTCCCCACCATCCGCAAGACCTCCGATCTGGTGCAGGAAATCGCCTCCGCCTCCAGTGAGCAAACCACCGGCATTTCCCAGATCAACCAGGCCATGAACCAGCTCAACCAGGCGACCCAGCAGAATGCCTCCGCCTCCGAAGAGCTGGCCGCCACGGCCGAGGAAATGGGCGGCCAGGCCGAGCAACTGCAAAGCCTGATGCGCTTCTTCCGTGTCGATGACGGTTTGCCGGCAGCCAGCTACACCCCCAGCAAGCCCAAGGTGGCAAGCAAGGCAGTAGCAACCCCCAGCCGCCCCGCTGCCGCCCGCAGCGTCGCCTCCCGCACGCCCTCCGGCCAAGGCCCGGACGAGCATAACTTCGAGCGCTTCTGAGCGACAGGAGCGGCACCATGGCCAACCTCGTTCCCCAGCGAAATACGGCGCAACTGGCCGTCACCGATGATTCCCGGCAATACCTGACTTTCACCCTGGGAGCAGAGGCTTTCGCCGTCGGCATTCTCAATGTCCGGGAGATCATTGAGTACGGCGCCCTGACCGAAATTCCGATGATGCCGGGCTTCATCCGTGGCGTTATCAACCTGCGAGGCGCCGCCGTGCCGGTGATCGACCTGGCCACACGCTTTGGTGGCCAGCAAACGTCCCTGGGCCGCCGCACCTGCATCGTCATCATTGAGATGCAGCTTGCCGGCGCCGCAGCGCCCCAGGATATCGGCATCATCGTGGACTGCGTCAACGAGGTTCTCGAGATTCCTGCTGCCGACATCGAGCCCCCGCCCTCCTTCGGCTCCAGCATCCGGGCCGATTTCATCCATGGCATGGGCAAGGTGGCTGGCAAGTTTGTCATCATCCTCAACATCGCCCGGGTGCTCTCGGTGGATGAAATGGCCCTGCTGGTCAATGCCAGCGAATCCGGGAGCCCGGAAAGCATGGCGGTCTGATGGACAACCCCGCCATCACCAATCAGGAATTCGCCCATATCCAGGCCCTGATCTACAAGATTGCCGGCATCCAGCTTTCCGAGGCGAAGAAGGTCCTGGTGGTCGGGCGCCTCAGCCGGCGTCTCAAGCACTACGGCATGACCAGTTTCGGGCAGTACTACAAGCTCGTCACCTCCCACGAGGAAAACGGTGAATTGCAGACGATGGTGGATTTGCTGACCACCAACGAAACCTATTTCTTCCGCGAGCCCAAGCATTTCGATTTCCTGGCTAACGAACTGCTGCCCAAGGTCCGGCCGGGCAGCCCTTTCGCCGTCTGGAGTGCTGCCTGTTCCAGCGGTGAAGAGCCTTACACCATCGCCATGGTGCTGGCCGAGAAGTTTGGCCGCAGCACGCCCTGGCAAGTCACCGGCTCCGACATCAGCACCGTGGTGCTGGCCAAGGCCCGAGCCGGTCACTACCCCCTGGAACGCACCGAAGGCATTCCTCTCGACTACCTGAAGAAGTACTGCCTGAAAGGCGTGCGCTCCGAGGCCGGCACCCTCCTCATCTCCCGGGAATTGCGGGAGCGGGTCAGCTTCCGGCAGGTTAACCTGACCAAGCCGCCTCCTGATATCGGCCCCTTCGATGTCATCTTCCTGCGCAATGTCATGATCTATTTCGACATGGACACCAAGCGCTTGGTGGTGAACAACCTCATTACCCGCCTCAAGCCAGGCGGCTATTTCATCGTCGGACATTCCGAGAGCCTCAACGGCATCACGGACAAGCTGGAGACGCTCCGCCCGACCATCTATCGCAAGCCCTGAATCCGCCATGGCCGACATGCACGAGGTCTTCCTCAATCCCGGGGACTTCCACTTCGGTGGCGGCCATACGCGAATTCGCACCCTGCTTGGGTCCTGCGTTTCCATCGCCCTGTGGCACCCGACCCGCCACATCGGCGGCATGTGCCACTACATGCTGCCAAACCGGGGGCTGCGTCCCCGGGCCGAGCTGGATGGCCGTTATGCCGACCAGGCCATGGCCCTGTTCGATACGGCCATCAGCAAATATGGCACCCGGGCCAATGAATACCTGGCCAAGATTTTTGGCGGCGGCAACATGTTTCCCGGCAAGCCGGTGCGTACTGGCTTTGAAATCGGCCAGCGCAACATTGAAATGGCCCACCAGTTGCTGGCTGAACGAAAGATACCCGTCGTTGCCGAACACCTCGGTGGGGAAGGCCACCGCAAGCTCGTATTCGACCTGTGGAGCGGCGATGCCTGGCTGGCATTCCAAGAAGCCGCTCCCGACAACAAAGGACTGCAGACCCCATGCCTCCCATCAAAGTAATGATCGTCGATGACTCTGCCGTCGTCCGGCAGGTGGTTCGCCAGACCCTGGAAGCCGACCCGGGCATGAAGGTGTTGGGGGCTGCCTCCGACCCCCTCTTTGCCCTGGAACACATGAAGCGGGAATGGCCGGATGTCATCATCCTGGACATCGAAATGCCCCGCATGGACGGCCTCACCTTCCTCAAGAAGATCATGGCCGAGCACCCCACGCCGGTGGTGATCTGCTCCTCCCTGGCGGAAAAGGGTGCCGAGGCCTCCATGAACGCCCTGGGCGCCGGCGCCGTCAGCATCATCACCAAGCCCAAGATGGGGCTCAAGCAATTCCTCGAAGACGCTTCCGCCGACCTGGTCAGCGCCGTCAAGGCGGCTGCCCGGGCTAATGTGCGCCGCCTGGTACCCAACCAGCGCATGACCACCGGCAGCAACGGTGTCCTCAACGTGGCCCCCAAGCTGACGGCGGACGCCGTCATTTCCGCCGGCGGCCTGGGCAGCGGCGCCAACATGGTCAAGACCACCGACCGCATCATCGCCATTGGCACCTCCACCGGCGGCACCCAGGCCCTGGAAGCGGTCCTCACCAAACTGCCGGCGGTCTGCCCCGGCATCGTCATCGTTCAGCACATGCCGGAGAAGTTCACCGCCATGTTTGCCGAACGCCTCAACGGCCTGTGCCAGATCGAGGTGCGGGAAGCCAAGCACGGCGACCGGGTGGTGCCGGGCCGCGCCCTTATCGCCCCCGGCGGCAAGCATATGCTGCTGACCCGCAGCGGCGCCCAATACACGGTGGAAGTGGTGGATGGCCCCCTGGTGAACCGACATCGCCCCTCGGTGGACGTACTGTTCCGCTCCTGCGCCAAGTTCGCTGGGCGCAATGCCTTGGGCATCATCATGACCGGCATGGGCGACGATGGTGCCCGGGGCCTCAAGGAAATGGCCGATGCCGGTGCCGATACGGTGGCGGAAGACGAATCCACCTGCGTGGTCTTCGGCATGCCCAAGGAGGCGATCAAGCTGGGGGCCGCACGCACCGTATTGCCCCTGCACCGCATTCCGGAAGCCATCGTGGCTGCCGGAAGAAGCTAACACCCTTATATAATCGAGCTTTCGCCCCTGCCCGGGGGCCAAAATCCCCTTTTTTGGAAGCCTGCCATGGAATTGAGTGAACTGCAGCGGGACGCCCTGGTTGAGGCATTCAACATCGGCGTGGGTCAGGCAGCTGCCAGCCTGGCCAGCATCGTCAACGAGGAGGTGAAGCTCTCCGTCCTCACGCTGCAACTGATTCCCCGGGACGAAGCCCTGAAGCAGTTCAACTTCCACAACAGCGACCGCATCTGTGCCGTCTCCCAGCGCTTCAGCGGCGCCTTCGACGCCATGGGTTTCCTCATCTTCCCGGAGGAGCAGGGCCTGGAGGTGGTGCGCCGCATGGTGGGCGAATCCCTCTCTCTCAAAGAGCTGACGGAACTGGAACAGGAGGCCATGAGCGAAATCGGCAACATCCTGCTCAATGCCTGCGTCGGCACCCTGGCCAACCTTTTTCAGCGCCCCCTCAACAGCACCCTGCCGACCTATTACCTGGGCTCACCCCAGGAAGTCATCGGCCCCCAGATCGGCCTCAATGGCGAAGCGGTGCTGCTGCTGCACATTGATCTGACCCTGGAGCAGCACGAGATTAAAGGCTTCGTCGCCTTCCTGCTGAGCGTGGATTCCATCGCCGCCCTGGTCGGCGAAATTGACCGCTACATCGCCCAGGCCCTGGGAGGCCAGTGACATGGAGCCGTCCCGCCTGAGCACCTCCCTGCTGCTGCAACTGGCCCACACGGTCAATGAAGGGCTGATCCTGCTCGATTCCGCCGGCACCGTACAACTCTGGAACCGCTGGCTGGAGGAGCGTTCAGGCATTGCCGCCGCCAGCATTGAAGGGCGCCGCCTGGAAGACATTTTCCCTCCCCTGGCCAACAGCCGCCTGGCTCACGCCGTGGATACGGCCCTGCGCCAGCAGTTGCCGGCCATCCTCTCCCAGACCCTGAACCGCCGCCCCTTCCCCCTGACCGACCGGCCCCATGGTGAAACCGTGCCCATCGAGCAGGCCATCACCATCGCGCCGCTGCGGGGCTTTGCCGATACGCCCTACTGCCTCATCCAGATCCAGGACGTGACGGCAGCGGTGCGCCGGGAACGCCAGTTGCGGGAACAGGCCCAGCAGCTGCAGGCCCTCTCCAACATCGACAGCCTGACTGGCGTCGCCAACCGTCGCAGTTTCGATAGCCGCTTCCAGGAGGAATTCCAGCGGGCCCAGCGCCATGGTGGCCATCTTTCCGTGCTGATGCTGGATATCGATTACTTCAAGGAATACAACGACACCTACGGCCACCAGGCCGGGGACACCTGCCTCACCGTCGTTGCCAATGCCCTCAAGCACTGCCTGCAACGGGGGGGGGATTTCGTTGCCCGCTACGGCGGCGAGGAATTCTCGGTAGTGCTGCCGGGTAGTGACCACAAGGCGGCCTGCACCGTGGCCGTGGCGCTCCAGGAGCAGGTAGCCATGCTTGGCATGCCCCACGCCTCTTCCCAGGCCTCCAGCCACCTGACGGTGAGCATCGGCGTTGCTACCGCCCGCCCGGACCGCGATGCCCGGGCAGTGGACCTGCTACGGGCGGCGGACGTCGCCCTCTACCAAGCAAAGCGCCTGGGCCGCAACCGGGTGGTCAGCGCCGATGCCCTGGACAGCACCGTCGCCACCGGCAACTAGGGCCGGCGCCTACAGGCTGGCCCGCCAGAAGGACTCCGCCTCCGCTGCCGGCATGGGCCGGGCAAAGTAGAAACCCTGGGCGGCGCCGCAATCGTGGTGCCGCAGAAAGTCCAGCTGCTCCACCGTTTCCACCCCTTCCGCAATCACCGCCAGGCCCAGGCTATGGGCCATCTGGATGATGGTGGCCGTAATCGCCGCATCATCCGGGTCACTGGCGATATCCCGCACGAAAGCCTGGTCAATCTTTAGCTTGTCCAGCGGCAGGCGCTTCAGGTAGGCGAGGGAAGAATAGCCGGTGCCGAAATCATCCACCGACAGCTGTACCCCCTGGGCCTTGAGGCGGTCCAGCAACTCCACCGCCTGGTCGCCATGGTGCAGCATCATGCTCTCCGTCAGTTCCAGTTCCAGCCAGTCCGGCGACAGACCGCTATCAGCCAGGGCCGAAGTGATGGAATGCTCGAACTGGGGATGACGGAACTGCAGGGCGGAAATATTCACCGCCACTGGCACTGGCGGCAGCCCTTGTTCCTGCCAGCGGCGGTTCTGGCGGCAGGCCTCGGCCAGCACCCAGGTCCCAATGGGCACGATCAGCCCGGAATCCTCGGCCACCGGGATGAAACGCCCCGGGGGAATCAGCCCCATTTCAGGGTGGTGCCAGCGGATCAGGGCCTCGAAGCCGATCAGCTGGTAGTGGCGCCCATCCTTGGCCAGGGCCACCTGGGGCTGGTAATGGAGACAGAACTCCTGGCGCTCCAGGGCGCGGCGCAGGCTGTTTTCCAGGGAGAGGCGCTCCAGCACCCGGCTATTCATGTCCGGGGTGAAGAAGTGGAAGCTATCCCGGCCGGCCTCTTTGCTGTGGTACATGGCCGCATCGGCATTACGCACCAGGGTCTGGGCGTCGGCACCGTCGTCGGGATAGACGGCGACGCCGATACTGGCCGTGATTACCAGATCATGGCCCTCCAGTTGATAGGGCCGGGTCAGGGCCGCCAGCAACTTCTCCGCCACCTGGGCCGCATCCTGGGGCGCCTCGATGGTGGATAGCAAGACCACGAATTCGTCGCCACCGGGGCGGCTCACCGTATCGGCGTTGCGCACACAATCGAGGATACGACGGGCCACTTCCTGCAGCAGCAGGTCCCCTAACTGATGGCCGAGGGAATCGTTGATGTTCTTGAAGCGGTCCAGGTCCAGGCAAAGCAGGGCCAGCTGGTCACCATTGCGCCCGGCATGGGCGATGGCCTGCTCCAGGCGGTCCAGCAACAGGCTGCGATTGGGCAGGCTGGTCAGGCCGTCATGCTCGGCCAGGAAGCGGATCCGCTCCTCGCTCCGCTTGCGCTCGGAAATATCGGTGAATACCGCCACGTAGTTGCCCAGGGCGCCTGCTTCATCCGGCACCGTGGTGATGGAGAGCCACTCGGGGTAGACGCTGCCGTCCTTGCGCCGATTCCAGATTTCCCCCTGCCAGGCCCCGGCGCTCTTTAGGTGATGCCAGAGGGTGCCGAAGAAGGCGCTGTCATGGCGCCCGGAATTGAGCACCCGGGGGTCCCGCCCCAGCACTTCGGCTTCACTGTAGCCGGTGATTTCGGTAAAGGCATGATTGACCGAGAGGATGCGGTTGTCCCGGTCGCAAATGAGGATGCCTTCGCTGGCCCCATCCAGCACCTTCGCCACCAGCCGCAGCTGGGCCTCCGCCCGCCGCCGTTCGGTGATGTCGTGGATGATGGAATAGAGCAGTTGGCGACCACCGAGCTGTACCGGGCCGCTGTGCACCTCCACCTCCCGCACCTCGCCGCTGGCGATACGGTGGCGGAAATTGAAATAACGGCGGGCCTCCCGCACGGCCAGAGCCATCTCCTCTGCCACCTCCTCTGCCGAGAGGGAATTGATGTCCTTGATACTCATGCTGCGCAGCACTTCCACGGGATGGCCGTAGAAGGCCGCGGCAGCCGGGTTGGCATCGACGATGGCACCGCTTTCCGGATCGATGAGCAGCTTGATGGAGGTGTTGTTCTCGAACATCTGCCGATAGCGTTCCTCGTTCTCCCGCAGGGCCTGCTCCTGGCGCTTGGCCTGGTCGATATCTTCGATGACCACCACGACGCCCTCCTCCGGCCGCTGGGCATCCACCAGACGGGCGTAGAAGTTGGCCCAGAAGATGGAGCCGTCCATGCGCCGGAAGCGCCGCTCAAAATGGGCCACACCGCCATCGGCAACGGCGGGGTAAAGCTGACTGCCGAACTCGGAAAACTCGGCACTGCTGGGGTAGAAAGGCTCCACGGAACGGCCCAGGGCCTGGCCCAGGGAGATGCCGAAAAGGCGCTCCAGGGCACGGTTGGCGCGAATCAGCTGACGCCCCCGCACCACCGCGATGACCACCGGGCTGGCATCGAAGATGGACTCCATCTCCGCCACCCGGGCCGAGAGATCGCTCCGGGCCTGGCCCAACTCCCCCAGTAACTGGTAAAACTCCCGCGCCAGACGGCCGATTTCGTCGTCGTTGAAGGGCGGGCTGTCCAGGGCATGTCCGTGGTCCAGTCGCAGGGCCACCACATGCTCCTGCAGATGGGTCAGGGGCTTGAGTACCCGACGCATGGCCAACCACACCAGCAACCCCAGAACCAGGGTCATGACCGCCAGGGAATAGACCGCCACCCAACGGCCCTCGCGGATCGGCGCATAAGCTTCATCCACCGGCAGCAAGGCACCGAGCACCCAGCCGGTGCTGGGAATGGTCTTGAAGCTCATCAGCACCCGCTCGCCGTAGCTGGTGCCGCCTTCGGCACTGCCCTCGAAGCCAGCTAGGGCCTTGTCCAGAACCGGGTTCTCCCCGGGCGCCACGGCCACCTTGAGAATCCGCTCCTGAAAGCGGCTGACCAGGGTGATCCGGTCCTTGGTCAGCAGGGTGAAGTGGCCGCTGCGACCCACCTTGCGCCCGGCCAGGCCGCCCAGGAACTGTGGCTTGAGCAATTGCAGGGTACCGGAAAGCACCGCCATGACCCGGCCTTCCCGATCCAGAATGGGGGCCGACATAGCCAAGGTGGGCACCCGGGTGACCCGCCCCATGAAGGGCGCCGAAACCACCGGCCGGCCCTGGTCCAGCACTTCCCGCACGTGGGGCATGGTGGAAACGTCGGTACCCCGGCGATCCGGCAGCTCCGGGGTATCGGCAACGACCCGGCCATCAGGATTGGCGACGATGAGGTCGTCGAAGAGTAGCAGCAGGGAATATTTGTCGTCGAGGAAGGCTTGCAAACGCTGGGGCTGTTGCAGCAGTTCAGGAGTGATGGCGGCGGCGGTGCGGGCCAGGGCAGCCTGATTGAGTTGCACCCGCTGGTCCATTTCTTCGGCCACGCGGGAGACGAGGGAATATTGCTGATCAGCCACCGTCTGCTGGAGCCGCCCCAGGGTCAGGTTGAGCTGCACATAGCTGCCGGCCCCCACCAGCAGCACCACCAGCAAGGTGATGGCCAGGGCCATTTTGGTCTTCAGACTCACATTGTCTCCGTGCCGGCTTGCTTTGTTATGAATGGGCGCTGCGCCCACAGCCCTGGCTGGCAGTCATATTACCATTGGTAGATGGCTTCGGCCGGGGCCCCAACCCCGGCCAAAAAATCAGGCCAGAGTGACGCTCAGACGCCCGACACCGGCCACCTCGCCGACCAGGGTATCGCCGGGCAGGATGGTGGATACCCCGGCCGGTGTGCCGGTGAAGATGAGGTCGCCAGGGGCCAGGCGCACCATGGTGGAAAGGTTGGCGATGATGGCCGCCACCGGCCAGTTCATCTGCCCCAGATCCCCCGACTGGCGCCGTTCCCCATTGACCTCCAGCCAGATGTGGCCACGCTCCGGGTGACCAGCCCGAGCGGCCGACAGCAGGGGGCCGACGGGGCCGGACTGGTCGAAGCCTTTGCCCATTTCCCAGGGCTGGGCCTTGTCCTTGGCCCGCTGCTGGTGATCCCGGCGGGTCAGGTCGAAGCCGACGGCGTAGCCGAATACCGCATCCAGAGCCTGCGCCAGGGGGATATCTTGGCCGGCCCGGCCCAGTTCCGCCACCGCCGGCCCCAGCGCCACCACCAGCTCCACCTCGTGCTGCAGGTTGTCCGTGGCGGGCGGGTAAGCCACCGTGGCGACGTGCCCTTCGGCCACCGGCACCAGGGCATCCCGGGGCTTGCTGAAGAAGAAGGGCGGTTCCCGGGTATCGGCACCCATTTCCCGGGCGTGGTCGGCATAGTTGCGGCCAACGCAATAGACCCGCCGCACGGGGAACAGCGTGTCGGCGCCAAGCACCGGCAGGGCAACGACGGGAGGAGGAGCGAAGAGGTAGGGCATGGGCAATTCCTGCACGGGGTTAGACCGGGTTGTCGATATCGATGAAGCGGCAGTCGAGGCCGAAACGCTCGGCCAGGTGGTCGGCCAGGGCCCGGGCACCGCCCCGCTCCGTGGCATGGTGGCCGCAGGCCAGGTAGGGCACGCCGGTTTCCCGGGCCAGATGGGTGTTCTGTTCGGAGATTTCGCCGGATAGATAGGCGTCCAGCCCCAGGGCCACGGCCTGTTCAAAGTAGCCCTGGGCACCCCCGGAGCACCAGCCGATGCGGCCGACCAGGCGCTCCGCCGGGCCCACCAGCTGCACCGGGCGCCCCAGGGCCTGGCCCACCCGGGCCGCCAACGCTGCGGCCGTGCAGGGCTCGGCCAGGCGGCCGTGCCAGGCGATATCCTGGTCACCGAAGCGCCCTTCCGGCACGAAGCCGCAACCTTGAGCCCACTGGGCGTTGTTGCCCAGCTCCGGGTGGGCATCCAGGGGCAGGTGGTAGGCGATGAGGTTGATGTCATGGCGCAGGAGGGTGGCTAGGCGTTGTTTGCGGAAGCCGGTGACCCGGCCATCCTCCCCTTTCCAGAACCAGCCATGGTGCACCAGCACTGCATCCGCACCGGCCGCGACTGCGGCATCCAGCAGGGCCTGGCTGGCGGTGACGCCCGCCACGATGCGGCCAATCTCGGGCTTGCCTTCCACTTGCAAACCGTTTGGGCAATAATCCCGGAACCGGGCCGCTTCCAGCAATTCATCGAGATAGCGGGTCAATTCTTCACGTTTCATGGGTGTTCCCCCTTATTTTTCATGCGCAAGACCTGGTTGATTTTTGCACAAACGGTGACGGTGAGTCTTGCCGTGCTGTTTGTCATCGGCACCCTCAAGCCCGAATGGCTGAAGCAGCCGGGCGGCATTGTCTCGCTGCAGGAGGCCCCCCTTGCCGTCGGCAACGACGGCGCGGTGCAGGGCGGCTTCCGGGAGGCGGTGCGCCGCTCCCTGCCTTCCGTGGTGTACATCTTCACCAGCAAGGAGGTGAAAGCCTCCCGCCACCCCTTGTTCGACGATCCGGTTTTCCGCCATTTCTTCGGCGACCGCTTCGATAACGAACCCCAGCGGTCCTCGGGCCTGGGCTCCGGCGTCATCGTCAGCCCTGAGGGCTACATTCTCACCAACTACCACGTGGTAGAGGCGGCCGACGATATCGAGGTGGCGGTGAACGACGGGCGCAAGCTCAAGGCCAAGGTCATCGGGGCCGACCCGGAATCCGATCTCGCGGTGCTCAAGGTCAATGCCGACAAGCTGCCCGCCATCGTCTTTGGCCAGATGGACAGCATCCGGGTCGGCGACGTGGTGTTGGCCATCGGCAATCCCTTTGGCGTCGGGCAGACCGTCACCATGGGCATCGTCTCCGCCCTGGGCCGCTCCCACCTGGGCATCAACACCTTCGAGAACTTCATTCAGACCGACGCTGCCATCAACCCGGGTAATTCCGGCGGCGCCCTGGTGGATGCCCAGGGCAACCTGATCGGCATCAACACCGCCATCTACTCCCGCTCCGGCGGTTCCCTGGGCATCGGCTTCGCCATCCCCGTGTCCACCGCCAAGAGCATCATGGAGCAGATCATCCAGAGCGGCACCGTGACCCGGGGCTGGATCGGCGTCGAGGCCCAGGAAATCACGCCCGAGCTGGCCGAATCCTTCGGCCTGCCTGATGCCGAGGGCGCCCTCATTGCCGGGGTGCTGCGTGGCAGCCCGGCCGACAGTGCCGGCATCAAGCCTGGCGACATCCTCCTGGGAGTAGACGGCAAGACGGTAAAGGACCCCCAGGTCATGCTCGACCTCATTGCCGAACTCAAGCCCGGGACCGCCGTCCCCTTCAAGCTGCGGCGCAACCAGTCCCTGGTGGACGTGCAGGTCAAGATCGGCAAGCGTCCGCCCATGCGGCGTGACCCCGACCAGTAAGGCCGGGCGGAGACTGCCATGTGCCAACTGCTGGGCATGAACTGCAACGTGCCGACGGATATCTGTTTTTCCTTCACCGGTTTCCAGGCCCGGGGCGGCCTCACCGACGTCCATGCCGACGGTTGGGGCATCGCCTTCTTCGAAGGCCGGGGGACCCGCCTCTTCCTTGACCCCCAGCCTTCGGCCCATTCGCCGGTAGCGGCTTTGGTAGGGCAGTACCCCATCCGCTCCCGCAACGTCATTGCCCACATCCGCAAGGCCACCCAGGGCGTGGTGGCCCTGGAGAACACCCACCCCTTCATGCGCGAGTTGTGGGGCCGCTACTGGATCTTCGCCCACAACGGCAACCTGATCGATTTCGACCCGCCCCTGGACGGCAGCGTCATGCCCGTGGGCAACACGGATAGCGAACGCGCCTTCTGCTGGCTCCTCACATGCCTGCGTCAGCGTTTCGGCGATCATGCGCCGGCCTCCGCCGAGCTTTTCACCGCCCTCACGGAACTGGCCCGGGACCTCGGCACCCGGGGCGAGTGCAATTTCCTGCTCTCCAACGGCGACTGGCTGTTCGTCCATTGCTCCACCCAGCTCACCTATATCGTGCGCCAGGCGCCCTTTGCCAAGGCCCATCTGAAGGACCAGGACGTCACGGTGGATTTCAGCGAGGTGACCACTCCCGATGACCGGGTGGCGGTGATCGCCACCCAGCCCCTGACGGACGACGAGGTATGGACGCCCATGGAGCCGGGCAGTCTGTGGTGGTTCGAGGAAGGGAAAGTGGTGCAGACCGCGACGACCGTGCCCGGCCCAAAGAAGGCTGCCTGCGCGGCAACCTAGGCCGGCGGGGGATTATTCCGGCTTGTGGTCTGCCGGTAGGGTGGGCCGTTCGGGCCGGCGGCCGATGAAGGAAGCCAGGATGATACCCAGTTCGTAGAGCAGCCACAGGGGCACCGCCAGCATGATCTGGGACAACACATCGGGGGGCGTGAAGATGGCGCCGATGACGAAGGCGCCGACAATCACATAGGGCCGCCATTCCTTCAGCTTGGCGATATCCACCAGACCGATACGCACCAGCACGATGACAATCACCGGCACTTCGAAGGTGATGCCGAAGGCGACGAAGGTGGAGAGAACGAAGGACAGGTACTTGTCGATATCCGTCATCCAGGCCACGCCTTCCGGCGCCACCTTGGCCATGAAACCGAAGACCGTAGGGAATACCAGGAAGTAGGCGAAGGCCATACCACAGAAGAAGAGCAGCACCGAGGCGATGACCAGGGGCAGTACCAGGCGCTTCTCATGGGCATAAAGGCCCGGCGCCACGAAGGCCCAGGCCTGGAACAACACGTAGGGCAAGGCGATGAGAAAAGCCACCATCATGGTGACCTTCATCGGCACCAGGAACACCCCCACCACATCGGTGGCGATCATCTGGCCGCCGGCCGGCAGGGTGGCCAGCAGGGGATTGGCCAGCAGGGAGTACAGCTCCTTGGACCAGGGGAAGAGGCAGACGAACACCACCACCACGGCCAGCAGGGCGCGGATCAGGCGGTCCCGCAGTTCCACCAGGTGGGAAAGGAAGGACTCTTCGGCTTGGCCGTTGTCGTCGGGGCTGTCGAGACTCATGGATGGCGGGAGGAATGGCGGAGCATCAGGACTTGGGGGCTTCGGCCGGAGCCGGAGAAGACACAGCGGCATCGGCAAGCGAAGTGATCACTTCGGGAGCGGCCGGAGGGGTAACAGGAGCGGCGGCGGCAACTTCGGCCACCACATCAGTTGGCACCGCGGCCGGGGCGGTAGCCGGGGCAACGTCCGCCACCGGGTCGGCAGCGGGCGCCGGCGGCTGAATCGCCTCGTTGAGCCCCTTTTCGGTACTGCTCAGGCCCTGCTGGATGGAGTTCTCGAAGCTGCGGGCCGAATCCTGGATCTGCCCCTGGAGCTTCTTCAGCTCATCCAGCTGCATTTCCCGGTTGATGTCGGACTTCACGTCATTGACGTACCGCTGCAGGCGGCCGAGCAGATGGCCGGCCGTGCGCGCCACTTTGGGCAGGCGCTCGGGGCCGATGACGATCAGCGCCACCACGGCGATGACGATGAGTTCGGAAAAGCCGACATCAAACATAAGTAGAGGGAGAAAGGCCAATAAAAGGCCGGGGGCCCGGCAGCCGGCGGCTCCACGGGCGATCCCGGCACGAGGGGTTCATCAGGACTTGGTCTTTTCCTTGATCTCGCCCTCGATGGTCTGGCCACCGGAGACCTGCTGGGGAGGCGTGGCCGGAGTACCTTCAGCGGTACCTTCCTTGATGCCGTCCTTGAAGCCCTTGACCGCACCGCCCAGGTCCTGGCCTATGTTGCGCAGCTTCTTGGTGCCGAAAACCAGCATGACGATCACCAGAACGATCAGCCAGTGCCAAATGCTAAAGCTACCCATATCAGTCTCCTTGAATTCGTTTCAGCATCGGTCCGACAGGCGCGTCGCCCCCGACGATGTGGGCGTGCAGGTGCGGTACTTCCTGCTGGCCGATGCGGCCGGTATTGATGATGACGCGGAAGCCCTCGGGACTTCCCTGATCCACCGCAATTTTGTTGGCCACGGACAGCAGGCGGCCCAGCACCTCGCCATCGGCCTCGCCAACGTGGGCCAGGGACTCGATGTGGCGCTTGGGCACCACCAGCACATGCACCGGCCGAAGCGGGTTGATGTCGAGGAAGGCGAAGACATGCTCGTCTTCATAGACCTTGCGGGAGGGAATCTCGCCGCGCACGATCTTGCAGAAAATGCAGTTATCCATGATTACCCGGGTTCAGAAAATGGCGGGGAGCCGCATCATTTCGTGCGGGAAGCCTTCTCGTCAATCCCGGAAATACCCTCACGACGGCGCATTTCCTGGGACACGTCCTCGATGGAAAGGCCGTAGAAGGCCAGCAGCACCAGGATGTGGTAGATCACATCGGTGGATTCCCAGACGATGTTGAGGCGCTTGCCTTCCTTGCCAGCCATGATCAGCTCGGCGCATTCCTCACCGATCTTCTTGAGGATGGCATCCGGCCCCTTGGCGAAGAGCTGGGCGGTGTAGGAGGTCTCCGGGTCCGCGTTGCGGCGAGAGGCCAGGGTATCGGAGAGGCGGTGCAGGATGTCGTGAGTGCTCATTTTGCGTAAATTTCCTTCGGGTCTTTGAGAACCGGGTCGGCCGGAATCCAGCGATCGCCTTCCCGCCGGTAAAAGAAACAGCTTTCGCGGCCGGTGTGGCAGGCGATGCCGCCTTCCTGCTCGACACTGAGCAGGACCACATCGCCGTCGCAGTCGGCACGCATTTCCTTGACGTGCTGGAAGTGGCCGGACTCCTCGCCCTTGCGCCATACCCGGTTGCGGGAACGGCTCCAGTAGGTGGCACGGCCAGTGCGGGCAGTCTCTTCCAGGGTTTCCCGGTTGGCGTAGGCGAACATGATGACGCGGCCGCTGGCGGCGTCCTGGGCGATCACCGGGATGGTGCCATCGGCGCCGAACTTGAGGGCATCCAGCCAGGACAGGGAGGGATCGAGATCGTGACTCATGGCGGTGCCTTACAGGCGCACCTCGATGCCCCGATCGCGCATGAATTCCTTGGCCTGACGCACGGTGTATTCACCGAAATGGAAGATGGAAGCCGCCAGCACCGCATCGGCGCCGCCCTGGGTGACGCCGTCGGCCAAATGCTGGAGGTTGCCGACACCGCCGGAGGCGATCACGGGGATGGCCACCGCATCGGACACCGCCCGGGTCAGGGCCAGGTCAAAGCCATTCTTGGTGCCATCCCGGTCCATGGAGGTCAGCAGGATTTCACCGGCGCCCCGGGCGGCCACGTCCTTGGCCCAGGTCACCACATCCATGCCGGTATTGTTGCGGCCACCGTGGGTGAACACGCACCACTGGCCCGGCGCTGTCTGCTTGGCATCGATGGCGACGACGATGCACTGGGAACCCACTTTGGCGGAAGCATCGCTCACCAGGTCCGGGTTCTGCACCGCTGCGGTGTTCATGGAGACCTTGTCGGCGCCGGCATTGAGCAGGCGGCGCACATCTTCCACCTTGCGCACGCCACCGCCCACCGTCAGGGGAATAAACACCTGGGAGGCACAGGCCTCAATGATGTGCAGGATGATGTCGCGCTGGTCGGAACTGGCAGTGATGTCAAGGAAGGTCACTTCGTCGGCACCCTGCTCGTCGTAGCGGCGGGCGATTTCCACCGGGTCGCCAGCGTCCCGCAGTTCAACGAAATTGGTGCCCTTGACGACACGCCCGGCAGTTACGTCCAGGCAGGGGATGATGCGTTTGGCCAGCGCCATTACTTGCTGGCCCCGTTGGCCGCATCAGCAGCCGCCTGGGCCGCCTTGAAGTCCAGGGAGCCGTCGTAGATGGCCCGGCCGGCAATGGTGCCGACCACGCCTTCGCCTTCCACTTCGCACAGCTTCTGGATGTCATCCAGGTTGGAGAGGCCGCCGGAGGCGATGACGGGAATCTTCAGGGCCTGGGCCAGCTTCACCGTGGCGTCGATATTGATGCCGGAGAGCATGCCGTCGCGGCCGATGTCGGTGTAAATGATGGATTCGACGCCATAGTCCTCGTACTTCTTGGCCAGGTCGATGACGTCGTGGCCGGTCAGCTTGGACCAGCCATCCACAGCCACCTTGCCGTCCTTGGCATCCAGGCCGACGATGATATGGCCGGGGAAGGCCACACAGGCGTCATGCAGGAAGCCCGGGTTCTTCACCGCGGCGGTGCCGATGATGACGTAGGTGAGACCGGCATCGAGGCAGCGCTCAATGGTGTCCAGGTCGCGGATACCGCCGCCCAGTTGCACCGGGATCTCGTCGCCCACTTCCTTGAGGATGGCCTTGATGGCCCCCTGGTTTTTCGGCTGGCCGGCAAAGGCACCGTTGAGGTCCACCAGGTGCAGGCGGCGGGCGCCCTGGTCGAGCCAGTGGCGGGCCTGCTCGGCGGGGGACTCGGAAAAGACGGTCGCCTCTTCCATCAGGCCTTGCTTGAGACGGACGCACTGGCCGTCCTTCAGGTCAATCGCGGGAATGATCAGCATGATCGGGCGGAATTATGAGAAGAAAATCAGAGGGAAAACTGGCCGCTCAAGGCTGCCAGCGGATGAAATTGCGCAGCAGGGCGAGGCCGTCGCGGGCACTCTTTTCCGGGTGGGACTGGATCGCAAAAATATTATCCCGGGCCACCGCACAGGTAAAGGGGATGCCGTAGTCGGCCGTCCCCGCCACCACGGCCGGGTCTTCCGGGGTCACGTAGTAGCTGTGCACGAAGTAGAAACGGGCGCCATCCTCGATACCGTCCCACAGCGCGTGGGGGCGGGTGTGGCGCACCTGGTTCCAGCCCATGTGGGGCACCTTGAGGCGGGAGCCGTCGGCGGCCACCATCTGCTCGGCGGGGAAACGGCGCACCTGGCCGGCGAAAACGCCCAGGCCGGGCACGTCGCCCTCTTCGCTATGTTCGAACAACATCTGCAGGCCGATACAGATGCCAAGGAAAGGCTTGTCCTTGGCGGCCTGCAGCACGGCGGGGCGCAGCCCCCGGGCATCCAGCTCGGCCATGCAGTCGGGCATGGCGCCCTGGCCGGGAAAGACCACCCGCTCGGCGGCGGCGACCACCGCCGGATCGGCGGTAACCACCACTTCCTTGCCTTCGGCCACGTGCACCAGGGCCTGCCAGACGGAGCGCAGGTTGCCCATGCCGTAGTCGATGACGGCGATCTTGCCGTTGCCGCTGCTCATCAGAGCGCCCCCTTGGTGGAGGGAATGACGCCGGCAGTGCGCGGGTCCGGGCTCACCGCCGCGCGCAGAGCGCGGGCGAAGGCCTTGAAGATGGTCTCGCACTGGTGGTGGGCGTTCTCGCCCTTGAGATTGTCGATGTGCACGGTCATCAGGGCGTGGTTCACCAGGCCCTGAAAGAATTCGTGCACCAGTTCCGTATCCAGGGTGCCGAGCATGGCGCGCTTGAAATCGACGCGGAAGTCCAGGCCGGGGCGTCCGGAAAGATCCACCACGGCGCGGGAGAGGGCTTCGTCCAGGGGCACGTAGGCGTGGCCGTAGCGGGTCAGGCCCTTTTTGTCGCCCAGGGCCTTGGCCAAGGCCTGGCCCAGGGTGATGCCGATATCTTCGACAGTGTGGTGGCCGTCGATATGCAGGTCGCCCTTGGCTTCCACTTCCAGGTCGATCAGGCCGTGGCGGGCGATCTGGTCCAGCATGTGGTCCAGGAAAGGGATGCCGGAATTGAGCTTGGCACAGCCGGTACCGTCCAGATTGAGACGTACCGTGACCTGGGTTTCGAGGGTATTGCGCGAGACTTCGGCTTGCCGCATGGGTAACACCGTTCAAAAGGGGGACAAACAGGCGGCCATGATACCATTTCAGCCCTGATGCAGCCTTGCGCTGCGCGTTTTTCCGCCCCCCCCTTCCCCCGGTAGATTGTCGTCATGAGCAAATTCTGGAGCCCCCTGGTTCACAGCCTCACCCCCTATGTTCCCGGCGAGCAGCCCAAGCTGCCCAATCTGGTGAAGCTGAACACCAACGAGAACCCCTATCCGCCCTCCCCCAAGGCCGTGGCGGCCATGCAGGCGGAGATCGGCCATGATGGCGCCAGCCTGCGCCTCTACCCGGACCCCAACAGCGACCGCCTGAAGGCCGCTGTTGCCGCCTTCTACGGCGAATTCGGCATCACCGCCCAGCAGGTCTTCGTCGGCAACGGCTCCGACGAAGTGCTGGCCCACGCCTTCATGGGGCTGCTCAAACATGACGCCCCCCTGCTCTACCCGGACATCACCTACAGCTTCTACCCGGTCTATGCCGGCCTCTACGGCATCACCCCGAAGACCGTGCCCCTGGGCGAGGATTTCGGCATCGACCTGGCCGCCTACCGTCAGCCCAACGGCGGCATCATTTTCCCCAACCCCAACGCCCCCACCGGCCGCCTGCTGCCTTTGGCCGAGATCGAGGCGCTGCTGGCAGCCAACACGGAATCCGTCGTGGTGGTGGATGAAGCCTATGTGGATTTCGGCGGTGACACGGCCATTGCCCTGGTGAATCGCTTCCCCAACCTGCTGGTGGTGCACACCCTCTCCAAGTCCCGCTCCCTGGCGGGCCTGCGGGTCGGCTACGCGGTGGGCCACCCGGCGCTGATCGAAGCCCTGGAACGGGTCAAGAACAGCTTCAACTCCTACCCCCTGGACCGCATCGCCATCGTCGGCGCCGAGGCGGCCATGGCCGACCGGGAGTGGTTCGACCGCACCCGCAATGCGGTCATCGCCAGCCGGGAACAGCTGGTGAGCGACCTGAGCCTGCTCGGTTTCGACGTACTGCCTTCCGCCGCCAACTTCGTCTTCGCCCGCCATCCGGGCCGGGATGGCGCCGAACTGGCCCAGGCTCTGCGCCAGCGCAGCATCATCGTGCGCCACTTCAAGGCCCCGCGCATCGACCAGTTCCTGCGCATCACCATCGGCACCGACGAACAGTGCGCCGCCTTGGTGACGGCCCTGAAGGAAATCCTCGGCTGATGGCCCGCTAAGGCCTGACCCGGGGCCGGTCGATGACCGGCTGGCCCCGCCGCATCACCTCAAGCAACACCCGGGAGAGGCAAGCAGCAAGCCATTCTTCCCGGCACCCACGCCTCCCGTAAGCAAACACGCCACGTTCCAGGCATACCCCACGGAGATTGGCGTCTTTCCTGCCTCTCCAGGCACGTCACTAGACAGCCCCGGCCAACCGCCATCGGGGACGCCAATCAAACCCAGCCGAGCAAGCCCGCCAGCGCCCCCAGGCCGATCAGCCACAGGGGATGCCATTTCGTTTTCAACAACGCCACCGCCGTGAGCGCGGCGAGAATGGTGCCGCCCCAGCCCAGGCCGGCCGACTGACCGATGAGGAAAGCGGCGGCGAAGATCAGGCCCACCGCCAGAGGCGCCACGCCCAACTGCACCGATTGCTGCCAGCGGGCCCCGGCGAAGCGGTGCCAGTGGCGCATCAGCACGTAGATCATGATGCCGGTGGGCAGGATCATGCCCAGGGAGGCGGCCAGGGCGCCGGGCACGCCCGCCACCTCCCAGCCGATCAAGCTCACCACCAGGCCGTTGGGCCCGGGCGCGGCCTGGGCGATGGCGTAGAGATGGGTGAAAGTGGCGTCGTCCAGCCAGTGCTTTTCCAGCACCACCACCCGGTGCATTTCCGGCAGCAGGGCCGAGGCGCCGCCGAAAGCCACGCAGAAGAGCAGGGCAAACTGGAAGAAGAGATCGGCCAGCAACATCATGGCGCCGCCTTGCGCCGCAGGTAGGCATAAGCCACGCCGCCGGAGAGACTGAGCAGGCCGACCATGACCACCGGCATGGGCCAGCGCAGCACCGCCACGGCGACAAAGACCGCCAGGGTGAAGGGCAGGAACAGGCGCTTCAGTTTGAGGGCCAGGGCCATGCGCCAGGCCGTGCCGAAAAGCAGGCCGCAGCCCACCGCCGCCACGCCCCGCAACAAGCCCTGGGCCTGAGGCAGCTGGCCGTAGCGGTCATAGAGCAGACCCAGCAGCAGCACGATCAGCAGGGGGCCGCCGAAAAGGCCGGTGACCGCCGCGACGGCACCGCGGATGCCCTGGTAGCGGGAGCCCACGGCAATGGACAGGTTGGCCACATTGGGCCCGGGCAGGAACTGGCACAGGCCCAGAAGGGAATTGAATTCCTCCGCCGTCAACCAGCACCGCTCCTCCACCAGCATGCGCCTGGCGAAGGGCAAAACACCGCCGAAGCCGGAAATGCCGACGGAGGAAAAGCCAAGAAACAGCTGCCTGCACGTGACAGGGGCGGGAGAGTTGCCTCCCCCGCCCCCGGGCTGTTCCTGTGCGCCGGTCTCAGGCATCGAGACGGTAGCGGGCCGACTGGGCATGGGCCGGCAGGCCCTCCCCGTCCGCCAGGGTGGCGGCGATGCGGCCCAGGGTCTGGGCCCCGGCCTGGGACACCCGGATCAGGCTGGTGCGCTTCTGGAAGTCGTAGACCCCCAGGGGCGAGGAGAAGCGGGCGCTGCCGGAGGTGGGCAGCACGTGGTTGGGGCCGGCGCAGTAGTCGCCCAGGGACTCGGAGGTGTAGGGGCCGATGAAGATGGCGCCGGCGTGGTGAATCTTCTCCACCCAGGCATCGGGCTCGGCCAGGGACAGTTCCAGGTGCTCCGGGGCCACCCGGTTGGCCATGGCCACGGCCTCTTCCAGATCCTGCACCAGGATCAGGGCGCCCCGGTTTTCCAGGGAGGTGCGGATCACGTCGCGGCGCGGCATGGTGGGCAGCAGCTTGTCGATGCTGGCCTGCACCTTCTCGATGTAGGCGGCGTCGGGGCAGATCAGGATGGACTGGGCCAGCTCGTCGTGTTCGGCCTGGGAGAAGAGGTCCATGGCCACCCAGTCCGGGTCCGTGGAGCCGTCGGCCAGCACCAGGATTTCCGAGGGGCCGGCCACCATGTCGATGCCGACGATGCCGAACACCCGGCGCTTGGCGCAGGCCACATAGGCGTTGCCCGGGCCGACGATCTTGTCCACCTGGGGCACGGTTTCGGTGCCGTAGGCCAGGGCGGCCACGGCCTGGGCGCCGCCGATGGTGAAGACGCGATCCACGCCGGCCAGACAGGCGGCCGCCAGCACCAGGGCGTTGTGTTCGCCGCCGGGGGTGGGCACCACCATGATCAGTTCCTTGACCCCCGCCACCTTGGCCGGCAGGGCGTTCATCAGCACCGAGGAGGGATAGGCGGCCTTGCCGCCGGGCACGTAGAGACCGACCCGGTCCAGGGGCGTCACCATCTGGCCGAGCATGGTGCCGTCGGCTTCGGTGTAGGTGAAGCCGGCACCCAGCTGGCGCTCGTGGTAAGTGCGGATGCGCTGGGCTGCCGCTTCCAGGGCGGCCCGGCGCTCGGTGGGAAGGCCGTCCAGGGCGGCCTGCAGCTCGGCCTTGGGCAGCTCCAGGGCGGCCATGCCGGCAACGGAGAGACGGTCGAAGCGGTTGGTGTATTCCACCACCGCGGCGTCGCCCCGGGCCTTGACGTCGGCCAGGATGCCGACCACGGTCTTTTCGATGTTCTCGTCCTGGGCGCCCTCGAAGGCCAGCAGTTCATCGAGGCGCTGCTGGAAATCGGCGTCGGCGCTGCTCAGGCGCTTGATATTCACGCTGCTCATGCATTCTTCTCCACGGCCTGGGTAAAGGCGTCCAGGATGGGACCAAGGGTTTCCCGCTTAAGTTTCAGGGAAGCCTGGTTGACGATGAGACGGGAGGAGATGTCCATGATGTGCTCCACCTCCACCAGGTTGTTGGCCTTCAAGGTGCCGCCGGTGGAAACGAGGTCCACGATGGCGTCGGCCAGACCGGCCAGGGGCGCCAGTTCCATAGAGCCGTAGAGCTTGATGAGGTCCACGTGCACGCCCTTGGTGGCGAAGTGTTCCCGGGCCATCTTGATGTACTTGGTGGCGATCTTCAGGCGGGCGCCCTGGCGCACGGCGTTTTCATAGTCGAAACCGGCGGGCACGGCCACGCTCATGCGGCACTTGGCAATCTTCAGGTCCAGGGGCTGGTAAAGGCCGGCGCCGCCGTGCTCGATCAGCACGTCCTTGCCGACCACGCCGATGTCGGCGGCGCCATGCTGGACATAGGTGGGCGCATCGGTGGCGCGCACAATGACCACCCGCACGTCAGGCCGGTTGGTGGCGATGATCAGCTTGCGGGAGGTTTCGGGATTTTCAGTCGGCACGATGCCGGCAGCGGCCAGCAGGGGCAGGGTTTCTTCGAAGATGCGGCCCTTGGAAAGGGCGATGGTAATGCCGTTCACGGCGGATTCCCGGATGCAAAAACGTGCATTTTACCGTATCCCGCCCCCGACATGCCGTCATGGCGTGCCGCTGCCTTGGGCGGCCGGGTGGAATATGGTAAAAGCATGGCACCTCCACTTTTCTCGCCATCATGAGCGCCATCATCTACGCCCTTTCCGCCAACGCCGGCATCGCCGTCTCGAAAGCTGCCGCCGCCGTCTATACCGGCTCCTCCGCCATGCTGGCCGAGGCGGTGCACTCCGCCGCCGACTGCGCCAACCAGCTGCTGTTGCTGCTGGGCATCAAACAGGCCCGGCGGGAGCCGACACCGGACCACCCCCTGGGCTTTGGCAAGGCCACCTATTTCTGGTCGTTCATGGTGGCCATCATGCTGTTTTCCCTGGGGGGGGCCTTTTCCATCTACGAGGGCATGCACAAGCTCTCCCACCCGGAACCCCTGGAGAATCCCTGGGTCGCCATCATCGTCCTGGGGGTCGGCGTGCTGCTGGAGGCCTGGTCCCTGCGCGGCTGCATCCATGAAATCCGCGAAAAGGCAGGCGACATGCCCCTGTGGCGCTATTTCCGCGACAGCCGGGAATCGGAACTGATCGTCGTCATGGGCGAGGACATCGCCGCCCTGGCGGGCCTGACCCTGGCCCTGGGCGCCATCCTGCTCTCGCTCGCCACCGGCAACCCCGCCTTCGACGCCTGGGGCAGCATCGCCGTCGGCGTCCTGCTGGTGGTGGTCGCCATCGGCGTCGGCCTGGAGGTCAAGGCCCTGCTCATCGGCCAGAGTGCCGAGCCCGCTGCCCATGCCGCCATGGAGCAATGGCTGCGACAGCGCCCAGAGGTGGAATCCCTCTACAACCTGATCTCCTTCCAGATGGGTAGCTACCTCTTCGTCGCGGTGAAGGCGCGCATGGCCGAGCAACAAAGTGCCCGTAGCCTGATCGACCAGATCAACGCCGTACAGGATGCCCTCAAGGCCGCCTTTCCCGCCGTACGCTGGGTTTTCTTCGAACCCGACGACAAGGGCTAAGCCACAGACCACTGTTGGCAGCCAGACGCGACGGGCAGCCGCAGCTATCCGCCGGTTTAGCCAAGCCTAGGCCGGCGCGCCGGCTCCGGCGGCCACCTCCTCCTGGGTCAGCTCTTCTGGCAGGCAGCCGACGGGAGGGCCAAGAACGCCTGCTTCATCTTCAAAACGCACCAGGATGATTTCCTGACGCAAATCGGCGGCTGCGGCGCCGATCTGCACCACCACGCCACGGCTGCCCGGGCGGGCAAACACGGCGTCTTCCGGCTGATCCGGCACGCCGCCGTCGTTCTGAATGACTTCCTGGGCAAAGACCACATCGCCGATGTTCAGATAATTGGGCATGGCAGTTTCTCCAAAGGGAATACCCTTCCCTCAGCAAGCTTGATGCCTGACCGCAACCCCATGATTTTCATGGGGTAAAGAAAAACGCCCCGTTGTCGCATGCACGACAACGGGGCGTTTTTGTTGGGTCTGCCTGGAACTGCCAGGGCCTGGTTCGGCCTGGCGGTATCAGCGCCTCAGCGCACGCGGCGGACGCAGGCCCCCAGCTTGGAGAGTTTTTCCTCGATGCGCTCGTAGCCCCGGTCCAGGTGGTAGATACGTTCGATCAGGGTCTCGCCCTGGGCCACCAGGGCGGCGATGACCAGGGAGGCGGAAGCCCGCAGATCGGTGGCCATCACGGTGGCGCCTTCCAGTTGGGGCACGCCCTTGACCACGGCGGTGTTGCCATTGATGTCGATGGAGGCGCCTAGGCGGGCCAATTCCACCGCATGCATGAAGCGGTTCTCGAAAATGGTCTCGCGGATGGTGGCGGCGCCGTCGGCCACGGTGTTCAGGGCCATGAACTGGGCCTGCATATCCGTGGGGAAAGCGGGATAAGGCGCGGTGCGGATGCTCACCGCCTTGAGGCGGGCCGGGGCCTTGAGGCTGATGGCATCGCGCTCGGTCTGGATGTCGCAGCCGGCGTCCATGAGCTTGTCGATGACCGCATCCAGATAGGCGGAGGAGGTGCGCGTCAGGCGGATTTCACCGCCGGTAGCAGCTGCAGCACAGAGATAGGTGCCGGTCTCGATACGGTCCGGCATGATGCGGTGCTCAGCCCCGTGGAGCTTTTCCACCCCCTGGATGCGGATCACATCGCTGCCGGCGCCGGAGATGCGGGCGCCCATGGAGATCAGGCAGTTGGCCAGATCCACCACTTCCGGTTCCCGGGCGGCATTTTCGATGATGGTTTCACCGTCGGCCAGCACCGCGGCCATCATCAGGTTCTCGGTACCGGTAACGGTGACCATATCGGTGCAGATGCGGGCACCCTTGAGGCGGCCGGCCTTGGCGTGGATGTAACCGTGTTCCACCTTGACCTCGGCACCCATGGCCTGGAGGCCCTTGATGTGCTGGTCCACCGGCCGGGCGCCGATGGCGCAACCGCCGGGCAGGGAAACCTTGGCCTCGCCGCAGCGGGCCATCAGGGGGCCCAACACCAGCACGGAGGCGCGCATGGTCTTGACCAAGTCGTAGGGCGCCACGGGGTTGTTGAGGCCCCGGGCATCCAGCACCACGCCGTCAGCCCCGTCGAGGGTCACTTCCACGCCCATCTGGCCAAGCAGGCCGAGCATGGTGGAAACGTCGTTGAGGTGGGGCAGACTGGAAAGCTTGAGGGGCTCGGCAGTCAGCAGGGCGGCGCAGAGAATGGGCAGGGCCGCATTCTTGGCTCCGGAAATGGCGACTTCGCCGCGCAAGGGCACACCGCCCTGAATGAGGAGCTTATCCACGGTTGGCCTCCCATTCTTCGGGGGTGAAGGTCTTGAAGGAGAGGGCGTGGATTTCGCCGCTGTCCAGGCGATCCTTGATGGTCTGGTACACCCGTTGCTGGCGCTGCACCCGGCTCTTGCCGGTGAATTCGCCGCTGACGATGACCGCCTCGAAGTGATGCCCATCCCCGGCGATCTTGATGAGGTCGCAGGGCATACCCTCCTGGATGTAGGTTTCGATGTCTTCAGGTCTTACCATGGGTCAGGCTCTCAATTTGTAGCCCCGCTTGAGCAGGGCCAGGGTCAGCGCGGTCAGCGCAGCAAAGCAGACGGCTGCCACCAACAGGCTTTTTTCGGGGGCGGCGTCGGAAACGCCGAAAAAGCCATAGCGGAAACCGTCGATCATATAGAACACGGGATTGAAGTGGGACACCTGCTGCCAGAAGGGCGGCAGGCTGTGAATCGAGTAGAACACCCCGGACAGCATGGTCAGGGGCATGATGAGGAAGTTCTGAAAAGCGGCCAGTTGGTCAAACTTGTCGGCCCAGATGCCGGCGATCATGCCCAGAGCCCCCAGCATGGCGCCACCGAGCACGGCAAAGGCCAGAGCCCACAGAGGATGGGCCAGCTGCAGGGGGGCGAAAGCCAACGTCATCAACAGCACTCCCAACCCCACGGCGACACCCCGTACCAGGGCCGCCAGGACGTAGGCGAGGAAAAACTCGCCATAGGCAATGGGCGGCAGGAGGACGAAGACGATGCTGCCCGTCACCTTGGACTGGATGAGGGAAGAGGACGAGTTGGCAAAGGCATTCTGCAACACCGACATCATGACCAGGCCAGGCACCAGGAACGACGTATAGGCGACGCCATGGATGCGGGCATTGTCGTCCAGCACATGGGCAAAGATAAGCAGGTAGAGCAAGGCCGTCAGCACCGGCGCTGCCATGGTCTGGAAGCCTACCTTCCAGAAACGCAGGACTTCCTTGAGGAACAGGGTTCGGAAACCGAGCATCACGCGCCGGCCTCCTCGCCCCGCATCAGGCGCACGAAGACTTCTTCCAGGTCCGGAGCGCCCAGTTGCAGGTCCTCCACCTGGCAACCGGCCAGCCGCAGTTCGGCCAGCAGGGGTTCCAGTTCGGCCACGCCGGCAAGGCGCAGGCGATGCAGTTGGCCCTGGCGTTCAAGCAGCCGGGGGGCCATGCACTCGGGCAAGGGGCGGCCGGCCGCCAGACGCAGGGTCAGGGTATGGCCCGAAAAACGCTGTAGCAGATTGGCCGTGGCGTCGAGGGCCACCAGGCGGCCCTGCTTGAGCATGCCGATACGGCCGCACAGGGTTTCTGCCTCTTCCAGGTAATGGGTGGTGAGGATGATGGTATGGCCTTCCTGGTTCAGGCGCCGCACGAATTCCCACAAGCCCTGGCGCAATTCCACGTCCACCCCGGCGGTGGGTTCATCCAGGACGATCACAGGGGGACGGTGCACCAGGGCCTGAGCCACCAGTACCCGGCGCTTCATGCCGCCGGAGAGGCGGCGCATGTTGGTGTCGGCCTTGCCGGTCAGGTCCAGGTTGGCGAGGATCTCGTCGATCCAGTCGTCGTTGTTGCGGATGCCGAAGTAGCCGGACTGGATGCGCAGGGTTTCGCGCACCGTGAAGAAGGGGTCGAAGACCAGTTCCTGGGGCACCACGCCGAGCAGACGGCGGGCAGCCCGATAATCGGTCACCACATCCTGGCCGAGCACTCGCAGGCTGCCACTATCCGGGCGGACCAGACCGGCCAGACAGGAAATCAGGGTGGTTTTGCCCGCCCCATTGGGACCGAGCAGGCCGAAGAACTCACCCTGGGCAATTTCCAGGGAAACGCCGCCCAGGGCCTGCAAGGCACCAAAGCGCTTGGTGACACAATCGAAGTGGACGGCAGTGCCCATGGGAATCCGGGCTGAAGGCTTAGGCCAGCGGCAGGAGATCGGAGATGCCGTAGAGCTCGGCCAGACTGAGCAGACTGGCCGGCGGCGCGACAATGGAAAGACTGCGGCCCTGAGCCTGCAGGCGGCGCATCCAGGCAAAAAGAACGGTGAGGGCGGAAGAATCCACCGCTGTCACCGCTGCCAGATCCACCTGCAGCGTGCCGCTGCCAGCAGCCAGCTTTTCCTGGCCGGCGATCAGGAGTTCCTTGGCATTGGCAATGACCATGGGCGCCGTCACCCGCAGGGTGGAACCATCCAGAACAATCATCACTTCTTGCCGGAGGAAGTTTCCAGCGTCTTGTTCTTGGCCGCCAGAGTGGAAATCAGGCCATCGATGCCGTTGGCGCGCACTTCCTGGTTGAAGGTTTCACGGTAGTTGGTCACCAGGGAGACACCGGCCACCACGACGTCGTAAACCTTCCAGCCGTCGTTCTGCTTTTCCAGTGCGTAGTCGAGGCCGATGGGCTTGCCACTGGACTGGCTGATCTGGGTACGCACGGTCACGTCGGTGTCACCGGATTGCATCTTGAAGGGCTTGTACTCCACGGTCTGATCCTTGTAGGCGGTCAGGGCGTTGGAGTAGGTGCGCACCAGCAGGGTACGGAATTCGTGGGTCAGCTTGGTCTTCTGCTCAGGAGAAGCCTTGGACCACTCGCGCCCCAGGGCCAGGGCGGTCATGCGGTTGAAATTGAAGTGGGGCAACACTTTCGTTTCCACCAGCTCGATGGCCTTTTTGGTGTTGCCGTTTTGCAAATCCTTGTCGGTCCGCACCACCGTCAGCACGTCATCGGTCACTTTCTTGACCAGGGCGTCGGGACCGAGATCCTGAGCCAGCACCGGAACAGACAGCAGGCCAAGGCCAATGGCAGCACACAGGGCACGAATGAACTTCATGGTCTTTTCTCTTGGGTCGGGGGAGGAGGAATTTTAGCTGATGCGGTGACGCAAAGACATACCCCGCCGGCCGGCGGGGTATGGAGTGGGAACGGCGAGGAATCAGTCCTCAAGCTTCTCGCGAGGAGGATTGCCGTCGTAAATCAGGTTCTTGCGACGCTGCAGATAGGCATCACGCATGTAGGAGTACTTGTCCAGGGCGGCATCGTCGATGACCTTCTCCGCCGGCAGCAGGGAAGCACGGGTATCCACCAGACGCAGGGCAGCGGCAGCGTTGCGGGTCGGCACGTGATCCACGTTCCTGACCGGGTCAGCCGCCACATCCACCACATAGCCCACGGTATCACGCACAGTGCGGGAACCAATGAAGGGCCACACCACATAAGGACCGTCGCCCACGCCCCAGCGACCGAAGGTCTGGCCGAAGTCTTCGTCATGCTTTTCCAGACCGGCGACGCTGGCTACGTCGAAAATGCCGAGAATACCGACGGTACTGTTCAGGAAGACACGGCCGGCATCGGAAACGGCGTCGCCCGGCTTGCCCTGGATCAGGTTGTTGAAGGCGATGAAGACATCGGCGATGTTGCCGAAGAAATTACCCACGCCAGTCTGCACAGGCTGGGGCAGCACTGCGTCGTAGCCCTGGGCCACGGGCTTGATGACGGCCTTGTCCACGCCTTCGTTGAAGGAGAACATGGCACGGTTGAAGCCTTCCCAGGGATCCTTGGGATTGTTGGCCGTACTGGCACAGCCGCCCAGGCCGGACAGCAGGGCCGTGGCTAGCGCGAACATACCCAGACGCTTGGCTACCTGTTTTTGCACTTTGATCCCTCGAAATATCAGTAATTGTTTTTTGCCGAAACCGCGCGACCAAAGGCCGCCAGCCTCATGCCAACAGCCTAAAGCATAGCGGAAACGCTACTTCTTGTCCTGTCCCTCGGAGGCCTTGCTGAAGAGGAACTGACTGATCAGCTTCTCCAACACCACGGCCGACTGGGTCTTGGCGATGCTATCGCCGGGGGCCAGCATCTTCTCGTCGCCCCCCACATCCAGGCCGACATATTGCTCGCCGAGCAGGCCGGAGGTCAGGATGGAGGCGAAAGTATCCTTGGGAAACTTGAAGCGGGTATCCACCTTCATGGTGACAACCGCCTCATAGGTCTGGGGATCGAAATGAATTTCGGCCACCCGACCCACCACGACACCGGCACTCTTCACCGGCCCGCGCACCTTCAGGCCGCCGATGTTATCAAACTTGGCCTGCAAGACGTAGGTTTCGGCAAAGTTGGCCCCCGAAAGGTTCCCAACTTTTAGTGCCAAAAACAACAGTGAGAGAAAACCGATTGCTACAAAAACTCCGACCCACAGGTCGAGCACCTTGCGATTCATCAAGCCCCCCGGAACATAAACGAGGTGAGAACAAAGTCCAGCGCCAGAATCACCAGCGCTGACGTAACCACAGTGCGCGTAATGGCGCGGGAAACCCCTTCGGCCGTGGGCACCGAGTCATAACCCTCAAAAACGGCGATCAGGGAGACAGCGGCCCCGAAGACCACGCTCTTGATGACGCCGTTGAGAATATCTTCACGAAAATCCACCGAAGCCTGCATCTGGGACCAGAACGCACCATCATCGACGCCGATCAGCACCACACCGATCAGCCAGCCACCGAAGACGCCCATGGCGGAAAACAGGGCAGCCAGCAGCGGCATGGAGATGACCCCCCCCCAGAATCGGGGAGCCACGACGCGGGCCATGGGATTGACGGCCATCATATCCATGGCCTTGAGCTGCTCGGTGGCCTTCATCAGACCAATTTCAGCCGTGATGGAGGAGCCGGCCCGGGAGGCGAAGAGCAGGGCAGCCACCACCGGCCCCAGTTCCCGCACCAAGGAAAGAGCCACCAGGATGCCCAGCGCCTCGGACGAACCGAAACGCTGCAGCGTCTCATAGCCCTGCAGACCCAGCACCATGCCGACGAACAAGCCGGAAACGGTAATAATGAGCAGGGACAGGACACCACTGAAATAAATTTCCCGCATCATCAACTGCGGGCGGGTCAGACACTGACCTGAATAGCAAAGCAGGGCCCAGAAGAAGCGGCTGGCAAAACCCAGCTGCCAGATGCGATCCACCAGGCCGGCACCGAGCCGACGCAAGAAATCAGCCACGGACACCTCCCGCCAGCAGGGACTCGGCTACCGGAGGCGCCGGATAATGGAAGGGCACGGGCCCGTCGGCTTCGGCATGGACAAACTGATAGACGAAGGGGTCCCGGGAAGCGCGGATTTCGTCCGGCGTGCCCTCGGCGACCACCCGGCCGCCGGACATGAAATAGATGTAATCGACGATCAGCAGGGATTCCTGGATGTCGTGGGTCACCATGATGGACGTGGCCCCCAGGGCATCGTTGAGTTTGCGGATCAACTGGCCGATGACGCCCAAGGAGATGGGATCCAGACCGGTGAAGGGCTCGTCGTACATGATCAGCATGGGGTCCAGGGCCACGGCCCGGGCCAGGGCCACGCGGCGGGCCATGCCACCGGAAAGCTCACTGGGCATCAGCTTGGCGGCCCCCCGCAGGCCGACGGCTTGCAGCTTGAGCAGCACCAAGTCGCGGATCAGCTCTTCTGGCAGATCGGTGTGCTCCCGCATCTGGAAGGCCACATTGTCGAACACCGACATATCGGTGAACAGGGCGCCGAACTGGAACAGCATGCCCATGCGGCGGCGCAGGGCGTAAAGATCCCGGGTGTTCATGCGGTGCACCGCATGACCGGCCACCTTCACCTCGCCCGCCGTCGGCCGCAACTGGCCGCCGATCAGGCGCAACAGGGTCGTCTTGCCGCAGCCGCTACCGCCCATGATCGCCACCACTTTGCCCTTGTGGAAGCTCATGTCGATGCCTTCCAGCACCTTGCGGGGGCCGGAATCCGTATCGTAGGCGAAGTTGAGGCCGCGAATCTCGACCAGGCTTTCAGCCGGCACGGGGACTCCCTTGAAAAATCCGAAGGCCGGGATTTTAACAGAAGGGGAGCCCCAAACCGTGACAAATTCCGTCGTTATAATCCCGTGGAAGAGGTAGCTTGCCTCCAGAGGAGGGCAAGAAAACCTGCCCGTTTGCCGCCCCGCCATCCAGGAAAACACTATAACCATGCCGGATCTGGACGACACCGCCGCGCCGGAACGCCCCTTGCTGCTGATCGTGGACGACGACCCCCTGATCAGCGACAGCCTTGCCTACTTCCTGGCCGGCACCTTCGAAGTGCTCACCAGCCACTCCCGAGCCCATTGCACCCGGCTGCTGCGTCAACTGCGCCAGCCACCACGGCTGGCCTTGGTGGACCTGGGCCTGCCACCCCTGCCCCACCAGCCGGACGAAGGCTTTGCCCTGATCGGCGAGTTGCTCGCCCTGTCGCACGAAATGCGCATTGTCGTGCTCTCGGGCCAGCACGAGGAAGCCCTCGGGCGCCACGCCCGCACCCTGGGCGCCACCGACTTCATCGCCAAGCCGGCCGACCCGGCCCAACTACGCAAGACCCTGCTGGACAGCCTCAACTTCCAGGACCCGCCCCAGGCAGCCACGCCCCTGCTGGGACACAGCGAAGCCATGGTCAAGCTGCGCACGCAGATCGGCCACTACGCCGACTCCCCCTTCCCTGTCCTCATCGAAGGGGAGTCGGGCAGTGGCAAGGAAATCGTCGCCCACCAGCTGCACCAGGAAACCGGGCGCAAGGACAAGCCCTACCTGGCACTCAACTGCGCCGCCATTTCGCCCACCCTGCTCGAACCCACCCTGTTCGGCCATGCCAAGGGCGCCTTCACCGGCGCCGCCGGGGCCCGGGCCGGCTATTTCGAGGAAGCCGGGGAAGGCACCCTCTTCCTCGACGAAATCGGTGAACTCCCCCTGGAACTGCAGCCCAAGCTGCTGCGGGTGCTGGAAAACGGCGAGTTTCAGCGCGTCGGCGAAACCCAGAGCCGCCAGAGCCGGGCACGCATCGTCGCTGCCACCAACCGGGATCTGAAAAAGGAAGTTCGGGAGGGGCGCTTCCGTGCCGACCTCTACCATCGCCTTTCCGTCTTCAGCCTCAGCGTCCCGCCCCTGCGGGAAATGGGGGAGGATCGGCTACTACTGCTCGAACACTTCCGCCAGCATTTCGCCCAGCAGGGTCGGCAGGGAGCCTTCGATCTGGACCCGGCCGCCCGGGCGCAATGGCTTAGCTACGCCTTCCCAGGCAATGTGCGGGAACTGCGCAACATCGTCATCCGCCTCACCGCCAAGCACGCCGGCCAGACGGTCACCCCGCAACAGCTGGCCGCCGAGCTGGACCTGCCAGCCCTGGCCGAACCCAACCAGTCGGGCGACGACCGGGATGCGCTGATGCAGAGCGCCCTGGCCCGACTGCGGCAAGATGGCCCTGGCTTCGAACTGGACCGTTTCCTCGCCCAATGGGAGCGGGCCTACGTTGACGCCGCCCTGCACCTGACCCAGGGCAACCTGAGCCAGGCCGCCCGCCTGCTGGGCATCAACCGCACCACCTTGCACGCCCGCCGGGAAAAGAGCGGACGGGGAGGAGAGGACAGCGATGTATCTTGAACACTACGGCCTGCGGGAGCCCCCCTTCCGCATCACCCCCCATACCGACTTCTTCTTCGCCGGCGGCAACCGGGGCGCCACCCTGGAGGCCCTGATTTACGCCATCACCCACGATGAAGGCATCGTCAAGGTCAGCGGCGAAGTAGGCAGTGGCAAGACCATGCTCTGCCGCATGCTGCTGGAAAAGCTGCCTGCCGAGGTTGAAACCGTTTACCTGGCCAACCCCTCCTATACCCGGGACGAAATACTCCACGCCCTGGCCGCCGAACTGCAGATGGATCTGCCGGAAAGCCGCCCCTCCCAGCTCTTGCGGGCCCTGCAGGAACGGCTGCTGCAAAGCTACGCCGCCGATCGCCGGGTCGTCGTGCTGATCGACGAGGCCCACGCCATGCCCGGGGAGACCCTGGAGGAAATCCGGCTGCTCTCCAACCTGGAATCCTCCCGCCACAAGCTGCTGCAGATCGTTCTTTTCGGCCAGCCGGAACTCGACGGCCGCCTCGCCCAGCCTGACCTGCGCCAGCTCAAGGAACGCATCACCCACAATTTCGCCCTGGAGCCCCTGCGCCGTACCGACGTGGGCCCCTATCTCATGTTCCGCCTGCGGGCTGCCGGTTACCATGGCCCCGACCTGTTCAGCGCCAAGGCCCTGCAGACCATCGCCGACGCTTCGGAAGGACTCACCCGGCGCATCAACATCCTGGCCGACAAGTCCCTGCTCGCTGCCTTCGCCGACAACACCCATCTGGTGGACACCCCCCAAGCCCAGGCCGCCGTGCGGGACGCCCAGTTCAGCGCCATCGCCCAGCCCTCCCGCCCAGCCCCAGGCCAATGGCGCACGGCCACCCTAGGCCTGGCCCTGACGGTACTGGTGGCCAGCGGCGCCTACTGGGCCGGACGCCAGAGCAATGCGGCAAGCCCCGCCCCGGCAGGGCCGGAAGCATCGGGACAGCTAGCCCCCTCCCCCAGGACGACACCGCCCCCCGCGGCCGCCGCCACTCCGCCAGCCTCCCGATCGGCTCCTCCGTCAGCCACTGTCCCCACATCAGCAGCGGCGCCTACGACCGAAGCCACACCGGCTGCGGCCACCGCTTCGCTCTCCACCGCCGCCCCAACCAGCAAAGCGCCGGCCAGCCCGGAAAGCAGCCCGGCCACCGGTGAAGAAGCAGTTCCCCTTGCAGCCACCGCCCCCCCTGCTGCCGCAGCCCAGTCGCCCGCAGCGCGACCAGAAGGCAACGCTGGGCCCCTTACCCGTGCCCGGCTGGCCGCGACCCAGGAATGGCTGGCCCACGCTGACAATCGTCACTTCGTGGTGCAGCTTCTAGCCGTCAATGGCAAAGCCAACCGGGAAGTGGAGAACTTTCTTACCCTGGCCAGCCGCGACCTGCCGGCCGAAAAGCTCGGCGCCTACCATAGCCGCCAGGGGGAACGGGAGCGTTGGGGCGTCATCTACGGCGATTACCCGGACCGGGCCAGCGCCCTTGCCGCCATCCAGGATTTTCCGGCCCACATCCGCAACGCCCGCCCCTACCCCCGACCGGTGCAGCAACTGCGCTAGGGGAACGTTAGGCAAACACCGGACAAAGTGTGACGAAAGCCCGATTTACAGCGCCCAATCTATGCTAGAGTGAAATCGTCACAAAATGCATAAAACTGATAATAAACATTGCGTTGGGTGATGATCCGGCCCCACAACAAGCAATTCTGAAAAGAGGCCCGTCCATGAAGTCTGCCTGTCACCTCCCCCAACCGGCGGCCCGCACCCGTTTTCCCATTGCCGCTCTGGCCGGCGTTGTTGCGTTGCTCGGTGCCTGTGCCTCCCCACCGGCCCGGGAGCCGGCCAAAACCCATCTGCAAGCCGAATCGGTTCCGCCCAGCAGTGGCGCCATTCCCGCCCCCGTGCAACAGACCGTGGCCCTGCCCCGGCCGAAGGCGGCACCGCGCACCGAAACCTATTCAGTGGTCGTCAACAACGTCAAGGTGCAGGAACTGCTGTTTGCCCTGGCCCGGGATGCCCGGCTGAACGTGGACATCCACCCCGGCATCAGCGGCAATGTCACCCTCAACGCCATCGACCAGACCCTGCCCCAGATTCTCAACCGACTCGCCAAGCAAGTGGACATGCGCTTCGAGCTGGATGGCCCCAATCTGGCGGTGATGCCGGATACGCCCTTCCTGCGTAACTACAAGATCGACTACGTGAATATGAGCCGGGATACCACCGGCACCGTTTCGGTCACCACCCAGATCGCCACTGCCGCTGCGGGCGTCACCGCCACCACCGGCGCCACTGCTGCGGGGGGCGCCGGTGCCACGGGGAGCGGCGGCAACAGCTCCGTCACCCGCATCGAGAACAAGGCCCAACACCACTTCTGGGAAACCCTGATCCAGAACGTCAAGGACATCCTGCGGGAGACCGACAAGGTGCTGCCGGAAGGCTCTTCCGAAACCATCACGGAGCAGAGCAACAGCCAGAACACCAGCGGCACCGGCGCTCCGGCCCCGAGCCAGGGGCGGGGCAGCAACGCCGCCGGCAGCCTGGTCACCAGCCCCAACGCCGCCACCTTCCAGGCAGCCGGGGCCACCGTGGTCCGTCGCAGCACCTTCCGGGAAGCCGCCTCCGTCATGGCCCACCCGGAAACCGGCATCATCACCGTGCGGGCCACCGGCCGGCAGCATGAAAAAATCCAGGAATTCCTGGATCAGGTCATGAGCAGTGCCAAGCGCCAGGTGCTCATCGAAGCCACCATCGCCGAAGTCCAGCTGGCCCAGAACTACCAGCAAGGCATCAACTGGAGCCGTATTACCGGCGGCACCGGCTTCTCCTTCACCCAGACCGCCGGCGGCGGCATTGCCGGCCTGCTGGCCATCGGCTACACCAACCCCACCTCCGACGGCATTTTCACCAGCGCCATCCGCCTGCTGGAGACCTTCGGCACGGTCAAGGTGCTGTCGAGCCCGAAGATCAGCGTGCTCAACAACCAGACGGCGGTGATCAAGGTGGTAGACAACCGGGTGTACTTCACCATCAAGGCCGACACCTCCCAGAACCAGGTGAATTCCATCACCACCTACACCAGCACCCTTAACTCGGTGCCCGTCGGTTTCGTCATGAACGTGACTCCCCAGGTCAGCGACAACGACACCGTGCTGCTCAACATCCGCCCCAGCATCTCCCGGGTGGTCAGCACCATTCAGGACCCCAACCCGGCGCTGAAGAAGGGCATCAATGGCCTGACGGAGGACATCAAGAGCGAGATTCCCGTCATCCGCACCCGGGAGATGGAATCCGTCCTGCGCGTTGAAAACGGCAACATCGCCGTCATGGGCGGCCTGATGGAAGACGTGGTGCGCAACACCGATGATGCCGTGCCCGGACTGTCCCGCCTGCCGGCCATCGGCAGCCTGTTCGCCCGCCGCGACGACACCACGGAGAAGACCGAGCTGGTCATCTTCCTGCGCCCCATCATCATCCGGGAAGCCAGCATCCACGGCGACTACGCCGGCCTGCGAGACACCCTGCCCAACCGCGACTTCTTCGGCAACAACCCAGGCCCCCAGCAGCAGCTGGTGCCCTCCGGCATGGGAGCACGGCCATGAGCCTGCTCATGGATGCCTTGAAGAAGGCGGAAGAAGCCAAGCGCGGCGGCGGCGAATCTCCCGCCCTCCCCCCCGGCTCGGTGACGGAGGTGGATCTGAAACTGGAGCCGATTCTGCCGGCAGGCGGCGCCCTGCCCAACCTGGACGACCACCTGGACACGGTGGATGCCGACTTGGCCGCTGTCGCCGCCAGCGCCCGCACCCCACCGCAAGCCTCGGCCGACCGCTCCGCGGCAGCACAGCCGGCGAGCATGACCCACACCCAGGAGGTGGCCATCGAGGCCGAGCGCCAGGGCGCACGCAACCTCTTCAACGCCAAGATCACCAACGATGCCGGTCCATCGCGGCAGACCAAGATCATCCTGCTCGTCGGCGGGCTGGTCCTCGCCCTCGGGGGCATTGGCGGTTTCTTCTGGTACCAGTTGCAGGGGCTCAATCCCGGCGGGCTGACCCGCCCGCCGCCACCGGCAGCCGCCATCACCGCCCCTCTCCCGCCGCCAGCCCAGCCGGTGGCGCCAGTACAGGCCCTGACGCCCCAGCCCGCTCCTGCCACCGCCGCCCCCGCTGCCCTGCCGGAATCGGCCTCGACGAACGCCCCCGAGCCAGTAGCTCCCGTGCATCGGGAAGCACCGCCGCCCCGCCCCCAGCCGCCCCAGGCGGAAGCCTCCGGCCCGATCCGTCTCAGCCGCGGCAAGCCCCTCGGCAACCCGGTGCTCGACCAGGCCTACGCCGCCCTGCAACGGGAAGACTTCGCCAGTGCCGCCCAGGGTTACGACAAGGTGCTGCAGGGCGATCCCCGCAACGTCGATGCACTCCTGGGATTGGCGACCATCGCCGGGCGCGAAGGGCAGTTGCAGCGGTCCGAAGCGCTTTACCAGAAGGCCCTGGAGGCCGACCCGAAAAATCCGGTGGCACTGGCCGGGCTCAGCACCCTCAGCGGCAGTAGCGACGGGGCGGCAGAAAGCCGCCTGAAGACCATCATCGCCAGCCAGCCGGAAGCGGGCCACGCCTACTTCGCCCTGGGCAATCTGTACGCCCGCCAGAACCGCTGGAGCGAGGCCCAGCAGGCTTATTTCAAGTCCCTCGGGGCTGACAGTGAAAACCCGGACTACCTGTTCAACCTGGCGGTCAGCCTGGATCACCTGCGCCAGATCCGCCCCGCCCTGCAGTATTACCAGGCGGCCCTGGGCGCCGCCGAATCCCGGCCGGCCGCCTTCGACAAGGAAACGGCCCGCCGCCGGCTCCAGGAACTGAGCCCGCCATGAACGCCCCCAGCCCCCAGCGCCGGCCCCTGGGCCAGATTCTCATCGCCCAGGGCATCATCTCCGAAGACCAGCTGCGCATCGCCCTGCTGGAGCAGATGAAATCCAACCAGCCGGTGGGCAAGCTGCTGGTTTCCCTCGGTTTCGTTTCCGAAACCACCCTGCGGGAGGCCCTCTCCGAGAGCCTGGGCAAGCGCTCCATCGACCTCTCCCGGGCCGTGGTGGACCCTTCGGCCCTGAAACTGGTACCGCGGGATCTGGCCAAACGCCACCACATCATTCCCCTGGATTTCGACGCGGATACCCATCGCCTGACCTTGGCCCTGTCGGACATCAACGACATCGTGGCCCTAGACAAGGTGCGGGGGCAGCTCCACGAGGAGTTGGAAATCGAGACCCTGCTGGCCGGGGAATCGGAAATCGACCGGGCCATCGACCAGTACTACGGCTACGAACTGTCCATCGACGGCATCCTGCACGAGATCGAAACCGGCGAGATCGACTGGAAGAGCCTGCAATCGTCCTCCGACGAATACAGCCAGCCGGTGGTGCGGCTGATCGATGCCATTCTGGCCGATGCGGTGAAGCGGGATGCCTCCGACGTGCACTTCGAGCCGGAAGCCAACTTTCTGCGCATCCGCTATCGCATCGACGGCATGCTGCGGCAGATCCGCGCCCTGCATAAGTCCTACTGGCCCGCCATGGCGGTGCGTATCAAGGTCATGAGCGGCATGAACATCGCCGAGACCCGGGCGCCCCAGGACGGTCGCATCAATCTGGTCTTGAGCGGCCGCCAGGTGGACTTCCGGGTGGCCTCCCAGCCCACCATTCACGGCGAAAACGTGGTGCTGCGCATCCTCGACCGGCAGAAGGGCATCGTCCCTCTGGAAGGCCTGGGCCTGGCGGAAGACCATCTGGACCTGCTCAAGCTGATGATCGCCCGGCCCGAAGGCATCATTCTGGTCACCGGCCCCACCGGCAGCGGCAAGACCACCACCCTCTATTCGGTGCTCAACCACATCAACTCCGAGGGCGTGAACATCATGACCCTGGAAGATCCGGTGGAGTACCCCATGGCCCTGGTGCGCCAGACCTCGGTGGCCGAATCGGCCAAGCTGGATTTCGCCAACGGCATCCGCTCCATGATGCGCCAGGACCCGGACGTCATCCTGGTGGGCGAAATCCGCGATGCGGATACGGCCGAAATGGCCTTCCGCGCTGCCATGACCGGCCATCAGGTGTATTCCACCCTGCACACCAACTCGGCCATCGGCGCCATTCCCCGGCTGCTCGACATCGGCGTGCTGCCGGACCTGATGGCCGGCAACATCATCGGCATCGTCGCCCAGCGTCTGGTGCGCCGCCTCTGCCTCAACTGCAAGACGCCCTACCAGGCGGAGGCCCATGAATCCCGCCTGCTGGGCATTCCCGCCGAGGGCCCGCGGCCGGTCATCTACCGCCCCTGCGGTTGCGAGCGTTGCGATTTCCAGGGCTATCGGGGCCGTATCGGCATCATGGAACTGCTGCGCATGACGCCCACCATGGACGAACTGATTGCCCACCGGGCCACTGCCCGGGAGATTCGCAACGAGGCAGCCCGCCAGGGTTTCCGCCCCCTGGCAGACGACGGTCTGCGCCGCGTGCTGGATGGCTCCACCTCCCTGGAAGAACTCTCCCGCGTGGTGGATCTCACCGACCGGATGTAAGCCCCGGGAACCTGGGACCAAGCGACCATGGCCATTTTCAACTACAAGGCGGTAGACCCGGAGGGGCGACTGATCCAGGGGCGCCTGGATGCCATCAATCTGGTGGACCTGGAAATGCGCCTGAAGCGCATGGAAATGGACCTGGTCAGCGGCACCCCGGTGAGCAGCTGGGACCTGTTCGGCGGCTCCGTGCCCCGCCGGGAGCTGATCAACTTCTGCTTCCACCTGGAGCAGCTCAACCGGGCCGGCGTGCCCATTCTGGAAGGCCTGGCGGACCTGCGGGACTCCCTCGAACATCCGCGCTTCCGGGAAGTGGTGGCCAGTCTCATCGAATCCATCGAAGGTGGCCACACCCTCTCCCAGGCCATGGCGGACCATCGGCAAGTCTTCTCCAAGGTTTTCGTCAGCCTGGTCAAGGCGGGGGAACTCACCGGCCGGCTTTCCGAAGTGCTGCAAAGCCTCACCGAATCCCTCAAGTGGGAGGACGAAATTGCCTCCCACACCAAGAAGCTCATCATGTACCCGGCCTTTGTCGGCACGATCGTCCTCGGCGCCACCTTCTTCCTGATGATCTACATGGTGCCCCAACTCAAGCAGTTCGTGCGCAACATGGGGCAGGAACTGCCGCCCCAGACCAAGGCCCTGTTCTTCGTCTCCGACCTACTGGTGAATTACTGGTACATCGCCTTGCTGCTGCCGGTATTCGCCCTGGCGCTGCTACAGTTCCTGCTGCGCACCAACCCGTTGGTGCGGCACCGTTTCGACGCCTTCAAGCTGCGGATACCGGTCTTCGGCCCGATCCTGAAGAAGATCATTCTCTCCCGCTTCGCCAACACCTTCGCCCTGCTCTACGCGTCGGGCATTCCCATTCTGGATTCCATCCGCACCACCCAGGAGGTGGTAGGCAACCAGGTCATCCGCAAGGGCCTGGAAAAGGTGGAAGAGCTGATCGGCGAGGGCCAGAACGTCACCACCGCCTTCCACACCATCGGCCTCTTTCCGCCCCTGGTCATCCGCATGTTGCGGGTCGGCGAAAATACCGGCTCCCTGGATACGGCACTGCGCAACGTCAGCTATTTCTTCAACCGGGACGTCAAGGAATCGGTGGACAAGATCCAGACCCTCATCGAGCCGGCCCTGACCCTGGTCCTGGGTTCCGTGCTGGGCTGGATCATGCTCGCTGTCCTCGGGCCGGTGTATGACGTGATCAGCAAGATCAAGACCTGAGAACGGCCGCCATGACCCAACGCCATCTTCTTTACCTGTCGGCCCAGCAGCTTTCCGCCTTCCCCTGGAAGGGCGGCCGGCTGGGCGTGCAGACCAGCTTCCCGGCCACTACCGAAGGACTGGCCGCTTTTCACGACTATCTGCAATCCCGGCGGGACCACCTCTTTTACCTGCTGCTGAACATCGCCGACGAAGGCTTCCAGTTCGAAACCATTCCCTTCCTCCAGGGCCGGGACAGAGACGTTGTCCTCAAGCGCAAGCTGGGCCAGTACTTCTTCGCCACCAACCTTTCCCTGGCCCTGCGCCTGGGCTTCGACAAGGGCCGGCGCAAGGATGAGCGGCTGCTGCTGGCGGGCTTTACCAATGCCCAGGCGGTGTCGCCCTGGCTCTCGGTGCTGCAATCCCTGGACGTAGCCCTGGCCGGCATCTATTCCCAGGCCCTGCTGGGCAGCCGGCTGCTGAGGAAGCTCAAGGTGCCCGACGGCCCCTGCCTGCTGCTCACCCTGCAGGACCACAGCCTGCGCCAGAGCTTCTACGACGAGGGCGAACTGCGCTTCTCCCGCCTCGCCCCTCTCCACGACTCCAGCATCGGCGGCATCAGCCAGGCCCTGGCAACGGAAGCCGCCAAGATGCACCAATACCTGGTCAGCCAGCGCCAGATCGCCCGGGGCCAGCCACTCAGGGCCCTGGCCCTGGTTCATCCCCAGGCGGCCAAGAGCGTAGCGGCTGCCAGTGCCGGCAACCCGGCCATCGAACTCCAGGTGCTCACCACCGACGAGGCGGCGCGGGCAATCGGCCTGAACGCCGGGCTCGCCGACAGCCGCAGCGAAATCCTCTTCCTCCACCTGCTGGCCACCCAGCCGCCAGCCCAGCAATTTGCCGACGGGGAACTGCGCCACAACTACCGCATCTGGCAGCTCAAAAAAGCACTTTCCAGCGGCGGCCTGCTGGTCCTGCTGGCCTGCCTGCTGTTTGCCGGCAAGCACTTCTACGATACAACCCGGCTGCAGGAGCAGACTGACCAGATCCAGGCCGAGGCGGCCCAAGCCAGCCAGCGCTATAACGATGTGGCGCGCACCTTCCCGCCGCTCCCCCTGGATAACGAAACCCTGCGCCAGGTAATCAACCGCTACCAGACCCTGGAACAGCAATCCGGCACGCCCCTCGGACTTTACCGTGCCCTCAGCCGCGGGCTGGAGGCCGCCCCCCAGGTGGACGTGGATGCCATCGCCTGGCAACGGGGCGCCCTGCCCGGCACCCCGGTGGCCGTCGGCAACAACCTGCCCGGGGATGAAAGCGCCCTGGTCAAGGGCGCCATCCCCATGGGGCCCCAGACCAATCCCCGCCAGGTGCTGGCCCTTTTCGAGCGATTCCTCACCGCCCTGCGGCGCGACCCGCAGCTTCAGGTCACGGTACAGCAGCAGCCTTTCGACGTGGAATCCGGCAAGGCCCTGAAGGGCGGCAGCGGCGAAAGCACGCCGGTACGCCCGGAGCCCCGGCCCTTCACCATTCTGATTACCCGGCGGGTGGCCCCATGAACATCACACCCAAGGACTGGCGCAAGCTCGGACTCAGCCTCGCCCTCTGCCTGGGCTTCTGCCTGGCGGGGGCCGCCCTCGTCCTGCTCTCCCTCGATCGCCACAAGCAGGCCCGGGCGCAGCAGGCAAGCGCCCAGACCCAGCGCAACCAGGCCCTGGGCAAGCTGAAACAGGTCAGCGAGGAAGAGAGTGAAATCAAGCTGAAGAGCGCCCTCTACAGCAATCTGGCCGCCCGCGGCATGGTCGGGGAAGAGCAGCGCCTGGAGTGGGTGGAGCTGCTGCGCAGCATCAAGGACAACCGCCGCCTGCTCGACATCCAGTACGAATTCGCTCCGCAACAGCCCCTGGGCAACAGCCCCGGGGCCTGGGGCTTCTACGCCAGCACCATGAAACTGCAACTGCAGCTGCTGCACGAGGAAGACCTGCTGAATGTCCTGGCGGACCTGCGCAACACCGCCAAGGCCCTGGTACTGGTGCGCTCCTGCGAGGTCAGCCGTCAGCCCCGGATGGTGGCCGAGCCCACCGCCCTGCATCCCAACCTCCAGGCCCAATGCACCCTGGACTGGGTCACCCTGCGCGGCCCTGCCCCCCGCTGACCCCGGAGAAACACCATGCCCCTCCTGTCATCCGGTCACCCGCTGCCCGCCATCCGCCGGCAGGATTGCTGCCCCCGGCAAGTCCGCCACGGCCTGCTGGCCCTACTGCTCTGGAGCGTGCTGGCTCCCGCCACCGTACTGGCGGACGACGGCAACCTGGGGCGACTGTTCTTCACTCCGGAGCGGCGCCAGGCCCTGGACCGGCAACGTCTTTACAACATTCCCGACAGCGCCCCAGCAGCGGAAGAGCCGGTGCTCACCCTGAACGGCATCGTCAAGCGATCCAGCGGCAAACGCACCGCCTGGATCAACGGGGTGGCCCAGCACGACGATGAAAACCTGGTGGGCGTGCGGGTCGTTCCCGGCCAGGCCCGCCCGGCCGACACCCGCCTGCAGGAAGCCGGCACCCGGCCCATCCCCCTGAATGTGGGGGATTCCCTCCACCGGGGCACCAATGAAGCGGTGGGACTGCTGCCCAGCGGCAGCCTGCTGCGGGTACCGCCAGCCCCTCCGGCAGCCCGCCCCCCTACTACGGCGGCTCGCCCCGCCCCCTAACGCCATGCCTGCCGCACCACCACCCCGGCCAGGCACCCAGCGGGGCGCTGCCCTGCTGCTCTTCTTCCTCATCGTTTTCGTTCTCGGGGCCTACGCCATGCTGCGCCAGCTGGGCCCGCGGGACCTCTTCCAGAGCCAGGAGGGCGCCACCCAGCAAGCCCTCGCCCAGGCCAAGGAGGCCCTCCTCGGCTATGGTGCCAGCATCGTGCCGGCCGCCAGCTGCCTCAATCTGGCCAGCTGCGCCCGGCCCGGCGACCTGCCTTGCCCCGACCTCAACGATGACGGCGTTGCCGAGCCGTCCTGCGCGGCGGGAGCCCTGGGCCGCCTGCCCTGGAAAACCCTGGGCCTGCCCGACCTGCGGGATAGCAGCGGCGAACGGCTGTGGTATGCCCTGTCGCGCAACTTCCGCCCCCTTGACCGACAGGTGCTGAACAGCGACCTCGGCCCCGGCAGCCAAGGCACCCTGGCCCTGCGGGACCCCGGCGGCAGTGGCTGGATTCATGCGCCCCAGAGCGGCAGCGGGGAAAGCGGCGCAGTCGCGCTCATCATCGCCCCCGGCGCCCCCCTGAGGCGCTGTGACATCGGGCAGCAGAACCGGACGGCAGCCAACGCCAACGTCGCAGCCCATTATCTGGACCGCAACCGGCTCCCGGGGGATTGCAACGCCGGCCCCGGCAACGACGAGGACAACGCCGTTTTCAGCGATGCCGAGGCCGGAGCGGCAGCGCCCGACGGCTTCATCGCCGGCCCGGTCAGCGTCAGCAGCAATGACGGCCAGCTGACGCTGGTCAATGACCGGATCATCAGCATTTCCCGGGATGAACTGCTGGGGGTGGTAGAGCAGCGCATCGCCGGCGACGTCAGAACCTGCCTGGAAAGCTACTTCAAGGAACGGGGCGAATTCCCCTGGCCCGCCCCCTTGGCGCTGCCCGCTGCCTACCTGGGGCGGGTAGCCACCCTGGTCGGCCGCCTGCCGGACCAGGAAGAGGGCGCCGGCAGCCCCGAGGCTGCCCGCAGCGCCCTCTTCACCCTGCAAGCCACCATCGCCACCGCCAGCACCGCGGCCCAGCGACTGGCTGGAGCCACCCAGGTCCTGGTGCTGCTCTCCCAAATTCGTGGCATTGCCTACGCCATCTACGAAAATGTCCTGGCGGCCCAGAAGGCCGCCTACGATGCCAAGGACAAGGCGGCCAAGGCCGCTACCGCCAGCGCCAGCACCGCCGCCAGTAAAGCCGACCAGGCCGTAACCTACGCCAACACCATGGCCCAGGCCCTGCGCAAATCCCGGGTCGATCTTTTCCTGCCCCGCCTGGAAAGCGCCACCACCGCCCTGGAGACTGCACGCCAGGCGATGCTCGCCGCTCCGGGCAGCGGCACAGCCACCACCCTGGCCCAGCGGGCCGAGGAACTGCGCAGCCTGACCGCCGCACCCCGCACCCTCAACGCCGCCGTAGCCACAGCCCTCGGCAGCACTCAGGCCCAGGCCCTGAGTAGCCGGCTAACCGCCCAGGCTGCCGCTGCCCTGCCTCCCACCGCCACCTACGCCGATGCCGACCTGGCCGCCAGCCAGGCAGTGGCCGGGGCCCAGTCCCTGCGGGCAACCATCCTGCTCAACGGTACCAACATCCTGCCGGAGAACATCAGCCCCTATCTGGACTTGCTGGCGCAAAAGATCGCCGCCCTGGCTCTGCCCGCCGACCCTCAGGCCACCCAGGACCTGCGTAGCGCCACTGCCGGATATATTGCCTTTCTTGACGCCATCACCGGTGGCAGCAGCCTGATGGCAGCCCGGCAGACGGCCCGCGACGGGGCCCTGGCCCTGCAGAATGCGGTGGACGCCCTGGCTGCCGACAACGCCGCGCCCCTGCTCCTGACGGCAGTACAGAGCCAGGGAAGCAGCACCGCCAGCCTGGGCGCGGCCCTCGCCGGGGCGGTGGATGCCAACGGCGACAACCTCAGCCTGAGTACCCTGCAGGCCTACACCGGTGACCTGCAACTGGCCCGCAGCAGCGGCATCCTGAATAACATCAAGGCCAGTGCCGCCATCCTGCGGGACTACGAACAGGCGACTTACGATGATCTGGGCACCATCGTGGAGCTGGCCTTCAGCGGCTCCAACCCTTCCCAGCCGCCGGTTTACGACGCAGCCAGCGCTGGCATTGCCGCGGCCCAGTCGGTCATCGACGGAGGCGGCGGCAGTACCGGCGACTTCACCACACTGCTGACCCGCATCGACACCGCCCTGGCCTCACTCGACCGCCTGGATGCCAGCTACCAGGCCACGACCACGCCGCTGCCGGTGAGCTGGCCGAGCCAGTGCGCCTGGCTGGAGGGCATCAACGTCGACACTTGGTGGGCCCGCAACCAGTGGAAGGCCCTGGTTTTCTACCAGATCTACCGCAAGACCAACGATGGTTCCGCCGGCACCCTGACAATCAACGGCAAGGGCAAGAATCAGGTGGTGGTGGTCGCCGCCGGGCGGCGCCTGGCCAGCCAGGGTAGCCGCCCCTCGGCGGCAATCGGCGACTATCTGGAAGACATCAATGCTTCCCCCAGCCGCAACGCACCGGGGGATAATCCGGATGCAGCCTTCATCCGGAAGCCCTCCGGCAACGACTTCAACGACCATTTGCGATGACCTGCCCACCCCGCTCCCGCGTCTCGGGTTTTACCCTGGCCGAACTGGCTATCGTGCTGGTCATCATTGCCCTGCTGGCCGGTGGCATGCTGCTCTCCCTCTCCACCCAGAGCGACATGCGGGACAGCGGCGACACCCGCAAGCAGCTGGCGGACATCAACGAAGCCTTGCTCGGCTTTGCCGCCAGCCACTCGGCAACGGACGGCCGCCCCTACCTGCCCTGCCCGGATACGGATAATGATGGGGTGGAGCAACCCCGCTCCGGCAGCGGCGTCTGCCCCAGCCAGGAAGGAATCCTGCCTTGGGTCACCCTGGGTCTGGCGCAGACCGACAGCTGGCAGAACCATTACCGCTATCGTGTCGCCACCGGCTTCAGCAATGGCCAAACCGGCTTCTATCTGGGCATGCCGATCACTCCCGCCAACACCCTGCGGGTCTGTGACAACGCGGCCTGTAATGCCACCATTCTGGCCAGCGGCCTGCCGGTTGTGGTGCTCTCCCACGGCAAGAACGGCCTGGGCGCCATCAGCGCCAGCGGCGCCGCCAACCCGGTCTCTAGCGATGCCGATGAACTGGAAAATGGCGACGGCGACAATGATTTCGTCTCCCACACGCCCACCCCCGGCGGCTTCGACGACCAGGTCAGCTGGATTTCTCCCAACATCCTCTTCAACCGCCTCATTGCCGCCGGACGTCCCTTGTAGAGGCTTCTTGACCGCTAGCTTTGTGAGCATTTGTCAGGCTTTTCGCATTGACCTAGCCCGGGACCTCCTGCCAAACTCCCTGCAATTGCCCGTACTTCCGTACCGGCGCGCCTGGACTGCGCTGCTCCCATGCCCCTCAACAGCCTTCTCGAACCCTTCCGCGATGCCGGCCTGACCACCGGCGATACGGAGGAGATGCGCCTCAACAAGTCCCTGCTGATCTTCGCCACGGGCCTGATCAGTTCGGCCTCCATGCTCTGGCTGCTGCTCTACTGGCAACTGGGCCCCCGCTTTTCCTCCACCATTCCCTTCGCCTTCCAGCTACTGCTGACGGGTAACCTGCTGCTCTACTTCAAGACCCGCAACTTCACCCTGTTCCGCACCACCCAGCTGGGCCTCTTCCTCTTCGTGCCCTTCGTCGCCCAATGGAGCATGGGCAACTTCATCACCGCTTCGGGCATCAGCCTGTGGGGGCTGCTGGCCCCTATCGGCGCCATCCTGTTCTTCGGCGTACGGGAATCCCTGGCCTGGTTCATTGCCTACATTTTCCTCACGGTGCTCTCCGGCGGCTTTGACTATTACCTGGCGGACATGTCAGCCATGGAGGCGAGCAAGGTGCCGCTGCGCACCAGCATCTTCTTCTTTGCCCTCAATTTCTCCGCCGTTTCCAGCATCGTCTATCTGCTGCTGCGCTTTGCCACCCTGGAAAAGCAGAAACTCCAGGCCCGCATGGCCGAGGCCCACCAGTTGCTGCAGGCCGAACAGGAACGCTCGGAAAAGCTGCTCCTCAATATTCTCCCCGGTGCGGTGGCGGAACGGTTGAAGCACAGCAACCAGACCATTGCCGACGGCTTTGCCGACGTCACCGTGATGTTTGCCGACATCGTCAATTTCACCAAGGTGGCAGAGGGACTCTCGCCCCAGCAGGTGTTCTCCATGCTCAACCGCATTTTCTCGTCCTTCGACGAGCTGGCGGAGGCCTACGGCCTGGAGAAGATCAAGACCATTGGCGATGCCTACATGGTGGCCGGCGGCCTGAGCCAGGATCAGGACAACTACGCTGACGCCATCGCCGATCTGGCCCTGGCGGTGCGGGATCTGCTGCACCGGGACTTCGAAGTCAATCGCATGCATCTGGATGTGCGTATCGGCATCGGTACCGGCCCGGTGGTGGCCGGCGTAGTAGGCAAGAAGAAGTTCATCTACGACCTGTGGGGCGACACGGTGAACATCGCCAGCCGCATCACGGCGGAAGGGGTGCCCGGCATGATCCAGGTGGATGAAACCACCTACCGGCGCCTGCGCGAACGCTACGACTTCTACGAACCTCAGACCCTGTACCTGAAGGGCAAGGGCAACATGACGGTCTACCGCCTGAACGGCAAGAAGCCGGCCATTCCGGCAGTCCCCCAGGCCATTCCCGACATCATGGGCTAGGCAGCGCCAGGCGGAAGCACACCCGCCCGGGCCGATTTTCCTCCAAAGACAACTCGTACCCAGCCCCTGCTGCCAGGCGGGCGGCTTGGTACAGGCCGATCCCCAGGCCGCTGGCGGAAGCCACCGGCGCCCGCCCCAGATCGTCCACCAGGGTCTCTGCCACGGGGCTGCCTTCATCCTCCACCCGTAACACCAAGCCTTCGACCCGGCCCGTATCGGGCGCACTGAGGCTCACCGTCACCGGCAGGCCAGCCCCATCCTGGACCCGCTTGCCCAGGGCGTTTTGCAGCAGGTTGTCGGCCACCGCATCGAAGGCACTCGCCGGAACCCGGGCATTCCCCAGGGTGCCACGCAAGGTGAAGGCAACCCCCTGGTTGGCATAGCGCTGGACCAGGGCCGACCACCAGTCCGCGGCCAGCACTTCCGGCATGTCCGAGGCATCGGGCCGCTGCTCCAGCTTGTCCAGGGTCTGGCGCAGGCGCTGGGTAACCATGGGCAACTGGCGCTGCATCAGGGCCTGGAAGCGCTCCGCATCGTCCGGCCCGGCGGTTTCCGCCACATGGCACAGATTGGTGAGGGACTGCAGCAGGTTCTTCACGTCGTGGGTCAGACGTGCCCCGGTCTCATGCACGGCCTGCACGTAGCTCATCTGCTGCAAGGTCCGGCCTCGCAGCTTGGCCAGGTAGAACTCCGCCAGCAGCCGCAACAGCAGATGGAAGTGCAGGATCAGGGCCGGCGACAGCTTGTGCCGGGTACTCAGGGAAAGGCTCAGGGGGGGGCATTCGAAGGTTTGCTGGAATTCGCCTTGACCGCCGAATGTCCCGCTACGATGCTCGGCCCGCCATTCACCCCCCACCATCCAGGGCAGTACCAGCAACTCTTCCAGGGTGCGGGTAAGGAAAAGCTCCGGGTCCGCCTCCCGTTCTGCATGGAGGGTCAGACGACGCATCCATTGCTCGAACGGCAGGGCGACGCTCATCAGGTAGCGGGAGAAGAAAACACCAAACCCGGCAAAACCGCCCCGGGGGTCCCAGGCCCAGGCCAGGAGAAAAAGCAGCAGCGCCATGACCAGCACGGTGGAGGCCACCGAAGCACCGTAGCTGGTGCCATCAAGGAGCATAAAGGCGAGGCTGCCGAGCACCAGCACGGCGAGCAGTAGCAGGACGAACAGGCTATAGACGAAATCCACCATTTCCGCCCGCCGCACGGGAGCGGGGGAGGCAGTCCTGGGCCACAGCAACATCAGCAGCAGCAACAGGGGCAAGGCATAGCGGAAAAGGGGCTCCAGTTCGGAAGCCGGAGACAGGCGCTGGGGCACCACCTGGGGCACCAGCCAGCCCAGCAGGGCGACAAGCAGATAGCCGAAGGCCAACAAGAGGAAGATCCGCTGCCGGCGCTGGCGCACATACAGCACCCGCCCGCCGACCACGGCGGCGAGGGTAGCCGTCCAGAAAATCAGCAGCCACAGGTTGAGGTTGAAGGTGAGCAGGGCCACCCCGCCCAGCACGCCCACCAGTTCGAGAGCGCTGAGACGGCGCGCCGTTTCGACAAAAGGCTGCCAGAGGATGAAGAGGCCCACATGGACCAACCACAGCCCCTGGCCCAGCAAAGCCCGGGGCCCCAGGGCGAGGGCGCCGTAGAAGAAGGCAAGCAGCACCACCAGCAGGACTTCCTGGCGCAGCAGCAAGCGGCTCATCCAGTTCAGCATCCCCAGCTCCGCCTCTCGAAACGGCAAAATTTGAACAGCACTGTCAAAAAACCAACACCTCGCCAGCACTCGTAAGGGAATTTACCGGCAAAACGGCCAAAAATCCCCATTTAGCCGGGAACCGAGTCCCGGCACGAGACATGCTTTACAATTCACACCCAAGCACTCACTCAAGTATCGGGTCATAAGGAGACCACCATGTACGCACGTCAAAAGGGTTTTACCCTCGTTGAAATTGCCATTGTACTCGTCATCATCGGCCTGCTTCTTGGCGGGGTGCTGAAGGGTCAGGAACTGATCACCCAGGCCAAGATCAAGAATGTGGCCAACGACCTGAACGGCATGAGCGCCGCGGTTTATGGTTACCAGGATCGCTACAAGCGCTTCCCTGGCGACGACAATGGCGCCGCCACGGCAGGAGCGGTTGTGGGCCGCTGGGGTGGGACGACCGCCAATGGTGACGGTAACGCCCAAGTGGGTGCTGTTGGCCTGGGTGCAGTTCTGGATTGTTCAGCAGGCGCTAATGCCGCTGCCGAAAACTGCCTCTTCTGGCAACACCTTCGCCTGGCCGGCTTCATCGGTGGCGACACCACCAATGTCCTCGCTCCCCAAAACGCGGTTGGCGGCGTTCTCCATGTGCAGAATGGCGCACTGGGTCTGACTGGATTGGTACTGTGCAGCACCAACCTGCCTGGCAAGATTGCCAATGCCATCGACGCCCAATTCGATGATGGCCGCCCCAATGCGGGCCAGGTCCGGGGCATTGCCGGAGTAGCCGGTGCCTATGCCCTCGACACTGCAACCAATGCTCTCGCTGCCTCTTACTTGGACGACGGCGCAACGGTTTATACCGTTTGCAAGACGCTCTAACAAACAAGACAAAGTACGTAAAAAAGCCCGCCATCCGGCGGGCTTTTTCTTTGGCGCCAGAGCAAAACCTCCGCCTGACGCCAGGGCGGTTTGGGTAGCTACCCCTTAAGCAAGCGGTCCTCCGCCGCCTCCAGCCCTTCCACCGTCCCCAGCAGGACCACCACGTCGCCTTCCCGCAGGCAGGTTTCAGGCAGGGGCTCCAGGGCCCGGATGTCACGCCGACGCACGGCGCTGACCTCCACGCCGAAGGAGGCCAGGTCCAGCTCGGCCAGAGTACGCCCGACACCATAGGCGCCAGCACCGATAGCCACGGAATGCAGGCGGGACTGCTGGTTCTCGCCCAGATCGGCCTCCCGGTCGGAAACCCCGTGGAAGAAGCCTCGCAGCAGGCGATAACGCTGCCCCCGGATATCGCGGATCATTTTCAGCACGCGGTTCAGGGGCACCCCGAGCAGCACCAGGGCGTGGGAAGCCAGCATGATGCTAGCCTCCAGGGATTCGGGCACCACTTCCGCCGCCCCGGCCCGGCTCAGGGCATCCATGTCCGCTTCGTCGGCGGTACGCACCACCACCGGCATGTCGGGCTTCAGCTCCCGGACATGGTGCAGCACCTTCTCCGCCGCCGGGGTATTGGCAAAGCTGACGATGACCACGCTGGCCCGGGCCAGGCCGGCCGCCACCAGGGTTTCCCGACGGGCGGCATCGCCGTAGACCACGGTTTCACCGGCTGCCGCCGCTTCCCGCACCCGCTCGGGGTCCAGGTCCAGGGCCACGTAGGAAATGTGCTCCCGGGAAAGGAAGCGGGCCAGGTACTGGCCGCTACGGCCGAAGCCGCAGATGATGGCGTGCTTCTCGGTGCTCATGGTCTGGGCCGCAATTTTGGTCAGTTCCATGGAGCGCATCAGCCATTCGCTGGCGGCAAAGCGCAGCACCACCTTATCGCTGTACAGCACGATGAGGGGTGCCAGGAGCAGGGAAAGCACCAGGGCCGCCAGGGTCACTTGGAGCACGGGTTCGGGCACCAGATTGCTGGCGCTCACTTCCGTCAGCAGCACAAAACCGAACTCACCCCCGGCACACAGCCACAGGCCAACCCGCAGGGCATTGCCCGGCGTGGCGCCAAAGGTGCGGGAGAGGGCGGCGATCAGGCCGAACTTGACCAGCAACAGGCAGGCCAGGGCTGCCAGCACCCAGGGCAGGTATTCGATGACGGCTGCACCGTCCAGCAACATGCCGACCGTGACAAAGAAAAGGCCCATCAGCACGTCGCGGAAAGGCTTGATGTCTTCCTCCACCTGGTGCCGGTATTCGGTTTCGGAAATCAGCATGCCGGCGACAAAGGCCCCCAGGGCCAGGGACAGACCGGCCATTTCGGTGATGTGGGCCAGCCCCAGGGTGATCAACAGCACATTGAGCATGAACAGCTCGGCCGACTTGCCCCGGGCGACGATGTAGAACCACCGCCGCATCAGCTTCTGGCCAAGGAACAGCACCAGGGTCAGGACCAGGGCCGCCTTGCCCATGGCCCAGGCGATTTCCAGGGCCATCTCCCCAGGGGGCCGGGAAAAGGCGGGAATAAGGATGAGCAGGGGCACCACGGCCAGGTCCTGGAACAGCAGCACGCCGATGACATCCCGCCCGTGGGGGGATTCCAGTTCCAGACGCTCCGCCAGCAACTTAGAAAGGACGGCGGTGGAGGACATGGCGAGGACCCCGCCCAGGGCCACACCGGCCTGCCAGCCAAGCCCGGCGCCGATACCCACGCCCACCGCCAGCACGATGGTCAGCAGCACCTGCATCAGGCCCAGCCCGAATACCACCCGCTTCATGGCGTAGAGCTTGGGCAGGGAGAATTCCAGGCCGATAGAGAACATCAGGAAGACCACGCCGAATTCGGCCAGGTGCTCGGCGCCGCTCACGTCCTTGATGAAATTGAGGGCGTGGGGGCCAATGGCGGCGCCCACCAGCAGGTAGCCGAGAATGGGCGGCAACCCGAGGCGGCGGAACAGGGTCACCACCAAGACGGCAGCGGCGAGCAGCAGCAGGACCAGTTGCAGGGAATTCATGGACGCAGAAAAGTCGGGGGAGAGGCGGAAAACCGCGCCCCGCCGGGCTGACGGGGCAGGGGTGGTATACTTGTAGCAATCATAACCGCTGCATTCCCATGAACCAAACTTCCGTGCCTGAAACGCCGCCCGTCCCCTCCCCTGCCACCTCCCCCGTGCTCGAACTGGCACGGCAGGTGTTGCGCATCGAGGCGGAGGCGGTGGCCGCCCTGATCGACCGCCTGGACGGCGCCTTTCTCGACGCGGTAAACCTCATTCTCAACTGCTCCGGCCGGGTCATCGTCAGCGGCATGGGCAAGTCGGGCCACGTCGGCCGCAAGATCGCCTCTACCCTGGCCAGCACCGGCACACCCGCCTATTTCGTGCATCCGGCGGAAGCCAGCCACGGCGACCTGGGCATGATCCTGCGTCAGGATGTGCTGATCGCCCTCTCCAACTCCGGCGAAAGCGCCGAGTTGCAGGCCATCGTGCCCATTATCAAGCGTCAGGGTGCCAAGCTCATCGCCATGACCGGCAACCCCCAGTCCTCCCTGGGCAAGGAAGCGGACGTGCACCTCAATGCCGGTGTCGCCCAGGAAGCCTGCCCCCTCAACCTGGCCCCCACCGCCAGCACCACTGCAGCCCTGGCCCTGGGCGACGCCCTGGCCGTGGCCCTGCTGGATGCCCGCGGTTTCGGCCCGGAAGATTTTGCCCGCTCCCACCCCGGCGGTTCCCTCGGCCGTCGCCTGCTGACCCATGTGCGGGATGTCATGCGGGCCGGCGAAGCCGTGCCCCGGGTGACGCCGGAAGCCACCTTGGCGGAAGCGGTGCTGGCCATTTCCAAAGGCGGCCTGGGCATGACGGCCGTGGTGGATGGGGAACAGCGCGTCCTCGGTATTTTCACCGATGGCGACCTGCGCCGGGCTTTTGCCCGGGACGTGGACCTCAAGGCCGTGCGCATCGACGCCGTGATGAGCCCCGCCCCCCGCTGCATCGCCCCGGAGAAGTTGGCGGTGGAAGCGGTGGAAATGATGGAACGCTGCAAGATCAACCAGCTGCTGGTGGCCGATCCCCAGGGCCGGCTGCTGGGCGCCCTCAACATGCACGACCTCTTCCAGGCCAAGGTGATCTGATGTCCGCCGCCCCCCAACTCAAGCTCATGGCCTTCGACGTAGACGGCGTGCTCACCGACGGCAGCCTCTACTACACGGAAGACGGCAAGGAATTCAAGGCGTTCAACACCCTGGATGGCCATGGCCTGAAGATGTTGCAGAAATCCGGCGTCCGCCTGGCCATCATCACCGGCCGCAAGTCCGGCTGCGTCGAACATCGTGCCCGCAACCTGGGCATCGACCTGCTCTTTCAGGGCGTCGAGGACAAGCGCCAGGTCATGGCCGAGCTGCTGCAACGGGAAGGCATCAGCTTTGCCGAAGCCGGCTACATGGGCGACGACGTGGTGGATCTGCCCATCATGCGGGCCTGCGGCTTTTCCGCCGCCCCCGGCAACGCCCATGCCTTCGTCAAGCGCCATGCCACCTATGTAGCCGAACAGCTGGGTGGGCGGGGCGCCGTGCGGGAAGTCTGCGAGCATCTGCTGCAACAGCGGGGCCAGCTTGAGGCACTGCTGGACGCCTATCTGCAATGAAACGTCTGGAACGCTTCGCCAGCGCCCTGTTCCCCATCGTCCTGCTGGGGACCCTGGCGGCGGCCACCTTCTGGCTGGCCAAAGCCACCCAGTTGCCGGAGCCGGACCGCAGCGGCAAGTTCCGCCACGATCCGGATTACTTCGTGGACAACCTGACCATGAGCCGGCTCGACAAGCAGGGCACCCTGCGCTCCACCGTCACCGGCAAGCATTTGGTGCATTACCCGGACACCGACGAAACCGACGTGGAACAACCCACCGCCCGCTTCTACAAGCCCGGCCGGCCCACGGTTACGATGAGTAGCGATGTGGGCCATATCAACAGCGACGGTAGCGAGGTCAAACTGACCCATAACGTCAAGGTCGTGCGGGACCCCAGCAAGGAGCGGGAAGCCATGGTGGCCACCGCCCCCGACCTGCTGGTGTACCCTGATGCTGAAACCGCCCACACCCCCAGCCAGGTGCGCATGGTCCAGGGAAAGTCCTGGGTCCAGGGCCACGGCCTGCGGGTGGACAACGCCACCATGACTACCATTCTCGAATCCCGGGTGACGGGACAATTCGCCAGCAAACACGAAAAGCGCTGACCATGAGCCGACATTACGCCGCCCTGCCCCTGGGCCTGCTTCTTCTGGGCCTCGCCGCCCCCCCCGCCCTGGCGGAAAAGGCCGACCGGGAAAAGCCCGTGAACCTGGAGGCCGACCGGGTCACCGTGGATGACGCCAAGAAGGTGCACATCTTCGACGGCAACGTCACCCTGACCCAGGGCACCCTGGTCATCCGCGGCGACCGCATCGTCGTCACCCAGGATGACAGCGGCTTCCAGAAGGGCATCGCCACCGGCAATCCGGCCAAGTTCAAGCAGAAGCGCGAGGGCCGCGACGATTACGTCGAGGGCATCGCCCTGCGCATCGAGCACAATGCCAAGACGGAAAAGACCGAACTCTTCGACAAGGCCTGGGTGAAGAGTGGCCAGGACGAAGTCCGCGGCCATTACATCCAGTACGACTCCCTCACCGAGCAGTACCTGGTCACCGCCTCCAAGGTGGCCGGCGAAGCCAGCCCCGGGGTGCCGGCCGGGCGGGTGCGGGCCATCATCCAGCCGAAAAACAAGGACAACGAATCACAATCAGAAGGAGCTGCGGGTAGCAGAGGATCCCTAACCCTAAAGCCCTCTATTTCCCTCCCATCTCGCAAGGAGTAACGCCTCGTGACCTACGAGTACATCATCGCTGAAGCCAAAGGCCGTGTCGGCCTCATCACCCTCAACCGCCCCAAGGCCCTCAACGCCCTGTGCGACCCCTTGGTGGATGAGCTGGGCGACGCCCTCACCGAATTCGAAGCCGACGAGAACATCGGCTGCATCGTCATCACCGGTTCCGACAAGGCTTTTGCCGCCGGCGCCGACATCAGCATGATGAAGGACTTCTCCTACATGGACGCCTACAAGGGCGACTACATCACGCGCAACTGGGAAAAGGTGAAGACCTGCCGCAAGCCCGTCATCGCCGCGGTGGCCGGCTACGCCCTGGGCGGCGGCTGTGAACTGGCCATGAGCTGCGACTTCATCATCGCCGCCGACAACGCCCAGTTCGGCCAACCCGAAGTCAAGCTGGGCATCCTCCCGGGTGCCGGCGGCACCCAGCGCCTGCCCCGTGCCGTGGGCAAGGCAAAAGCCATGGACCTGTGCCTCTCCGCCCGCATGATGGATGCTACCGAAGCCGAGCGCGCCGGCCTGGTTTCCCGCATCGTGCCCGCCGACAAGCTGCTGGAAGAGACCCTCGGCGCCGCCGAGAAGATCGCCTCCTACTCCCTGCCGGTGGTCATGATGATCAAGGAAAACGTGAATCGGGCCTTCGAAAGCAGCCTCAACGAAGGCCTGCTCTTCGAGCGTCGCCAGTTCCACGCCGCCTTTGCCCTGGAAGACCAGAAGGAAGGCATGGCCGCCTTCGTCGAGAAGCGCAAGCCGGCCTTCAAGCACCGCTAAGCAAGCTCCGGGGCGGCATTCGCCGCCCCATCCCCGCCGCCGCCAGGCCGCCCAAAACCCTCTCCTAACCCCCTGTTTCCAAAGCAAAGAAATATTTTTGTGCGACGCACAAAAAATGCTTGACAGGAATCCGCCGCCCCCTATAATTGGGCCTACATGTTGCAGCGCAACAACCGGCAGCAGCCATAATAAAAGCCAGTCAAGCATTGCCCTGCGGATGTTTCACCACTGACTTTTTAGGAGATGACCATGACCAATTTCGCCACCCCCGAACAATTCGCCGCCGCCAACAAAGCCACCGTTGACTCCCTGCTGGCCCTGGCCAACACTGCTTTCGCCAGCGCCGAGCGCATCGCCGCCCTGAACCTGCACACCGCCCGCGCCGTCATCGAAGACAGCGTCGCCAACACCAAGGCTCTGCTGGGTGCCAAGGATGCTCAGGAAGCCCTGTCCCTGCAGGCCTCCCTGACCCAGCCCAACGTCGAGAAGGCTGTTGCCTACTCCCGTAGCGTGTACGAAATCGCCGCCCAGACCCAGGAAGAACTGACCAAGGTCGTGGAAGTGCAATTCAACGAATTCAACAAGAACGTCGCCGGCCTGCTGGACAAGGTTTCCAAGACCGCTCCCGCCGGTTCCGACGTGGCCGTGGCTGCCGTCAAGTCCGCCATCGCCGCCGCCAACTCCGCTTACGACAGCATGAACAAGGCTGCCAAGCAGGTTGCTGAAATCGCTGAAGCCAACGTTGCTGCCGCCACCAACGCCACCGTCAAGGCTGTGGGCGCCACCTCCGCTGCCGCTGCCACCGCTTCCAAGAAGAAGACCGCCTAAGACTTCTTCAAGGCGAACAGCACCCAAAACCCCGGCCTGGCGCCGGGGTTTTTACCATCTGGCCGCTGCAATGTGGCGGCAATACATATTTGCTATACTGGATGCATTCGGCCCTACTGAAACGACATATCTCCGAATATGCCGGCTGACAGTACGACACAGATCAGGATGACCGCAACACCAAACCGGGCCGATCTCACAAAGCAGGTTCATTTCCTTCAAACTCAACGCTAAGCGGAGGATCACCCATGAGCAATCCCAATATCGAACAATTGGCTGCAGCACAAAAGGCCAACGCTGAAGTAATGGCCGCCCTGGTTCACGCCGCCTTCAATGGCGCGGAAAAGATCGCTGAACTGAATCTGGCCGCAGCCCGTGATTTCCTGAACACTTCCGTGAACGGTACCCAGACCCTGCTGGGCGCCAAGGATGTGCAGGAGGCTGCCAAGCTGCAAACCAACCTGGCCCAGCCTAACCTGGAAAAGGTCACCGCCTACTACCGCAACCTGTACGAGCTGATCACCGCCACCCAGAAGGAAGTGACCCACCTGATGGAAGAGCACTACAACCAGCTCTCCCAAAAGGCCAATTCCGCCATCGAAAAAACCTCCGCCTCCGCTCCCGTGGGCGGCGACGTGGTGGCTGCCACCATGAAGTCGGTGCTCTCCGCCTCTACCCAGGCCTTTGACCACTTCACCAAGCTGGCCAAGCAGTTTGCCGACATCGCCGACGCCAACGTCACGGTCGCCTCCAACGCCACGGCCAAGGCTGTGGGCGCTGCCAGCAAGGCCGCCGCTGCCAAGAAGTAAGCCCTACCGGCGACTGGCGGGAATTCCCGCTTGGCGACAACCCCGGCTCAGGTCGGGGTTTTTTATTGCCTGCGCCCAGGCCGCCCCGTGACCAAGAATGCCAGGAGAGGCAGGCTGGATGCGGACATGGCCAGAGAAGCCCGCCCTGCCTGCCTCACACGGCAGACCTTACGAAGAATGGCGCCCCTATTGCCTGGCAGAGGCACCCGCCTCGCCAAATCAATTGCCCCGACCCCCGCTCATCCCCCCGGGATGAAACACAGCCCATACCCAGCGGGCGGCGGCTGACACCGGCTCACTGCCAACTGGCCAACATCCAGGAGGTCTCCCGGCGAGCATCGGCCAACCGTTCCTGGTTCCTGGTTCCGGCCTCGCTTCCTGCCGCACATCCCCCTGCCGACTGCGACCAGCCTCAACCCTCCCGCCGGCTCCATTGAATGCCCCGGGCTTCCACCTCGCGGCGAATCTCCGCCATGGCGGTGGCCACTTGGGATGCCTCCCCTTCGACCCCCAGCTCCAGATGACGCCGCACCCCATCCTCCGTCAATGAAGGCAGGGAGAACAGGCGCAGCGCGGGGTACTCGGCGACGATGCGCTCCATCAGGTCCAGCAGGGCACTCTCATAGGCGTTGTCGCCCGTCAGGAGCAAGGCCTCATCCACCTTGGGGGCCTGGTTGAAAAGGTGGGGGTAGAAGGTGTCCAGCACCCAGGCCACCATGGGGTGGGCCATCTGGGGAAAGCCGGGGACGAAGTAGTGTTCCTTCACCATGAAGCCGGGAATGCGGTTGAAGGGGTTGGGAATGATCTGGCTGCTGGCGGGAAAGGTACCCAGCAACAGGCGCTGGGGCGTGATGTCGTCGCCGAAGCGAACGCGGATCTCCGCCTCCGCCGCCGGACTCAGCACCAGTTCCTCCCCCAGGGCCGCGGCGGCGGCCTGACGGGTGTGGTCGTCGGGGGTGTTGCCGATGCCGCCGAAGGAGAACACCGCTTCGCCGCTGGCGAAGCTGCGCTTCAGGGTTTCCGTCAGCCGCGCCCGGTCATCCCCCATGTACTGCACCCAGGAGAGTTGCAGCCCCCGGGCGCCGAGCAGTTCCGCCAGTTTGGTGAAATGCTTGTCCTGGCGTTTGCCAGAGAGAATCTCGTCGCCAATGATGAGGGCGCCGAAGCGGGTGGCGTGGGCAGTCTGGGAAACGGGAGCAGTCATGGGTCCTCGCGTCGTTGAGGTCGTAAAGGATGCAAATCAGCGCAGGAAGCGGTCGGTGGCAACAGGTTCTTCCACCACCACCGCATCGACGGTCACCACGGCCCCGCCGCGCAGTTGGCGCAGGCTTTCCAGGCCGAAGTGGATGTACAGCAGGGCGCCGCAGGCCGGGGTCAGCAGGCCCAGCACCGGGATGTGGGCCAGCAGGGAAAGCAGGATGCCCAGGCCCAGCAGGGGCATGGCCCGGCGCTCCCGGATCAGGCGCCACTCGTCGTCGGTGGCGTGCATGGCCAGGGCGTCGTAGGCAAAGGTCTTGCGGTTAAGCCAGGCCATCCAGAACAGGGGCAGCACCAGGCCCAGGCCGGGAATCAGCCACAGGGGCAGGGTCAACAGCCAGCCGGCGATGAACAGCAGGGCGGCCCAGACGCTGTTCCAGGCACCGGCGAAGAAGCTGTCCTTGCCCATGGCCGCCACCTCCGGGTAGTCCCGGGCGGCCACGATCTGCAACAGGAGGGGCATGATGAACACCGCCGCCAACACCATGGCGGTGAGATAGGAGAGAGCCAGGATCACCAGCCAGCCCCCGGCGGCGGCCAGCAGCTTGGCCAGCCACACGGCGCCCCAGCCGGACAGCCAGCTCATGGGGGGCTGGTCGAGGAACCAGGCGGAAAGGTGGTCCAACACCAGGAAGGTCAGCGTCAGCCACACCGCCAGGGCGGCCACGGCGGGAGACAGCACCAGCCACCAGACGCGGCGGCGGGAGAGGGTACCGAGGCTGCGGACCAGGGCGAGGATCATTTCGGGCATGGGGGTATCCTATTTTTTTGCCACAGAGGGCACAGAGATCACCGAGGTTTCGCACTCCGCCTTAGCTGCCGGAGCGGTTACAAACCGCACCTACCCTGCAAGCAAATAATGAAGCCAATCTCCGACATGCATAGCGGAAGAATGGCGTCCCTATTGCCTCCCAGGGCAGAGGCCTTTTCTCTCTGTGTGCTCTGTGCCCTCTGTGGCTAACGTCTTTCAACCGTACTGTATCCCTTCCCACAGCTTCTGCAGACGCTTCACCGACACGGGCACCGGCGTCTTCAGTTCCTGGGCGAAGAGGTTGACCCGCAGTTCTTCCAGGAGCCAGCGGAACTGCTCCAGCTGCGGGTCCACCACGCCCTGCTTGGCCAGCTGCAGGGCGCGGCGTTCGTAGTGGGTCCACAGGGCGGTGTAGTCGGCCAGCAGTTGAACATCCCGGGCCGGGTTGGCCTTGAGCTTGTCCAGGCGCATGGCCGCCGCCTTGAGGTAGCGGGGGAAGTGCTGCAGGCGCTCGAAGGGCGTTTCCAGCACGAAGCGCTTGTGGATCAGGCGACCGATCTGCTTCTCGATGTCCTGCACCGCGCCGGGGAAAGGCTTGAAGGCCGGCAGCTTTTTCACCAGGGCCTGCCACTCGGTCAGCACCAGGCCCACCAGGCGGCAGATTTCCTGGGCCAGCAGGCCCAGGCGGTTCTTGCCTTCGGCGCAGCGGGCCTTGAATGATTCCGCATCTTCCGGCCAGGGCTCCACCAGGCAGGCCCGCTCGAAAATCACTGACACCAGTTGCTGGCGCAGGTCGTCGGAAGAACCCAGGCTCATGAACTGCATGGCCATCTGGGTCAGGCCCGGCAGGTTCTTCTCGAAGTACTTCACCTGCTCCTTCAGCTGCAGCTGGAAGAGGCGGGAGAGGCCCAGCCGGTGGGCCGCCAGGGCTTCCTCCTGGGAGTCGTACACGCGCAGGGAAACGGTCTCGCCGTCTTCCGTCAGGCCCGGGTAACCGATCACCATCTGGCCGCCCACGGCCACTTCCATCAGCTCCGGCAGCTTGCCGAAGGTCCAGTCGGAGAGACCGGTGAATTCGCTGGGGGTCTCGTGCAGCTCCTGGAATTCCTGGCGCGCCTCCCGGCCCCATTCGCCGCGGAGCTGGGCCAGGCTGCGGCTCATGTCCAGCTGGCGGCCATGCTCATCCACCAGCTTGAAGTTCATGGAGAAGTGGGCCGGCAGTTCGCCGGGGCGGAAGGCATCGGGCGTCACCGCCCAGCCCCGGGCATTGAGGCCCCGGGATTCGAAAATGAAGTCGATGAGGGGGGCGATGATGCCCGGCGCCATGCGCTTCTCGTCGTTGCCCACCCAGGCGATGAACTCCTCGGCGAACTCGGGCACCGGCACCAGCTTGGCGCGGATGCGCTGGGGCAGGGTCTTCACCAGCTGCACCACCTTCTCCTTCAAGAGGCCCGGCACCAGCCACTCGCAGCGGTTGGCGGGCACCTGATTGAGCTGGGCCAGGGGCAGCACCAGGGTGACGCCGTCCCGGGGGCTGCCGGGCTCGAAGTGGTAGGTGAGGGCGTAGTCCACGCCGGAGAGGCGCATCTGGGGCGGGAAGGAATCGGTGGTGACCCCGGCCGCCTCGTGGCGCATCAGGTCTTCCTTCTGCAGGAAGAGCAGTTTCGCGCTTTCTGCCCCATTCTCCCGCTCCGCCTCCTTGCGCCACTTGTCGAAGTCGGCGCCGTTATAAATGCCCGAGGGAATCAGATGGTCGTAGAAGGCGAAGATCAGTTCGTCGTCCACCAGCACATCCTGGCGGCGCTGCTTGTGTTCCAGGTTCTCGATGTCCCGGATGGCCTTCTGGTTGTGCTGGTAGAAGGGCCAGCGGCGCACGAAGTCCTCGCTGATCTCGCCGCCCACCAGGCCCTGGCGGATGAAGAGCAGACGCGCCTCTTCCGGGTTCATGGGGCCGAAGTTCACCCGCTTCTTGGGATTGACGACGATGCCGTGCAGGGTGGAGCGCTCGTAGGCCACGGCCTGCATGGCCTTCTTCTCCCAGTGGGGGTCGAAGTAGCTCTTGCGGATCAGATGGGCGCCCACCTCCTCCAGCCATTCGGGCTCGATACGGGCGAGGCAGCGGGCGTAGAGCTTGGTGGTTTCCGTCAGCTCGGCGCAGACCACCCACTTGCCCGCCTTCTTCTGCAAGGCCGAGCCCGGGTGGATGAGGAAGCGGATGCCCCGGGCGCCGAGATAGTGGCTGCTGTCGTCGGACTTGCAGCCGATATTGCCCAGGAGGCCCGTCAGCAGGGCCTTGTGGATGGGCTCGTAGGTGGCAGGAATCTCGTTCTCGCGCCAGCCCAGCTCGGTGACCATGGCGTGGATCTGGTTGTACACCTCCCGCCATTCGCGCATGCGCAGGTAGGAGAGGAAACGCTCCTTGCAGGCCTCGGCCAGCTTGCGGCTGGAGAGGTGCCGGGCCTGTTCCTCAAACCAGTGCCACAGCTTCAACCAGGAGAGGAATTCGGACTTCTCGTCGGCGAACTGGCGGTGCTTTTCATCCGCCGCCTGCAGCCGTTCCTGGGGCCGCTCCTTGGGGTCCTGCACCGAGAGGGCGGCGGCGATGACCAGCACTTCCTTGAGGCAGCCCCGGTCCCGGGCGGCCACGATCATGCGGGCGATGCGCGGGTCCAGGGGCAGCTTGGCCAGGCCCCGGCCCACGTCGGTGAGGCGCTTGTCGTCGTCGAGGCCGCCCAGTTCCTGCAGCAGGGAATAGCCGTCGTTGATGGCTTTGGGCGGCGGCGCCTCGATGAAGGGGAAGCTCTCCACATCGGTGAGCTTCAAGGCCTTCATGCGCAGGATCACCCCGGCCAGGGAGGAACGGAGGATTTCCGGGTCAGTGAACTCGCCCCGGGCGTTGAAGTCGGCCTCGTCGTAGAGGCGGATGCAGACCCCCGCCGCCACCCGGCCGCAACGGCCCGCCCGCTGCCGCGCCGCGGCCTGGGAGACCCGCTCCACCTGGAGCATTTCCACCTTGTTGCGGTAGGAATAGCGTTTCACCCGGGCCAGGCCCGTATCCACCACGTAGCGGATGCCGGGCACGGTAAGGGAGGTTTCCGCCACGTTGGTGGCCAGCACCACCCGGCGGCCGCCGCCGGTCTTGAAGACCCGGTCCTGCTCCGCCGCCGAGAGGCGGGAGAAGAGCGGCAGGATTTCCGGCTGGGGGCCGGGGAAGTGGTGCTTGCGCAGGGCTTCCGCCGCCTCCCGGATTTCCCGCTCGCCGGGGAGGAACACCAGCACATCTCCCGGGCCTTCCCGGCCCAGTTCGTGGACGGCGTCCACGATGGCGTCGTAAAGATCCCGCTCCTCCTGGTCTTCTTCCAGGGGTGTCACCGGGCGGTAGCGCACCTCCACCGGGTAGAGGCGGCCGGAGACTTCGATCACCGGCGCCGGCTTGCCGTGCTGGGCGAAGTGCTGGGCGAAGCGTTCCGCGTCGATGGTGGCGGAAGTGATGATGACCTTCAGATCCTTGCGCTTGGCCAGCAGCTGCTTCAGGTAGCCCAGCAGGAAGTCGATGTTGAGGCTGCGCTCGTGGGCCTCGTCGATGATGATGGTGTCGTAGGCGTTGAGGTAGGGGTCGGTCTGGGTTTCCGCCAGCAGGATGCCGTCGGTCATCAGCTTCAAGTAGGACTGGGGCCCGCTACGGTCCTGAAAACGGATTTTCACCCCCACCCCGGCCCCGATCTGGGTCTGCAACTCCTGGGCCACCCGGGCTGCCACGGAGCGGGCCGCCAGGCGCCGGGGCTGGGTATGGCCGATCAGTCCCGCCGCCCCCCGGCCCAGTTCCAGGCAGATCTTGGGCAGCTGGGTGGTCTTGCCGGAGCCGGTCTCGCCGCAGACGATGACCACCTGGTTCTGCTCGATGAGGGCTTTGATCTCGTCCCGCCGCCCGTTGACCGGCAGATCCTCCGCATATTCCGGCTTGGGCAGGCGCCCTGCCCGCTCGGCACAGGCGGCGCGGGAGCGGGCCAGCAGGGCCTCGTAGTCGGCCTTGGCCTTCTCGGCATTGGGGCCGGGCTGGCCGGCGGAACGGGAGAGGGCGCGCAGACGCGGCCGGTCCGCAGTCAGGCAGTCGGCAAAAGAGGGTGCCGCAGGCGCGGCGGTACGGGAGCGGGGTGCAGCAGACTTCATCAATCCATCCGGCGGCCGCAGCGGGGGCGGCCGTCTCTACCTAAACGACAAAGGGGGCAAGTCTCCCGCCAAACCCTGGCCAGGGCAAGGCCTGCCAGCGTTTTTTCTGCACGACGGGAGTGCCACTGCCCGGTGCCCGGAGGGGCAAGCGGGACGGGCATCTTCCCCGCCCCATGCCCCGGAGCCTTATTCGGTGCGCCTGGCCAGCCAGGGGGCTCGCCGATGGCCGTCCCTATTACCGCGCCGGACACCACGCGAACATCACGCCGCCACGGCCCGGGCCGCGATGGCCGGCCAGGGCTGGGGCGCCCACAGGCGGGCCTCGAACATGGCGATGAGGCGCTGCACGGCGGGCCATTCGCCACTCGGGCCAGTCAGGGCCACCCATTCCACTTCCGGCAGGGGCGGCAAGTCTTCGCTGATGCGCACCAGCCCTTCCCCCAGCAGGCTCAGAGGCAGGGGCGAGACCGCCAGCCCGGCCCGCAGGGCGTGGCGGATGCCGGTGTGGCTGTGGCCGGCAAAGGCCAGGCGCCAGGGCATGCCGGCCTGGGTCAGGGCGGCCTGGGCGATGACGCGGAAGATGCAGCCTTCCTGGAACAGGGCCAGGGGCAGAGGCCGCTCGGCCGCGGCGCTGCTCTGGGCGCCGGCGGCCCAGACCATGGGCTCCCGCCACAGTGAACGCCCGGCCGCCGTGGGCCGTTCGCCGATGCGCTTGATCAGGGCCATGTCCAATTCCCCCGACTCCACCCGGGCGGCCAGCCGCGCCGAAAGATCACACTCCAAGGCCAGCTTGACCCGGGGATAGGCTTGGTGGAATTCGGCCACCACGCTGCCCAGGTCCCGCTCCATCACCTCCTCCGCCAGGCCCACCCGCAGGCTGCCGGCCAGGTCCGGCTCGGCGAAGCAGCCGATGGCCTCGTCATTGAGGCGCAGCAGGCGACGGGCGTAGTCCAGCAGCAGCAGGCCCTCTTCGGTGACGCCTTCCAACCGGCCCTGGGAGCGCACCAGCAGAGGCTTTTCCAGCTGCTCCTCCAGGCGCTTGATCTGCAGGCTCACCGCCGACTGGGTGCGGCCCAGACGGGCGGCGGCCAGGGAAAAGCTGCCGCATTCGGCAATGGCCACCAGGGCCCGCAGCAAGTCCAGATCGAGATGGCGCGCCATCATTTCACTCCGAAATATTGATTCGATATTTATCAATTTATCAAATATTGCCGCAAAGGCTAGGGTGAGGGCTGCGTATTTTTCTGCCTGGAGTCCCGCCATGAATGCCATCGCCCCGCCCCTGCCCTCGGCCATCCCGAGCGCCGCCCCCATAGCGCCATTGGCGCCATCGGCCCCTGCCGCCCCCTCCCGCCGCCTGGTGCTGGCCGCCGGCATCAGTTTCAGCGTCATCTGGAGTTCGGCCTTCGTCGCCGGCCGCATCGGCCTGGATCATGCGGCGCCCCTGACCCTGCTGGCCATTCGCTTTCTCGTCGCCGGCCTGCTCTTCGGTGCCACCGCCCTGCTCCTCGGCCGCAGCATCCGCCTGCCCGCCCGGGCCGGGCGGACGCTGGCGGCCGGCCTGCTCTGCAACGCGGCATACCTGGGCCTCGCCTACTGGGGCCTGCAAGGTGTGCCCACGGCCCTGACGGCGGTGCTGGTGAGCGCCTGCCCCCTGCTCACCCTGCTGCTGGCCGCCGGTCTGGAGGGGGAAAAGCTGACGCCGACCCGGCTCGTCGGCATTCTCCTGGGCATGGGGGGCGTACTGTGGATCACCCGTCATCGCCTGACGGTGGAGCATCTGCAGCCCATCTATCTGCTGGCCATCGCCGCCGGCACCGTGGCCCTGGCCCTGGGCACGGTGCTGAGCAAGAAGGTGGCGGCAGGGCAGGACCTGCTCTCCGCCGTTACCCTGCAATTCCTCGCCAGCGGCCTGGTGTTGCTGCCTCTCGCCTTCTTCCTGGAGGATTTCCGCTGCGACGGGAGCGCCGCCCTGTGGGGCAGCCTGGCCTACAGCGTAGCCGTTTCCCTGGCCAGCACCCTGCTCATGCTATGGCTGCTGCGCCACGGCCAGGCCAGTTCGGCCAGCAGCTTCCACTTCCTCAACCCCTTCTTCGGCACCCTTTTCGCAGTCACCTTGTTGGGAGAACGGATGTTCGCCGGCGACCTGCTGGGCGTGCTGCCCATTGCGGTGGGCATCGCGCTGGTGGCCCGGCAGCGCTGACATTAGCCCGCAGGGAGCAAACCCTCCGGCGCCCGGCTTGCCATCCCGGGAGCCGGGCATTACATTCCATGGACATATCCACAAGGGGTAACAAAGGCGCTCCGGCGCCCTCGCCCCTTCCCCTCATGGAAAACTGGACCTATGACCCCCATCGATTTCAAGGAACTCCCTACCCTTAGCCAAGCCGGGATCGTCTGGAGTTTTTTCTGGCGCGGCATCGCCACCACCCTCGGCTCTGCCCTATGCGGCACGCTCCTCGGGGGTATCGTCGGCTTCGCCCTGGGCATTAGCGGCATTGGCCGCTCCGCCCTTCCCCTGATAGGCGGCCTGGTGGGCCTGCTGACGGGCCTGTTCTTTTTCTACCTGTATGTCCGCTGGCTGCTGGCCAGCCGCCTGGGACACTTCCGCCTGGTGCTGGTCCCGGCCGACTAGCCCCGTCCGCTACATGACCGGGGCCCCATTCCAGGGATAATGCCGCCCCCATGACCCGACCTACCCCCCTGCCTCGCCAACGCCATCTTCAACGCCTGCGCTGGCGTCTGGAGCGGGACAGTTTTCCCCGCCTGCAGATGCTGCTGCTGGTACTGCTCACCGCCGGTTCTGGGCTGCTGGCGTCCTTTGCCCTGCTCCACGCCGGCCTGACCCACATGGGCTGGCGTTACGGTGCCGCCTTTCTCCTCGCCTACGGGGTGTTTCTCGGCCTGCTCTGGCTGTGGCTGCGCACCCGGGCGGAGGACTATGCCGACATTCCCGACCTGACGGATCTGGGCCGCCTGGTACCGTCGGGGCCCTCGACCAGCGGCGGCTCGTCCACGCTTGAAGGCCTGGGCGGGCATTTCGGTGGCGGTGGCGCCAGCAGTCATTTTGATGCCCCGGCCGTGGCCGAAACCCTGAGCGAACCGGCAGCGCCAGCCGAGGCCCTGTCGAACGGCGGCGACGCCATCGGCCAGGCCCTGGGAGCCGCGGCGGAAGGAGAGGAGTTGGCCATTCCCCTGATCGTGATGGTGCTGGCAGCGGCCCTGGTGCTGTCGTCGGCCTTCATTGTTTACTCGGCGCCGAGCCTGTTCGCCGAACTATTGCTGGACGGCACCCTGGCGGCCACCCTCTACCGGCGCCTGCACCGGCTGGAAAGGCGCCACTGGCTGGAAACCGCCCTGCGCCAGACCCTGCTGCCCTTCCTCCTGACCGGGCTGCTGGTGACCGGTTGCGGCGCAGCCCTGCATCACTTCGCCCCGGGCGCCCACACCCTGGGGGAAGCCTGGCAACAGGCCAGGACACCCCAGAACGCCCTCACCGACCCGACCGACAAGCCGCGCTAACGGCCCCTCAGGGCCAAACCCGATGCACACCCACGCTCCACAGGCCGAGGAAGGTCATGGCCAGGGAGCCCAGCAGGTGCAGGGCAATAGCGCCGAAGGCCCAGGTGTACTGCTGGGCCAGCAGGCGCTCCATGACTTCGCCGGAAAAGCTGGAAAAAGTGGTGAGGCCGCCGAGGAAGCCGGTGATGACGAAAAACTTGAGTACCGGCGAAAGATGGGCATAACTGTGGAAGACGCCCAGGGCCACACCAATGAGGTAGCCGCCGATGAGATTGGCGGCCAGGGTGCCCAGGGGCACGGCGACGAAAAGGGGGTTGAGTAGCAGGCCCAAGCCCCAGCGGGACCAGGCCCCGAGGGCGGCACCGGCACCGATGGCAAAGAAGGCGTTCCAGTTCATGCCGGCCCAAACTCCACGCAGATTGAATGAAACGCCGATTCTAGCGGCTTTTACTTGCGAAAAGACTTGTGAAAAGCGCCGCCTCAAGGCGGTTTTTCCCCGGCGCCCCGGTTAAAATAGCCGCCAAAGCCCTTCAAGGAAAACCTGCTGTGAGCAACCCCAACAAGAACGCGGCCCCCGCCGCCCCCGCCGCCAATTTCATCCGCAACATCGTCGAGGCCGACCTGGCCGCCGGCAAGCACGCCCAGCGCCACTGGGCCGGCCAGCCCGGCCTGGCCAGCGACCACGCCGCCGGCGCCCTGGACCCGGCGAAGATCCGCACCCGTTTCCCGCCGGAACCCAACGGCTACCTGCACTTCGGCCACGCCAAGTCCATCTGCCTCAACTTCGGCCTGGCCCGGGATTACGGCGGCCGCTGCCACCTGCGCTTCGACGACACCAACCCGGAGAAGGAAGAGCAGGAATACGTGGATTCCATCGTGGACGCGGTGAAATGGCTGGGCTTCAACTGGGAGGATGCCCAGGAAAAGAACCTCTATTACGCCTCCAACTACTTCCCCTGGATGATCCAGGCCGCCGAGTACCTGATCGCCACCGGCAACGCCTACGTGGATAGCCAGAGCGCCGAGGAGATGCGCGCCAACCGGGGCACCCTGACGGAAGCCGGCAAGAACAGCCCCTATCGGGACCGGACCGTGGCCGAGAACCAGGACCTCTTCAAGCGCATGCAGGCCGGCGAATTCCCGGATGGCGCCCACATCGTACGCGCCAAGATCGACATGGCGGCCCCCAACATCAACCTGCGGGACCCGGCCATCTACCGCATCCGCCACGCGACCCACCACAACACCGGCGACAAGTACTGCGTGTACCCCATGTACACCTTCGCCCACCCCATCGAGGATGCCCTGGAGAACATCACCCACTCCATCTGCACCCTGGAATTCGAGGACCAGCGCCCCTTCTACGACTGGCTGCTGGAGCGCCTGGCCGAAGGCGGCCTGCTGCAGCGTCCCCTGCCCCACCAGTACGAGTTTTCCCGCCTCAACCTGACCTACCTGGTGCTCTCCAAGCGCAAGCTGATCCAGCTGGTGGAAGAAAAGCACGTGGAAGGCTGGGACGATCCCCGTATGCCCACCCTGGTGGGCGCCCGCCGCCGCGGCTACACCCCGGAAGGCTTCAAGCTGCTGATGGACCGGGTCGGTGTTTCCAAGTCCGACTCCCTCATCGACTACAGCCAGCTCGAAGACTGCATGCGGGACACCATGAACGAGCTGGATGAGCGCCGCGTTGCCGTGCTCGATCCGCTCAAGCTGGTGATCACCAATTACCCGGAAGGCCAGAGCGAAGAATGCTTCGCCCCCAACCACCCGCTCAAGCCCGAACTGGGCAAGCGTTCCATGCCCTTCTCCCGGGAGTTGTGGATCGAGCGGGAGGACTTCATGGAAGAGCCCAGCAAGGGCTACCACCGGCTCTATCCCGGCAACATGGCCCGCCTGCGCTACGGCTTCGTGGTGAAGTGCACCGGCTGCGAGAAGGACGCCGCCGGCAACGTCACCGCCGTGCTCTGCGAGTACATGGAAGATTCCAAGTCCGGCACCCCCGGCGCCGACAACTACAAGGTCAAGGGCAACCTGCACTGGGTTTCCGTGCCCCACGCCTACACCGCTGAAGTGCGCCTCTACGACCGCCTGTTCAAGGTGGCGGCCCCCGGTGCCCGGCGCGAAGGCGATGCGGAAGGACTGGAACGCAACTTCCTCGACGATCTCAACCCGGCCTCCAAGGTGACCATCACCGCCCAGCTGGAACCGGCCCTCAAGGACGCCCAGCCGGAGCAGCGCTTCCAGTTCGAGCGCCACGGCTACTTCGTTGCCGACCGGGTGGATTCCCAGGCCGGCGCCCCGGTCTTCAACCGGGCCGTGACCCTCAAGGACTCCTGGGGCAAGGCCGGCTAGGGCACCCGGACAGAACAGGCCAGACAAGGAGCACGCGATGGCAGGCGGCGGCTGGGGTTGCCCCCATGAATCCAACGATCGCTGCGGCAAGGTCAATGATCTGCCCTGCGATCCCGGCATGAAGGGCTGCGTCCTCGCCGGCCGCTTCCGCTTCGCCAACGAGGACAAGAACGAGCGTCTGCGCCAGAAGGCCGAGCAGCGGCGTGAGCCACCGACGTCGCCGCCATCCGGCGACAGCGATCAGTAAAGGGAGCCCCATGTCCAAGCCTGCCGAGTCCACGCCTCCGCAAGCCGCCCCGCCTTCCCGCCCTGGCCGCAGCCTGCGGGGCAAGACGGTCGCCCTGCTGCTGGCCACCACCGGCGTGGTGGTGCTGGCGGCGGTGCTCATCGGCCATTACGTGGCCGACGACATCCGCCAGAACCTGGGCACCGCCCTGGCCCGCAACCAGGCCCAGCTGACCAAGCAGCGCATCCTCTCCGCCGTGGGCCGGGAGATGGCGCTCTCCCAGCGCTTCGCCGAATCGACGGTGCTGCGGGAATGGATGGCCGACGAGCAGAACCCCACCAAGGCCGACCGTTTCTTCAAGGAAGGCGAAGGCTTCCGCCGGGCCTTCACCGACCAGAGCTATTTCGCCGCCCTGGCCAGCAGCCACCATTTTTACTTCGCCGACCCGGAGGCCGCTCCCCGGGCGGCCATGCGCTATACCGCCAGCCCCGGCAATCCGGACGACGCCTGGTTCTTCGCCACCCTGAAGAAGAACCAGGGCTACAGCCTCAACGTGGATTTCGACAAGAAGCTGCAGGTCACCAATGTCTGGATCAACATCGTCGTCCATGACGAACAGGCCCGCCCCCTGGGCATCGCCGGCACGGGCCTCAACCTGAGCCGCTTCCTCGCCAACGTGCTGGCCAACCGGGAGCCCGGGGTGGTCACCATGATCCTGGACCAGAACGGCACCATCGTCGCCCACCCGGATACCCGCCGCATGGAATACGCCACGGCGGGCAAGCAAAATTCGGAAAAGACTGTCTTCCGCCTGGTGGAACGTACCACCGACCAGGAAGCCCTGCGCCAGGCCCTGGCCTCGGCCATGGCCGACGATGACGAAAGTACGGCTACCCTGCGGCTGCGCCTTGAAGGCGCCCCCAGCCTGGCGGCCGCCGCCTACATCCCCTCCCTGCGCTGGACCGTGCTCACCGCGGTGGATCTGGATACCAGCCGGGTCTTCGATGCCCGCCTGTCCACCGGCCTGCTGCTCGGCACCCTACTGCTCTTGGCGCTGCTGGTGGGGGTTTACACCGCCGGGCTGAACCGCCTGGTGCTCCGCCCCCTGGCCCAGCTCACCGCCGCCGTGCGACGCATCGGCGCCGGCCATTACGACGAGCGCCTGCAATCCCCTCGGGACGATGAAATCGGCGAGCTGACCCGGGCCTTCGACACCATGACCCAGCAGGTGCGCGAGCACTCCGACAACCTGGAGCGGCTGGTGGCCGAGCGCACCCGGGAGCTGGCCGAAGCCCACCGCAAGGTCACCGACAGCATCCGCTACGCCAGCCTGATCCAGAACGCCATCCTCCCCGACCGGGCACTGGATGCCACCCTGCAGGGCCAGTACTTCGTGCTGTGGCGCCCCCGGGATGTGGTGGGCGGCGACTTCTACCTCTACCGCCATGACGAACGGGGCTGCCTCTTCGGCGTGGTGGATTGCGCCGGCCACGGCGTGCCGGGCGCCTGCATGACCATGATCGCCCACGCCGCCCTGGAAGTGGCCGCCAGCGACACTCCCTGGGACGATCCCGCCGCCCTGCTGCGCCGTACCGACAGCGCCGCCCGGGCCATGCTGCCCGACGACGAACGGATGCGGCAGATCGCCACCAGCATGGACATGGGCCTGGCCTACGTCGATCTCGCCAGCCGCCAGGTGACCTTCTCCGGTGCCCGCCTGGGCCTGTTCTGGAGCGACGGCAGCGACTGCCAGGAAGTGCCCGGCCACCGCCGCGGCATCAATGACCGCAAGGCCGGCGACTACCAGAACGTACAGGTGCCCCTGGCCCCGGGCCGCAGCTTCTACCTGGTCAGCGACGGCCTGCTGGACCAGGCCGGCGGCGAGCAGGGCTACGGCTTCGGCGCCAGCCGCCTCACCGACTGGGTGCGGCAGCACGCCGGCCTGCCCCTGGAAGCCCAGAAGGAAGCCCTGGCCCGCGCCCTGCAGGACTACCAGGGCCAGCACCCCCAGCGGGACGACATCACCATCCTCGCATTCCGTTTCGACGATCGGCGTTAAGTTAAGATAGGCGACCCAAGGAGAAACCATGGCCCAACCGGAAACCGCCCTCGACATTTTCGCGCTGCGGGAGATTTTCAACCGCGAGCGCATCATGCTTTGCTTCAACGGCCCCATCACCGCCACCCTCATCGAGGAAATTGGCGCGGCCCTGCGCAAGCACATGGAAGGGTTGCAGGAATCCCCCTCGGCGGTTTCCGACGTTTTCTCGGTGTATATCGAGATGACCCAGAACATCCGCCGCTACACCCAGAACCGCCCCGATCTGGCCCGGGAAACCGCCAGCGTCTTCGTCTCCCGCAATGAAGAGGGACGCTACGTGGTGAGCGCCGGCAACGTGGTGGAAACCGGCGACGGCGAAGCCCTGGTGGGCCGGGTGGCCCAGTTGGCCCAGCTCGACAAGGACGGCCTCAAGGCCGCCTTCAAGACCCAGCTGCGCCAGCCCCGGGACGAACTGGCCGGCAGCGCCGGCCTGGGCCTCATCGACATGGCGCGCAAGGCCGCCGCCCCCCTCGAATGCAGCCTGCGCCCCCTGGGAGACCAGCGCGCCTTCTTCAGCCTGCGGGTCGTGCTTTAGGAAAGTTACAAGATGGACAACCTCGACATTCCCCAGACCAGCGCCAGCCCCGCCATTTTCGCGGACGGGACCGCCGGCACCGTCACCATGAAGGGCGACTCCTACCCGGAGAATTCCTTCGAACTGTTCCAGCCCCTGATCGACTGGGTCACCGCCTTTCTCAAGGCCGGCCAGCGCCCCCTCAAGCTGGAACTGGAACTGCTCTACCTCAACACCAGCAGCATCCGCGCCCTCATGGACATCCTGGACCTGATGGAAGACGCCCACCGCAAGGGCCTCCAGGTCGCCGCCCGCTGGGCCTACGAGGCCGCCAACGAGCGGGTCGGCCAACTGGCCGAGGAGTTCAAGGAAGACTGCACCTTCCCCTTCGACATCGTGCCCAAGGCCTGACCGTGAGCGACACCCCGGACCTGGAAGCGCGCATCGAGGCCGCCCTGCGGGGCGAGGCCCCCGACGTCGGGGAATTGCTGCCCCTGTTGCAGGCGCTTTTCGACCGCTACCGCACCCAGCAGCGCCTGCTGGACCGGCTGACCCACATCTCGGACCAGTTCCAGCGGGCCGAGCGGGACCGGGGGGATTCCTACGCCGAGAACTACCAGCGCAAAGTGCGCCAGATCGAAAAGATCGTGCGCATCAGCGACCAGTACCAGGTCATGCTGCGGGAACTGAACGAGCGCCTGCACACCATTTCCATTCAGGACGAGCTGACCGGCCTGCCCAACCGCCGCTTCATGCAGGAGCGCCTGACCCAGGAGATCGCTCTGGTAACCCGCACCAGCGGTCGCTTCTGCATCGCCCTGGCCGACATTGACCGTTTCAAGGCCATCAACGACACCCACGGCCACGCCGTCGGCGATGCGGCCCTGGCGGCGGTGGCCGACATCCTGCGGGCCAACCTGCGGGAGTACGACGTCTGCGCCCGCTGGGGTGGTGAAGAATTCCTCATGCTCTTCCCCGGCTGCAATGTCGACGATGCCGCACCCCTGGTCGAGCGCATCCGCCAGGGCATCGGCGAGGCCCGCCTTTCCGAGGCCGGGCTTGAAGACGTGAGCATCACCATCAGCCTGGGCTATACCGAATTCCAGCTTGGCGAATCCCTCGATGCCACCCTGCGCCGGGCCGACGACGGACTTTACCGAGCCAAGGCCGAAGGCCGCAACCGCGCCATCCGGGCCTGAGGCCAGCACCTGCCTTGGGTCAAGCCTGAGCCCGGCGGTACAATAGCTGCCCCGCGCGCCCTGGCCGCCGGCCGTCTTGCTTCCCACCGCTCACCGAGTTGAACACCATGACTTTCACCCAGACCCTCGCCGCCGCCTGGCAGAAGAACGATTCCCTCCTCTGCGTCGGCCTGGACCCGGACCCGGCCAAGTTTCCCGCCCACCTGCAGGGGCGCAACGACGCCATCTTCGAATTCTGCAAGACCATCGTGGATGCCACCGCCGATCTGGTGTGCAGCTTCAAGCCCCAGATTGCCTACTTCGCCGCCCGCCGCGCCGAAGACCAGCTGGAGTCCCTGATCGCCCACATCCATGAAAAGCACCCGGGCATTCCGGTGATTCTGGATTCCAAGCGGGGCGACATCGGCAGCACCGCCGAGCAGTACGCCGTGGAATCCTTCGAGCGCTTCAAGGCCGACGCCGTCACCATCAACCCCTACATGGGCCGGGACTCGGTCGAACCCTACCTGGCCTACCCGGACAAGGGCGTCATCCTGCTCTGCCGCACCTCCAACCCGGGCGGCAGCGACCTGCAGTTCCTCGAAATTGGCAACAGCGGGGGCGAAAAGCTGTTCGAGCGCGTCGCCCGCTTGGTGGCCTCGGAGTGGAACACCACCGGCCAGTGCGCCCTGGTGGTGGGCGCCACCTTCCCCGCCGAGATCGCCCGGGTGCGTGAAATCACCGGCGACCTGCCCCTGCTGGTGCCTGGCATCGGCGCCCAGGGCGGCGACATCGAGGCCACCGTCAAGGCGGGCAGGACTGTCGGCGGCACCGGCCTGATGATCAATTCCTCCCGTGCCATCCTCTACGCCGGCAAGGGCGAGGATTACGCCGACGCCGCCCGCCGGGTGGCCCAGGAAACCCGGGACGCCATCAACCGCCACCGCTGAGCGCCATACGCGCCCCCAGCCCGGAGAACCGCCATGCGCCTGGACGACGAACGGGAAAGCGACAATGTGGAAGACCGCCGCGGCGAAAGCTTCGGCGGCGGGCTGGCGGGGGGCGGCAGCCTGTCCCTCGGCGGCATCCTGCTGGTGCTGGTGGCCAGCTACTTCCTCAACATCAATCCCCTGAGCCTGCTGGGTATGCTGGAAGAAGCGCCGGCCCCAACCCAACACAGCAGCGCCGCCCAGCGGCCACCGGCGGACGACGAGATGAGCCGCTTCGTACGCAAGGTGCTGGCCTCCACCGAAGACACCTGGCAAGGCATTTTCCGGGAGTCGGGCCAGCAGTATCAGGACCCCAAGCTGGTCCTCTTCAGCGGCGCCACGCCCACCGCCTGCGGCACCGGCCAGGCCGCCATGGGGCCCTTCTACTGCCCCGGGGACCACAAGGTGTATATCGACCTGGCCTTCTACCGGGAGCTGAAGCAGCGCTTTCACGCCCCCGGCGAATTCGCCCAGGCCTACGTCATCGCCCATGAAGTGGGCCACCACGTGCAGAACCTGCTGGGCATCTCCGGCAAGGTGGATGCCGCCCGCCGCCGCGGCGACGAAGCCCACGGCAACGCCCTCTCCGTCCGCCAGGAACTGCAGGCGGATTGCTTTGCCGGGGTCTGGGGCCAGCGGGCCGACAGCCTGCGCCACATCCTGGAGCCGGGCGAACTGGAACAGGCCCTGACGGCCGCCGCCGCCATCGGCGACGACACGCTGCAGCAACAATCCCGGGGCACCGTAGTGCCCGAAACCTTCACCCATGGCTCCTCGGCCCAGCGTGTGCGCTGGTTCCGCAAGGGCTTCGAATCTGGCGACCCCAAGCAGTGCGATACCTTCTCCGCCGCCCATCTCTGACTTTCCTGGCCGCTCCGGCGGCCCTCGCGCTTTCCCTGCTCGCCGCCCCCCTGGCCCAGGCCGCTCCCCGCCACAGCCCGGTGCCCGGCGGCGTCGCCGTGGTGCCCCTGGAAGGCGCGGCCGAGCAGGCGCCCCGGGCCAGTCTGGGGGATTCGCCCCTGGCGGTGATCCGTGAAAACGGCCGCTGGCTGGCCCTGGTGGGCATTCCCCTGGATACCCTCCCCGGCCCCCTGGCCATCAACGTGGAGACGGGAGGCAAGCGGCTCAGCCTCAACGTGGCGGTACAGCCCAAGGACTACCCGGTGCAGCGGCTGACGGTGAAAAACCCGCGCCACGTCAATCCGGCGCCGGAGGATGAAATCCGCATTGAGCGGGAGCAGGTCATCCAGGACCAGATCAAGCACCGCTTTACCAGTCCGCCGCCGGCCACCGCCTTTGCCCTGCCGGCCAAGGGGCCGCTGTCGTCCCGCTTCGGCCTGCGCCGCTTCTTCAACGGCGAACCGCGCCGACCCCATGCCGGGCTGGACGTGGCGGTGGGCACCGGCGCCCCGGTGGCCGCCCCGGCCGACGGCGTGGTGGTGAATACGGGCAACTACTTCTTCAACGGCAACACGGTTTTCGTGGACCACGGCCAGGGCCTGATCAGCGCCTACATGCACCTTTCCCGGGTAACGGTGAAGGAAGGCCAGCGCGTCGCTCAGGGCGACAGCCTGGGCGCGGTGGGCGCCACCGGCCGGGTCACCGGCCCCCATCTGCACTGGGCGGTGTTCCTCAACGGCTCGGCCGTAGACCCGGAGCTGTTCCTGGCCCGACCCTAAGCGAGGCGGGCACACGGATGCCGCCAACCCGGCAGTCTTGGCCCAGCCGCAACGCCCCCCGCCGCCCCCTCCATGCACACCCAGACCATCCACCTGCACCGCCAGGCACCGCCCAAACCCATAGCCGGCCAGCCCTGTAACGGCTGTGGGGTCTGCTGTGCAGCGGAGACCTGCCCCCTGGCCCGGCTACGCTTCCGCCAGCGCCTGGGGCCCTGCCCGGCCCTGGAATGGCAGGCGGATGCGCACCTCTACCGCTGCGGCCTGGCGCGCCGCCCCCGCCATTACTGGCCGGGGCTGCCGGCCTGGGCCGAAGGACTGGCACGGCGCCTGACCCGGCGCTGGATCGCTGCCGGCAGTGCCTGCGACAGCCAGGCCTGCATCGCCCTGTAGGCACGCCGCCAGGACAGGGTGTAGGGCTCGGGCGGCAACCACAGCAGCGTGGCACCGCCGCCCTCCCCCCGCAATTCGACGATGCCGTGTTGCGACCAGTCGCACCATCCTGCCGCCGCCAGCCCCCGTTCCGGCCACCACACCCGGCCGCCCAGCCAGCGGGGCGGCCCCAGCACCGTCACCCGCCCCTGCAGCACCCGCAGGCGGCAGCCTGGCTGTACCGCCTGCTGCATCACGGCGCCGGCGGCCAGGATGATGGGGGGCGCCTGCGGCGCCTGCTGTTGCGACTCCTGTTGTTGCGGCCCTTGCCGCACCCGCCACAACTGCCGCACCGACTGCGGCTGCCTCTGCCCCTGTTCCATGACCGTTCTCCACACGTTGATGAGATGGCCTCCATGCTAGAGAGGGCTGCAACAGGGCGGCAGGCACAGAGGCGCTCCGGGAGAACCACAACAGACGGGCAGTTTTTGCATCTGTTATGGTGCGAATCCCGGCCATCTATATCTGGCTGCCGCCCCCGCCCCAGGAGAACATGGGCCCATGGATACCCCCCTCCCCCTCTACCAGCGTCTCGCCGCCCACTACCGGGAGGCCATCGCCCACGGCTCCCTGCTGGTGGGCGACCGCTTCCCCTCGGTACGCGCCCTCATGGGCCGTCACGGCGTCAGTCTGAGCACGGCGGTGCAGGTGTGCCGTCAGCTGGAACAGGAAGGCTGGCTGGAGGCGCGGCCCCGTTCCGGCAATTTCGTCCGCCGCCCTGCCCGCCCGGCCGGGCCTCTGCCGAGCGAGCCCCGGGCCGGCCAGTTGCCGGACCCGGCCCAGTTCGTCGGCATCCACGGCCGGGTCTCGGAAATCATCGCCCGGGGCCGCCAGCAGCCGGTCAGCGTGAATTTTTCCAGCGCCCGCAGCGCCCCCGAACTGTATCCGGGCGAGGCCCTGCGCCTGGCGGCGGCCCGGGCCCTGCGGCGGCATCCGGACCTGCTGGTCAGCGCTCCGCCGCCCAACGGCTGTCCGGATTTTCTCCAGGTGCTGGCCCGGCGCGCCCTGGAGGCGGGCATGAACCTGAGGGCGGAAGAAATCGTCGTCACCCAGGGCTGCATGGAGGCCCTCAACCTGGCCCTGCGGGCCGTGACCCAGCCCGGCGACACGGTGGCGGTGGAATCGCCCACTTTCTACGGATTGCTGCAGGTGCTGGAAACTCTCGGGCTGAAGGCCCTGGAAATCCCCACCAGTCCCCAGACCGGCCTGTCCCTGGAAGCCCTGGAACTGGCCTGCGACCATTACGGCCCCATCGCCGCCCTGGTGGTGGTGCCCCACCTGCAAAACCCCCTCGGCTGCACCATGCCCGAGGCCCACAAGGCACGGCTGGTGGCCCTCTGCGCTGCGCGGGAGATTGCCCTCATCGAGGACGACACTTACAGCCCCCTGGGGGAGGACGATACGGTTCTGCCGGCCCTCAAGCACTGGGACCGGCAGGGCGGCGTCATCCACTGCGCCTCACTGCACAAGGTGCTGGCGCCGGGGCTGCGCCTGGGCTGGATCAGCGCCGGTCGCTGGCAGGCCCGGGTGGAGATGCTGAAGTACGCCCAGAGCCGGCAGAACGAGGCCCTGGGGCAGCTGGCGGCCGCCGACTTCATGGGCTCCAGCGCCTACGACCGCCACCTGCGGCGCCTGCGGGCGGCCCTCGGCAGCCAGCGCCGGCGCACCACGGAGGCGGTGCTTGAGTATTTTCCCGCCGGCACCCTGGCCGCCAGGCCCCAGGGCGGGCTGGCCCTGTGGGTGCAGCTGCCGCCCGGGGTTTCCTCCCGGGAGGTTTTTGAACGGGCCCTGGGCGAAGGCATCTTCATTGCGCCGGGGCTGATGTTCTCCAACTCCAACCGCTTCGACGGCTATCTCCGCCTCAACTGCGGCGCCCCCTACACCCCGGCCATCGACGCCGCCCTGCGCCGCCTCGGCGCCATCGTCGGCGGCCTGGCCTAGGCCAGCATCCGCTCGTAGGCGGCCAGGGCCGCCGCCAGCTTGCCGGTCGGCTGATAGGGATCGCCCAGGCCGAATTCCTGTTGCAGGGAGGACTGGTTGTCGGCGATGAAGGTGATGGCCCGGCTCAGGTTATCCAGCTGGCGATCGAAGAAGTTGTTGGAGGAGGTCAGCAGCTCGGTGGATTTGACGAAGTTGCCGCTGAACTCCTGCACCGTCGCCACCACGCCCTCCCGGTTGGTCGCCAGGGCCTGGGTGAGCCGGGGGCCATCAAGCACGGCCTGCTTGCTCACCGGGTCGATGCTGAGGCCCAGGGACTCCATGCCGGAGAAGCCGGCAGCGGCGCCGTTGAAGGGATTCTGCACGCTCTGCTCCAGCTCGTAGCCGGCCACCTGGGCCGCCTGGGTGCCGGCCAGCAGGCCGCCCTGCTGCATGTCTTCGTCGAAGCCGGTGCGCCAGGCGTTGTAGTCGCTGACAAACTGCTCCAGCTTCTGGCGGATGGCCTCGTCACTGCTGCCGGCATTGATGCTGCCCAGGGCGGTGCCGGCGTCGGCCGCCGACCCCAGGGCTGTCTGCATCTGGCTCAGTTCTGCGAACTGCCCCTTGTAGAGCACGTTGCGGTAGTTGATCTCGCTCATCATGCGATAGGCGGATTCGGGGTCGAACAGGGCCATGTTGCGGCCCGTGGGCGAGAGGGTCGAGGTACCGCCGGCCTGGGCGACGGCTTTGGTCTGCTGCAGGGCTGCGGGCAATTCGGCCTGGGGCGGCGTCTTGAGGGAAGCCAGCAGGGCCGTAAAGCCGGTGCTGTCGGCGCCCTGGGTGCCTGCGGCGGTTGGCAGGGTCTGGGCCCGCAGGGTGGCGATGCGCAGGGCCAGGTCCAGCCCCGCATCCGGTTTTCCTTGTATCGACATAGGGCCTCCTGCTGCGGCAATGAGTTCTGATGGTGCAAGCCTTGCAAAAAGCGGGCCGCCAGAGCCGCCACGGTACACCAGATGGCGTCAGGGAGCGATAGCGATGGACGCTGGCAAAGAGCCCCCTGGAGAGGCAATAGGGACGCCATTCTCCGCAATGCCACCCCGGGAAGCGAAGCGGGGCGCGGCATACCGGGCATGTCCGCGTCCCTGCTGCCTTTTCGGGCAGTTCCCGGGCATCGCGCAGCGCCTTCTCTCGGCGCCCTCTCCGGTCCTTCTTCCGGCAACGGCAGGAGGCGCCGCCGTCACGGCAATTCGTGCCGCCCGGCCGCCGCTCCCGGGCCCTTATGCTGCATAGCAAAACTATTTGTCACATGGTGGGACTATCATGGTTGCGAAGGCCCGGGAGGTTGTGAGGCGGGCCGGATGTGTGACCCTACAATAATCGGAGAAGAATGAATGAATGCACTGAACGGCTACGACATCGAAGACCTGCAACCCGGCATGAGCGCCAGCATGGCGAAGACGGTGACGGAGGCGGACATTGTGCTGTTTGCCGGCATTTCCACCGATACCAACGCGGTGCATCTGAATGAGGAATTTGCCAAAACCACCATGTTCGGTGGCCGCATCGCCCACGGCATGCTCTCCGTCGGCTTCATCTCCGCCGTGCTCGGCACCCGCCTGCCCGGCCCGGGCAGCGTCTATATGGGCCAGACCCTGAAGTTCAAGGCGCCCGTGCGCCCCGGCGATACCGTGACCGCTACGGTGACGGTGAAGGAAGTGATCGTTGAGAAGAAGCGGGTGATCCTGGATACGGTGTGCACGGTGAACGGCAAGCCGGTCATCGAGGGCGAGGCCACCATCATGTGCACCTCGCGCCAGAAGTAAGACGGAACAACCTTCCGCCGGGCGATTCCGCCCGACATGAAAACGGGGCGCCATGGCGCCCCGTTTATCTTGCTACTGCGGGAAAAGCGGCGGGGGGCTACAACCCGCCCCGCCCCTTCCCTCACCTTGCCGCCGGATCAACCTTCCCGGGGCGTGCGACGCTTGGCCGGCGGCTTGTTGCCGCCGAAACCGCCGCCACCGCCGGGCTTCTTGTTGCCGAAGCCGGGCTTGCTGAAGCCGCCCTTGCCGCCGGGCGCGTTGCTGCGGGGTGCCCGGTTGCCATCCACATCGCCACCCCACTTGCGACGGGGCGGGGCGATGACTTCGGATTCACCATCGAGGCGGTGGATGAGCAGGGGACACTGCTTGATCTCCACTTCCTTGAGCATCATCAGGGCATCCTTGGGCAGGCTGTCCGGCAGTTCCACGGTGGAATACTCGTCGAACAGGGCGATGTGGCCGATGTAACGGCTCTGGATGTCGGCTTCATTGGCGATGCAGCCGACGATGTCCTTCGGCGTAGCGCCCTGGTTGCGGCCCACCTCGATGCGGTAGCGCACCATGTTGGCCACGTTGCCCAGGTCGCGGCCCTTGCCCTTCTTGGCATCGGGACGCTCGCCGCGGTCCGGGCGCTCAGTGCGCTCGGCACGGTCAGCCCGTTCGGGACGATCCTTGCGTTCGAAACGCTCACCGCGTTCGGGACGCTCGAAGCGCTCCTTGCGCTCGGGGCGGCCTTCCGCATCGCTTTCAAAGCTGCGCACTTCCTTTTCCGGCATCTGCAGGGGGCGGGACTTCTGCACCAGGAAGGCCAGGGCGGCGGCCACTTCGTGGGCGCCCACGTTGGCTTCTTCCTCGATCTGGGTCACCACCTCTTCGAAGAAGGACAGTTCGCCGGCTTCCAGGGTCTTGATGATCTGCTGCTTGAACTGGGTGACGCGACGGTCGGCCACATCCTGCTTGGTGGGCAGGCGCAGGGGGGAGATGTTCTGCCGGGTCACCCGTTCGATGGTGCGCAGCATGCGCATTTCCCGCGGGGAGACGAAGAGGATGGCGGTGCCGGTGCGGCCGGCGCGGCCGGTACGGCCGATGCGGTGCACATAGGCTTCCACATCGTAGGGAATGTCGTAGTTGATGACGTGGCTGACGCGGGGCACGTCGATGCCGCGGGCGGCCACGTCGGTGGCGATGACGATGTCCAGGCCGCCGCTCTTCAGTTGTTCGATGACGCGTTCGCGGTTGGCCTGGTTCATGTCGCCGTTCAGGGCGGCAGCGGCGTAGCCACGGGCTTCCAGCTTCTGGGCCAGCTCTTCGGTGGCGGTCTTGGTGCGCACGAAGATGATGGCGGCGTCCAGGCTGTCTTCCACTTCCATGATGCGGGTCAGGGCATCCAGCTTGTGCAGGCCGGAAACCTGCCAGTAGCGCTGCTGAATGGCGGAGACAGTGCTGGTGGCAGCCTTGATCTTTACTTCCTGGGGGTCCCGCAGGTACTTCTGGGCGACGCGGCGAATCTGCTCCGGCATGGTGGCGGAGAACAGGGCGGTCTGGCGCTCGGCGGGAATGTGTTCGAGGATCCATTCGACGTCGTCGATGAAGCCCATGCGCAGCATTTCGTCGGCCTCGTCCAGCACCAGGGTCTTCAGCTGGGAGAGATCCAGGCTCTTGCGCTCCAGGTGGTCCATGACCCGGCCCGGGGTGCCGATGATGACGTGGGCGCCGCGCTGCAACTGCTTCAGCTGAATGCCGAGGCTCTGGCCGCCGTAGATGGGCAGGACGTGGAAACCGGGCATGTGCTTGGCGTACTTCTGACAGGCTTCGGCGACCTGAATGGCCAGCTCGCGGGTGGGCGCCAGCACCAGGGCCTGGGGGAAGCGCTGGGACACATCCAGCTTCTGCAGCAGGGGCAGGGCGAAGGCGGCGGTCTTGCCGGTGCCGGTCTGGGCCATACCCAGCAGGTCCTTGCCTTCCATCAGCAGGGGAATACATTCGGCCTGGATGGAGGAGGGGGTTTCGTAACCCACGTCGCTCAGGGCCTGGAGAATAGGTTCGGAAAGGCCCAATTGGGCAAAGGTGTCGACAGAGGATGTCATGGAGCTTCCAGTAATGAGGAGAGGCCGCGCGAAGCAGCCAAGGTCAAGCGCAGGGAGTCGCCCGCCAATTTGGGGTCACATTGACCCGACCAAGCCCCGGAAAAGCCGAGGCGCCCACATCCACCGGAATCCGCCTATGACGCGGCCCGGCGGCCACAACTGCGTCGACCAGCGGCGCATACGCCCTGTCAATGCAGCATCTACCCGTTCGGCCCCTGCCGACCCTACTGTTCCAGCTGTCCCTACAGCTTTTCCGGGGTCTTTCAGGCCTGTTGAACCTCTCTCGAGCCCTTCAGCGGGCTCCGCCATGATGCCAATGGACTTACAACGCCTTTGCAGGCCTAGCCATTACAGACAATCAGGGAAATAAGAAGCGCGTTACAGACGATGTGCAACACGGGGGCTTCCAACGGGAAGGGCGTACTTTACTCCCAAAGTGTTGTCGTGACGAGCTTTTTCCAGGCAAGCCGGGCAAACAATGCCTATATTGGAAGCAGGGTTTTACGAATAAAAAGGGAGAACATCATGAGTTTCTTTGACGGCCCCATCAGTCGCTGTGAAGCGGCACACGCCATGGTCATGACTGATCAGACGCAACGCCAGTGCGCGCTGGAACATGCTTGCCCACCGGGTCAGGCATGCCCTCTGGATGGGTGTTTTGCCGCCGTTTCTGGCCTAGCGGAAACCACCATGCCCCCGCCTGCCCCAAAGCACAAGGCTCGGAAGCAGGGATAAAGAAGAGGGGGAGTGAAGCTCAGGCTGCCAAGGCTGCCGGGCTGAAGCCGACATTACGCATGTGGACGGCCAGGGCGGTATCCATGGTGGCGGCGTGGGTGGCAAACCAGCTGACCAGTTCTTCGGCAGCGCGGCGCCCAATGGCCACGTCCCCCTTGGCTACCATGCGGCGGATGCTTTGCAAGGTGGCGAGTACCCGCTGGTGCTCGTCCACGTGACAGTGGATGGGGGGGAAACTGGACTTCTCCATCCAGAGGTTTTCCTGGTCGAAATGAGCGACGGTATGGGCCAGGAACTGGTCGAAGGATGCCAAAAACTCACCTTCGGAAACTTCAGTCAGGCGATTGATCCACTCCACGAATTCCCGGTGGGTATCATCCATGGGGGTGCAGCCGAGTTCATATTGCGGCAGCCAGGGCATAACGACAGACATGACAAATCCCTATAAAACGTACGGTTATTGCATATTATCGCTGCCCGGCGGGCCGTCGTTTTTGACGTATATTAAAATTAATTGATATGCCATAAGCGATATTGTTGCTGACCAGAATCCTGGTTGGAGGATTACACTGCCAGGGACGTGCAAGCCTACAACCATAACTGAAATGGGGAGACGTTCCATGACCGGCAAGAAGCCTTTTAATCCGCTGATTCCCGACCCGGAAATCTTCCAGGATTTTGTGGATGCCCTGGGCGACCATATTCCCGCCATCGAGCGGGATATTGCCCGGCTGAAAAAGGCACCGGACGACCGCTCCGTCCTGGCTGACCTGTTCCGGGCCGTGCATACCATCAAGGGCGATGCCGCCCTGTGTAAACTGGATCTGGCGGTGCGCATCGCCCATCCCATCGAATCGGTCCTATCCCGCTTGCGGGAAGGACAACTGGCTTTTTCCGACCTGATTGGGGAAGCCATACTGCTGGCCCTGGACCGCCTGGAACTGGCGGTGGACGCCATCGGCACCGGCCGCTCCGTCGAAAACCTGCGCCTGAACCAGCTGATGCAGGGGCTGGATGCCCTGGGGGCTTGCGAACCGCCCCAGGCAGACCGCTGCAGCGCCGACCTGATCGAGGCGGTGACTGGCTTCCAGCCTGTTGCCAATCTCGGGCAGCCACACCGGCAGGCAGCACCGACAGTACGCAGCAATGAGCATCTGGCCAACGACCTGCGCTTCTTCCGCACCCTGGCCCAACAGTACGAGGCCCGCTCCGCCTTGTTCAAAGGGCGTAGCGCCCGGGTACTCAAGCTGGCCCTGGAAACCAATGCGGAGGCGGGCAAGCCGGTGGACCCGGTGCAACTGGCAGCGGCCGTGTACATGCACGATATTGGCATGATGTTCGTGCCAGAGTCGGTCTGGCTAAAGCAGGGGCGCCTGAGCGAGGAGGAAAAACGGGCCATGCAGGAGCATCCACTGCAAGCGGCGGGACTACTGGAGCGGATGGAAGGCTGGGGCGAGGCGGCCCGGATGGTGGCGGAACACCATGAGATGCCGGACGGCGGAGGTTACCCCCGGGGCCTGCCGGCCCACGCCATTAGCGACGGCGCCAAGATTTTGGCCATTGCGGATGCATTTGAGGCGGTCACCCTGAAACATAGCCAGCGGGGGCATACCCGCTCCATCCTGCGGGCCATTGCCGAGGTCAACGCCTGCGACAAGCAGTTCGCCCCGGAATGGATCGGCCCGTTCAATGCCGTCATCCGCCGTCAGGTAGAGGCGGCCTGAATAGGCCTGGAGAAAGGTCAGGCCGCCGGGGCCGTGGCGGCCAATTTCCCCAGGGCAACCGAGGCCGCTGTGAGCCCAAAGCTGGCGGTAACGGCAACGGCGGAGCCGAACCCGGCGCAGTTCAGCGGAGCGCCACCACCACCGGGGGGCGCACAGGCCGCATCGGGATAGCGCAGGGGCTCCTCGGAATAGACGGCGGCAATGGCAAATTTCTTCTTGGCATCCCGGGGAAAGCCATGGAATTTCCGCAATTGCCCCCGCACCTTGGCCAGCAGCGGATCCTGGGTAGTACGGGCAAGGTCTTCAACACGTATACGGCAGGGGTCCAGTTGGCCACCGGCGGCGCCGCAGGTGACCACCGTGATGCCACGGCCGCGACACCAGGCGAGCAGGGCCGTCTTGGCCCGCACGCCATCAATGGCATCAACCAGCACATCCACGGCGGGCAAGCCCCCCAGCAGGGTATCCAGATTGTCAGGCGCGACAAAGTCATCTACACCGACCACCTGGCAGTCCGGATTGATTTGATGAATCCGCGCCGCCATGGCTTCGATCTTGGCCTGGCCCAGGGTGCTATCGAGGGCGTGGAGCTGGCGGTTGATATTGGATTCGGCAATGTGATCCAGATCCACCAGGGTCAGGGCTCCCACACCGCTGCGGGCAAGGGCTTCCACCGTCCAGGAGCCGACACCACCAATGCCCACTACACAGACGTGGGCGCTGCGGAAGCGCGCCAGGGCTGCGTTTCCGTAAAGGCGCGCCACACCACCGAAGCGGCGTTCGTAGTCGGGGGAAAGCGGCAGGGGTGGGGTAGAGGCGGAATCAGTCATGGCGGCTCGGATGATACACGTTGACCGGTCGGCGGAGGCTGGCAGCCGTAGCGCGCCCCCTGCTACCATGAGGTCATCATGAGCCACGACAAAAAGCTACGATCAAAGAAGTCCGGCCTGGCCCCGGGGGCCCTGATCCATCTGGGCGACGTCAAGACCGACACGCCCAGCCTGGACCTGCTTGAGTATGATCCGGCCGGCATCTATCCCCAGGAGTTGGCCGGAGAGGCGGCAGTTCGCGCGCTGCAACGGCGCCCGGGCGCCATACTTTGGCTCAATGTCTACGGCTTGCAGGATGCGGGGCTAATGGCAGCCATCGGCGAACGTTTCGGCCTTCACCCCCTGGTGCTGGAGGACATTCTCAACACCGATCAGCGCCCCAAGGTGGATGACTACGGTGATTACCTGTATCTGGTGGGCCGCCTGTTCGACTACCACCCGCGCAGCCATCAGTTGGCCAGCGATCAGGTGAGCGTCATCCTGGGCCACGATTTCGTGCTGACCTTCCAGGAGCGCCCGTCTGGCACTTTCCACGCCCTGCGGGAAAGGCTGCACGCCAACCGCAATCAGATTCGACGGCTGGGCGCCGACTATCTAGCCTATTCGCTACTCGACTCTCTGGTAGATCGCTATTTCGGGCTGGTCGAGCAGGTGGGAGACCATGCCGAGGTTCTGGAGGCCAGCCTCATCAACCGCCGGCCGCGCCCAGGCGTGTTGCAGTCCATCCATCGTCACAAGCGCCAGGTGACGACCCTGCGGCGGGCCATCTGGCCCCTGCGGGAGGTGCTGAATGTGCTGCTGCGCAGCCATGAAGGCTTCTTCCGCGCAGAAACAGTGCTTTACCTACGGGACGTCTATGACCACACGGTGCACTTGATTGAATCCCTGGAGGATCTCCGGGATCTGCTCACCGGACTTCTGGATATTTACCTCTCCGCCGTGAGCAACCGGGTCAACCTGGAAGTACGGGCGCTGACGGTGGTGGCCACCATTTTCATGCCGGCAACCCTGATTGCCGGCATTTTCGGCATGAATTTCCACACCATGCCCTGGCTGGAGGCACCGGAAGGCTTCTGGTACGCCATGGGGATCATGGGCGTCATCGCCGCCATCATGCTGGCAGCTTTCTGGCGGCGACGGCTGATCGGCTGAACTTTCGCAGCAGGGTTAGCGATTGTCTTTCCAGAAGGCCAGGCCCTGGGCATTCAGTTCGATGTCCAAGGCAAAGATGTCGAGCAACTGGGCCTGGGGAAGGGTCCAGCCATAGCGCTCGGCTTCGGCAAAGAGCAACTGGTTGATGCCATTCACCAATTCGGCCTGGCGCTCCTCCCCCGTCGTGCTTACACCTTCGACCAGGGCCACATGGGCATCGATCAGGCGATGCATATCCTGGCCCAGACGCACCACATCGTGAACGCGGCTGTAGTGGGTAAGAAACATGTAGGGCAATTGGAAGGACAGCAGCAAGTCGATGGAACGGTGCATGGCCTCCGGATCGAACTGCACCGGTGTCGTGGTCGGGAAGATGTACTGCTGCACCGTGTCACCCACCGTCTTGTCCAGTTCACGATAGGACAGGCCAAAGGTGTCTCCCGTATAAATTCCCTCACCGGTCTTATCCACCAGGCCGATGTGGTGCTTCGCATGACCGGGTAAATCCAGGCACATCAGTTCCCGACCGGCGAGGCTCAGCACCGTTCCATGCTCGGCCTCGATGATGCGATCCACCGCCACGGGGACGAGTTCACCATAAAATTCCTGGGCCCGCGCCTCACCATAGACGGCAACCACTCCGGCCCAAAGCTTGGAGGGTTCGGCCATGTGCCGAGCGCCCCGGGGATGCACAACCAGCCGGGCATTGGGAAAGGCCTGCATGTAGGCTCCTGCGCCACCTGCATGGTCCAGGTGAATATGGGTCAGCACCACATAGTCCACACAGCCCTCCCCCAGACCCAGCGCCTGCAGGGCCGCTTGGACCTTGACCAGGGAGGCATTGTTGGCGGTATCGACGATCGCCACATGCCCGTCCTGCACGATGAGGTGGATGGCGGCCAGAGTAGGGCGCCCGTATCCGGATTCCAGGGCATATACGCCGTGGTTGTAGGGAGTCAGGCCTGCCGCCTGAATTCGGTTTGTCTCCACCATTGTTTTCTTCCCAAAAGGTCGAATTGTAGCGGAGCACCGTACCGATGCGTATTGCCTCCCGGCAACGCATATGGGAGTCTAGTCACCCCTCGTTTTATAAGCATGCACCATGCCCCATTTCTTTGCCGACGATGGAGAGAAGATCCACTTTCACGATAGCGGACAAGGTTCGCCGGTGGTGCTGCTGCATGGCTGGACCTCCAGCCACCAGGAATGGTTTCCCTTTGTCCAGGAACTGCAGAAACACCATCGCATCCTGCGCTGGGATGCCAGAGGGCATGGCGGCCATCAACTGAGCCAACCGAGCCCGCCGACGGTACAGCGAATGGCGCAGGATCTGCATCAGCTGCTGGATCACGCGGGGTTGAGCAAAGCGGTGCTGGTCGGCCACTCCATGGGTGCCCTAACGATCTGGCAGTACATTCGTGACTATGGATGTGAGCGCCTGGAGAAGATCTGCCTGATCGACCAATCTCCCAAACTCGTGACTTCGGAGGATTGGGATCTTGGCGTCTATGGCAACTTCACTACTCTCCGGGCTGCTGAGTTTATTGATGAACTTCGCAGCGACTTCCCAGAAGCAGTATTGCGCCTGGGGGCCCTAGGCCTCAATGAACGAGCCAGGGAAAAATATCTTCAGAACGCACCGGGCTGGGCCAAGGCCCGGACTTTCCTCAAGCAACAGACGCCCGAACCATTGATTGCTTGCTGGCAGAGTCTGACCGAGGCGGACTACCGGGATGTGCTGGAACAAATCGACGTTCCGGCCCTGCTGATTTACGGTGGAGCCAGCAATTTCTATCACCAAGCCACTGCACATTATGTGCGCGACCACTTGCGGGAGGCGATTCTTCATATCTATGAAGGCACCGACCACTCACCGCACCAATGGCAAAGGGAGCGCTTTATCGGAGACCTGCTGGCATTTATTGCCTAAGGGCTATCCTGCTGAGCTGGGTATGCGGGGAGGTTGTTGCTTAGGAGATAAGCTGCAGCGGCTTGGTAGGGTTATCCGCGTATCGGAATCGTAGATAGGAACGACAAAGGGGCCGATCCGTCAGGACTCGGCCCCTTTGTTTTGCAAGAGAAGGTGCTTATCGCTTGGCGAGAAGTTCAACCTCGAAGACCAACGTTGCATTGGGCGGAATCACCCCACCGGCGCCTCGGGCACCATAGCCGAGTTGAGGCGGGATGGTGAGTTTACGGACTTCGCCGATCTGCAT
>NZ_BFBP01000003.1:0-132615 GCF_003112695.1 Azospira sp. I13
ATGCAGATCGGCGAAGTCCGTAAACTCACCATCCCGCCTCAACTCGGCTATGGTGCCCGAGGCGCCGGTGGGGTGATTCCGCCTAATGCAACGTTGGTCTTCGAGGTTGAACTTCTCGCTAAGCGATAAGCACCTTCTCCTGCAAAACAAAGGGGCCAAGTCCTGATGGACCGGCCCCTTTGTCGTTCCTGCCTACGACTCCGATACGCGGATAACCCTACCAAGCCGCTGCAGCTTATCTCCTAAGCTACAACCTCTCAGTATACCCAGCTTAGCGCAGTACTCGGCCTCCACTACCAATGACTGTCAGATCAACAAAGCGCGACCCGTTGTGGTCGTTGGGGGTAAAGCTGACCCGGTAGCCCCCGAGATCGTAGCTGTTCATGTTGTCGAGGGCCGTAGTCAGCTTTTCGCGGGTCAGGTCTTTTCCTGCCCGCTTGATACCTTCCACCATGACTTTTGCCATAGCGTAGCCTTCCACGCCGTAATACGGGGATTGGCTTTGTTTGCCCATGGCACTCATCATCTTGCGGTACTCACGTACCAAGGGATTCGAGTCATTCCAGGGATAGGGCATGACTTGGGAGATGCCGATCCCACGTGCGTCGTTACCCAATTCCTTGACCAGCAGGTCCGCACCAACCGGCGAAAGGGTCATGAACTGCGGATTCTGGCCATTCTTGCGCATCTGGCGGACAAACTCGGCCGTGGGCTTGTACAAGGTGACCATTACCACTGCCTGAGGGGTTACCTTGGAGATCGCTTCCACTGCCTTGGCCACATCCAGGGAGTTGCGCTCAACCGTGCCAACTGCCGACGGGGCAAGATTATGCTTCTTCAGGGCTGCACTGACTCCGTCAAGGCCGGATTTGCCGAAGCCGTCGTTCTGATAGAAGACGGCAATGTTCTTCAGGCCAAGGGAAACGAGCTGGCTGACGATGGCTTCGGTTTCATTGGCATAGCTGGCCCGCACGTTGAACATGTAGCGGTTAACCGGTGTACGCAGGGAGTCTGCACCGGAGATGGTCCCCACCAAGGGGACTTTGGCGCCGGAGAAAACCTCCATGGCGGCAGTGGTCGGTGAGGAACCATAGAACGCAAGCAAGGCGAAGGCCTTGTCTTCATTGATCAACTTCTTGGTGTTGGCAACCGCCTTCTCGGTTTCGTAGCCATCGTCCAGGGAGACGAGCTCGAGTTTGCGGCCGTTGATGCCGCCGGTCTTGTTGATCTGTTCGAAATAGGCGGTGATGCTCTCCCGCATTTCCGTACCGTAAATGCCGTTGGGGCCGGAAAATGGGGCAGACATGCCAAGGGTTATGCTGCTATCCGTTACGCCGGTTTCGGCGTAGGCGCCGGCCACCAGTACGGTGCAGGAGGCGAACAGCAGGGACGTCAGGCGACAGCGGAAAGACTTCATTTTCCCTCCTTGAGTGGTATTTTTTGGAGTGTTGTGGGGGAGGACTATGGCATTGCTGGGCTGGGAATGCAATATGATGGCTGCCTGCTCCGGGCAATAAAAAACGGCGACTGTGAAGTCGCCGTTTTTTATGCAGGACAGGGGAGGATTACTGTCCAAAAAACTCCCGTACCTTGTCCATCCAGCTTTGGGCTTTGGGATTGTGGTGGGCGGAATTGCCCTTGTTGATTTCCTCAAGCTCCCGCAGTAGCTCCTTCTGCCGTTCCGTCAGGTTGACCGGCGTTTCCACCACTACGTGGCATAGCAGATCACCATGAACGTGACTGCGAACCCCCTTGATGCCTTTGCCTCGCAGGCGGAATACCTTGCCGGATTGGGTCTCGGCCGGAATCTTGATCTTGGCGGCACCATCAAGGGTGGGAATCTCAATTTCGCCACCCAGGGCGGCCGTGGTAAAGCTGATGGGCATTTCGCAATGCAGATCGTTGTGGTCCCGCTGGAACACGGTGTGGGCCTTGAGATGAATCTGCACATAGAGATCCCCCGGAGGTCCACCATTAACGCCGTGTTCACCCTCACCGGCGAGCCGAATGCGATCTCCCTCGTCCACCCCCGCTGGAATCTTCACCGACAGGGTCTTGTGCTGCTTGACCCGACCAGCACCGTGGCAGCTACCGCAAGGGTCGGGGATGATGCGGCCGGTGCCGTGGCACTTCGGGCAGGTCTGCTGGATGGAGAAGAAGCCCTGTTGCAGTCGTACCTGGCCGCTACCCTGGCAGGTGGGGCAGGTCTTGGGTTGGGTACCACTCTTGGCGCCGGAGCCGCTGCAGGTTTCGCAGACTTCCATGGTCGGGATGCGGATCTTGGTTTCCGTTCCCTTGGCCGCCTGTTCCAGGGTGATTTCCAGGTTGTAGCGCAGGTCGGCACCACGATAAATGTTGGAACGGCCACCGCCACCACCGCTCCGGCCACCAAAGATGTCGCCGAAAATATCAGCAAAGGCATCACCGAAGCCGCCGCCACCGCCAAAACCACCACCACCAAAGCCGCCAGCCTGGGGATCGACGCCAGCATGGCCGTATTGATCGTAGGCCGCCCGCTTCTGGGCATCGGAAAGGATTTCGTAGGCCTCCTTGGCCTCCTTGAACTGTTCCTCGGCCTTGGGGTTATCCGGATTGCGGTCCGGATGGAATTTCATGGCCAGCTTACGGTAGGCCTTCTTGATTTCGTCATCGCTGGCATCCCGATTGACGCCCAGGATTTCGTAAAAATCTTTTTTGCTCATAGTTAATCCCTTGGAGGTGCTGTGTTCCCTTAGCGCGCGGGAGTATAAGGCTGGCCCCAGGAAATCTGCCTGTCGTTCCTGGACCAGAAAAACCATTCAGAACAGGTGGGACGCTCACAGGTTCGACTATCCACATGCCGCACCACGACATACTGCCCATCGGTGCGGCCTTTGTTGCTGGCCGGGGTGACGACTTCCCGCTGCCCAACCCTGGCCGCCAGGAGAACCGCCCTGTTGCTACCGGGGAAATCCGGAGAAATGCCTTTCAGCCAGAGGGGTTCGGCCCACTCCTTGAGTCCACTATCCACCAGTGCGCTATCCCGGGTCAGCATCTGATCCAGGCGGACCACCAGCCCCACCGTCTTTCCTTCCCAGCGGAACGGATTTTCGTTGAGATGTTGCAGGGTCAGCCAGGCGGCGATGGCATTTTTCTCGCTGAAGTCGTTGAACTGCTGCAGCGCTTTTTCCTGGCTCTGGGCATACTCGGCCTTCTGCCGTTCCTGTTGCAGCTTGCTGGTTATTTCGTTGCGGTAGCCGGATAGGGTGCCTGAATCCAGTGCATAGCGGGCCTGGGCCGGGAGCGGCGGCAGGGTGCCGTTGGGGCGCGGTGTCAATGGGGCCGGTGCCAGGGCCACATCCGCATCCCGTCCCTGCGGGCATAGTTCGCGGTAGCGTTGTCCTGCCTTGAGGATGGCATCCTTGCTGCGCGACTCCTCCTGCGCATCGGTGGCATTGTTTAACTCAAGTACCACCATTTCCACCTGGCACAGGCGCAGGGGAGCCGTCTGGGGGCTTCGGCTGATAAAACGGAGCTTTCCGGCACCAATAGTGCCCATGTCCACCAGATAGCGATCACCTGGCAAGGGCTCTACATGCCCCTTGATGGCTTGTCCATCGAGGAAAACGCCATTACGGAACTCACCTTCCCAAGCAGTTTTTACCCGCATATCCGCGTAGCGATAGAGCCATTCGGCTTTGCCCCGGCCTTCGGCCCGCCCGTTCCTGCAAGCGCCGGTGTAACGGACGGGATAATCCCGCCCCCCCAGCATGGAAGGCGCCCAGACCTGGCAGTGGCCCTCCAGGTCGGTGGTGTAGCCGCCCGGGTTTTCCGAGGCGTAAGCCATCGGAGCCAAGAGGCAGCCACCAGCCACGAGGAACAGAGAAAGGCGCATGGTTGATTATCAGTCCCGTGAATGGCCAACGGGGATGGTCGCCCATCCCCGTCCTGCGGCCATGAGGTGGATTACTTCTTGTCTTTCACCTCGGTGAATTCGGCATCCACCACGTCGCCTTCCACGGTCTTTTCACTTTGCTGGGCACCGGCTTCGGCACCGGGGGCGCCGCCGGCAGCCTGCTGCTGGGCGTACATCTTCTCGCCCAGCTTCTGGGCGGCGGTGGCCAGGGCCTGGGTCTTGGCTTCGATCTCGCCCTTGTCGGTGCCGCGCACGGCATCTTCCACTTCCTTGATCGCGGCTTCGATGGCGGCCTTTTCCTCGTCGGACAGTTCCTTGCCGTACTCGGCCAGGGACTTCTTGGTCATGTGCACCATGCCGTCGGCCTGGTTGCGGGCGTCGGCCAGTTCATGGACCTTCTTGTCCTCTTCAGCGTGCAGCTCGGCGTCGCGCACCATGCGTTGCACTTCTTCCTCGGAGAGACCGGAGGAGGCCTGGATCTTGATCTTGTTTTCCTTGCCGGTGGCCTTGTCCTTGGCGGAGACGTGCAGGATGCCGTTGGCGTCGATGTCGAAGGTGACCTCGATCTGGGGCATGCCGCGGGGAGCCGGCGGGATGTCGGAGAGGTTGAATTGGCCCAGGCTCTTGTTGCCGGAAGCCACTTCCCGCTCACCCTGCAGCACGTGGATGGTCACGGCGTTCTGGTTATCGTCGGCGGTGGAGAAGACCTGGCTGGCCTTGGTCGGGATGGTGGTGTTCTTCTGGATCAGCTTGGTCATGATGCCGCCCAGGGTTTCGATACCCAGGGACAGGGGGGTCACGTCCAGCAGCAGCACGTCCTTTACTTCGCCCTGCAGCACGCCGCCCTGGATGGCAGCGCCGACGGCCACTGCTTCGTCCGGGTTCACGTCCTTGCGTGGGTCCTTGCCGAAGAATTCCTTCACCTTGTCCTGCACCTTGGGCATGCGGGACTGGCCACCCACCAGGATCACGTCGTCGATGTCGCCGATCTTGACGCCGGCGTCCTTGAGGGCGGTGGCGCAGGGGGCGATGGTGCGTTCCACCAGATCGTCCACCAGGGATTCGAACTTGGCCCGGGTGATCTTCTGGGTCAGGTGCTTGGGACCGGAAGCGTCGGCAGTGATGTAGGGCAGGTTGATTTCGGTCTGCTGGGAGGAGGACAGCTCAATCTTGGCCTTTTCGGCGGCTTCCTTCAGGCGCTGCAGGGCCAGCACGTCCTTGGACAGGTCGGCGCCCTGTTCCTTCTTGAATTCGGTGACGATGTAGTCGATCAGGCGCTGGTCGAAGTCTTCGCCGCCGAGGAAGGTGTCGCCGTTGGTGGACAGCACTTCGAACTGGTGCTCACCGTCGATTTCGGCGATTTCGATGATGGAGATGTCGAAAGTGCCACCACCCAGGTCATACACGGCGATTTTCTTGTCGCCCTGCTTCTTGTCCATGCCGAAGGCCAGGGCCGCGGCAGTGGGCTCGTTGATGATGCGCTTCACTTCCAGACCGGCGATGCGGCCGGCGTCCTTGGTGGCCTGACGCTGGCTGTCGTTGAAGTAGGCGGGCACGGTGATGACTGCTTCGGTCACTTCCTCGCCCAGGTAGTCCTCGGCGGTCTTCTTCATCTTGCGCAGCACTTCGGCGGAAACCTGGGGCGGGGCGATCTTCTTGTCGCGCACATCCACCCAGGCATCACCGTTGTCGGCCTTGACGATCTTGTAGGGCATCAGGGCGATGTCCTTCTGCACTTCCTTCTCTTCGAAGCGGCGACCGATCAGGCGCTTCACCGCGAACAGGGTGTTGCGCGGGTTGGTCACGGCCTGGCGCTTGGCGGGGGCGCCGCACAGCACTTCACCGTCTTCGGCATAGGCGACGATGGAGGGGGTGGTGCGGGTGCCTTCAGAGTTTTCGATGACCTTGGGCTGGCCGCCTTCCATGATGGCGACGCAGGAGTTGGTGGTGCCCAGGTCGATACCGATGATCTTGCCCATGTTTCGTGTCCTTTCAGTGTGGCGGCGGTGGGGGCCTTCGGCCCGGCGCACCCGCCGGAATCTATACGAATTGCTTTCTGATCCCTAAATGGGGATGGGGGCAGCTATTTCAAGCCCGTTTCCAGGCCTTATTTGCCGCCATCAGGCGTCTTTGCCCTTGGCCACCATGACCATGGCCGGACGCAGCACCCGGTCGGCGATCAGGTAGCCCTTTTGCAGCACATTGACTACCGTGTTGGGCTCCTGCTCGGCTTCCACCATGCCGATGGCCTGGTGTTTGTTGGGGTCGAACTTCTGGCCCACGGGGTTTTCTTCCCGCACGCCGGATTTCTCGAAGGCGGAGAGCAGGTTCTTCAGGGTCATGTCCACGCCAGTGCGCAGGGTGTCCGGGTTGGTGTCGGCCAGGGCCATTTCCAGGGTGTCTTTCACCGGAAGCAGGCTCTCGGCGAATTTCTCGATGGCAAACTTGGAGGCCTTGGCAATGTCGTCCTGGGCCCGACGGCGCATGTTCTCGGTTTCCGCCTTGGCACGCAGCCAGGCATCGTGGTGCTCTTCAGCCTTGAGTTCGGCCTGGCGCAGCAGTTCTTCGATGCTGGGGGTGGTATCCGGCGCTGCCGTGGCTGCAGCAACGATCTCGGGAGCATTGGCATCGCCGCTCAGTTCCAGGGGCTCCTGGGGCTTGTTCTGGTCTTGCATGGGGATTCTCCGAAAAAACTGATGCTGCATATGGGGGTGTTGGCCGTCATTTCAAGTCCCCCGCGACACAATTCTTGTCATTCCCTTGTGATGAATTCCCGGGAAGAGCGGTAGGTCAATTTGCTAGGATGCGCTCATGGGGCCCGCCGGGCCCTGGATGACACCCCGGGGATTCCATGCTCGAACGCATCGGCCGCTACGAAATTGTCCGTGAATTGGGGCGAGGGGCCACTTCCACCGTCTATCTTGGGCGGGACCCGGAAGCCGCGGATGAATCCCGCCGCCTGGTGGCTATCAAGCTGATGCGCCCCGGTGGCGACAACGCAGCCCTTTCCCGCCGCCTGCTCAAGCTCTTCCAGACCGAAGGCAATGTGGCTCGCCGCCTCGATCACGCCCATATCACCCGGGTGTTCGATGCTGTCGTGGAGGAAATGCCCGGAGGAGTGCGCACCTACATGGTCATGGAATACGTGGATGGCACGCCCCTTGACCGTTTTTGTGCCATCGACCGGCTGCTGCCCATGCACCGGGTGGTGGGCATTATTTTCAAGTGCTGCCTGGCCCTGGATTATGCCTTCCGCCAGGGCGTGGTGCACCGGGACATCAAGCCGGCCAACATCCTGATTGACCGGGACGACAACCCCAAGATCACGGATTTCGGCCTGGCCCTGAATCTGCAGAAGGACGTGGGCAAGGAGTCTACCTTTGTCATGGGGGTCGGCTCCCCGGCCTACATGTCGCCAGAGCAGGTCAAGGACTATCCCCTCAACCACAAGACCGACCTGTATTCCCTGGGCGTCGTGCTGTTCCAGCTGCTGACCGGTCGCACGCCCTTTCGCGCTCCCTCGCCGGCCGCCCTGGTGTACAAGATCGTCAATATGGATCCCCCCTCAGCCTGCGCCCTCAATCCGGCCATCCCTGAGGCCATGGACGCCATTCTCAAGCGGGCCCTGGAGAAGGACCTCTATAGCCGCTATCGCAATGGTGCCGATTTCGCCAAGGATCTCTCCACGGTCCGCTACCAGATCCAGGAAGAGGACGGCACCGCGCGGGATATGTCCCGGTTCGAACGTCTACGGCAACTGCCGTTCTTTGACGGTTTTGAAGACGTGGAATTGTGGGAGGTGCTACGCATCAGCGTCTGGCGCGATATCGCGGCCAAGGTGGCGCTGATGCAGGAAGGGGAGAGCGATAGCCGTTTCGGTATCCTGGTCAGTGGCTATGTGGAGGTTTCCCGGGAGGGACGGGCCATTTGCCGGCTTGGCGCCGGAGAAGTGCTGGGTGAAATGGCCTACCTCCATCCGGCCAGCCCGGAGCGCAGCGCCAGCGTGGTTACCCTGGAACCGACCATTTTCCTGGAGGTCAGCAGCCCGGCCCTGGCCCTGGCTTCTGAGGAACTGGTGGAGCGCATGCGTAGCACCCTCATGGCCCGCGTGGTGGAGCGCTTGCGGGAGGCTGATCGCATCCTGGCCCGCTTCGGCGAAAAAGCAGTGGAGCAGGGAGGGGGCCAAGGGCGCGGCTCGGGTGTGGACTATCAGCAGCTGGACTGCGACCTGGAACTGCTGCCACCCATTGCCTGAATCCACTGAATATTCAGCACCCCCACTCCGTTTTTCCAACCTGTAGGCGCCTCAATGGGCGGGGGCAAAGAAAAACGCCCGGAGGCATGAGCCATCCGGGCGTTTTGTTTTCGGCCAGGCGGTGGTCGGGATCAGACCTTGAAGCGACCCACGGTGTTCTGCAGAGAATCCGCTAGGGATTCGAGGGACTGGGCCGCCGCTGCCGTCTGTTCAACGGCATCGTTGTTGTCCCGGGCCATGGCGGCGATGGCTTCGATATTATCCGCCACTTCACCGCTGACCCGACGCTGCTCGTCGGTGGCGGCGGCGATGGCATCCAGGCCGTGGCCCACTTCGCTGACCGAACCGTTGGCAGCTTGCAGGATGTCGGCTACGTTGCTGACCGAGGCCTGGCTGGAAGTGAGATGGCCGAGCCCTTCCTCGATAGCCTTGCGGACATTGACGGACTGGGCCGATAGGGTCTCGGTAATGGCGTCAATCTCACTGGCGGAGCGGGAGGACTTCTCGGCCAGCTTGCGCACCTCGTCGGCGACCACGGCGAAGCCCCGGCCCTGTTCACCGGCCCGGGCGGCCTCGATGGCGGCATTGAGGGCCAGCAGGTTGGTTTGCTCGGCGATGTCCTTCACTTCCTGGGTCATCTTGTTGATGGCGTCGGTATTGCGCACAAACTCGTTCACCGATTCCGCCATCACCTTGACGGTCTGCTCCACGTTGTTCATTTCATCCAGCAGATGGGAGAGGCTCTTGTTGCCTTCCTCGGAGCGCTTCAGGCTCTCCTGGGACTGCTGCTGGACATGCTCGGCGCTCTGGGAAATGGCAGCGATGGACGACACCATCTGTTCCACGGCAGAGGCTGCCGTGAGAGATTTCTCGTTCTGCTGGTGGGAACCATCAGCGACCTGAGAGGCACTCTGGGCCAGCGAGTGGGCCTTCGACGAGACTTCCGTAGCGGACTGGCTGACCTGGCGCACCAGGCTGGAGAAATTCTCCATCACCTGGTTGAACACGGTAGCCGCCTGGCCCACTTCATCCTGGCCCTTGATATCGAGGCGGCGGGTGAGATCGCCCTCGCCGGTGGCGATATCGCGCAGACCGTTAGTCAGATGCTCGATCGGGATGGTGACGAAGTGGCGGATGAAGACGTAGATCACCGCCAGCAAGAGCAGACTGGCGCTGAAGGCGGCTGCGGCGATCTTCAGGCGGAAGGCCTTGACCTCCGCGTCCACCTTGTCGAGAGATACCTTCATGCTGACCAAACCGAGAACCGAGCCTTCGGGTACCTGATGGCACATGATGCAGTTCTTGCCCAGGTAGCTGGTGGAGGCCAGCGTCGGTGTCACCACCCGCAGGTAGGTAGTGCCATTTTCTTCATGGACTGCGGTGTAGGCCTTGCCGGACGACATGGCCTGTTGCTCGATGCCATCCATGGGTCGTTGGTCCTTGGTATCCGGGCCGAACACCTTGCTCACGGCCTCACCACGCACTACATGCAGATCCTTGATGACCGACAGCTGTTTGATTTGGTCGAGGAAGACTTCCCGCTGGCCCACGGTGCCAGTGATCATCATGCCGGTCAGGCCGGCCATGGTCATTTCATGGATGGAGCCGGCGAAATCCTTGGCCTGGCTGATGGCTGTCTCGCGATTCACCTCGGATTCCCAAACGATCATGCCCGTCCAGACGGCAATGAGCATGAACCAGATGGCAGCGGTAAGGCGTACCCAGATTTTCAGATCGGCGATGCGAGCCATAGTCTCCCTTGGTCCCTCGGCTTTGTTTGTCGGTCCTGCCGTTATACGGTGAGGTCAAGTTGCTGGATTGAGCCAGCGCCCCCATTCTCCTGCAAAAACACGCCGGAAGCCAGTACCGAAGCCTGTAGTTGATTGCGACTGTTCTTCACCTCGAAAGGGGTTTGCAAATGCGCCAGGCCGAGGGCGCCGACACCCAGTTCGGCTAGGGGCGAAAAGGTGTCTTCGCCGGCGCCATTCTTGGTCCACAGGCGCAGCTTGCTGAAGACGGTATCGTTCTCGTCGATCCAGCCATTTTTGTCGTCATCGTAAGCCGCCAGGTCGGCAAAACCGTTGCCGCTCCGGGTGCCGAATAGTTCGCTGCCATCGGTGGCCTTGCCGTCGCCGTTCTTATCGAAGAAGAGGAAGCCGCTGCCGCCGGTGACGAAATTGATCATGTCGTTCTTGCCGTCCGCGTCGATGTCGAAAGCGAAGCGTTGGTCGGTGAGCTGGGCTGCCGTGCCGCTGAAATTGAGGACCAGGGGGTCCTTCTTCACGGCGTCACCGGCCCGGATGCTGATGCTGCTTTCCTCGTGGTAGAGGCGGCTCATGGAAAGATCGAGGTTGAAGCTGATCTCCTTGCCGTCCGCAGTCCGCACCATGCCCGTGGCGGAGAAGGTGGTCTGCTCCATCTCGGTGTAGGACTCGTGGTAATCGTATTCGACGCCGTAGCCGGCCCGCTCGGGCGGGCGACCGCCCTGGGCCGTACCGTCGGCGCCAGCGGCCGCCGGTACTGCAGCGCTGGCTTGGCCACCTTGCAGGTCCTCCATGCTGATCAAGTCGATACGCCGGCCCATCATGTATTCGATGACCGTCTTGAGCAGGGAAAGCTTGGGGTCCAGGGCTGTATCCCCTTCTGCTCCGGGGGCCGCCGGCGCTTGGGCCGCGGCGGCCAGGCCGCTGTCCGAAAGGCTGACGCTACTGGCCGGTGTCGGCAGCGGGCCCGAGGCGGTGGCTCCATTGGCGGGAGTGGTCGCGGGTTTGCCGCGGCCCTCGAAATCGGGGCGCTGGTCGCCCACCCACATCTTCAGGTTTTCCCTGATGTCCCGATGTTGCAGGCCAGCGTGGCTGGCGGTGAGCTGGAGGTCGGACGTGGCAATTTTCATGGGAGGCTCCGGGAAACAGGGTGCTACCTGGTCTACGGCCTCCAGGCGAAAAGGTTTAGCCGGCCGCCGGGGAAACGCTGCCTAGCCAGCGGAGGAGGGTCGGCGTATCCATGGCGCCGGATTGGCGGGCGATCTCCCTGCCGCCGTGGAAAAGAATGAGGGTCGGAATGCTGCGGATGGCAAAGCGATGGGCGGCCGCCGGCTGGGCTTCGGTATCCAGCTTGAGCAGGCGGTAGCCAGGCTCCAGCTGCTGCGCGGCCTGGGCAAAGGCCGGCGCCATGCTGCGGCAGGGGCCGCACCAAGGGGCCCAGAAATCCACCAGTAGAGGCAGGTCGGAGCGAGCGATGTGGGTGGCCAGGGCATCCCCATCCACCGCGGTGGGTTCTCCGTTGAACAGGGGAGCCTTGCAGCGTCCGCAGACGGGGTGCTCGACCAGACGCGGGGTGGGCAGCCGGTTCACTGCCTGGCAGTGGGGGCAGACCAGATGGAGGGATTCAGGGGTGGCCATGGCGCGGTTCCAGGGGGAGATGCCGCTGGATATGAAGGCGCCGCGCCGGTTTTCAAGAGGGATCTGGCGGGCGGCTCAGTCTTTGGAGCCCCGCTCGCCGGCACGACGGGCGCTAAGCTCCAGGGCGGCCGTATCCTCATCGGCCCGGGTCGGCCAGCCCGCCAGATGGTGGCTGACAATGTCGGCCAGGGCGGCGATCCAGTCCGGGCGTTCGTTGAGACAGGGGATGTAGTGGTAGGTTTTGCCGCCGGCCGAGAGAAAGTCCGCCTTGCCTTCCATGGCGATCTCTTCGAGGGTTTCCAGGCAGTCCGAGGTGAATCCCGGGCACATCACGTCCACCCGCTCCACTCCTTGCTTGGCCAGCTGGTGCAGGGTCGGCGCGGTGTAGGGCTGGAGCCATTCAGCCTTGCCGAAGCGGGACTGGAAACAGATTTTCACCTGCTCCGGTGCCAGGCCCAGGGCCTCGGTGACCAGACGGCCGGTCTTCAGGCATTCACAGTGGTAGGGGTCCCCCAGTTCCAGGGTACGTTTGGGGACACCGTGGAAACTCAGCATCAGGCGGTAGGATGCGCCGGGCAGCCCATGGGCTGCCCAATGCTGGCGGACGCTGGCGGCCAGGGCGGCGATATAGCCGGGGTGGTCGTGAAAGTTGCGAACCGAGCGGATTTCCGGCTGATTGCGGCTCTTCTGCAGCCAGGCATAGGCGGCATCCAGGGCGGTGGCCGAGGTGCTTCCAGCGTATTGGGGGTAAAGGGGCAACAGCAGGATTCGGGTGCAGTTTTGCTGTTTCAGTCGTGCCAGGGCATCGGCCACGGAGGGCTGGCCGTAGCGCATGGCGTAGTCCACCTCGACCCGGTGGCCGGCTTCGCCGAGGGCGCCCTTGAGCAGCTTGGTCTGGCGCTCGGTGTGCACCCGTAGGGGAGACCCTTCCGGCAGCCACACCGAGGCGTACTTGGCGGCAGATTTCTTGGGCCGGGTATTGAGAATGATGCCATTGAGAATGGGCCACCACAGCAGCCGGGGAATCTCCACTACCCGGGAGTCAGAAAGGAATTCCTTGAGGTAGCGGCGCAGGGCCGGGGCCGTGGGGGCGTCGGGGGTGCCCAGGTTGATCAGCAGTACGCCGGTCCGCGGTGCGGTGCCGTGCTGGAATTCGGGTTCCGGGAGGAAAAAGGGCATCAGCTGTTGGCTTGGTAAGTAAGGGCGGAGGAGAGCAGCTTGGCGGTGATGTCCACGATGGGAATGACCCGCTCGTAGGCCATGCGGGTGGGGCCGATAACGCCGACGGAGCCGACCACCTGGCCATTTACCTCGTAGGGCGCGGTCACGACGCTGCATTCATCCAGAGGCGCCAGGCCCGATTCGCCGCCAATGAATATCTGTACGCCGTCGGCGTTGTTGGAGATGTCCAGCAGGCGCACCAGGCCGGTCTTCTGCTCGAAGAGATCGAACAGCTCTCGCAGGCGCCTCATGTTGGAGGATAGTTCTTCCACCTCCAGCAGATTCTTTTCGCCGGAGATGACGTACTGGTTGGCGCTGTCGTTGAGGGCCTGGTTGCCGGCTTCCAGGGCCGAGGCCATGAGAATCTTCAGATCGTCCTGTAACTGCTGGATCTCACCGGTCAGGCGCAGGCGAATCTGGTCGAAATCGAGTCCGGCGTAGTTGTGGTTGAGGTAATTGGCTGCCGTGGTCAGTTCCGAGGCCGAATAGGGGCGCTCGGTAAGCAGGATGCGGTTCTGCACGTCACCATCGGTGGTGACGATGATGAGCAGGATGCGCTTTTCCGACAGGCCGAGAAATTCGATCTGGCGAATGGTGGGCGTCTTGCGCCGGGGAGCGACGACGATGCCAGCAAACTGGGTCAGCTCCGACAGCAACTGGGAGGCATTGCCGATCAGCTGCTGGGGCTGGGTCTGCAGCAGGTGGCCTTCCATCTGATGGATCTGGGTCTGGCCCAGGGGTTGCACGGCCAGCAGGCTGTCGACGAACAGACGGTAACCCCGGGGTGTGGGAATGCGGCCGGCGGAGGTGTGGGGGCTGGCGATGAAGCCTTGTTCCTCCAGGTCCGCCATGACGTTGCGGATGGTGGCCGGCGACAGGTCCAGGCCGGAATACTTGGACAGGGCGCGGGAACCCACGGGCTGGCCTTCGGTGATGTACCGTTCCACCAGGGTCTTGAGCAGGATGCGAGCGCGGTTGTCGAGCATGGGCCGATTTTACCCAAAAACCTTGATAGCGCCAGAATCGGCCTGTGCCGCCACGGTCTGGCACGGCTCCTTCCCGAGCCCCGGCCCCCGGGCGTCGGCGCGGGATTTTGTGGTTTAATGCGGCCCATGAATGCCGCTAGCGCCCACTCTTCCTTTTGCCCATGCCCCCGCCCCGCACCATTGCCCTGATCGGCAAATATCACAGCCTGGAAATTGCCGAATCCCTGCGTTCCCTGGCCCAGTACCTGGGAGAGCGGGGCGTGGCGGTGCTGGTGGAGGCCGAGACGGCCAGGAATATTGGTGAGAACCGATGGATGACCGGGGATTTCCAGTCCATCGGCGCCCATGCCGATCTGGCCATCGTTATCGGCGGTGACGGCACCATGCTCAACGCAGCCCGCCATCTGGCCCGCTACAAGGTGCCCCTGGTGGGAGTGAACCAAGGGCGTCTGGGCTTCATGACCGACATTGCCCGCAGCGATATGCTCTCCTGCATGGAAGATTTGCTGGATGGCCGTTTCCAGCCCGAGGAGCGACTGATCCTGGATGCCGAAGTGATCCGGGACGGCAAGGAAGTCTGTGCCAACCAGGCCCTCAACGACGTGGTGATGGACAAGGGCGCTATCGGCCGCATGATCGAATTCGAACTCTTCATCGACGGTGAATTCATCTACAACCTGCGGGCCGACGGCCTCATCATTTCCACGCCCACCGGCTCTACGGCTTACGCCCTGTCGGCCAACGGCCCGATCCTGCATCCGACCCTGGGCGGCATCGCCCTGGTCCCCCTGTGTCCCCACGCCCTGACCAATCGGCCGATCACCGTGTCCGATCGCTGTGACATCGAGTTGCGGGTCATCCAGTCGGCGGACGCCCGGGTTCACTTCGACGGCCAGGTGGCCTTCGATATCCGGCCCAATGACTGCGTGCGCATGCGCCGCTCCGACTACAACGTCTGTTTCCTGCATCCGCCGGGCTACAGCTACTTCGCCATGCTGCGCCAGAAGCTCCATTGGAGCGCGCGCCCCCGGGGAACCTAAGCCATGCTGCAACGCCTCAACATCCGTGATTTCGTGCTGGTGGACCGGCTGGAGCTGGATTTTCGTCCCGGCTTCGGCACCCTGACCGGGGAAACCGGCGCCGGCAAATCCATTCTCGTTGATGCCCTGGCCTTCGTGCTGGGCGAGCGGGCTGATGCGGGCCTGTTGCGGGCCGGTGCCGAGAAGGCCGAAGTGGGGGCCGAATTCGACATTGCCGCTCTGCCGGAGCTGAAGGCTTGGCTGGCCGACAACGACTTTGCCGCCGAAGATGATTTGCTGCTGCGCCGCCTGCTCGATGCCGGTGGCCGTTCCCGCGCCTACATCAACGGCTCCTCCGCCACCCTGCAGCAGTTGCGCCAGGCGGCGGAATGGCTGGTGGATATCCACGGCCAGCATGCCCATCAATCCTTGCTGCGCGGCGAGGCCCAGCGACAGTTGGTGGATGCCCACGCTGGCCACCTCGAACTGGTGCGTCAGGTGGCAGAAGCTTGGCGTGCTTGGCGCGAGGCCCGGGAGTCCCTGGAGCGCGCCGCTGCCGGTGGCGAGGCCCTGGCCCGGGAACGGGAACAGCTGGAATGGCAGGTACGGGAACTCGATACCCTGGCCTTTGCCGCCGACGAGTGGGAGGGGCTTAACCAGGAACACAAACGCCTGGCCCATGCAGCCTCCCTGCTGGACGGGGCCCAGTTTTCCCTGGGCTTGCTGGCCGAAGGGGAGGGTGCCTGCGAAGAGCAGGTGCGTACCGTTGCCTCCCGTCTGGATGGTCTGGCCGAATTTGACCCGGCCCTGGGGGAGGTGGCCCAGCTGGTGCAGTCGGCCCAGGCCGAACTGGCAGAGGCGGTCAGCGCCCTGCGTCGCTACGCCGACCGGGTTGATCTGGACCCGGCCCGGTTGAGCGAAGTGGAGCGGCGGCTGGAAGCCGTGGTGGGCTGTGCCCGCAAGTTCCGTGTTTCGCCGGAGGAATTGCCGGTGCTGTTGCAGACCTGGATCGCCCGTCTGGCCGAACTGGGCGAGGCAGCCGATCTGGTAAAGCTGGAACAACGCGTGGAGGCGGCACGTCAGCAGTATGACAAGCTGGCGGGTAAGCTTTCCAAGGCCCGGGCCAAGGCGGCCAAGGCACTGTCGGACGAAGTCAGCCAGAGCATGCAGGAGCTGGCCTTGGGCGGCGGGCGTTTCGAAATCGCCCTGGTGCCCGTGGATGGCGGCAATGCTCATGGCCTGGAAACTGTCGAATTCCGCATTGCCGGCCTGGCCGGCAGCGAAGCCCGGTCCCTGGCCAAGGTGGCTTCCGGTGGCGAACTTTCCCGTATCAGCCTGGCCATCCAGGTGGTGACAAGTCGGCAGGCCAGTGTGCCGACCCTGATTTTCGACGAAGTGGATGTGGGTATCGGCGGTGGTGTGGCCGAAGTGGTGGGCCGCCTGCTGCACCGCCTGGGCCGAGAGCGCCAGGTGCTGTGCGTCACCCACCTGCCCCAGGTGGCAGCCCGTGCCGACTGGCAGTGGCAGGTAGCCAAGTTCCGTGAGGGCGAGATCATCAAGAGCCGGGTCACCATGCTGGACAACGACGGCCGGGTGGAAGAAGTGGCGCGGATGCTGGGAGGCGTGGAAATCACCGCCACCACCCGCCAACATGCCCGGGAACTGCTGGCGCAACGCTAGCGGTTTGCCCGGTGGGGTCGCCTCGTCTAAGGTGGAAGTGTCCTAGCTTCCTCGTACCGGGCCGTCTGCCGTGATTTCCCCGCTTTCCTCCTCGCCTTATCTGTCTCAGGGGCTGCTTTCCCCGACGGGTGTCAAGCCTGCCGGGGCGGCGGAGGGGCTGGGTGTGTCTCCCGTCCGAGTAACGGAGCCGGCCGGCAGTGCCTTCACCCGCACCGCCATAGGGGCCGCCAGTGAGTGGAATGGCGGCTACCAGGCCTTGGGCAAGAATCCCTTTGCTACCGCTTCTTCAGCTCCCGGTACTTCCCCGTCATCCGCCACTCCCGCATCGGATTCCTTGGCCGCTGGTGCCGCGAAGCGCCCGCCGGGCGGCGGTACGTCGGAACAATCCCTGAGCCAGGACGCCCAGCGGCAGCTGGATAAACTGAAGGAGACCGACCGTCTGGTGCGGGCCCACGAGCAGGCGCATATTGCCGCGGGCGGCAGCCTGGTTCAGGGCGGGGCCAGCTTTTCCTACCAGAAAGGGCCTGATGGTCGCATGTATGCGGTGGGGGGCGAGGTTTCCATCGACACTTCTCCGGGGCGGACACCGGAAGAAAGCCTCGCCAAGGCGCGGCAGATCCGGGCAGCAGCGCTGGCCCCCGCCGATCCATCGCCCCAGGACCGCCGTGTGGCTGCAGGGGCCGCCCGCCTGGAGGCCAATGCCCGGGCGGAGATGCAGCAGCAGGAAAATCGGGATAGTGCTTCAGTTGCCACCGGGTCCGGGGCAGGCGGCGAGGCAGCCGCTGGCGTGGCAGAAGCTTACCGTTCGGCCATGGGCGAGGCGGCGCCCGGCACCGGCCCGGTCGAGGAGACTTCCCGGATCGACCTCTTCGCCTGAGTGCTCTCTTCGGGGCGAGCGGGATGGTAGCGTTGCAGCACGGCCTCGAACAGGCCGTCGCTGCGCAGCTTGTCGATGGCGGCCCGCAGGCGGGGCAGCATGGCCGATTGGCTGGAGCGCCGGGACATCTGGGCCCAGACCTCGGTTTTCTGAAGGGTCAGCTTGGGCAAGGATTGCACGGCGAAGCCCCGTTTCTGTAGCAGATAGGGCAGGGAAACGCTGTTGCCCGCCACGGCATCGAGGCGGCCACCGAGGAACATGTGGACCAGGGTCTCGTAGTCCCGGACTTCCACCTTGTGCAACTCACCATCCCCGTCGAAACGGGGATTCAGGCGGATGTCTTTGAGAATGCCGATGCGCAGGCCCCGCAAATCCTCATAGCTGCGCAGGGGGGGGCCGGGCCGGGCGAGAACGATGGAGTGGAAGCTGAACAGCAGGCCGGCGTAATCCACATATGCATCGCGGTCGCCGGAGCGGATGAGGTAGGTGAGATCCGTTTCCCCCGACTGCAGTTCCTTGTTGATGCGGCCGTAGGGCAGGGTGCTGGTTTCCAGATTGAGGTGGGTTTCCCGGGCGATTTCCCGGTTCATGTCCACGAAAATGCCTGTCAGCTGGCTTTTCTGGTCACCGCTACCTTCTCTGCCGTCCTGGGAATAGAAGGCCCAGGGCTCGGTATGCATCAGGCCGACCCGCAACGTCCCCCCTTCGCTCCAGGCGTAGGGCGTGCTGCTCAAGGCAAGCAGCCATAGCAGGTGGCGGGGAAGGGAACGGAAAAGGCGCGCCATCGGAATGGACTTGAATTGGCCGAATAGGATAGAACAAAAGTTATACCCCTGCCCCGGGGGCGTCAAGCGCCTGCTGTCAGCAGGGTGGCTCCGCCTGTCAGAATGAATACCAGCGCCGCCAGCCGGCGGATCCAGTCCAGCGGCAGCTTTTTCGCCAGCTTTTCGCCGATCAGCACTGCCGGTACGTTGGCCAGCAACATGCCGACGGTAGTGCCGGTAACAACAGCGGCCAGGGCGTCAAAGCGGGCTGCCAGGGCCACGGTGGCAAATTGGGTCTTGTCGCCCATCTCGGCAATGAAAAAGGCCACCAGGGTGGTGACGAAGGCGCCGCCGTGGGAGGTCGGGGTGTCGTCATCGTCCAGGGTGTCGGGTTTCAAGGTCCACAGGCCGAAAGCGATGAAGAGAATGCCAACGGACCAGCGCAGGACGTCCGGGCTCAGCAGGGAGGCGATCCACGCGCCCAGGGAGCCGGCCAGGGCATGATTGGCCAGGGTGGCGACAAAGATGCCGGCGACGATGGCCCAGGGGCGGCGCAGCCGGGCGGCCAGGACGAAGGATAGAAGTTGAGTCTTGTCGCCGATTTCGGCTAGGGCGACGAGGAGGGTGGAGGTGAGGAAGGCGTCCATGAAAAGCAAAAGCCGGGGAGGGCCCCGGCGTCTGGGAAGAAGTGTTGGAGAAGGAGTCGGCTAACGTACTTAGCCGGCGGTCGATCAGAGGTGGTGAGGCGGAAGGGGGCGCTTTTCGCCTTCGCCTTGTCGGTGAGGGCAGTTTTCCTTCAGGCACTCGGCGTAGAGATAGAGGGCGTGTTCCTGAATGGCAAAGCCTCTTTCCTTGGCGATCTTGTTTTGCCGGCGCTCGATTTCCGGGTCATAGAACTCTTCCACCCGGCCACAGTTGATACACACCAGGTGGTCGTGGTGCTTGCCTTCGTTCATTTCGAAAACGGCACGGCCGGATTCAAAATAGTGGCGTTCCAGGATGCCGGCCTGTTCAAACTGGGTCAGCACCCGGTAAACCGTGGCCAGGCCGATGTCCATGCCTTCGGCCAACAGCAATTTATAGACGTCTTCCGCAGAAAGGTGGCGGACTTCGCTTTTTTCAAACAGGTCGAGAATCTTCAGTCGGGGGAAGGTAGCCTTGAGACCGATGCTCTTCAGGCTCTGGGAATTGCTCATGTCGCACCCTAACGGATAGGTTGGTATGGTTTTTTGGGCTATGATATACCGATTCACTTTGCTTGGACACCGCTGGAATCCCAGCGTTTTGCTGCATGAATCGCCTTTCTAGCCTTGCCTTAGATGCAATTTTCCCCCGTGGTTCCCGGACTCCCCTGGCAGCTCTCGTTCTGACGGCTGCTCTGGCTGGCTGTTCCGTACCCCGCCTTGTTACCGAATACAAGATTGATGTGCAGCAGGGCAATGTCCTGAGTCAGGATGCTGTCGCCCAGTTGCGCCCGGGTCTGAGCAAGGACCAGGTGCGTTATATCCTGGGAACACCGATGCTGATGGATATCTTCCATGGTGAGCGCTGGGACTACGTTTATCGTCTGGAAAAAGGCAAGACCGGGGAGGTGGAAACCCGCAAGTTTTCCGTCTTCTTCACTGACGGCAAGCTTGCCCGGGTAGGCGGTGACGTGGTGGCGGCCCAGGCCGGTGAGGCTGGCGCGGATGCCGTGGCACCAACCCGGCAACAGGTGATTGACCTGGGGGCCATTCCCCAGGACGGAAGTGTGCAGGCACCGCCGCCCGAGAGTGAGAGCGAGCGGGGTTTTTTTGGACGAATGCTGGATAAGGTTGGGCTGTAATTCATGAGCAAGTTGCGTATCGCCGTGGCCGGGGCATCTGGCCGCATGGGCCGGATGTTGATCGAAGCCACCCTGAAGGATGGCGAAGTGGTGTTGGGGGCGGCTTTTGATCGTCCCGGCAGTCCCGTTGTCGGCAAGAGCGCCGGCGATCTGGTGGGGCTGCCTTCCGAAGTGGTGGTGCTGGACAGCGCCGAAGCGGCCCTGAAGCAGGCAGATTGCCTTATCGACTTCACTCGCCCCGAAGGTACCCTGGAACACCTGGCCCTCTGCCGCAAGCTGGGCGTGGCGCTGATCATCGGCACCACTGGTTTTGACGAGGCCGGCAAGGCCGCCATCCGCGAAGCTGCCCAGGATATTCCTGTGGTCTTTGCGCCCAATATGGCGGTGGGCGTCAATCTGGTCTTTAAGCTGCTGGACGTGGCGGCCCGCATTCTCAACCAGGGCTACGACATCGAAATCGTCGAGGCCCACCACAAGCACAAGATCGATGCGCCCTCCGGTACGGCCCTGCGCATGGGGGAAGTGGTGGCCAATGCTCTTGGCCGCGACCTGAAGGAATGTGCCATCTATGGGCGCGAAGGTGTTACCGGTGAGCGGGATCCATCCACGATCGGCTTTGCTACCGTGCGTGGTGGTGACATCGTTGGCGATCACAATGTGATGTTCTGTGGCACTGGCGAAAGGGTGGAAATTGCCCACAAGGCGGGCAGTCGCATGCCCTACGCCTTGGGTAGCCTGCGGGCAGCTCGCTTCCTGGCAGGCAAGAAAAATGGCCTGTTCGACATGCAGGACGTGCTGGGCCTGCGTTAAGGCGGTAAGCGGCGCAGTTGACCCCACTCGGGGAGATAAAGCGTCGCGCTACGATTGCCCCAAAAGGGGGCTATCGGCTATAATCGGGCGGTTAAAAAATCAATTCGTGAAAGCGGGAGGGCGCCAGTCCATCCCGCTTTGCGTATGTACCTCGTGAAATCGGCCTGTTGTGTTATCGGGCTCGTCTAACGGGTGCATAGAGCGCACCGAGAGTGTCACGAATTCGCCGCCCGGAGTCTTTTGTGTCCCTGCTTCCTGCCTTTTCGCCCGCCCTGCTCGCCCTGGCCGACGGCACCGTGTTCCGCGGTTACGCCATCGGTGCCGAGGGTGTGACTAGCGGTGAAGTGGTGTTCAACACGGCCATGACCGGTTATCAGGAAATCCTGACCGACCCGTCCTACTGCCGTCAGATTGTCACCCTCACCTATCCCCACATCGGTAACACCGGCTGCAACGCCGAGGACTTCGAGTCCCGCGCCAACTTCGCCGCCGGCTTGGTCATTCGCGACCTGCCGATCCGCGCCTCCAACTGGCGTCTGCAGGACACCCTGCCCGATTACCTTAAGAAGTACGGCATCGTTGCCATCGCCGGCATCGACACCCGCAAGCTCACCCGCATCCTGCGGGAAAAGGGCGCTCAGGCTGGCTGTATCATCGCCGGTGCGGTGGATGAGGCCAAGGCCCTGGCCGAAGCCAAGGCTTTCCCCGGCCTGGCCGGCATGGACCTGGCCAAGGTGGTGAGCGTCGATTCCCCCTACGCCTTCAGCGAAGGCGAATGGACCCTGAAGGGCTACGAAGCCGCCCCCGCCGCCAAGTTCAAAGTGGTGGCCTACGACTACGGCGTCAAGACCAACATCCTGCGTATGCTGGCGGCCCGCGGCTGCGATGTCACCGTGGTGCCGGCCCAGACCCCGGCGGCCGAGGTGCTGAAGTACAAGCCGGATGGCGTCTTCCTCTCCAACGGCCCCGGCGACCCCGAGCCCTGCGACTACGCTATCACTGCCATCCGTGAAATCCTGGCGGCCGGCGTGCCCACCTACGGCATCTGCCTGGGTCACCAGCTGCTGGCCCTGGCTTCCGGCGCCAAGACCCTGAAGATGAAGTTCGGCCACCACGGTGCCAACCATCCGGTCAAGGATCTGGACACCAATCAGGTGCTGATCACCAGCCAGAACCACGGCTTCGCCGTGGATGCGGACACCCTGCCGGCCAATGTGCGGGCGACCCACGTGTCCCTGTTCGACGGTTCCCTGCAAGGCATCGCCCGCACCGACGTGCCGGCCTTCTCCTTCCAGGGCCACCCCGAGGCGAGCCCGGGCCCCCACGACGTGGCCTATCTGTTCGACCGTTTCATCAAGCTGATGCAAGACAAAAAGGCCGAGGGAAAGTAACTCATGCCCAAGCGCACAGACATTAAGAGCATTCTCATCATCGGCGCCGGCCCGATCATCATCGGTCAGGCCTGCGAATTCGATTACTCCGGAGCTCAGGCCTGCAAGGCCCTGAAGGCCGAGGGTTACCGGGTCATCCTGGTTAACTCCAACCCCGCCACCATCATGACCGACCCGGAAACGGCCGATGTGACCTACATCGAGCCCATCTCCTGGAAGGTGGTGGAAAAGATTATCGAGAAGGAGCGTCCCGACGCCCTGCTGCCCACCATGGGCGGCCAGACCGCGCTGAACTGCGCCCTCGACCTGGCCCACCACGGCGTGCTGGAGAAGTACGGCGTGGAGCTGATCGGCGCATCCGAAGAAGCCATCGACAAGGCCGAGGACCGGGAAAAGTTCAAGGCGGCCATGACCAAGATCGGTCTGGGCTCCGCCCGTTCCTCCGTGGCCCACTCCATGGAAGAGGCCCTGCAGGTGCAGGCCATGATCGGCTTCCCGGCCATCATCCGTCCCTCCTTCACCCTGGGTGGCTCCGGCGGCGGCATCGCCTACAACAAGGAAGAGTTCGTCACCATCTGCGAACGGGGCCTGGAAGCCTCGCCGACCAAGGAACTGCTCATCGAAGAGTCCCTCATCGGCTGGAAAGAGTATGAGATGGAAGTGGTCCGCGACAGCAAGGACAACTGCATCATCATCTGTTCCATCGAGAACCTGGACCCCATGGGCGTGCATACTGGTGACTCCATCACCGTGGCCCCGGCCCAGACCCTGACGGACAAGGAATACCAGATCATGCGCAACGCCTCCATCGCGGTGCTGCGCGAGATCGGCGTTGATACGGGCGGCTCCAACGTGCAGTTCGCCATCAGCCCGAAGGACGGTCGCATGATCGTCATCGAGATGAACCCCCGGGTGTCCCGTTCCTCCGCCCTGGCCTCCAAGGCCACCGGCTTCCCCATCGCCAAGGTGGCGGCCAAGCTGGCTGTCGGCTACACCCTGGACGAGTTGGCCAACGAGATCACCGGCGGCAAGACCCCGGCCTCCTTCGAGCCTTCCATCGACTACGTGGTCACCAAGGTGCCCCGTTTCGCCTTCGAGAAGTTCCCCACCGCCGACTTCCACCTGACTACCCAGATGAAGTCCGTGGGTGAGGTCATGGCTATCGGCCGCACCCTGCAGGAATCCCTGCAGAAGGCCCTGCGCGGCCTGGAAGTGGGTGTGGACGGCTTCGACGAGAAGACCACCGACCGGGAAGTGATCGAGACCGAATTGGCCGAACCCGGCCCCGAGCGCATCTGGTACGTGGGCGATGCCTTCCGCATCGGCATGACCCTGGACGAGATCCACCGCCTGACCCACATCGACCCCTGGTTCCTGGCCCAGATCGAGGACCTGCACCTGAAGGCCAAGTCCCTGGCCGGCCGCAGCGTCGATTCCCTGTCCCGGGAAGAGCTGCTGGTGCTGAAGAAGTGCGGTTTCTCCGACAAGCGTCTGGCCAAGCTGCTGGCCACCACCCAGACCGCCGTGCGGGAGCGTCGCCACGCCCTCAATGTGCGTCCGGTGTTCAAGCGCGTTGATACCTGTGCTGCCGAATTCGCCACCAATACGGCCTACATGTACTCCACCTACGAGGAAGAGTGCGAGGCCCAGCCCAGCGACAAGAAGAAGATCATGGTCCTGGGCGGCGGTCCGAACCGCATCGGCCAAGGCATCGAGTTCGACTACTGCTGCGTGCATGCCGCCATGGCCATGCGCGAAGACGGCTACGAGACCATCATGGTCAACTGCAACCCGGAGACCGTGTCCACCGACTACGACACCTCCGACCGTCTGTACTTTGAGCCCCTGACTCTGGAAGACGTGCTGGAAGTGGTTAATGTCGAGAAGCCCGTCGGCGTCATCGTCCAGTACGGCGGCCAGACCCCGCTGAAGCTGGCGCGGGACCTGGAAGCCAACGGCGTGCCCATCATCGGCACCAGCCCCGACATGATCGATGCGGCCGAAGACCGGGAGCGCTTCCAGAAGCTGCTGCACGAGCTGGGCCTGAAGCAGCCGCCCAACCGCACTGCCCGCAACGAAGCCGATGCCCTGGCCCTGGCCCAGGAAATCGGTTATCCCCTGGTGGTCCGCCCCTCCTACGTGCTGGGCGGCCGGGCCATGGAAATCGTGCATCAGCAGGCCGACCTGGAGCGCTACATGCGCGAGGCGGTGAAGGTCTCCAACGACTCTCCGGTGCTGCTGGACCGTTTCCTGAATGACGCCTGCGAAGTGGACGTGGATGCCCTCTCCGATGGTGACGAGGTCATCATCGGCGGCGTCATGGAACACATCGAACAGGCCGGCGTGCACTCTGGCGACTCAGCCTGTTCCCTGCCGCCTTACTCCCTGACCAAGGAAGTGACCGACGAACTGCGTCGCCAGACCAAGCTGATGGCCAAGGCCCTCAACGTCTGCGGCCTGATGAACGTGCAGTTCGCCATCCAGAACGACACCGTGTATGTACTGGAAGTGAATCCCCGTGCTTCCCGTACCGTGCCCTTCGTCTCCAAGGCCACGGGCCTGCAACTGGCCAAGATCGCCGCCCGCTGCATGGCCGGTCAGAGCCTGAAGAGCCAGGGCATTACCAAGGAAGTGATTCCGCCTTACTTCTCCGTCAAGGAAGCGGTTTTCCCCTTCGTCAAGTTCCCCGGCGTCGATACCATCCTGGGACCGGAAATGAAGTCCACCGGCGAAGTCATGGGTGTCGGCACCACCTTCGCCGAAGCCTTCGTCAAGAGCCAGCTGGCGGCCGGCGTCAAGCTGCCCACCGGCGGTAAGGTCTTCCTCTCCGTCAAGGATTCGGACAAGACCAAGGCCGTGGATGTGGCCCGTGACCTGCACGCCGCCGGTTTCGCTATCCTGGCGACCCGGGGTACCGGCGCCGCCATCGAGGCTGCCGGCATTCCGGTGACTACGGTGAACAAGGTGACCGAAGGCCGTCCCCACATTGTGGACATGATCAAGAACAACGAAATCTCCCTGATCATCAACACGGTGGACGAGAAGCGCCAGGCCATCAACGATTCCCGTTCCATCCGGACTTCCGGACTGGCTGCCCGGGTGACCATGTACACCACCATCTGGGGCGCCGAGGCTGCTGCCGCCGGTATCCGCCAGGGTGGCGAACTGGTGGTCTATCCCATCCAGGCGCTGCACGCCCAGATTTCCTGATCAACCCTAAACCCTGCCGCCGGGAACGCCCTATTTGGGGCGCCGGCGGTTTTGCTTTGATAGACACGCGCTATGAGCAAGACTCCTCTGACCGTTAAAGGCGCTGAAAAACTTCGCGCCGAACTGCACCGCCTGAAGACGGTGGACCGGCCCAGCGTCATCGCCGCCATCGCTGAAGCCCGCTCCCATGGCGACCTCTCGGAAAATGCCGAGTACGATGCCGCCAAGGAGCGCCAGGGGTTCATCGAAGGACGTATTCAGGAAGTGGAAGGCAAGCTGGGGCATTCCCAAATCATTGATCCCCAGGCGCTGGATGCGGATGGGCGCTGTGTTTTTGGTGCCACCGTGGATATCGAGGACCAAGATTCCGGTGATCAGGTGACTTACCAGATCGTTGGTGAGGATGAGGCGGACATCAAGGAAGGCAAGATTTCCTTCAGTTCCCCCATGGCCCGGGCCCTTATCGGCAAGTACGCCGGTGATATCGCCCAGGTTCAGGCCCCTGGCGGTCTGCGGGAATACGAAATCCTGGATGTGCGCTACGTCTAACTCCGGGAATTGCGGCGCCTTTCCTTGCTGCCTCTGCCTTTCGTACCGTTGTCGGTCATGCCCGGAGCAATGACCACTCTTTTGGCCCCTTCGCGCTTTTTCGCCATTGGTGAGAAATGTTGATGGGGCCGAATCATTCCGGGGTGTGCCTGTGAGGCAGCCTGGTCACATTGTTGATGCTCTGGCGCGCACGGCCCTGGTGATATGGCTTGGCGGCTTGTGGGCGGTTGGCTACCTAGTGGCTCCGATCCTCTTTGGTAGCCTGCCCCGCTTGCAGGCCGGGGAGATTGCCGGTCGGCTGTTTGCCTTCATTGCCTGGATCGGGCTGATGGTCGGCGCCGGGTTATTGGTCTACGGGCGCCGCTATTTTCCGGCGGGCCGCCAGCGGCAATGGCGCCTATGGCTGTTGGGCCTGATGTGGCTTTTGGCGGCTTTCCAACTTTTCTGGTTCCAGCCGGTGATTGCCGAGATCAAGGCCCACCTGCCGCCATTGCGCGACGATGTGGTGACCTTGGGGGCGGAGTTCGCCCGTTGGCATGGCATTTCCAGTGCAGCTTATCTGCTGCAAAGTCTGGCCGGGCTGGCCCTGCTATTTTTCGGGGGAGTGGAGCGGGAGTGGTTCCGGAGGCAAGCCAGTGGCTGACCTCCGGTGGCGGGCGAGGCCTCAGGCCTGGAAGCTACGCTTGGTGCGGCGGGGTTCGCTACGGCGGCGGGAGGGGGCGGCAGCCTTGTTAACCGGTTGGCCGGATTCGTCCAGCTCCGGACGCCACAGAACCAACAGTTTGCCGATATGCTGCACCGGGGCAGCATTGAGTTGCTGGCAGATTTCCTGGAGGAATTGTTCCCGCTCCTCCCGGTTGTCGTTGTACACCCGGACCTTGATCAGCTCATGGCTCTTCAGGGAGGCGTCGATCTCCTTCATCACCCCTTCAGAGAGGCCGTTCTGGCTGATGCTGACGACGGGGTTGAGGGAATGGGCCCGGGCCTTGAGGGCGCGGCGCTGTTCGGCATTGAGGGAAAGCATAGGAAACACCTGATTCAAAACGCGGATTCTACTGGATGGCACGTTCCAAGACCAGCAAGGCGTGGCTGCAAGAACACGTCAATGACCACTATGTCCATATGGCCAAGGCCGAGGGCTGGCGTTCCCGCGCCTCCTTCAAGCTGTTGGAGATCGACGACAAGGACAAGCTGCTCAAACCCGGCGAGGTAGTGGTGGACCTGGGGGCCGCGCCTGGCGGCTGGTCCCAGGTTGCCAAGCAGCGGGTCGGGGAGGGCGGCAAGGTGTTCGCCATCGACCTTCTGGAGATGCAGGGCATTGCCGGCGTCGACTTCATGCAGGGGGATTTCCGAGAAGAAACCGTGCTACGGGAGTTTGAAGCCCGCCTGGATGGTCGCCGTGTCGGGCTTGTACTTTCCGATATGGCCCCCAATATATCGGGAGTGAATGTTTCTGATCAGGCCCGTTCCATCTATCTGTGCGAACTGGCCCTGGAGTTTGCCCGGGAGCATTTGAAACCGGATGGCGCCTTCCTGGTCAAAGTTTTTCAGGGGAGCGGTTTCAACGAATTCCTTGCGGCAATGCGGGAGACGTTCGAGGTGGTTGCCACCCGCAAGCCCAAATCGTCCCGGGATCGGAGTCCGGAACTTTATCTCCTCGGACGCCGCCTGAAGTAAGGGGCTTCTTTGCCGGCGAGTCTGCTGAAATGCAGGGTTTTCGGTTTAGAATGGCCTATTCGCAGCAATCGTGGCATTCGAGGTAGAGCCGTCTGCGTACGGCGAGAGGAGCACACTTGAACAATATGTTTAAAAACCTGGCTATCTGGCTGGTTATCGGCTTGGTCCTGATGACGGTATTCAACCAGTTCAATACCCGTCAGGTCGCCCAAGGGTCCATGGAGTACTCCCAGTTCATTGAGGAGGTGAAATCCGGTCGGATTTCCAAGGTGGTGATGGAGGGGCGCACCCTCAAGGCCACGACCTCCGAGGGCAAGCGTGTGACCTCTTACTCGCCCGGCGATATCTGGCTGGTGTCCGACCTGCTCAAGTACGGTGTCAAGATTGAAGCCAAGCCGGAAGAAGAGCCTTCCATGCTGATGAGCATTTTCGTTAGCTGGTTCCCCATGCTGCTGCTGATCGGCGTCTGGGTCTTCTTCATGCGCCAAATGCAGGGCGGCGGTAAAGGCGGGGCTTTCTCCTTCGGCAAGTCCAAGGCCCGTATGCTGGATGACTCCAACAACACCGTGACTTTCGCCGATGTGGCCGGTTGCGATGAGGCCAAGGAAGAGGTCTCCGAGCTGGTGGACTTCCTGCGGGATCCCTCCAAGTTCCAGAAGCTGGGTGGGCGCATTCCCAAGGGCGTGCTGATGGTGGGCAACCCGGGGACGGGCAAGACCCTGCTGGCCAAGGCCATCGCCGGTGAAGCCAAGGTGCCCTTCTTCTCTATCTCCGGTTCCGATTTCGTGGAAATGTTCGTTGGCGTGGGTGCGGCCCGGGTCCGCGACATGTTCGAAAACGCCAAGAAACACGCGCCCTGCATCATTTTCATCGACGAAATCGATGCCGTTGGCCGCCAGCGTGGCGCCGGCCTGGGCGGTGGTAACGACGAGCGGGAGCAGACGCTGAACCAGCTGTTGGTGGAAATGGACGGTTTCGAGGGCCACACCGGCATCATCGTCATCGCTGCCACCAACCGTCCCGACGTACTGGACCCCGCCCTGCTGCGCCCGGGCCGTTTCGACCGCCAGGTGGTGGTGCCCCTACCCGATATCCGCGGCCGTGAGGAAATCCTCAAGGTGCACATGCGCAAGGTGCCGGTGGATGGTGACGTGCGAGCTGACATTATTGCCCGCGGTACTCCCGGTTTTTCCGGTGCTGACCTGGCCAATCTGGTCAATGAAGCGGCACTGTTCGCTGCCCGGTCCAACAAGCGTCTGGTGGACATGGACGACTTCGAAAAGGCCAAGGACAAGATCATGATGGGTGCCGAGCGCCGCAGCATGGTCATGAGCGAGGACGAAAAACGCAACACGGCCTATCACGAGTCCGGTCATGCGGTAGTGGCCAAGCTGCTGCCCAAGGCTGATCCGGTGCACAAGGTCACCATCATTCCCCGCGGCCGTGCCCTGGGTGTGACCATGCAGCTGCCGGAAGAAGACCGCTACGCCTACGACCGAGAATACCTGATGAATCGCATCGCCATTCTCTTTGGCGGCCGTATCGCGGAAGAGGTGTTCATGAACCAGATGACCACCGGCGCTTCCAACGACTTCGAGCGGGCCACCCAGATGGCTCGGGACATGGTCACTCGCTATGGCATGACCGATGCCCTGGGTCCCATGGTCTACGGCGAGAACGAGGGTGAAGTGTTCCTGGGTCGTTCTGTGACCACCCACAAGAACATGTCCGAAGCCACCATGCAGCTGGTGGACAAGGAAATCCGCCGCATCATCGACCAGCAGTACGGTCTGGCCCGCAAGCTGTTGGAAGACAATCGGGACAAGGTGGAAGCCATGACCGCCGCCCTGCTGGAGTGGGAAACCATCGATGCCGAGCAGATCAACGACATCATGGAAGGCAAGACTCCCCGCCCGCCCAAGGCCACTCAGACGCCGCCCAAGTCGTCCCCGGACAACAACTCTCCCGGGGCTGCACCGAGCGCCGCCGCTACGGCCTAAGCCGCCAGGCGTTACAATACGAGGCCGGAAGGATGATCCTTCCGGCCTTTTTCTTTGTGTGATCCCCATGTCTTTCCTCCGTTGCGGCAACTACCGCCTGGCCCTGGACCGTCCCCTGGTCATGGGCATCGTCAACCTGACGCCCGACTCCTTTTCCGGTGACGGCCTGGCAACCGACGCGGATCGGGCCCTGGCCCATGCCCGGGCGCAAATTGCAGCGGGAGCCGATATCCTAGACCTGGGGGCCGAATCCACCCGGCCGGGAGCTGAACCCGCCACGGCAGCCCAGGAGCTGGCGCGCCTGCTGCCCGTCCTGGATGGGCTCAAAGATTGCGGAGTGCCGCTTTCCGTCGATACCTACAAGCCCGAGGTGATGGTGGCGGTACTGGCCGCGGGGGCCGATATGATCAACGACATTGCCGCCCTGCAGCATCCGGGAGCCCTGGAGGCCGTGGCAGCCTCATCCTGCGGCATCTGCCTCATGCATATGCAGGGGGAGCCCCGCACCATGCAGCAGCAGCCGGTTTATGGGGATGTGGTAGCGGAAGTCCGGGCTTTCCTGGCCGAGCGTGTATCGGCCGCTCGGGCAGCGGGCATCGCGGCAGATCGCCTGGTGCTCGATCCGGGTTTTGGCTTTGGCAAGCACCTGGATCACAACCTGGAGCTGTTGCGCCGCCTGCCGGAAACCACTGTGGACGGCCTGCCGGTGCTGGCCGGCATGTCCCGCAAGTCCATGCTGGGCGCCCTCACCGGGCAGCCGGTGGAGGCCCGCCTGGGGGCCAGCATTGCCGCCCATCTTCAGGCTGCCCGCCTGGGGGCCCGCATCCTGCGCGTCCATGATGTGGCTGCCATGCGGGATGCCCTGACCGTCTGGCAGGCGGTTTCTCCCTGGAACCAATGATTCCTCAATGTAGCCCTTCGGGCCTGAGAACTAGCGAGAACAGAACATGAGCAGAAAATACTTCGGTACCGACGGTGTGCGTGGCAGGGTAGGGGAGAGCCCCATCACTCCAGATTTCGCCATGCGTCTCGGCTACAGCGCCGGCCAGGTATTGGTGGCACAACATGGCCTGCCGGCGGGGGAGCGCCCGGCGGTACTCATCGGTAAGGACACGCGGATTTCCGGCTACATGCTGGAAGCTGCCCTGGAGGCCGGCTTTTCCGCCGCCGGCGTGGATGTCTGCCTGGTCGGCCCCATGCCGACCCCGGCTGTGGCCTACCTGACCCGGGCCCTGCGCCTTCAGGCCGGTATTGTCATTTCTGCCTCCCACAACCCCTACTACGATAACGGCATCAAGTTTTTCTCAGCCCAGGGGGCCAAGCTGCCCGATGTGGTGGAGCAGGCCATCGAGGCCGGCGTGGAGGCGCCCATGGGCTGTGTTGCCTCGGATCGCCTCGGCAAGGCCCGGCGCATTGAAGATGCCCGGGGTCGTTACATCGAGTTCTGCAAAAGCACCTTTCCCAACGACCTGGATTTGCGGGGCCTGAAAATCGTGGTGGATTGCGCCCATGGTGCGGCCTATCACATTGCTCCCCATGTCTTTCATGAGTTGGGGGCGGAGGTGATCTCCATCGGCAGCCAGCCGGATGGACTGAACATCAACGCCGCCGTGGGCGCTACCGCCCCCAAGGCCCTGCGGGAAGCCGTGCTGGCTCAAAGGGCGGACCTGGGCATTGCCCTCGATGGTGACGGCGACCGGCTGGTGATGGTGGATCAGGTGGGCAATATCTACGATGGCGACCAGCTGCTCTATGCCATCGTTCGCAGCCGCCTGCTCCAGGGGCCGGTGGCGGGCGTTGTCGGTACCCTGATGACCAATCTGGCCCTGGAAGATGCCTTGCGGCAGGACGGCATTCCCTTTGCCCGGGCTGCGGTGGGGGACCGTTACGTGCTCGAAATGCTGGTTGCCCGGGGCTGGCTCTACGGTGGGGAAAATTCCGGCCACATCCTCTGTCTTGACCGCCATACCACCGGCGACGGCATTGTTGCCGCCCTGCAGGTCCTGGCTGGTCTGCGCCAACAAGGCGGCAGTCTGGAAGCGCTGCTTGGTGGATTGCGCCTGTACCCGCAAAAGCTGATCAATGTCCCCATGCCCAAGGGCTTCCCCTGGCGGGACAGCCCGGCCATTGCCAAGGCCCAACAGGCGGTGGAGGCCGAGCTGCAGGAAACTGGTCGGGTGTTGCTGCGGGCTTCCGGCACCGAGCCCCTGTTGCGGGTGATGGTGGAAGGGCGGGACGAGGCCCTCATTACCCGTCTGGCAGAAAGCCTGGCGGCGGCGGTGGCGACAGCAGTGGGCGCCTGATTGGGGGTGGGGGCTGTCTGGTTGGGGCCAGCGGGTGGTTTATTACAGACATGTAACGGAAGTGTAATAGTGGGTAGGTAGACTCCGTCGGGTGCTGCAATGCAATGTTGTGTGCGTTTAACCCCTCCCAAGGAGAAAACCCGATGAAATTCGCCAAACTCACCGTCGCCCTGGGTCTTGCTGGCCTGGCCCTCTCCAGCGTCGCCCATGCCCAGTCCGCTCTGGTGAAGGTGGATGGTTCTTCCACCGTGTACCCCATCACCGAAGCGGTGGCCGAGGATTTCCAGAAAGAAAAGAAGAACGCCATCAAGGTGACCGTTGGTATTTCCGGTACTGGCGGTGGTTTCAAGAAGTTCTGTCGTGGTGAAACCGATATTTCCAACGCTTCCCGCCCCATCCTGAAAAAGGAAATGGACGCCTGCAAGGAAACCGGTATCACCTACTACGAACTGCCCGTGGCTTACGATGCCCTGACCGTCATCGTCAATCCCCAGAACAGCTTCATCAAGAACATGACCGTGGCTGAGCTGAAGGCCATTTGGGAACCTGCCGCCCAGGGCAAGATCACCAACTGGAAACAGGTGAATCCGGCCTATCCGGATGTGCCCCTGAAGCTCTATGGTCCTGGCGCCGACTCCGGTACCTTCGATTACTTCACTGAAGCGGTGGTCGGCAAGGCCAAGTCTTCCCGCGGCGACTACACCGCTTCCGAAGACGACAACGTGCTGGTCCAGGGTGTTTCCCGCGACAAGGGCGGTCTGGGCTACTTCGGCTATGCCTACTTCATCGAAAACCAGAAAAAGCTGAAGGCTGTGGCGGTGGATAACGGCAAGGGTGGCGTTCTGCCTTCCCCGGAAACCGTTGAGAACGGCACCTATGCTCCCCTGTCCCGCCCCATCTTCATCTACGTCAATGCCAAGTCCCTGGACAAGCCTGAGGTCAAGGAGTTCGTGGAGTTCTACATGAAGAACGCCCCGAAGCTGGTCAAGGAAGTGAAGTATGTGGCACTGCCGGCCAAGGTGTATGAGGCCAACAAGGAACACATGGCCAAGAAGAAGATCGGCACCGTGTATGGCGGCGTCGAGGCTGTCGGCATGAAGATCGAAGAGCTGATCAAGCGGGAAGCCCAGCTGTAATTGCTCCCGGTGGGGCGGCCCGCATGGCGGGCCGCTTTTCAGGCCCCCGGCATCGGCCGGGGCCATTAAAATAAGCGCCGAAACTTCCCATGTCCTCCACCCTCGTATCGGATACGCCTGTGGCCGTGCCCCTTGATCATGTGAGCGAGCGTTTTGCCCGGCGGCGTACCCGCCATCTGCGCGAAACCATCATCGAATTCATCCTGCTGGCGGCCGCCCTGGTTTCCGTGGCGACCACTGCTGGCATCGTCTTCATCCTGGTGAAGGAATCCCTGGTCTTTTTCGACCACGTGCCGCTCTCGGACTTTCTCACCGATACCCAATGGACACCCCTTTTTGACGATGCCCATTTCGGTATCCTGCCCCTGGTTTCCGGCACCCTGGTGAGTTCCGGCGTAGCCCTGGCAGTGGCGATTCCCCTGGGTACCATCATTGCCATCTACCTTTCCGAATTCGCACCCTTCAAGGTGCGGGAAATCGCTAAGCCTTTCCTTGAGTTGCTGGGCGGCGTACCGACCATCGTCTATGGCTATTTCGCCCTGCTGTTCGTGACGCCCCTCCTGCAGGAGATTTATCCCGAACTGCCGGGTTTCAACCTGCTTTCCGCCGGCATCGTCATGGGCATCATGATCGTGCCCTACGTCAGCTCGGTGGCCGAGGATGCCATGCGTGCCGTGCCCATGAGTCTGCGTGAAGGCTCTTACGCCATGGGGGCCACCCGCTTCCAGACTGCAGTGAAAGTCGTGGCTCCGGCGGCCACTTCCGGCCTGGCGGCAGCTTACATCCTGGGCATTTCCCGGGCCGTGGGCGAGACCATGATTCTGGCGGTGGCCGCAGGGATGCAGCCCAACCTGACCTGGAACCCTCTGGAGCCGGCGGCCACCATTACTGCCTACATCGTTCAGGTTGCCCTGGGCGACCTGCCCCACGGTTCCGTGGGTTATCAGACCATTTTCGCTGCCGGCCTGACCCTGATGCTGATTACCCTGTTCTTCAACATCATCGGCCATGTTATGCGCAAGAAGTTCCGTGAGGCTTACTGATATGAGCGACACCACTGCCGTTGCCGCCCGCCTGCAAGAAATCCGGGGCATCATTACCCGCCACAAGCGCTGGGATCTGCTCTTCGCCTGTCTTGGTCTGGTGGCCTTGATGGTTGGCGTGCTGACCTTCGTTGCCCTCTTTGCCCAGATGGTGGTGGAAGGCGGCCCCCGCCTTTCCCTGGAGTTCTTCATCAACTTTCCTTCCCGCCACCCTGAACAGGCAGGCATTCTTTCCGCCTGGGTGGGTTCCACCCTGGTCATGCTGGTGACGGCCATGGCGGCCGTGCCTCTCGGTGTGGCCGCCGGGGTCTATCTGGAAGAGTACGCGCCGAAGAATCTGCTGACCGACATTATCGAGATCAACGTCACCAACCTGGCCGGCGTGCCCTCCATCGTCTATGGCTTGCTGGCCCTGGGGATCTTCGTCTATCAGTTCAACTTCGGCCAGAGCATCCTGTCCGCCGGCCTGACCCTGGCCTTGCTGATCCTGCCGGTGGTCATTGTCGCCACCCGTGAAGCCATCCGTGCCATTCCCACCTACATCCGGGAGGGCGCCTACGGTTGTGGTGCCACCCAGTGGCAGGTAGTGCGCGATCACATCGTGCCTTACTCCGCCGCCGGCATCCTTACCGGCGTGATCATCGGCATGGCCCGGGCCATTGGTGAGACTGCACCGATCATCACCATCGGCGCCTTGACCTTCATTGCTTTCCTGCCGCCGGCCCCCTTGACTGGTGAGCCTGCTGCCGGCTTGTTCGACTGGGTGTTTGCGCCCTTTACCGTGATGCCGATCCAGATGTTCAACTGGACTTCCCGCCCGGAAGAGGCATTCCATCAGAATGCCGCCGCCGCAGGTTTTGTCCTGGTGCTGATGACCCTGACCATGAACGGTCTGGCCATCTGGATCCGCTACCGTCTGCGCAAGAACATCAAGTGGTAAGGCGCCGCCTCTATTCGAATTGACTGTGCCGGGACCACGGCGCACCTACAGGAATCCATTCATGACTACCGCAACTCCCATCGTCAAGGCTGAAGCCAAGGACCTCAATTTCTTCTACGGCGGCTTCCATGCCCTGAAGGGCCTGAACATGCCGGTCTACGAAAAGAAGGTGACCGCGCTTATCGGCCCCTCCGGCTGCGGCAAATCCACCTTTTTGCGCTGCTTCAATCGCATGCACGACCTGTATCCGGGCAACCGCTACCAGGGCGCCATCAACTTCTTCCCCGACCAGACCAACCTGCTGGCCGAGAAGGTGGATCCCATCGAAGTGCGTATGCGCATCAGCATGGTGTTCCAGAAGCCGAATCCCTTCCCCAAGTCCATCTATGAAAATGTGGCCTACGGCTTGCGGGTGCGAGGCGAGAAGCGTCGCACCATGCTGGATGAGAAGGTGGAGGAGGCCCTGCGTGGCGCCGCGCTCTGGGATGAAGTGAAAGACCGTCTCGATGATCTGGCCTTCAATCTCTCCGGTGGTCAGCAGCAGCGTCTGTGTATTGCCCGTGCCCTGGCGACGGACCCTGAACTGCTGCTGTTCGATGAGCCTACTTCCGCCCTGGACCCCATCGCCACGGCGAGTATTGAGGAGCTGGTGTCCGAGCTGAAGGAAAAGGTCACCATTCTTATCGTGACCCACAACATGCAGCAGGCAGCTCGGGTTTCCGACTTCACGGCCTACATGTATCTGGGGGAGCTGATCGAGTTCGGCATTACTGACCAAATTTTCATCAAGCCCCAGAAGAAGCAGACCGAGGACTACATTACTGGCCGCTTCGGCTGATTGCCGGTCTGGGCGATCTGCCTGTTTATGCTCTGGATCATAGAAACGGCCGGCTTTTCCGGCCGTTTTTCATGGAGCGAGAACAACTCCCGGGAGGAGTCTTTGCATTGACCGGCGGGTCTTCTAAAAGATATAATTAAAAAGTTTTATGCACTCCCGCTTTCGGGGGCGCTCCACTCGATCGAGTCTTGCTCATGCGTCAGAAGTTGGTTGTTGGTAACTGGAAAATGCATGGTAGCTTGGCGGCCAACCAGATGCTCCTGGCGGGCATCCAGGCAGGTGTGGCTGGCTTGACGGGTGTTGAGTGTGCCGTTTGCGTGCCTTATCCCTACTTGGCTCAGGCTCAGCAGCAACTTTCGTGTTCCGCTGTCGCCTGGGGGGCTCAAAATCTGAGCGAGCAAGCTCAGGGCGCCTTTACCGGTGAGATCGGGGTGGCGATGCTGGCGGATTTTGCCAGTCGTTATGTCATCGTCGGGCACTCCGAGCGGCGCGCCCTGTATGGTGAGTCTGACGCGCTGGTGGCGCAGAAGTTTCTCCGGGCTCGTTCCGGCGGCGTAAGCCCGATTCTCTGTGTGGGCGAAACGCTGGAGCAGCGTCAGGCCGGGCAGGTCCGGGAAGTAATTGCCGGCCAGTTGAATGCGGTGTTGAGTGCGGCAGGAATTGCAGGTTTTGCTGGAGCTGTGGTTGCCTATGAGCCTGTCTGGGCTATCGGGACCGGGCTTACGGCGACGCCGGAGCAGGCTCAGGAAGTCCATGGGGCGATCCGGGGTTTGCTGGTGGAATTGGATGCATCAGTGGCTGCCGGAGTGCGTGTGCTCTACGGTGGTAGCGTCAAGGCAGGGAATGCCGCCGAATTGTTTGCCATGCCCGATATCGACGGGGCGCTGGTGGGCGGGGCTTCCCTGGTGGCGGAAGAGTTTGTGGCCATTTGTCGTGCGGCCGCCCTTTGAGAAAAGAGTGACATGAATTATCTGTTTTCCGTGGTATTGGTGGTGCATATCCTGGCGGCCCTGGGGATCATCGGCTTGGTCCTGATCCAGCATGGCAAGGGTGCTGATATGGGAGCTGCTTTTGGTAGCGGTGCATCCGGTAGTTTGTTTGGCGCGACTGGGTCCGCCAACTTTCTTTCCCGCGCCACCGCACTCCTCGCGATCGTTTTCTTTTCGACCAGTCTGGCGCTTGCTTATCTGGCTTCTGCGAAGCCGAAAAGTAGTGGCAGCGTGATGCAGGACGCTGTACAATCCGCGCCTGCTTCTGCGCCGAATGGCGCACCAGCAGTGGCTGGCGGCGACGCAAGCCCTGCGCCGGCGGATGCCGGAGTTGGTTCGAAGGCGAAAGACATTCCCAAGTAATTTTTGGGTGTGGTTCTCGGGCGCGGAATGCGGTTTCCTCAGAACGCCGTGCCCGGGTGGCAGTGCCGACGTGGTGAAATTGGTAGACACGCTATCTTGAGGGGGTAGTGACGTAAGTCGTGCGAGTTCGAGTCTCGCCGTCGGCACCAATTGCAACGAGGCCTTGTCGTTCCTTGCGGGGCGGCCGGCTTCCTGAAAAGCGATAGCGCGGCGAATCATGCTGGAAAACTATTTCCCGATCCTGTTGTTCATCCTGGTCGGCATCGCCATCGGTGTTCTGCCGATTGTCCTGGGGTGGTTGGTTGCCCCCCATCGTCCCAACGCTGAAAAGCTCTCCCCCTACGAGTGCGGTTTCGAGGCTTTCGAAGACGCCCGTATGAAATTCGATGTGCGGTTTTATCTGATCGCCATCCTCTTCATCCTCTTCGACCTGGAAATTGCCTTCCTCTTCCCCTGGGCCACGATTTTCAAGGAAATCGTCGCGACCGATGCGGTGAAGTGGTTCGGTTTTGCCGAAATGATGGTGTTCATTGCCATTCTGGTGGTCGGTTACATCTACGCCTGGGCCAAGGGCGCACTGGAGTGGGAGTGAGTTATGGCTATTGAAGGTATTCTGCAGGAAGGCTTTGTCACGACTACTGCTGACAAGCTGATCAACTACATGCGTACCGGGTCATTGTGGCCCATGACGTTCGGTCTGGCCTGTTGTGCCGTGGAAATGATCCACGCCGGCTGTTCCCGCTATGACCTGGATCGTTTCGGTATCGTCTTTCGCCCCAGTCCCCGTCAGTCCGACGTAATGATTGTTGCCGGCACCCTGACCAACAAGATGGCGCCCGCCCTGCGTAAGGTGTACGACCAGATGCCGGAGCCCCGTTGGGTCATCTCCATGGGTTCCTGTGCCAACGGTGGTGGCTACTACCACTATTCCTATTCCGTGGTGCGCGGTTGTGACCGCATTGTGCCGGTGGATATCTATGTTCCGGGCTGCCCTCCGACCGCTGAAGCCCTGCTTTACGGTCTGGTGCAGCTGCAAAACAAGATTCGCCGTACCAATACCATCGCCCGCTGACCCAGGAGAGTTCCCATGTCCAAACTGGAAACCCTGAGCCAGGCCCTTCAGGCTCAATTGGGTGATCGCATCAAGAACCTCAAGGTGGCGCTTGGTGAAGTGACCATCGAGGTCGATGCGGCAGACTACCTGCAGGTCATGCGGGAGCTGCGTGATTCCGAGAGTCTGTGCTTCGATCAGCTGATCGATCTGTGCGGTGTCGATTATTCCGCCTACGGTAATGGCGAGTGGGCCGGCAAGCGTTATGCAGCCGTGGTTCACCTGCTGTCCGTCAGTAAGAACTGGCGCCTGCGTGTGCGGGCTTTTGCTCCGGATGATGCCTTCCCCGTTGTGGATTCCGTGACTGCTATCTGGGCCTCCGCCAACTGGTTCGAGCGTGAGGCTTTTGATCTGTTCGGCATCGTTTTCCCCGGTCATGACGACCTGCGTCGCATCCTGACCGACTACGGTTTTATCGGCCATCCTTTCCGCAAGGATTTTCCCATCTCCGGTTACGTTGAAATGCGTTACGACCCGGATCAGGGACGGGTGATCTACCAGCCGGTAACCATCGAGCCGCGTGAAAACACGCCGCGCATCGTGCGCGAAGAGAATTACGGGGACGTCTGATATGGCCGAAATTCGTAACTACACCATGAACTTCGGGCCGCAGCACCCTGCAGCCCACGGTGTGCTGCGCCTGGTGCTGGAGCTGGATGGCGAAGTGGTGCAACGCGCCGACCCCCATATCGGCCTGCTGCACCGCGCCACCGAAAAGCTGGCGGAAACCCGCACCTGGGTCCAGTCCGTGCCTTACATGGATCGTCTGGACTATGTGTCCATGATGTCCAACGAACATGCCTACTGTATGGCGGTGGAAAAGCTGCTGGGCATTCAAGTGCCCATCCGCGCCCAGTACATCCGCGTCATGTTCGATGAGATCACCCGCATCCTCAACCACCTGCTGTGGGTTGGCTGTCATGGCCTGGACGTGGGCGCCATGGCCATGGTGCTCTACACCTTCCGCGAGCGGGAAGATCTGGTGGATGTTTACGAGGCAGTCTCCGGTGCCCGCATGCATGCTGCCTATTACCGTCCGGGTGGCGTCTATCGCGACCTGCCGGACCGCATGCCCCAGTACACCGAGAATCGTTTCAAGAATGCCGAAACGGTGAAGAAGCTCAACGAGAACCGCACCGGTTCCCTGCTGGACTTCCTGGAAGATTTCACCAATCGCTTCCCCACCTATCTGGACGAGTACCACACCCTGCTGACTGACAACCGGATCTGGAAGCAGCGTCTGGTCAATGTCGGCGTGGTCACTCCCGAACGGGCTCTGCAACTGGGCTTCACCGGTGCCATGCTGCGCGGCTCCGGCATCGCCTGGGACGTGCGCAAGAAGCAGCCCTATGAAGTCTATGCTGACCTGGATTTCGATATTCCCGTCGGCGTCAATGGCGATTCCTACGACCGCTATCTGGTCCGTATGGAAGAAATGCGCCAGTCCAATCGCATCATCAAGCAGTGCATAGACTGGCTGCGCAAGAATCCCGGTCCTGTCATCACCGACAACCACAAGGTGGCGCCGCCTCCCCGGGAGGGCATGAAGTCCAACATGGAAGAGCTGATCCACCATTTCAAGCTCTTCTCCGAAGGCATCCACGTGCCCGAAGGCGAAGCCTATGCCGCCATCGAGCATCCCAAGGGTGAATTCGGCATCTACTTCGTTTCCGATGGCGCCAACAAGCCCTACCGGATGAAGATTCGCGCTCCTGGCTACGCCCACCTGGCAGCCATGGATGAAATGGCGCGGGGCCACATGATCGCCGACGTTGTCACGATCATCGGTTCCCAGGACATCGTTTTTGGCGAGATTGACCGCTGATGCTGACTCCCGAATCCCTCAAGAAGATCGACCGCGAGGTCGCCAAGTATCCCGCCGAGCAAAAGCAGTCGGCCGTGATGGCGGCCCTGGCGATTGCCCAGGAAGAGAAAGGTTGGCTGGCTGACGAAACCATCGAGTTCGTTGCCAACTACCTGAATATGCCGCCCATGGCGGCCCTGGAAGTGGCCTCCTTCTACAACATGTACGATCGCAAGCCGACGGGTAAGTACAAGCTGACCGTCTGCACCAATCTGCCTTGTGCCCTTACCGGTGGCGAACACGCCGGAGAGTACCTGCAGCAGAAGCTGGGCATTGGCTACGGCGAGACCACTCCCGACGGCAAGTTCACCCTGGTCATGGGTGAGTGCATGGGAGCCTGTGGTGACGCCCCGGTGATGATCGTCAACAACCGGTCCATGTGTAGCCATATGAATCCGGAACAGATCGACCAACTGCTGGCGGAGTTGAAATAATGGCCATCCTGGGAGCGATCAACCCCACCCTGACTGCCGGCTGGAACGGTGATGCAGGCTGGAGCCTGAAAGATTACGTGGCCCGTGGCGGCTACGAGGCTCTGAAGAAAATCCTGGCAGAAAAAATTCCCCAGGAACAGGTCATTGCCGAAGTGAAGACCTCCGTCCTGCGTGGCCGGGGCGGTGCCGGTTTCCCCACCGGCCTGAAGTGGAGCTTCATGCCCCGCTCCTTCCCCGGCGACAAGTACGTGGTCTGCAACTCTGACGAGGGCGAACCTGGTACCTTTAAGGACCGGGACATCCTGCGCTACAACCCCCATTCCGTGATCGAAGGCATGGCCATTGCCGCCTACGCCATGGGGGCGACCCGCGGCTACAACTACATCCACGGCGAAATCTGGGAAGTGTACAAGCGCTTTGAAGACGCCCTGGACGAAGCCCGTGCTGCCGGTTTCATCGGCCAGAACATCCTGGGCTCCGGCTTCAACTTCGAGCTGTTTGCCCACCACGGTTACGGTGCCTACATCTGCGGCGAAGAAACCGCCCTGCTGGAGTCCATCGAAGGCAAGAAGGGGCAGCCCCGCTTCAAGCCGCCGTTCCCGGCCTCCTTTGGTCTCTACGGCAAGCCCACCACCATCAACAACACCGAGACCTTCGGCTCCATCCCCTTCATCATCCGGGACGGCGGTGAGAAGTTTCTCAACCTGGGCAAGCCCAATAACGGCGGTACCAAGCTGTTCTCCATTTCCGGCCACGTCAATCGTCCCGGCAACTACGAGATTCCGCTGGGTACGCCCTTCAGCACCCTGCTGGAGATGGCCGGCGGCGTGCGTGGCGGCCGCAAGCTCAAGGCAGTGATCCCCGGTGGTTCTTCCGCCCCGGTGCTGCCCGGCGACGTGATGATGGAATGCACCATGGACTATGACTCCATCAGCAAGGCCGGCTCAATGCTGGGTTCCGGTGCGGTCATCGTCATGGACGAGACCACCTGCATGGTCAAGGCCCTGGAGCGTCTGTCCTTCTTCTACCACGAAGAATCCTGCGGCCAATGCACCCCCTGCCGTGAAGGCACCCCCTGGCTTTACAAGGTGGTGAGCCGCATCGAGCACGGCCTGGGTCGTCCCGACGACCTGGATCTGCTGGATTCCGTCTGCGAAGGCATCATGGGCCGTACCATCTGCGCCCTGGGTGATGCTGCCGCCTTCCCCGTGAAGAGCTTTATCAAGCACTTCCGCGACGAATTCGTGCACCACATTGAACACAAGACCTGTCTCGTGCCCAAGGATGTCCAGCGGGCTGGTAGCGGGTTCTTCAAGGCTCAGAACTGAGGCTGAAGCGACATGCTTGAAATCGAAATCGACGGCAAAAAAGCCGAAGTGCCGGATGGCAGCACGGTGATGGACGCCGCCCAGCAAGTGGGCGTCTACATTCCCCATTTCTGCTACCACAAGAAGCTTTCCATCGCCGCCAACTGCCGCATGTGTCTGGTCCAGGTAGAAAAGGCGCCCAAGCCGCTGCCGGCTTGCGCCACTCCCGTGACCAATGGCATGAAGGTGTTCACCCACTCCGAGCTGGCCGTCAAGGCTCAGAAGGGAGTGATGGAATTCCTTCTCATCAATCATCCTCTGGATTGCCCCATCTGCGACCAGGGTGGCGAATGCCAGCTGCAGGATCTTTCCGTGGGCTACGGCGGCGTCAAGAGCCGCTACCAGGAAGAGAAGCGGGTGGTGTTCCATAAGGATATCGGCCCCCTCATCTCCATGGAGGAAATGAGCCGCTGCATCCACTGCACCCGTTGCGTGCGCTTCGGCCAAGAGATCGGCGGCATCATGGAACTGGGCATGGCGAACCGGAATTTCCATTCCGAGATCACCACCTTCATGGCCCGCACCGTCGATTCCGAGCTTTCCGGCAACGCCATCGACCTTTGCCCGGTGGGTGCCCTGACCTCCAAGCCTTTCCGCTATAGCGCCCGTACTTGGGAACTGCAGCGCCGTAAGTCCGTCAGCCCCCATGACTCCCTGGGCGCCAACCTGGTGGTTCAGGTCAAGGGTAATCAGGTGATGCGCGTTCTGCCCCGTGATAACGAGGAAGTGAACGAATGCTGGATTTCCGATAAGGACCGTTTCTCCTACGAAGCCCTGAACAGCAGCGAGCGCCTGACCAAGCCGATGGTCAAGCAGGGTGGCGAATGGAAGGAAGTAGACTGGAACGTGGCCCTCGACTACGTCGCCCACGGCCTCAAGGATGTCTCTCGCGAATTCGGCGGTGATGCCCTGGGTTTCCTGCTCTCTCCTCACGCCACGCTGGAAGAGCTGGCCCTGGCCAAGAAGCTGGCTACCGGCCTGGGTTCCAGCAATGTGGATTTCCGTCTGCGTCAGCGTGATTTCTCTGCCGATGGCAAGCGTGCCGGTACCCCTTGGCTTGGCCTGAAGCTGGCCGAAATCAAGGATCTGGATGGCGCCCTGGTGGTCGGCTCCTTCCTGCGCAAGGATGCTGCCCTGTTTGCCCAGCGTTTGCGCCAGGCGGCCAAGAAATTCACCAAGGTGAGCCTCATCGACGTGGCCGGTGACGATCCCCTGATCGACATCCACGCCCGCCTGACCCTGGCCCCGGCCGACTTGATTCGTGGCCTTGGCGCCGTGGTCAAGGCCGCTGCCCAGATCAAAGGGGTGGCGGTACCCGCCGCTCTGGATGGCCTGAATCCCTGTGCTACTGCCCAGAAGATCGCCCAGTCCCTGGTGGATGGCGAAAAGAAGGCTGTTTTCCTCGGCAGCGTGGCCCAGCAGTCCGGCGACGCCGCCCAACTGCAGGTACTGGCCAATGAACTTGGCCAGATTACCGGTGCCACCGTTGGGTTCATCGGCGAGGCCGCCAACAGCGTTGGCGGTTATGTAGCCGGTGCCCTGCCGGGCAAGTTGAATGCCCGCTCCATGCTGGAGCAGCCCCGCCAGGGTTACCTGCTGCTGCATGCAGAGCCGGAATACGACTTCGCCAATGCCCAACAGACTCTGGCTGCCCTCAAGCAGGCCAAGCTGGTGGTCTTCATGTCTGCCTTCAAGCACGCTCCGGCTTTGGAATACGCCGATGTGATGCTGCCGGTGACGCCCTTCACCGAAACTTCTGGCACTTTCGTCAATACCGAAGGTCGCGTGCAGAGTTTCAACGGCGTCGTGCGTCCCCTGGGTGATGCCCGTCCCGCCTGGAAGGTCTTCCGTGTCTTGGGCAACGTTCTCAACCTCTCCGGCTTCGCTTACGAAAGCGCCGAAGAAGTGCGTGACGAAGTGTTGGGTGCCAGTGCTGAATTCGCCAAGGGGCTGGATAACGGCATCTCCGGCATCAGTGTCGCTCTGGCAGCCGCTCCGGCCGGCCTACAGCGCGTCGCCGATGTGCCCATCCACTTTGCCGATAGCCTGGTGCGGCGTGCGCCTTCCCTGGCCCGTACTCGTGATGCCCAGGCACCGGTTGCCCGTATCAATGCCGTCACCGCAGCCCAACTCGGGGTGGAGGAGGGGGCAGCCGTTCGCGTGCGTCAAGGCGACGGTGTTGCTGCCCTGACCCTGAAGCTGGATGAAGGCACTCCCGCCGGTTGCGTCCGGGTGCCGGCTGCCCATGCCGCCACCGCAGCCCTGGGCGACCTGTTCGGCACCATTACCGTGGAGCGTGCATGATGGATATGCTTCAGCAACTCATTCAGGGCTTCTTCGGCCCTGCCTGGCCGGTAGTCTGGAATCTGCTCAAGATCATCGCCGTGGTTGCTCCGCTGCTGCTGGGCGTGGCTTACCTGACGTATTTCGAGCGTAAGGTCATCGCCTACATGCACGTGCGGATCGGGCCGAACCGCGTGGGCCCCCTGGGTCTCATCCAGCCCATTGCCGACGGTTTGAAGCTGCTGTTGAAGGAAATCATCGTTCCTTCCGGCTCTGATCGCTGGGTTTACCTGATCGCTCCCGGTCTGGCCATCGCTCCTGCCCTTGCTGCCTGGGCTGTGGTGCCCTTTGCCGATGGTCTGGGTGTGGCCAATATCGACGCCAGCCTGCTGTACATCATGGCCATTGCTTCTGTCGGTGTGTACGGCATCATCTTGGCCGGTTGGGCTTCCAACTCCAAGTACGCTTTCCTTGGTGCCATGCGCTCCGCGGCCCAGATGGTGTCCTACGAAATCTCCATGGGCTTCGCTCTGGTGACGGTGCTGATGGTTTCCAACAGCCTGAACCTCACGGAAATCGTGCGGGCCCAGGATCAGGGCATCTTTGCCGGCATGGGTCTCTCCATCCTGTCGTGGAACTGGCTGCCTTTGCTGCCCATGTTCATCGTCTATCTGGTTTCCGGTGTTGCTGAAACCAACCGGGCACCGTTCGACGTGGTGGAAGGTGAGTCCGAAATCGTGGCCGGCCACATGGTCGAATACTCCGGCATGGCTTTCGCCCTGTTCTTCCTGGCCGAATACGCCAACATGATCCTGATTGCCGCGCTGACGTCCCTGCTGTTCCTGGGGGGATGGCTGTCGCCGGTGGGATTCCTGCCCGATGGCTTCTTCTGGCTTGCTGCCAAGATGTCCTTCGTGCTGTTCCTGTTCCTCTGGTTCCGTGCCACCTTCCCGCGCTACCGTTTCGACCAGATCATGCGTCTGGGCTGGAAGGTGTTCATTCCGGTAAGCCTGGTGTGGTTCACCGTGGTTGGCGTCTGGATGATGTCGCCCCTGAACATCTGGAAGTGAGGATTACATCATGGGTGCCATGAAAGATATCGTTAAGAGTCTGTTCCTCAAGGAACTGTTGCAGGGTATGAGCGTGACTGGGCGTTACTTTTTCGCCCGCAAGATCACCGTTCAATATCCGGAAGAAAAGACCCCGCAGAGCGTCCGCTTCCGCGGCCTGCATGCCCTGCGCCGCTACCCCAATGGGGAAGAGCGCTGTATCGCCTGCAAGCTTTGCGAAGCCGTTTGCCCGGCGATGGCCATCACCATTGAAGCGGCCCAGCGGGAAGACGGTTCCCGCCGTACCAGCCGCTACGACATCGACCTGACCAAGTGCATCTTCTGCGGCTTCTGCGAAGAAGCGTGCCCGGTGGATGCCATCGTTGAAACCCGCATTTTCGAGTACCACGGCGAAAAGCGCGGCGATCTTTACTACACCAAGCAGATGCTGCTGGCCAACGGTGACCGCTATGAAGCGCAGATCGCCGCCGACCGCGAAGCTGATGCCAAATTCCGCTGACGGGACCTGAAATGGAATTCAAGACTTACGTTTTCTACTTCCTGTCGGCAGTTCTGGTTTATGCCGCCCTGCGAGTGATTACCGCCCGTAACCCGGTTCATGCCGCCCTGCACCTGGTGCTCTCCTTCTTTAGCGCTGGCGGTATCTGGGCGCTGCTGCAGGCTGAGTTCCTCGCCATCTCCATTGTTCTGGTCTATGTCGGCGCGGTGATGGTCCTCTTCCTGTTCGTGGTCATGATGCTGGACATCAACATGGACCGGATTCGTGAAGGGTTCTGGAACTACCTGCCGCTCGGCGCCATGGTGGGTTTGCTGATGGTGCTTGAGATGGGCGCCATCATTGGTACCCAGTACCTGGGCGCCTCCGAGGCCCAGGTGCCCCAGACTCCGGCGGGGGTTTCCAATGTGAAGGAACTGGGACGTCTCCTCTTTACCGAGTACGTCTACCCCTTCGAACTGGCTTCCGTCATTCTGCTGGTCGCCTTGGTGGCCGCCATCGTGCTGACCCATCGCGGTGTCAAGAAGAGCAAATACACCGATCCTGCCAAGCAGGTGTTCGTGAAGGCAGCCGACCGCATCCGCGTCTTGCAGATGCCGGCGGAAAAACAGGACTAAATACAACATGGCTGCGGCAGCCGCCGCAGCCAGCTGAAGAAGGATAAGGGAGGCCCCTTGCTTACTCTGTCGCATTTCCTCGTGCTTGGCGCGATTCTCTTCGCTATCAGCGTGCTCGGTATCTTCCTCAACCGGAAGAACCTGATCGTGTTGCTCATGGCGATCGAGCTGATGCTGCTGGCGGTGAATATGAATTTCGTCGCCTTCTCCCATTACATGCAGGATCTGGCCGGTCAGCTGGCCGTTTTCTTCATCCTCGTCGTCGCTGCGGCTGAGTCCGCTATCGGCCTGGCCATCCTGGTGGTGTTGTTCCGCAATCTGCGCACCATCCATGTGGATGACCTGGACAGCCTGAAGGGTTAAGCATCTATGGACATGAAGAGCCTTTATCTGCTGGTACCTCTGGCACCCCTGGCGGGCGCCGCCATTGCCGGCCTGTTCTGTCGCCTCATCCCACGTTGGCTGGCCCATACGGCCACCATCCTGGGTGTCGCTGTCGCCTTCATCACCTCCATCGTCATCTTTCAGGACGTCATGGCCGGTCATTCCTTCAACGGACCGGTCTATCAGTGGTTGAGCAGTGGTGAATACAAGTTTGAGGTCGGTTTTCTGATCGACAAGCTGACCGTTACCATGATGCTGGTGGTGACGTCCGTCTCCCTGATGGTGCACCTCTACACCATCGGCTACATGCAGGAAGACCCCGGCTACAACCGCTTCTTCAGCTACATCTCGCTCTTCACTTTCTCCATGCTGATGCTGGTGATGAGCAACAACTTCATGCAACTCTTCTTCGGCTGGGAAGCCGTAGGTCTGGTTTCCTACCTGCTGATCGGCTTCTGGTACACCCGTCCCACGGCCATCTTCGCCAACATGAAGGCTTTCCTGGTGAATCGAGTCGGTGACTTTGGTTTCATCCTGGGTATCGGTCTGGTGCTGGCCTATTTCGGCTCCCTGGACTACGCCACCGTGTTCCAGAAGGCGCCCGAGCTGGCCAATACTCAGATCACGCTGTTTGCCGACCGTGAGTGGGCTACCGTCTCCCTCATGACCGTGACCTGCATCTGCCTGTTCATCGGCGCCATGGGTAAGTCTGCCCAGGTCCCCTTGCATGTCTGGCTGCCGGACTCCATGGAAGGCCCGACCCCCATCTCCGCCCTGATTCACGCGGCGACCATGGTGACCGCCGGCATCTTCATGGTGGCCCGGATGTCTCCCCTGTTCGAGCTGTCCGATACCGCCCTGTCCTTCGTTCTCATCATCGGTGCCACCACCGCCCTGTTCATGGGCTTCCTCGGCATCATCCAGAACGACATCAAGCGGGTGGTGGCTTACTCCACCCTGTCCCAGTTGGGTTACATGACCGTGGCACTGGGCGCTTCCGCCTACTCCGTGGCCATCTTCCACCTGATGACCCATGCCTTCTTCAAGGCCCTACTGTTCCTGGGTGCTGGTTCCGTCATCATCGGCATGCACCACGATCAGGACATGCGCAATATGGGTGGCCTGCGCAAGTACATGCCTATTACCTGGATCACCTCCCTGATCGGCTCCCTGGCCCTGATCGGCACGCCCTTCTTTGCTGGTTTCTATTCCAAGGATTCAATCATTGAGGCCGTGGCCCTCTCCAACATCGCCGGTGCCAAGTACGCATACTTCGCTGTCATGGCAGGTGTGTTCATTACCGCCTTCTATTCCTTCCGCATGTACTTCCTGGTCTTCCATGGGGAGGAGCGTTTCGGTAAGGATCATCACGATCACCATGGCGATCATGATGACGAGGAACCGGCTGATGACCATCATCATGGCCTGGCTCCTGGCCAGAAGCCCCATGAATCTCCCTGGGTGGTGACCGTGCCGCTGGTAGCCCTGGCCATCCCGTCCGTAATCATCGGTTTCATTGGTGTCGAGCCCATGCTCTTCGGTGATTATTTCAAGGGTGTCATCCACGTCAATAATGAAGCCCACCCTGTCATGGAAGCTTTGCATCATCACTTCCACGGTGCTGTTGCCATGGCGACCCATGCCGTCATGACCCCGGTGTTCTGGCTGGCCTTCTCCGGTGTTGCCCTATCCTGGTTCTTCTACATGAAGCGTCCGGATATTCCTGCTGCCATCCAGGCCCGTTTCTCCGCCATCAACACGCTGCTGGAGAACAAGTACTACTTTGACAAGTTCAATGAAGTCGTTTTTGCCGGTGGCGCACGCCTTTTGGGCCGCGGGCTGTGGAAGGGTGGGGACGTCGCCATCATCGACGGGCTGCTGGTCAACGGCTCGGCCCGACTGGTGGGTGCTATCGCCTCCGTGGTCCGCTTCTTCCAGTCCGGCTACATCTATCACTATGCCTTTACCATGATCATCGGCGTATTCGTGCTGCTGACCCTCTGGTTCAACCGTGCCTAAGCTAGAAGACTGGGAACAATATGTCTGGTAACTTGCTCTCCCTCGCCATCTGGATCCCGATCGTCGCCGGTCTGGTGGTGCTTTCCACCGGCTCCGACCGTAACGCGCCCCTGGCGCGGGGACTGGCGCTGTTCGGTGCCATCCTGGGCCTGGTGGTCACCGTGCCCCTGTACATCGGCTTCGACAAAACCACCAGTGCCATGCAGTTCGTTGAACTGGCGTCCTGGATTCCGCCGTTCAATATCAACTATCACCTTGGGGTCGACGGCATTTCCATGCTGTTCGTCATCCTCAACAGTTTCATCACTGTGTTGGTGGTGCTGGCCGGCTGGCAGGTCATTGAAAATCGGGTTGCCCAGTACAATGCGGCTTTCCTGATCATGTCCGGCCTGCTCAACGGCATTTTCTGTTCCTTGGACGGCATCCTGTTTTACGTCTTCTTCGAAGCCAGCCTGATTCCCCTGTACCTCATCATCGGTATGTGGGGTGGCCCGAACCGGGTGTACGCAGCCTTTAAGTTCTTCCTCTACACCCTGATGGGCTCCCTGCTGTTCCTGCTGGCCCTGATCTACCTGTTCTTCCAGTCTGGTGGTTCCTTCTCCATCCTGGATTGGCACCAACTGCCCCTGGCCTTGAATACCCAGATCTGGCTGTTCTTGGCATTCCTGATCGCTTTCGCCGTCAAGGTGCCGATGTGGCCGGTGCATACCTGGCTGCCGGACGCCCACGTGGAAGCTCCTACCGGTGGTTCGGTGGTGCTGGCGGCCATCGGCCTGAAACTGGGTGCCTATGGTCTGCTGCGCTTTTCCCTGCCGATCACTCCCGATGCCTCCCATGAGTTGTCCGGCCTGATCATTGCCCTGTCCCTGATTGCCGTGATTTATATCGGCTTCGTGGCCCTGGTGCAGGCCGACATGAAGAAGCTGGTGGCCTACTCCTCCATCGCCCACATGGGTTTTGTCACCCTCGGCTTTTTCATGTTCAACGCCTTGGGTATCGAAGGTGCCCTGGTGCAGATGATCTCCCACGGCTTTGTCTCCGGTGCCATGTTCCTCTGCATCGGCGTGCTGTATGACCGCATGCACAGCCGCCAGATCGCCGATTACGGCGGCGTGGTGAACTCGATGCCGAAGTTTGCTGCTTTCTTCATGCTGTTCTCCATGGCCAACGCTGGCCTGCCGGCCACTTCCGGCTTCGTGGGCGAATTCATGATCATCCTCGGTGCTGTGAAGTTCAACTTCTGGGTGGCTTTTGCTGCCGCCACCACCATGATCGTTGGTGCTGCCTACACCCTGTGGATGTACAAGCGGGTGGTATTCGGCGCCGTTGCCAACGACCATGTGGCTGAATTGACCGACATCAATGGTCGCGAATTCCTGATCCTTGCCGTTCTGGCCCTGTGCGTGCTGGGTATGGGCCTCTACCCCCTGCCTTTCACCGAAGTGATGCATGCATCGGTCAATGACCTGCTGCAGCACGTGGCCCAGAGCAAACTCCAATAATGGAAGCCGCCATGCTGAGTAATTTCATCGTCCCCGACCTGGTTCCTGCCGCACCGGAGCTTTTTGTCCTGGCCATGGCCTGCGTCATCCTGATTGTCGACCTGTTCGTCAAGAGCAAGGAACGGACGCTGACCTTTGTCCTGACCCAGCTTACCTTGGTTGTTAGCGCCACCATTACGTTCTATACCGTCAGCTACGACAAGACCTACACGTTCGCCAACATGTTCGTTGATGACCAGTTGGCAGATTTGTTGAAGCTGCTCCTCGACCTGACGGTCATCGTGGTGCTCTTCTATGCCCGGGGTTATATCGCCGAGCGGGTTTCCATGGCCAAGGGCGAGTTTTACGTTCTGGTGCTGTTTGCCACCCTGGGCATGATGGTGATGATCTCCGCCAACCATCTCCTGGTGCTCTACCTCGGCCTGGAAATGATGTCCCTGTCCATCTACGCTATGGTTGCCCTGAATCGGGATTCCACCCAGGCCACTGAAGCAGCGATGAAGTACTTCGTGCTGGGTGCGCTGGCTTCCGGCCTGCTGCTTTATGGCATGTCCATGGTCTATGGTGCTACCGGTACCCTGGAAATTACCGAAATCGCCCAGGCGTTGGCCCAAGGTGCTGTCAATAAGACTATCCTGGTTTTTGGCCTGGTCTTCCTGGTGGCGGGTATCGCCTTCAAGCTGGGTGTGGTGCCCTTCCACATGTGGATCCCCGACGTGTATCACGGTGCGCCCACCCCGGTTACCCTGCTCATCGCCTCGGCTCCCAAGCTCGCCGCGTTTGCCATGGTGATCCGCCTGCTGGTCAACGGCCTGTTCTTTCTGTCTCCCGACTGGCAGCAGATGCTGATGATTCTGGCTGTACTGTCCATGGCGATCGGTAATCTGGCCGCCATTGCCCAGACCAACATCAAGCGTATGCTGGCCTATTCCGCCATTTCCCACATGGGTTTCATGCTGCTGGGTATGGTTTCCGGCGTGGTCGACGGCGACGCCCGTTACGCTATGAATGCCTACAGTTCCTCCATGTTCTACATGGTGGCTTATGTCATCACTAGTGTTGCCGGCTTCGGCATGATCCTGTTGCTGGCTCGGGCTGGCTTCGAGGCCGATTCCCTCGACGATTTCAAGGGCTTGAACAAGCGTAGTCCTTGGTTTGCCAGCATGATGATGGTGGTCATGTTCTCCATGGCCGGCATCCCGTTCTTTGTCGGCTTCTTCGCCAAGTTCTCTGTCTTGCTGGCCGTTGTGGCTGCCGGGCACATATGGCTGGCCATTGTCGCGGTACTGTTCTCGCTGATTGGTGCGTTCTATTACCTGCGTGTGGTGAAGATCATGTATTTCGATGCACCTATCGATAATTCACCGATTCCAGCCAGTCTGGATACCAAGCTGCTGCTGTCTGCCAACGGGCTGGCGGTCGCTTTGCTGGGGCTGTTCCCCCATGCCCTGATGTATCTGTGTGCAGTGGCACTGATCAGTTCTCTTTGAACCCACGCCGCTTTGCATCAACGCCCCGCTAGTCGGGGCGTTTTTGTTTGTCCTGTCACCCTCTTCAAGGAAGTCTTCTCATGTCAGCCATTACCGACGACAAGCATTTGCTCGAAAATATGATTGCCAGCGAGCAGGTATGGCAGGGACGTTTGCTAGATGTGAGGCGGGATCAGGTACGGCTGCCGGATGGTGCCGAAGGGGTTCGGGAGTATGTGATGCATCCCGGAGCAGTAGTGATTATCGGGATTCTGGATAACGGACAGCTATTATTTGAGCGGCAGTTCCGCTACCCGGTTGGGCAGGTGTTTCTGGAGCTCCCGGCCGGCAAGATCGATGCCGATGAGGATGTCTTGAGAACTGCTCAGCGAGAGTTGCTGGAAGAAACCGGCTATGTTGCGCAGGAGTGGCGCCACCTCGGCGTGATGCATCCCTGTATCGGCTATTCCAACGAGCGGATAGAGATCTTCCTGGCCCGTCGCCTGGAGCGGCGTTCAGCACCGCAACTGGATCATGGGGAGCATCTGGACGTGCTGGAATTGTCCCTCGAGGATGCCTTGGCGGCTATTCGCCGGGGGGAACTGACAGACGCGAAATCTATTACCGCCCTGTTTTGGGCGGAGAAGGTAATGACCGCCGGCTGGTAACCGAGGCGAGTGGCGATCTCAACCCCGGTGAGCGTTGCTGGAGGGTAAGCGCTGGGTTGGAAGTAGTACGGAAGTGTTACTGGATATCGTCAGCGACGATACGGTCCCGGCCGGATTCCTTGGCCTTGTACATCCGCTGGTCTGCCCGTTCGACCAGGGTCTTCCAGTCCTGGGCCCCATCTTCGATGCGTTCTGCCAAGCCGATGGAGGCGGTGACGGGCCTGCCGTCAGGGCGAGTGCCGAAGCCACTCTGGCGCAGGCGGCGCATGGCTTGCTGGGCCTGCTCCAGGTCGGTATTGGGCATGATCAGAATGAACTCTTCACCACCCCAGCGGGCCACCATGTCGCCTCGTCGCAGATTGTCTGCAATCGACTCCGTGGCACCGACCAGAACTTCATCACCGGCCTCGTGGCCGTAGCTGTCGTTGACGCTCTTGAAGTGATCCAGGTCGAGAAACGCCACGGCAAGGGGGGCATTGCTGCGACAGGAGATGATGAACTGAAGCTCCAGAACCTCTTCACCGCTACGCCGGGAGAATATGCCCGTCAGTGGGTCCCGGATCGCCTGGCGCACCAAGGCGATCATGAAGGCCAGCTGGGACAGCCCTGCCAGGGTTGAAACGCCGGTGATTAGGGTGAGGAGCCAGAACGCACCGGCAAAGGACGGCCAATCCAGGGTTGCCCAGCTGATGATCCCCGATACCGCCTGAGCCAGAAGCATGGGCAGGGCGAAGAGGATATTTTCCAGCAGGGTGAGGGGGAAAATTGACAGGCCAGCCAACAACACGAAAGGCAGGAAGGCGTAACCTGCACCGATGGCGGCCTGCATTCCGGTCAGTTGGTAATTCACCAGTAGCTGGTGCGTAGCGACGTAAAAAATCGTTGGGATAGCAAAGAGCAGGGCCATGGCCCGATAAGCATCGGTCAGGCTGCCTGATGGACGGTAATACAGCACCAGCAGGCCAAAGGCGACGCTCGCCAGGATGCGCATGGAGGCCAGGGCAAACCACAGCGGGAAGGGGAACACCAGATAGTCGATGATGCTCCATAAGGGCGTTAGTACCGCGAACAGGAAGGCGAACAACCGTACCCGATTGACGATCATGGTGGCCCGCCGCCGTGACAGCAGGGTCAGATGAAAATGGGGGGAGAGCAGCCAGGCCAGTTCGGCCTTGTTCAATTCACCGGGCATGAGGCCCGTGAGGCGGTGCCAGACGATATGCGCGAGTCGGCTCATGAGGTGTTTCTTTGTCCCTGATTGCTTGCCTGAATCTAGTTTTTCTTAGGCTAATACCTATAGCGCGAGGTCGCACCAAGGTCCTCCGTGAGGATAGCATCAATTGCTCGCCCCAGGCTGCTCTTACGTCGATTGCATTGGTTGCCCAGGATTCGGGAGGGTATTGTCGCAGGCAAATATGGCAAAGGTATTGAATCTTGGTTCTTGGCAACCAATCTGATGTCCTTCGGTCTTAAAACCGAGGTTAATCAATTTCACGCCCTGGTGCTTTGCCCCATACTGCTCATATGACAAAACCTGCTCTTATTCTCTTTGGCCATGGTGCCCGCGATCCCCAATGGGCCCATCCGTTGCAACGGGTCCAGCTGGCCGTGCAGGCGCGTGACCCTGCTCGATCTGTCAGCTTGGCCTTTCTCGAATTCATGGAGCCGACCTTGTCAGCCTGTGTCCTTAGCCTGGCTGAACAGGGGGTTACGGAGGCCCGCATCGTGCCGATGTTCATGGCCCAGAGCGGGCATCTGAAGCGGGATCTTCCCCTATTGATCGAGCAGGCACAGCAGCAATGTCCCGGGCTTCGTTTGTTCTTGACGGAAGCCATCGGCGAGTCCCCTGATGTAATTGCTGCCATGGCATCCCACGTGCTTTCTCTGGAATAACACTATCTCGTGCATCTTTGATGTGTGTCCTGGAGGTGCGCAGGTCAGACGACCATAGTGTTCCTCAGGCCAAGAACTGTATTCCCGAAGCTGACGGGTGAGGGGGCTGATTCCAAGGATGTGCCTTGGAGCCTTTTTGTTGATCGTAGTTCTGGGGGCTTATGAAACGTCATCCTTCCTTGTTGCAGCTATCCCGGGAGCACCATGTTGCGCTCAAGCTCGCCCTTGATTGTCGGAAAGTTTCCGGTAACGCCGATGACGCTGCGGCAGCAGTAGTATCTAGTCGTGTGGCAGCGCTTTTCGCGACGGAACTGGAACCTCACTTTCAACGTGAGGAGGCGGAACTGCTGCCTGCACTGCTGACCGTCGGAGAGAGTGTTCTGGTGTCTCGTACCTTGGCCGAGCACGAGGTATTGCGAAACCTTGCCCGACGCATTGAAGCCGGTGATCGGGCCGCGTTGGCCCCTTTTGCCGAGGCCTTGGCTGATCATGTGCGTTTTGAAGAGCGGGAACTGTTTGAGCGTGCCCAGATGTATCCGGTCTATGGCGCCGGGTAAGGCCTCGTCTTTAGCGAACAACCACAACGGCAAGTATTCCGGTCCAGGCCGGCAGTCCGAAAACCAATACCAAGCCGCTGAATAAGGTAGCCAGGCTTTCCTCGGTCATGCCCAGAAGCCTTCGGCTAGCCCAGTAGATGGTGTAACCCGCCAGGGTGATGCCCACGGTGCCGGCGATCAGGATAAAGGTGAGGCTGGGAACGGCCAGGGCAAGGGATGATAGCCAGAGGGGGATGGTCCCCAGGGTGATGACAAGGAAGGCCTGCTGGCGGGTGATGGGAATCTGAAAAAATCGGGCGGCCAATTGAGCAAAGCAAGCCATGACTACTACGGTCAGCAATTCAAGTACCAGGATGGTCAGTAGCCGTTCCCAGGAAGGGCTAGTGAAGCCATGGATCAATCGGTCGCCGTAGGCCGTCCCGGCAAAATTGACCATGACCGGGAGCAGCAGCGACAGGGGGAGGGCAATCAGTAACAGGGAGAAGATAGGGGAGGGGAGTTGCTCGATTTCCTCCCATGGCGCATCGTCAGCCACCCTGGCATCAGCTTCAGTCAGCCAGGTTGAGAGCAGGCGCTGGGTCGCCAAGGACTCATGCTGAGTTGCCATGATTTGCCTCCCTTCTCCCGATGCATACAAACGCATTGTTATTTGCCGAATGTCATTAACTATCACGCCATCATAGGAATAATCTTTCCCCTTGTCTTTAGCCGATTGGTAATAGTTTCAAATGGTTGCGCCGGATTTCTTGATTCATGTCGAATCGCCGGAAATGTCACCCGGGCGGTACTGGCGTGAATGCGGCTTTGGGCTGTGTTACGGAAAGGGGTAAGGCGAACAGGCTTGGAAAGTATCGTCAGGGCTCACGACTGACGGGCTTTTCAGGCCTGGATTGGAGAGGGCTGCGTGAATGGGGGGCAATATATGCCTTTCGCTCCCTGGAACAGGATGGGATTCGGCCCCTCTGGACCCTTTGGCAAGGCCGAATCCCGGCCGGTTTAGGGCCGGCCATGGGCGCCCTCAGGGGCTGGGCGTCAAAGGGTGGCTGTTCTGGAAATGGCGGTAAGTTTGAGACAGGGCGCTGGCCTTTTCCATCTCGCCATGCTCAAGGGCCGTGGCGATGTTGTCCAGCAACATGGAATGTAAATCACGCACTCCGTCAGGAGTCGTCAGCAACGTGTCGCAAAGTTCGGCGGCAACGATGACAGGGATGTGCTCGTGTTCAGCAATGGCGGAAATCTCGGATTGATCCATATCGCAGAAATCGAGGCAGTCTTTGAGGGACAGCATGAAAATCTCCTCCTGTATCACTTGACGGTCTGTTGGGCTCTGCCCTGCGCAAATATTGGGCGGCCATGCTTGTGCTGTATCGTTTTTATAGGACCGTCCCCCTTTTTCGAGTGTTATGGGTAGGAGAACACTTTCATCTTAGCCTACCGGAGATGATGTGCAAGGGGTCTGGGGGTGAGAATTCATGTGGCTTTGCAGCAATTGCGCCAAGGCTTGGCGAAGCCGCTCGGCGCACTCGCGGGCGGACCATTCCTGCACGTAAGTACGCGCTTCGGCGGAGAGGCTCTGGTGCAATTCTCTGTTCCGTAGCAGTCCAGTGAGGCTGTCTGCAAAATCCTGGGGGTTGTCTGCCGGGGACAGGGCGCCCCTTCCTGGTTCAAGGATGTCGCGAGTACCCATGATGGACAGGGCTACAACGGGAATGCCCTCTGCCATGGCTTCCAGCAGGACCAGGCCTTGGGTTTCGGTGCGTGAGGCAAAGACAAAGGCGTTGGCGGCTGCATAGCAGGAAGGAAGTTCATCGCGGCGATGCAGATACCCGACAAACCGAACTTTGTCGGCAGTACCCAGCGTCTCTGCCTGTTGTCGCAGGCTGGCCAGGGCCGGACCCTCGCCAGCCACCACAAGGTGCAGGTCAGGGATTTGGTTCAAGGCGTGGCGATGGGCTTCGAGCAAGAAGCCAATGTTCTTCTCTCCTGCCACTCGTCCGACAAACAGGGCAATCGGCACTTCGGGCCCAAGCCCCAGTCGGGCCCTGAACGCCAGGCCGTCGCCCTTGCCGAAATGGGCCAGGGGGATACCTGTCGGCACCACCCGTGTGGGGGCCGATATGCCGTAGGCTGCCAGAGTCTCGGCCATCGCCCGTGATGGCACGATGACACCGGCCAGTGCATTGCATTGCCGGCGGGAGAAAAGACGGGCAAATTGCCTTAGCAAGTACTTGGGGACGAAGTGAATGTAGTGGTGCAGGTATTCCTCAAACAGGGTGTGGTAGGTCTCAATGCAGGGAATGCCCAGTTTCTTCCCCAGGGCGACTCCGGCATAGTGGGCAATGAAGGGCGTCTGGATGTGAATCACATCCACCTTCATGCGCCGAATCAGGGCTTCCTGCGCCAGGATGGTGCCCAATTCCATGCGCCGATCTTCCGGGTCGAAGGGGATTCGATGGGATGGGATGCGGATGATCCCTTCCTCTTCCGTCGCACCCGGATAGTCCGGAACCATCAGGGTGACCTGGTCACCAACCGCCTGGAACTCCTGGCGGAAAGTCTCGATGGAGGTGGATACGCCGTTAATACGCGGGAAATACACGTCGGATAGCATCAGGATGTGCATAGTCGCCCCCTGCAAAAGATCCTACCCTAGCGACTGTGGATTACCGCAGTGTGGTCGATTTATGGCAAGTTCTTTGCTCTAAGTAAGCCTGAAGTCATATTGCGCCCCTAAATTCAGGCTTCATATAATGCCCGACCAAACCGATTATCTCCGCCCATGTCTGTGACCACGGCCTTTCCCCTGGCGAATCCCCCCATGCACCTGCACGAAGAACCCGTCTTTTCCCATGAGGACGGGCTCGACCTGTTGCATCAGGCTTTGCCGCTGCAGGAAAAGCTTGAGTCGCTGCATGCCCATATTCGGCGTGACCTGCCGTTTGTGGATCGTATTGCCGTAGCTGCCTACGAGCCGCTGACAGACAATCTCAAGACTTTCCTGCATTCCAGTGGTCTCGGCGAGGTGCCGCTCTCCTTCTATGAAAGCAAGCTTTCCGCCTCCCATTCCCTGTCCGAGATTGCCGCCACCCGCCGGCCCCGGGTCATCAACGACATTGATGCCTACCCTGTAGAGCCGGTCAAGGAGCACGCCCGGCGCATCCGCAGCAGTGGGTTCGGTGCCAGTTACACCATGCCGGTCTGCCACAACGGAGCCTTGTATGGGTTCCTGTTCTTCAATTCCCGCCAGAAGTGGGTATTCGACGCCCGCGCCCTGCACCATCTCAATATGCTGGGCCATCATCTTTCCCTCATGGTGGTCAATGAACTGGCCTGTCTGCGCACCCTGATGGCCTCGGTACGTACCGTGACCCAGATTGCACAGGTCCGGGATTTTGAAACCGGCGCCCATCTGGAGCGCATGGCCCATTACTCCCGCATCATCGCCCAGGAAGTGGCACCCCGCTTCAAGCTGGATGATGCCTTCATCGAGTATCTTTACCTCTTTGCGCCTCTGCACGACATCGGCAAGGTGGCGGTGCCGGACTCCTTGCTGCTCAAGCCGGGCAAACTGGAGCCGGAAGAGTTTGCCCGCATCCAGGAACATACCGTCAAGGGGCTGCAGATTGTCGATGCCATGCTGGATAACTTTGGCATTCAGGGCATGCAGCGTTCCGACATGCTGCGCAACATCGTCCTGCACCATCATGAATCCCTGGACGGCAGTGGCTATCCCTACCGTCTGGAAGGGGATGCCATTCCGGTGGAGGCCCGTATCGTCGCAGTGGCCGACGTTTTTGATGCCTTGACCAGCGAACGCCCCTACAAGAATGCCTGGAGCAACCAGGAAGCCTTCAATATGCTGGCTGAGCTGGCAGGCCGCAAGTTCGATCACGACTGCGTTGACGCCTTGCTCCGCAACCGGGCGGAGATCGAACGCATTCAATCCCAATTCGCCGAGGACCTCCTGGGCTAGATGCACGATACCAGCCCCTTGTATCCTCTGGCAGCCGTCGAGTGCGGTGAATCGGATTGGGCAGGGTGTCTGATATAATGCGCCGCTGGAAAAACCCGGGGGAGGGGCGAAAAGCCTTCGGGAGTGGCGAAAAATCGCCCTTTGTGCCCTCTCTCCATCACGATCTGGCGGTTGTTGCCGCCCCTGTTGTTACTAAGGAAAACCCATGCAAGAGAACTCCCAAGTCTCCAGCGCTCTGGAACGCCGCCTGGATATCGCCGTCGCCATCGCCGACCTGGACAAGGACGTGGATGCCCGCCTGAAGCGGATGGGCAAGACCGTCAAGCTGCCCGGCTTCCGTCCTGGCAAAGTGCCGTTCAACATGGTTAAGCAACAGTACGGTGCCCAGGCCCGCCACGAAGCCCTGGCTGATGCCGTGGACAAGGCCTTCGGCGAAGCCGTGACTGCCCAAAAGCTGCGCGTTGCCGGCTATCCCCGTATCGAAGCCAAGCAGACCGACAGCGCCACCCACGTGGAATTCTCCGCTGTGTTTGAGGTGTATCCCGAAATCACCCTGGGCGACGTGGCTGCCACCGAAGTGGAGCGTCTGGCATTCGAAGTCGGCGCAGCCGAAGTGGACAAGACCCTGGACATCCTGCGTAAGCAGCGCGTGACCTTTGAAAAGGCCGATCGCGCTGCCGCCAAGGGCGACCGCGTCGTGATCGATTTCCTGGGTAAGAAGGATGGCGTGGCCTTCCAGGGTGGCCAGGCCGCTGATTACCCGTTCGTGCTCGGTGAGGGCATGATGCTGGCTGATTTTGAAACCAATGTGGAAGGCCTCAAGGCTGGTGAAGCCAAGACTTTCGACATGACTTTCCCCGAAGATTATTTTGCCAAGGACCTGGCCGGCCAGGCCGTGCAGTTCGAAATCACCGTCAAGGAAGTCCAGGGCGCCAAGTTGCCCGAGGTGGATGGCGAGTTTGCCAAGCTGATGGGCATCGCCGACGGCGACGTGGAAAAGATGCGTGCCGAAATCCAGACCAACCTGGGTCGTGAAGTGAAGAAGCGCATCCAGGCCCGGACCAAGGACCAGGTCATGGAAGCCCTGCTCAAGGCCAACCCCATTGACGTGCCCAACGCCCTCATTGAAGGCGAAGTGGAGCGTCTGATGCAGGCTGCCAAGGCCGACATGGAAGCCCGCGGCTTCAAGGGCAAGGACCTGCCGGTGAAGCCCGAATGGTTTGCCGATCAGGCCAAGCGCCGCGTCACCCTGGGCCTGGTGCTGGCCGAGCTGGTGAAGGTGGAGAATCTCTACGCCAAGCCTGAGCAGATCAAGGTCATGGTGGAAGAGGCTGCTCAGTCCTACGAGAACCCTGATGAAGTGGTGAAGTGGTACTACGCCCAGCCCCAGCGTCTGGCCGAAGTGGAGGCCGTGGTGGTGGAAGATAACGTGGTAAGCTGGGTCCTGGAACGGGCCAAGGTGACCGACAAGGCAGCCGACTTCGACGAACTGATGGGTCGTCGGGCCTAACAGGCGCTTCGTCTCTGTAGAAGAATACGCAGGGGCTGCAGATTTTGCGGCCCCTGCGTCATAATGGATCACCGCAACGTCCCAAGCCCCCAAACTGAAAACAGAGGATGCAGGTATGAAGATCGATAACAGCAGCCAGTGGGATCCCCAGGCCCTGGGACTGGTGCCTATGGTGGTTGAGCAGAGCGGCCGCGGTGAACGGGCGTTTGATATTTATTCCCGCCTCCTGAAGGAGCGGGTGGTGTTCTTGGTGGGGCCGGTCAACGATGCCTCCGCCAATCTCGTCGTCGCCCAGTTGCTGTTTCTGGAAGCGGATAATCCCGACAAGGACATCTTCTTCTACATCAATTCTCCCGGTGGCTCCGTCACTGCGGGCCTGTCGATCTACGACACCATGCAGTTCATCAAGCCCGATGTCTCTACCCTGTGCATGGGCCAGGCTGCCTCCATGGGTGCTTTCCTGCTCAACGCCGGTGCCAAGGGCAAGCGTTTTGCCCTGCCCAACTCCCGCGTGATGATCCATCAGCCCATGGGTGGCTTCCAGGGGCAGGCTTCGGACATCGAAATCCACGCCAAGGAGATTCTCTCCCTGCGCGCCAAACTGAATGAAATCATGGCCCACCACAGTGGCCAGCCGGTCGATCGTATTGAAAAAGATACCGACCGTGACAATTTCCTGTCTGCCGCAGAAGCGGTGGAATATGGCCTGATCGACCGCGTGCTAACCCGCCGTGGCGACACCCAGGAAGCGAAATAAGGCAGGGGCCGAAGATGACTGAAAAGAAAAGCACCAATACGGAGAAGCTGCTGTATTGCTCCTTTTGCGGCAAAAGCCAGCATGAGGTGAAGAAGCTTATTGCCGGTCCCTCCGTTTTCATCTGCGATGAATGCATCGAGTTGTGCAACGACATCATTCGTGACGAAATCGCCGGTGATGTGGGCAGCAAGGGCGGCAAGGACGACCTGCCTACGCCGAAGGAAATCTGCAGCATCCTGGACCAGTACGTCATTGGCCAGGAAGTTGCCAAGAAGATTCTCTCCGTCGCCGTGTACAACCACTACAAGCGCCTGCGCCACCAGGGCAAGGGCGCCGATGATGTGGAACTGGCCAAGAGCAACATCCTGTTGATCGGTCCCACCGGCTCTGGCAAAACCCTGCTGGCCCAGACCCTGGCCCGCCTGCTCAACGTTCCCTTCGTCATGGCCGATGCCACGACCCTGACCGAAGCGGGCTACGTTGGCGAGGATGTGGAAAACATCATCCAGAAACTGCTGCAGAAGTGCGATTACGAAGTCGAAAAGGCCCAGCAGGGCATCGTCTATATCGACGAAATCGACAAGATTTCCCGCAAGTCCGATAACCCCTCCATTACCCGGGACGTCTCCGGTGAAGGGGTGCAGCAGGCCCTGTTGAAGCTCATCGAAGGTACCGTGGCCAGTGTGCCGCCTCAGGGCGGGCGCAAGCATCCCAACCAGGACTTCGTCCAGGTGGATACGGCCAACATTCTCTTCATCTGCGGCGGCGCTTTCGACGGCCTGGAAAAGGTCATCCGCAACCGTTCCACCCGGGGTGGTATCGGCTTCGGTGCTGAGGTGAAGAGCAAGGAAGACAAGAAGGCTGTGGGCGAAGTGCTACGCACTGTGGAACCTGAGGACCTGATCAAGTTCGGCCTGATTCCCGAGTTCGTTGGCCGGTTGCCGGTGGTCGCCACCCTGGACGAGCTTTCCGAGGCTGCCCTGGTGGAGATTCTGATCGAACCCAAGAATGCCCTGATCAAACAGTACCAGAAGCTCTTCTCCATGGAAGGTGCAGAGCTGGAAGTGCGTCCGGCAGCGTTGATCGCCATTGCCCGCAAGGCGCTGGAACGCAAGACCGGTGCCCGGGGCCTGCGTTCCATTCTGGAAGGCGTACTGCTGGAAACGATGTATGAACTTCCTGGCATGGATAATGTCTCCAAGGTGGTCATCGATGAAGGCATGATCTCCGGCGACACCCAGCCTATCCTCATCTACGCCGAGCAGCCCAAGGTTTCCGGCTCCAACTGATCCTGCCGCTTTCCTGCAAGCCCGGGCAGTTGCCGAATTAGGCGATTGCCCGGACTTGAAGAATCCCTCCATCGCCCCTATCTTCAGGGGTGATTGCTTTTCATAAGGACTCAAAATGTCCAGCATTACCCTGTTGCCTTCCGAGCCGGTGGATCTACCCCTGCTGCCGCTGCGGGACGTGGTGGTCTTCCCTCATATGGTCATTCCCCTGTTCGTGGGGCGGCCGAAGTCCATCAAGGCCCTGGAAACGGCTATGGAAGCCGGCAAGAGCATCCTGCTGGTCGCCCAGAAGTCCGCGGCCAAGGATGATCCGGCGCCTGAGGATCTGTATGAGATCGCCTGCGTGGCCAATATTCTGCAGATGCTGAAGTTGCCCGATGGCACCGTCAAGGTGCTGGTGGAAGGCACCCAGCGTGCCCGCATTACCAGTGTGGACAACCAGCAGAATCAGTTCTTTGCGACCGCCTTGCCCATCCCTCCAGAAGATGGCCCCAACCACGAGGTGGAGGCCATGCGCCGGGCCGTCATCGCCCAGTTCGACCAGTACGTCAAACTGAACAAGAAGATTCCGCCGGAAATTCTGACCTCCATCGCAGGTATCGAAGAAGCGGGTCGCTTGGCCGATACCATCGCCGCCCATCTGCCTCTTAAGCTGGAGCAGAAGCAGGAAATCCTGGAACTGTTCGAGATTAAGGGGCGTATCGAGCGCCTGCTGACCCAGCTGGAATCGGAAATCGACATCCTGCAGGTGGAGAAGCGCATCCGTGGCCGTGTCAAGCGCCAGATGGAAAAGAGCCAGCGGGAGTACTACCTCAACGAGCAGGTCAAGGCCATCCAGAAAGAACTCGGCGAAGGCGAAGAGTGGGCCGACCTGGAAGAGATGGAGAAGAAGGTCAAGGCTGCCGGCATGAGCAAGGAAGCGGTGGCCAAGGCCCAGGCTGAGCTGAAGAAGCTGAAGCTGATGTCACCCATGTCCGCTGAAGCCACCGTGGTGCGTAATTACATCGAGACCCTGGTGGGGCTGCCCTGGAAGAAGAAGACCCGGGTATCGAAGGATCTGGTTGAAGCCCAGAAGGTGCTCGACAAGGATCACTGGGGTCTGGAGAAGGTCAAGGAACGTATCCTCGAGTATCTCGCCGTGCAACAGCGTGTGGACAAGCTGAAGGCGCCGATTCTCTGCCTGGTCGGGCCTCCTGGCGTGGGCAAGACTTCCCTCGGCCAGTCCATTGCTCAGGCCACCAATCGCAAGTTCGTGCGCATGAGCCTGGGTGGCGTGCGGGATGAGGCCGAGATTCGCGGCCACCGCCGCACCTACATCGGTTCCATGCCGGGCAAGATCCTGCAGAACATGACCAAGGTGGCGGTGAAGAACCCCCTGTTCCTCCTCGACGAGGTGGACAAGATGGGTATGGATTTCCGCGGCGATCCGTCCTCCGCGCTGCTGGAAGTACTTGATCCGGAGCAGAACTCCACCTTTGTCGATCATTATGTCGAAGTTGAGTATGACCTTTCCGAGGTCATGTTCGTTGCTACTGCCAATACCCTTAACATTCCCGGCCCCCTGCTGGACCGGATGGAGTTGATCCGTCTTTCCGGTTATACGGAAGATGAGAAGGTCAGTATTGCCCTGCGTTATCTGCTGCCCAAGCAGATGAAAAACAACGGCCTAAAGAAGACTGAAATCTCCGTGGCTGAGAGTGCTCTGCGCGACATCATCCGTTACTACACCCGGGAAGCCGGTGTGCGCAGCCTGGAGCGGGAAATCTCCAAGATCTGCCGCAAGACGGTGAAGACCCTGCTGCTGAAGAAGAGCCAGAGCAAGGTGGCTATTACCGCGCGCAATCTGGACAAGTTCCTGGGTGTTCGTCGCTACACCTTCGGTATGGCTGAGAAGGAAAACCAGGTGGGGCAGGTGACTGGTCTGGCCTGGACCGAAGTGGGCGGCGAACTGCTGACCATCGAAACCGTGGCCCTGCCGGGCAAAGGCAAGACCATCACCACCGGCAAGCTGGGCGAAGTGATGCAGGAGTCCATTCAGGCTGCCATGTCGGTGGTGCGCAAGCGTTCCCAGTCACTGGGTATCAGCGACGATTTTTACCAGAAGAGCGATATCCACATCCACCTGCCGGAAGGTGCCATTCCCAAGGATGGTCCTTCGGCTGGTATCGGTATCTGCACTGCCCTGGTGTCGGTGCTGACTGGTATCCCGGTGCGCTGCGATGTGGCCATGACCGGCGAAATTACCTTGCGGGGCGAGGTGCTGGCCATTGGTGGTCTGAAGGAGAAGCTGTTGGCAGCCGTTCGCGGCGGTTTGCAGAAGGCTCTGATCCCGGAAGAGAACGTCAAGGACCTGGCCGATATCCCGGAAAGCATCAAGGGCAAGATCGAGATCATTCCGGTCCGCTGGATTGATCAGGTCTTGCAGCATGCCATGGAGCGTGTGCCTGAGCCCTTGCCGTCCACCGACAAGGCGGAAGCGCCCGTTGCAGCAGCGACGGATGATGCTGCCGCCTCCAGCGTCGTCACTCACTGACGGTGCATTTTTGCCATGCCGGAGGGGATTCTTCCGGCATGGCAACACCCCTCCAGAATATCCCCCAATACGGCCAGAAACCGCTTGACACAAGGTTTTTTGCCTTGTTATAAAAGTCGAACAGGATTTCCTGTCAACAACCTTTATGCAAGGGGGCTTACGTGAACAAATCTGAACTGATCGATCATATCGCCAAGTCTGCGGATATTTCCAAAGCTGCTGCCGGCCGTGCGCTCGATGCCACTGTCGGTGCCGTCAAGTCCTCCCTCAAGAAGGGTGGTATGGTGACCTTGGTGGGCTTCGGCACTTTCTACGTGGGCAAGCGTGCTGCCCGCTCCGGCCGCAACCCCCGCACCGGTGCCACCATCAAGATCAAGGCAGCCAAGGTGCCCAAGTTCCGCGCTGGCAAAGCACTCAAGGATGCGGTAAACTAAGGCCCTTTCGCGCTTCGCCAATGAGGCACGGGTGCTTAGCTCAGTTGGTAGAGCGCTAGCCTTACAAGCTGGATGTCGGCGGTTCGAGCCCGTCAGCACCCACCAAAAAGCGTACAGAGTAAGTCGGGAGTGGTAGTTCAGTCGGTTAGAATACCGGCCTGTCACGCCGGGGGTCGCGGGTTCGAGTCCCGTCCACTCCGCCAAACCAGAAAAGGCGAACGTGAGTTCGCCTTTTTTATTTTCTGTGAGCCAAACTAACGGAAGCTCCTTATGTTTGACGCCGTCCGCAATAACAAACGCATCGTTCAGGTCTTTCTTGGCCTGATCACTCTGCCCTTCGCCTTCTTCGGGGTCGAGTCATACATCCGCAATGCTGGCAGCAGTGGTGATGTGGCCAGTGTTGGTGATACCAAAATTACCCATCAGCAGTACCAGCAAGCCTGGCGAGACCAGCAGGAGCGCCTGCGTGGTGCCCTCGGGCCGAATTACAACCCCGCCCTGATGGAGTCTCCCGCGGCCCGTCTGGCCGTGGTGAATTCCCTGGTGGATCAGCGCCTGCTGTTGTTGGAGGCCGGTAAGCGCCATCTGGTGGCGAGTAACGATGTGCTGCGCGAGGTCATCAGCAAGATTCCTGCCTTGCAGGAAAACGGCCAATTCTCCCCGGCTCGCTACGAGCAGGCCTTGAAGGCCCAGGGGCTGACCCAAACCGGGTTTGAAGCCCAACTGCGCCAGGACCTGACGCTACAGCAGCTGGTGGGCGCCATCAGTGAAAGCGGCATCGTTTCTGCCGCTGCCGCCGAAGCCATGCTGCGCATTCAGTCCGAAGAGCGCCAGGTGGCCGAGTTGCGCATCATCCCCGAGCAGTTTGCTGCCCAGGTCAAGCCGACCGCAGAAGAAGTGCAGCAGTTCTATGCTGACAAGAAGGCCAGTTTTGAATTGCCGGAGCAGGTGCGGGCCGAATATGTGCAACTCTCCCTCGACGCGCTGCTCGCCCAGATTGCCGTGACTGCCGAGGAGGTAAAGACTTGGTATGACGGTCATAAAGATCGTTATCAGCAGGCTGAAGAGCGCCGCGCCAGCCACATCCTGATTCCTTCCGGCAGCGATGTGGCCCAGGCCAAAGCCAAGGCCGAGGCCGTGTTGAAGGAAGTGCAGCAGAATCCTGGCAAGTTTGCCGATATTGCCAAGCGTGACTCCCAGGATCCGGGTTCCGCCAGCAAAGGGGGCGACCTCGGATTTTTCGGCAAGGGCATGATGGTCAAACCCTTTGAAGAAGCGGTGTTTTCCCAGAAGGAAGGCGAACTGTCCGGTCTGGTGCAGTCCGACTTCGGCTTCCACATCATCAAGGTCACCGGCATCAAGGGGGGTAAGCTGAAGACCCTGGAGGAAGTGCGGCCCGAGATCGAGGGCGAGTTGAAGCGCCAGGCGGCTTCCCGCAAGTTTGCCGAAGCGGCCGAAACCTTCAGCAACCTGGTGTACGAACAGTCCGACAGCCTCAAGCCGGTGGCTGAGCGTTTCAAGCTGGCGGTGCAGCAGACGTCCTGGTTCTCCCGCAAGGGTGGCCAGGCGGCCGGTGCCTTGGGCAACGAGAAGCTGCTGGGTTCCCTCTTTTCCGATGATTCCCTGAAAAACAAGCGCAACACCGATGCCGTGGAAGTAGCGCCCAATACCCTGGTGGCTGCCCGTGTCCTCGAGCACAAACCTGCCAGCATCAAGCCCCTGGAAGCGGTAAAGGGACAGATCGAGGAAATCCTGAAGATCCAGAAAACCAACGAACTGGCCCGCAAGGCTGGCGAAGACAAGCTGGCTCAGGTCAAGTCCTCCGGCGAAGACAAGCTGGCCTGGGCGTTGGTCAAGAACGTTTCCCGTCTGGAAGGCAGCCGTCAGGTACCGAGTGCGGCGCTGCAAGCCATTTTCAAGGCTGACGTCAGCAAGCTGCCGGCCTATACCGGTGTTGAATTCCCGAACAACGGTGGCTATGCCCTGTACAAGATCATGAAGGTAGGCCAGCCGGCCTCCCTGGATGAGGGCAAGCGCAAGGTGCTGCAAAAGGAATACACCACCCTGGCTGCCCAGGAAGAATTTGCTGCCTACCTGACGGCCCTGCGTAGCCGCTACAAGGTGGAAGTGAACAAGGCCGCTCTGGAAGACAGCAAGGAGCGCTAATGTGTGGGCGGGGCCGGCTTTGGGCCCCGTTAGCCGTTTTCGCCGTAGCAGCATACAGCCAACAAAAAAGCCGACTGTGGAAACAGTCGGCTTTTTTAATTCCTGCTACCGGCCTACGGTCGTGGCTACAGGCAGAAGGGAAAGCGGGGAGGGATGCGTGTGTTCCCCTCCCGCAATCCTTTAGGCGCCCATGGGCTCGGCGTTACCCAGGGCGGTGGTGTTGAAGCCGCCGTCCACATAGAGGATTTCGCCGGTGATGCCGCTGGCCAGGTCGGAGAGCATGAAGGCAGCGGCATTGCCGACTTCCTCGATGGTCACGTTGCGGCGCAGGGGGGCGTGGTGGGAGTTGTAGGACAGCAGCTTGCCGAAGCTTCCGATACCGGATGCGGCCAGGGTCTTGATCGGGCCGGCAGAGATGATATTGGCGCGAATGCCTTCCGGGCCCAGGCTGGAAGCCATGTAGCGCACAGATGCTTCAAGGCTGGCCTTGGCCAGGCCCATTACGTTGTAGTTGGGCATGGTGCGTTCGGCCCCCAGGTAGGAAAGGGCCAGCACGGAGCCACGGGTCTTCTGCAGCATGGGCCGGGCGGCCTTGGCCAGGGCCGGGAAGCTGTAGGAGGAAATGTCGTGGGCAATACGGAAGGCTTCCCGGGAAATGGCGTCGAGGAAGTCGCCTTCCAGCGCTTCGGAAGGAGCGAAGGCGATGGAGTGAACCAGGCCATCCAGGCTGTCCCAATGCTTGCCCAGCTCAACGAACAGGTTGGTGATGTCTTCGTCGTTGGCAACGTCACAAGGCAGCACCAGGGTGCTGTCGAACTCGGCGGCGAACTTGGCCACCCGTTCCTGGAAGCGCTCGTTCTGGAAGGTGAAGGCCAGTTGGGCGCCTTCACGATGGCAAGCCTTGGCGATGCCATAGGCGATGGAGTGCTTGGAGAGCAGTCCGGTGATCAGGATGCGTTTTTCGGCAAGAAGGCCCATACATGCCCCGTTAGTGGAAAGTCGCGAGGATTATAGCGGAAACCTCGGTGCTTTTGCCGCGTCGCATCAATCCTCTCCTGCCCGGGCCTTCCGGCCGGGTGACGCTGCCGCGGCCTTCCGCTACACTGCGGCTCATGTTCGAGGGGCTGATGCGAAAACTTGTTGTTGTCATGATGCTGGGGCTTTTGGCTGCTTGTGGCGACGGCCCTTGGAACGATCCCTATCCCCGCGCCGATAGCGGCGGCAACATCCTCTATACCGCGTTTACCGAGCGCCCCAAGCATCTGGACCCAGTCCAGTCCTACGCCGAGGACGAGATTGCCTTCACGGCCCAGATCTACGAGCCCCCCCTGCAGTACCACTACCTGCAACGCCCCTACCGTCTGATTCCGGCCACCGCCACAACGGTTCCCTCACCCCGCTATTACGATGCCGCCGGGCGGGAGCTGCCGGCCGATGCACCGGAAGCGCGGATCGCCAGCAGCGTCTACGAAATCCGCATCCGTCCGGGTATTCATTACCAGCCCCATCCGGCGTTTGCCCGCCAAGCCGATGGTTCTCCCCGCTATGTCGACCTGGATCCGGCCTTCCTCGCTGGAGTTCGCCGGCTATCGGACTTTCCCGCGGTGGATACCCGAGAACTGGTGGCCGACGACTACATCTACGAAATCAAGCGCCTGGCCCATCCCCGGCTCCATTCCCCCATCTTTGGCATGATGGCCGAGCGTATTGAAGGCCTGGCGGATCTGGGCAAGGCACTCCAAGCCGCGGCCAAGGAACTGCCCGCCGACGCCTGGCTTGACCTGGACCGTTTTCCCCTTGCTGGCGTCGAAAAGGTGGATCGCTACACCTGGCGGGTGCGCCTGAAAGGCAAATACCCCCAGTTCCTCTATTGGCTGGCCATGCCTTTTTTCGCGCCGGTCCCCCGGGAGGCGGACCGCTTCTACAGCCAACCTGGAATGGCGGCAAAGAACCTAACCCTGGACTGGTACCCCGTGGGTACCGGGCCTTACATGCTGACGGAGAACAACCCTAACAGTCGCATGATCCTGGCCCGCAACCCCCACTACCACGGTGAAACCTATCCTTGCGAAGGTGAGGCCGGTGACCGGGAGGCGGGGCTGCTGGCCGATTGCGGCAAGCCTCTGCCGTTTATCGACAAGGTAATCTTCACCCGGGAAAAGGAAAGCATTCCCTACTGGAACAAGTTCCTGCAAGGCTATTACGACGCCTCCGGCATTTCTTCCGACAGCTTCGACCAGGCGGTCAGGCTCAGCGTCGGCGGCGACGTGCAGCTCACCGAAGAAATGCGGGAAAAGGGCATCCGTCTCCTCACCAGCGTGCGGCCTTCCATCTTCTACTTGGGCTTCAACATGCTGGATACCCAGGTAGGCGGGCTGACGGAGGCAGGGCGCAAGCTGCGCCAGGCCATCTCCATCGGCATTGACCAGGAAGAGTTCATTTCCATCTTCATGAATGGCCGGGGCATTCCCGCCATGAGCCCCCTGGCCCCCGGCATCTTCGGTTTTGAAGAAGGGGCAGCGGGGATCAACCCGGTGGTGTATGACTGGCGCGACGGTGCGCCCCGGCGCAAATCCATCGAGACGGCCCGCCGCCTGCTGGCCGAGGCCGGCTGGCCAAATGGCCGCAATGCCCGTACCGGCGAACCGCTGGTGTTGAATCTGGACACCACAGCCGGTGGCATGGGCGACAAATCCCGCCTCGACTGGCTGACCCGTCAGTTCGCCAAGCTCGACATCCAGCTGGTAGTACGGGCCACGGATTGGAACCGTTTCCAGGAAAAGCTGCGCAAGGGGGCGGTGCAGATGTTCTTTCTGGGCTGGAATGCCGACTATCCCGATCCGGAAAACTTCTTCTTCCTTCTGCACGGCAAGGAAACCCGGGTGCAGCACGGCGGCGAAAATTCCGCCAACTACGCTAACCCGGAATTTGACCGCCTGTTCGAGCAGATGAAGAACATGGACAACGGCCCCGAGCGGCAACGCATCATCCGCCAGATGGAGCGTATCGTGCAGCAGGATGCTCCCTGGATCTTCGGCTTCCACCCCAAGAGCTATACCCTGGGGCATCGCTGGCTGATTAACCGCAAGCCGGCCGATGTGGGCAACAATACCCTCAAGTACCAACGTATCGACAGTGCCGAGCGCCAGTCCCTGCGCAGCGCCTGGAATCCACCCCTGCGCTGGCCCCTGGGCCTCCTGGCCGTTTTGCTGGGCCTTGCCCTATGGCCCGCCCTGGCCGCCCATCGGCGACGGGAGCGCCGCTCTGCCAGGCCTTGATGGCTCGCTAGCAGCCTGCCCCAGACCCTGCCCCGGGGAGATTACCCGGATGGTGCCATCGCCGCTTTTTCCCCTGGAAAAAGCCAGCAGGTCTGCTATCATATATAAGACTTAAGTCAGGAAGTTGCGCCCGGCCTGCCGGCCCCTTTCCTGGCCCGAGAGTCCCCGATCACTGACTTCCACCCGTCGAGAGGAACCAGCCGTGCTTGAAGCCTACCGCCAACACGTCGCCGAGCGTGCCGCACTCGGTATTCCCCCCCTGCCTCTGTCCGCTGCCCAGACCAAAGATCTGGTGGCCCTGCTGCAAAACCCGCCCAAAGGCGAGGAGCAGGCCCTGGTGGAACTGATCACCTATCGCGTTCCCGCCGGTGTGGATGACGCCGCCAAGGTCAAGGCCGAATTCCTGGCCAAGGTGGCCAAGGGTGAGCTGGCCTGTGGCCTGATCTCCCGCGCCAAGGCTACCGAACTGCTGGGCACCATGCTCGGCGGCTACAACGTCAAGCCCCTGATCGACCTGCTGGGCGACGCCGAAGTCGGTGCTGTGGCTGCCGAAGGCCTGAAGAAGACCCTGCTGGTGTTCGACTTCTTCCACGACGTGGCCGAACTGGCCAAGGGCGGCAACGCCAACGCCAAGGCGGTGATGCAGTCCTGGGCCGATGCAGAGTGGTTCACCTCCCGCCCCGAAGTGCCCGCTTCCCAGAAGCTGACCGTGTTCAAGGTCACCGGCGAAACCAATACCGACGACCTGTCTCCCGCGCCGGATGCCTGGTCCCGTCCCGACATCCCCCTGCACGCCCTGGCCATGCTGAAGAACCCCCGTCCGGGTATCGAAGCTGATGAGCCCGGTGTCCGCGGCCCCCTGAAGCAGCTTGAAGCCCTGGCCAAGAAGGGCAACCTCATCGCCTACGTGGGCGACGTGGTGGGTACCGGTTCTTCCCGCAAGTCCGCCACCAACTCCGTGCTGTGGTTCACCGGCGAAGACATCCCCTTCGTGCCGAACAAGCGTTTCGGCGGCGTCTGCCTGGGTTCCAAGATTGCCCCCATCTTCTTCAACACCATGGAAGATGCCGGCGCCCTGCCCATCGAAATCGATGCCGGCCAGATGGATATGGGCGACGAGATCGAACTGAAGGTCGATCACGTCACCGCCAAGGTCACCGCCCTGAAGAACGGCGCCGTGATTGCTGAAGCCCAGCTGAAGACTCCCGTGATCCTGGACGAAGTGCGCGCCGGTGGCCGTATTCCCCTGATCATCGGTCGTGGCCTCACCACCAAGGCCCGCGAAGCCCTGGGCCTGCCTCCTTCCACCCTGTTCCGTCTGCCCCAGCAGCCCAACGATCCGGGCAAGGGCTACTCCCAGGCACAGAAGATGGTCGGTCGCGCCTGTGGCCTGCCCGAAGGCAAGGGCATCCTGCCCGGCACCTACTGCGAACCCAAGATGACCACCGTGGGTTCCCAGGACACCACCGGCCCCATGACCCGCGACGAGCTGAAGGATCTGGCTTGCCTGGGCTTCTCCGCCGATCTGGTGATGCAGTCCTTCTGCCACACCGCCGCTTACCCCAAGCTGGTGGACGTGAAGATGCACCGCGAACTGCCGTCCTTCATCAGCACCCGCGGCGGCGTTTCCCTGCGTCCTGGTGACGGCGTCATCCACTCCTGGCTGAACCGTCTGCTGCTGCCCGATACCGTGGGTACCGGCGGTGACTCCCACACCCGTTTCCCCATCGGCATCTCCTTCCCGGCCGGTTCCGGTCTGGTGGCCTTCGCTGCCGCCACCGGCGTGATGCCCCTGGACATGCCCGAATCCGTGCTGGTGCGCTTCAAGGGCAAGATGCAGCCCGGCATCACCCTGCGCGATCTGGTCAATGCCATTCCCCTCTACGCCATCAAGCAGGGCTTGCTGACCGTGGAGAAGAAGGGCAAGAAGAACGTCTTCTCCGGCCGTATCCTGGAAATCGAAGGCCTGCCCGACCTCAAGGTTGAGCAAGCGTTCGAACTCTCCGATGCCGCCGCCGAGCGCTCCGCCGCCGCCTGCTCCATCGCCCTGAACAAGGAGCCCATCGTCGAGTACATGCGCTCCAACATCACCCTGATGAAGTGGATGATCGCCGAAGGCTATCAGGACGCCCGTACCCTGGGCCGCCGCATCAAGGCCATGGAAGAGTGGATCGCCAACGGCACCCTGCTCAAGGCCGATGCCGACGCCCAGTACGCTGCCGTGATCGAAATCGACCTGGCCGAAGTGACCGAGCCGATCCTGGCCTGCCCGAACGACCCGGACGATGTGAAGGTGCTGTCTGAAGTCGCCGGCGACAAGATCGACGAAGTGTTCATCGGTTCCTGCATGACCAACATCGGCCACTTCCGTGCTGCCGGTAAGGTCCTGGAAGGCAAGTCTGACATCCCGACCCGTCTGTGGATCGCGCCGCCGACCAAGATGGATGCCCTGATCCTGACCGAAGAAGGCTACTACGGCGTGCTCGGCAAGTCCGGCGCCCGCATGGAAATGCCGGGCTGCTCCCTGTGTATGGGTAACCAGGCGCAAATCCGCAAGGGTTCCACCGCCATCTCCACCTCTACCCGGAACTTCCCGAACCGTCTGGGCATCGACACCCGCGTTTATCTCGGTTCCGCCGAACTGGCCGCCATGTGCGCTCTGGCCGGCCGCATCATCACCAAGGAAGAGTACATGGAGCAGATCCAGGTGGTGAATGCCAAGGCTGCCGAGATCTACCGCTACATGAACTTCGACCAGATTCCCGAGTTCGTGGAAGTGGCCGACACCGTCACCATCTGAGGCGGCGCAAGACAAAACCAAAGGAAGTAACAAGAGGAGATACGGCCCCGCTTCGGCGGGGCCGTTTTTTTTCGCCTTGCCCTAGCATTGGTCCGGCCCGCGCCCCTAGGGGCTTCCCTAGTATCCGCCCATTCAGGATGCCGGTATAAACCGTAAGCATAAGCAGTCGCTTCGGAAAGCGGCGCTGTATCCGGGGGCAAGGGGGCTGGTATGGGATTGCACATGGGGGAGAAACGCCTGGGCCGGACGCTCCTGGCGCTGGGCCTGGGTATCGCCCTGTCCGGCATTTGGCCCGCCAGGGAGGCCCTGGCCGGCACCTTGCAGGAAGTGAAAGCCCGGCGGGATGTTCGCTGCGGTGTTTTCCCCGATGATCCCGGGCGTAGCGCCATCGACAAGAGCGGCCGCTGGGCGGGCTTTTACGTGGATTTCTGCCGTGCTGTGGCTGCCGCCGTGCTGGGCAATCCGGATTTTGTCACCTACGTCGAAGTCGGGCCGGAAACCCGCTTTACCTCCCTGGTAGAAAAGAAGACCGACGTGGTGATGTACAGCAGCACCTGGACCTTGTCCCGGGAAAGCCGTTACCACGTGGCCTTTCCCGCCATCTACCTGTTCGACGGCCAAGGCTTCATGGTGCGCAAGCGTTCCGCCATCCGCAGCGTGGACGACCTGGATGGCAAGACCGTCTGCGTTACCGAGAACACCACCACCCATGCCAACCTGCAGAACCTGATCACCCGGCGGGGTTTCAAGACCAAGGTAGTCTTCGCCAATGGGGATGCCTTCTTCCGTGGCAGTTGCGATGCCTACAGCGCCGATGCCATGAACCTGGCAGTGAACCGGGCCCACCGGGCCGATAATCCGGCCGACTACGAGATCCTGGCCGAGCGCATTTCCCGGGAACCCGTCAGCCCCGCCGTGCGGGACGACGATGCCCAGTGGCTGCGCATCGTCCGCACCGTGGTGCACGCCCTCATCCTGGCTGAAGAACTGGGCATTTCCCGGGACAACGTGGAGCGTCAGCGCCAGGGGCGCCATTCCCCCGAGGCCGAGGCCCTGCTCGGCCAGACGCCTTTCCTCGGCGAACAACTGGGGCTGGAGGGCTCCTGGAGCTTGCAGATGCTGAAGGCCGTCGGCAACTACGGCGAGATATATAACCGCAACTTCGGCAGTGGCAGCCCCATCGGCATGGAGCGGGGCCTCAACCGCCCCTGGTCCCAGGGGGGCGTGCTATTCGCGCCCCTTTTTAAGTGAGCGCCATGCCCGCCCCGCCCTGCACCTCCCTGGCCGCCTGCTTCCGGGAGCGCATCGGCTGGCAGCTTATCGGCACCTTGCTTTCCGTCTTTCTGCTGTTCATCGTGGCCATGTCCCTGACGGCCTACCTCCTGTATCGACAGGACGATTCCCTGCGGCACCTCTTCGCAGAAGAGTTCGAAGGCGTGATTCTGGCCGGCGATCTGGCCCGGGATGCCGAAGTGCTTAACGCCCAGGTGCTGGAGCGGCTGCTGGCAGTGCAGAAAAGCACTGTGGATGGTTCCCCCGCCATTGCCAGCCAGATGCAGATTTTCCAGAACTCCCGGGACCGCCTGGCAGCTGCCGGCCTGGGCCGGGAAGCCCTGGCGGATATCGATCGTCTGCAGGGGGAGTACTTCTCCAGCCTGCAGGACCTGGCCGGCCGCTTCCAGGAAGAAGAGCGGCGGCAACAGGAGCGTACCGCCCAGCTGGATGCCCTGATGCAGATCGGCCGGGAGCTGGGCCAGTATCTACCGCCGGCCGGCGAGGTCGCCCAGAGCGAACTGGGCAAGTCCCTTCAGGGCCTCCTGGCCTGCACCCTGGCAGCCCAGCTGACGACGGCCTCCGGCCCGTTACAGCAGCTGGGGGAGCTGGCCGAGGCCTACCGTCTCGATATCCGGCGCGGCTTCCGTGCCGGGCAGCGGGCTCAGGCGGGGGAGGCGGTAAAACGTCTGGCCGTCCGGCTGGAGACCGTCAGCCGCGAAGTTTTTTTCACCCGCCACAACGTGGTGGCGGGAGAGCGGGCCACCCTGGCGGCCGCCCGGGAAACCCGGGTGTTGGCCCAGCGCCTGGCCAGCACCGCCTACAACCACTACCTGGCCCTGCAGGCTGGCGCCCAGGAAGAGATGGCCCGCCAGGAGAGCGCCATCCAGCGCACCTTGCTGCTCTTTGCCGGCATCGGCCTGGTGACTTTCCTGGCCAGCATTTTCGCCACCCTGTTCATCCTGCGCCGGGTGGCCCTGCGCCTCAAGGCGCTCAACAAGGCCATGGGCGCCCACGTGGCGGGTGGGCGGGTCGCCATTCCGCGCCAGGGGAGCGACGAAATCGCCGCCATGGGCGAGGCCTTCGAGATTTTCGTGCGGGCGCGGGATGAGGCAGAGAGCGAACTGCGGCGCAACCAGCAGCTGCTGGCCGCCGCTGCCGTTACCGACGCCCTGAGCGGCCTGCACAACCGGCGCGGTTTCGACGAGTGCTACGGGCGGGAGTGGAAGCGTTGCACCCGTTCCGCCCGCCCCTTGTCCCTCATCATGGTGGATATCGACTTCTTCAAGCCTTACAACGACCACTACGGCCACATGGCGGGGGATGAAGTGATCCGGCGGGTGGGGGAGCTGATGCTGGGCACCTTCGACCGGGCGGCCGACTACCCGGCTCGCTATGGTGGCGAGGAATTCGTCTGCATCCTGCCGGAAACAGACCAGGAAGGTGCCTTCCTGGTGGCCGAGCGCTTCCGCCTGCGAGTGGAGGAGGCCGGCATGGCCCATGCCTTCTCGGCAGTTGCGCCCTGCATCACCGTCAGCATCGGCATTGCCTGCACCATCCCGGTGGGCGACCAGGGCGCCGAGGCGCTCCTCGACGCTGCCGATGGCGCTCTCTACAGGGCCAAGGAAGGCGGCCGCAACTGCGTCCGCCTCGCTGAGCCTTCCTGATTCCTTCTGGATCCTTCCTAAACCCTTCCCGGGCCTTGTTTCTAGTCCCGGGCAAGTCGCCCTATCCGTAACCTTCCGTGGCCCTTACCGCGACCCTGCAGCCCCGTTCCGGTCTTGCCTAGTGCTCCTTGCCGTCCACCCGGGGGGCGAGGAGGAAGGGAATCAGCCGCCAGCCCAAGAGGCCGAAGCAGGCCGCCCAGCAGAGCGCCGCCAGGTGAATCCAGTGGCCATACCAGCCGGGCAAGGCCTGGGGCCCCACCAGGCGCAGGGTGAAGCCGAGAATCATGAACCACAGGGCCAGCTTGTCCAGGGGTTCGAATACCACCTTGCGCCCCGTATGGCCCTTGGAAATGCGGATCAGCATGCCGGGAATGACCAGCCCCATGGCACCGAAGGTGAAGACATGCACCGATACCGACCCCACCCAGGCCACCGGTGCCACCTGCTGCAGGAATTCCAGCAGGAGTTGCAGCACGATGGCCAGGTAGCCCAGGTACATCACCCCGATATCTAGGCGGCTCAGGCCCAGCAAGGGCTTCCAGAAGGCCAGGCGGCCGGCCAGCAGCAGCGCCAGGAGCAGGGCCAGCACACCGCCTGCCAAAGGCGGCAGCAGCGGTTGCAGCACCAGCACCAGGCCCAGGCCCTTGATGGCGGTATCCAGCACCGGGTGGCGCAGGATGGCGACCTGGAAGACCCCCTTCATGAACTGGGTCAGGGTGCGTTCGAACATCACCAGAAAGGCCATGCGGAACAGGCCCAGGGCGATGCCGGTGCCGATGCTGAAGGTGGCCGGCATGAGCAGCAGTATCTTGGCGACGATGAAGGCCGGCAGCACCAGCAGGAAGAAATAGTTGTCCCGATAGCTGTCCTGGGCCCGGTGGCGGATCAGGGTATGCAGCAACATCAGCACGATGCTGACCAGGAAAAGCTGGTTGCTGAGGAGGAACAGCCAGGTCGGCAGGCTGCCCGCCAGGACCATGCCCAGGCGCTCCAGCAGCCAGGCCGCGGCGAGGAAGACCAGGGCCCGGCCATGGTGGCCCCTTACCGAAACCCAGTTCTTGGTGGCGGTGAGCAGGAAGCCGCCGAGCACCGCCCAGCCGAAGCCGAAGAACATCTCATGGGCATGCCACTGGATCATCGAGAACGGGCCGTCGGGGGCCGGCAGCACGCCGGAGAACATCAGGGCCCAGATCAGGGGCAGGCTCAGCCCGGCCAGGCAGGCCAGGGAGAAGAAAGGGCGAAAGCCCACCAGCCAGAGGGGGCGGTCGGCAAAACTCACGAGAGGCTCCAGCGGGGCACGGGAGCAAAAGCGGGCTGGGCAGGCATGGCGGGAGGGCGAAGAGTCGGGGAAGGTGCCCAGTTTACGGCTCATTTCCACCGTTGTGCTTTGACCCTCGTCATTTTTGCCGGAGCCGATGGGCCGGCCGTCAGGGTCGGGAGGGTGCCGTCCGGGCCGGGCCGTCATTAACGCTGTCACCTTTTTCGCTTATTCTCCCCGTTGGCATGGTGTTCCATGAACCTCGTCGGGGAGGCAGCAATGGCAGCAGAAGTGCAACTGGTTATTTTTCAGGTGGGCAACCGCGTCATGGCCCTGGCGCTCGAAGAGGTGGAGCACATCCTGCAGTTGGGGGGCGGCCGGGAGGCGGAGGGCGGCATCTCCGTCGACGGCGGCGTCATCCTCTTCCGCGACGAGGCCGTGCCCTGGCGCCCGCTCTGGGAGCCTCTGGCGGCTCCCAGCATTTACCGGGAATTCGACGAACTGGCCCAGACCCTGCCCCAGCGCCGCCAGGACCATATCGACTGGATGGCCGCCCTGGAGCATTCCCTGGTCAACGATCAGCCCTTCGCCAAGGCCCGCAGCCCCTACGAATGCGCCTTCGGCAAATGGTTCTACGCCTTTCGCTCCCAGGACCGGCGCCTGGCCCTGCTGCTTTCCCAATTCGAATACCCCCATGCCCGCATCCACGGCCTGGCCGATCGCCTGCTGGCCCGTGCCGAAGCCGGGGAACGGGCTGCCGCCCTGGCGGAATTCCATAGCGAGAAGGAGAGCACCCTGGCCCAGCTGCTTTCCCTCTTCGACCAGGTGCTGGTCATGCTGCCAACCCTGAAGCGGCCGGTGGCCCTGATCCTCAACCAGGGCGGGCAGCGGCTGGCCCTGGGCGTGGACCGGGTACTGGATATCTGTGCCGTGGGGGCGGAGGAAGTGCGCCCGGCCCGGGGCAGCCTGGGCCCCTTGAGCCCCCGGGGCTTTGTTGCCCGGCACCGGGAAGAAGGGGAGGGTGAGCGCCAGGGCCAGTCCAGCCCAGGAGGCCGCCGGGATCAGGGGGATGCCGCCCCGGGCCACAAGGCCCATGACCAAGGCAGCAGCCACGGCGACGGCGCCCTCATTCCCCTGCTGGGCGCCGCCCAGCTGGCGGCTTTGAGCTGAAACAGCCGGAAGGCGGCCTAGCCGCCGGTGACGGACATGAAGCGCACCACCTGGGGCGCTTCCAGCTGGCGGGAGAAGTCGTGGCCCAGGGCCTTCATGCCCAGGGTATCGAGAATGGCCTGGCGCACCGGGCCATCGTCGCCGGGGTGGCGGCGCAGCAGGGGCAGCAGGGCGGTGGCGTCGTTGTGACCGAGACAGGGGTAAAGCTCGCCGGTAGCCGTCAGCCTGACCCGGTTGCAGGTGTCGCAGAAATTGTGGGAATGGGGGGAAATGAAGCCGATGCGGCTGTCGCTGCCCGGCACCCGCCAGTAGCGGGCGGGGCCGCCGCTGCTCTCCGTTGACGGCAGCAGGGTGAAGCGCTGCTGCAGGCGGGCCAGGGCGGCGTCGCTGGGGTAATAGGTGTCGCTGCGGCCATGGCCCAGGTCTCCCAGGGGCATTTCCTCGATGAAGGAAATGTCCAGTTGCTGGTCCAGGGCGAAATCCACCAGGCTTTCCAGTTCGTCGTCGTTGATGCCCCGCATCATCACCGTGTTCAGCTTGAGGCGGCGAAAGCCGGCCGCCCGGGCGGCAGCAATGCCCCGCAGTACCTTGTGCAGGTCGCCGATGCGGGTGATGGCCTTGAAGCGCTCAGGCCGCAGGGTATCCAGGCTGATGTTGAGGCGCTGCACCCCGGCCCGGGCCAGGGGGGCGGCGAAGCGTTCCAGCTGGGAGCCGTTGGTGGTCAGCACTAATTCCTTCAGCCCTTCGAGGCCCGCCAGGCGCTCCAGCAGCCACAGGGCGTCCCGCCGCACCAGGGGCTCGCCGCCGGTAATGCGCAGCTTGGTGACCCCCAGGTCCACAAACAGGCGGGCCAGCCGCAGGCATTCCTCCAGCCGCATCACCTGGTGGCGGGGCAGGAAGGTCATGTCTTCGGACATGCAGTAGGTACAGCGGAAGTCGCAGCGGTCGGTCAGCGACATGCGCAGGTAGGTGATGCGGCGCCCATGCCCGTCCTGCAAGGCCAGGGGGGAGGGGGCCTGGAGGCCGGGGGCGGCAAGGATGGCGCGGGGCGGCAGGCTGTCGTTCTGCATGTTCCGGACGGGCTCGGGGAGCGAAGTGGAAAGTCGCGATGGCGATTGGACCAGGGCCAGCTTCATTGGTTTTGCGGGGGGCGCCCATGATATGCGTCAAATCCATGGGTGTCCCGTTCGCACAGCGTAAGCGTGGGGCTGTTTTTCGATTGTCATGCATGGCTTATGATGGGCGCTGACCAAAACTCCCCCTCCTATCACCCATGTTCCGCTTCGCTCCCAAGGAATCACCCCGCCTCAAGCGCCTGCGCTCCATTTCCCTGTTCAAGGGGCTGACCCTCCGGGAACTCTCCATCCTTGACCTGCTGCTCCACGAGCGCCATTACTTGGCCGGCGAGGTGATTTTCGACGCCGGGGAAGAAGGCCAGGGCATCTACCTGACCTTGGATGGCAAGGTGGGTATTTACCACCCGGAAAAGTCCCAAAGCCCCCTGGCGGAACTCGGGGCCGACAGCTTCTTCGGCGAAATGGCCCTGCTCGACGACAGCCCCCGCATGGCCCAGGCCCGGGCCCTGACGGATTGCACCCTGGCCGTCATGTTCCGGGGCGAATTCCTCAGCCTGCTGGAAACCCACGCCCTCATCGCCTCCAAGCTCTCCCTGCAACTGGCCCGCCACCTGGGGCAGCGCCTGCGCAGCGTCAGCCTGGCCGGCAGCGTCCCGGGGAGCACCCTGTGAGCCAGCACGCCAGACGCCAGGCCAGCCGCTTTCCACGCCATTCCCAGGCCGCCGGGCCCATGGTCTGGTCGGCCATTCTCGGCAGCACCTGCCTGCTGTTGTTCCTCTTCCAGAAAATCCTCTGGCTGGTGGTGCCTTTCATCCTTGCCCTGATCATCTACTACGCCCTGCTGCCAGCGGTACAACGCCTGGTGCTGGCTGGCTTTTCCTTGTCTTCCGGCGCCACCCTGGTGGCCCTGGGGGGCTTTGCCGTGCTTGGCGGTGCCATGGCCCTGGCGGCGCCCTGGGTGGCGGCCCACGTGGTGGGCTGGAACGAATGGGGCGCCCGCTACCTGGCTGGGGGCCTGGGCTTCGTCCTCGGTACCCTGGAATCCATGGAGCACAGCTTCGAATTCCTGGCCCAGGCCCATCTGACGGAAAGCGTGCGCCAGGGGGTCTCCGATTTCTCCGCCAACTTCGTCTCCCGCAACCTGGCCGGTGGCGTCATGCTGGCGGCCGCCTGGCTGCCTTCCCTGCTGCTGGCGCCCTTCCTCGCCTTCTTCTTTTTGCGGGACGGGCGGCGCTTCAAGAAATTCATCATCCGCGCCGTGCCCAATGCCTTTCTCGAGCGCACCCTGTTCGTCCTCGACGAAGTGGACCGCACGGCCCGACTCTATTTCATCGGCCTGCTCAAGCTGACGTTTCTCGATGCCTTCATCCTGGCCGCCGGCCTGTGGGGCCTGGGTATCTCGGCACCGCTGCTGTTGGGCCTGGTGACGGCCGTGCTGGCCTGGGTGCCCTATGTGGGCTCCATCCTCGGCTGTGCCCTGGTGGTGCTGGTGGCGGCCACTGATTTCCCCGGTAACCCGGGCATGGCTTATGGCGCCATCGGCCTCTTCATCTTTGTGCGCCTGTTGGACGACTTCTTCTTCATGCCCATGACCGTGGGCCGCAGCCTGCACCTGCACCCCCTGCTAACGGTGATCATGATTTTCGTCGGCGGTGCCGTGGCCGGCATTTCCGGCCTGATGCTGGTGCTGCCCCTGCTCGGGGTTGTCATGGTGCTGGGGGAAACCGTCGGCCAGGTGGTGACCGATCCGCGCCTGCGGGCTCGCCATTCCCATGCCCGCCAGCTGCGGCAAACGGCGGTGACGGTGGATTTGCATTAGGGCTGCATTAGGGCTGCATTAGCGCTGCTTCCGGGCTACGTTCGGCCCATCCGGCCCGGGCGGGATCACCCAAGAAAAAAAACCGGCCCCTGAAGGCCGGTTTTTTTCTGGGTACTGCCAAGCGGGGCAGTGGGCTCGCCGCCGTTGAAGCCAGGAAGCGCTATGGCCGCAAAAGCCTAAAACTTCTCGTCGCTGCGCAGGTAGCGCCATTGGCCCGCCGGCAGCTTGCCGAGGACCACGCTGCCGATACGGATGCGCTTCAGGCCCACCACGGTCAGACCCACCTGTTCGCACATGCGGCGGATCTGGCGCTTGCGCCCTTCCCGCAGCACGAAGCGCAGCTGGTCTTCGTTCTGCCAGGAGACATGGGCCCGCTTGAGCTTGACACCGTCCAGGGAAAGGCCGTGGTTGAGCAGTTCCAGCCCGTTTTCCACCAGCTCGCCTTCCACCCGTACCAAGTATTCTTTTTCCACCGTCGAGTCTTCGCCGATCAGGCGCTTGGCCACCCGGCCGTCCTGGGTCAGCACCAGGAGGCCGGTGGAGTCGATGTCGAGGCGGCCGGCGGGGGCCAGACGGCGCAGGTGGGCCGGCTTGAAGCGGGTGCCGCCCTTGTCCTCTTCCCAGTGGTTGTCCGGCTTCACCAGCACCACGGCAGGCTCATAGCCATCCTCGGCCTGGCCGGAGACGTAACCCACCGGCTTATGCAGCAGGATGGTGACGCTCTCCGCCTGGTATTTGCGGGCGTCGGGGTCGATCTCGATCTGGGCCTTGGGCGAAATGCGGCTACCCAGTTCGCTCACCACCTTGCCATCCACCTTGACCCAGCCCTGCTCGATCCACTCGTCGGCTTCCCGGCGGGAGCACAGCCCTTGCTCGGACATCACCTTGGAGAGCCGCGGCAGCTCGCTGGGGTTGCCCCGGTCAGTGCGGTGTTCGCTGCTGCCGGGCTCACCGGAAAAATCCTCATCCTCGCGTGGAGCCGGGCGGCGGGGCGCTTCGCCGAAACGGTGCGGCGGCTTGTCGGCACCACTGCCGGGCCTGCGCTCGCCAAAGGCGCGGTCACTCCGCTCACCATCTTCACGGCGTGGGCGGCGGGGGGCATCGTCATCCCGGCTACCGCGCTCATCGCGGCCGTAGGCGGGCCGGCCTGCGCCATCACTGCGGCGGGGCGGGCGATCCTCATTGCTGCGGAAGGGGCGGTCGCTGCCTCCACGGCTGCTACGTTCCCGATCACCAAAAGCACGTTCGCCTCGCTCACCATCTTCGCGGCGTGGGCGGCGGGGGGCAGCGCCATCCCGGCTACCGCGCTCATCGCGGCCGTAGGCGGGCCGGCCAGGGGCATCGCTACGGCGGGGCGGGCGGTCGTCATTGCTGCGGAAGGGGCGGTCGCTGCCACCACGGCTGCTACGTTCCCGATCACCAAAAGCACGTTCGCCTCGCTCACCATCTTCGCGGCGTGGGCGGCGGGGGGCGTCGCCATCCCGGCTACCGCGCTCATCGCGGCCGTAGCTGGGCCGGCCAGGGGCATCGCTACGGCGGGGCGGGCGGTCGTCATCGTTGCGGAAGGGGCGGTCGCTGCCTCCACGGCCGCTGCGCTCCCGGTCGCCGTAGCTACGTTCGCCTCGCTCACCATCTTCGCGGCGTGGGCGGCGGGGGGCGTCACCGTCCCGGCTGCCGCGCTCATCGCGGCCGTAACTGGACCGGCCAGGGGCATCGCTGCGGCGGGGCGGGCGGTCGTCATTGCTGCGGAAGGGGCGGTCGCTGCCACCGCGGCCACTGCGTTCCCGGTCGCCGTAGGCACGTTCGCCCCGCTCACCATCTTCCCGACGGGGCCGGGCGGGCCGGTCATCGTCGCTACGCCGCGGCGCACCGGAGCGGGCCGGGCGGTCATCCCGGGGGGCGGCATCGCTGCGTTGGGGGGGGCGCGGCTGGTTCTTGGCCGTGCGGTTACCGCCGCGGATCGGCTTGCGGGCTGGGTCGCGGCTGGTTTCGGTGCTGCCGTCAGCAGATTGCCGGGTGGGCAGTTTGAGGGTCGTGCGGGTCATGGCGGAGGCTGTTGGAATCTTCAGGCCTCGCAGTGTACGCCATGTGGGCCATGCCAAGCGGGAAAAGGTTGGGGGGCGGCCCCAGCGGGGGCGGGGCCGCCGGGCCTCAGACGACGAAGCGGCTGACGGTGCCCTGCATGGTGTGGGCCGTATCCAGGAGACGGTAGGCGCTGTCGGAGGATTGTTCGGCGATGGCGCTGTTTTCTTCCGAGATGTGGGCCAGGCGCTCCACATGGCGGGCGGTGTTTTCGCTAGCGTGCTGCTGTTCCTGCAGGGCCTCGCTGATCTCCGAGACCACATGCACCACCCGGGCGGCGCTTTCACGGATGCGGGTAATGGCGGTGCCGGCCTCCTTGGCCAGAGCCACCCCCTGGTCCACCTGGCCGACGCCCCGCTCCATGCTGCTCACCGCATCGCCAATGCCGGACTGGATGGCGCCGATCATGGCGCCGATTTCCTGGGTGGCGAGGGTGGTGCGTTCGGCCAACTTGCGCACCTCGTCCGCCACCACGGCGAAGCCCCGGCCTTGCTCACCGGCCCGGGCCGCCTCGATGGCGGCATTGAGGGCCAGCAGGTTGGTCTGCTCGGCAATGCCGCGGATGACCTGGACGACCGAGGAAATCTGGTCCGACTGGTTGCCCAGGGTCATCACCACGGTGGTGGCATCCCGCACCGTGGCGGCGATTTCTTCCATGGAGCGCACGGCCCCATGGATCACCGTGGCGCCGGAATCGCAGATGGCCCCCGAGTCCTGGGAGGTGGTGTGGGCTTCGCTGGCATGGCTGGCGACCTGGGCCAGGCTGGCCGTCATTTCTTCCGACGTGGCCGCCATGCTGGCGGTGGATTCCTTCTGCTCGGTGGCGGTCTGGGTCACCTGGTCGGCGGCGTCGGCCATGGTGCGGGCGTCCTGGGCGATGCGGTCGGCCGTGGCCTGGATTTCCCGCACCATCTTCTGGAACATTTCCCGCAGATGGCGGAGGGAGGCCAGCAGGCTGGTATGGTCCGCCGGGTCCACCTGGATCACCAGGCCCAGATTGCCGGCTGCCACATGGCGGGTGATGTCGCAGGCGTAGCGCGGGTCGCCCCCCAGCAGGCGTTTCAGGTTGGCGGCCACGGAGAGGCCGAGCAGGGTGACGAGGAGGAGGATGCCCAGGGCGATGCCCGTCAGCTGCCACTGCACACCATCGATGATGCGGCTGGCGTCGGCCTCGTCGGCGGCGATGCGCTGGTTGGCCAGGGCCACCACCTGGTCGATGGCCTGGCGATGGCGGCCATAGCGTTCCGTCAGGGCCGGCAACAGGGCTTCCGCCTCGGCATGGCGGCCGGCCTGGAGGGCAGGAATGAAATCCTTGTCCCGCAGTTCCAGGAATTCCAGGCCGGGGGCGTAGGCCGCCTCGGTCATCGCCGCCTTCAGGGGGCCGGTCGGCAGGGCCTGGTTCCAGTATTGGCGGCGGCCCTCGAAATCGGCCCGCAGGGCCTGGCTCTGGGCCACCAAGGACGGCAGTTGTTCCGGTGTGCTACGCAGCATCTGCAACACCAGCAGATAGGATTCGATCAGATATTCCGGCGGCGGCAGCACGTCGGCCACCAGATCCTTGCCCTGCACCACCTGCTGGTAGATGGGGCCATTCACCTGCACCTGGCGGAAACCCTGCTGCACCACCACGCCGCCCAGGGCAAAGGCCAGGACGAAGGCCACCACCAGCAGGCGGAACTGGCTGCCGACGCTCATCTTGGCCACCAGGCGCAGCAGGTTGAGGCGGGTCAGCAGACTCTTGCTTTCCAGCTGGCCTTCCCGCAGGCGAACCTTGGCGCGGCCTTCCCGCATTTCGGCGTAGAGCCGGGCAGCGGCTTCCACCTGAGGGCGGCCCGGCTTGGTGCGCATGGAGGTGTAGCCGACGATGCTGCCGTTTTCGTCAATGGGGGCGACGTGGGCATTGACCCAGTAGTAGTCGCCGTTCTTGCAGCGGTTCTTGACTAGGCCGTTCCACGGTTTGCCGGTCTGGATGGTGCGCCAGAGATCGGCGAAAGCTTCTTCCGGCATGTCCGGGTGGCGCACGAGGTTGTGGCTCTGACCCAGGAGCTCGTCCCGGTCGAAACCGCTGATCTGGATGAAATCGTCGTTGGCGTAGGTGATCCGGCCCTTCAGGTCGGTCTTGGTGACAATGGTGATGTCGTCGTTCATCACCACTTCCCGGTCGCTGACCGGTAGGTTCTTCTTCACGGGGGCTTCTCCTGCAGCGGCGGCCGTCGGCGACACCCTCGGTGGGGTGTCGGCTGTCGACGGACATGGGGACCGGCAGGTACAGCAAGATCGGTGCCGCAGTGGGCACCGCCAAACGAATCAGTCCCTTAGGAACTCAAGGCGGGGCGTGGCTCGCGGGGTGCGCACCATGATGATGCAGTCATGCACCAAAAGCGCCCGGAAGCACCAGGATCACCACGTTACAGCGGCCTTGGTGCCTGGCTCGGGGGGACTTCCTTAGACTCGCAGCAATACGGTCTTCAGGGGCGGCTGGCCGTCCCGGCTGGGGAAGTCGGCTTCGGGGATGATCCATTCGGCTTCCCGTACTTCGCGCCCAGCCTTGCGGGCGCTGCGTTGCAGCTGGTCCAGCCAGGCTTCCCGGTCCACTTCGGCGACGTTGTTGCAGCAGATGAGGGTGCCGCCTTCGGCGGTGGCCAGCAGGGCCGGCTTGAAGAGGGCCGGGTAGTCGTTCACCAGGTCCACCACACCGAAGGGGCTCTTGGCGTAACGGGGCGGGTCGAGGAAAACCAGGTCGAACTGGCGGGCTTCCAGCTCGATGAAGGGGGGCAGGCGCTTGCCCCGCACCACCTGGGGCTGGCCGATGCCGGCCAGCTGGCGGATGGCGGGGAAGACGTCGCTCTTGATGAAACGGGGGCGGTGGGCCAGCTCGTTGAGGCCGGCGTTGCTCTTGCCCACGGCCAGGCTGCCTTCGGCGAAATCCACATTGACGACAAAGGCCGCACCGGCCTTGGCGGCGGCGATGCCGACACCGCAGGTGTAAGCGAAGAGATTGAGCACGGATTTGCCGGCAGCTTCCTGCATCACCCGGCGGCGGGCCGCCCGCAGGTCGAGGAAGAGCCAGGGGTCCTGGCCTGCGTGGCGGGCCTGGATGAGGTAATTGACGCCCAGTTCCGAGAACTGGCGGGGCCGATGGGCTTCTTCGATGAGGTGCCGCGGCAGGGGGTTGTTGATGCGGGAGTTGGCGCGGCTGCGGTCGTTGTAGATGCACAGCAGGCCCGGCAGCACCCCGGCGTAATAGGCTTCCAGCTCCGCCAGATCGTCGCCGGCCAGGGGGCTGTGGAAGCTCTGCACCAGCAGCAGGTCGCCGTAGCGATCCACCGTCAGCCCGGGGCGGCCTTCCACGCTGCCGTGGAAGAGGCGGTAGGCATTGGTGCCCTCGGCCTCGAGGCGGGAAATCAGCTCGCTGCGGGCATCAAAGGCGGCGGCCAGCAGGTCGCAGAGGGCGGTGGATGGGAACATGGGGCAACTCCGGGAAAGGGGGCGAATGGGTGTCGCGGGTATTGGGGCGGCACGGCTGGCGAAAGCAGTGGCTAACACTGGCTGCGGGGGGGCGGGTAGCCGCCGATGGCAGTCAATACCCGATTCGGGGACTGCCGGGAGGCCGCGATTGTAGCCGAAGGGCGGGGCGGCAGGGCGGCTGACGGCTAAAAATACAAAACAAATCCGTGGCTTAGTTGAGGAAAACAGCCTGGGGCGCGTTCCTCCCCGGTATTGGGCGTGGCCGGAAGGGCTCAGGGCCGGCGCGGGGCGCGGCGTCCCTGGCCGGCAAAGGCCCGGCGCAGGCGCTCGGCGGTATCCGGCAGGTTTACCGGCTGGTGGGGGGCGAGGGCGGCAGCCCGCTCCTTGAGCAGTTCCCGCCGGGGCGGAAACTCGGCCAGCTTGCAGGCGAAGGCCACGTGGTTGCCTTCTTCCTGGGCGTCGATCAGCACCACCTGGCCGTCGAAGCACTGGCGCAGCCGGCCCAGGTAGATGGGCAGCATCTCGTCACCGGCCCAGAGATTGACCACCAGCACGCCGCCAGGGGCCAGGCGGGCGTAGCAGTAGTCGTAGAAGGCGGTGCTGCACAGCTGGCGGGGCTGGCCTTCGAGGCCGAAACCGTCCAGCAGCAGCACATCCACCGGCGCCATGGGCTGGCGGATGTAATCGGCCCCGTCGGCGCAGAGAATGCGGAAATGTTCGCCGTCGGGAGGCAGGCGGAAGTCCTCCCGCAGGGCGATGATGGCCGGGTCGATTTCCACCGCCGTGAAATCCGCCTCCGGCAGATGGTGGCGGCAATAGCGCACCAGGGAGCCGCCCCCCAGGCCGATCATGGCGATGCGCCGCGGCTCGGGCTGGAGCAGCAGAAAGCCCATCATGGAACGGGTGTAGCCCAGGGTGAGGGCAGTGGGGTCGGCCTTCGACATGGTGCTTTGCACCGTGCGGAAGTCGAAATGCAGGGCCAGCTCCTCCTCGTCATCCTTGAGGTAGGGTTTGCCCGTCAGTTGCTCGGGAGGCGCCGGCTGGCGCAGGGAGTAGGTGTCGTCGGCCATTCAGGTCCCCATGTAGCGGCCGGGCCGGTGATTGACAGCGATGACGAAATTGAGGGCCACGGCACCGAGGATGGAGAGGGCCACGTGGTGCAGGTCCCGCACCAGCAGGGCGGAGGCCAGGATCAACACGTCCGCCGCCATCTGCACGTGGCCGGCCCGCCAGCCGCGCCGTTCCTGCAAGTAGACCGCCATGACGCCGAGGCCGCCGAGGCTGGCCCGGTGGCGGATCAGCATGAGCAGGCCGATGCCGGTGAGAAAACCCCCCATCACCGCCGCCAGGACGGGGTGGAGATGGGAAAAGCCGATATAGGCCGGCAGCACTTCGGTGTACAGGGAGAGCAGGGCGACGGAGAGGAAGGTCTTGATGGTGAAGGCCCAGCCCAGGGTGCGCACGGCAAAGAAATAAAAGGGCAGGTTGATGACGAAGAAGGCCGGGCCGAAGGGCAGGTCAAGGCCGTAGTGGGCGAGAAAGGCCAGGCCCGTGGTGCCGCCGGTGAGCAGCCCGGCCTCGCGGAACATGAGCACGGAGAGGGCCACCATCAGGGGCGCGGCCAGGAGGGCCTGGAGGTCTTCGAAAAGGGTATGGCGGACAGACGTGTTCACGGCAGGCAGGGGAGGAAAGGTGATGGCAGGAGTGCGCCGGGACGAAATCAGGTGGCCGGACCCAAGGAGGCGGCCCGGCCAGGCAAGGCGCTAGTGTAAGCCAGGGGCGGGGGGCGTAGAATCCGCCCTCTCTTCAAATTGCGGATGCCGCCATGGATGAACGCCTCAACGAACTGGAAATCAAGCTGAGTTTCGCCGACGACGCCATCGACGAGCTCAACCGCACGGTCTTTCGCCAGCAGCAGGAAATCGACGCCCTGCGCGATGCCCTGCGCACCCTGCGTCAGCAGGTGCTGGCCAGCCTGCCGGAAGAGAAGCGCAGCCTGCGGGACGAATTGCCGCCCCATTACTGAGGTGTTTTTAGCCACAGAGGGCACAGAGAACACAGAGAATCGTAGTGCCGACCGATCGGTTCACCTCTGTGTTCTCTGTGCCCTCTGTGGCTAAAGGTTTGTCCTTCCTCAGTGGGCCACGATCTGGATGCTGCGGTTCTTGCGCATCTTGCCCACCACGTGCATTTCGCACTTCACGCAGTCGAACTTGAGGGTCAGGCGCTCGCCGTTGTTCACCAGGGTCAGGGGATCGGGCTTCAAGCCCTTCACTTCCTTGGGGCACAGGTTGAAGCTGTGGCGCAGGCAGTGTTTGGTGATCATCAGGGAGACGGCGCCCTTTTCCTGGTCGGCCTCGTAGGCTTCGTCGATCAGTTCCACCCCGTGCTTGCGGTAGAACTCCTTGGCCTTGCGGTTGAAAACGTTGCCCAGGTAGGTCAGTTCCACTTCCGGGTAGAGGGCCGGCGGCGACACGGCGGCGGCCCGGGCCGGGCGCTGGTAGGCGGCGGCGCGGGCGGCATCCAGAGCGGCCACCGCTTCCCGGCGCAGGGCGTTGATGGCGCCGGCGGGGAGAAACCAGGGTTGGGTCAGTTGTAGCGCCACCCCGTCCGCCACGTAAAGGGTATTGCCCAGCTTGGCCAGGTTCTCCTGGAGGCCCGCCAGGGCCCGTTCGCCGTTCTGGGCGGCTTCCTTGGCGTGGTCCAGGGGAACGCTGACGGCAACGCCGGTTTCGTCGGTGATGGTCAGGGCAAAGCCCGTGGGGGTCTCGGCGAAAACCAGGCGCACGCCCACCCGCCGCTCGGCGGATTTCTTTTCCAGGATGCGTTCGAATTCCTGATCCCGGTTGCGGTGGATGGCGGTGCCCACGACCAGGTCTTCCGGCACTTCATTGGGCGTGCAGCGCCAGGCGTTGCCGGTCTTTTCAGCAGTGTTGAGGCGCAGGCCCACCAGTTCGCCATGGCTGTCGAAGTAGGTCAGGCCGTCGCCGTTGTGCAGGGGCTCGCTGCTTTCCACCTCGAACCAGCTATTGCCCAGGCGGACCACCTTGCCGATGGCCGGGCCCGAGAAGGCCGGAGTGTCGAAGGCGCCCACGGTGTTGTCGCCACCTTCACCGCGGCCATGCACGAAGTAATCGGTGGCGCCCCGGTTGAAGGTTTTTTCCGGCTGGGGGGTGAAGAAGAAGGTGCTGCGGCCGGCGGAGGAGCGGGTGAATTCCGGGTGCTCCGCCAGGATGCCGTCCAACAGGGTGCGGTAGTGGGCGGTGATGTTCTTGACGTAGGAGAGGTCCTTCAGCCGGCCTTCGATCTTGAAGGAGCTGATGCCGGCCTGGGCCAGGGCCAGCAGGTTGGCGCTCTGGTCGTTGTCCTTCATGGAGAGCAGGTGCTTGTCGCTGGCGATGACTTCGCCCGCCTCGTTTTCCAGGTCGTAGGGCAGGCGGCAGGCCTGGGAGCATTCGCCCCGGTTGGCGCTGCGGCCGGTGTGGGCGTGGCTGATGTAGCACTGGCCGCTGTAGGCGACGCAGAGGGCGCCGTGAATGAAGAACTCCAGGGCGATGTCGGTCTGGCTGGAAATCTTGCGGATCTGGTCCAGGTCCAGTTCCCGGGCCAGGACGATCTGGGAGAAGCCCACGTCCTGCAGAAAGCGGGCCTTCTCGGCGCTACGGATGTCGGTCTGGGTGCTGGCGTGGAGTTCAATGGGGGGCAGGTCCAGCTCCAGCAGGCCCATGTCCTGCAGGATCAGGGCGTCGGCCCCGGCCTCGTAGCATTCCCAGCAGAGGCGGCGGGCGCCTTCCAGTTCGTCGTCCTGCAGGATGGTGTTGAGGGCCACCAGTACCCGGGCGTTGTAGCGATGGGCGAATTCGCAGAGGCGGGCGATGTCGGCAATGCTGTTGCCCGCATTGGCCCGGGCGCCGAAGGCCGGGCCGCCGATATAGACGGCGTCGGCGCCATGGACGATGGCTTCCATGCCGAAATCGGCGTTCTTGGCGGGGGCGAGGAGTTCAAGCGGGTGGGCGGAGCGATGGGGCATGGGAAATCTTTTTTTGCCACAGAGGGCACAGAGAACACAGAGAACACAGAGGTAAAACCTGGGTGCCGATGGCCCCACGGGGCGGGCGGCAGGCGTTGCTTGGTGCGCCAAGGGGCGCAAGAGTTCAGATTATTTCAGGTGGCCGCTGAAAATAACATTGCCCGGAGAGGCAGGAAAGACGCCATTCTTCGTAGTGCTTTAATGAAGAATGGCGCCAGTATTGCCTCTCCGGGCAGGTGCCTTTTCTCAGTGTTCTCTGTGCTCTCTGTGGCTAAAGCCTTTTCACAGGAAGCGTTCGAGAAACTTGCGGCTGGCTTTGTCCAGGGCGCGGCGGTCCCGGATCATGTATTGCACGCCGTGGCTGTCGGCGATGAGCAGGGCATTCTGGGCCAGGCGACGGATGTCGTCCTCGCCCTTGAGCACCAGGCGGGCGTTGCCCCGGTCCGTTTCCACGTCCCAGGTGCTGGGGGTGGCGAAGCTGGAGACGTGACGGATGCGGCTGATCACCGGCATGAATTCCCGGCTGGCCAGTTCTTCCCGGATCAGTTCCCGGGGGCCTTCGGCCAGGTCGGTCAGGCGCTCGATCCACAACAGTTCCTTGCCGTGGCTATTCACCAGGGCCAGACCCTCGTCGGGAGCGGTGATGGCGAAGGCCCGCACGGGCACCACGCCTTCGTGGGCTTCGCCGTCGGTGCCGGTGAATACCAGCTGGCCGAAGGCATTGCGAATCAACGTGAAGTTGCTGGTCGTCATGGCGTTCATTCCTCGCTCTCGGGCCGGGCCAGCTGTTCATCCAGCTGCTTGGTCTGAGCGGTGTAGAGGCGGTAGTAGGCGCCTTCCTTGGCGATCAGTTCGTCGTGCTGGCCTTCTTCCACCACCACGCCGCGATCCATGACTACCAGCCGGTCGGCCTTGCGCAGGGTGGACAGACGGTGGGCGATGGCGATGGTGGTGCGGCCCTTGATCAGGTTGTCCAGGGCGCCCTGGATTTCCAGTTCGGTTTCCGTATCCACGGCGGAAGTGGCTTCGTCCAGGATCAGAATCTTGGGGTCGATGAGCAGGGCCCGGGCGATGGAGATGCGCTGGCGCTCGCCGCCGGAAAGGGCCTGGCCCCGTTCGCCCACCAGGGAATCGTAACCGTGGGGCAGGCGCAGGATGAACTCGTGGGCATGGGCGGCCCGGGCGGCGGCGACGATTTCCTCCCGGCTGGCATCCGGCTTGCCGTAGGCGATGTTCTCGGCAATGGTGCCGAAGAAGAGGAAGGGTTCCTGCAGCACCAGGCCGATGTGCTTGCGGTATTCGGAAACGGGAATGTTGCGCACGTCCACGCCGTCGATGCAGATGGCCCCTTCGCCCACGTCGTAGAAGCGGCAGATGAGGTTCACCAGGGTGCTCTTGCCGGAGCCGGAGTGGCCCACCAGGCCGATCATCTCGCCCGGGTTGATCTTCAGGTCCACGCCCCGCAGCACGGTGCGGTTGCCGTAGCGGAAGCCCACCCGCTCCACGGTGATGCCGCCTTCCACCTGGGTCAGGTGCTGGGGCTTGACCGGGTCCGGCACGCTGGAGACGTGGTCCAGGATGTCGAAGATGCGCTTGGCGCCGGAAGCCGCCTTCTGGGTGTGGGAGACGATGCGGCTCATGGAATCGAGGCGGGTGTAGAAACGCCCGATGTAAGCCAGGAAGGCGGCCAGGGTACCGACGGTCACCTGGCTCTTGGTCACCAGCCAGATACCCAGGGCCCAGACGATGAGCAGGCCGACTTCGGTGAGCAGGGTAATGGTGGGGGAGAAGAGGGACCACAGCCGGTTCACCCGGTCGTTGGCCTCCAGGTTGCGCTGGTTGGCTTCCTTGAAGCGGTTGGTCTCGCGCTTTTCCTGGGCGAAGGCCTTGACCACGCGGATGCCCGGAATGGTGTCGGCCAGCACGCTGGTGACGCCGGACCAGACCCGGTCGATCTGCTCGAAGCCGTGGCGCAGCTTGTCCCGCACTACGTGGATGAGCCAGACGATGAAGGGCAGGGGGATGAGGGTCACTGCCGCCAGCCAGGGATTGATGGAGACCAGGATCACCGCGGTCATGGTGATCATCAGCACGTCGGTGGCGAAATCCAGCAGGTACAGGGAGAGGAAAACGCAGATGCGGTCCGACTCGCTGCCGATGCGGGCCATCAGGTCGCCGGTGCGCTTGCCGCCGAAGTACTCGAGAGAGAGCTTGAGCAGGTGCTCATAAGTCTGGCTGCGCAGGTCAGCACCGAGGCGCTCCGAGACCAGGGCCAGGATGTAGGTCTTGGCCCAGCCCAGGCCCCAGGCCAGCAGGGCAGAACCCAGCAGGCCGCCGAGATAGAAATAGACCTTGCCGGTATCGAGGGGCTGCCCGTTCTGGTAGGGAATCAGCACCTCGTCCATGAGGGGCATGGTCATGTAGGGCGCCACCAGGGTGGCGGCGGTGGAAATCAGGGTGAGGATGAAGCCGGCCAGCAGCTGGCCCCGGTAGGGCCGGGCGAAGCGCCACAGGCGGAACAGGGTCCAGGTGGAAGGCGGGGTGTAGAGCTCCTTGGCGCAGCTCGGGCAGTCATCCTGGCCCGGCACCAGGGGGGCACCGCAGCGGGCGCAGATGGAGGCGGGCGGCGCTTCCACCGGCTGGCCGGTCAGGGCGGCGTCGCGCTGTTGCTCGAAGTGGTCCAGCACCTGGCGGGCATTGGTGTCCCGGCCCAGGGTGTGGCGCCAGCGGGCCAGCTGACCGGTGGTGTCCAACAGTTCCAGGCTGGCTACGCCGGCATGGTCCCGGCGCTGCAGATGGAGGCCGTTCCGGTAGGGAAAGGCCTGCCAGGCGGCCTCTTCGCCGCTGCGGGCGAGGAGTTGGCGGTTGGTGACGAGAATCAGGCCCCGGGCGAAGCGCAGGGCCTTGTCCAGGTCCAGTTCCAGGTGGGCGAGGATGGTTTCATCTGCAGCCAGCAGGGCATCAAGTTCTGCCGGCCAGTCTTCGGGGAGGCCCTGCAGGGCGGTGGTCAGGGACGCTGATTGGGGGCAGCGCCTGGAAATTTCCCGTAAGGGGTCGGAATTTTGTGAAATAATTTTTGCACCCGCCGGTGAACCAAAATAAAAGTTGCGCGTTGATTTTACCTTACAAAGGAGAGTCCCCCGGAAAAGCAGGGCGGTCCGTCCTCTTGGGAGCTGAATCGGAAACACGCGGAAAGAAGTGATAAACGCGTTTTCCTCCCAAGCGTTGACCGAGCCCCTCAGGTTCCCCGGTTCCGGCAAAAGGTATGAGCCACAAGACAATCAAATTCCTGAGCATCACCCATCTCAAGGGTCCGAACATCTGGACCTACACTCCCGTCCTCGAAGCCCTGGTGGATATCGGTGATCTGGAGGACTGTCCCTCCAACACCATTCCCGGTTTCTACGAGCGCCTGTCTGCCTGGCTGCCCTCCCTGGTGGAGCACCGTTGCAGCTACGACGAGCGCGGCGGTTTTCTGCGCCGCGTCGAGGAAGGCACCTGGCCGGGCCACATCATGGAGCACGTCTCCCTGGAGTTGCAGACCCTGGCCGGCATGCCCGGCGGCTTTGGTCGCGCCCGGGAAGTGCCGGTCCGCGGCGTCTACAAGGTAGTGGTGACGGCCTGGCATGAAGTGGTCACCCGCTACGCCCTGGAGGCCGCCCGGGATCTGGTGATGGCCGCCATCGAGGACAAGCCCTTCGACGTTGCTGCCGCCGTGGATCACCTGCGTGACCTAGTGGACGACCACTGCCTTGGCCCCTCCACTGGCTGCATCGTGGATGCCGCCGAGAGCCGGCACCTGCCCTTCATCCGCCTGTCCACCGGCAATCTGGTGCAACTGGGCTACGGTGCCCGCCAGCGCCGCATCTGGACGGCCGAAACCGACCGCACCAGCGCCATTGCCGAGAGCATCTCCCGGGACAAGGACCTGACCAAGAGCCTGCTGGCCTCCTGCGGCGTGCCCGTGCCGGAAGGTGTCACCGTGGATTCCCCCGAGGAAGCCTGGGAAGCCGCCGAGGATATCGGTCTGCCGGTGGTGGTCAAGCCCAGCGATGGCAACCACGGCCGCGGCGTATTCACCAACCTGACTACCCGGGAAGAAGTCGAAACCGCCTTCCACGTGGCCCAGGATGAGGGCAGCGAGGTCATCGTCGAACGCTTCATTCCCGGCAACGAGCACCGCCTGCTGGTGGTGGGCGGCCGTCTGGTGGCGGCTTCCCGGGGCGAAACTGCCCAGGTGGTGGGGGACGGCAAGTCCACCGTGCTGGAACTGATCGAACTGCAACTGAATTCCGATCCCCGCCGTGGCAACAGCGAAGATCACCCCCTCAACCGGGTCCGCATCGATTCCGCCGCCCGCCTGGAGATCAAGCGCCAAGGCTTCGAGCCCGAAGGCGTGCCGCCCCAAGGCAAGGTGGTGGTGATCCAGCGCAACGGCAACGTCTCCATCGACTGCACCGCCGAGGTTCATCCGGATACCGCCGAGACCGTGGCCCTGGCCGCCCGCATCGTCGGCCTGGACATCGCCGGGGTGGATTTGGTGGTGGAAGACGTCTCCAAGCCCCTGGCCGACCAGAGCGGCGCCATCGTCGAGGTCAATGCCGGCCCCGGCCTGCTGATGCACATCAAGCCCTCCGCCGGTGAGCCCCAGCCTGTGGGCAAGGCCATCGTCGAGCACCTCTTCCCCAATGGCGACAGCGGCCGCATTCCCGTCGTCGGCATCACCGGGGGCAAGGGCAAGACCACCGTGGCCCGCATTGTCGCCCGTCTGCTCGAGCTTTCTGGCCATTACACCGGCCTCGCCAGCAGCGCCGGCCTGTATCTGGACCGCCGCCTGGTGGAAGCCGGCGACCGGGCCCAGTGGGATACGGCTCGCCGCATCCTGATGAACCGCTCGGTGCAGGCCGCCGTGATCGAAAACAGCGCCACCTCCATCGTGACTGAGGGCCTGGCGTACGACCGTTGCCAGGTCGGGGTGGTGACCAATTTCGAGCCCATTGAAGACCTCAGCAAGTTCTACATGGATTCCCCCGAGAAGCGCTTCACCACCCTGCGTACCCAGGTGGATGTGGTGCTGCCCACCGGGGTGGCCGTGCTCAACGCCCGGGAATCCCAGCTGGTGGAAATGGCCGAGTTGTGTGATGGCGAGGTGATCTACTTCGCTGCCGACCCCGGTTTACCGGTCCTGGCCGAGCACCGCTCCAAGGGCGGCCGTGCCGTGCTGCTGCGGGAAGGCGCCGTGGTTCTGGCCAAGGGCTGGGAAGAAACCAAGCTGCTGGATCTGGCCCAGGTTCCCCTGGCCGCCGGCGGTTCCGACTTCCAGGCCGAGAACGTGCTGGCTGCCGTGGCCACTGCCCGGGCCCTGGATATCGCCCCCGAAGTCATTCGCGCCGGTCTGGAGACTTTCGTCCTGGACGCTGTGCCCACCGTTTGATGATTGCCGACTGACAGAGACGCTCGCCGCCCGGCCCGGTGCCGGCGGCGATCCCGACTAAACGGTCATTACAGGATTTTTTATGGAAGTCTCCCGCATCCGAGCCCTGCGCGGCCCCAACCTGTGGAGCCGCCACACCTCCATCGAAGCCATCGTTACCTGTAGCGAGGCTGAACGCCGTTCTCCCCAGACCGCTGCCGACCTTGAGGCCTTCCTCGACCGGCTGCTGGAGCGCTTCCCCGAAGTGGGCCTGGTCATGCCGGCCAGCGCGGCCCTGCCGTCCCTGGCCCACGCCCTGCAATTCGCCGCCCTGGGCCTGCAGGCCTCCGCAGGCTGCCCGGTGACCTTCAGCCGCACGGCGGAAACCCTGGACCCGGGGGTCTATCAGGTGGTGGTGGAGTACACCGAAGAACCGGTAGGCCGTCTGGCTTTCGATCTGGCCGTAGAACTGTGCCAGGCCGCCCAGGAAAACCGCCCCTTCGATCTGGACACGGTACTGGCCCGCCTGCGGGAACTGGACGAAGACGTGCGTCTCGGCCCCTCCACCGGCTCCATTGTCGATGCCGCCGTGGCCCGGGGCATTCCCTTCCGCCGCCTGACCGAAGGCAGCCTGGTGCAGTTCGGCTGGGGCAGCAAGCAGCGCCGCATCCAGGCCGCCGAAATGGATTGCACCAGCGCCATTGCCGAATCCATCGCCCAGGACAAGGAACTGACCAAGGAACTGCTGCGCGCCGCCGGCGTGCCGGTGCCCTGGGGCCGTACCGTGGCCGATGCGGACGATGCCTGGGTGGCTGCCCAGGAAATCGGCCTGCCGGTGGTGGTCAAGCCCCGGGACGGCAACCAGGGCAAGGGCGTGGCCGTCAACCTGAAGAGCGAGGCCGAAGTGCGCATGGCCTTCGAGGTGGCCTCAGAATTCCGCGATGATGTGATGGTGGAACGCTACCTGCCGGGTCAGGACTTCCGCGTCCTGGTGGTGGGCAAGCATCTGGTGGCCGCCGCCCGTCGCGATCCGCCCCAGGTCATCGGTGACGGTGTGCATACCATCCGTCAGCTGGTGGACCAGGTGAATGCCGACCCGCGCCGGGGCGAGGGTCATGCCACTTCCCTGACCAAAATCCGTTTCGATGAAATTGCCCTGGCCACCCTGGCCCGGCAGAACTACAACGCCGACTCCGTGCCGCCCCGCGGCGCCCGGGTGGCCCTGCGCAACAACGCCAACCTGTCCACCGGCGGCTCTGCCACCGACGTGACCGACGATGTCCATCCCGAACTGGCCGCCAAGGCCGTGGCGGCAGCCCAGATGGTGGGCCTGGACATCTGCGGTGTGGACGTGGTGTGCGAAACCGTGCAGCGTCCCCTGGAAGAGCAGGGCGGCGGTATCGTCGAAGTCAATGCTGCTCCCGGCCTGCGCATGCACCTGCAGCCCTCCTTCGGCAAGGGCCGGGCGGTGGGCGAGGCGGTCATTTCCACCATGTATCCGAACGGCGACGACGGCCGTATCCCGGTGGTGGCCGTGGCCGGCACCAACGGCAAGACCACCACGGTGCGCCTGATTTCCCACCTGTTTACCTGCAACGGTCAGCGCACCGGCATGACCGGCACCGACGGCGTGTATATCCAGGGCAAGCGCATCGACACCGGCGACTGCTCCGGCCCCAAGAGCGCCCGCAATGTGCTGCTGCATCCCGATGTGGATGCAGCCGTGCTGGAAACTGCCCGGGGCGGCGTGCTGCGCGAGGGCCTGGGTTTCGACCGCTGCAACGTGGCCGTGGTGACCAACATCGGCATGGGCGACCACCTGGGCCTGGCCTACATCAACACCGTGGAAGACCTGGCGGTGGTGAAGCGTGTCATCGTGGAAAACGTGGCCGCTAATGGCTATGCCGTACTCAACGCCAACGACCCCATCGTCGTGCGCATGGCCGAGTCCTGCCCGGGCTCCGTCATCTTCTTCACCGCCGACCCCCACCACCCTGTCATGGCCACCCAATTTGCCCAGGGGCGCCGCGGTGTCTATGTGGAAGGCGGGGACATCGTGGTGGCGGAAGGCTCCACCGTGGTGCATCGCCTGCCCCTTTCCGGGGTGCCCCTGACCCGGGGTGGTGCCATCGGCTTCCAGGTGGAGAACGTCATGGCCGCCACGGCGGCGGCCTGGGCCATGGGTATCGGCTGGGACGTGATCCGCCAGGGTCTGGCCTCTTTTGTCAGCGATGCCGCCACGGCTCCCGGCCGTTTCAATCTCTTCGACTACAAGGGTGCCACCCTGATTGCCGACTACGGCCATAACCCGGATGCCATTCAGGCCCTGGTCAACGCCATCGACGCCCTGCCGGCCAAGCAGCGTGCGGTGGTCATCAGTGGTGCTGGCGACCGCCGGGACGAGGATATCCGCCAGCAGACCCGCATCCTGGGCGCTGCCTTCGACAGCGTCATTCTCTACCAGGATGCCTGCCAGCGCGGCCGGGCCGACGGCGAAGTGCTGGGTTTGCTGCGGGAAGGCCTGGTGGATGCCGCCCGGACCCGGGCGGTGGAAGAAATCCGTGGCGAGTTCCTGGCCATCGATACGGCCCTGGGCCGCCTCAATCCGGGCGACCTCTGCCTGATCCTGGTGGATCAGGTGGATGAAGCCCTGGCCCATATCGCCCAGCGGGTGGCTGAAGCCGCCAAGGCCTGATCAGTTGCTGTGACGGGTTTGGGTTTTTAGGCCTAATTTTTGCTAATGATTTTGGTATAATCCTGCGCTTTTGCCGTACGGGGTATGCACGGCAAAAGCGTCTGGAGCGGGCAAAACACGGTCGTGGACCGTGGTTCGCCTGCTTCTGCCGTTTTAACTTTTTAAATGGTCCGTTCTGCCGACTGCCGGTACCGGGCCAGGATCCTGTTGAAATCTGCCATGTCCGCTGGCCCATCACGCCTGGTCTTCATTGACGTTCTCAAAGCTGTCGCTTCCCAGCTCATCGTTCTCCATCACCTGGCGTTCTACGGCCCCATGTCCGATGCGGCCCAGGAACTGCTGCCCGGCCTGATCGGCTGGCTCAGCGAATACGCCCGCATCGCCGTCCAGGTCTTCCTGGTGGTGGGCGGCTTCCTGGCGGTCCGCGCCCTGGCGCCCCAGGGCCAACTGCTGACCCGGCAGCCCGTGGCCATGCTGGCCCGCCGCTATCTGCGGCTGGTACCGCCCTTCCTCCTCGCCATGGCCATTGCCATCATCTGCGCCTATGTGGCCCGGGGCTGGATGGAGCACGATTCCATTCCCGGCCAGCCGGCTGCCTTGCAGGTCCTGGCCCATGTCTTCCTGCTGCACAACATTCTGGACTTTGACGCCCTCTCCGCCGGCGTCTGGTACATCGCCATCGACTTCCAGCTCTTCGCCCTGCTCGTCGGTCTGCTCTGGCTGGGTCGCCTGGGCCGGGAGAGCATTCCGGCCATGGCCGGCGGGCGCAGCCGGGGCGTGCATAGCCTGGGCATGCTCCTTGTTTTCTCCCTGGTGCTGGCCTCCCTGTTCCACTTCAACCGCGATGCTTCCTGGGATATCTGGGCTGTCTACTTCTTCGGGGCCTATGGCATGGGCGTCATGGCTTACTGGGCCTCGGAAAAGGGTCAATCCCCGATTTGGCTGGCCATTATTGCCTCCGTCGCCCTGGGGGCTCTGTTGCTGGATTTCCGCCTGCGCATCGGCGTGGCGGTGACGGTTGCCCTGGCCCTTGGCCTGGCCCGGCGTGGCGACTGGATGGGCTACTGGCCCAAGCGCCTGCCCGGCCGGGAGGTGGTGCTGTTCCTCTCCCGCGTTTCCTACTCCGTCTTCTTGGTCCATTTCCCCATCTGCCTGCTGGTCAATGGTGCTTTCGACCACTTCGTGCCGGCGGAGCCTGCCTGGCATCTGATGGGTATGGTGCTGGCCTGGGTAACCAGCCTGGCGGCAGGTACGGTCTTCCACTTTTACGTGGAAACCCGGGAGTGGCGGCTGCCGACCCCGGTCTTCGGCCTGCTGCGCCGCACGGTCAAGGCCGAATCCTCGGCCTGAGGGCGGCTGTTTGGGTCCCGGATACGGTCTGGCAATTAAAGTGAAACTTTAAGTCAACCGATCGAAACGCTCCTGCGTTATTGCTCTCAAGGGGGCGAGAATCCGCCCCGGACAACCAAGGAGAGTACCCAAATGGGCAGCCTTAGCAACGAGTCCTTCGAAGAATTCCTGGATTCCCTGAAACGGGCCGGTATCACCATCACTCGCGAAGAAGAACTGCGCGAGCGCCTGGCAGAAGCCCAAAGCTGGCGCTACGCTTTCATGACCCTGGCCAACAATGGCCGCGCCATTGGCATCCGTTTCGAGGATCACGGCGCTAGTCAAAATCTGGATGTGGTGCGCAACGCTTTCAGCGCCTACCAGTTCCCCGAAAAGTACGAAGCCGCTTTCGAAGCCAGCCTGCGTACCAGCCACTAAGTTGGCCGCCCACTTACGGGCCACACAGAATTCCCGCGAATACCCGCCCCCGAGGCGGGTATTTTTTTGCCTGAAGCCTGAAGCCCGGCATCCTCCCCATACCCTGCTCCGGGGCTAGGGTGAAAGCTGGATTCTGGCCTTGACGTGCTTGAGGCCGCTGACCAGGGTAAAAATCATCAGGACCAGCATGGTCCAGGAAGACCATTTGCCCAGGTGCACCGTGGCCCAGGCACCTAGCTGGTTGGGGTAGCGCCAGACACCGAGGAAGGTGCCCATGTTCTCGGCCAGCCAGATGAAAAAGCCCACCAGGATGAATCCGAGCAGGAAGGGCATGGAGCGTTCCCGATCCAGGGGGGTGAAGATGATGCTGCTGCGGGCGTAAAGCCCCAGGGCGAGGGCCGCCAGATACCAGCGGTAGTCGCCAATGAAGTGGTGGGTGAACAGGTTGAGATAGAGCAGCAAGGCCAGGCCGCCGCTCATCCAGTAAGGCGGATGGCGTTCGATGCGCAGATGCAGGATACGCCAGGCCTGCATGACGTAGCTGCCGACGGCGGCGTACATGAAGCCGGAAAACAGCGGTACACCGAGTACCTTGGTCAGGGCGGGGTCCGGGTAGCTCCAGGAGGCGATGGGAGCGGAAACCTTGAAGACTTCGAGGGAAAATCCTGCCAGGTGGAAAAGCAGGATGGTCCGGGCTTCATCCCAGGTCTCGATACGCCGCCACAGCAGCCAGGCCTGCAGGCCCAGGGCGATCAGCAGGAGCAGGTCATAGCGGGCGATGCCTAGCCAGCCGCCGCGCGGCACGGCGAAGAGGGCGAGAAAGAAGAGCCCGGCGAAAATGCAGGCCCGGGCCTCCTTGATGCCGAACCACCAGAATTCCGCCAGGAAGCGCCGCCAGCCTTCCAGGGCGGGTCGCTCCTGCCGGTTTTCCAGGCACAGGTCGAGGCGGCGCAAGGTGGCGTAAAAGGGCATGAAGATATCTGAATGGAAAAAGCCCGCCGGGAGGCGGGCTTGGGTCAGTACCAGGGGCGGGCGGCCATTCCGGGCAAGATTTGGTGGGTCGCCGCGCCTCTTAACGGCTGATGGGCTTGTAGCGGATACGCTTGGGCTTGGCGCCTTCTTCACCCAGGCGGCGCTTCTTGTCGGCCTCGTATTCCTGGTAGTTGCCGTCAAAGAAGGTCCACTGGGAATCCCCTTCGGCCGCCAGGATATGGGTACAGATACGGTCGAGGAACCAGCGGTCGTGGGAGATCACCATGGCGCAGCCGGGGAATTCCAGCAGGGCATCTTCCAGGGCGCGCAGGGTTTCCACGTCCAGGTCGTTGGAGGGTTCGTCCAGCAGCAGGACGTTGCCGCCTTCCAGCAGGGTCTTGGCCAGGTGCAGGCGGCCGCGCTCGCCGCCGGAGAGGTTGCCGACCTGCTTCTGCTGGTCGCCGCCCTTGAAGTTGAAGCGGCCGATGTAGGCCCGGCTGGACATTTCGAACTTGCCGACGGTGAGGATATCGGCACCGTTGGCGATTTCCTCGAAGACAGTCTTGTTGCCGGAGAGGTTTTCCCGGCTCTGGTCCACGAAGGACATTTTCACCGTACTGCCGATTTTCACTTCGCCGCTATCCGGCTGCTCCTGCCCGCTGAGCATGCGGAAGAGAGTGGATTTACCCGCACCGTTGGGGCCGATGATGCCGACGATGGCACCAGCGGGAACCTTGAATGACAGGTTGTCGATCAGCAGGCGGTCGCCGAAGGCCTTGGAAACGCCGTCGAACTCGAGGACTTCATTGCCCAGGCGCTCGCCCACGGGAATGAAGATTTCCTGGGTTTCGTTGCGCTTCTGGTATTCGTAGCTGGAGAGTTCCTCGAAGCGGGCGATACGGGCCTTGGACTTGGCCTGGCGCCCCTTGGGATTCTGCCGTACCCATTCCAGTTCCTGCTTCATGGCCTTCATGCGGGCGGCTTCCTGCTTGCCTTCCTGTTCCAGGCGGGTTTCCTTCTGCTCCAGCCAGGAAGAGTAGTTGCCCTTCCAGGGAATGCCCTCGCCCCGGTCCAGTTCCAGGATCCATTCGGCGGCGTTGTCGAGGAAGTAGCGGTCGTGGGTAACGGCCACCACGGTGCCGGGGAAGCGGCAGAGGAACTGCTCCAGCCATTCCACAGATTCTGCATCCAGGTGGTTGGTGGGTTCGTCCAGCAGCAGCATGTCGGGCTTGGAAAGTAGCAGCTTGCACAGGGCGACGCGGCGCTTCTCACCGCCGGAGAGGTGCTTGATGGAAGCATCCCAGGCCGGCAGGCGCAGGGCGTCGGCGGCGATTTCCATCTGAGTTTCGGTGTCGCTGCCGGCCGTGGCCAGGATGGCCTCGCAGCGGGCCTGTTCTTCAGCCAGCTTGTCGAAATCTGCATCGGGCTCGGCGTAGGCGGCGTACACCTCTTCCAGCTTCTGCTTGGCTTCCATGATCTCGCCCAGGGCGGATTCCACCTCCTGGCGCACCGTCTTTTCCTGGTCCAGCTGGGGTTCCTGGGCCAGGTAGCCGATGCGCAGGTTGGGCTGCCACTGCACTTCCCCGTCGTATTCCTTTTCCACACCGGCCATGATTTTCAGCACGGTGGACTTGCCTGAGCCGTTGAGGCCCAGCAGGCCGATCTTGGCGCCGGGGAAGAAGGAGAGGGAAATATCCTTGATGATCTGCCGCTTGGGCGGCACGACCTTGCTCACGCGGAGCATCGACATTACGTATTGGGCCATGGAAAACTCGTGGTTGCGATGGGCGAAAGCCGCGCCCTGGGCGGCGGCGAAGGCGGTATTGTACCGGCCCGCTGCAGGGGCGTCAGGATCATCTTCCGTGAAATACGCCACAGCTGCACCGCCCCCCGGCTGCGCTATATTGGAGACAGGTGCATAACCGTGCGTATGCGCCCATACCAATAACGACCTGGGGACATGTCATGAACTGGTTCGATCACCTAAGCCTGCGGGCCAAACTGTATGTGAACTTCGCCGTCACCGGCGGCATCCTGGTGCTGGCCCTGGTGTTCTGTATCCTCCAGATCCAGAAGGTGGGCGGTGAAACCGAGGAAATCATCACCAACTGGCTGCCTTCCCTGCAACTGGTGGGCAAGGTGAGCCAGGAGCGCCTGCGTTACCGGGTACGCAGCCTGGAATACATGATGCCGGGCTCCCCCGAAGAGAAGGTGAAGATCGAGAAATCCTTGGCCAAGCTGGATGAGGACGTGCGAGCCGTCATCAAGGAATACCAGCCCATGGTCACCGGCCCCCAGGAGCAGGCTATTCTGGATGGCGTGGCCAAGGCGGTGGATGGCTACAAGACGACGGTGGAGGAGGCCATTGCCCTGTCCAAGGCCGGTAAGGAAGAAGAAGCCCAGCAACTACGCCGCAAGAACTGGGTGGAGAAGGCCAACCAGCTGCGGGACCGTACCGATGATCTGGCCAAGTTCAACCGGGAGGGGGCCGATAAGGTGGCCCAGCGTGCCTCGGGTGACGTCAAGAGCGCCATTTCCGGCGGCCTGATGGCTCTGGTGGCAGGAGTGGTGGTGGCCCTGGTGGTCTCCTTCCTGCTGGCCCAGCGCATGGCCCGGCGCCTTGACGAGGCTCTGGAAGTGGCCCGGCGTATCGCCTCCGGCGATCTCACCGGCAACCTGCCACCCAGCACCGGCGATGAAGTGGGGCGCTTGGTGGCGGCCATGGGCGAGATGCAGCAGGCCCTGCGCAGCACCATCGGCCAGACCAAGGAAGGGGCTGCCGAAATTTCCACTGCCGCCCAGCAGCTGGCAGGTACGGTACGCCAGATGGAGCAAAGCGTGACCATCCAAAGCTCCGCCTCCTCCGCCATTGCCGCCAACATCGAGGAACTGACGGTTTCGATCAATCACGTTTCCGACAACACCGGCGATGCTGCCCGCCTGGCTGCCGAATCCGATGAACAGGCCCGTGCGGGGCGTGAGACGGTGGACCGCCTGGTGGGCGAGATCAACCAGGTGTCGGATGTGGTGAAGGTGGCCGCCCAGCAGATCGGCAACCTGGAAGAGGAATCCCAGAAGATTTCCAACATCGTCAGCGTCATCAAGGACATTGCCGACCAGACCAATCTCTTGGCCCTAAACGCCGCCATCGAGGCGGCCCGGGCTGGGGAGCACGGGCGCGGTTTCGCCGTGGTGGCCGATGAAGTACGCAAGCTCTCCGAGCGCACTGCCCAGTCCACCGGTGAGATCACCCAGATGGTGGGCTCCATCCAGGAATCCACCCGCCAGGTGGTGGCCGGTATTGGCGGCGGTGTGGGGGCGGTGGAAAGCAGCGTCGATCATGCCCGCCAGGCCGGAGCCACCATTGCCCAACTACAGGACATGGCGCGGCGGGTGGCCGAGATCATCGGCGATGTGGATGTAGCCCTGCGGGAGCAGTCTTCCGCCTCCACCGAGGTGGCCCGCAAGGTGGAGGAAATCGCCACTCATGCGGAAGAAACCAATGCCGCCGCCAACGAGACCTCCCGGGCGGCGGATACCCTGGACCGGGTGGCCGGGGAAATGCAGGAAGCCGTCAGCCGCTTCCGGGTCTGAGGGCGCTCCGCTTCAGCGCCACCAGGCCAGGCCCACCTGGATCAGCATCAGGGCCGCCATCAGGGCCAGGGTGGCGTTGAGCCAGCGGCGATAGGTGGCCGTTTCCATGCGCGACTGAATGCGCATTCCCGGAATCAGGCAGAGGCCGGCCAGTACCGTCAGGCCGGCGCTCTGCCAGAGAATGGCGGCGGTGAATTCGCCGTGGGCCGCCAGGGTGCCTGCCTGAGTCAGCTTGCCAACAATGAAGCAGACGTTGAACAGCTGCACCGTGGCTGTGGGGCTCAGCGCCAGGCCGAGAAAGTAGATGGCCAGGGGCGGTACTGAGACATTCACGGTGCCCGACAGCACGCCGGCCGCCAGGCCGAAGGCCGCTTCGGAAGTGCGGCGGCGGGTGGTGAGAAAAGACCAGTCCCAGGTTTTCAGGCGATTGAGATTGAGAGAGACCAGCATCATCAGCGCCAGGGCCAGCTTCAGGGGCTCCGCCGGCAAGCCGATGAGGAACTGGGTGCCCACCAGGCTGCCGACGAAGACGTAAGCCGCCAGCCGCCAGTGCTCCGCCAGGTTGTCCCGCCAATTGCCGCCCCGCAGGATGGACAGCACGTTGAGCAGGATATTGGGCAGCACGGTGACCAGTACCGCCGTTTTCAGGTCGGTCAGCAGGGCGATGCAGGGGGTGGTGATCAGGGGGAAACCGATGCCGATGACGCCATGGACGAAGGCGGCGATGCCAACCACGATGGCGATGGCCGCCAGCAGGAGATCCGGAGAATAATCGTAGGGCATATAACGTACGGTTTTTCAGGGCGGGGGGAAGGGCCGCAGCATGGGGAAAAACATGGCCCCCAGGGGATTGTGGATATCCACAGTAGAGCGGGTCTATGGCCTTTGTGATACTGCGCCAAGCTGGCCTTCAGGCTGGCCTATAAACCTAGATTCTCTTGGAGGAGAAAGATGAAAATTTCCCATCTGATGTTCGGCCTGCTGGCCGGCGTTCTGTCCTGTGGCGCCGTGGCGCAACAGCCTATCGTCATCAAATTCAGCCATGTGGTGGCCGTCGATACCCCCAAGGGTCTGGCTGCCGACTTTTTCGCCAAGCGCGCCGCCGAGCTGACCAAGGGCAAGGTGAAGGTTGAGGTCTACCCGAACAGCCAGCTGTACAAGGACAAGGAAGAAATGGAAGCCCTGCAGTTGGGCGCCGTGCAGATGCTGGCTCCTTCCCTGGCCAAGTTCGGCCCCCTGGGCGTGCGTGAATTCGAAGCCTTCGATTTGCCCTACATCTTCGACAACTACGAAGAGCTGCACAAGATCACCACCGGTCCCGTCGGCGCCTCCCTGCTGGCCAAGCTGGAACCCAAGGGCATCAAGGGTCTGGCTTACTGGGACAACGGCTTCAAGTCCTTCTCCGCCAATACCCCGATCAAGACCCCGGCTGACCTGAAGGGCAAGAAGATGCGCATCCAGTCCTCCAAGGTGCTGGAAGAGGAAATGCGTACCATCGGCGCCCTGCCCCAGGTGATGGCTTTCTCCGAGGTGTACCAGGCCCTGCAGACCGGCGTGGTGGACGGTACCGAGAACCCGATCTCCAACCTGTACACCCAGAAGATGCATGAAGTGCAGAAGCATCTGACCCTGACCGACCACGGTTACCTGGGTTACGCCGTCATCGTGAACAAGAAGTTCTGGGAAGGCCTGCCCGCCGACGTGCGTGGCCAGCTGGAAACCGCGATGAAGGAATCCACCACCTACGCCAACAAGATCGCCAAGGAACAGAACGACAAGGATCTGGAATCCGTGAAGAAGAGCGGCAAGACCCAGGTCTACGTGCCCACCAAGGAAGAGCGCGAAGCCTTCAAGAAGGCGCTGACCCCGGTGCACGCCAAGATGGCTGACCGTATCGGCAAGGAGCTGATCCAGTCCATCTACAAGGAAACCGGCTTCACCGCCCAGTAAAACAATCTGCCCGCGAAGACGCCCGCCACCCCCTGGGGGCGGGCGTTTTTGTGAGGGTAGGGGAGTTCTGTCATGAATAAACTACTGAATCACCTCGAAGAGGCGATCATCACGTTCCTCATGGGGGCGGCGACGGTGATCATTTTCCTCTCCGTGGTCCATCGCTACCTCTCCGGTTACGACATCCCGGGCCTGCAGGACTGGCTGCTCAGCCTCAACTTCAGCTGGGCCCAGGAACTGTGCATCATCATGTTCGTGTGGATGGCCAAGTTCGGTGCCGCCTATGGCGTGCGTACCGGCATCCACGTCGGCGTCGATGTGGTCATTAATCGCCTGGCCGAGAAGAACCGCGCCAAGTTCGTCCTCTTCGGCCTGATGGCCGGCGCCACCTTCACCGGCATCGTCGGCACCCTGGGTGCTACCTTCGTCTGGGAAAACGGCGCCCACTACCAGTTTTTCCACTGGTTCGGCATTGAAGCGCCGGACCTCTACGAAGGCCCCATCACGCCCGACCTGGAATGGCCGACCTGGATCGTCTATTCCGCCGTGCCCCTCGGTTCCTACCTGATGTGCTACCGCTTCCTGCAGGTGGCTGTCTCCTTCATCAAGACCGGCGAACTGCCCCACCATGACCACGGTCATGTGGAAGGTCTGGAAGAAGAGCTGGCCCAGGAAGAAGGCAAGACCTACTCCATCGGCGAAGCCATCCAGGCTGCCGAGGAGTTGGAGCATGCCGATGCCGGCCGCAAGGAAGTGCCCATGGAACCCGATACGCCCCATGGCGTGAAGCGGGAAGACAAGAACGGAGGCCAATAACATGAACGCCGCAATCATTTTCGGCCTCCTCCTGGCATTGATGCTGACGGGGATGCCCATTTCCATCTCCCTGGGTCTGACCGTACTGACCTTCCTCTTCACCATGACCCAGGTGCCCATCGAATCCGTGGCCCTGAAGCTGTTCACCGGTATCGAGAAGTTCGAGATCATGGCGATCCCCTTCTTCATTCTGGCCGGTAACTTCCTCACTCACGGCGGGGTGGCCAGGCGCATGATCAACTTCGCCAGCGCCATGGTGGGCCACTTCTACGGCGGCCTCGGTCTCGCCGGCGTGCTGGCCTGCGCCCTGTTCGCAGCGGTGTCCGGTTCTTCCCCGGCCACCGTGGTGGCCATCGGCTCCATCCTGCTGCCGGCCATGGTCAAGGCAGGCTTCCCGAACCGCTTTGGTGCGGGCGTCATCACTACCTCCGGTGCCCTGGGTATTCTCATTCCGCCCTCCATCGTCATGGTGATGTACTCCGTGGCCACCAACACCTCCGTCGGTGCCCTGTTCATGGCCGGTGTGATTCCGGGCTTGCTGCTGGCGACCACCCTGGGCTTGGTCACTTGGTACCGCGCCAAGAAGTTCGACTATCCGCGCATGGCCAAGGCTTCCTGGGGCGAGCGTTGGCAAGCCTTCCGCAAGTCTGTCTGGGGCCTGCTGCTGATCGTCATCGTCATGGGCGGTATCTACACCGGCATGTTCACTCCCACCGAGGCAGCGGCCATGTCCGCGGTGTATGCCTTCTTCGTGGCGGTGTTCGTGTACAAGGACATGGGCCTCAAGCAGATCCCCAAGGTGCTGATGGATTCGGCCAACATGTCCGCCATGCTGCTGTACATCATCACCAACGCGGTACTGTTCTCCTTCCTCATGACCAACGAGAACATCCCCCAGTTGCTGGCTGAATGGCTGCTGGACAAGGGCCTGGGCCCCATTGCCTTCCTCCTGGCGGTGAACGTGCTGCTGCTGGTGGCCGGCAACTTCATGGAGCCTTCCTCCATCGTGCTGATCATGGCGCCGATCCTCTTCCCGGTGGCCGTCAAGCTGGGCATCGACCCGGTGCACTTCGGCATCCTGATCGTGGTGAATATGGAAGTCGGCATGTGCCATCCGCCGGTGGGCCTCAACCTTTACGTGGCCTCGGGTATCACGAAGATGGGGATTACCGAGCTGACCATCGCCGTCTGGCCGTGGCTGCTCTCCATGCTCTGCTTCCTGGCCTTGGTCACCTACTGGCCCAGCCTGTCCCTGTGGCTGCCCCGCACCCTGGGCATGTTGTAACGATTTACCCTTGCGTTGAGTTGGCGCGCGCGCGGGAAACCGCCGCGCGCTTTTTTTCGCCCTTTTTTACAGCGCTTTTATGCGGGGAGGGCTAGCATGGGTTCCATGAAGCGCTTCATCGGCTATTTCTGGGGCATCGGCCTTGTCCTGCTGGGGACCGCCCTGGCCGGGCCTTTTCGTACCGACATCGACCTCTCCAATATTGCCCTGCTCTACGTCCTGGCCGTCGTGGTGGTGGGTGGCCATTTTGGCCGTGGGCCGGCGGTGGCCTGTGCCCTGGGCAGCAGCCTGGCCTTTGCCTACGTTTTCGTTCCCCCCTATTTCTCCCTCGCCATCACGGAAATTCAGTACGTCCTGGCCGCCGTCATCATGGTGGTGGTCGCTCTGGTGGTGGGGCATCTCACGGCGGCCTTGCGCACCCAGGTGGACCTGGCTGGCAAGCGGGCCCGCCGGGCCCGGGCTCTCTACGACCTGGCCAAGACCCTGGCCGGCAGCCAGACCGCCGAAGAAGTCAGCGCCACCAGTCGCCGCTTTCTCGCCGATGTTTTCGGTGCCCATCGCATCCGCCTGCTGGAGCCGGCCGCCTGGGACAACCCACCACCGGTGGTGACCAAAGCCCTGGTTCGCGCCTGCCTGGAGCGGCGCCAGCTGGTGGCCGTGCCCAGCCGGGAGGCGGGCGTTTCCCGGGCCCTCCTGCCCCTGGCCGGCACCCGGGATCTCCTCGGTCTGCTCGGCTTCGAGGTGGATAGCCGCACCCTGGACGATCCCGAATACCGGGAGGCCCTGGACACCATGGCCTCCGTGGTGGCGGTGGCCCTGGAGCGTACCCAGTACGCCGCTGCCGTGCGGGAGAGCGAATTGCGAGTCGCCGCCGAATCCCTGCGCAGTTCCATCCTCGCTAGTCTCTCCCACGACCTGCGCACGCCCCTGACGGCCCTGGTGGGCATGGCCGACGGCCTGGCCTTGGGCAAAGTGGGGGGGGAAGAAAAGCAGAAATCCATGCTGCTGCGCCTGCGGGACCAGGCCCTGGCGGTGAACCAGCTGCTGGCCAACCTGCTGGAAATGGCCCGGTTGCGCTCCGGCAGCGTGGAGTTGCAGAAGGAATGGCAGCCCATCGAGGAGGTCATCGGTGCCACCGTGCATCTGCTGGAGCCCCATGCGGATGGGCGGGACATCGCCATCACCATTGCTCCCGGCCTGCCGCCAGTGCATATCGATGGCGTGCTGATCGAGCGGGTGCTGTGGAACCTGCTGGAAAATGCGCTCAAGTATTCCCCCGCGGACCAGCCCATCGACCTGCGGGTGGGGCAGTCTGAGAGTTGGCTGGAGGTTTCTGTCTGTGATCGCGGCGAAGGCCTGGTGCCGGGCCAGGAAGAGGCCCTGTTCGGCCTCTTTCGCCGTGGCCGCAGCGAATCCAACGTGCCCGGCGCTGGCCTCGGGTTGGCCATTGCCCGCACCATTGCCGAAGCCCACGGCGGCACCGTCAGCGCCGCCAACCGCAGTGGCGGCGGCGCCTGCTTCTGCCTGCGTCTGCCCCTGGAAACGCCGCCGGATCTGGCGGACCTGGATAACGAAGAGTCATGAACCCAAGCGAAACCCTTCTGGTGGTCGAAGACGACGTCTCGATCCGGGAATTCGTCGTCTCCGTGCTGGAAAGCGAAGGCTACGCCGTTAGCGAGGCTGGTTCGGCCCGCCACGGCATGGTCCAGGCCGGTACCGTGAAGCCGTCCCTGCTCATTCTCGACCTGGGCCTGCCGGACCTGGACGGCCTGGATTTTCTGCGAGACTTCCGCGCCTGGTCGGCGGCGCCGGTGCTGGTGTTGTCCGCCCGTACCCAGGAGAGCCAGAAGGTGGCCGCCCTGGACGCGGGGGCCGACGATTACCTGACCAAGCCCTTCGGTGTGCCCGAACTGCTGGCCCGGGTCCGCGCCCTGCTGCGCCGGGGCCCGGCAGCCACGGGGGAGGGAAGCCCGGTGATCGAATTCGGCGACGTGCGCATCGACTGTGCCGAGCGCAAGGTGGAGAAGGGCGGCGAGCTGCTGCGCCTCTCCCAGATCGAATACCGCCTGCTGCTGGCCCTGGCCGGCCAGCCGGGCCGGGTGCTGACCCACCGCCAGCTGCTGACCCGGGTGTGGGGCGGCAAGGCGGTGGAGAACCACCAGTACCTGCGGGTCTATGTGGGCCACCTGCGGCAGAAGATCGAGGCCGACCCGGCCAAACCGCGCCATATCCTGACGGAAATCGGCGTCGGCTACCGTTTCCTACCCTGATTTCAACTTTAGACGGATCGTCATCATGCACATCGTCGTTTGTATCAAGCAGGTGCCGGACAGTGCCCAGATTCGGGTCCATCCGGTGACCAACACCATCATGCGCCAGGGGGTGCCGGCCATCATCAACCCCTACGACCTCTTCGCCATCGAGGCGGCCCTGGCCCTCAAGGACCATCTGGGGGGCAAGGTGACGGTGCTGACCATGGGCCCGCCCCAGGCTGAGCCGGCCCTGCGCAAGGCCCTCTCTTTCGGCTGCGACGAGGCCGTGCTGGTGACCGACAAGCTCTTTGCCGGAGCCGACACCCTGGCCACCTCCTACGTGCTGGCCTCGGCCATCAAAACCTTGCACCAGGAGACCCCGGTGGACCTGGTGTTCACCGGCAAGCAGACCATCGACGGCGACACCGCCCAGGTGGGTCCGGGCATCGCCAAGCGCCTGGAGCTGGAACTGCTCACCTACGTTTCCCGCATCGTCAGCGTAGACAAGGCCGCCAGCAGCATCCGCGTCGAGCGCCGCGCCGAGGGCGGGGTGCAGGTGCTGGAAACCCGCCTGCCGGCCCTCATCACCATGCTCGAAGGTAGCAACGAAATCCGCTTCGGCAGCGCCCCTGACATGTTCCGCGCCGCCCGGGCCGAAGTCCGCGTCTGGGACCGCAACGCCGCCGGCATCGAGGACATCAAGAAGGTGGGCCTGAAGGGCAGCCCCACCATCGTCAGCCGGGTCTTCGTGCCCAGCCCCCGGGCCCAGAAGGCCCAGCAGATCGAGTTCGACGCCACCAACCCGGAAGCCGCCACCCAGGCCCTGCTGGACAAGGTGCTGGCGGAGATTCCCAAGGTGAAAAAAGAACTGGATAACAAGCGTACGGCAGCAGGAGAGCGCCATGAGTGAAGCCAAGACCGACAAGCCCATCAAGAAGCGCAAGATCAAGCTGGATGAAGAACTGCTGGCCTACAAGGGCGTCTGGGTCTTCGTCGAGAGCGAGCGGGGCCATGTGCATCCCGTCTCCTGGGAGCTGATGGGCCAGGGCCGCCGCCTGGCGGACCAGCTGGGGGTGGAGTTGTGCGGCGTGGTCATGGGCGCTCCGGGGCCGGACCTGGAGGCCCAGTGCCAGGCCGCCTTCGCCTACGGTGCCGACCGCTGCTACCGCATCGCCAGCCCGGTATTGGCCGAGTATCGCAACGTGCCCTTCACCCGGGCCCTGACCGACCTGGTGAACGCCCATAAGCCGGAAATCCTCCTGCTGGGCGCCACCACCCTGGGCCGGGACCTGGCCGGGTCGGTGGCTACCACCTTGAAGACGGGCCTCACCGCCGACTGCACCGAGCTGGCCATCGACCCGGAAGACCGCTGCCTGCTCTCCACCCGCCCCACCTTCGGCGGCAGCCTCTTGTGCACCATCGTCACCCTCAACTACCGGCCCCAGATGGCCACGGTGCGCCACCGGGTGATGCCCATGCCCGACCCGCAACCGGAACGGACCGGCCTGATCGTCGATTTCGAGGCCGGCCTGATCGAGACCGACATCGTCACCAAGGTGCTGGAGTTCATCCCCGACGATCAGCGGGACAAGCCCCAGCTGCCTTACGCCGAAATCGTCGTCTCCGGCGGTAAGGGCCTGGGCAAGGCCGAAAATTTCAAGCACGTGTGGGATCTGGCCAAGGTTCTGGGCGGCGAAGTGGGCGCCTCCCGGGCCGCCATCCATGCCGGCTGGATCTCCGCCGACCGCCAGGTGGGCCAGACCGGCAAGACCGTGCGCCCGGCCCTCTACATCGCTGCCGGCATCTCCGGCGCCATCCAGCACCGGGTGGGCATGGAAGGGGCGGACTGCATCATCGCCGTCAACAACGACCCCAACGCCCCCATTTTCGACTTCGCCCACTACGCCATCGTCGGCGACTGCAACCAGGTGCTGCCGGCTCTGGGCCGCACCTTCGCCGGCTACCTGGCGCAGCAAGGCAGCTAAGGAATTCCCATGACCCAGAACATCGAAAAATTCGACGTCATCGTCGTCGGCGCCGGCCCCGCCGGCAACGCCGCCGCCTACACCCTGGCCAAGGCCGGCAAGAAGGTGCTGCAGCTGGAGCGGGGCGAGTATCCCGGCTCCAAGAACGTGCAGGGCGCCATCCTCTATGCCGACGCCCTGGAAAAGATCATCCCCGACTTCCGCGACTCCGCCCCCCTGGAGCGCACCGTCATCGAGCAGCGCATGTGGGTGATGGAGGACGAGTCCTACGTCGGCACCACTTTCCGCTCCGACCGCTTCAACCAGATGCCGGGCAACCGCTACACCATCATCCGGGCCCGCTTCGACAAGTGGTTCTCCGAGCAGGTACAGAAGGCCGGCGCTCTGGTGATCTGCGAAATGACGGTGATCGCCCTGCTGCGCGACGAATCCGGCAAGGTCATCGGCGTCGAGGTGGATCGGGACGACGGCAAGATCTACGCCGAAACCGTGATCCTGGCTGACGGGGTCAATTCCCTGGTGGCCAGCCGGGCTGGCCTGCGGGAGGACATCAAGCCCGCCGCCGTGGCCCTGGCGGTGAAGGAAACCATCTTCCTGCCCAAGGAGACCGTGGAAGCCCGCTTCAACCTGAAGGGCAGCGAGGGCGTGGTGATCGAGATGCTGGGGAGCATCAGCCAGGGCATGGCCGGTACTGCCTTCCTCTACACCAACAAGGACTCCATTTCCCTTGGCATTGGCTGCATGCTTTCCGACATGAAGGCGCAGAACACCACCCCGGCGGAACTGCTGGAAAAGCTGAAGCAGCACCCTTCCGTGGCGCCCCTGATTGCCGGCGGCGAGACCCGGGAATACGCCGCCCACCTCATTCCCGAAGGCGGCTACCACGCCCTGCCCGAGCTGTACGGCGAAGGCTGGCTGCTGGTGGGGGATTCCGCCGGTTTCGTGAACGCCGTGCACCGGGAAGGCTCCAACCTGGCCATGACCAGCGGCCGTCTTGCCGCCGAGACCCTGCTGGAACTGGGCGAAAAGGGTCTGCCTTCCACCGCCGCCAACCTGGCCCGCTACAAGGCCCGGCTGGAAGACAGCATCGTGCTGAAGGACCTGAAGAAGTACCGCAACATTCCGGACACCCTGCACAGCCAGCGCCAGTTCCTCAGCGACTACCCGGCCCTGCTCAACGGCGCCGCCCACGAGTTCTTCACGGTGGATAGTCGGGACAAGGCCACCAAGGAAAAGGCCATCTTCAATGCCTTCCGCGAACGCCGTAGCCTGCTGGGGCTGCTGGGCGATGCCTACCGCCTGTGGCGCGCCACCCGTTAACGAAGAGCCGAGAAAGGAAATAGATCATGATGAAAGTTGAAGAAAAGCTCTTCCAGAACCGCTACCGGGTTGATGCGGACCGGCCCCACATTCGCATCAAGGATGAATCCCTGTGCAACAACGGCTGCGTCAGCCGCGCCTGCACCGTCTGCTGCCCGGCCGGCTGCTGGTCCTTCGAGGAGGGCAAGATCGGCCTGATCACAGACGGCTGTCTGGAATGCGGCACCTGCCGGGTGGTCTGCGATACCCACGGCAATGTGGACTGGAACTATCCCCGGGCCGGTTTCGGCATCCTCTTCAAGTTTGGCTGAGGCGGCCGGAGTATCGCCCCCATCGCTTGCGCTTCATGGGATTTGCGGGAACGCTCGGCATTTCGGCAAATCTCCCGCAAAAATCGCAGGCAGCTACTGAAAACCGTAAAACGGGCCTTGTGCGTCAGTTGGCAAGGCCCGATGAATTGCCGTGGTCGGCGGATTGGGGTTCTCTCCTAAAGGTCTGGTAAAATAAAAAGTTATTTCCAAACCCAGCTATTCACGGAGTGACCATGGCTATCGAACGCACCCTTTCCATTATCAAACCCGACGCCGTCGCCAAGAACGTCATCGGCAAGATCTACTCCCGTTTCGAAACCAACGGCCTGAAGATCGTTGCTTCCAAGATGGCCTGGCTGTCTGCCGAAGAAGCCGGCAAGTTCTACGCCGTGCACAAAGAGCGTCCTTTCTTCAAGGATCTGGTTTCCTTCATGATCTCCGGCCCCGTCATGATCCAGGTGCTGGAAGGTGAAGACGCCATCACCAAGAACCGCGACCTGATGGGCGCCACCGACCCGAAGAAGGCCGAGCCGGGCACTATCCGCGCCGATTTCGCTGAATCCATCGACGCCAACGCTGTCCACGGTTCTGACGCTGCCGAAACCGCTGCCAACGAAATCGCCTTCTTCTTCCCGGCGATGAACGTTTACTCCGGCCGCTAATCGGAGTCGGGTGAGCGGGGCCGAACGGCTCCGCTTTTTGTTTTTTGTTCGTCCCCCTCACCCAAGCGAGTACATGATGCAAAACCTGCTGGATTTTGATGCCGAAGGCCTGACAGCCTGGTTTGCCGCCCAGGGCGAAAAGCCTTTCCGGGCGCGCCAGGTGCTGCGCTGGATGCATCACTTCGGGCAGTCGGATTTCGATGCCATGACTGACATCGCCAAGAGCCTGCGTGAAAAGCTCAAGGCCAATGCGGTTGTGCTGCCCCCGGCCATCGTCAGCGACAAGCTGTCGGACGACGGCACGCGCAAGTTCCTCTTCGACGTGGGCAACGGCAATGCGGTGGAAACGGTGTTTATCCCGGAAGACGATCGGGGCACCCTGTGCATTTCCACTCAGGCCGGCTGCGCCCTGGACTGCGCCTTCTGCTCCACCGGCAAACAAGGATTCAACCGCAACCTGGCCGTCTCCGAGATCATCGGCCAGCTGTGGCAGGCCAACCGGGCCCTGGGGGTCGATCCCCGCAATCCCGAAAAAGCCGAGCGCATCATCAGCAATGTGGTGCTGATGGGCATGGGCGAGCCCCTGGCCAATTTCGAGGCCGCCGTGGCCGCCCTCAAACTGATGCTGGACGACAACGCCTACGGCCTTTCCCGCCGCCGCGTCACTGTCTCCACCTCCGGCCTGGTGCCGGCCATGGACCGCCTGCGGGATGAATGCCCGGTGGCCCTGGCCGTCTCCCTGCACGCCCCCAACGACAAGCTGCGGGACGATCTGGTGCCGATCAACCAGAAATACCCCATCGCGGAACTGATGGCGGCCTGCCAGCGTTACCTGGAAAAGGCGCCGCGGGATTTCGTGACCTTCGAATACGTGATGCTCGACGGGGTGAACGACAGCGATGTCCATGCCCGGGAACTGCTGGCCATCACCCGCGACGTGCCCTGCAAGTTCAATCTGATTCCCTTCAATCCCTTCCCGGGATCGCCCTTCCGCCGCTCCAAGGCGGAGCGCATCCGCCGTTTCGCCGACATCCTCATCCAGGCCGGCGTCGTCACCACCACCCGCAAGACCCGGGGCGATGACATTGATGCCGCCTGCGGCCAGCTGGCCGGTCAGGTGCAGGACAAGACCAAGCGTAGCGAGCGGCGCACGATCCCCCTTCAGGAGATGCGACCTTGAGCAAGACCCCTTTCCGGCTGCCCTCGTTCCGGCTCTTGATGATTCTCGCCGCCGGCTTGCTGGCTGCCTGCGAAAACACGCCTTCCCGCCCCACGGCGGAGGAGCCCCAATCCCAGGCAGCGGTGACCGGCGATGCCCGCAAGTCCGCCCGGGTCCACACGGAACTCGGCGCCCTCTACTTCCAGGACGGCAAGCTGGCCGTGGCCCTGGAAGAGTTGCGCCTGGCTATCTCCATCGACCCCAGTTACGCACCCGCCCACAATGTCCTGGGCCTGGTGCACATGGACCTGCGGGAAAATGAGGCAGCAGAAACCAGCTTCCGCCGTGCCTTGTCCCTGGCCGGCAACGATCCGGAAATCAACAACAACTATGGCTGGTTTCTTTGCCAGGTCGGGCGGGAAAAGGAATCCCTGACCTATTTCAACAATGCAGTGAAGAATCCGCTGTATCCCACCCCGGACCGTGCCTACGTCAATGCCGGGCGTTGCAGCGAGAAGTTCGGCGACCTGGATGCCGCCGAAACCTATCTGCATCGGGCCCTGCGTCTAGCGCCCAATAATGCCCAGGCCATGCTGTCCCTGGCGACCGTGCTGTACAAGCGGGACAAGATGGACGAATCCTATGCCCTGATTCGCGATATTCACCGCATCTCCGATCCGAATGCGGAATCTCTGTGGCTGGCCCTGCGCCTGGCCCGCAAGATCGGTGATCGTGCCGAGGAAGCCAGCTACAACGCCATGCTGCGCAAGCGTTTCCCCGGCTCTCGCGAAGCCCAGGCTCTCATGAAAGGCAATTTTGAATGAGTGAGCTTGTTCATGATTCTGCTGCGGAGGCGCAGCTCCCTGCGGATGCGGCCCCTGCCGTTGCTGCAGCCCCTGTCGTTCCCGATGTTGGCGCTGTCCTGCGTCAGGCCCGGGAAGATCGTCGCATTTCCGTGGGTGAGGCCGCCCAGATCCTGAAAATCAGCCACCGCCAGGTGGAGGCGCTGGAGCAGGGTGATTGGGCAGCTTTGCCCGGGCAGACCTTCGTTCGCGGTTTCGTACGCAATTACGCCCGTTTCCTGCACCTTGACGCGGAGCCCTTGCTGGCCCAGCTGAAGGCCGACCAGACGCCGGAGAATCCCAATATCGTCCTGCCCCGGGCTTCCACTGCCGAACTGCCCCGTCCTGGCCAGGGCAAGCGCCGGGATCTTGCCGCCATGGCAGGTGCCGCGCTGATGGTGGGGGTGGCGGTGGCCGCCTACTTCGTCGTGCCCGCCGATTTCTGGCAGTCCTCCGCCAAGGAGGAAGTGTCGGCCGAGGTTGGCAAGGATTCGGCTCAGGATTCGGCCAAAGAACCGGAACCGGCTTTCCCGCCCCCCAGTGCCAATGAATCCCCGGCTTCCGGAGCAGAAGTGGCGGGTGCCGTGCCTCCCGTTCCGGCCGCTCCTGTGTCTGCGCCTTCCGCTATTCCTGCTGTTCCCGCTACTCCGGCCACGCCGCCGGCTGTGCCTGCGACCGCCGCTCCGGTAGTGGTACCGCAACCTGTGAACTCCCCAGCGGCGGCTGGTGCAGCAACACCGGCCCCGGCCGCGGTGGTGGCCGTGGCTGCGCCTGCAGGTTCGGGCCCGATCAAGCTGCGTTTCTCCCAGCCCTCCTGGGTTGAGGTGAAGGACAAGACCGGCCAGATCGTTTTTTCCCAGCTGAATCCCGCCGGTAGCGAGCGGGAGGTGGCCGGTGTGCCGCCATTTACCCTGGTGGTGGGTAACGCCACCCATGTGAAACTCACCTACAAGGGCCGGGATATTTCCCTGGAGCCCCGTAGCAAGGACGACGTGGCCCGCGTCACGCTCGACTGATTCATGTCCGATTCCCGTACGACTTCTCCTGCCGATCCCTACGCCATTCCCCGTCACCCCACTCTGGGCGTGAGTGTGGGCGGCATCGTTATCGGCGGCGGTGCCCCGGTAGTGGTGCAGTCCATGACCAACACGGATACCGAGGATTACCTCGCCACTGCCCTGCAGACGGCAGAACTGGCCCGGGCTGGCTCTGAATTGGTGCGCATCACGGTAAATACGCCGGAAGCGGCCGCCGCCGTGCCGAAGATTCGCGAACACCTGGACCGTCTCGGCCTGTCCGTGCCCCTGATTGGCGACTTCCACTACAACGGCCATCGTCTGCTGGCGGACAACCCGGCGTGTGCTCAGGCCCTGGCCAAGTACCGCATCAATCCCGGTAACGTGGGTCACGGCAAGAAGCGCGACGAGCAGTTTGCCCAGATGATCGAACTGGCTTGCCAGTACGACAAGCCGGTGCGCATCGGCGTGAACTGGGGCAGCCTGGACCAGGACCTGTTGGCCCGCATCATGGACGAGAACGCTAGACGGGCCGAGCCGAAGGATGCCGTGCGGATCATGCGCGAGGCCATGGTGACTTCCGCCCTGGAGTCGGCTGACAAGGCCGTGGAAATTGGCTTGCCGGCCGATCACATCGTGCTTTCCTGCAAGGTTTCCGGCGTGCAGGACCTTATCGCCATCTACCGCGAGCTTTCTGCCCGCTCCCAATACGCCCTGCACCTGGGGCTGACCGAGGCCGGGATGGGCAGCAAGGGCATCGTCGCTTCCACCGCCGCCATGGGCGTGCTGCTCCAGGAAGGCATTGGCGATACCATCCGCGTCTCCCTCACCCCCGAACCCGGTGGCAAGCGCACTGGCGAAGTGGTGGTGGCGCAGGAAATGCTGCAGACCATGGGGCTGCGGGCCTTTACCCCCATGGTGGCGGCCTGTCCCGGCTGCGGCCGCACCACCAGCACCTTCTTCCAGGAACTGGCCTCCACCATCCAGGATTATGTGCGGGCCGAAATGCCGCAGTGGCGTACTGAATACGACGGGGTCGAGAACATGACCCTGGCGGTGATGGGCTGTGTGGTGAATGGCCCCGGCGAGAGCAAGCACGCCAACATCGGCATTTCCCTGCCGGGCACCGGTGAAGCGCCGGCCGCCCCGGTGTTCGAGGACGGGGAAAAGACCGTAACCCTGCGCGGCGACAACATTGCCGAAGAATTCAAGGCCATCGTGGATCGTTACGTGGCCCGGACCTACCAGCGCAAACTTCAAAAATGAGCGGCGCGACCCAGCGGTCGCGCACTGAATACGGATTTATGAGCCAGAAAACCTTGCAAGCCGTGCGCGGGATGAACGACATCCTGCCCGATGAAGCCGAACTGTGGGAACGTTTTGAGGAGGTCATCCGCTCCTGGCTGCACAGCTACGGCTACCGCCCTGTGCGCATGCCCATTGTCGAGCCGACGGGCCTTTTCAAGCGGGCTATCGGCGAAGTCACCGACATTGTCGAGAAGGAAATGTATTCCTTCGAAGACGCCCTCAACGGCGAACAGCTGACCCTGCGCCCCGAAGGGACCGCCGGCTGCGTGCGGGCTGTGATCCAGCACAGCCTGGCCGCCCAGCAGCCGCGCCGGCTCTATTACATGGGCCAGATGTTCCGCCACGAGCGGCCCCAGAAAGGGCGCTATCGCCAGTTCCACCAGGTGGGCGTGGAGTCCTTTGGTTTTACCGGTCCCGATGTCGATGCCGAGCAGATTCTCATGGGTGCCCGTCTGTGGGACGACCTGGGGCTGGAAGGCATCTCCCTGCAGATCAACAGTCTGGGCCAGCCGGAAGAGCGGGCCCGCCACCGGGCCGAGCTGATCGCCTATTTCGAGGCCCATGCCGAGTTGCTGGATGAAGATGCCCAGCGTCGCCTGCATACCAACCCTCTGCGCATTCTCGACACCAAGAATCCGGCCATGCAGGAGATGTGCGCCCAGGCGCCCAAGCTGCTGGATTTCCTCGGCCCCGAATCCCTGGCCCACTTCGAGGGTGTGCAGCAGGTGCTGCGCGATGCCGGCGTGCCCTATACCGTCAATCCTCGCCTGGTGCGGGGCCTGGACTACTACAACCTGACCGTGTTCGAATGGGTGACCGACCGTCTTGGCGCCCAGGGAACGGTCTGCGCCGGCGGCCGCTACGACGGCCTGGTGGAACAGCTGGGGGGCAAACCCACCCCGGCCTGCGGCTTCGCCATGGGCGTCGAACGCCTCATCGCCCTGATCCAGGATCAGGACCTGGCGGGCGGCCCCGAAGCAGTGGATGTCTATGTGGTGCACCAGGGCGAATCTGCCAGCCGGCTCGCCTTCCGCGTCGCCGAAGGGCTGCGGGACAACGGTATGGCCGTCATCCTCAATTGCGGCAGCGGCAGCTTCAAGAGCCAGATGAAGAAGGCCGACGGCAGCGGTGCCGCCTACGCTGTCATCATCGGCGACGATGAGGCCGCCGCTGGCGAAGTGACGCTCAAGTCCCTGCGCAGTGCCGATGGCGAGAAGGGCGAACAACAGCGGGTGAAGGTGGACGATCTGCCTGCCACCCTGATGGAATCGATCATTGATTGGGAAGAGGAATAATGGCCGTTTACGACTTGCAGGAGCAGGAACAGCTCGACGAAATCAAGACCTGGTGGAAACAGTATGGCAATCAGGTGACGGCCATCCTGTTGGCGGCGGCCATTGGCGTCGCCGGCTGGCAGGGCTGGAATTGGTACCAGGGCCGCGAAGCGGTGCAGGCGGCAGCGGTCTACGGCGTGTTGCAGAAAGCCGCCATGGAAGGCGACGTGCAGCGCCTGAAGGCCGCCGCCGGCGAACTACTGGAGAACCACAAGCGTTCCGCCTATGCCTCCCTCGGCGCCCTGACTGCGGCCAAGGCTGCCTTTGATGCCGGCGACCTGAAGACGGCCAAGCTGCAACTGGCCTGGGTGGCGGATAACGGCAAGGATGAGCTGAAGGATCTGGCCCGCCTGCGTCTGGTGGCTGTGCTGCTCGACGAGAAAGCCTACGATGAAGCCCTGAAGCAGCTGGAAGCCAAGCCGCTACCTGCCTTTGCCGCCCGTTTTGCCGAGGCTCGAGGCGATGTGCTGCTGGCCCAGGACAAAAAGGTGGATGCCAAAGCCGCGTTCACCGCCGCCTTGAACGAACTGGACGCGGCCGCCAAGAGCGGCACCGGGGCTCAGGATGCCCGTGCCGCCGCCGCCTACCGCGAAGTGCTGCAGCAGAAGGCCGATGCCTTGGGAGACGCCAAGTGAACTCCTCCCGGGTTCTCCTCGGCCTGCTGCTGGCGGCAGCACTAACGGGCTGCTCCACGGTGGAGAAGCTCAATCCCTTTGCCAGCACCCCCAAGGTGAAAATGGCCGAGCTGGAAAATATCCAGGCCACGGCTGACGTCAAGATTCTCTGGCAAGGCAAGGCCGGTAAGGCCGAGGACTATGTCTTCACCCCGGCGGTGGTGGATAGCTCGGTTTATGTGGCGGCCCAGAACGGCAGCATTACCCGTTTTGATGACGGCAAGCAGGTTTGGCAGGTTTCTGCCGGCCAGTTGCTGTCCGGTGGCGTTGGCAGCGATGGCCGCCTGGTGGTGGTGGGCACGCCCAAGGGCGAAGTCATCGCCTTCGATGCCAAGGATGGCAAGCAACTGTGGAAGGTCCGGGCCAGTGCCGACATTCTGGCTGCCCCGGCCGTGACCCTCGATCTGGTGGTGGTGCGTACCGGCGACAACCGGCTCTACGGTTATGACAGTACCGATGGCAAGCGCAAGTGGGTGTATCAGCGCAGCAATCCGGCGCTTTCCCTGCGCAATGCCGCACCGCCCCTGATTTCCGACCGCTATGCTTTTGCCGGCTTTCCTGGCGGCAAGCTGGTGGCTGTCTCCCTGCAGAACGGCGCTGCCGTCTGGGAAGGCACCGTCGCTACCCCCAAAGGCACGACGGAGCTGGATCGTGTGGCCGATATCACCAGCGCCCCCGTCATGGATGGTCCCCAGGTGTGCGCCGTGGCCTATCAAGGCCGAGTGGCTTGCTTCGACCTGAGCAACGGCAGCCTGATCTGGGCCCGCGACATGTCGTCTGCCGCCGGTCTGGCCATGGACAACCGCAATATCTACGTCACCGACGACAAGGGGGCTGTCCATGCCCTGGACCGCTACCGCGGGACATCCCTGTGGAAGCAGGACAAGCTCTTCCTGCGCCAACTCACCGCGCCACGTACCGGCCGCGGTCTGGTGGCCGTGGGCGACGTCAAGGGGGTGGTGCATTTCCTCAATCGTGACGACGGCTCCTTCAGCGCCCGCGTCACCACCGATGGCAGCCCTCTGGTTGCCGCTCCCCAGCCCTATGGTAGTGGCTGGGTTTTCCAGACCCTGGGGGGCGGTGTTTACGCCCTCGATGTGCAATAACCTCCGTAGAAAGCAATACCTGTGAAACCCACCCTGGTACTGGTCGGCCGGCCTAACGTAGGCAAGTCCACCCTGTTCAATCGCCTGACCAAGACCCGTGACGCCATCGTGGCGGATATGCCGGGCCTGACCCGGGATCGCCATTACGGCCACGGCAAGGTGGGAACCAAGCCCTATCTGGTGGTGGATACAGGGGGCTTCGAACCCCTGGCCAAGGAAGGCATATTCCACGAAATGGCGCGCCAGACCGAGCAGGCCATCGCCGAAGCTGACGCCGTCATTTTTGTGGTGGATGGCCGGGTCGGCATGACGGCCCAGGACAAGGAAATTGCCAACAAGCTGCGCAAGATCCAGCGCCCCGTCTTCGTCGCCGTGAACAAGGCCGAAGGCATGAAGCACACGGTGGTGGCAGCCGATTTCTACGAACTAGGCCTGGGCGAACCTCACCCGATTTCCGCCACCCACGGCGACGGGGTGCGGGACATCGTGGAGCAGGCTCTGGCCGAATTCCCCGAGCCGGACGAAGGCGAGGATAAGGATGAAACGCCCCGGGTAGCCATTGTTGGCCGTCCCAACGTTGGCAAGAGCACCCTCATCAATGCCCTGATGGGCGAGGAACGGGTCATCGCCTTCGACATGCCGGGAACCACCCGGGATGCCATTTTTGTCGACTTCGAGCGCAACGGGCGCAAGTACACTCTGATCGATACGGCCGGCCTGCGCCGCCGCGGCAAGGTCTTCGAGGCGGTGGAAAAATTCTCGGTGATCAAGACCCTGCAATCCATCGAAGATGCCAACGTAGTGGTGCTGGTGCTCGATGCGGACCAGGACATTTCCGACCAGGACGCCCACATCGCCGGCTTTGCCGTGGATTCCGGCCGGGCCCTGGTGGTGGCTGTAAATAAGTGGGACACCCTGGATTCCTACCGCCGGGAACGCATCAAGGTGGATCTGGAGCAGAAGCTGAAATTTCTCAACTTCGCTACCTTCCACTACATTTCGGCCCTCAAGGGCATGGGCCTGGAAAAGCTATTCGCCTCCGTGGACCGGGCCTACGCCGCTGCCATGGCCAAGCTGCCCACGCCCAAGCTGACCCGCGTGTTGCTGGATGCCGTGGCGCGCCAGGCACCGCCGCGGCACGGCATTTTCCGCCCCAAGCTGCGCTATGCCCACCAGGGGGGCTCCAATCCGCCCCTCATCGTGGTGCATGGCAACGCCCTGGATGCCTTGCCCGAAAGTTACCGTCGCTACTTGGAGCATACCTTCCGGGAAGTGTTCAAGCTCCAGGGTACGCCCCTGCGTATCCAGTTCAACGTTGCCCACAATCCCTATGCCGTCAAGGCGGTGCGCAAGACCGGTAATCCGCGGGATACCTTTTACAAGAACAAGGACAAAAAGTCTTGAATTTACGGGTTTATCCGGTGGCATTCCCCCGGAAAATCCATTAAAGTGCATTTTCCATAACAACGAACCATGGAGTTTCAGCCATGAGCAATAAAGGGCAACTGTTACAAGACCCGTTTCTCAATACCCTTCGCCGGGAACACGTGCCGGTTTCCATCTACCTGGTAAATGGTATCAAGCTCCAGGGTCAGATCGAATCTTTCGACCAGTACGTGGTGTTGCTCAAGAACACTGTTACCCAGATGGTCTACAAGCACGCCATTTCCACCGTGGTCCCCGCCCGTCCGGTCAATATTCAGCAGGACAACGGCGCCGAGTCGTGATCGCCGTTCCCCTCAGTTTTTCCGGCCCGCCGGATGTTCCGGCGGGCCTTGTCGTTTTCGGCTCCCTGCATCGCCCTTCGCGCCCAACGGCGCATCCCTCCTTGTCCTGCTTCTTGTACCTTTCCTACGCCTGATTCATGTTCGATCGACCTTCTTCCGGTGATCCCAGGGTCCCCGGCTCCGAGCGCGCCCTGCTGATTCAGGTGGATTTCGGCCAGGCTGACCTGGCCGATTCCCTGGAAGAGCTTCGCCTGCTGGCCACTTCCGCCGGTGCCGAAGTGGTGGATACGCTGGTGGCCAAGCGTGGCTCCCCGGATCCCGCCACTTTCGTCGGCAAGGGCAAGGTGCAGGAAATCGGCGCCGTAGCGGCAGCCCATGACGCGACGCTGGTTATCTTCAACCACGAACTTTCCCCTGCCCAGGAACGCAACCTGGAGCGGGTGCTGCAATGCCGGGTGATTGACCGGACCAGCCTGATCCTCGATATCTTCGCCCTGCGGGCGGCTAGTGCCGAGGGTAAATTGCAGGTCGAACTGGCCCAGCTGGAGCACCTGGCGACTCGCCTAGTGCGAGGCTGGACTCACCTGGAACGGCAGCGTGGCGGTATCGGCATGCGCGGTCCCGGTGAAAAGCAGCTGGAGACGGACCGTCGTCTGCTCGGCGTCCGGGTGAAGACCCTGAAGGAGAGGCTGGCCCGTCTTTCCCGCCAGCGCAACGTGCAGCGCCGCTCCCGGTCGCGGCGGGATGTGCTGACTGTTTCCCTGGTGGGCTATACCAACGCCGGCAAATCCACCCTGTTCAATGCCATGACCAAGGCCGGCGTCTACGCAGCCGACCAGTTGTTTGCAACGCTGGATACCACCTCCCGCAAGGTTTGGCTGCCAGAAGTGGGTTCCATTGTCCTGTCGGATACGGTGGGCTTCATCCGTGATCTGCCCCATGCCCTGGTGGCGGCTTTCCATGCCACCCTGGAGGCCACGGCCCAGGCCGATCTGCAGCTGCACGTGGTGGATTCCGCCTCCCATGCCCGGGAAGAGCAGATTGTCGAAGTTAACAAGGTCCTGCACGAGATCGAGGCGGACGGCGTCCCCCAGATTCTGGTCTGGAACAAGGCTGACCTTACGGGCTTGCCCGCCGCTGTGGAGCGGGACGAGTATGGTAAAATTCGCCGGGTCCGATTGAGCGCCAGAACAGGAGAGGGGCTCGATTTGCTGCGCCAGGCCCTGGTGGAATTCGCCAAGGAAAATTCCCGCGGCATGGATGCGCCGCTTGCCGATAATGGCGGCGCAGACGAAGCGGACCCCGACACTCAACCCGGATGAGCGGTTCCCAACCGTCTTCACTACGCGTCCTCAATACGAGCCCCCGACATGATTTCTAGCATTGGACTACTGATGTCGCTCAACGACCCCCAGTGGGGCAATCGCGGCAACAATGGCGATGGCCGTCGACCCAACCAAGGACCTCCCGACCTGGAAGACCTGTGGCGTGATTTCAACCGCCGCCTGTCCGGCATGTTCGGCAAGAAGGGGGGCGGCAACTTTGGCGGTGGCGACTCCGGCGGCCCTGTAGATTTCAACCCCAAGCTGTTTCGCGGCGGTGTTGGCCTGTTGCTCGGCCTGGCCGCGCTGATCTGGCTAGCTTCCGGCTTCTATATCGTCGATGCTTCCCAGCGCGGCGTGGTGCTGCAGTTTGGCAAGTTCAAGGAAGCCTCGGAGCCCGGCCTGCGCTGGCGCCTGCCGTTCCCCATTGAATCCCACGAACTGGTGAACCTCTCCGGCGTGCGCACCAAGGAAGTGGGCTACCGGGGCTCCGAACGCAACAAGGTGGCCAAAGAGGCCCTGATGCTGACGGATGACGAGAACATCATCAACATCCAGTTTGCCGTCCAGTACTACCTCAAGGATCCGGTGGAGTATCTCTTCAACAACCGGGATGCGGATGAGGCGGTCATGCAGGCTTCCGAAACCGCCATTCGCGAGATCGTCGGCAAGAGCAAGATGGACTTTGTCCTGTACGAAGGCCGTGAGCAGGTGGCCGCTCAGGCTGCCAAGCTGATTCAGGACATTCTTGATCGCTACAACACCGGCATCCTCATTTCCCGAGTGACCATGCAGAACGCCCAGCCGCCGGAGCAGGTCCAGGCGGCCTTTGACGATGCCGTGAAGGCAGGGCAGGACCGGGAACGCCAGAAGAACGAAGGTCAGGCCTACGCCAACGACGTGATTCCGCGGGCCAAGGGTACGGCGGCCCGCTTGATGCAGGAAGCCGACGGTTACAAGCAGCGCATGGTGGCCACCGCCGAGGGTGATGCCAGCCGCTTCAAGCAGGTGCTGACCGAGTATGCCAAGGCCCCCGATGTGACCCGCCAGCGTCTGTATCTGGAAACCATGCAGCAGGTCCTTTCCAGCACCTCCAAGGTCATGGTGGATGCCAAGGCTGGCAGCAATCTTCTGTATCTGCCCCTGGACAAGTTGATGGAAACCGTCAATAGCGGCGCAGCACCTGCCGCGGGCGCCAATGCCAACAATGTTGCTGAAAGCACGGTCAACCGCAGCGTGCCCATTTCCAACGAGGTTCCTCCTCAACTGGAAAAGAACAACGACCTGCGTTCCCGTGATGCCCTGCGCTCCCGGGACCGGGACGCCCGTTAAGGATCATCGGCATGAAACAGAGTATCGGATTTGTCGGCGGCCTCGTTGCCGTTCTCGTGGTGGTGGCCGGCCTGTGCCTGTTCACCGTGGATCAGCGCCAGTACGCCCTGATTTTTCAGCTGGGTGAGGTCAAGCAGGTGGTGACCGAGCCGGGCCTTAACTTCAAGTGGCCCCTCATCCAGAACGTCCGTTTCTTCGACCGTCGCATCCTGACCCTGGATTCCCCGGATCCGGAGCGTTTCATCACCTCCGAGAAGAAGAACGTGCTGGTGGATTCCTACGTCAAGTGGCGCATCGTTGATCCCAAGCTCTACTACATCTCCGTGGGGGGCGATGAGTCCCGGGCCCGTACCCGTCTCTCCCAGACCGTCAATGCCAGCCTGCGGGAAGAGTTCGGCAAGCGCACCGTGCATGACGTGGTTTCCGGTGAGCGGGACAAGATCATGGACGACATGCGGGAAAAGGCCGACCAGGACGCCCGCAAGATCGGCGTGCAGATCGTGGACGTGCGTTTGAAGCGTGTTGAATTGCCCCAGGAAGTCAGTGAATCCGTCTATCGCCGCATGGAAGCCGAGCGCAAGCGGGTGGCCAACGAATTGCGCTCCCAGGGCGCTGCCGAAGCGGAAAAGATTCGCGCCGATGCAGACCGCCAGCGTGAAGTGCTGGTGGCCGAGGCCTATCGGGACGCCCAGAAGATCAAGGGTGAAGGCGATGCCAAGGCTGCCGCCATCTACGGTCAGGCTTTCGGCCAGAACCCCGAGTTCTTCGCCTTCTACCGCAGCATGGAGGCCTATCGCTCCACCTTTAAGAGCAAGAGCGATGTCATGGTGCTGGAGCCCAATTCCGACTTCTTCAAATACATGAAGAACGTGGGCCGGAGCGGCAAGTAATTCGGCCCTTATCGGTACGAAAACGCTTGCCAGTTCTCGCCCATGGGTGAAAATCTGCTCCTTGCCTTTGCCCTCATGCTGGTGCTTGAGGGCGTCGTTCCCTTTCTCGCGCCCCAGGCCTGGCGCGAGACATTTCGCCGCCTCATCGCCATGAGCGACGGCCAGATCCGCTTCATCGGCCTTTCCGCCATGATCGTGGGTCTTCTACTGTTGATGATTTTCAAATGAACTGGTTGCTACCTGAATACCTGGCGGACGCCCTTCCGGCGGAAGCCGCCAATATCGAGCGCCTGCGGCGCCAGACCCTGGATCTGTTCGGCCGGCATGGCTACGAACTGGTCATGCCGCCCCTGCTCGAGTACCTGGAATCCCTGCTCACCGGTGCCGGCCAGGACCTGCGCCTGAAGACCTTCAAGCTGGTGGATCAGTTGTCCGGCCGCACCATGGGGGTACGGGCTGACATCACCCCCCAGGTGGCCCGTATTGATGCTCATCTGCTCAACCGCGATGGTGTTGTGCGCCTCAGCTACTGCGGCAGCGTTCTCCATACCCTGCCGGCGCCGGTGGCCGGTACGCGCCAGCCGATCCAGATCGGTGCCGAGATTTACGGTTATGCCGGTGTCGAGGCCGACCTCGAGATCATTCGTCTGATGGCGGCATCCCTTGCGCAAGCAGGCCTGAATGCCACCCGGCTTGATCTCGGGCATGTCGGGATTTTCCGCGCCATTGCCCAGGCTGCCGGCTTGCCGGCCGAGGCTGATGAAGAAGTTTTTGCCCTGCTGCAGACCAAGGATGTTCCCGGGCTTCAGGCGGCTTGTGCCGGCCTGCCCGAATCCTATCGTTCCGCCCTGTTGCGCCTGACCGAACTGTACGGCGACGCCGGAGTGCTTGAGCGTGCCCGGCGTACCCTGCCGGACCTGCCAGCTGTGACCGAGGCCCTGGATACCTTGTCGGCCCTGGCCGCCAGGGCGGCCGATCTGCCCATTGGCTTCGACCTGTCGGACCTGCGGGGCTATCATTATCACAACGGCCTCGTCTTTGCCGCCTACACGCCGGGTTATGCCAGTGCCCTGGCCTTAGGCGGGCGCTACGACGGGGCCGGCGAAGCATTCGGCCGGGCACGGCCGGCCACCGGTTTCTCCATGGACTTGCGCGAAGTGGCCCGCCTGGCGCCTGTTGCCACCCGACCTCTGGCCATTCTCGCCCCCTGCAATAATGGGGACGATGGGCTGGCGGCGGTGATCGCGGAACTGCGGGCCAGGGGCGAAGCTGTCGTGGAGTTGCTGCCGGGTCAGCAGGCGGGCGGGGCCATGCCCTGCGACCGCCGGCTGGAGCAGCAGAGCGGCAAATGGATTATTGCAGCAATCAATAAGGACTAAGCGGTATGGCTAAGAACGTCGTGGTCGTCGGCACCCAGTGGGGCGACGAGGGGAAGGGAAAGATCGTCGATTGGCTGACGGACAACGCTCAAGGCGTGGTGCGTTTCCAGGGCGGTCACAATGCCGGCCACACCCTGGTGGTGGGAGAGCGCGAGTACAAGCTGAACCTGGTGCCCTCCGGCATCGTGCGCGACGGCGTGCAGTGCTACATCGGCAACGGCGTGGTGCTGGATATCCAGCACCTCCTGGCCGAAATCAAGATTCTGGAAGAGGGTGGCCTGGACGTGCGTTCCCGCCTCAAGGTCAGCCCCGGCTGCCCCCTGATCCTGCCCTACCACTCCGCCATCGACAAGGCACGGGAAGCGGCCAAGTGCGCCGACCAGAAGATCGGCACCACCGGCAAGGGCATCGGCCCGGCCTATGAAGACAAGGTGGCCCGCCGCGGTCTGCGGGTCTATGACCTGTTCAACCCGGAGCGCTTTGCTGCCAAGCTGAAGGAAGTGATGGAGTACCACAACTTCATCCTGACCAAGCTGCTGGGCGCCGAGCCGGTTTCCTACGAAGCCGTACTGAAACAGGCCCTGGCCAATGCGGAACAGATCAAACCCCTGGTGGCCGACGTTTCCGCCGCCATCTACGAATCCAACAAGGCCGGCCAGAACCTGCTGTTTGAAGGTGCCCAGGGCACCCTGCTGGACATCGACCACGGCACCTATCCCTTCGTCACCTCCAGCAACTGTGTGGCCGGTCAGGCCGCGGCAGGCGCCGGTGTTGGTCCCGGCATGCTGCATTACGTGCTGGGTATCACCAAGGCCTATTGCACCCGCGTTGGCGGTGGTCCTTTCCCCTCCGAGCTGGATATCGACACCGCCGGCTGTCCCGGCCACCAGATGTCCACCAAGGGCAAGGAATTCGGTACCGTCACCGGCCGGAAGCGCCGCTGTGGCTGGTTCGATGCTGCTGCCCTGCGCCGTTCCGCCCGCATCAACGGCGTCACCGGTCTGTGCATTACCAAGCTCGACGTGCTCGACGGTCTGGAAGAGCTGCACATCTGCACCGGCTACAAGCTCGATGGCAAGGTACTGGATCTGCTGCCCATCGGCGCCGACGAAGTGGCCCGTTGTGAGCCGATCTACGAAACCATGCCCGGCTGGACGGCCACCACCTTCGGTGCCAAGCGCTGGGAAGACCTGCCGGCTACCGCCCAGGCCTATCTGGATCGTATTCAGGCCCTGTGCGAGATTCCGATCGATATCGTCTCTACTGGCCCGGAGCGGGACGAAACCATCCTCAAGCGGCACCCCTTCGCCGTCTGATTAAAAAGCCGGCGCCAGGCGCCGGCTTTTTTCTTTCATCTTCGTGCAGTCAAATACCCTTAAGCTTGAGCAATACTGCTTGTACAGCGCTTCCGGCACTGTCGTTGGTGATCAAAGTGATCAATTCGGAGCCAGAAAAGCAAAAAGCCGAAAATTCTTGAAGAATTTTCGGCTTTGCCTGAACCTTGGTGCCCAGGAGAGGACTCGAACCTCCACAGTGTTGCCACCGCCAGGACCTGAACCTGGTGCGTCTACCAATTCCGCCACCTNAAGAGCCCGAATTATAATGAAGCTCCGGGTATTCCTGCAAGAGGGAAAATGAATTATTTTGCAGGCCCCACGAAAAAGCCGAAAAGACCATCTTCCCCATGCTGATGATTGCCGATACTGTTACTTCTTTTCCCATTACCTTCTCCAGCCCGGATTCCGTTCGGGAAGGGCAGGGGGGCTTTGGGCGGGTGGTAGGTATCGTCGCCGCGCGTGGTGTTGCCGGACGGACCCATGCCCATGTCGCCGGGTTGAGTGAAGTCGGGGTGGAAGTTGTAATGCAGCGGGATGTGATGCAGAAGATGCAGAAAAACAAAAAGCCGGCAAAAGCCGGCTTGATGTCTGAAACCTGGTGCCCAGGAGAGGACTCGAACCTCCACAGTGTTGCCACCGCCAGGACCTGAACCTGGTGCGTCTACCAATTCCGCCACCT
>NZ_BFBP01000003.1:132622-205855 GCF_003112695.1 Azospira sp. I13
GAAGGCGCGATTATAAGGTAAATAAAGACCATGTCAACTAGAAAACTATCTAAAACCAGAAAAAATGATCCCTTCTTTGAAAGGGAGTGCCAAAAGTACGAGATTCCCCTACCGTCCCGCGAATACACCATGCAGGTGTTGCAGGACCAGGGACGCCCGGTTTCCTTCGACCAGATGGTGGCCCTGCTGGACATCAGCCGGGACGAGGAGGAACTCTTCCAGCGCCGTCTCAACGCCATGGAGCGGGACGGCCAGCTGCTGCGCAACCGCAAGAATGCTTACATCCTGCCGGAGAAGGCAGACCTGATCCCCGGCAAGGTGGAAGGTCATCCGGACGGCTTCGGCTTCGTCAAACCAGACGACGGCAGTGACGACCTCTTCCTCGAGCCCAAGCAGATGGACAAGGTGCTGCACGGCGACCGGGTTCTGGTGCGCTGCATCGGCCTGGACCGCCGTGGTCGCCGCGAGGCCACCATCGTCGAAGTGCTGGAGCGGGCCAACACCCGCCTGGTGGGCCGGCTCATGGAAGAGCACGGCATCCAGTTCGTGGTTGCCGAGAACAAGCGTATCAGCCAGGACATCCTGATTCCTCCCACCGCCATGACCGACAAACGGGCCAAGCTCAAGGCCCGCCCCGGCAACGTGGTGATGGTGGAAATCCTCGAGCAGCCCTCCCGCTATTCCCAGCCCATCGGCCGCATTGTCGAGATTCTCGGCAATTACGCCGATCCGGGCATGGAAATCGAGATTGCCCTGCGCAAGCACGATCTGCCCTTCGAGTTTTCCAAGGAAGCCCAGGCCGAAAACCAGGCGGTGCCGGACAAGGTCAAGAAGAGCGACCTCAAGGGCCGCGAAGACTTGCGTGAACTGCCCCTGGTGACCATCGACGGAGAGACCGCCCGGGACTTCGACGATGCGGTCTTCTGCGAGAAAGTGGGCCGCGGCTGGCGTCTGGTGGTGGCCATCGCCGACGTCTCCAACTACGTGCGCCCGGGAATGGCCCTGGACCAGGAGGCCTACGACCGGGGCAACTCGGTGTATTTCCCGCGGCGGGTCATTCCCATGCTGCCGGAAAAGCTCTCCAACGGCATCTGCTCCCTCAATCCGGACGTGGAACGGCTGGCCATGGTGTGCGACATGAACATCAGCGCCACCGGCAGCATCACCAAATACCGCTTCTACCCGGCGGTGTTCCGCTCCCACGCCCGCCTCACCTACAACCAGGTGTGGAGCTGGCTGTCCGGCGACGCTACGCCGGAGAACGAGGTACATCAAGCCCTGCAGCCTCACCTGCAGAACCTCTACAAGCTCTTCCAGGTGCTGCTCAAGGCGCGCAAGAAGCGGGGTGCCATCGACTTCGAGACGGTGGAAACCCAGATGCTGTTCAATGCCCAGGGCAAGATCGACAACATCGTGCCCGTGGTGCGCAACGACGCCCACCGCCTGATCGAGGAGTGCATGCTGGCGGCCAACGTCTGCGCCTCCGGCTTCCTGCATGAGCACAAGCAGGTCTGTCTGTACCGGGTGCACCAGGGGCCGACGCCGGAAAAGCTGGAAAACCTGCGGGCCTTCCTCGGCGAATTCGGTTTTTCCCTGGCCGGCGGCGACGAGCCCAAGGCCAAGGACTACGCCGAGTTGCTGGAAAAAATCCAGGGCCGGCCCGATACCCAACTGCTGCAGACGGTGATGCTGCGCTCCCTGCGCCAGGCCCAGTACGCCCCGGAAAACCTGGGCCACTTCGGCCTGGCCTACGAGGCCTACACCCACTTTACCTCGCCCATCCGCCGCTATCCCGACCTGCTGGTGCATCGCGCCATCAAGGCGGTGCTGGCAGGCGAGACCTACAACCCGGGCAAGTGGGAAGACATCGGCCTGCATTGCTCCGGCACCGAACGCCGGGCCGACGAGGCCACCCGGGACGTGGATAACTGGCTGAAGTGCTTCTACATGAAGGAGCGCATCGGGGAGGAATTCGAGGGCACCATCGCCGGCGTCGCCGCCTTCGGCATCTTCGTCGCCTTGGACGAGGTCTTCGTCGAAGGCATGGTGCACGTCTCCGAACTGGGTGAAGACTACTTCCACTTCGAGCCGGCCAAGCACCAGATGCTGGGCGAACGCAGCGGCAAGCGCTTTCGCCTCGGCGACCGTCTGCGGGTGAAGCTGGTGCGGGCCGATCTGGAATCTGGCCGCATCGACTTCATCCTGGCCCAGGAAAAGAAGGAAGGTCCGGCCGGCGACGACGAGGTGGTGACCTGGCGCAAGAACACCACGGGCAAGCCCGTCCTGGGAGCTCCTGCGCCGCAAGGCAAGCCCCGCGTGGGTTCCGGCGGTGGCAAGCCGGGCAAGGCTGCCCCTGGCGGCAAAGCGGGCGGTCCGGGGCAGGGCGGTCATCGCGGCAAGAGCCCGGCCGGTGCCAAGGCGGGGGCCCCGAAGCGGAGCCCTAAATCAGCACCCAAGGGCAGCCCCAAGAGCGGTGGTAAGGGGGGCGCCAAAGGCGCTGCCAAGGGTGGCAGCCGCAAGGGGCGCTGAGCCTTCAGGGCTGGCCGGCGAGCTCGGGGCCTAGGGCGCTAGCCCAGCCCAGGGTGGCCACCAGCCGGGAAAAATCGCCCTCCAGGGGCGCCTCCAGCCGCAGGGGGGCGCCGCTTGCCGGGTGGGTCAGTTCCAGGCGCAGGCAGGCCAGCAATAGCCGCGAGCAGCCGAAATGTTCGGCGAAGAAGCGGTTATGCCTGCCCTTGCCGTAGGTGGCATCGCCGATGATGGGGTGGGCGATGTGCTTGAGATGGCGGCGCAGCTGATGTTGCCGCCCCGTCGCCGGTTCCAGCTGCATCAGGGCGTAGCGGCTGCTGGGGTAGCGGTCCACCGCTACCGGCAGTTCCACCGTGGCCAGGCGCCGGTAGTGGGTGAGAGCAGCCTGGGGTTCCCGGCTCATGGCCTCCCCCTGCCATTCCTTCTCGTCGAACTGGCGGGTCAGGGGATGGTCGATGCTGCCTGATGCTTCGGGGTGGCCCCGTACCACGGCGACGTAGGTTTTCCCCACCGTCCGGGCTTCGAATTGGCGCCCCAGTTCCCGTGCCGTTTCCGGATTCAAGGCGAACAGCAGGACACCGGAGGTGCCTCGGTCCAGGCGATGGGCCGGGTAAACCCACTGGCCGATCTGATCCCGCAGCAGCTGTATGGCAAAACGGGTTTCGTGGCGATCCACCGGCGAGCGGTGGACCAGCAGCCCCGGCGGCTTGTGGATGGCGATCAGGGTGTCGTCGCGATAGACAATGGGGAGCATGGGCGGGCCTGATGCCGTGCCGGGGCGGACGGCGTGAAGGGAATATGCCGGGACGGGCGAGGATGGGCTGCAAGTCTGTCGGGCGCGAGTGTGCCCCGTATCGGCAAAAAAGTCACCGGGCCGCCAATCCCCTGCCGTTGGCCGGCGGGATTCGTTTATAGTGCGCAGCAGTGCGGTCTTTCTATTCCGATACCATGTCCTCCGTCAGCGCCTCCACCGTCAAATCCTCCCACGCCACTGTTGCGGACCATCGCCTGACCCTGGCAGAAGTGACCAAACTGCTGGTGGCCGATGGCATGGTGGATGCCGTCGTGGCGGAAACCCTGGTGCGGGAGCGTCGCTACCACCGAGGCGACGTGCATCCCCTGGTGGTGGTGGCCGACCAAAACTGGAAAAGCCTGTTGCCGCCCCAGAAGCCCTTGCATCTGGAAGCCCTCACGGAGTGGCTGGCGGAGAAGGTGGGGCTCGATTACCTGCATATTGACCCCCTGAAAATCGATTTTTCTGCCGTCACCGAGGTGGTGTCCAACACCTATGCCGGGCGTTTCAAGATCATTCCCGTCCAGGTCACCACCAAGGAAGTGGTGGTCGCCACCGCCGAGCCCTACCTGCGGGAATGGGAAAAGGAACTGAAGGCTGTCCTGCGCAAGGACATCCGCCGGGTGGTGGCCAATCCCCAGGACATCGCCCGCTATCTGGTGGAGTTTTACAACCTGGCCCGCTCGGTCAAGAAGGCGGCCAAGGAAGGCTCCGAGGTCAGTGGCCTGGCCTCCTTCGAGCAACTGGTGGAACTGGGCAAGACCAACCGCCAGTTCGACGCCAACGACCAGCACATCGTCCATATCGTGGACTGGCTGTGGCAGTACGCTTTCGAGCAGCGGGCCTCCGACATCCACATCGAACCCCGGCGAGAGCTGGGTATCGTGCGCTTCCGCATCGACGGGGTGCTGCATCAGGTGTACCAGATTCCGATGGCGGTGATGGCCGCCATGACCAGCCGCATCAAGATTCTCGGCCGCATGGACGTGGTGGAAAAGCGCCGCCCCCAGGATGGCCGCATCAAGACCCGCACCGCTGGCGGCCAGGAGGTGGAACTGCGCCTCTCCACCCTGCCCACGGCCTTCGGTGAAAAGCTGGTGATGCGCATCTTCGACCCGGAAGTGCTGGTACGGGATTTTTCCGAACTGGGCTTTGGCGAGGAAGACAAGAACCGCTGGCGTTCCATGACCGGCCAGCCTAACGGCATCATTCTGGTGACCGGCCCCACCGGCTCCGGCAAGACTACTACCCTCTATTCCACCCTGAAGCAGCTGGCTACGCCCGAAGTGAACGTGTGCACCATTGAAGACCCCATCGAAATGGTGGAGCCGGCCTTCAACCAGATGCAGGTGTCGATGAACATCGACCTGGGCTTTGCCGACGGCGTGCGGGCCCTCATGCGCCAGGACCCGGACATCATCATGATCGGCGAAATCCGCGACATGGAAACCGCCGACATGGCCATCCAGGCAGCCCTCACCGGCCACCTGGTGCTGTCTACCCTGCACACCAACGATGCGCCTTCTGCCGTCTCCCGCCTGCTGGACCTGGGGGTGCCGCCCTACCTGATCAACGCCACCCTGCTGGGCATCATGGCCCAGCGCCTGGTGCGTACCCTCTGCCCCCACTGCAAGAAGCCGGTGGATATGCGCAAGGAGGATGAGGACATCTGGGACAGCCTGGTGGCGCCCTGGAAGTCCAAGCGCCCGGCCCAGATCTACCAGCCCGTGGGCTGCCTGGAATGCCGCATGACAGGCTACATGGGGCGCATGGGGCTCTACGAACTGCTGCTGCTTTCCCCCGAACTGAAAAAGATGGTCACCGGCGCCACCGACGTGGCCAAGGTCCGTGAGCAGGCTTACCGGGAAGGCATGAAGCCCCTGCGCATCTCCGGTGCCATGAAGGTGGCGGCTGGTCTCACGACCCTGGAAGAAGTGGTGAAGGTGGCGCCGCCCGCCAGCCAGGGCTAGCGCCTTCCTGCGACGGAGGCGCCGCCGTAGCGCGCGCTGCCGGCTGCCTGTCTTTTCCACCCCGCCTTGGCGGACCCCGGCTGGTTCGGCTGATTCAGCAGCTTGCGCCGCTCCCGCCCGGAGGCTCTCCCCATTCTTGTCTATGCCGTGGTTCATTCCCGGAGAAGGTTGTCCATGCTTCCCCCTGTTCTGCATCCCTATACCGACACCGTTGCCGCCGAGAAAATTCTCGCCGATACCCGGCGCTGGCTGGAGCGGGCCGTGATCGGCCTCAACCTGTGTCCCTTCGCCAAGTCGGTGCACGTCAAGAAGCAGATCCGCTACGCCCTAAGCGAGGCCACTACGGCCGACGAACTGCTGGCCGAGCTGGAGCGGGAATTCACCCTGCTGACCGAGACCGATCCGGCGGAGCTGGATACCACCCTGCTGATCCACCCCAAGGTTCTCACCGATTTTCTCGACTACCACTTCTTCCTGCAGGAAGCCGAAGCCCTGATCCGCAACCTGGATTACGAAGGGGTGTATCAGATTGCCAGCCTGCATCCGGATTACGAGTTTGCCGGCAGCGATGCGGACGATATCGACAACGTCACCAACCGTTCGCCCTATCCCACCCTGCATTTGCTGCGGGAAAGCAGCATCGACCGGGCCGTGGCCGCCTTCCCCGATCCGGACAGCATCTACGAGCGCAACATCGCCACCGTGCGCCGCCTGGGCCACGACGGCTGGCGCAAGCTGTTGCAGGAAGAGCCCTCCCAGGACTGAGCGGCTATTCGCCGCGGGCCCCGGCGGGCCACGTCGGCAAGTCAGGTGCCATGGCGGAAGGGGGCGTTGCGCGGTACAGCGGCGGAACAGGGCGTTAGCCTCCGTCCATTCGTGCTCGTCGTACCTGCCCGGCCGCCTCAGTACCGCTCGCCCTGGCCGTAGAAGGGCGGCCAGCGGCCCACCAGGTTTTCCAGCAGGATGAGTTCGGCGTCACTGTGGTTGATTACCGAAGCCGGCGCCATCATGGGCATGCCCTGGTCGGCGTGGAGGTAGACCGGGTGGTCGTGGTGCCGGGTGGTAATGGTTTCCACCCGCCCCGGCTCGGCCAGGGGGGAAACGTCCGCCGTGCCGTAGCAGAGGCAGAAATAGACCCGTTTCTCTTCCGCTTCCAGGTAGCAGCCGGTGCCCCGGATGCCGATGGTGGCGGTAGGCGTTTCGATGCGCCGGCTGCCCTTGGCAAAGACCGACAGCAACTTGCCCGTGGTTAGCCGCAGCACATCCTTGAGCAGGCCTTCGCCCAGGCTCACCCGGGTGTTTTCCCGTTGCAGGAAGGCATCTTCCCCCACCACGTAGATGGCGCTGGCCGCTGGACCGGTATGGATGGCATCGCCTGGGCCGATGGCTTGCCCTGGTCGGGCGTGCTGCCCGTTGATGCGCACCTCGCCGTCGATCCGGTAGAGGCCGGGGGGCACCGGTTTACCCCCAGCCGCTACGGCCTGGCGCAGATAGGTGGAGAGCAGCAGGGAAAGACTGCCGGCAGATAATCCCTGGAGCAGGCGGCGTCGGTCGGGCATGTTTTACTCGCTTTTCGTGGCGGCCAAGACCACTTGGTTACGGCCATTTTCCTTGGCTCGGTAAAGGGCAGCGTCGGCAGCATCGATCAGGTCGTCGGGAGTGGTGCCGTGATCAGGGTAGCAGGCCAGGCCTACCGATAGGGTGGCCTGGAGCATCAGGTTGCCGAAGGGCACCTGCAGGGCGGCAAAGGCTGCGCGCCATTCTTCCACCCGTTGCAGGGCGCTTTGCTGGTCGATGCCCGGCAGCACCAGGAGGAACTCCTCGCCGCCGTAACGGCAGGGAATGTCGCCGTTGCGGGCATTGCGGCGCAGGAAGGCGCCGAGGGCTCGCAGCATTTCGTCGCCGGCGCGGTGGCCATGGGTGTCGTTGAAGCGCTTGAAACGGTCGATATCCAGCATGGCTACCACCAGGGAATAACCATCCCGCTTGGCGCGGGCCAGTTCCCGCTCCAGGGTTTCATCCAGGTAGCGACGATTGAACAGGCCCGTCAGGGCGTCCCGGATGGCCTGCTCCTGGAGCTTTTCCTGAAGGATGTTGATTTCCTGGAGGCGGAAGGCCAGTTGGCCGTTCAGCTCCTGCAGCATGCTCTCGGCCCGTTTGCGCTCGCTGATGTCGGCGAAGGCGATGACCACCGTGGCCTCGTTCCGATCCTGCATCAGGCGGCCGGAAACCAGGGCCCAGAAGACTTCACCTCGGGTGTTGCGCAGACGGGCTTCCACATCGGCCACGGCACCGCTGCGGCGTAATTCCTCAATGAGCCGTTGGCGCTGGCCCACATCCACCCAGAAATCCGTGGCGTAGCGCCCGCCTGCAGATTGCTGCTCCACCTCCAGGCGGGCGGCGGCCCGCTGGTTGAGATAGACCACGCTGCTGTCTTCCAGCCGGGTTACGGTCACCGGGAAGGGGGAGGCCTCGAGCAGCGAGCGATAGCGGCTTTCGCTCTCGTGCAAGGCCTGCTGCACCTGCTCCCGCTGGGTCACATCCGCCGCCATGGCGATGACGCAATCCTCGCCGCTGGCATCGTCGTGGAAGATGGCATTGCTCCATTCGCAGAGAATGGTGCGGCCGTCCCGGGTCAGATTGTGGTTGAGGGAATACTGGATCGGCTGGCCGTCGTAAATGGTGGCGACGATGCGCTCCACCTGGGGCCGGGCCTCCTCCGGCACCATGTAGTCGAAGAAGGGGCGGCCCAGTACTTCCTGTCGCGGCCAGCCGAAAATCTCTTCGGCCCGGTGGTTCCATTCGCGGATGCGAGCCTCCCGGTCGTAGACCATGGCGGCCAGGGGGGCGCTTTCAAAAATCAGGCGCAGCCGCTCCTGGCTGGCCTGGAGGACGCACTCCGCCTGGTCCCGGTGGCGCATCTGGGCTTGCAGGCCCCGGTGCAGGCGCAGCATGTGGAAGGCCGCCAGGGCGCCGGCCAAGGCTAGGGCCAGGCTGCCGGCAATGCTGCCGATGGCCCAGGGGGCTACTTCCGGCGGCTGGGGTGGGCGATAGAGGAGGCCGTCGATGGCGTAGTCGGCGGGTACCATATCCAGTTCGCTGTAGGCGGCGGCGATGCGTTGCCAGCGGCCAGCCGTCATCTGGCCGATTTCTGCCAGGTCGGACTGGATCAGGGGGGCCAGGCGCTCGGCCTCGAATTGCAGGTGTTCCCGGCTGTGGCGTGTGCCGTAGCGGCTGAGGATCAGTTCCACCGCCTCTTCCGGATGGGCCAGGGCGTAGTGCCAGCCCTTCAGGCTGGCGGCGCGGAAAGCGGCGACCTGGGCCGGGTGGCGGGCGATCTGCTGTTCCGAGGTGAACAGGGTGTCGCCATAAAAGTCGATGCCGACGGCCCGGGGAGAGAAGGCCAGATAGGGAAAACCGGCCTGTTCGAGGAGGAAGCCCTCGTCGGTGGCATAGCCCGAGAGGGCATCCACCCGGCCGCTGATCAGGTCGTCCACGGCGAAGCTGGGTGGCACCAGCCGGATGCGCTCCACCGCCACCCGGCTGCGGCGCAGGAAGGCGAAGGCTTCGGCTTCCGTCGGCAGCAGCATCAGGCGCCGGCCCTCCAGGTCCTTGACGCTGCGTACGCCGCTACCGGCCCGGGCGAAGAGCACCAGGGGCGAGTGCTGCATGATGGCGGCCAGGGCCACCACCGGCCGGCCGCGACTGCGCTCGAGCACCAGCTCTGAAGCGCCAACGGCGTATTGGGCCCGGCCGGCAAGGACTTCAGTCACCGGGTCGATATCGCTGCGGCCTTCGGCGATCCGTACTTCCAGGCCGGCTTCCTTGTAGTAGCCCTTCTCCTGGGCCATGTAATACCCGGCGAACTGGAACTGGTGGCGCCATTTCAGTTGCAGATGCACCGTCTCCGGCCTGCTGTCGGCCAGGGCCGGTGCCGTGGGCAGGAAAAGGGTGAGCAGGGCGAGCAGGGCCGGGCGGAGGTACTGCATCATGCCTGGGGGCCTCCGGCGAGACGGCCATTGGGAATGAAAAGTGGCCGGCCTGGGGGAGTCGGCAGGCAGGAAAACAGGGTGAAATGTGGGTTGAAAAGCAGGCAGGGGAGGGCCGGGGCAGGCGGCCATCCGGGCTGGGCGGCAGGGTCCAGGGCCATGGCTGTTTCTCCTTGTTCTTGGCGGGCGCCGGGTGTCGCGGAAATGACGTACGGAATGAGGAAAGGCAAGGGGTCATTGTAATGACAAAGATAGTGCCGCCTTTGCCGACTAGTTCCGTTTTTTGGATTGATTAAGTTGTTATAATCTTGGTTCTATGACCTTGGTTTGCGCGCCCGTCAGGCGTCATTGGCCGCCGTTTTTGGGGGCCGTCTGCTGCGCTGCCTGCCGGGGTTTTCCTTCCCACCGATTCTGCTGGCCCAATGAAAATCAATCTTCCCGTTACCTCCCAGGAAATTGCCTTTCCCTCTGACCGCTATCTGGTTTCCCGCACCGACCTCAAAGGCGTCATCACCTACGTCAATGAAGCTTTCATCGACATCAGCGGCTTTTCCCGCGAGGAGCTGATCGGTGCCAGCCACAACCTGGTCCGCCATCCCGACATGCCGCCCCAGGCCTTTGCCGACCTGTGGGCCACGGTAAAGTCCGGTAACCCCTGGCGCGGGCTGGTGAAGAACCGCACCAAGGACGGTGCCTTCTACTGGGTCGAAGCCTTTGTCGTGCCGGTGGCCAAGGCTGGTAGGGTCGTCGGCTACATGTCGGTGCGTACCGAGCCCAATCGGGCCCAGATCCAGCAGGCGGAGAGCCTTTATCAGCGCCTGCGCAACGACAAGACTGCCGCCCTGCCGAAGGCCGGTGGCGGGCTCTGGGCGCGGCTTTCCGTCAAGCAGCGCCTGGGTGCCATGATGACTGCCTTTGTCGCCATCACCGCCGTGGTGGCCGGCCTCGGCCTGGCCGGCCTGAGCCAGACCAATGCCGCGCTCTCCGAGCAATACGAGCGCAAGCTGGAACCGACGGTGGCCGTCAATGAAATCATGGCCCTGCTGGGGGAAAACCGCTCCCAGATCATGCTGGCCCTGCAGCACGACCCCAAGAGCGATCTGGTGAAGCTCCATGACCACGGTTTGGAGATGCACCTGGAAAAGACCCTGGGCAACCGCCAGAAGATCAACGGCCTGTTGGAAGAACTACAGAAGCAGCCCCTGACGTCGGCAGAAAAGCAGTGGGTGGAAAAGCTCGGCGAGGTGCGCAAGAAATTCTCCGCCGAAGGCGTCAATGCCGCCCGGGATGCCCTCAAGGGCGGTGACTTCCACCAGGCCTCGGTGCTTCTGCTGACGCGCATCAACCCGATCTATGGCGAAGTCCAGCAGGTGGGCCGTACCCTCATTGACGAACTGAAAGCCTCGGCCCGCAGCGATTTCGAAGCTGCGCAGGCCCGCTACCATCGCCTCCTCGCCACCATGGGCGCCGCCACCCTGGCGGCCCTGCTGCTGGCCCTGGGCGGCGGCTGGCTGCTGGTGCGGGCCATCGTCACCCCCATGCAGCAGGCCATTGCCACCTTCCGGCTGATGTCAGAGGGGGATCTGACCAGCGATATCGATATCCAGCGGCGGGACGAGCCGGGCCAGCTGCTTTGCCAGCTGGCCACCATGCAGGCCTCCCTCAAGGCCATGCTGGATCAGGTGCGCCATGCCTCCCAGACCATGGACCAGCGCTGTGCCCAGCTGGATGCGGAAGTCAGCCAGGTGGCCGCCAAATCCCAGCAACAGCTGGATGACGTGCAGAGCGTGGCCGCCGCCACCGAGGAGTTTTCCCAGTCGGTGCAGGAAGTGGCCGGCCATGCCGGGGAAACCGCCGGTGCCGCCCAGGATTCGGAGCGCCTGGTGGGGGAGAGCAATGTGCAGATTTCCCGCAGCATGGAGGCGACCCAGCGGGTGGTGGGGGCCGTGACCGAGGCTTCCGACACCTTGCACCAGCTCAACGATGCCATCGCCAAGATCGGCCAGATGACCCAGGTGATCCAGGAAATCGCCAGCCAGACCAACCTGCTGGCCCTCAACGCCGCCATCGAGGCAGCCCGGGCCGGGGAACAGGGGCGGGGCTTTGCCGTGGTGGCCGACGAGGTGCGCAAGCTGGCGGAGCGCACCACGGCCAGTACCGGCGATATCACCGGCAATGTGGAATCCGTGCAGAGCGCCACCCGTCAGGCGGTGGGCCGTATGGAGCAGGCGGTGGAAGAGGTGCAGTCCGGCATCGGCATGATGCACGAGAGCGTGACCGGCCTGGCCAGCATCGCCGAAGCTTCACGCCAGGTCAGCGGCATGGCGCGGCAGATTTCCGAAGCGGCCCAGCAGCAAAGCCTGGCCAGCCAGGAGGTCAATGGCAGCATGGAGCATATTTCCGTGCTGATCGAGCAGAACACCGTGGCGGCCCAGGAGGCCAAGCAGGCCACCGACAACCTGCTGGCGACGGCAGAGAGCCTGCGCGCCATCCTCGGCGAATTCCGCCTCTATCGCCATTGAGGCCTGGCACGCTGGTGCAGCTGCTTTGGCCCCGGTGGGGCTCTGGGTAGGCTGGAGGGCGAGTCAGACGGTAGCGGTAGCCAGAGCAGGCCGGCGACGTTCGATGAAGAGCGAACTGCCGGCCTGTTTTTTTGCCTGCTTTTTGGCCATGGCGGCTGCCGCTGCCACTTCGTGATGGGAAGCGAAGGCTCCCGGTTCGGCCCGCAGGGCGCCGATGGAGAGGGAGGGCAGGGGCGTGAAAACGCTACGCCCCTTGCGGTCTTCGCCGAGGAAGCCGCCCCGTAGCAGGTCTTCCGGCTGTACCAGGCTCGGCACGTGGGCATCGAACAGGCCCAGGGCCCGGGTGCAGCGTTCCTCCCAGTCCGGGCTCTGGAACAGGATGATGAAGTCGTCGCCGCCGATGTGGCCGATGAAGTCCAGGCGCGGGTCGGCGATTTCCACCAGGATGTGGCCTAGGCGCTGGATCAGGTCGTCGCCCTTGCGATAGCCGTAGACGTCATTGAAGGGCTTGAAATTGTCCAGGTCGAAATAGCAGGCGGAGAAGGGAATCTGGCTGGCCAGCAGGCGCTCTGCATGTTCGTTGATGGGCACGTTGCCCGGTAGCTGGGTCAGGGGGTTGGCGTAGCGGGCGGCGGAAATCTGCATTTCCGTGATCATCGCCATCAGATCCTGGCCGCTGCCAACGCCCTGGTAGCGCCCGCCATCGGTGATGATGAAGCCGTCGTAGAGGTAGTGCTTGGCGGCCCGGGAAATCATCAGGCCCACCTCCTGCACCGAGAGATGCTGGTCCACGATCAGGGGGGCCGGGTCCATGAACAGGGTGCAGGGCTTGCGGCCGTATAGCTCCCGGCGGAAGGGGCGGGCAAAGCGGTCGATCAGGTTGTGCCGGTTGATCAGGCCGATGGGCTGGTGCTCGTTGTTCACCACCGGAATGACGTGCAGCTCCGGGTTCGCCTCGAAGCGCAGATACACCGTGTCATTGCAGGTGTGGGGCATCAGCGGGGCGATGTAGTGGTTGAGGGCGCGGATGGTGGTGCCGCCCTGGGCGGCACCGTTGCCGGGGAAAACGGAAATCTGGCGATTCTTTATGGCGGCGATGACCGCCCCGGCCGGCTGGGTGTCGGGCTTGGGGTCCGGCCGGGCGATGAAGAAGCCCTGGCCGCAGGCGATGCCCAGATCCCGGATGGTGGTGAAATCCGCTTCATCCTCGATGCCCTCGGCGATGATGGCGGCACCGCAGGTTTCGGCAATTTCGTGCATGGAGCGGATGAGCTGGAACTTGAGCGCATCCTCCGCCACGCCCTGGACGAAGTGGCGGTCAATCTTGACGTATTCGGGGCGCAGTTCCGACCACAGACGCAGGTTGGAGAAGCCTTCCCCCAGGTCGTCCACGGCGAAACGGTAGCCCTGGCCCCGGTAGGTGAGGAGCACCTGGTGCAGGTGATCGAAGTCGTGAATCTGCTGGTTTTCCGTCAGCTCGATGACGATACGGCTGGGGGCGAGGCCCAGGCTGCGCAGCAGCTCCAGGGTGTCTCCGTTGCGGAATTCCGGGTCTTCCAGGCAGCGGGGGCTGGCATTGACGAACAGGGTACCTTGCAGCTTGAGGGCGGCAAAGGCTTCGAAGATGGCCCGTCGGCAGGCCCGCTCCAGCTCCATGATGCGGTGGTGGCGCCGGGCCACGTCGAAGAGGGCGCTCGGCATGTGCAGGGGGGAGTCCGAAGGGCCGCGGATCAGGCCCTCGTAGCCGATGTAGGTGTGGCCCCGGTAGTCGAGAATGGGCTGGAAGACTGCCACCAGCCGGTTATCCCGCAGCAGGGCGAGAAACTGGGCCAGTTCCCCGTCTTCCTCGGTGGGGCGGCGGGACAGGGCGGCGGAAGCAGGCAAATAGCCAGGCAGCGCGGGGCCGTGATGGTGGCCGGGCATATGAGACTGCAGGGACTGGAGGGACGCGGTCATGGGAAATCTCCACCGGAAGCTAGTCCCCGAATCTAGTGAGCGGAGATTACAACCCGATGAAGGCCGCCGGCCCATGCAAAAGGGGGAGGGCCTGGCGGCGCTCCCCCTTGTTGCGACAACCTCCCGGAGGAGGCCGTCGAATGGTGCTTTGCGGCGGTCTTATTCCACCTTGGCCTTGGCCCGCAGATCCTTCAGCAGGCCTTCCACCACCTGCTGCTGGGCGCGCTGCTGCAGCTGGGGCTTGACCTGTTCAAAGGCGGGCGGGGTCAGGGGACGGGTGTCGTCCAGCTGGATGATGTGCCAGCCGAAGTCGCTCTTTACCGGGGCTTCGGTCAGCTTGCCCTTTTCCAGCTTGATCAGGGCTTCGGCAAACGGCTTGACGTAGTTGCTGGGGTTGGACCAGCCCAGATCGCCGCCATTGTCCTTGGAACCCGGGTCCTTGGATTGCTTGGCCAGATCCTCGAACTTCTCGCCCTTCTTCAGCTTGTCCAGCAGCACCTTGGCTTCGGCTTCGGTCTCCACCAGGATGTGGCGGGCCTTGTATTCCTTGCCACCCAGTTGGGATTTGATCTGCTCGTAATCCTTCTTCAGCTGGGCTTCGCTGACGGGATGGTTCTTGATGTAGTCCTGGATGAAGGCGCGGATCAGCACGGCCTGGGAGGCCAGGCCCATCTGGGAGGCAATCTCGGGCTTCTTGTCCAGGCCCTTCTTCTTCGCTTCCTGGGTCAGGATTTCACGGCGAACCAGCTCTTCACGCACGGCGGCGCGCAGCTCCGGGCCTTCCTGGGCGCCCTGGGCCTTCTGTTCGGCGATGAAGGCATCGGCCAGGGTCTGGGGTACGGCGGTGCCATTGACGATGACCGCGGGAGCGGCCTTCTGGGCCATGGCGTTGGCGGAAAGGAGAGCGCCGCAAACCAGGGCGGCGGCCAGCTTGGAAACAGTCTGCATGAACGAGTCCTTGTGCTGTGGGGGGGTAAATGTGGTGCAGGGTTATGGGACGACTGGACCGGGAATTATACGGAGTCTTCGTCGGGTGTCAGGGCTTTTATGGCGAGGGCATGGATCGGTCCCCGCATCATTTCGCCCAGGGCGTCGTAGACCAGGCGATGCCGGGCTACGGTGTTCTTGCCGTGGAAGGCGGCACTGACCAGGGTCAGGCGGTAATGGCCGCCTCCGCTGGCGGCGCCGGCGTGGCCCCGGTGGGCGGCAGATTCGTCTTCGATGTCGATACGCAGGGGCGACAGGACGGCCAGGCGCTGCCCCATGGCAGCCAGGGTGTCGCTCACGCCGGCAGTACCTTCTTGAAGGGCTTGATGGTGACCTGGGTGTAGACGCCGGCAGCCACGTAGGGGTCGGCATCGGCCCACTCTCGGGCGGCTTCCAGGGAAGAAAATTCGGCGACGATCAGGCTGCCGGTGAAGCCGGCTGGGCCCGGGTCCGGGGAGTCGATGGCAGGGCAGGGGCCGGCCAGGACCAGGCGGCCTTCCTGCAGCAGCAGGTTGAGGCGGGCCAGGTGGGCGGGGCGGGCCGCCAGGCGGGCTTCCAGGCTGTCGGGGCGGTCTTCGCCGATGATGGCGTAGAGCATCAGTGCTTCTCCTCGTCGGGCATGTATTTGGACAGCATGGCCCCCTGGACCAGGACGAAGGCCAGCATCAGGCCCATGCCGCCAAACAGTTTGAAATTGACCCAGGTTTCCGTGGGGTAGTTGAAGGCCACATAGAGGTTGAGGCCCCCCATGAGGCTGAAGAAGGTGATCCAGGACAGGTTGAGGCGGTTCCAGGCGGCCTCGGGCAGTTCCATCTTGTCGGCCAGCAGCTTGCGGATCAGGTTACGCCGGAAAAACAGGCTGGCACCGCCGAGAATCAGGGCAAAGAGCCAGTAGAGCACCGTGGGCTTCCACTTGATGAAGGTCTCGTCGTGCAGCATTAGGGTGGCACCACCGAAGACAACGATGATGGCCAGGCTGATCCACAGCATGGTATCCACCGGCTTGCGCCGTGCCTTCAGCCAGCCGATCTGGGCGAAGGTGGCGACAATGGCCACCGCCGTGGCGACGTAGATGCCGGCAACCTTGAAGGCGATGAAAAAGAGGATGACCGGGAAGAGATCGAAGAGGAACTTCATGGGAGGGGACTCAGGGGGAACTGCCAAGCTTGGGTCGGCCGATTATGGCGGCTTTCCGGCGGGCTGTCCATGGCGCCTCTGCTATACTCGACGACAAAAAGTCCGCTGCTGGCGCGGCGTTGCGGCCACCTTTGGGGCCGTTTCCGAGATTCCCGTTTGGGCTTCCCGATTGCCAGCAGTTCCGCCTTCCCGATCCCGCTCTCCGGCCGCCGCCCATGGACACGAAGCCCACCGTTCCTGTCGCCAAATTCGGGCTTTTGCCCTATCGCATCAGCTCCCAGGTGGCGATGCTGGTGTCCATCCTCTTCATCTTCACCGTCTTCGCTTTCACCGCCTACACGGTGCGCCAGCAATCGGCCCTGACCCAGGAGACCATTGCCCGCCACAGCCAGGCCCTGGCCCACAACATTGCTCTCACCGCCGCCACCCAGTTGGTGCTTGGCGACGGCGCGGCCCTGGAATATTTCCTGCTGCGCTCCGCCGAGCATCAGGACATCCGTTCCCTGGTGCTGGCCGACCCCTCCGGCAAGGTGCTGGCCGCGGTGGGCAAGGAACGGGGTGATCGAGAGCCGGTGGCGGTCTATGGCCAGCCCAGCCTGGTCCTGCCGGCCAATGCCGAGGGACCCATCAGGGAGGCTTTCACCCAGATCGAAGAAAATGCCAAGGAGCGCCGCCTCCTGCTCTGGCAGCCGGTGGTGAGCGGCAAGACCCTGGGCTGGTTGCGGGTGGAAATCGGCCTGGACTTGCTGACCGTGGCGGAACGCCGCATCTGGGAAGACAGCATCGTCACGGCCCTGATCGCCATTCTCGGCAGCACCGCCCTGTTGCTGCTCTTTCTCGTACGGCCCCTGCGGGCCTTGCGCCAGGCTTCGGATTTCGCCTCCCGCCTGGATGTGTTGCGGGGCACCACCCTGCCGACCTATGGCGGCAACCTGGAAATCCGCGAGCTTTACGATGCCCTCAACCGGGCCTCTAGACGCCTCAAGCAGCAGGAAGAAACCATCGAGGAAAGCAACCGCTTCCTCAAAAGCCTCACCGATGCCCTGGGCGAGGGTGTTGTCGCCACCGACGTGGAGGGGCGCTGCACCTTCGTCAACGCCGAGGCCGAGCATCTCCTTGGCTGGGATCGCCAGGACCTGCTGGGTCAGGATCTGCACGACGCCGTGCACTTCCAGACCGCCACCGGCTTCCCGGTGGTCAAGGACGAATGCCCGCTCCACGCCAGCGCCGTGGCCAGCCGCCCCTTCCGCTCTGAACTGGATGCCTTCACCCGCCGGGATGGCCGGGTCTTCCCCATTTCCGTAGTTTCCGTCCCCCTTTTTGAAGGCGATCGCTTCACCGGCACCGTGGCCGCCTTCCAGGACATCACCGAACGCAAGCGGGACGAGGATTACCTGATGGCCACCACCTCCCGCCTCTCGGCCCTGATCGAGAGCATGCAGACGGCCATTCTGGTGGAGGATGAAAACCGCCAGGTGGTCCTGGCCAACCAGGCCCTGGGCCAGCTCTTCAATCTGGATGTGGAACCCCAGGAACTGGTGGGCGTCGATTGCCGCCTGGTGCTCGACCACCTGGAGCGCCTCTTCGCCGACAGCGAGCAGGGGCAGAAGGCGGTGCCCCAGGCCGAACAGATCGTTGCCGGACGGCTGCCGGTGGTGGGGGAGGAAATCGTCCTCACCGACGGCCGGGTGGTGGAGCGGGACTACATTCCCATCTACCTCTTCCCCCAGGTGGCCCAGCCGGAGGATTACCGGGGCCATCTCTGGCTCTATCGGGACATCACCGAACGCAAGCAGGCAGAACGGGAACTGCAGCTGGCCAAGGAATCCGCCGAATCCGCCAATCGGGCCAAGGGCGAGTTCCTGGCCAACATGAGCCACGAAATCCGTACCCCCATGAACGGCATCCTCGGCATGACCGACCTGGCCCTGGAGACAGAGCTGAACGGCGAGCAGCGGGATTACCTGCAGATGGTCAAATCCTCCGCCGACGCGCTGCTGGTGATCATCAACGACATCCTCGACTTCTCCAAGATCGAGGCCGGCAAGCTGGAGCTGGAAACCATCCACTTCAACCTGCGCCAGCTCCTGCGGGATACCCTGGCGCCCCTTGAACTGCGGGCTCGCCAGCGTGGCTTGGCCCTGGTCTATGAAGTCCCCGCCGGCCTGCCGGATGGCTACATGGGGGACCCGGGACGGTTGCGGCAGATCCTCATCAATCTGGTGGGCAATGCCATCAAGTTCACCGAGGAAGGGCGCGTTGCCGTGCGGGTGCGGGCGGAGGACGATCTACTGCACTTCTTCGTCAGCGACACCGGCATCGGCGTGCCGCCGGACAAGCAGCAGCTGATTTTCGAAGCCTTCTCCCAGGCCGACAGTTCAGTCACCCGGCGTTTCGGCGGTACCGGGCTGGGGCTGACCATCTGCATGCGCCTGGTGCGCCTGATGGAAGGGCAGCTGTGGGTCGAAAACAACTCGGCGGCCGGCAGCACCTTCCACTTCACCGTGCGCCTGAGCCCGGCCCAGGCCGCCAGCGCCCCCGGCGGCGGCCTGGTGTTTGCCGATAGCGAAAAGGAAGTAGCCCTGCCGCCCCTGCATCTGCTGTTGGCGGAAGACAACCCGGTGAACCAGAAGCTGGTGGTCACCCTGCTGCACAAGCGCGGCCACACGGTGGTGGTGGCCGGCAACGGCCAGGAAGCCCTGGACGCCCTGGAGCGCCAGACCTTCGACCTGATTCTCATGGATATGCAGATGCCGGTGATGGGCGGGCTGGAAGCCACCCGGCGCATCCGGGAGCAGGAGTCCGCCGCTGCCGACGGCCGCCATATCCCCATCGTCGCCATGACCGCCAATGCCATGGCCGGCGACCGGGAGCGTTGCCTGGAGGCGGGCATGGATGCCTATGTCTCCAAGCCCATCCGCCGGGATGAATTTTTCACCGCCATTGCCGATGTGCTGCCCCTCTGGCGGCGCCTCGAAACGCCCGCCGCCGGCGGAGCGGCTCCGGCGGCCCCGGCGGCCCCGGCCATGCCGCTTCCGGGCGAGACGCCGGTGTGCAACCGGAAGGAAGCGGTGGAGCGCCTGGATGGCGACGAGGAACTGTTTGCCATGCTGGTGCAGATGTATGCCACCGAGTTGCCGGCCTACCTGCAACGCCTGGATGAAGCCCTGGCTGCAACGGATATGACGGCCCTGGCCCGGGAAGCCCACACCTACAAGGGCTTGATGGCCACTTTCAGTGCCGACCAGGGCAGCCGACTGGCCCGGGAACTGGAGTTGCAGGCCAAGGCGGGCAACCCGGAAGGGCTGGTCCCCCTGGTACGGCAACTACAGGATGAAATGCGCAAGGTCAGCCAGGCCCTGGCGGCTGGCTGAACGGTAGCGGGGTGCAGATACCGGGCTGCTGCGGTGATGCTGTGGTGTCGCCACGGTGTTGCCACCGTGGCGTCGGGAGCGGGCGGCGTTGCCGCCCTGTTGTCCCACTGTGGCCGGGTATTAGGCCGCGTCCAGGGTGACCAGGGTCTGGCGACCCCACCAGGCTTCCCCCGGCGCCACGCTGACCGGCTTGCCCACGGCGGCGGATTCGACGCACAACATATGGCGGAAGCCGTTGGCAGGCATGTCCGGCAGGCCGGCGCATTTCGTTTCCCAGGGATTCCACACCACCACGTCGGTAAAACCTTCACTGGCGATGGCCAGGGCCTGGCGCCCGTCTTTCAGCAGCAGGGGGCGGGGCACGTTGAGATAGACGTCGTCCACCTCGTCTTCCACCATCAGTTCCGGCCCGCTTTCAATCTTCGTTTCCTGGCTGCCCGGCAGTAGCCGGCGGCTGCCGTGGAGGCCGGTGAGGGTGGCGTTTTCCACTTCCTTGACACGCAGGTAGGTGTGGAGGGCACAGGTGAATTCCAGGGCCTCGCTACCGGGATTTTCCACTTCCAGTTCGATATCCAGGCGATCCCGGGTCAGGGCCACGGTCAGTTCGGCCTTGAAGTCGTGGGGCCACAGGGCCCGAGTGGCTTCATCCGCCTGCAGGCTGTACACGGCGCAGGCGAAGCCGCCTTCTTCCGCTTCCGGTTGCTCGCGCCATTCTTCCAGGGCCCAGGCGGCAGTGCGGGCAAAGCCGTGCCTGGGCAGGGGGCCACGCTCGGCGAACTGGGGAAAGATCACCGGCACGCCGCCGCGGATCGGTGCCTTGCCACTGAAATCGGCCTTGGGGCTGAGGTAGAGACGTTCGCCGCCACCGGCCGGAACCCAGGAGAGGACCTGGGCGCCAAAGGCGCTGATGACGGCGGTGCTGCCGTCGGGCAGGGTGAGGCGTACGGCATCGAGGCCGTGGAACTGGGTATTGGCGGAGGTATTGGGGGTGTTGCCGAGGGGATTCTTGGCCGACATGGCGGAAGTGCTCGCGTGAAGGGCGGGGCGCTATTGTAGCCGGGCGGCGGGGGCTCCGCCCGGCAAGGCCACTTCAGGCGCTCTTGCGACGGGAGGCAGCTGCGGATTTCTGGGCCTGGGCGGCGTTTTCTTCCAGCAGGGTCTTTTCGATCTGGCTAGCGGTCTGGGCAGCGGTTTCGGCCAGGTTCACCAGGGCATTGTCCAGGTTCGCCACACTGCTGCGAAACAGGCCCACGGCCGGCAGAATTTCCACCGGCAGGCTCTTGCCGGCCTTGTCGATACTGTGGGCGACGAAGGCATTGAGGCCGTGGCTGTGGCTCTCGAAGAAGCGAATAGCCTCTTCCTGCAAGGCCAGGAGGGCCTCCAGGCTCTCGTGGGTGAGGGCCAGGGAGTGGCGGTGCAGGGTATCCACCGCTTTGCCGGAATCCAGAGGCGGCTGGCCGGCAGCTGCGGGCTGGGCCTGGGCCAGGGAGGCCAGCAGCTCCTGGCGGGCGGCGCTGCAGATATCCAGGGAGCGGATGCCGGAATCGAGAAGCCGGCCGGCGATGCTGGCCACGGCATTGAGGGAGCCCTGCTGCAGGGCGGCGGCGGTGGGTTGCAGGTCGTACATGGGGAACTCTCCTGAAAGGGCGACGGTAGGAGATTTCTAACAGCCGCCGGTTACAGGAGGGTGACGCCCGGCACTGCCAGCTCCCGATGGCGGAAGCAGTCGGTGGTGTGGTCATTGACCATGCCGGTGGCCTGCATGAAGGCGTAGCAGATGGTGGAGCCGACGAACTTGAAGCCCCGCTTGGCCAGGGCCTTGCTCATGGCATCGGATTCGGCGGTACGGGTAGGTGCTTCGGCGATGCTGGCCCAGCGGTTCTGTCGTGGTGCGCCGCCGACGAACTGCCACAGGTAGGCCGCTATATCGCCCTCGTCCTCGCACAGCTGCAACCAGGCCCGGGCGTTCTGGATGAAGGCGGCCACCTTGAGCCGGTTGCGCACGATGCCCGGATCTGCCAGCAGGCTGGCCACCTTGGCCTCGTCATAGGCCACCATGCGCAGGGGGGCGAAGTGGTCGAAGGCGAGGCGGTAGGTTTCCCGCTTCTTCAGGATGGTGATCCAGGAGAGACCGGCCTGGGCGCCCTCGAGTAGAAGGAATTCGAACAGCCGGGCCGAATCCCGCAGGGGGACGCCCCATTCGGTGTCGTGGTAATGCTGATACAGCGGGTCGTCACTGACCCAGGCGCAACGGCAGGGCATGGTCGGTCTCCTTGGCGAAGCCGGCAGTGTAGCGGCTCCAGAACACCCTCGGGAAAACCGGGATAGGAAATTGGGGGCACTTTTTTCCCCCTGCGGGTTCATACTCTTGAAAACGGAGGGTAGCGCTCCCATGTGGGAGATGAAGACGCGGAAAGGAAAACTGGCCGCCCTGCGTTTCAACACGAGAGGACCCGATCATGGACATGTTCTACAGCAGCGACGAATATTCGGTTCTGGCCTACCCGGCCCAGTACGGTTTCGAGTTGGTGGACAAGACCGGGAATCGCTCCCTGTTCATTCAGGGCGCCCAGGCAGAGCATTTTCACCGGGCCATCCGGGAAGTGGTGGGTGAGGGGACGGACACTGAAACCGTGGACGATTTTCTCTCTGATTATTGCGCGGGGTCCGCCCAGCCCATCGTGTACCAGTAGGGCCAAAGGTGGCGCCAGCCTTGGCCTGGATTAGCTGGACTTGGCTGGAATTGGCTCGGCTTGGCTGGCGTGCCATGAATGAAAAACGGCGGACCCGCAGGTCCGCCGTTTTTGTTTTCACGAGCCGAGAAGCTTAGCCCTTCAGGTCGGGGAAGTCTTCTTCGAAGAACTCCCACTCGCCCTTCTCGTTGGCATTGCGGCGCTTGGCTTCGTTGGCCCGCAGTTCAACCCGGCGGATCTTGCCGGAGATGGTCTTCGGCAGGTCGGAGAACTCCAGGCGGCGGATGCGCTTGTAGGGGGCCAGATTGGCGCGCAGGAAGGTGAAGATGTCCTTCGCGAGTTCCTTGGAGGGCTTCTCGCCGTTGCGCAGGATCACATAGGCCTTGGGCACGGCCAGGCGCACGGGATCGGGGGAGGGCACCACTGCAGCTTCGGCCACAGCCGGGTGCTCGATCAGCACGGATTCCAGCTCGAAGGGAGAGATGCGGTAGTCGGAGGCCTTGAACACGTCGTCCGCCCGGCCCACGTAGGTGATGTAGCCGTCTTCATCCTTGGTGGCCACGTCGCCGGTGTGATAAACGCCATCGCGCATCACTTCGGCAGTCTTTTCGGCGTCGCCGGAGTAACCCACCATCAGGCCCAGGGGGCGTGGGTTGAGCTTGAGGGAGATTTCACCTTCGGCCGCTTCGTGGCCTTCGCTATCCACCAGTACCACCTGGTAGCCCGGCAGGGGGCGGCCCATGGAGCCGGGCTTGAGGGGCTGGCCCGGGGTGTTGCCGATTTCGGCGGTGGTTTCGGTCTGGCCGAAGCCGTCACGGATGGTGATGTTCCAGGCGTTCTGCAGCTGCTCGATGATTTCCGGATTAAGGGGCTCACCGGCACCGATCAGTTCGCGAATCTTCAGGCGGCCCTTATAGGCTGCCAGGTCTTCCTGGATCATCATGCGCCACACGGTGGGGGGTGCGCACATGGTGGTGACCTGGTACTTCTCCAGCACACCCAGCATGGACTTGGCGGAGAAGCGGCTGTAGTTGTAGAGGAAGATGCAGGCGCCGGCATTCCAGGGGGCGAAGAAGCAGCTCCAGGCGTGCTTGGCCCAGCCGGGGGAGGAAATGTTGAGGTGAATGTCGCCGGGCTGCAGGCCGATCCAGTACATGGTGGACAGGTGGCCCACCGGGTAGCTCTGGTGGGTGTGCAGCACCAGCTTGGGCTTGGAGGTGGTGCCGGAGGTGAAGTACAGCAGCAGCGGGTCGGAAACCTTGGTGGCGGCGTCCGGGGTGTATTCGGTGGAAGTGGTGTGGCTGTCCTTGAAGGCTTTCCAACCGGCCGGCTCGGCGCCGACGCAGATGCGGGTGTAGTCGCCCGCCAGGTCGGCGAACTTGTCGGTGTGGGCAGCGCCGATGATGACGTGCTTGACCTGGCCCCGATCCAGGCGGTCGCGCAGGTCTTCCGGGGTGAGCAGGGTGGTGGCGGGAATCAGCACGGCGCCCAGCTTGATACAGCCGAGCATGGTTTCCCACAGGGGCACTTCGTTGCCCAGCATCATCAGGATGCGGTCGCCCCGCTTGACCCCCTGGGCCTTGAGCCAGTTGGCCACCTGATTGGAACGGGCGGACATCTGGGCGAAGGAAATTTTGTGCTCGGTGCCGTCTTCCTCGACGATCCACAGGGCCGGCTTGTCGTTGCCCTTGGCCATCACGTCGAAGTGGTCGAGAGCCCAGTTGAACTCGGTCAGCTGGGGCCACTGGAAGCCGTTGTAGGCGGTGGTGTAATCGGTGCGGTGAGCCAGCAGGAAGTCGCGGGCTTTCAGGAAAGCTTCAGTTGCAGACAACACGTTCTCCTCTGTTTTGTCGTTAAGTACGAAAACACTTGGTGAGACGCGCGACAAGACAGGAAGAACGGACGCACCTGTGTGGTCAGGTCGTCCTGAGCGCGTGAATCGGCCGTGGTCGGCCCGACTCCCCCCTGCCTGGATCGCGTAACGCTTTTTATATTGTTTATTTACGTTGACGTTAACGTAATGAAATCCGCAGTGTCAAGGCGCGGCGCCGCAAAAGCGGCAATTCCGGGCGGCGCGCCATCTTGGGCTATAATCCTCGTCGATTTTCTTCCTTCACCTGCAACCGTCTAACCAAACTGGGAGTTTGCGGCATGGCCCTGTACGAATCCGACCACACCAAGTTCATGCGTGAAATGCTGGCCAAGAATCCGGAATGGGTCGAAGACCAGCGCCAGGGCCGGGCCATCTGGTGGGACAAGGAACTGCCGAAGGAAGAGCAGGAAGGCTTCAAGGCCGCCAAGGTCGCCCAGAAGGCTTACCCCTACGACGTGAACAGCAAGTAAATCCACTCCCGCCCGGGCTTCCGAAAGTGGAGGTGCCGTAGCAACGGGATCGATGAATAGAAAAGGGCCAGGCGATATGCCTGGCCCTTTTACTTTGTTGGCGAGGGCGGGGGATTCCGGGGCCGCCCCGACATGCGGTTCGGCCCGGACCCCGCCCCCTTTTGAACGGCGTCAGTCGTGCAGGGGCTTGATGACCCGCTTCACGGCCGGATCTTCCGGATGGGGGTGGATGGTGAAGCCCAGACTGGTCATCAGCTTGAACATCTTGGAGTTGAGGGCCAGCACGTCCCCCACCACGGCGCGGTAACCCTTGGCCCGGGCACAGTCGATGAGGGCCGACATGAGCTTGCGGCCGACGCCCCGCTTCTGCCAGCCATCGGCCACCGCCAGGGCGAATTCCACCGTCTCGCCGTCCGGGTTGGAAACGTAGCGGGAAACACCCACCTGGACCTCCTGGCCCCCCTCCTCGGTGACGGCGACGAAGGCCATTTCCCGGTCGTAGTCGATCTGGGTGAAGCGCACCAGCATGGACTGGGTCAGCTCCCGCAGGGTGTCCATGAAACGGAAATACTTGGATTCGTCGGACAGGGCGGCCACGAAGGCTTTCTCCAGTTCCGCATCTTCCGGGCGGATGGGGCGCACCACCACCACCTGGCCGTCGGGCAGCACCCAGTCTTCCACCAGATGGACGGGGTAGGGGTGGATGGCCATGTGGGAATAGCGGTCGCCGGAAGCCGGGGCAAAGTCGATGACGATGCGGGCATCGGCGGCGACGGCGCCGTTTTCATCGACGATCAGCGGATTCAGGTCCAGCTCCTGCAGCCAGGGCAACTCACAGACCATCTGGGAGATGCGCAGCAGCACGTCTTCCAGGGCATCCATGTTCACCGGCGGCATGTTGCGGTATTCGCCCAGAATCTTGGCCGCCCGGGTGTTGCGGATCAGGTCTTCCACCAGATAGCTGTTCATGGGCGGCAGAGCCACGGCGGTGTCGCCGAAGATTTCGCACTCGGCACCGCCGACGCCGAAGGTGATGACCGGCCCGAAGACCCGGTCGCGGATGACGCCGACCTTCAGTTCCCGGCCGTTGGGGCGGGCCACGAAAGGCTCGATGGAGACACCATTGATGCGGGCGTTGGGGACATTGCGGCCCACGGTGTCGAGAATGTCGTGGTAAGCGTTGCGCACCGCAGCGGCAGAGACGATGTTGAGGCGCACGCCGCCCACTTCGGACTTGCGCACCAGATCGGGGGAGTCCACCTTCATGGCCACGGGGAAGCCGATCTGCTCGGCCAACAGCAGGGCTTCGGTGGGGGTGCGGGCCACCATGGTCTGGGCCACCGGAATCTTGAAGGAGCGCAGCACCGACTTGGATTCCATTTCAGACAAGACCTTGCGCCGTTCCGAGAGCACTGCCTCGATCAGCATCTTGGCGCCTTCGGTGGCCGTCTTGGCCTGGCGGGAAATGGGTTCCGGCGTCTGCAGCAGCAGCTTCTGGTTACGGTAATAGGTGGAAATGTGGGAGAACAGGTCCACTGCCGTTTCCGGCATGCGGAAGGAGGGAATGCCGGCCTCGGTCATCATGCGGCGGGCCGCCAGGGTCTGCTGTTCGCCCATCCAGCAGGCGACGATGGGCTTGGTGCCGGATTCGGTGGCGGCGATCACCGCCTTGGCCACTTCTTCTGGCTGGGTCATGGCCTGGGGCGTCAGCATCACCAGAATGCCGTCCACCTCCGGGTCCTGGGTGCCGGCCAGAATGGCTTCCCGGTAGCGTTCCGGGGTGGCATCGCCGACGATGTCCACCGGGTTGGCGTGGGACCAGGTGGGCGGCAGCACCGCGTTGAGGGAGGCGATGGTGGACTGGGAAAGGTTGGCCAGGGGAATGCCCAGCTCGGCTGCCCGGTCTGCCGCCATAGCAGCGGGGCCACCGCCGTTGGTGATGATCAGCAGCTTGTTGCCGTCGGGACGGAACTTGGAAGCCAGGCCCTTGGCCGCGTAGAACAGCTGGCCGATGTTACGCACCCGTACCACGCCGGCCCGCTTCAGGGCCGCATCAAACACCGCGTCGGAACCCAGGGCCATGCCCGAATGCACCTGGGCAGCGGCAGAACCGGATTCGTAGCGGCCGGCCTTGAGCAGCAGGATGGGCTTGATGCGGGCGGCGGAGCGCAGGGCGCTCATGAAGCGGCGGGAATTACGGATGCCTTCCACATACATGAGGATGTAGTGGGTGCGGTTGTCGTAAACCAGGTAGTCGAGAATCTCGCCGAAGTCGATGTCGGCGGAGCCGCCGGTGGAAATGACCGAGGAGAAGCCCACGTCATTGACCTTGGCCCAGTCGAGAATGGCCGTGCACAGGGCACCGGACTGGGAGACCAGGGCCAGGTTGCCCGGATTGGCGGAAATGTTGGCGAAGGTGGCGTTGAGTCCCTGCACCGGCCGGATCAGGCCCAGACAGTTGGGGCCGAGGATGCGCACGCCGTAGCTGCGGGCGATCTCGATCATCTTGCGTTCCAGGGCGGCGCCGGAATGGCCAGCCTCGGCAAAGCCGGCGGTGATGACCACCACATTCTTGACGCCACTGCGGCCGCACTGCTCAATGATGGCCGGCACGCTGCGGGCCTGGGTGGCGATCACTGCCAGATCAACGCGGGCGCCGATTTCCTCGATGGATTTGTAGGACTGAACACCCTGCACGGTGTCGTGCTTCGGGTTGATGGGATAGAGGCGGCCCTTGTAGCCGGCGGCGGCGATGTTGCGGTAGATGATGTTGCCGACCGAGTGCTCCCGGTCCGAGGCGCCAATGACGGCGACGGACTTGGGTTCGAACAGACTGGTCAGATAATGTTCTTCTTCGTGCATGACTTGCCCCTGAGCAATAACTTCCGGCGTTGCCGGGTTCGGTTTGGCGGGTTTTTGTGAATTTGTGCGATGCAAAAATCTAGCATAAAAGCCCTACAACGTCTTGTGGGGAATTCCACAGTTCGCCGGCAGCTTTTGATCCAGGTCAGCAAACTGCGCAATAAACCATGGAGTCGCCACGGTCAGGGGGATTGGCTCTGTATTCGGAGAAACGGGAAAAGGGCGGGAAGGCCCGCCGGTATTGGCCGGGCGCCTTCCTCATGGCCTACCCCTTGGGCATGTTGCTGTGCAGCAATTGCGGCTTTGCCGGAGCTTTGCGCCCGTCAGGCCGGTGAGGGTGGCCCCAGGTGCACCGGCTGGCGCCGCGGGCCGAAATCCCCGGCCTGGGGGCCGAAGCGGCCGGCCAGGGGGTGGCCGCATTCCGGGCAGCCGCCGCCGGGTGTCAGGCGATAGCTTTCCAGGCGGTACCAGTCCCGCACGATGAGGGGGGTGTGGCAGTGCGGGCAGGCGGTGGTGCCGCCTTCCGGGTCGTGCACGTTGCCGGTGTAAACGAAATGCAAGCCCGCTTCCTGGGCGATCTGCCGGGCCCGGCTGAGGGTGGCGGCGGGCGTCGGCGGCGCGGCCTGGAATTTCCAGTCCGGGTGGAAGGCGCTGAAATGCAGGGGGACCTCGGGCCCCAGTTCCCGGGCGATCCAGCCCGCCAGGGCGCGGATTTCCGGGTCGGAATCGTTCTCGCCGGGAATGAGCAGGGTGGTGATCTCCAGCCAGCAGTCGGTCCGGTGGTGGATGTCGGCCAGAGTGTCGAGCACCGGCTGCAGGTGGCCGCCGCACAGGCGGAAGTAGAAATCGTCGGTGAAGGCCTTGAGGTCTACGTTGGCGGCATCCATCAGGGCGAAGAATTCCCGCCGCGGTGCGGCATGGATGTAGCCGGCGGTGACGGCAACGCTGCGGATGCCTGCTTCGCGGCACGCCTGGGCCGTATCCATGGCGTATTCGGCGAAGATCACCGGGTCGTTGTAGGTAAAGGCCACGGCCGGGGCCCCCAGGCGGCGGGCGGCCTGGGCGATGGCTTCGGGGCTGGCGGCATCCATCAGCCGGTCCATGTCCCGGGATTTTGAAATGTCCCAGTTCTGGCAGAACTTGCAGGCCAGATTGCAGCCGGCGGTACCGAAGGAAAGGATGGCGGTGCCTGGGTAGAAGTGGTTGAGAGGCTTCTTTTCCACCGGGTCCAGGCAGAAGCCGGAGGAGCGGCCGTAGGTGGTCAGCACCATGGCGCCCCCGGCGGCCTGGCGTACGAAGCAGGCGCCCCGCTGGCCGTCGTGGAGGCGGCAGTCCCGGGGGCAGAGATCGCATTGCAGGCGGCCATCCTCCAGGGTGTGCCACCAGCGGCCCGGATGGGCGCTTTCCGGCACCTGGGCGGAGCTGCCGGTGGGGAGGTCTGCGGCACGGCTCATGGCAATTCTCCTTCCTTCCACTTGTGGACAGCGTAGACCGCCAATTCCAGGTCTGCTGCCCAGAAATCCGGTGCCAGGCCGGCCTTGCGCTTCAGTTCGCCAAGAAACGTCCGAGGTTCCGGCAGACTGTCCCAGACCTGGGGCAAGAAGGTGGCGCAGTGCCGGCCGTGGCGCAGGATCACGCCGTCACGGCCGGGCACCAGCTGGGCCAGAGCCTCGGCCTCGTTCGCCACCGGCAAGGGGCGGGGGGCTTCCAACACGGAAACCTCGATGCGGATGCGGGGCCATTCTTCCTGGCTCACGGGGGCAAAGCGGGGATCACGAAAGGCGGCGGCCAGGGCGTTTTCCCGCAGGTCTTCGGCCAGGGGGCGCCAGGCCTCCAGGCTGCCGATGCAGCCCCGCAGGCGTCCGTCCCGGGTCAGGGTGACGAAGCAGGCTCCCGGCCGCGTCAGTGCCGCCTCCAGCGGTGTTGGCATTGCGGTGTCGGCAGACTCCAGCCGGGCGGCGATGGCCTGGCGGGCCAGGGCCAGCAGTTGACCGCCATCGATCTGGCTGGCCGTGTGGCGGCCATTCTCATGGCTGCCTAGGCCGTTGGTTCTACTGTCAGTGTCGGAGCTCATGGCGTCGTCTCCGGGGTGAACGCGAAGGCGGCGTAGCCCACCACCTCTTCTCGGCTGCCGGCAGTGTCGCCGGAGTTGCGCAGGTCCAGCAGCCGGGGCACCAGGCCATGGCGCCGGGCTTGCAACAGCAGGCCGTTGAGGGGGGTGGCACCGCAGGCCTGGTCGTGCTCCAGGGCCGCATCCAGGGCCAGCACCTGGCGGCTGGTGGCCTCATCCTGGCGCCGGGCCTGGGGGTAGGGCAGGTAATGGGAAAGGTCGGAACTGACGACGATCAGGGTGTCGTCGCCATCCCACAGGCGTTCCAGCACCGCAGCCACTGTTTCAGGCGGGCAATGGCCGACTGCCAGGGGCAGCAGCTCAAAGCTACCCAGCACTGTTTGCAGGAAGGGCAGTTGCACTTCCAGGGCGTGTTCCCGTGCGTGGGGCTGGTCGTCGACGACCACGCCGGGCAGGTCGGCAATGGCTTGCCGGGCTGCCTGATCCAGGGGAATGGGGCCTAGGGGCGAGAGGAAGGTGTCGGTTGCCGGTACCGCCATGCCGTGCACCGGTACCCGGTGGGTGGGGCCGAGGAGAATGACGCGGCGGATACGTGCTGCCTGGGGCGCCAGGGCGCTGTAGGCGGCGGCCGCCACGGCAGCGGAATAGATGTAGCCGGCATGGGGTACCACCAGGGCCTTGATGGCGCCAAGGTGAGGCACCGGGGCGGCATTGGCCAGGTAGTGGCGCAGTTCCCGTCGCAGTTCGGTGGGGTCGGCCGGGTAGAACAGGCCGGCAACGGCGGTTGGGCGGGGAACTGGCATGGGGGCCTCCGGCAGCGGGTGTGGGTCTGAATCAGGGCGCGATGTTCAGGTCAGGTTTCAAGATCGAGTTTCAAGATCGAGTTTCAAGCCAGATTCCCATCCGGATTCCAGGCTAAATCTGGGTGTAGGCCCAGCCCCCCAGGGTGCCCAGGGCGAGGGCCAGGAAACCGGCGCCGATGCGCCGGCCCAGGGCCGGGCCGGCTACCGAGAGGACGATGCCCAGCTTGAAGACCAGGTTGGCGAGGAAGGCGATGACGATGGAGTTCACCGCATCCGTCAGCGGCAGCTTGCCCATGCCGAAGAGGCGCAGGGAGGAAAGGGTGATGGCATCCACATCGGTGAAGCCGGAAATCAGCGAAATGGCGTACAGGCCCTGGGAGCCGGCAATGTCGGAGAACCAGGCGGAGAGCAGCAGGACCACGGCGTAGATGAAACCGAAGGTGAGGGCGGTGCGGATCTCCGCCGGGTTATGCAGGTTCAGGGCCGTTTCCGGCTGATCACTGTGGGCCCCCAAATGGCGCCATGCCCAGCCGATTACCACCATGCCCAGCAGCAGGCCGCCTCCCAGGGCCGGCAGCAGGCGGGGCAACAGTTCCGGCTGCAGCATGGCGGCCAGCAGGCCCAGGCGCACCAGCACCACCAGGTTGGCGGTGAGGATCACCACCATGGAGAGGCGCAGCAGGTCCGGCGTTGCCTTGACGTGCCGGGAATAGACCAGGGTGATGGCGGTGGAGGAGGCCAGGCCCCCCATCAGGCCGATCAGGGCGCCGCTGTGCTGCTGGCCGAAGATGCGCAGGGCGGCATAGCCCGCCAGGCTCATGCCGGAGATCAGCACCACCATCCACCACACCTGGTAGGGGTTGAGGGCCAGGTAGGGGCCAAAGCCCTGGTTGGGCAGGATGGGCAGGATGACCAAGGAGAGAACGCCGAACTGCAGGATGGAGATGAGGTCCTTGCGGGTCAGCTTTTCCGTCATCAGGTGCAGCTCGGTTTTGAAGTAGAGCAGGATGGTGGTGAGGATGGCGAGCATCACCGCCAGGGTCTGTTCCTGGTACCAGATCATGGCGCCGAAAGAATAGGCCAGCAGCAGGGCCACCACCGAGGTGGTACCGGGATCGTTCACATCCGGCCGGGATTGGTAGGCGGACAGCATCATGCCGCCGATCACCAGCAGGCCGGCGGCCAGCACCCATTCCGAACCGGCCCGTTCCCCCAGCAGGCCGCAGATGGTGCCGAGCAGGGCGGTGAGGGCGAAGGTGCGCAGCCCAGCCCGGGAAGAGGGGTGGCGTTCCCGCTCCAGGCCCATGAGCAGGCCGACTCCCAGGCTGAGGAGAAAAGCCTGGGCGAATTCAAGGCCGGTCTCAGTGAGAAAGGTGTTTTCCATGGCGATCTTATTCGTTCTGATTATTGGGCGTCGGAATGGCCGGGCCGGGTCCCGGGAAAACCCTCGTTCCGGGCCGCTTTGGGCAGCCGGGATGGGTCCCCTGCTGTTAAAATTAATGCATGGCCCGACACTACGCAATCGTTCCTGCCGCCGGCAGCGGCTCCCGCTTCGGGAGCGACATTCCCAAGCAGTACCTGCCCCTGGCGGGGCAACCCCTGTTGCACCACACTTTGGCTGCCCTGTGCCGTCATTCCGCCATCGACCGGGTGTGGGTGGTGCTATCCCCGGAAGACGAGTATTGGCAGCGCCACGACTGGAGCCCCCTGGGGGCCAAGCTGGAAACTATTTTCCAGGGCGGTGCCACCCGGGCCGACAGCGTTGCGGCCGGCCTGCGGGCGGCGCAACTGGCCGCGGCAGAAGATGACTGGATTCTCGTACACGACGCCGCCCGGCCCTGCCTGGCGGCGGCCCACATCGATGCCCTGGTGGGGGAATTGGCGGACGACCCGGTGGGCGGCATTCTCGCCGTGCCGGTAGCCGACACCCTGAAGCGGGCCGACGGCCATCAGCGCGTGGCCGCCACTGTCCCCCGGGACGGTCTGTGGCAGGCCCAGACGCCCCAGATGTTCCGCTACGGCCTGCTGCGCGACGCCCTGGAGCAGCACCGCCAGGTCACCGACGAGGCCGGCGCCATTGAAGCTGCAGGGCTGGTGCCCCGCCTTGTCAAGGGCGATGCCAGCAATCTGAAAGTCACCTACCCGGCCGACCTGGGCCTGGCGGAAGCGATCCTGCGCAGCCGCCTGGGTCCCCGGGCAGCCCTGGGAGCCTTTGCATGAGCACCCTCAACACTCCCTCTCCGAGCAAGGAAATACGTATCGGCCAGGGCTGGGATGTCCACGCCCTGGTGCCCGGTCGGCCCCTGGTGCTCGGCGGTGTCACCATCCCCCATGAACTGGGCCTGCTCGGCCATTCCGATGCGGATGCCCTGCTTCACGCGATTACCGACGCCCTGCTCGGAGCGGCCGGCCTGGGTGACATCGGCCGCCATTTCCCCGATACCGACCTGCGCTGGCGCGGTGCCGACAGCCGCGCCCTGCTGCGCCATGTGCTCCACCTGTTGCGCGAGGGCGGCTGGCAGGTGGTCAATGTGGATGCCACCGTGGTCGCCCAGCGGCCCAAGCTGGCGCCCCACATTCCTGCCATGGTGGCCCACATCGCCGACGATCTGGGGGTGCCTGCCCAGCGGGTCAACGTCAAGGCCAAGACCTGCGAACGCCTGGGCTTTGCCGGGCGGGAGGAGGGCATCGAAGCTCAGGCCGTGGCGCTCATCGAGCGAGGCTGAGGGTGGCCCTCTCCAGCGCCGCGCCATTGCCTGCCGCGACCGTTCCCGCGGCCCGGCTGTTCTTTGCCCTATGGCCCGAAGAAGCCCTGGCTGCCCGTCTGGCGGATCTGGGGCGGCAACAGGTGGCCGCACAGGGCGGCCGTCCCATGGCGGAGGATTCCCTGCACCTGACCCTGGCCTTCCTCGGCGAACAGCCCCTGTCTTTGCTGCCGGCACTGTTGCAGACCGGGCAGCGGGTAGCGGCCCGGGCCGCCTGGCCCTTTGCCTTTAACCTGGATCAGGGCGGCTACTGGCCGGCTCAGGGCATTCTCTGGCTGGGCTGCTCCCGGCCGCCGGTGGCCCTGCCCGACTTGGCCGCCAGTCTGGCCGGGGAACTGGCGGCGCTGGGCCTGACGCTGGAAGCGCGGCCCTACGTGCCCCACGTCACCCTGGTGCGCGGCGCCCGGTGCGCCGCCGCCACGCCCTGGCACCCAGCCGATATGCCGGCCTGGACGGCCCGAAATTTTCGCCTGTTGCGCTCCCGCCGGGACGCGGCGGGCACTCGTTACGAAACCCTGGGTTGCTGGCCGATGGGCGGCAACGGGATGCTTTCATGATCAAGAAAATTGCCGTGGTCCAACTCAAGCTGGGCATGTACGTCAGTGACGTCAATGCCGGGTGGATGGACCATCCCTTCCTGCGCAACAGCCTGTTGCTGGAAACCGAAGAGCAACTGCAGAAGATTCGCCGTGCCGGCATCCGTGAGGTCTATATCGATACCGGCAAGGGCATGGATGTGGAAGCCGATGCGGCACCCACCGCCGTCGAGGCCGCCCGGGAGAGCCAGCAGCAGCTGGAGCGGATGGCCGAGGCGCCGGAAGCCAAGCCCCTGTCGGTGCGCACCAGCCTGGCGGAGGAATTGGCCAAGGCCAAAGGGGCTTTCAGCGAGGGTACCCGCCTGGTTCGCAGCGTCATGGAAGACGCCCGGTTGGGGCGCCAGATCGAGCTGGACTCGGTCAAGGCCGTGGTTGAAAAGATCGCCAATTCGGTGATCCGCAACAGCAACGCCATGATGACCCTGCGCCGCCTGCAACAGCGGGACGACTACATCTACCAGCATTCCGTCGGGGTCTGCGCCATGCTGACCGCCTTCGCCAAGGCCATGGACATGGATCTGGCCGCCATCCATCAGGTGGCCCTGGGCGGGCTGCTGCATGACATCGGCTATGTACGGGTGCAGGGCGAAATCCTCAAGAAGCCGAGCAAGCTGTCGGACGAGGAGTTTCTCCACGTCAAATCCCACGTGGTTCAGGGGGCGGACCTGCTGCGCCAGACGCCGGGCATTCCCCAGCTGGCCCACGATATCCTGGAACACCATCACGAGCGTTTCGATGGCAGCGGTTATCCGAAGGGGCTGAAGGGCGAGGAAATTTCCCAGATCGGCCGCATGGCCGCCATCGTCGATGTGTACGATGCCATCACTTCCGAGCGGGTGTACCACCGGGGCGTCAATCCGGGCGAGGCCATGCGAAAGCTCTTCGACTGGAGCCGCTACCACTTCGATCCGGCTCTCTTCCAGGTCTTCGTCAAGAGCGTCGGCATCTACCCGGTGGGTACCCTGGTGCGCCTGGAAAGCGAGCGCCTGGCCGTGGTGGTGGAACAGCGCGACAAAAATCTGCTCCAACCCCTGGTGCGGGTCATCTATGATGCCAAGCGACGCTACTACCTGCCGCCCCAGGATGTGGATCTTTCCCGTCCCGTCGGCTACGGCGGCGGCGACCGCATCGTCACCCATGAAGCACCGGCCAAATGGGGAATCGACCTGGCCCGCTTCTACCCCTGAGTCCGCCGATCATGCCCAAATCCCCGCCAGCGCCCCAGACTGCGCGCGGTTCCGAGAGCGTCCTGGCCCGTCTGCGCCAGGGCGAGAACCGCTTTATCCAGCTGGCGGACAACATTCCCGAGAGCTTCTGGCTCATCGACATCGCCGCCAAGCGGGTGGTTTATGCCAACCCGGCCTACGCCACCCACTGGGGCGGCTCGGTGGCCGATCTTTACCGCAACCGCTTTGACTGGCTGCACTTCATCCATCCCGACGATCTGGACCGGATGCGTGAAGCGGTGCGCCGCAACCCCCGGGGTGGCGTGAACGAAGTGGTGCGGGTGGTTCATCCCGATGGCAGCCAGCGCTGGCTGCACGTGCGCAGCTTCGAAATGAAGGACGAGCAGGGGCAGGCCCACAGTGTCGGCGGCGTCGGCACCGACATCACCGACCTGGTGTTGCAGCGGGATGCCCTGCGGGCCAGCGAGGCCGTGCAGAAGAGTGTGCTCGACGCCCTGCCGGCCAATATCGCCATCCTCGATATGGAAGGCCGCATCGTGGCGGTGAACGAGCCCTGGGGCCGCTTTGCTGCCGAGAACCACCTGGCGGCCAAGGCCGTTGGGGTGGGTTGCAACTACATCCAGATCTGCGAAACGGCCTGGGGTGAATCGGCGGAAGAGGCCCTGGACATTGCTGCCGGCATCCGTGCCGTCATCCATGGCCAGCAGCATGAATTCACCCTGGTGTACGCCTGCCATTCGCCGGAGGAAAAGCGCTGGTTCCGGGTGCTGGTGACGCCCCTCGATGCCGGGGGCAGCCGGGGGGCCGTGGTCATGCACCTCAACGTCACCGAAACCGTGCAGGCCCAGCAGCGCCTGACCCATCTGGCCCACTTCGACAGCCTCACCGGCCTGCCCAACCGCCTGCTCTTCCGCGAGCGCCTGAAGGGCGCTCTGGCCCAGGTGGAGCGCCAGGGCGGCCGTCTGGCGGTGATGTTCATCGACCTGGACCGCTTCAAGGTGATCAACGACACCCTCGGCCATTTGGCCGGGGATGCCCTGTTGCAGCAGGTGGCCGGGCGCATCAGCACCTGCCTGCGGGCCTCCGACACCGTGGGGCGCCTGGGGGGGGACGAGTTCGCCGTGCTGATCCCGGATTTCGAGGGGGAATACGACGTTTCCGTCGTCGCCCGGCGCCTGGTGGAGGCCCTGGGCCTGCCGGTGACCCTGGAGGGGCAGGAGCTGTTCGTCTCCGCTTCCATCGGCGTCACCCTGTACCCGGACGATTGCGACGACCTGGAAAAGCTCATCCGCAACGCCGATACGGCCATGTATCGGGCCAAGGAACTGGGGCGCAACAACTTTCAGTTCTTCACCGCCGCCATGAACGCGCGGGTCAAGGAACAGCTGCAGATGGAGACGGACCTGCGCCGGGCGGTGCAGCGCCAGGAATTCATCCTCCACTACCAGCCCAAGGTCAGTTGCAGCCATGGCGGCATTACCGGTTTCGAGGCCCTGCTGCGCTGGCAGCATCCGGTGCGGGGTCTGGTCTCGCCCCTGGAATTCATTCCCCTGCTGGAAGAAACCGGCCTCATCGTGCCGGTGGGTTCCTGGGTTTTGCAGCAGGCCTGCGCCCAGGCGGCCCGCTGGCATGAGGAAGGCCACCAGGCCCTGACCGTGGCAGTCAATCTCTCGGCCCGCCAGCTCCAGTCCCCCGATCTGGTGGAGGAGGTGCGGCAGGTCCTGGCCGAAACCGGCCTGCCGGCTGCGGCCCTGGAGCTGGAGCTGACGGAGAGCCTGCTGATGAGCCACGTCGAGGACAACATCGCCGTCCTCAACCGGCTCAAGGCCATGGGGGTGAAGCTGTCGGTGGACGATTTCGGCACCGGTTATTCCAGCCTTGCCTACCTGAAGCGCCTGCCCCTGGATGCGGTGAAGGTGGACCGGGCCTTCGTGCAGGACATCATCGCCGATCCGGGTGATGCCTCCATCACCCGCGCCGTCATCACCATGGCCCACAACCTGCGCCTCAAGGTGGTGGCCGAAGGGGTGGAAACCGAAGGACAGATCGCCCTGCTGGTGGCCAACCGCTGCGACGAAATGCAGGGCTATTACTTCAGCCGCCCGGTGCCGGCGGCGGAGGCCGGCGGCCTGCTGCGCAACGGCAAGTCCCTGCCCAGCCACCTGCGCCTGCGTACCGGCCTGCCGCCCACGGTATTGCTGGCCCTGGCCGCGCCGAGCCTGCGCCACACCCTGGGCCATGCCCTGGAGGCTGCCCAGCTGCGGGTGTTGCTGGCCGGGGGCGGCGAGGAGGGGCTGGCAGCCCTGGCGGGCCAGCGGGTGGATGCCATCGTCGCCGATGCGGGCCTTACCGATAGCGCCGGCCAGGCCTTTCTCGAGCGGGCCGGGCAGTTGCAGCCGGAGGCGGGCTTCCTGCTACTGGCGGCTCCCGACCTGATAGCCAGCACCGCCGCCGAACTGCCGCCGGCCCTCTCCTGTCACCTGCTCTCCCGCGAGGTGGGGACGGAAACCCTGGTCACCGGCGTGCTGGAGGCCGTGCAACGGCGCGGCCTGCAGGAGGAGAACCAGCGCCTGACGCGGGAGATTCAGTCCGCCGGGCTTGAGCTTTCCCGCCTCGGCCAGGAGTTGGAGACCCTGATCCGGTCGCGCGCCGAAGCCCCTCAGGCCCTGCCGGTGGCTGGTGTCGCCCACGAGGTACTGCGGGAGTTGCCGATGGCCGTGCTGGGCATCGACAACACCGGCATGATTGCCTACGCCAACGCCCAGGCGGAACGTTTGTGGCCCCAGTTCGGTCTGATCGGCAACGACGCCGTCGATTGTCTGCCCGCCGAACTGCTGGCTATCTTGAAAGAAGGGGAGGGCAGCATGGCGCTTGCCCTGCCCGGCACCGGGCCCTGCCAGGTGCTGTGTCAGCGCTTCGGCGATCCGGCGGAAGAGCGCGGCCTGCTGCTGCTGCTCTGGCCCCAGCCGACTTAAATTTTCATCGACATGATCACCATACAAGCCATTGCCCTCGAGGATGCCGCGCCGGGAATGATCCTCGCGGATGCCCTGCAGGATGAAACCGGCCAGATGCTGCTGCCCAAGGGCTCCGAGCTGACCGAAAGCGTGCTGCGCTCCCTCGGCCGGCGCGGTATCGAGACCCTCTCCATCCTTATTCCTGAAGCGGTGGATGAATCTGCCCTGATCGCCCGCCGGGAAGCTGCCCGGCAGCGTCTGCAACACCTCTTCCGTCAGGCCGTGGATCCGACCTCCCAGGGGCTGCTGCGGGTGATGCTGGAATACCGGGAGGAGCATCCCCAATGAAACCGTTGCAGACAGCCCAGGTCATCGCCGCCGTGCACCACCTGCCTTCCTTGCCCGCCGTGGTGGTGGAGCTGCTGGAGTCGGTGGATCGGGAAGACGTCAACGCCGAGGCCCTGGCCGACAAGATCGCCCTGGATCAGGCCCTGGCGGCCCGGGCCCTGAAGGTGGCCAACTCGCCTTTCTATGGCCTGCAGAGTAAGGTCGCCACCATTCAGGACGCGACGGTGATCCTCGGCCTGCGCCAGGTGCGCTCCCTGGTTACCGCTGCGGCCGTCACCGGTGCCTTCTCCTTTTCCTCCGCCAGCTGGTTTGATCCGCGGCGCTTCTGGCAGCACTGCGTCGGCGTCGCCCTGTGCGCCCGGGCCCTGGCTGCCGAAGTCGGTTTGTCGGAGGATGGCGCCTTCACCGCCGGCCTGCTTCACGACATCGGGCGCCTCGTCCTCGTCACCTGTTTTCCCGAGGAATACCGGCAGGTCGCCCTGTACCGTAAAAAGCACGACTGCTACCCCCTGACTGCCGAGCGGGACATTCTTGGCCTCGACCACGCCACCGTCGGCAAGGCCCTGGCGGAGCGCTGGCGCTTCGCGCCGGCCATCCAGGAGGCGGTGGCCCTGCACCATGCCCCGGATGAGGTGACCGGCGATTCCCTGGCGGGCATCGTCCATGTGGCCGACGTGATGGCCCATGCCCTGGACCTTTGCCCCCGGGATGATGAATTGGTGCCGGCCCTCTCCTCCGTTGCCTGGAACCGCCTGGGCATTACCTGGCCCCGTTTCAAGGAGCTGCTGGTGGAGGTGGAAGACCAGTTCGAGGATGTCTGCGCCGCCCTCAACATCTAGGGCAGGGGCGGCCGGCCCATGACGCCGGGTTTAGCCGATATCAAGGACGGCGGCGGGAAAGGTTGGGTAGTCTGCCCGGCATCTTGACCGCCGCCTGGGATTCCCCGTGTCCTTTACGCCCCACGAAATCGCCCTGTTGAAGTCCTCCCGCCTCTTCGATGGGCTGGCGGGAACGCCCCGTTTTGCGGAGTTGCTGGCCCGTCCCGAGAGCCGCCTGCAGGTTGCCGAGAATGCCTGCTTCCTGGAGCGGGGGGACCGTTCTCCCGGCCTGCACATCCTGGTCCATGGTTCGGTGGAACTCTTCTTCTGCAATGCCGAAGGGGAGGAGAAGGTCCTCCACTTCATCAAGTCCGGCGAGACCCTGGCGGAAGAGACGGTCAGCGATGGCCGGCCCATCAACTACTGGGCCCGCACCCTGACCCCCACCGTCATGCTGCGCATTCCGCCCGCCGATATCCTTTACTGGATGGATGAGTCCTGGCCGTTTGCCGAGCGCTTCCTGCGCCTCGTCTCCGAGCGCATCTGCCTGCTCTACGCCGATGTGGTGACCTTCTATTCCAAGACCGCCGTACAGCGCCTTGCCTGCTACCTCATCTGCGGCTTTGAGACTTCGCGCCTGACCCTCAAGGATTCCCTCAACCTTTCCATTCCGGTGCCCAAGAAGAACCTGGCCTCCCGCCTCAGCATCAGCCAGACCCACCTCTCCCGAGCCCTGCGGGACCTGACGGAGCGGGGGCTGATCAGCCAGGACGGCAATCGCCTGCAAGTGGTCAATGTGGAAGGCTTGGCCGAATACGTCTGCCCCCACGGCTGCGATTTGTAAGCGGCAGACGGCTCTGTCGGGCAAAAATACCCGGAGGAGTGGCCGGAACGATGCCTGGAAAGGCAATAAGGACGCCACTCTCCGTTGCCATGCCCCAGAGCGCCAGGCAGGGCGCGGTGTTCCGGGCATGTGCCCGTCCCTGCTGCCTAAGCGGCCGATTCTGGGGGGGGTTTGGGTACAACTGGGGCGTTTGGGGTAGGGGGCTGAGCCCCGTTAGCGGCTGGACGTTGCCGCAGTCCGCGGCACCTGCGACATTCTGTGGTGTTCCGCCGTATTCCAAGCAGGTGAGGGCGATGGCGCGATGGCCCCGGGAGAACGGCCGCAAGGAAAATTTCAGGATCTGCACCGCAGCAATGCGCCACAGCAACCACGCGTCAACGCTGGGGAAGTCGGGAACTACGAGGGAAAAACGAAGAAGTGCGGGGCGAAGAAGTGCGGGGAGAAGAGTCGCTGGGCGAATAAACGCCGGATGAATAAGCGCCGAGGGAAGAGGCGCTTACTGCTCGGCGATACGGCGGGCGCCGTTGTAGCGGGAAACCCAGTAGCTCTGGCGCATGTCTTCCACCCGCACCTCGCCACCGGGGCGGGGAGAATGGACGAACTGGTTGTTGCCCAGATAGATGCCAACGTGGGAGAAGGCGCGGCGCATGGTGTTGAAGAAGACGAGGTCGCCGGGCTTGAGGTCATTTTCGGCGACCTGCTTGCCGACCTGGCTCATTTCCTTGGCGGTGCGGGGCAGCACCAGACCCACGGATTCCCGGAAGACGTGGCGAACGAAGCCACTGCAATCCAGACCGGAATCGGGATCACTGCCGCCGCGCACGTAACGTACGCCAACGAACTCCAGCCCCTTGATGATCAGGTCCTGGACGCCGCTGGTATAGCGTTGGAAAAAGGTGGGTTCCTCCCCGCGTTGCTCTCCCTTGTACTCCTGCGCTACGGCAGGGCTGGCGATTGCCAGAAGCCCGATGCCTAGGGCCAGAAGGGAAGCTGCGAGCTGTTTTTTATTCAGCATGGGGCCGAACTTTATTTGAAAATCAGCCAGTTGTAAACCTAAGGTCATATACGGACAACCTGGTTGAAACACTCCGCCAGCACCTCGTCTTGAGGCCGCGTGGCGGCTGGTTATAATGGCCGCCAGCCGCCCGGCCGTGCAGGGGCCGGGTTTCCCGGCCTGCCTGCCCCAGGTTGCGGTTTTGTCCGCGCCAAAATCAAGGATGCCGTCATGAGCACCGAGCAGAATCCCGAATCCCGTCCCCGTTTGCTGATCGTGGACGACTCCCGCATGGTGCGGGCTTCCATCATCAAGCATCTGAAAGGCCTCTACGACATTCGGGAGGAGGGCGACGGCGAGGCCGCCTGGCAGACCCTGGTGCTGGATCACCATATTGATGCGGTGATTTCCGACCTCAGCATGCCGGTCATGGACGGCTTCGGCTTGCTGGAACGCATTCGCAACGCCCGGGTGGCCCGCCTGCGCCAGATGCCGGTGATCATGATTTCCGGCGAAGAAAACGAAGAAGCCCGGGACAAGGCCAAGGCCCTGGGGGCCAATGATTTCATCACCAAGGGCATCGGTACCGCCGAACTGCAGGTACGGGTGGAGTCCCTGGTTCGCCTGGGTCGGGCCCAGCAGGCCCTGGAAGCAGGCCAGACCCAGCAGCTGCGGGACGCCCAGACCGGCCTGTTCTCCCGCGCCTATCTGCAAAGCCAGACCGAACAGGCCCTGTCGCTGGGGCATCGGCAGAATTCCCCCTTGAGTGTCCTGCTGCTCGGTTTCGACGATCTGGAGCGTTACACCACCCAGTATGGCGGTGCGATGGTGGACAAACTGCAGGAGCGCTTCGCCAAGCTGCTCGCCGGCAATATCCGTAAGGAAGACAGCCTCGGCCATTTCAGCGACACCACCTTTGCCATCGTTTCCCCCGGCACCACCGGCGCAGCCAGCCTGGCCTTCGCCAACCGGCTGCGGGGCGCCGTGGCGGCTGCCAACATTGCCATCCATGGCCAGCGTCTGCCCCTGACCATCAGCGTTGGCCTCGCCAATTTCCCTGCCGACGGCGAACTGGCTGCGGATGCCCTGCTGGCCCGGGCAGAGGAGCGGCTGGCTACAGTGGTCGCCGGTGGCGGCAATCAGGCCCTCGGCCCAGCGCCGGCGGCTGTGGTGCCGGTTCCCCGGGCCGCAGGTCCGAGTCTGGATAATGCCTTGGCCCTGTTGGCGGCCGGCAAGCAGGCAGAGTTGCGCGCCCAGGCCCCGGCATTGGCAAAAGCGCTTTATCCCCTCCTAAGCTTTCTTAATTATGAATTACAATATGGGATTCCCATGGCCGACCTGGAGCGCAAGCTGGGGGCGGAAACAGGGGAACGCGACCCAGGTGGGGGCGCGCCAAGCGGTAACCAAGAATAATCCGAGATCAGCCTCGCCACCGATACAAACATAACCATGTAGTGCAGGACGCAAACGCAAGAGTAAGAGGGAGCTTTATGACCAGCTACAAAGAGTTTCATCGTCATTCCATCGAACAACCGGAAGCCTTCTGGGGCGAGCAGGCCCAGCTGATCGACTGGCACAAGCCTTTCGACCAGGTCTGTGATTACTCCCGCCCGCCGTTTGCCAAGTGGTTCGTCGGTGGCCAGACCAACCTGTGCTACAACGCCGTTGACCGTCACGCCAAGACCCGTCCCAACGACAACGCCCTGATCTTCATCTCCACTGAAACCGACGTGGAGAAGGTCTACTCCTTCGCCGAGCTGCAGCGCGAAGTCGAGCGCATGGCCGCCATTTATCAGAGCCTGGGTGTTACGAAGGGCGACCGCGTCCTGATCTACATGCCCATGATTGCCGAAGCCTGCTTCGCCATCCTGGCCTGTGCCCGTATCGGTGCCATCCACTCCGTGGTCTTCGGCGGCTTCGCCTCCGGCTCCCTGGCTACCCGCATTGATGATGCCAAGCCGGTACTGATCGTCTCCTCCGACGCCGGTATGCGCGGCGGCAAGGCTGTCCCCTACAAGCACCTGCTGGATGACGCCATCAACCAGGCCGAGCACAAGCCCGGCAAGGTGCTGATGGTGGATCGTGGTCTGGACAAGGAATTCAACAAGGTCGAAGGCCGCGACGTGGATTACGCCACCCTGCGCGCCCAGTTCATGGATGCCCAAGTGCCCGTGACCTGGGTGGAGTCCTCCGACCCCTCCTACATCCTGTATACCTCCGGTACCACCGGCAAGCCCAAGGGCGTGCAGCGTGACACCGGCGGCTACGCCGTGGCCCTGGCGTCCTCCATCAAGCACATCTACTGCGGCAAGCCCGGCGAGACCTTCTTCTCCACCTCCGACATCGGCTGGGTGGTGGGTCACTCCTACATCATCTACGGCCCCCTGATCGGCGGCATGGCCACCATCATGTACGAAGGCACCCCGATCCGTCCGGATGCCGGCATCTGGTGGCAGATCGTCGAGAAGTTCAAGGTCAATGTGATGTTCTCCGCCCCCACTGCTGCCCGGGTGCTGAAGAAGCACGACCCCGCCTTCCTGCACAAGTACGACCTCTCCAGCCTCAAGCACCTGTTCCTGGCCGGCGAGCCCCTGGACCAGCCGACCCATGAGTGGATCATGGGCGAACTGAAGCTGCCGGTGATCGACAACTACTGGCAGACCGAAACCGGCTGGCCCATGCTGTCCACCGTGCGCGGCGTCGAAGATACCAAGATCAAGTACGGCACCCCGTCCTTCCCGGTGTACGGCTACGACGTTCGCATCTTCCGCGAAGATGGCTCCGAGTGCGACGCCAACGAGAAGGGCATCCTGGGCGTCGTGCCGCCCCTGCCTCCCGGCTGTCTCTCCACCGTCTGGGGTGACGACGAGCGTTTCGTGAACACCTACTTCAGCCTGTTCAAGGACCCGCTGGTTTATTCCTCCTACGACTGGGCCATCAAGGACGACGAGGGTTACCACTTCATCCTGGGCCGCACCGACGACGTCATCAACGTCGCCGGCCACCGTCTCGGCACCCGTGAAATCGAGGAGGCTGTTCAAGGTCACCCCGCCGTGGCCGAAGTGGCCGTGGTCGGTGTGAACGATGCCCTGAAGGGGCAGCTGCCCGTGGCTTTCGCCGTCGTCAAGGACGCTTCCAAGATCGCTACCCCCGAACTGGTGGCCGCTTTGGAGAAGGAAGTGATGAAGAAGGTGGACGAGACCCTGGGCGCTATCGCCCGTCCCGGCCGCGTGTACTTCATCTCCGGCCTGCCCAAGACCCGTTCCGGCAAGCTGCTTCGCCGTTCCATCCAGGCCCTGGCCGAAGGCCGGGATCCGGGCGACCTCACCACCATCGAGGACCCCACCGCCCTGGAGCAGATCAAGGCCGCCCTGAACGCCTGAGCGCGTTTTCTGCATGCCTGAAAAAGGCCCGCTACCGAAAGGTGGCGGGCCTTTTGTTTTGATGCCAATGCCGGCATCGGTGGTGGCCAATGAAAAAGGGCGAGGTTTTCACCTCGCCCTTCTGGCTAGTCGGAGCTAGTTAAGGCGATCAGGCCTTGACGACGGCAGCAATGGCATCGACCACGGCGTCGATGTTCTTGTTGTTCAGGGCGGCCAGGCAGATGCGGCCGGTGCCCACGGCGTAGATGCCGAACTCGTTGCGCAGCACATCCACCTGGGCGGAGGTGAGGCCGGTGTAGGAGAACATGCCGCGCTGCTTCACCACGAAGGAGAAGTCCTGGGCCACACCCTTGGCCTGGAGCTTGTCCACCAGGGCCACGCGCATGGCGCGGATGCGGTCGCGCATGCCGGCCAGCTCGTCTTCCCACATCTGGCGCAGTTCCGGGCTGGAGAGCACGGCTGCCACCACGGCGCCGCCGTGGGTGGGGGGATTGGAGTAGTTGGTGCGGATGACGCGCTTCACCTGGGACAGCACGCGACCGGCTTCTTCCTTGCTGGCGGTGACGATGGACAGGGCACCGACACGCTCGCCGTAGAGGGAGAAGCTCTTGGAGAAGGAGCTGGAAACGAAGAATTGCAGGCCGGAGGCGGAGAAGGCACGCACAGCCACGGCGTCGGCATCGATACCGTCGGCGAAGCCCTGGTAGGCCATATCCAGGAAGGGCACCAGGCCCTTGGCCTTGCACACGTCCACCACTTCCTGCCACTGGGCGTCGGAGAGATCGGCACCGGTGGGGTTATGGCAGCAGGCGTGCAGGATGATGACGGAACCGGCCGCCAGGCCTTCCAGACAGGACTTCATGCCGGCGAAGTTCACGCCGCGGGTGGCTGCATCGTAGTAGGGGTAGTTTTCCACCACGAAACCGGCGGATTCGAACAGGGCGCGGTGGTTTTCCCAGGAAGGATCGCTGATGTAAACCTTGGCGTTGGGGGAGAGGCGCTTGATGAAATCGGCACCGATCTTCAGGGCGCCGGTGCCACCCAGGGCTTCGGCGGTGATGACGCGACCAGCGGAGAGCAGCTCGGAGCCAGCGCCGAAGAGCAGGTTCTGCACGGCCTGGTTGTAGGCGTTGAGGCCTTCGATGGGCTGGTAGCCGCGGGCGGGCATAGCTTCCAGGCGAGCCTTTTCGGCAGCCTTGACGGCGGCCAGGAGGGGGATTTTGCCGTTGTCGTCGTAATAGACGCCGACGCCCAGATTAACCTTGGTAGCGCGGGTGTCGGCGTTGAACGCCTCGGTCAGACCAAGGATGGGGTCCCGCGGAGCCATCTCCACGGAGGCAAAGATCGACGAACTCATGCAATGCTCCTGTTGTGCCAGTCATGCGGCGCTGCGCCATGCGCCTTGCCGCGAGTTGGTGAATAATGTGCGTACACCTGCTGTTGCCGCCGTGCCACAGGCACTGTGGCGAACAGCAGACGCAACGGATAATTCTAACATGAGCAAAACCCCCGACAGCACACCATCCACCCCGGAAGTGGTGACTTTCCCAGGCAGCCCCTACCGCTTGCACCAGCCTTTTCCCCCGGCCGGTGACCAGCCCGAGGCTATCCGCCAGTTGGTGGAGGGGCTGGAGGACGGCCTTTCCTTCCAGACCCTGCTGGGGGTGACCGGCTCGGGCAAGACCTACACCATGGCCAACGTCATCGCCCGCACCGGGCGACCGGCCCTTATCCTGGCGCCCAACAAGACCCTGGCGGCCCAGCTTTACTCCGAGTTCCGGGAGTTCCTGCCGGAAAATGCCGTGGAGTATTTCGTCTCCTACTACGACTACTACCAGCCGGAAGCCTATGTGCCGTCCCGGGACCTGTTCATCGAAAAGGACTCGTCCATCAACGACCACATCGAGCAGATGCGGCTGTCGGCCACCAAGAGCCTGCTGGAGCGCCGCGACGTGGTGATCGTCGCCACCGTCTCCTGCATCTACGGCATCGGTGACAAGGACGACTACCACAACATGATCCTGCATCTGCGGGTGGGGGATCGCAGCGACCAGCGGGACATCATCAAGCGTCTCTCCGAGATGCAGTACGACCGCAACGAAATCGACTTCCAACGCGGCACCTTCCGGGTGCGGGGCGACGTCATCGACATCTTTCCCGCCGAACATGCGGAGCACGCCATCCGGGTCTGCCTGTTCGATGACGAGATCGAAACCCTGCAACTCTTCGATCCGCTGACTGGCCACCTGCTGCACAAGCTGCCCCGCTTCACCATCTATCCCTCCAGCCACTACGTGACCCCCCGGGCCACCGTGCTGCGGGCCATCGAAGGCATCAAGGAGGAACTGCGCAAGCGCCTGGAGTTCTTTCACAAGGAGCAGCGCCTGGTGGAGGCCCAGCGTATCGAGCAGCGCACCCGCTTCGACCTGGAGATGCTCAACGAACTGGGCTTCTGCAAGGGCATCGAAAACTACTCCCGCCACCTTTCCGGCCGCAAGCCCGGCGAGGCGCCGCCCACCCTGCTCGACTACCTGCCGCCGGACGCCCTGCTGTTCATCGATGAATCCCATGTGGCCATCGGTCAGGTGGGGGCCATGTACAAGGGCGACCGTTCGCGCAAGGAAAACCTGGTGGAATACGGCTTCCGCCTGCCCTCGGCGCTGGATAACCGGCCCCTCAAGTTCGAGGAATTTGAAGGCCTGATGCGCCAGGCCATCTTTGTTTCTGCCACCCCTTCCGACTATGAAAAGCAGCACCAGGGCCAGGTGGTGGAGCAGGTGGTACGGCCCACCGGCCTCATTGACCCCACCGTCATCGTGCGCCCCGCCATGACCCAGGTGGACGACCTGCTTTCCGAAATCCGCAAGCGCATTGCCGTTTCCGAGCGGGTGCTGGTGACCACCCTGACCAAACGCATGGCCGAAGACCTGACCGATTTCTTGCGGGAAAACGGCATCAAGGTGCGCTATGTCCACTCCGACATCGACACCGTGGAGCGGGTGGAAATCATCCGGGATTTACGCCTGGGCGAATTCGACGTGCTGGTGGGCATCAACCTGCTGCGGGAAGGTCTGGATATCCCCGAAGTCTCCCTGGTGGCCATTCTCGATGCCGACAAGGAAGGCTTCCTGCGTTCCGAGCGCTCCCTCATCCAGACCATCGGCCGGGCCGCCCGCAACCTCAACGGCACGGCCATTCTCTACGCTGACCGCATCACCGATTCCATGCAGCGGGCCATGGCCGAAACCGAGCGGCGGCGGCTCAAGCAGATGGCCCACAACGAAGCCCACGGCATCGTGCCCAAGGGCGTGACCAAGCGCATCAAGGACATCATCGACGGTATCTACGACCCCGATGCCGCCCAGAAGGAATTGAAGGCCGCCCAGCAGCAGGCGGTTTATGAAACAATGTCCGAGAAAGATCTCGCCAAAGAGATCAAGCGTCTCGAGAAGCAGATGCTGGAGTCCGCCAAAAACCTGGAATTCGAAAAGGCAGCGGCGGCCCGGGACGAACTGTTTCGCCTCAAGGAGCAGGCCTTCGGGGCGGCAGTGCACGACAGGGAGGAAACATGATCAAGGTGCTCTTTGTTTGCATGGGCAACATTTGCCGATCCCCCACGGCGGAAGGTGTCTTCCGCCATTACCTGCGGCAACATCAGCTGGAAGACCGGGTGCAGGTGGATTCTGCCGGTACCCACGGCTACCACGTCGGCGAGTCGCCCGATCCCCGCACCCAGCGGGCCGCGGCGGAGCGGGGTTACGACCTCTCCGACCTGCGGGCGCGCAAGGTGGCGCCGGACGATATGGAATATTTCGACCTCATCCTGGCCATGGACCGGCGCAATCTGGACGTACTGCGCAGCCTTTGCCCGCCGGAGCGTCAGCACCGCCTCAAGCTCTTCATGCACTACGCCCGCAACTTCGACGAGGACGAAGTGCCCGACCCGTACTACGGCCTGGGCTACGGCTTCGATCAGGTGCTGGACATGGTGGAGGACGCTTCCCAGGGGCTTATCGAATCCCTCAAGCGGGAACTGGGCTACGAAGACGGGCGGGCTCCTGCCGCCAAGGGCGCCCCCACCATGGAGCGGGCCTGAGCGGTACTGCCTGCGACGGGCCCCGTGGGGGCTTGCCTGCCCCTTCCGTGATCGGTGGGGCGACGACCCTTTTCCTCGGCATTGCAGACATTGGACTTGGCCGGTCGGGTCGCCGCGTGGCGACTGTGAGCCTCTTGCCGGTAGCCTCTTGCCGGTGCGCCCCATTCCCATCGCCATGCCCCCCATGGCGAGGGCTGTTCCGGCATGAGGCCGTGGCTTGGCTAAAATCCGTTTGATGATGACGTTTCCCTCCCTCCGCCATTCCTTCTGCGCGGTCCTGCTCTCCTTGTTCGCCGGTCTCGCTGCTGCCGGCGAGGTGCGCCTGGGAGTGCTCGCCTGGCTGGGCTCGGAAGAGGCCGAGGTGCAGTGGGCGCCCCTGGCCCAGGCCCTGCAGCAACGCCTGCCAGGGCAAAGCATCGTCCTGCGCCACTACGACCTGGCGGGCATGGCGGCCGCCCTGCGGGCCGGCGAACTGGAATTTGCGGTGACCAATCCCGGCCACTATGTCACCCTCGAAGCCGAAACCGGCCTCACCCGCATTGCCACCCAGGTGGGGGAAACCTCCCAGAATCCAGCCCATGCCGTAGGCTCCGCCGTGGTCGTGCTGGATCGCAGGCTGGATCTGCAACGCCTGGAAGACCTACGGGGCGGCAATCTGGCCGCCGTGGCTGCTGATGCCTTCGGCGGCTACCAGCTGGCCTGGGCCGAGTTGCAGCGCCTGGGGCTGGCGCCGGAAGAGGGTAATCCCCAGCCCCACTTCACCGGCTTTCCCATGTCCCGGGTGGTGGATGCCGTGTTGGCCGGGGAGGCCGATGCCGGCGTGCTGCGGGCCTGCCTGCTGGAGCGTCTGGAGCAGTCCGGCGCCGTAGCTCCCGGCCGCCTGCGAGTTCTGGCCCAGCGGCCGGCAGATGGCCCCTGCCGCGTCACCACCCGCCTCTATCCCGGCTGGGCTTTTGCCGCCGCGCCGGCCACCGACCCGGCCCTTTCCCGGCAGGTTCTGCTGGCCCTGCTGTCCATGCCGCCGGATGCCGGCGGCCTTTCATGGACGGTGCCGGCGGATTACCACCCGGTCCATGAGCTGTTGCGGCAGCTGCGCATCGGCCCTTATGCCTTCCTGCGGGAGACGGGTTGGGATTCCCTCTGGCAGCGTTACTGGCCCTGGGTCGCCGGTTTGTTGATGTTTCTTCTGGCCTGGGGTGTCTATACCCTGCGGGTGGAACATCTGGTGCAGCGGCGCACCCGGGAACTGAGTTCGGCCCTGGCGGAGCGCCACCGGCTGGAGGCACAGGTCCATGCCGGGCAGCAGCAGATGGATCATCTTTCCCGTCTTTCCATCCTTGGTGAACTAGCTGGCACCCTGGCTCACGAACTGAACCAGCCTCTGGCCACCATGGGTAACTACGCCCGCAGCCTCTTGCGCCGGCAACAGAGCGGCACCCTGGCTCCCGAGGCCCTGACCCAGGCGGCGGAAGAGATCGCCAATGAATCGGAGCGGGCCGCCGGCATCCTGGCCGGCATTCGCGCCATGTCCCGCAAGCGCAGCCGGGTCCGCGAGGTCTGGGACCTGGCCGAACTGGTACAGGCGGCCGACCGCCTGCTGCACGGCATGGCGCCCCGAGGGCCAGCCATCGTCCTGGGAGAACTGCCGGCTGCCGCCGAGCGGCAGGTCGAAGTGGATCCCCTACAGATCCAGCAGGTCCTGCTCAACCTGTTCAAGAACGCCTGGGATGCCCAGCAGAGTCTGGGCTGCACCACTCCCATTGAAGTCTCCCTCAGCCTGGTGGGCGAACGCTGTGGTGTCGCCGTGCGGGACCATGGTCCCGGCCTGACGCCTGAACTCCGGGCCCGCCTCTTCGAGCCATTTTTTACTACCAAGCCCGATGGCCTGGGCCTGGGCCTCTCCATCTGCAAGACCATCATCGAAGCCCATGGCGGCGAACTGCAGGCCTGGGTGCCCCCTTCCGGGCCCGGCCTGATCTTCCATTTCACCTTGCCCCGGGCTCCTCTTGCCGTGCCCGCCCCCACAGGCTCCGAATCGCTATGACCACCTCTCCCGATTTGCCCGTCATCCATGTGGTGGACGACGAGGCACCGTTCCGCCGCTCCCTGCTTTTCCTCCTGGAATCCGTGAGCTGGCAGGCCGTGGGTCACGAATCCGCCGAGGCCTTCCTTGAGTCCGCACCCGTTTTCCCCCCCGGTGGTGGCTGTCTGGTGCTGGATATCCGCATGCCCCGGGTCAGCGGCCTGGAATTGCAGCGTCGGCTGAAAGCGAGCGATACCCTGGCCGCCAGCCAGCTACCCATCATTTTCATGACCGGCCACGGCGATGTGGAACTGGCGGTGCAGGCCATGAAGGACGGAGCAGTGGATTTTCTGCAGAAGCCCTTCAAGGACCAGCAGTTCCTCGATACCGTGGAACGGGCCGTGCAACTCAGCCTGGAGCGCCATGCCGCCAGCCGCCGCCATCAGGAGGCCCAGGACAGCCTGGCCCGCCTCTCGGCCCGGGAGCGGGAAGTGGCGCGCCTCCTGGCCCTCGGCCAGGCCAACAAGGAAGTGGCCAGGACCCTGGGCATCAGTGAAAACACCGTGCATGTGCACCGTCAGCACGTCATGGAAAAAACGGGGACCGGCAGCGCTGCAGAACTGGCCCGGCTGATCCTGCGGGCCGATCCGGCTGGGCTGGACTGAACCCATCAGGTTTTTTGTGCGGACTGACCGCTGTTGTCGGCCGTTGCCGTATTGAAGGACTTCAGCACCGGCGACATGGTGGTCATGCCGCCCCGGATCGCCGCCTCGTTGCAGCCGGAATATGCATATGGAATATACCGGCGCCAGCCCCTGTGGTGCCGGCTGGTCTATGCGGTAGAAGGAGATGGGACGGGCTTCCACGCCCAAGGCACGGAGGGCAGCGGCCACCGCCCGGTCGTTGCTGGCCCGGAGTAGGAGGGCGGTGGCGTTGAGGCCGGGAGGGGTGGACGGTATCGTCAGCAGGCCTTTTGGTTGGGCGGCGCTTGTGCTGGAAGCAGGCGGCCCGCTCGCCGTAGATGCGGCGCATCTGCCGCAGGTGGCGGGCGAAGTGGCCTTCGCCGATGAAGGCGGCCAGCACCGCCTGGGGCAGGATCGGGGCATGGTGCATGGCAAGGGATATGGCCGAGGCGAAGGGCTCCACCAGCCATTCGGGTACCAACGCGCAGGCCAGGCGCAGGGTGGGAAATGGCCGCTTGCTGAAAGTGCCCAGGTAGATCACCCGGTCATGGCGGTCCAGGCTTTTGTAGCCATTCTCGATGAGGATCCGCCGGTCCGCCATGGCGTGGGACGAAGCCGTCACCGTCCTCAGCGGTCAGGAGATGCCGTACGTCATCTACGGGGAGGTCAAGGCCCACTTCAGCCCGGTGGGAATTGCCAACCTGACACCCTGCGTGGTCGAGATCAACGGCTGGGGTCGCCTGATGGTCGCTTTTTCGCACGCCACCGTTGCTGTAGGGCCCTTCCGCAATGGAAAAAAGCCAACCCAGAGGTTGGCTCATTTGTCGGGCGTCGTCGTATCGAGTACCTGTTGGTCTTGTGGGGCCGGTGCCGTGATGAGGAAGATTCGTCCGCAAGTACGGAGTTTTTTGCCGCTCTGGTAGCTAAAGGGCTAACCGTGTAGTTCCTTGAGATACACCCCATATGCCACGCCATGGATGGGGGGCGCACTGGCGATCCGCTGGAATCCCATACGCTGGTACATGGGCAAGGCCACCTCCATGATCTCGCTCGTATGTAAGGCAAAGGCGGTGGCACCGTCTCGCATCGCGCGGCGAAGGCATTCGTCCACCAAGGCCCGTCCGATGCCGAGGCCACGGTCTGCCGGATCTACTACCAGCATTCGCATGATTGGCCACTCCGGCCGAAAGAATGCCGCCTTGGGTTTTCCGGGGCCAATATACGCGACAGCTCCGGCAATGTTCCCCTCAAGCTCGGCAACAATCATTTCTCCGCCATCTGCCAGCAAAGAGACGTGAGCGATCTTTGCCTGAAACGCCGGCCAGTCGTCGTAAGCATTCTTGAACTGTGCGAAGGCACGAAGGGCAAGTGCATCGACGTGTTCTGAGTCGCTTTGCCCAAAGTTACGGATGAGGAGAGTCACGGTTTTCCAGGACAAGGAAGGGCTGACGTGGTCGGCTATTTTAATGTCAATGCCCCCTAACCGCAGGGCGTGGCGTTGAAGGCCGTGCAGGTCGGTGCTGGGATAGCTTCGTGAACTGGGCCAGCGCACAAAGTGGTCCGAATTCCATGCGCCGGAGTTGCCAGTTCAGCCGCCACTCCTGACGGGGCCTTCCTCCCGCTCCAACTCATGGGGTCTTGCTCCCAGGGCGTTCCAGGGGGTGCCCTGGCGGCGGGCGTCGAGGAACCAGCGGAGTTTTGCCGCCAGGCGGAATAGCCAGGCGGGGAGGATCGGGCGGGCCATGGCGGTGCTGGCGGCGGGGGGAATGCCCAGGCCGCCGGCCAGGGCAGTGGCGGCTTTTTCCAGGGCGCCGATCTGGGATCGCAGCATCACCGGCATGGTGGCCAGGGGCTTGCCGTGCAGCACTTCGCCGGCCCCCATGGCCAGGCCGCCAGCCCAGCCGAGTCCGGCATCATGGGCGAAGCAGCGGAGCTGGGCCATGGCGGAGCGGTTGTGCCCGGCCTCCGGGTAGCCACTGTTAAGCAGGCCGGCGACCCGGTGCAGACGCCCGGGGCGGGCGGCGATCTGTTGCAGGGCCTTGAGGGCCAGGCCCGGCAGGCCATCCACGTAAAGGGGGGCAGCCACCACCAGCAGGTCCGCCTCGCCAAGAGTGGCCAGGGCGGCTTCCCGGCGGCGTCCGGGCTTGATGAAGTCGATGACGTGCACCAATCCGGTGCTTACCCCCTGTTGCTCCAGCTTTTCTGCCAGGCCCCGGGCCAGGGATTCGGAGGTGCTTTCGCCCCGGGGTCGGGCGCTGCCCACCAGCAGGGCTGCCTGCCGGACCGGGCTGGGAGGCAGGTGGGGGTCCGCCAGACAGGCCCGAGCCAGGGCGTCGGCCGGCGGGTGGTGGGGGAAGGCTTCGCCATCCCGGCCTGCCAGGGCGGCGGTGAAGCGTTGCTCCAGAACCTCCTGCCAGGCTTCCTGGGTCGGCGCCAGGGCCAGGGTGTGGAAACAGGGAGCCATCAGGTTGATGGCATTGCCCCCGGCGAAGGCGGTGAAGAGCTCTCGGGCCGTCGGGCTGCTTTCTTCTTCCAGGCCGATGAAGAAGAGGGCGGGGTAGCGTTCATAGCGGGGGGCGTGGCGGGTAACGCCGATACCCTGGCGGAAGAAGGGGTGGATGACGCCCAGCAGGCGGTCCAGGGCCGTCTTCAGGGAAGGGCTGTAGCCGCCGAAGCGCAGGGGCGTTACCAGGATGACCAGATCGGCTTGCTGAAAGGCCCGGGCGATGTTCTGGGCGTCGTCCTGGGTGCGGCACAGTCCCGGGGTCTTGGTCCAGCACTCGAAATCCCCCAGGCAGGGGGCAAGGCGGACCTGTTCCAGGCAAAAGCGGCTGACCACGGCGCCACTGCTGTCGGCCAGTGTGGCCAGCCGGTCCGCCACCTGGCGGAAGGGGTCGGCATCGTCGAAGGTGGCGTCGAGCAGCAGAATGCGGCGGGCCCCGGCAGGAGTGGTGGGGTAGGTGGAGGAGGGTGAGGGGCTGGGCTGGCTGGCGGAGTGAGGAGCTGGCATGGCGTAGTCCCGTTGGCGGTGAGCCGGGATGTTGCCATGGTTTGTATTCCGTTGGAATTTTTTGTTATTAAGGCTCATATCTACCGATTCGTCGCAATAGTAACTTTCGGTTATGCCCCTAGCCGGATGTCCCGATAGGCGCTTGCCGGCGCCCTCCCTAGACTTGGAGCCAAACAAACCAAGTACAGGGAGTACAGCCATGCAGGACCTTCATTCCGGGCCATCCCCGGCCCTTCCGGCAGCGCCAGGCCGTCTTTCCGGCACTTCACCTAACGGCACCGCCGCTGCCCGCGGGTGGCGTGGCGTTCTTGCCGGCTGGGCCATCGGCCTGTGCCTTGCGGCCACCTTCGGCCAGGCTCGGGCCGCCGATGCCGCATCCCAGGCCCGGGGCGACTACCTGGCCCGCCTGGGCGATTGCGTCGCCTGCCATACCACCGAGGGCGGCAAGCCCATGGCCGGTGGACGGGAACTGGCCACGCCCTTCGGCAAGCTCTACTCCACCAACATCACGCCGGACAAGGAAACGGGCATCGGCAACTACACCTTCGCCCAGTTCGACCGGGCCATGCGCCAGGGCGTGGCGGCGGACGGCCACAATCTCTACCCGGCCATGCCCTATCCCTCCTACGCCAAGATGACCGGCGAGGACATGCAGGCCCTCTACGCCTATCTGATGCAGGGCCTGGCGCCGGTAAAGCAGGCCAACCAACCTACCGCCATGCGCTGGCCCTTCAACCAGCGCTGGGGCCTTTCCCTGTGGAACTGGGCCTTCCTCGACGCCACGCCCTTCCAGCCCGACGCCGGCAAGGACGCTACCTGGAACCGGGGCGCCTATCTGGTCCAGGGGCTGGGCCACTGCGGCGCCTGCCACACCCCCCGGGGCCTGGCCTTCCAGGAAAAGACCATGAGCGAGTCCGGCCGCAAGGGTCAGCACTTCCTTGCCGGCGAGACCGTGGAATCCTGGCGTGCCCTGAGCCTGCGGGGCCTGTGGACGGTGGAGGACACCGTGCTTTTCCTCAAGACCGGACAGAACCGCTTCGCCACCGCCTCCGGCAACATGGCCGAGGTCATCCACCACAGCACCCAGCACGTGAAGGACGAGGATCTGGTGGCCATCGCCACCTACCTCAAGTCCCTGCCTCCGGGGGAACATGAGCTGCCGGCTCCCAGCGTGCCCCGCAGCGAGATTGCCGGCAAGGTGCCGGGCAACCTGTTCTCCTCTCGCGGCGGCCTGGCTTACGTGCAGTTCTGTAGCGATTGCCACCGCCAGGACGGCGGCGGCGTGAGCAAGATTTTCCCGCCCCTGGCCGGCAATCCGGCGGTGATGGCGAAAGATCCGGCCACCCTGCTGCACATCACCCTGACTGGCTGGAAGACCGCTGCCACGGCGGCCCATCCTCGCGTCTTCACCATGCCCGGCTTTGGCCGCCTCAATGACCAGGAACTGGCGGAGCTGCTGAGCTTCGTGCGTGCCGGCTGGGGCAACGGTGGCGAAACGGTGACTGCCTCCCAGGTGAAGAAGATGCGGGCCGAAGTGATGAAGGAAGATCCCAAGGCCCTCGATAGCAGCAAGTTCGAGACCCCCCGCCTGGCCGACATGCTGGCCAAGCCCAATGCCGAGCAGCTGGTGCGTGGTATGCGCCTGCACCTGGAAACTAAGGACCTGCTGCCCCAGCATGTCGGCAACCAGCTCAACTGCAGCAGTTGCCACCTCAATGCCGGCACTGTGGCCGATGGTTCGCCCTTCGTCGGCGTTTCCGCCTTCTTCCCCAGTTACGCCCCCCGGGCAGGCCGCATCATCAGCCTGGAGGACCGCATCAACGGCTGCTTCAAGCGCTCCATGAACGGCAAGCCCCTGCCCGTGGAATCGGCAGACATGAAGGCCATGGTGGCCTACTTCGACTGGATGAAGGGCGCCACCAAGCCGGAAGACAAGGTGCCGGGCCGTGGCATCGGCAAGATCGACCGTTCCCTGAAGCCCAATGCCGACAACGGCAAGAAGCTCTACGCCGAGCAGTGCGCCGTGTGTCACGGGGCCGATGGTGAGGGCCTCAAGTCTGCCGACGGCAAGATGGTCTATCCGCCGCTGTGGGGCGACGAGTCCTTCAACATCGGCGCCGGCATGGCCCGCACCTACACCGCCGCCGCCTTCGTCAAACGCAACATGCCCATCGGCTTCCACGGCAAGTTCCCCTTGGGCCAGGGCGGCCTTTCCGACCAGGAGGCCCTGGACGTGGCCGAGTACTTCAGCCACCAGCCCCGCCCGGACTTCCCCGAAAAGGTGAAGGACTGGCCGAAGGACAAAAAGCCTGAGGATGCCCGCTACTAAGCGGACTGTTCCCCGCCCCCTTTTTCACTCTTTTCGACACTTTCCGGCCCTTTTTCACCCCTTTCCGAACCACCTTTGGCCTAAGGCAACCGCCCCCTTTCCGGGGGGCGGTTTTTTTGCCGAGAGGGGAACTGAACCACGAGGACTGAACCCTGATGAAGGAGACCGCCCGCCAAGCCTGACTGCCGTACCCGAAAAGAGGGCGCCTGATCGCCCCATGTGTCTCGTTACAAACTCCGGAGGAGAGAACCCCATGAGAAAACCTGTTCCCCAGCGGTCACCCCGCTTCCTGCTGTTGCCTTTGTTGCTGCCAGCCCTGCTGCCACTCCTGGCCCATGCTGCCGACGGCAGCGACATCATGCAAAAGGGCGGCGCCAATCCGGCGGCCATGCCCTGCATCACCTGCCACGGCACCGACGGCAAGGGCATGGCCGCTGCCGGCTTTCCGCGCCTGGCGGGCCTGCCCGAGGCCTACATCGCCAAGCAGCTGGCCGACTTCAAGGCCGGCCACCGGGAGAATGCGGTGATGCAGCCCATCGCCCAGTCCCTCACGCCTGAGGAAGTGGCGGCCGTGGCCAAGGCCTATGCCGAGCTGCCCAAGGTGAATATCAAGCCCACTCCCGTAGAGCGGCCCCAGCCCGGCAGCGGCGCCTGGATTGCCCTGCGCGGTGCCTGGGAACGCAATATCCCCGAATGCACCCTGTGCCACGGCCCCGCCGGCGTTGGCGTGGGGGATGCCTTCCCGCCCCTGGCGGGCCAGTCTGCCCTCTACATCGAGAACCAGCTCAAGGCCTGGCGCGGCACCAAGGCCGTGGCCGCGACCCGTAAAACCAAGGCGGTGGCCGCCGTGCCGCCCAGCCGCCGCAACGACCCCAACGGGCTCATGGCCCACATCGCCGTGGATCTGAGCGACGCCGAGATCAAGGCCGTGGCCGACTATTTCGCCGGCCTGGGGGAATCCAAGGAAGCCTTCGACGAAAGCCAGCATCGCCTGCGCTGAGACGAACGTTCCCCCTACATCGAAAGGATTCCCGCCATGAAAAACGCCAAGATTTTTCCCGCCCTGTTGCTGGGTGCAGGCCTGCTCGCTGGTGTCGCCCAGGCCGCCGATAGCACCAATGCCCCGCGCAACCCGCGCCTGGACGACCAGACCCAACTGCCCAAGGCCCCGCCCAAGCCGGCCCGCCAGCAGTACTTCCAGCCCCCGGCCGATACCGATATTCCCAACAACGCCTTCGGCGAACTGGTGCGCCGGGGCCAGGACCTGTTCATGAACACCAAGGCTCTGGCACCCGAATATGTGGGCAACGAGATGAACTGCGTGAACTGCCACATCGACCGGGGCCGCAAGGCCAACTCGGCGCCCCTGTGGGCGGCCTATCCCATGTATCCGGCCTACCGCAAGAAAAACAACAAGGTGAATACCTATGTGGAGCGCATGCAGGGCTGCTTCCAGTTCAGCATGAACGGCAAGCCGCCGGCCGCCGACAGCGAAATCCTCACCGCCCTCACCACCTACGCCTACTGGCTGTCCACCGGCGCCCCCACGGGCAAGGCCCTGCCGGGCCGGGGCTTCGATGAGCCGCCGCCGCCCAAGGGGGGCTACGACATCGCCCGGGGCAAGGCGGTCTATGAGAAGCAGTGCCAGCTGTGCCACGGAGAAAACGGCGAGGGCAAGAAGGTGGGCGTCACCTCCGTCTTCCCCGCCCTGTGGGGCAAAGACTCCTACAACTGGGGTGCCGGCATGCACCGCATCAACACCGCCGCCGGTTTCATCCAGCACAACATGCCCCTGGGCCGGGGCGAAACCCTCTCGGATCAGGAGGCCTGGGACGTGGCTGCCTACATCAACTCCCACGAACGGCCCCAGGACCCGCGCCTGGTGAACGGCAGCATTGACGAGACCCGCAAACGCTATCACGCCGACGACGGCGTCAATCTCTACGGCGTGGTGGTGAATGGTAAGAAGCTGGGGCAGGGCGTGCAGTAAGCCATCGGCCCGGGGGCCCCGCCAGCGCCCTCAGGATGGAATTGGCGGGCTGCGGCTTGGCCATGGGGCGACATGAATCTGCCATCGCCCGGCTTGCCAGGTGTGGCCGATAGTTAGCAAAAAGGGCGGCACCTCAAGGTGTCGCCCTTTTTCGTTTGAGCGGTGGAATGGGGCCGATGAGGGGATGGGTCGGCCCCGTTGGCACGCCTGTAGCTGTTTATTGGGGTGCCGCGGCCGGTGATGTGGTGGTGGGGGTGGCTGCGGAGGCCGCAGTTCTTGGGGCGGGGAAGGTGACCCGCTCCACCTTGTAGCCCTTCTTCTCCATCAGCGTGGGCAGGCCGGCAGGGCCGAAGAGGTGCATGCTGCCGACGGCGGCGAAAATCTGGCGGCCATTGCGGTGCAGGGCGTCGATACGTTGGGCCAGAGCCGGATTCCGCTCGTCCAGCAGGCGCTTGATGGCCTTGCGTTCCACCGGGGTCTTCATGCACTCACACCATTCCGGGTAGCGTTCCATGGTCTGGTAATCGGCGCTGATCCAGGCATTGGCCAGGCGTTCCAGGATGGCGATGGCCTGGCCGGATTCCAGGGTCTGCAGGCTGGAATCAACAAAACTCTCCGTTTCCCGGGGGGTTCCCATGTGCAGCGCCTTCATCTGCAGTTCCGGCGTCTCCAGGGAAATGACCCGGCGCCGCAGCTGGTGACCGAAGCCGGCCAGCATCGCATCCACGGCATAGGCTGGCTCCAGGCCCGCCTTGCGCGCCAGCATCAGGCTCAGGGTGACAACCTTGATCTCCGGCGAGTAGGGCGCCAGGCTTTCGTAGGGCAGGCAGGCTGCTTCCGCCTGTCGGCGCAGGCGCTGCTCCAGGGCCGGGGGCAGGGGCGTGCGGCGGGCCGTCTGCATGCCTTTGGCGATCCGGGTCTGGATATCGCTGTCGAACATGTCCATTTCCAGCGCGATGGTGTCCGTTTCCTTCAGGGCTCGGGCCAGGGTGGGCCCGGGATACATCCATTCCGCCTTGCCGGCATGGACCGTACCGTAGAGGTAGGAGGTGCGCCCCCCCTTCTCGATCCGCCAGAGGAAACCCCGGTCCCGGGCATTGGCAATGCCTTCTTGGATGGCCTCGGCGCTAGGTATGGCCGGGGGCGGCGGCGGGCAGTCCGCCGCTGTAGCCAGCCGGCTGCTCAGGGTGAAACAGGCCGCAATGCAGACTGTTGCAAAGGTGGAAAGCAGTGAGCGGCCCAGCCAGGTGGGGGACGGTAAGGAACGGGAGGGCATGGGGGAGGGTTCCTGGTTTGATGATGACGGCATTGTCGCCGAGTTGCCGTTGGCGGGGAAGGAGCTCGCTGGTTGCCGGAGGGGACGGTGCGGGGCAGTCGAATTCCTTTGCCCTTGGCTCCTTACGGTGGGGCCGGGGGGTCGAGGGGCATGCCCCGGCGCTGCCAGGGAATCAGCCAGCCGTCGCCATGGGTGGCTTCCGGAATGATCTCCAATTGCCCGCCGTTGGCGCCGATGAAGGCTGCGGGCCAGCGCCGGGCCAAGGCCGGGGGAATGACGCGGTCCTGGCTGCCGACCCAGTGGGTTTGGGGGAGGCCGGAAATCCGGGAGGGCTTGCGGATGGCTTCGTCCGCCGGATTGAGTGATGCGGCGAGGGGGGTGAGACGATGGTGCTCCGCCCAGGCCTGGTGGTCCAGGTTGCCGGCGACGGTCACCAGGCGGATGACGTCCGTCCGGCGCATGGCCAGCAGGGCTGCTACGCTGCCGCCTCCCGAATAGCCCACCAGCACCAGGGCGCTGGCGCCGTGACGCTGCTTGAGCTGGCTGACGGCGTTGTCCATGGCGTCGATGACTTCCGGGGCGAAGCGGCTGCCGGTCCAGTAACGCTGGGGACAGGGCGGAAGGGGCATTTCCTGCTTGGCGTCGAGATTTGCGTCCTGGCGGCCCTCCCCGTTGTCTTCCCGCTTCCCTTCCTGGTACTGGCAGGGCCGGGCCAGGTAGGCCGCGCGGCCTTCTGCCTGGGCCAGGGCCAGTTGCAGGGCCAGTGGATGGCGCGGGGTCGGGTCCGTTGACGGCAGGGTGGGGGTGAGCCAGGCCAGACCATCGCCTTCGATGTAGACGCTCAGAATCTCTGCTGGCGGATGGGGGGGCGGGCCATAGGACTTTAGACGGAAGGGCGGCGTGACCAGTGTCGTTTCATGCCACTGGTGTGCAGCCGCCAGGGCGTTGGCCTGTTGATGCCTTTCCTGGGGCGAGGGCAGGGCAGCACAAGCTGTCAGCAGGGCAAGCAGGGGGAGCAAAAAAAGCCGCCACGGGTGTTGGCGGGGCCCGCGCATGTATCGGAGTGGGAGCATCCTCTGATTTTAGCCTGCCAGTCGTCAGCCATGACGCCGGGGCAGCGGTGCTTGGCCCCCAGGAGGGTGCCTTAAGAAGCTTGCCTGGCGTGGGTTGAATGCATAAAACCTTGGGTTTTAACGTACGTGCAAGGAAATGTCAGGTTTCCTTGACACGCATTAAATATAATCGTTTTGGCATAGTTTGATGGCATCATTCACCCTGGTCCGGGTTTGCCATCACCTAGGGGGCTTGGAGGCTGGGAGCTTAGTCGTTTGAGGGTAATGGTGATGTCGTTATCACCCGCCGTTTTCCAGCCAGTGCCCCTTCCGTTATTCAGGCATTTCCCCCGCGGTTTGCTTCTCCCCTGTTTTTCCCCGCTTTTCTTTCCGGTTGATGAATATGAATTCCCAGTCCTCTGCGTCCAAAGTTCTGCGTACTTCCGTGCCTGCCTGTCTGACACGGAAGCACCGCAAGCCTTTGGTAGCCGCCATCCAGGTCTGCTTCGGTGGTGAGCCGAAAAAGTGGTTGGCAACCCTCTGCCTGTCGTTGGGGATGCCGCTGGCCCATGGTGACCCCACTGGTTTATGGACAGGTGCCAGCAGCGCCAGTTGGACGGATGGTGGTAATTGGGTTTGGGACGGGCTGCCTAACGCCAGTATTAACGCCAGCATCAATATTGCGTCAGGCAATACACCGGTGATCAATCTTGGGGCATCCGGCCTGGCTAATATTGCAGTCATCGGTGGTGGTGCCGATGGCAAGTTGGAAATCTTCGGTACGCTCACCAGCGCCGATGGTCTCATTGGCAACAATGTAGGCACTCCGGCAAGCACCGGAACGGTAACGGTCTCCGGTGCCACGTCCTCCTGGACCAATAGCGGCAACCTGCAGGTAGGGAATTACAGTACCGGTATTCTCAATATCCAGAATGGTGGCCTGGCATCTGCCGCCGCCCTGAATGTTGGTGCGGCAGCCGGCACCAATGGCACGGTGGCCCTCACCGGCAGCAATTCCCGCGTGACCGTATCCGGCGCGACCTATATCGGCCAGTCGGGTAGCGGTACCTTGACGGTAGGCGCCGGCAGCACGGTAACAAGCAGCGGTGGTTCCGTCGTGGGGGTCGGGGCGGGCAGCACTGGTAGCGTTGCGGTGACAGGCGGCACCTGGAACAACGGCGCCGGCAATCTGGTGGTGGGTAGTGCGGGCCAAGGGACGCTGACGATTTCCGCGGGCGGCCAGGTTTCCAACGCGGTCGGCAGCATTGGTTCCGGCGCTTCCGGCTTTCTCAGCCAGGTTACCGTGACCGGCGCAACGAGTCAGTGGAACAATAGCGACCGCCTTTTCGTCGGCGTCTTTGGTCAAGGCAAGCTGGAAGTGCTGGCCGGTGCGACGGTGACCAGTGCCGATGGCGTGCTGGCCCGCTATGCCGGGGCCACCGGCCAGGCGGTTGTGGATGGTGCAGGCTCCAACTGGACCATGGCGGGACACCTGCGGGTGGGCGGCGATACCACCGATGTGGCCAATCCCGGCGGCACCGGCACCCTGGACATCAAGGCCGGTGGCGCCGTGAGCAGCGGCAGCGGCTTCATCGGCGACAGCCAGAATGCTGTCGGCACGGCGACGGTCAATGCCGCTTCCTGGACCATGACAGGGCGCCTGGCCGTGGGTAACTACGGTAAGGGCACCCTGGTGGTGGAGAACGGCGGCACCGTTCAATCTGCGGACGGCCTGATCGGCTGGCGGACCGGCAGCACGGGCAGCAGCGCCCTGGTGACGGGGACTGGTTCCCAATGGACCCTCAGCGATCATCTCTATGTCGGCAACCAGGGCCAAGGCAGTTTGTCTGTTGCGGCGGGCGGCAAGGTCAGCACGGTGGGGCTTTACGCTGGCACCGATGCCGGGGCCAGCGGCAGTGTCACCCTGAGCGGCACCGGTTCCACCCTGGAGGCCAGTGATGTGGCCTATATCGGTTTCGGTGGCAATGGCACCGCCAGTGTTGGCAGCGGCAGCAGTCTGACTAGCCACGGCGGCGTCATCGGCAACCTGGCCGGCAGTACCGGCACCGTCACCATCAATGGCGGCTCCTGGAACAATGGCAGCAACAACCTGATGGTGGGTAATAGCGGCCAGGGCAGCCTGACCATCAACAACGGCGGCAGCGTCAGCAACAAGGTCGGCACCATCGGCGCCGCTGCCGGCGCTCCGGCCAGCCAGGTCACCGTGACCGGCAGCGGCAGCACCTGGAACAACAGCGACCGTCTCTTCGTCGGTACCTCCGGCATCGGCAAGCTGGAAGTGCTGGCTGGCGCCACGGTAAATAGCGCCGACGGGGTACTGGCACGCTATGCCGGGGCCACCGGCAACGCCACCGTCAGCGGTGCAGGGTCTGCCTGGAAGATGGGCGGTGACTTGCGGGTTGGCGGCGATGTCTCCGATGCCGCAACGCCGGGGGGCAACGGCACCCTCAATATCGCAGCGGGAGGCGCCGTCACCAGCAACGCCGGCTATATTGGCGACAGCCTCAATTCCACCGGCACGGTGACGCTCAATGCCGCTTCCTGGACCCTGGCGGGTCGCCTGGGCGTGGGCAATTTCGGCAAGGGCAGCCTGGTGCTGGAAAACGGCGGCACCCTCAATTCCGGTGCCGGCCTCATTGGCTGGAACGCCGCCAGTACCGGCAACAGCGTGCTGGTGAGCGGTGCCGGTTCGCGCTGGAACCTGACGGACCACCTCTACGTCGGCAACCTGGGCCAGGGCACCCTGACCATTACCGGCGGCGGCGTAGTTTCCAACGTCGATGGCTTTGTCGGCACCATCGGTGGCGCCGGGCGCAGCGAAGCGACCGTCAGCGGTGCCGGTTCCCACTGGGAAAACCGGGGCGACCTGCTGGTGGCCCAGAGCGGCGGCGCCGAAGGCAAGCTGACGGTCAGCGATGGCGGCAAGGTCACGTCCGTCCAGACCATCCTGGGGGACCTCGCCGGAACCCGCGGCAGCGCCACCCTCAGCGGTGCCGGTACCACCCTCCAGGCCAGCGGCGACTTCAACGTCGGCCGTTTCGGTAACGGCAGCCTGAGCGTCAGCCAGGGCGCCGTTCTCAGCAGCAATCGTGCGTACATCGCCAACGAAGCCGGTTCCAGCGGCGATGCCGTGGTCAGCGGCCCGGACAGCCAGTGGAATGTGGCCGGCACCCTGCATGTGGGTTCCCGGGGCGATGGCAGCCTGCTGTTGAACAATGGCGGGCGTATTGCCGCCGGCAACCTGGCCATCGCCTTTGGTGCCGGCAGTAAGGGCACCCTCAGCGTTGGTGCCGTGGAAGGCCAGGCTGCCGCTGCCGCCGGCGAAATCCGGGCCAACAAGATCACCCTCGGAGCCGGCGCCGGCACCCTGGTACTCAACCACACCAGCCCGGACTACCTCCTGGCTGCTGCCCTCGCCGGCAGCGGCAACATCAAGGTACTGGGGGGCACCACCCTGCTTACCGCCGACAGCAGCGCCTTCAGCGGCGTCACCCGCATTGCCGATGGCGCCGGCCTGGCCCTGGGTAGCGGTGCGGCCCTGGGCGGCAACGTCAATGTCGACAGCGGCGGCAACCTCACGGCGGCCAGTAGCCGGGTGGGCGGTAACCTCAGTAACGCTGGCCTGCTCACCCTGCCCAAGGGCGAAACGAGCTACAGCAAGCTGACGGTGGGAGGCGACTTCAGCCAGGCCGATAGCGGTGTCCTGCGCATTGGCGCCTACGCCACCGGCAAGGGCCAGTTCAGCCAGCTGGCGATTTCCGGCAAGGCCAGCCTGGGCGGCGTGCTGGAGGTGGATGTGGCCAGCGGCAGCCCCCTGGTGCCCGGCAATCGCCTGCGGCCGGTGATCCAGGCGACCGGTGGCGTGCAGAACCGCTTCACCTCGGTGACGGACAACAGCACCCTGTTCAACCTCAAGCCCGTCTACGGCGCCAACTATGTGGACCTGCTGCTGGTGGCCGAGAGCGACAGCGGTGTTTCCGGTGCCCTCCAGGGCCTGGGCAACAGCCAGGCGGGTCAGGCCGGTCGGGTGCTGGATGGCATCATTTCCCGCGATCCGGGTAGCGCCCTGGCCCTGATGTTCGTGCCCCTCACCAGCAATGCCCAGGTGGTCCAGGCCGTTTCCCAGAGCCTGCCGCTGCTGACGGGCAATAACGTGCTGGTTTCCCAGACCGTGCTGGCCAACGTCGGCCAACTGGTGCAGAACCGGCTTAATGTGATGACCGGCCTGGCTGCCGGCGATAGCCAGCTCGCCGATCGCCATTTCTGGCTGAAGCCCTTCGGCTCCCGTATCGACCAGGCCGACGGCAACGGTTCCTCTGGTTACCGGGCCAGCACCGCCGGCCTGGCTTTCGGCATGGACGGCCTGCTCACCGACATCGATCGTGTCGGCCTTGCCATGGCCTATGCCGATGCAGGCGTGGAGAGCAATTCCACCGTCGCGCCCCACCATGCCCGGGCCAAGGTCTATCAGCTCATTGGCTACGGTAGCCGCAACCTGGCTCCCGGCACCGAATTGAGCTGGCAGCTGGATGCCGGCCTCAACAACAACTGGGGTACGCGCAACATCCTCTTCGCCGGCCTCGCGGCCCGTTCCCGTTTCGACACCTATACCGCCCATGCCGGCATGCGCCTGACGCGCAACCTGGCCCTGTCCGAGCGGACCGACCTGGCACCTTCCGTGGGCCTGGATTACGTCTGGCTGCGCAACGGCGGCTATCTGGAAACGGGGGCCGGCGCCCTCAACCTGCAGGTGAACCGCCAATCGGTGGAACAGTTGCTGGTTTCCGGCGATGCCCGGTTTACCCACCGGCTGGACAATGGCGTCAATCTCCTCGCCAATCTTGGCCTGGCCTACGACCTGCGCGACCAGCAGGCCGCCGTGGTGGCCGCCTACGCCGGGGCGCCGGGCGCCTACTTCCTGACCCGTGGCGTTGAATCCGACCCCTGGATTCTGCGGGCCGGTATCGGTGTTTCCACGCTGACCGCCACCGGCCTGGAATTCCAGGGCCGCCTGGATGCGGAACACCGCCAGGGCTTCAACAATCGCAGCGCTTCGGTCAATCTGCGCTGGGCCTTCTGAGGCCCCTGTCTAGATCATCCAGTCCGGCGACGGACCGGGGGGAGGGGGTGGCGCATAGCGGTGGCGCCACTCCTGGAAGGCTTCGGCTGGCATGGGCTTGGCAATGAAATAGCCCTGCACCATGTCGCAGCCCAGGCTGTTCAGCTTGTCCCAGGTGGCCCGGTCCTCGATGCCCTCGGCCACGGCCTGGCGGCCCAGATCGTGGATGAGATCGATGGTGGAACGGACGATCAACTCCGAATCTTTGTTCTCCGTAACGTGGCGGACGAAGGACTGGTCGATCTTGATGTAATCCACCGGCAGCTTCTGCAGGTAGCTGAGGGAAGAATAACCGGTGCCGAAGTCGTCGATGTACAGGGCGATGCCATCCTCCCGCAGACAGTGGAGGACGCGTAGGGCCAGTTCCGGGTCTTCCATCACCGTGCTTTCGGTCAGCTCCACCTCGAAGAGGCCGGGGGCGATGCCCCAGATGGCCTGGAGGCGGCGAATTTTCTCCAGCAGGTGGTCATCCCGCAGATTGCGGGCCGAGAAATTGACGGCGATGGGCAGGGCCAGGCCTTCCTTGGCCCACTGGTGGTTGAGGCGCAGGGCGGTTTCCACCACCCATTCCGTGAGGGGCTTGATGAGGCCGGTGTTCTCCGCCAGGCCGATGAATTCGCCGGGGGGAATCATGCCCCGTTCGGCGTGCTGCCAGCGCACCAGGCCTTCGGCGCCGCAGATGCCGCCACCGGACATGGTCACCTTGGGTTGCAGATAGAGCCGCAGGTCGCCACCTTCGATAGCCCGGCGCAATTCGCTGGCCAGGGTCAGGCGGCGCGAACTGCTCTGGTTCCTCTGCGGATCGAAAATGACGTGATCCAGCCCCTTCTGCTTGGCCAGATGCACGGCGATATCCATGTGGCGGTAGAGGTCGTGGGGGGTGCTGCCATGGTCCGGGTAAAGGGCCACGCCGATGCGGGCCGGCACGTCCAGGGCCAGGTCGGCAATGCGGAAGGGCTGCTGCAGGGCGTTCTCCAGCTGTTCCACCAGCGCCAGGGCGGCGGGGCCGTCGCTGTCGGGCAGCAGTACGGCGAACTCGTTGCCCCGCAGGCGGGCCACAGTGGCGCTGGGGGGCGCGACGCTGCGTAGGCGGGCGCCGAACTGGCAGAGCAGGTGGTCGCCATGGGTGAAGCCCAGGGAATCGTTGAATTCGCTGAGATGTTCGATATTGGTCTGGATCACCGCAAAGGGCTGCTGCCGCTCCCGGCTGGCTGCCAGGGCCTGGGTCATCGTTTCGGTGAACTGGGCCTCGTTGGGCAGCTCGGTAAGCAGGTCGAAATGGGTCAGCCGATGCATGGCCTCCTGGCTGTGCTGCTGCTCCGCCCGCACCCGCAGGGTGGCGATGCCGAAGGCCAGGTCTTCCGCCGATTCGCCGATGAGCATGATTTCGTCCGGGCCGAAGGCTTCCGGGTCGGTGTCGTAGATGGCCAGGGTGCCGATCACCGTGCCGGCCACCCGCAGGGGGCAGGCAATGACCGTGGTGTAGTCGTGCAGGCTGGACCGCCAGGGGGCGTAGCCGGGGGCGACGGCCAGATTCCGCACTACCTGAGTCTGTTCGCTGCGGATGGCGGTGGCTACGGCCCCCTGGCCCTGGGTATCGTCTGCCCAACTGGCCTGGAGTGCCTGCAAGGCAGCCAGGCCGCCGGGGTAGCCCCGCTCGGCCATCGGGTGCAGGGTTTTGGCGCCATCCTGGGCGCGGTACCAGACGATGCCGGTGGCGTAGCCGCCGGTATCGACAATGGCCTGGCACATGTTTTCCAGCAGCTCCTGCTCGCTGGTGGCGCGCAGCATGGTGCGGTTGCCGGCGCTGAGGGTGCGCAGGGCCCGGGTGACGTGTTCCAGTTCGGAGACGTGCTCTGCCAGGGCTGCGTTGAGGGAGGCGATCTTGGCTTCGTTTTCCTTGCGCTGGGTGATGTCCGTGCCCAGCACGTAGTAGCCGCTGATGCGGCCTGCCGCATCCTGCCGGGGGGCGTAGCTGATGACCTGCCAGACGTTGGGGAAAGGCTGCCAGTCGTAGCTTTGGGGCTCGCCCCGGAGCACCCGTTCAATCAGGGGCGCGGCAACCGTATAGCGTTCCTCGCCGAGGATTTCCCGCACCGTACAGCCGGTGATGTCCTGTCGCTCCGGGGCAAAGCGTTGCCGGTAGGGCTCGTTTACATAGACGTAGCGTTGCCCGGCATCGACGAAGGCGATGAGGGCCGGCACGTTGCTGATGACGCTTTGCAGGTGTCCTTGGCTTTCCCGCAATTGCTCGGTGCGCTCGCGCACCCGTTCTTCCAGCGCTTCATTCTGCTCCACGATCAGGCGCTCGGCCTGGCGTTCCACCGTGACGTCGCGGAATACCAGGACCACCCCTTCCACCTCGCCACCGGCGCCGCGGATGGGGGAGGCGCTGTCGGCAATCGGCGTTTCTCCGCCATGCCGGGCGAGGAGGGCGGTATGGTTGGCCAGCCCCCGGGCCTCGCCGGTTTCCAGCACCTTGGCAACGGGAATCTCCGCCGGCCGCCGGGTGTATTCGTTGATGATGTTGAATACCTCGGATATTGGCTTGCCCCGGGCTTCGGCCAGGGGCCAGCCGGTGAGTCTCTCCGCCACCGGGTTCATGCGGGTGATGCAGCCCCGGGCGTCTGTTGCCAGTACCCCGTCGCCGATGGAGTGGAGGGTGATGGCGAGGCTATCCTCGCTCTCCGCCAGGGCCTGCTGGCTCAGCACCGATTCCCGGAGCTGGCGGCGGATCAGCCAGTAGCTGGCCGCCAGCACCAGCAGCAGGGAGAGGGTGGCGATGATGCCTACCGTGGTCAGGACCTGATGGCTATGGGCCTGGGCCGCATTGCGCTGTTGCAGCAGGTGGTTTTCCTCCGCCTCCATGTCCCCCAGGAGGCGATAGACCTGTTCCCGGGTTTGCTGCAGGGGGGCGGTGGCCACGTAGGCATTGGCTGCTGCGATGCCCTGGGTGCGGCGCAGTTCCTGCACCCGCCGGGAAATGGCGATGCGCTGGTCTAGCACTGCGCGCAAGGCCTGCCAATGGGTCTGTTGGGAGGGATTGTCTGCCGTCATCTGGCGGATGCGCTCGAGCACCTGTTCCCGGCTGGCGATGGCCTGATCCCGTTCGCTGAGAAAGGCCGGGTCGCCGAGAATGCGGAAATTCTGGGTGGTCAGCTCGATCTGTACCGTGCCGGCCCGGGCAACGGCCAGGTCGGTGATGACCTCCCGGGTGTGGGCGACCCAGTCCGTCGCTTCTGCCCCATCCCGAGCGAGCTTCCAGGTCGTCGCCAGCAACAGGGCCACCACCAGGATGGCAGCGGTGAAGGCGGCGAGGATTTTTGTGTGGAAGCTGGAAGGAGATTTCACTGCTTGGCTCCGGTTCTCCTGGGACAATGTCATGAGTGTCCCCGGTAGCGTTGACATTCTCTGCCCGGGAGTAAGTTCCGGATACAAGGTAAATCCCTAGGTGTCTTGGCCCGATGCGGTTGCCCAGGCCTGTACTGGCGGGCTGGCCGAAAAGGCGTGTCCAGCCAGGGAAAATCCGCCGATGGGGGCGCTAGGTGCGTACAGGTGTGAGTCGGGGGGAATGTCGGGCAGTGCCTGGCCCGATGCGGGCCAAGCCGGGCGGCGCCCCCGTTCCGGGGGCGGCCGCTTCAGGAGGGCTGGGGGCTGCTGGGGAGCGGGGGGGCGGGAGGCATGCCGTCGTAAACCCGTACGGTATTGCGGCCAGCCCGCTTGGCCAGATACATGGCGGCATCGGCGTGGACCGCCAGTTCCCGTGCGTCCTTGCCATGGGCCGGGTAGACGGCGATGCCGATGCTTGAGGAAATGGCCAGGGGGTGGCCAGCCACCCGGAAGCGGCGGGCCAGGGCGATACGAATCTTTTCTGCCACGACGAGGGAATCCGCCTCGTCCTTGATGGCGGGCAGCAGCACCACGAATTCGTCGCCGCCGATCCGCGCCACGGTGTCCGATTCCCGCACGCATTTGAGCATCCGCTCTGCCACCTGCTGCAACAGCTCATCGCCGATCTGGTGGCCCAGGGTGTCGTTGACCGGCTTGAAGTTGTCCAGGTCGATATAGACCAGGGCCATCAGGCTCTGCTCCCGCCGGGCGGTGGCGATGGCCTGGTTGAGGCGGTCCATGTACAGCATGCGGTTGGGCAGGCCGGTCAGCACATCATGCCGGGCCAGGTGGTGGATGCGTTCCTCTGCCAGCTTCTTGTCGGTGATGTCGGAGAAGATGCAGGCCCGGTGGATCACTTCCCCGCCGTCGCCGCGGATGGTGTTGATAGTCATCCACACCGGGTAGGCGCTGCCGTCCTGCCGGCGGTTCCAGATTTCCCCCTGCCAGGCGCCGGTGTCGATGATGGCGCGCCACATGGCCCGGTAGAAATCCGGGTCGTGTTCGTTGGATTTGAGAACCCGCGGGTCCCGGCCCAGCACGTCGGGCTTGTCGTAGCCGGTGATCTTGGTGAAGGCCGGATTGACGGCCACGATGCGGTTCTGGCTATCTACCACCATGATGCCTTCGCTGCTGGCTTCATAGACGGAGGAGGCCAGCAGCAGCTGATTTTCGATGCGTTTGCGCTGGATGGCGATGCTCATCAGGCGGGCGGCGTGGCGCTGGGCCTCCAGGTCCGGCACGGCATTGCTGCCGGGGTGGCGGCGGAAGGCCACCAGGGTGCCTTCGATGCCTTCTTCCTGGGAAAAAATGGGTTCGGACCAGCAGGCCTCCAGGCCGGCCTCCCCGGCCAGGGTGGTGATGTCGCGCCAGTAGGGGCTGTCATCCATCTTGATGTCGAGGCGCTCGCCCATGAAGATGGTCTGGCCGCCCAGGTTGGCCTGGCCTTCGATCTGGCAGCGGCGGGCTTGCTGCGCTTCGGTAAAGGCGCTCCCCACCGCCAGCTGGCTGTGTTCTTCGCGGACGATGAAGGCGGCAAAGGCCAGGTCGCTGTTTTCATCCTCCAGGCTGGCGGTGATGCGGGCCAGCACGTCGTTGAGTTTGCCGCCCCAGGCCAGCATTTCCATCACTGCGCTGTGCACCGCCTCCCGCTCCGCCTGGCGCCGGCTGGCGTCGATGTTGGTGTGGGTGCCGATCATGCGTAGGGGCTGGCCGTCCGGCGTGTGGGCCACCAGAATGCCCCGGGTACGAATCCACCGCCATTGGCCGTTGCGGCACAGGGTACGGAAATCGTAGGTGTAGAAGGGCGTGCGGCCGGCCAGATAGTTTTCCAGGGCCAGGTTGCGGGTTTCCCGGTCCTGGGGGTGCTGGCGCGCCATCCATGGTTCCAGGCGGGTATGGCAGGCCTCATCGCCTTCGTAGCCCAGCACGTTCATTTCCTGGCGGGAGAGAAAGAGTTCGCCGGTCTGCAGGTTCCAGTCCCAGACGCCATCGCCGGAGCCTTCCAGGGCGAATTTCCAGCGTTCCTCGCTTTCCCGCAGGGATTGTTCCACCTGCCGACGGCCGGAAATGTCTTCGACGATGGACCAGATGTACTTCTCGCCGTTGCGCCCGGTCAGCAGCAGGCCGTTGAAATTGAGGGGAACCCGGCTGCCATCCTTGCGGATGTATTCCTTCTCGTAGGGCCCGTAACGCCCGACGGTGGCCAGCAGTTCCAGCTGGCGGGCCTCGTCGGCCTCGTAGCTGCGGGGCGTCAGTTGCCAGTAGTCGAGGTCGCGCAGCTCGTCTTCGCTGTAACCGCAGATATGGAGGAAGGCCTGGTTGAATTCGATGAAGCGGCCCTGCATGTCCGTCAGCACGATGCCCAGGGGCGACAGTTCGAACAGGCCCCGCAGCTTCTCGCTGTTTTCCCGCAGCTCGGCGACGTGGGCATCCACATTGCGTTCCACCCGGGCGGTGTAGCCGGTGCTGAGCATCAGCAGGGCGCCCAGCAGGCCGGTGCCGAAGAGGCCGACGGCCAGCACCGTCCAGCTCTGCCAGCCGCGATGGGCCATCAGGTAATGCTGAGTGGGGGCGAATTCCAGGCGATAACTGCGGCTGCCGAAGCTCAGAAGCTGCTCGAAATCAGCGGCCCGCTCCTGGTCCTCGATGGTGTCGAAGATGGCTTCCTGGCTGCCCATGTCGGTCAGGCGTACCAGCGTGGTGGTGCGCTGATAGGCCGGGCTGCGCTCAAAGAAATCGTTGATGCGCACCGCCGTCAGCACTACCCCCGGCCCGCTGCCCTTGGTGATGGCCTGGATCAGCAGGATGCCGAACTTGTCGCTGTTCTCGCGGGTTTCGCTGACCAGCCGGACGGGTGCCGTCGCCACGGCCGTGTTGCTATCCCAGGCGCCATTCAGGGCGGCCAGGCGGGTGGCGTCGGAGGCCAGGTCATAGCCAAGCACTCCGTGGTTCAACGCATTGTCCGGCTCGATGTAGGTGACGGGATAGTAGAAAGGCCGTTCACCGGCCCGGCCAAGCCCCTGGGCGGCGGCCTTCTCCCGGATTTCGTAGGTCGGCAGGGCAGCTTGCTGCGCCGCTTCGAAGGCGGCGCGCTGGCGCTGCTCCACCCGGGGGGCCCAGTCGATGGCCTGGACATTGGGGAAACGCTTGAGAATGCGGCCGACGAAACGCCGGAATTCCTCCCGGGTCACCGGCCGTTCCGGGTTGTGGGAATAGAGGCCGCTCAATTCTTCCAGCAGGAATTCCTGCTCGTTGAAATGGTTCTGCATCTGGTCGGCCATGCGCTGGGCCTGGGCGCGGAATTCCACCAGGGATTCATCCTGCTCCCAGCGATTGGCCTTGATGAAAACGAAGACGAACAGGGCGAAGGCCAGCAGCATCGGCACCGCCACCGAAAATTCCCGGTTACGCCAGAGCTGGCGCGGCTCTCCCGCCACCACCAGGACCAGGGGCAACATGACGATGAGCCCCAGGGTGTCGCCCAGCCACCAGGTCAGCCAGTTAGTGGCAAAGCTGCTTGCTTCCATGATGCCGAGCAGGGTCAGGCAGGCCACGGAAATGCTGGCGCTGATCAGGCAGATGGCTGGCGAGAGCAAGAGAAAGCGGCCGATGTCGCTGGCCCGGTCAAAGGCCGAAGGGTAGCCCACCGCCCGCCTCAGCCACTCACCGCCGGCGGCGGCCTGCAAGACTGAGGCGATGGCAATGGCCAGCGCAGCCGCCAGGCTTGGTAGGGAGTAGGGCGTGACCGGCGAATAGCCGACCCAGAGATTGAGCAGCAGGGCACCGAGGAAGACCCCGGGCAGGGCACGCCGGCCGCAGATGAGGGCCGCCGCCACGGCGATGCCGGCAGGCGGGAAGATGGCGGAAGCATAGCCGGGGGGCAGGGCCAGCAGCAGGGCCAGTTTGCCGCTGATGACATAGGCCAGCACCAGCACGACAGGCGTGCAGAAGGTCCGCGACCAGTGTTTGGGGGAGGGGGCGATTGCTCGCGTGATTTTCGTGGCCATACGTTCGCCGGCATGAATATTTTTATGACCGGCAGTTCCTCGATCCTAGGCGATGCCCTTAGACCGGAACTTTGCGCTCCCTCCTTTTCAGGAGGGATGGCCCTTATCGGTAATTCGAGTATAACCTATGTCATAAGAAAAACGATTTATGTCTTTAGTGATAATGGGTTGCAATTCCAGAGGGTTGGCTTGGAAGGGCTGAAGTCCGGGCCTGGATTCTTGCCAATACACCGGTCACCCCGGCCCGATTCCTTCTCTATTGGCTATTTCCCCTCGAGCCACCGAGCCACCGAGCCACCGAGCCACCGAGCCACCGAGC
>NZ_BFBP01000003.1:205866-230309 GCF_003112695.1 Azospira sp. I13
CCCTCTCACTAGCCGCCCATCCCTCGCGCCAATCGTTCCTCCTGTACCGTTTTCAATGAGTTGAAATGATTGTTGCGAATTGTTATCATTTGTAACTGAAGAGAGCCAGCCATCCTGCCGCCGCTTGTAGGGCTACGGAAAGTCAGCCAGATGATCAATATTTCTGACATGGACTTTCACCGTGCAAGCATTCACTTCCACCGGTCGCGCCGCCGGTTTCCAATTCAAGCTCAAGACCCTTCCCCTGATGATGGCCCTGGCCCTCCCGGCCTTTGTTCAGGCCCAGACTGCCAAAGGAGAGCAGGTGCTCTCCACGGTGCAGGTTTCCGCCCAGGAGCTGGGGGAAAAGACTGAAGGCACCGGCTCCTACACCACCGGCAAGACCAGGACCGCCACGCCTCTCAGCATGTCCCTGCGTGACACGCCCCAATCCGTCTCCGTCGTCACCCAGCAGCGCATCCAGGACCAGGGGCTGTTGAGCATCACCGACGTGCTCAACAACGTCACCGGCGTCTCCGTGAACCAGTACGAATCCCACCGGGGCCAGTTCACCGCCCGGGGCTTCGACATCAACGCCCTGATGATCGACGGCGTGCCCACCACCTGGGAGCAGCCCTGGAGTTCCGGCGAGATCATGACCAGCCTGGCTATTTACGACCGGGTTGAAGTGGTGCGTGGCGCCACCGGCCTGACCACCGGTGCCGGCGACCCTTCCGCCGCCGTGAACATGGTGCGCAAGCGCGCCAACAGTAAGGAGCTGACGGGTACGGTGGAGTTGGGCATCGGTAGCTGGAACGAGCGACGCACCATGGTCGACGTCTCTAGCCCCGTCAACGAGGCCAAGACCTTCCGCGCCCGGGTGGTGGGCGAGCATGTGGAACGGGATAGTTGGGCCGACAACCTCTCGAACAAGAACCAGACCCTCTTCGCCACTTTCGAAGCGGACCTGAGCCCCAATACCCTGCTCTCCGCCGGCATCAGCCGCCAGGAGAATGACCCCCGGGGCGCCATGTGGGGAGGCCTGCCGGTCTGGTACAGCGACGGCACCCGCACCCACTGGGACCGCTCCAAATCCAGCGCCGCCAACTGGACGCGCTGGAACACCGTCTACGAAAACTACTTCGCTACCCTCGAACACCGCTTTGCCAATGATTGGAAGATCAAGGCCTCCTACAGCCACGGCGACCGAGAAGCCGATTCCTACCTGCTCTACCTCTTCGGTGCCCCCAGCCGTACCACCGGCCTGGGCATGGGCGCCTGGCCCGGCTCCTACAAGGTACGCACCAAGCAGGAAGACGTGAGCCTGCAGGCCAGCGGCCCCTTCCAGCTGTTCGGCCGGACCCACGAAATGGCCTTGGGGTACACCCACTCCACCCAGAATTTCCATGCCGACAGCCGGGCTGCCGCTGGTGGTGCCGTGCCCGACTTCAATGCCTGGAAGGGCAACTATGCCGAACCGGCCTGGGGCCCCCTGAGCTACTACGGCATGGGTTCCACCAAGCAGGAGGCCGTCTATGGCGCCGCCCGCTTCAACATTGCTGACCCCCTGAAGGTCATCCTCGGAGCCCGTGTCACCAACTACCAGCGCTCCGGCGATGAAGCGGCCAGCAATCCCTATTCCATGAGCGTGAACCACAAGGTGACGCCCTACGCCGGGATCATCTACGACCTCAACGACACCTACTCGGTCTACGCCAGCTACACCGACATCTTCCAGCCCCAGCAGCGGCGCGACCTGAGCGGCAAGTATCTGGACCCGATCCTGGGCAAGAGCACCGAGGCCGGCATCAAGGGCGAATTCCTCGGCGGTCGCCTCAACGCCTCCGCCGCGGTCTTCCGCATCAAGCAGGACAACCTGGCCCAGAGTACCGGCCTGATGATCGCCGGCACCACGCCGCCGGAAACTGCCTACCGGGCCTCTGAAGGCGCCACCAGCGAAGGCTTCGAGTTCGACCTCTCCGGCGAACTGGCGCCGGGCTGGAATGCCAGCGCCGGCTATTCCAAGTTCAAGGCCACCGATGCCAACGGGGCCGACGTGAATAGCATCTACCCCCGCGAGCTGGTACGCCTGTTCACCTCCTACCGCCTCTCCGGTGCCCTGGCCCCGGTGACCGTGGGCGGTGGCGTGAATTGGCAGGGCATGACCTACACCAACGCCCTGACGCCCCTCGGCACCACCGAGCGGATCGAGCAGAAGGGCTACGCCCTGGTGAACCTGATGGCCCGTTACGAGGTGAGCAAGCAGCTTTCCGCTCAGCTCAACGTCAACAACCTCTTCGACAAGACCTACTACGGCATGTTCGATGCCTACAGCCAGACCACCTATGGTGCGCCGCGTAGCGTCAGCCTGTCGATGAAGTACAAGTTCTGAGGCCGGGGCCAGCGTGCAGAACGGATCCATCAAAACCTGGTCCTGGGTGCATAAGTGGAGCAGCCTGGTCTGCACTGTCTTCATGCTGCTTCTCTGCCTCACCGGGCTGCCCCTGATCTTCCACCACGAGCTTGGTCACCTGCTGGGCACCGAGGTGGAAGCACCGGAGCGGCCCGGTGTCACCACCCGGGTCAGCCTCGACCGGGTGGTGGAGATCGCCCGCTCCTACCACCCGGAGCGGGTGGTGCAGTACGTCTCCCAGCCCGACGACAGCCCGGATCTGTGGTTCGTCACCCTGACGCCGACCCCCGAGCCCACCGACGACTTCCGCTCCGTGGTGGTGGATGCTCGCACCGGCGAGGTGTTGGGCCAACCCCGCTTCGACCAGGGCTTCATGCGGGTCATGTTCAAGCTCCACGTGGATCTCTTCGCCGGCCTGGCGGGCAAGCTCTTTCTCGGCTTCATGGGTCTTCTGCTGCTGGTGGCCATCGTCAGCGGCGTGGTGCTGTACGGGCCGTTCATGCGCAAGCTGGAATTCGGCACGGTGCGCCGTGACCGGCGGCCCCGCCTGAAATGGCTCGACCTGCACAACCTGCTGGGCATCGTCACCCTGGTCTGGCTGCTGGTGGTGGGCGCCACCGGCGTCATCAATACCTGGGCCGACCTGCTCATCAAATACTGGCAGCACGACCAACTCAGCGCCTTGCTGGCACCCTACAAGGGACAGCCCACCGTGCCGGTGGCCGAGCGCGGCTCGTTGCAACGTTCCCTGGAGGCCGCCCAGGCCCGGGCGCCGGAGACCACCTTGTCGTTCGTCGCCTTCCCGGGAACCGCCTTCGCCAGCCCGCACCACACCATCTTCTTCATGCGTGGCAACGAGCCCTTCACCTCCCGCCTGCTCAAGCCGGTGCTGGTGGATGCCCGCAGTACGGAAGTCACCGCGGTCCCCGGACTGCCTTGGTACCTCACCGCCCTGCTGGTTTCCCAGCCCCTGCATTTCGGCGACTACGGCGGCCGGGCCATGCAGATTCTCTGGGCACTGCTCGATATCGCCTCGATCATCGTGTTGGGTAGCGGCCTTTATCTCTGGTTGCGCAAGGGCAAGGTCGCCCGGCAGGCGGAGGGGTCGTCGGTGCAACCGCCCGAGGTCGGGCCGGAAGGCAAGCCGGCTTCCCTGCAAGGGGAGGGCGCACGATGAGCAAAAGCCATCATCTGAGTACCAGTGCCATCTGGGGCTGGCCGGTACTGCTTGGCCTGCTGACCACCATCGGCCTGGTTGCCGCCCTGTTCAGCGACGGCGGCTTCGGCGACTTGCTGGCTGGCTTTTGCCTGGGCATTCCCGTCGCTGTGGGCCTGTGGTTCGGCTGGCTGCGGCCGCGCCGTAACGTGCCGGAATAGGTCCATCGCTGCCGGCCCGGGCGGGGCCGGCAGCGATGGAGCAGGACGATTTCGCCATTTCGTCAGTACTACATCTTGTTGCGGCGCAAAAATGTCTTGCTATTCCTGCGCTAGCGGTGCATAGTGCGCTCCAGCGATTTTCAAGTACTGTAGTTGTTCTTCGGTTTGTCTCCGCGTTCTGCGGCTTCTTCCCCGTCTCCTCGCCGTCTTGATACTCGCCCCACCCGCGGGGCCAGGCCCCGTTACATCTATACATCAGGAGCATCAAGACATGGCTAACGGTACTGTTAAGTGGTTTAACGACGCCAAGGGTTTCGGTTTCATTTCTTCCGAAGACGGCGAAGATCTCTTCGCTCACTTCTCCGCCATCCAATCCAACGGTTTCAAGTCCCTGGCTGAAGGCCAGCAAGTGACCTTTGATATCGTGAATGGCCCCAAAGGCAAGCAGGCCGCCAACATCAAGGTCCTCGGTTAAGGCGCCAGCAGCACAAAGGGCCTCCCGGCCCTTTTTTTTCACCCATACACCGAGGAATTACATGGCAAAAGAAGAACTGATTGAAATGCAGGGCGTCGTACAGGAAGTCCTGCCTGATTCCCGTTTTCTGGTCACTTTTGAGAACGGGCACAGCCTTGTTGCCTACACCGCCGGCAAGATGCGCAAGCACCGCATCCGTATCCTGGCAGGTGACAAGGTCACCGTCGAACTGTCGCCCTACGATCTGAACAAGGGCCGTATTTCCTTCCGTTTCCTGGAAACCCGGGGACCGGCTCCCGCCAACCGGGCGCCGCGGCGGCACTAAAGCTGCTGATTCACACACAATAGGTATAAATGATCCAACACAACGAAAGCGCTTTTGCCCAGGGCCAGGCCCTGTGTCATCAACGCGGTATTCAAGTTCTCCCCTACGGCAACTCCTGGTGGCTCCTTGGCCAGGGCGTCAGCCGAGTCGTTTCCAGTCTGGCCGGGCTCTCCCATGAGGATATTTGTCCTGTGCCGGTATTTCATCGCTAGGCCGTTCAGTTCGGCCCCACCGGTATCTCAGGTAGCACCCCTGGCAACATAGATCGTTGGCCGGCATATCAAATCCATGTGCCGCTGCCCGCAGCAACCCGACGCTGCCTTGATTGAATCGCCGCCACTGCCTGTTTGTTACCCATGCATACGCCGCTCCGGTTTTCCGGCGCGGCGTTTTCGTTTTTGGCGGGGAAGTGACGACGTGATATATCGCCGGGTGATGTTATTTTCCGCAGGCGTTACCCTCTGAGGCCTTTTGCCCCTTGGCCCCTTTGGCCCTTAGCCCTTTAGCTCCTGAACCACCGGCTGCTGGCGGCATGTTGCGCCCTACGCAGCAACCAGGCGCAGCACGGTGATTTCCGACGGGGCACCGAGGCGCTTGGGCGGGCCCCAGTAGCCGGTGCCGCGGCTGGTGTAGACCGTCAACCGGCCCAGCCGGTGCAGGCCGGCGGTAAAGGGTTGTTGCAGGGGCACGAAGAAATTCCAGGGCCAGAACTGGCCGCCATGGGTATGGCCGGAAAGCTGCAGGTCGAAGCCGGCGGCTGCCGCAGCCGGGGCCGAGCGGGGCTGGTGGGCCAGGAGGATACGCGGCAGGCCTGTCGGGCTGCCGGCCAGGGCTGCTGCCGGGTCGCTGGCCTGGGCCGTATCGAAGGCGCCGGCCGAATAGTCTGTCACCCCGGCCAGCACCAGACGGGCGCCGTGGTGGGTGATGACGGTGTGGCCGTTGTGCAGCCCCTGGAGGCCGATGCGCTCGAACTCCGCCATCCAGGCCGCCGCGCCCGAATAGTATTCATGGTTGCCGGTGACGAAATAGCTGCCGTGGCGGCTGCGCAGCTGGCCCAGGGGCGCGGTGTGCTCCCATAGATACGCCACACTGCCATCCACCACGTCGCCGGTGATGGCCACCAGATCGGCCTCCAGCCCATTGACCCGATCCACGATGGCCTGCACGTAGTCCCGCTTGATGGTGGGCCCCACGTGGATGTCGCTGAGCTGGACGATGGTGAAGCCCTCCAGTTCCGGCGGCAGGTCGGCCAGGGGCACCTCCACCCGGACGATGCGGGCCACCCGCCGCGCATTGATGTAGCCGAAGCCGGTGAACAGGCCGGCGGCAGCCACCACCCCCAGAGCCGTGGGCTCCGCCAGGGAAGGCGCGCCGGCCAGCAGCAGGCCTACGTCCCGCAGCAGGGTCAGCACCAGTACCGAAGAGAAGAGGCCCATGGCCAGGCTGCCCAGCCAGCTCAGTCGATCCGCCAGGGTCGGGTTATCGGTGGCGAAGCGGCCCAGCAGGCCCAGGGGCACCAGGCAGGTAGAAAGGGCCAGCCCGGCAATGGCCAGGGCCAGGGCGGCGGGAGGCAATTCCAGGGGCGGCAGCAGGCGCCAGCCGATATAGGCGTGCAGGCCGCCCATGAGCGGCAGCACGCGCCACAGAGCCCGGCGCAGGCGGCCGGGCAGGGCCGAATGATGCGTGGCAGGACCCGGAGTTGGGGGCGAGGTCAGGGAGGTGGGGCGCATGGGGCTTTATCCATGAATGAGCTACGCATCGTTGCGATGGAGCATTCTGCTTCGTAAGGCAGCGCTGATGCCGTTCCTTTACCTTGCCCGAAAGCAATTCCCTGGGGGGCAAGGGCAGGGGCCGTCTGGGGAGGGGCATAGATCGGCGGCAGCATGATGAAGTAACCCATTCCCACCCCAGCCCTCCCCTTGAAGGGGAGGGGGGGTGCTTCGTCAGCGCTGGTGCTGGTTAAAGATAGGGGCGGTGGTTCTAGGCCGGCTGGTGGGCCTTGTCAGCATGGGGCATGGGCAAGGCCCGGGGGAGGTAGCTTTAGGCGGTCAGGCCTTGTCGGCCGGCTTGTCCGCGGCCTTGGCCTGGGGCTCGGTGCATTCCGCCTGGGGCGTGCAGCAGCGGCTCCAGCGGCTGTGGAAGCGGCCTTTGAGCTGTGCCCGCTCTTCCTCCGTCAGACTTTCCCAGTGGGCCTGATGCTTGTGCCCGTGGTGCTTGCAGCCGTGGTGAAAGCCGCCGCGCATACCGCCGAAGAGAATCCTGCTCAGCACCAGCACGCCCAGGGCCTGCCAGTAGCCGATGGGGGAGACCCCGGCAAAGAGGTCGGGCAGCAGGCAGTTCCACAACTGCATTACCACCCAGGTAACGGCGCCGATGCCGATTACCGCCAGTAGGCCGAATTTGAAACAGCGCGAGACGCAGCCGGATTTTCCAGTTCTACATTTCATGTCTTTTTTCCTGTTCAGGGTTGGGGTTCGTAAAGAGGCTGCAGGCGCTGGCGCAGGTGCAGCACCGCCTGCCGCTTCCAGCCGAGCAAGGTATTCAGGGGCACGCCGCTCTCGGCCGCCATTGCCTTGAAGCTGCGGCCATCGAGTTCGTGGGCGATGAAGGTTTCCCGTGGCCCAGGCGCCAGTTCCTCCAGGGCCGTGGCGATGGCATCGAGCCACAGGCGGCGCAGATAGGCCGCCTCCGGCCCGCCATCCGCCGCCGGCAGGGCGATTTCCAGCCAATGTTCCTCCTCGCCGTCGGCCGGGCCGGCTACGGGCAGGGGTTCCTCCCGGCGCTTGCGAAAGCGGTCCACGATGCGGTGGCGGGCCACCCGGAACAGCCAGGCGCCCACCTGCTCGATGGGCTCCGGCAGGCGCCAGGCTTCCACCAGTTCAAAGAACACGTCCTGCAGAATGTCTTCCGCCTCGCCCGGGTCGGGCACGCGCCGGCGAATGAAACTGCCCAGCCGCCCGCTTTCCCGGGCAATGGCTTCACTCAGGCGTTGGTTCTGCTCGGCCATCAGGCGGGTCTCGTCACGGGGCAGGGGGAGAGGGAGGGGGAACGAAGTGTCCATGCCAGGGTAGACGAACCACCGGCGCGGATATTGTGGCTGGGCAAAAAAATAGTGGGGCAATGGCGACAGGGGCTGGGCGCCTCCCCGGCGCAGGGAATCGGGCCTTTCCGCAGGAAAACTGCCTCCCCGCCGGGAAACCCGGATAATGGCGGCCAATTCGTTTCAACGCCATTTTGGATCGCCCCATGGAAATCAAGGTTAACTTTCTCGACAAGCTGCGTCTGGAGGCCAAGTTCGATGACTTCACGGTCATCGCCGACCAGCCCATCCGCTACAAGGGCGACGGCTCGGCGCCGGGGCCTTTCGACTACTTCCTGGCCTCGTCGGCCCTCTGTGCGGCCTACTTCGTCAAGCTGTACTGCGAGACCCGCAACATCCCCACCGAGAACATCCGCCTCTCCCAGAACAACATCGTTGATCCGGAAAACCGCTACCAGCAGACCTTCAAGATTCAGGTCGAGCTGCCGGCGGACATTTCCGAGAAGGACCGCCTGGGCATCCTGCGCTCCATCGAACGCTGCACGGTGAAGAAGGTGGTGCAGACCGGCCCCGAGTTCATCATCGAGGAAGTGGAAAACCTGGACGCCGACGCCCAGGCCCTGCTCACCGTCAATCCCGATGCCGGCCACCAGACCTACATCCCCGGCAAGGACCTGCCCCTGGAGCAGACCATCGCCAACATGTCCGCCTTCCTGGCGGGCCTGGGCATCAAGATCGAGATCGCCTCCTGGCGCAATCTGGTGCCCAATGTGTGGTCCCTGCACATCCGCGACGCCCACTCCTCCATGTGCTTCACCAACGGCAAGGGCGCCAGCAAGGAAAGCGCCCTGGCCTCGGCCCTGGGCGAGTACATCGAGCGCTTGAGCTGCAACCACTTCTACACCCACCAGTTCTGGGGCGAAGAGATCGCCAACGCCCCCTTCGTGCACTACCCCAACGAGCGCTGGTTCAAGCCCGGCAAGAAGGACGCCCTGCCCAAGGAAATCCTCGACGACTACTGCCTTGAGATTTACAACCCGGACGGCGAACTGCGGGGCTCCCACCTCATCGACACCAACTCCGGCAACGTGCAGCGCGGCATCTGCTGCCTGCCCTTCGTGCGCCAGTCCGACGGCGAGGTGGTGTACTTCCCCTCCAACCTCATCGACAACCTCTACCTCAGCAATGGCATGAGTGCCGGCAACACCCTGGTCGAAGCCCAGGTGCAGTGCCTGTCGGAGATTTTCGAGCGGGCGGTGAAGCGCGAAATCCTCGAAGGCGAAATCGCCCTGCCCGATGTGCCCCAAGAGGTGCTGGCCAAGTACCCCGGCATCGTCGCCGGTATCCAGGGCCTGGAAGAGCAGGGCTTCCCCGTGCTGGTGAAGGATGCCTCCCTCGGCGGCCAGTTCCCGGTGATGTGCGTCACCCTGATGAACCCCCGCACCGGCGGCGTCTTCGCCTCCTTCGGTGCCCACCCCAGCATGGAAGTGGCCCTGGAGCGCAGCCTCACCGAACTGTTGCAGGGCCGCAGCTTCGAGGGCCTCAACGACCTGCCCCGGCCCACCTTCGAAAGCCAGGCGGTGACCGAGCCCAACAACTTCGTGGACCACTTCATCGATTCCAGCGGCGTGGTCTCCTGGCGCTTCTTCAGCGCCAAAGCCGACTACGACTTCGTCGAATGGGACTTCTCCGGCCACGGCGAAGAATCCAACGCCCATGAAGCCGCCACCCTCTTCGGCATCCTGGAAGAGATGGGCAAGGAAGCCTACATGGCGGTGTACGACCAGTTGGGTGACAGTTTTCACGCGGTGGCCTGCCGCATCCTGGTGCCCGGCTATTCCGAAATCTACGGGGTGGATGACCTGATCTGGGACAACACCAACAAGGCCCTGGCCTTCCGTGAAGACATCCTCAACCTGCACCGCCTGAGCGACAAGCAACTGGCCGCCCTGCTGCAACGGCTGGAAGAGAGCGAGCTGGACGACTACACCGACATCATCGGCCTGATCGGCGTCGAGTTTGACGAAAACACTGTCTGGGGCCAGCTCACGGTGCTGGAACTGAAGCTCCTGATCCACCTGGCCCTCAAGCAGTTTGAAGAAGCCCACGACCTGGTGGGCGCCTTCCTGCAATTCAACGAAAACACCGTGGACCGCGGCCTCTTCTACCAGGCCATGAACGTGGTGCTGGAAGTGGTACTGGATGAAGACCTGGACCTGGCCGACTACGAAGCCAACTTCCGCCGCATGTTCGGCAACGAACGCATGGACGCGGTGCTCGGCTCTGTGGAAGGCACCGTGCGTTTCCACGGCCTGACCCCCACCAGCATGAAATTGGAAGGCCTGGACCGGCACCAGCGGCTGATCGACAGCTACCGCAAGGTGCACGCAGCGCGGGCGAAGGTGGCGGGTTAAGGAAAATCCTACGCCCGGCCCATTGATGGATGGGCGGCAGCCGACCGAATCTGTGGGGGATAACAAGCCTGTAATCTGAACTGTTCAGTCCCGCTCAAATGAAAATAGCCACCCGTTTTCGGGTGGCTATTTTCATTTGAGGTGCAGGTGAAGGCTGCTCCACACACTCCCTATCTGCGGCAGCGGGTTATCCGGAACAGTCAGGTGTTGGTTCTGCTCGGCCATCAGGTGGGACTCGTTGCGGGGCAGGGAAAGGGAGAACGATGTGTCCATGCCTGGGTGGACGAACGGGGAGCATGGATACCAGGGTCAGGTTGGGCTGGCTATGGGGGCCTTGAATTCAACCTTGAGTCAGACTCTTGTTATTCCATATGGTTAACGGCACGATGGGTGAATGAATAGTATTTTTCTACGGTGCCGTTAACCATTACAAACTTACGCTATGGCCTTACTTACATTCTCCGAAGCTCTACACGACTCAGATAGATTCAGTCGTCGGCACGTCTTACTTGGAAACGGTTTCAGCATAGCCTGTCGTCCTCACATATTTGCCTACGGAAAACTATTTGAGCAGGCCGATTTTTCGAAGATATCTTCGACAGCCAAGAATGCTTTTGAAGCTCTGAAAACTCAAGATTTCGAGAAGGTTATTAAGGCGCTTCGTGACGCAAGTAAGATCGCTACTGCTTATGGTTGCCCACCTCCATTTTCTGCTGCTCTTGCAGCAGATGCGGATGGACTCAGGGAACTTCTCGTTCAGACAATTGCTGCCAGCCATCCCTCATGGCCGGGGGAGTTAACAGATGCTGAGTATCAAGCTTGCCGCTCATTTCTATCTAACTTCAAAACCATATACACGCTTAACTACGATCTATTGTTGTACTGGGCTCAAATGCATACAGCAGAAGGTGAAACACCATCTTCCGATGATGGGTTTCGAACTCCCCAGGACGACTTCGAATCTGCCTACGTGGTTTGGGAACCGGATCAGAGTCATGATCAAAACATGTGGTTTCTCCACGGGGCACTTCATGTGTTTGACTCAGGTACAGAAATTCAAAAGTACACATGGAGTAATACCGGCATTCGTCTGATTGATCAGATTCGAGATGCTCTAAGTAAGGACTACTTTCCTCTTTTTGTATCTGAAGGAACGAGTGCGGAAAAATATGAACACATCCGACACAATGATTACTTGGCAAAGGCATACAGAAGTTTCAGTTCAATTCAAGGGGCGCTATTCATCTTTGGTCACTCTCTTGCTGAAAACGACAACCACTACCTCCGCAGCATTCAACGTGGAAAGATTTCACACCTCTATGTCGGCCTATATGGCGACCCGAACTCGGAAGCTAATAAATTCATCACACGACGCGCTAACGAGCTTACGAATGGCCGCCGTGCCCGCAACCCGTTGAGCGTCAGTTATTTTGATGCAGCCAGCGCCAAGGTATGGGGAACATGATGGCTAGCCCTGTGGCGCATTGGACTTTGTTTGATACGGCGTCATAGCTTTGTTCATCTAGTTGCTGAGGCTAACAGGTATGAACGCACAAGACCCTCGTCTTCGTGAAATCTGGCAGCAAGGGATGATTCCAGTTATTTATCGTCAAAGCCGACCTAATCCAGTGTTGGTGCGTATTCCATACTCTCCGGACAATTTTGGGTGGGTTCGTGGTGAGCGGCGTCATAAACCTGCGTGGAACTCCAGTTACAAGTGCTGGGCAACTCCTGTTGCATGGTTTGACGAGTTGGTAGAGAAAGCGCTCCGGGACTATGGAAAGGTATATGTTATCCAGCTCTACAAAGAGCACCAAAAATGTGCGCCAGCCTGCTGGAACGCCAAAGGATTTCACTGCGAGTGTTCATGTATGGGTAGTAATCACGGATCGGGCCATCCCAGCGGAAAATGGCACGAAGTCTCAGAAACCTTTGCCTTCCAGTGGGGGCCTCGCAAGTATGCTTGCCGCCTTCTCGCGTCAGCTAACGTATCCAATCCAAGGTCCAATGAGGTAGTCAAATAGATGTTGTGCGATGAATCTGTTCAGCATCCAATTGGTTTGTGGTTAAGCGTTTATGTCTCCTATCGCCGCATGTTCGGATTGCGTCAGTTTGTTAACGTTTGCCGGATAGGGGTGTTGTCGGCTTAGGAACACCAAGCTTGAACGCTTGGTAAAAGAACAGATTCTTGCCTGATTTAGCACAACAGACGAACGACCAAAATGACTGACTAAGTTACGAAAAGGCCGCCCGTCCCCGGGCGGCTTTTTCATTTGCGGTTTTCGGCTAACCCTCAGCCAAACACCGTCGTACTCCTCCCTCCCTTCAGCCGCTTCAACGTCGCCACCAGGTGATCCACTTCCTGGCAGGTGTTGTAGAAGGCGAGCGACGGCCGCACCGTGGGTTCCAGGCCGAAGCGGCGCAGGATGGGCTGGGCGCAGTGGTGGCCGGAGCGCACGGCGATGCCTTCCTGGTTGAGGGCTTTGCCTACTTCCTCGGTCTTGAAGCCTTCCAGCACGAAGAGGGCGAGGTTGTTTACGGCGGTTAGGTTATGGAAGTGGCTGACACCAGATTGCAGAAAGTCAGCTTGGGAGGGAAAGCCAGCAGTGTGTCGAATTTCTTGAGTTGTTCCGCTGCCGGTGCAAACCGTAAATGAGCCTCCCACGCGGCTTTGTCTTCGTAGGATTCATACAGGATGTATTTGTCGGCGTGCTCATCCGGCTGTTGGACCGCATAGTGGCGAATGCCTGGCTCGTTCTTGGCCAGGGCGAGCAATGCGCCTAGCACTTCACCGAGTTCTGCGGACTTCCCCGCTTTCGCTTCAAGCTCAACCAGCAATACAAACATGGGTGCAACTCCTCTCTATGGATGATTTGGAGTTGGCAGATTGCCGGCCTTACCTAGCGGGGTATTGTAAAAATGCGTCTTGCTGCGGGCGAGTTGCAGGTATTTCTCCGGGCTTGAGCCCACCCGAGAACGGAAGTCATGAATGAAGTGTGCTTGGTCGTAGTAGCCACTGGCCAAGGCTACATCGGTGGTGTCTGCCGACGGATTCAACATCAGTTGCCGGATGGTGTGCTGGAAGCGGCTCAGGCATCGCATGTCGTTTGGCGTCTGGCCTGAAAATGCCCGCCAGCGTCGCTCAAGCTGGCGGCGCCCCAGCCCTGCCAGGGTGGCCAGGGCATCAACCGTAAGTCCTGTGGATCGGCGATAAAGTTGGGACAACCCTCGTTCGATCAGCAGGTCGGCTGAATCTTCCCGCAGCTTGCCGACCAGGAAGGTCTGAATAAGTGCAATCCGCTCTCGCTGGTTATCGGCGTAGGAAAGGCGACGGGTCAGGTCGGCGCCGGCCAGGCCCCATAGGTCTTCCACAGAGGGGGTTGCGTCTATCAGTTCCGTGGCGGGAATTGGCGTGAATCGATGCAGCATTCCTATCCTGAAACGGACGGCAATAAAGCCAATGCCGGCATTCGGCATCAAGGTGAGCGGCTTGCAACGGATGCAGAACAGGTGGCCCTGGCTGAGGGAGCTGTTTGTGGCTCCGTTGCTGGATTCACAATGAAACGGCGTGCCGTAATGGAAATACAGTTCAGCACCTGTCCCCGGGAGCAGCATGGGCAGGCGAATCGCTTCCGACGAATCCGCCTCCCAGCCCCAAAAACGATCGATGAACGGTCGCAATTCAGGGGTTGGGAGCAGGTGAAAGGTCTTCATGGGCAAACGTCGCTGCGGAATCCTGCCGATTTCAATAGAGGGGTCGGGCCTTCAGTCCAGTAATGAAGCCTGGGGGGCTGGGCACATTCTTGAAATGTACAGAATATGAATTCCGGATACAAAAAAGGGCGCCCCAATGCCTAACATCGGGGCGCCCTTTTGTTGCGTCAGCAGAGGCTTAACGGAACACCGTCGTACTCCTCCCTCCCTTCAGCCGCTTCAACGTGGCCACCAGGTGATCTACTTCCTGGCAGGTGTTGTAGAAGGCCAGGGACGGCCGCACCGTGGCTTCCAGGCCGAAGCGGCGCAGGATGGGCTGGGCGCAGTGGTGGCCGGAGCGCACGGCGATGCCTTCCTGGTTGAGGGCCTTGCCCACTTCTTCGGTCTTGAAGCCTTCCAGCACGAAGGAGGCGACGCTGGCCTTGTCCCTTGCCGTGCCGATGATGCGCAGGCCGGGCACGGTTTTGAGGCCGTGGGTCGCGTATTCCAGCAGGGCGTGCTCGTAGCGGGCGATGTTTTCCAGGCCGATGCGTTCCACGTAGTCCAGGGCGGCGCCCAGGCCCACGGCGTCGGCGATGTTGCCGGTGCCGGCTTCGAACTTGTTGGGCGCCGGTTGGTATAGCGTCCGCTCGAAGGTGACGTCGGCAATCATGTTGCCGCCGCCCTGCCAGGGCTGGGTGGCTTCCAGGATGGCGGCCTTGCCATAGACCACGCCGATGCCCGTGGGGGCAAAGACCTTGTGGCCGGAGAAGACGAACCAGTCCGCATCCAGGGCCTGCACATTGACCCGCAGGTGGGAGACGGATTGAGCCCCGTCCACCAGCACCTTGGCGCCGGCCCGGTGGGCCAGGTCCACGATTTCCTTGACCGGGGTGATGGTGCCCAGGGCGTTGGAAACCTGGGTGATGGCCACCAGCTTGGTCTTCTCGTTGAGCAGTTTCTGGTACTCGTCGAGGCGGATCTGGCCATCGTCGTCCACCGGGATGACGCGGATCTTGGCGCCTTTCTCGGCCGCCAGCCGCTGCCAGGGGACGATGTTGGCGTGGTGCTCCAGGATGGAGACCACGATTTCATCGCCGGCGCCGATGTTCTGGCGCCCCCAGCTCTGGGCCACCAGGTTGATGGCTTCGGTGGCGCCCCGCACGAAAATGATTTCGTTGGCCGAAGCGGCGCCGATGAAGCGCGCTACCTTGTTCCGTGCCGACTCGTAGGCATCCGTGGCCCGGGCCGCCAGTTCGTGGGCGGCGCGGTGGATGTTGGAGTTTTCGTGGGCGTAGAACCAGGCCAGCCGGTCGATCACCGCCTGGGGCTTGTGGGTGGTGGCGGCGTTGTCGAACCACACCAGGGGCTTGCCGTTCACCCGTTCCGCCAGGATCGGGAAGTCGCGGCGGATGGCGTTGACGTCCAGGGGCGGGTGGGAAAGCGGCTGCACCGGCGACTCGGCCTGGGCCGCATCGGCCCCCACCGGGTCGAGGAAGTAGAAGGAGGAACTGCGGCTGGGCACGGCGGCGGGAATGCTGCCTTTGCTTTCCCGGGGCGCCTTGTTGTCAGCCAGCAGGGCCTTCAGCTCTTCCGCACCGGGCAGGCCGAAGGACTGGGCTGAAACCCGATCCTCCCGCGGCACCACGATCTCGTTTTCCTTGGGCAGGTGGGCAGGGTAAGCGCTGCCTTCGCCCAGGAAGTAATAGGGCGTGGCGGGCGCGAACACCGGGGCGGCGGATGAGGCGGACTGGGGCAGGGCCGGGGCATAGGCCTCGGGCACGCCCAGGGCGGAGCCGCCAGGGCGGCCGGTGCCGGGCGCAGCTTCCAGTGCGGAGTCTGGAACCCCGTTCTGGGAGGTGGCCGCCGGCGCCAGGGAAGGCGCCCGCTGACCCAGGGCGATCACCGGCTCGTGGGACTGGGGAGCCACGTTGCCCACCGGCGCGGGATTTTCCACGGGGCCCGGATTGCCCGGCAGGGCGGCGAAGAACTCGCTCGCCAGCCGGGCCAGGGTGGCCTCGTTGGGCAGCCCCGCCGGCAGCAGCCCGGCCAGGCCTTCCGGCGGGTTACTTGTAGGTGTCGGGGTAGTCATGGTACTTGCCGATCTCCACGTCATCGAGCACGGCCAGGGCATCTTCGGTCAGCACGGCCAGGGAGCAATAGAGCGAAATCAGGTAGGAGGCGATGGCGTTGCGGTTGATGCCCATGAAGCGCACCGACAGCCCCGGACTCTGTTCGCCGGCCAGGCCGGGCTGGAACAGGCCGACCACGCCCTGGCGCTTTTCGCCGGTGCGCAGCAGGATGATCTTGGTCTTGCCGTCCTCGATGGGCACCTTGTCGGAGGGGATCAGGGGGATGCCGCGCCAGGTGAGGAATTGGGAGCCGAAGAGGGAAACGGTGGGGGGCGGCACGCCGCGGCGGGTGCATTCGCGGCCGAAGGCGGCGATGGCCAGGGGGTGGGTGAGGAAGAAGGCGGGTTCCTTCCACACCTTGGTCAGCAGGTCGTCCAGATCGTCCGGGGTGGGGGCGCCGGTGAGGGTGGAGATGCGCTGGGCCTCGTCCACATTGGCCAGCAGGCCGTAGTCCGGGTTGTTGATGAGTTCGGATTCCTGACGTTCCTTGATGGTCTCGATGGTCAGGCGCAGCTGTTCCTTGATCTGGTCGTGGGGGCTGCTGTAGAGGTCGGAAACCCGGGTGTGCACGTCGAGGATGGTGGTGACGGCGTTGAGGAAGTATTCCCGGGGCTGGGCGTCGTAATCGACGAAGGTCTGGGGCAGCTCGGATTCATCGCGCTGGGAGCAGGCAACGCGCACGTCCCGGGGGTTCTTCACCTTGTTGAGGCGGTAAATGCCGGCTTCCACGGGCAGCCATTGCAGCAGATGCACCAGCCAGCGGGGCGTGATGGTGGATAGCTGGGGCGTGGTCTTGGTGGCATTGGCCAGTTGCCGCGCGGCGTTGTCGCCGAGGGCCTGGGCGCCTTCCGGATGAACGACTTCGGTCATGGGTGACTCTCCTTGATTGCGTTGTAGTTGAGCGGTGGTTTGAAAAAAGGAATGGGGAGACTCAGGCCGCGGCGGCCTTGAGGGGCGTCGGGGGCCGCGGTGAATGCTGCGAATGTTGAGAATCGGCCTGGGTCACGTGGCTGCCCGGGGGCACGCTATGGGTGAGCCAGACGTTGCCGCCGATGGAAGAGCCCCGGCCGATGGTGATGCGGCCCAGGATGGTGGCGCCGGCGTAGATCACCACGTCATCCTCGACGATGGGGTGGCGGGGCTGGCCCTTTTCCAGGTTGCCCGCCTCGTCGGTGGTGAAGCGCTTGGCGCCCAGGGTGACGGCCTGGTACAGGCGCACCCGCTGGCCGATGACAGCGGTTTCGCCGATGACCACGCCGGTGCCGTGGTCGATGAAGAAACCGGCGCCGATAGCGGCCCCCGGGTGGATGTCGATGCCCGTCTCGGCATGGGCCAGCTCGGCCACGATGCGGGCCAGCAGAGGCACGCCCAGGCGGTAGAGCTGGTGGGCCAGGCGGTGGTGGATCATGGCCACCACGCCCGGGTAGCAGAGCAGCACCTCATCGACGCTGCGGGCCGCCGGGTCGCCGCTGTAGGCGGCTTCCACATCGGTATCAAGCAGGGCGCGGACCTGGGGCAGGCTCTCGGCGAACTGGCGCACGATGGCGACGGATTTGTCCTCCAGCGACTCCACCGATGCCTCCCCGCTGCCGCCGTGGCGGGCGGCATAGCACAGCTCCAGGCGCACCTGGCCGAAGAGGGCTTCCAGGGCCGCATCCAGGGTGTAGCCGATGTAGTAGTCCTCGGTTTCCTGGTGCAGCTGGGCCGGGCCCAGGCGCATGGGAAAGAGGGCGCCTTGCAGCTGGGTGACGATCTCCTGCAGCACCTCGCGGGAGGGCAGCTCCCGGCCGCCCACGTCCTTCAGGCGCTGCTGGCGTTCGCGCCAGCGTTCCCGCTCGGCCCGCAGGCCGGCGACGATGGCGCCCAGGTCCCACTTGCCGCCGAGGCGGGAAGTGTCGCGGCAGCCGTTGTTGGGGGGCGTGGTTGGCGTACCCATCTCAGTCCTGCACCCAGGGCAGGGCGGCGTGGCGCCAGCCGCCCAGGGCACCGCGCTGCTGCTGTTCGTCCAGGTCGCCCTCGAAGCCTTCGAGGATGTTGAAGACCTGGGTGAAGCCGGCCTTGGCGGCGGCCTCGGCGGCCAGGGCCGACCGCTTGCCGCTGCGACAGAGCAGCAGCACCGGCTGGTCCTTCTTCACCTTGGCTTCCAGCTCCTTGACGAAGCGGGGGTTGCGGTTGAGGGCGGTGCCGGTGGCCCAGGCCACGTGCAGGGTCTCAGGCACATGGCCGACGAACTTGCGCTCTTCGGCGGTGCGCACATCCACCAGCGCGGCGGCGCCGCTGGCGAAAAGCTCCCAGGCTTCCTGGGGCGTGACGCCGCCGGCATAGGGCGTGCCCTCGGCCAGGGCGGCGGCTTTGGCTCGTTCGAGAATGGGGTGCGGGGCAGCAGGCAAGGCCTCGGGCGTGTTGCCGAGGTGGGGGTGGGCGGCAACGCTGTTTAAGGCGGTGCGGGTGGCATGAACGGACATGGGGCGGCTCCTCCTGTGATGGCCCGGGCTGCAGTTCCCGGCGATGGAGGAAAGCCTAGCGGCGAGGTGCTTATTATCAAAAAGACTATTTTGAAATGCGTATATTGCTTAAACGAATATATGCGGATGGCTTTAGTCGGAGGTGCCGCCCAGGGCCAGCAAAGAACATAAAGGCCTGGATGCTGCTCAAGGCGTGGAGCGAGCCGCATGTGCCAAGCAGGATTGCGGGCCTTTCTGAGGGACGGTCGCCCGTCTTGGGAGCGGCTGACCATCAATAGGTGTTTCGTTTCGCCCACAGGGCTGGCGTTGCCAGCGACCCGGGGCTTGCCGGGGATATCGGGGGATATCGGGGGATATGCCTTGCATGTAGCCCCGGGGCGCCGGGCGTTGTGCGGCGCTGGGCAGATATTGCGACTCCCGGTTACTGCGCCGCGGCGGCGGCCCGGGCCAGTTCCTCTCGGCTCAGTACGAACTCCCGGTTGTTGGCCAGCCGTTCCACCGCCAGGTCGATGAAGCGCCGCACCCGGGCCGGCTGGGCCTGGCGGCTGCCGTAGTAGAGGAACATCTGGTAGCTGTCGGTCATGTGTTCCACCAGCAGGGGCACCAGGCGCCCGCTGCGGATCAGCCCGGCGGCAGTAGGCACGGCTACCTGGGCGATGATTTCGCCGGCCAGCACGGCGTGCAGTTCCAGCTGTTCATCGTTGGTGCAGAAGGCCGGGCGCACCGGGTGGTATTGCTCGCCGTCCCCCATCTTTACCCGCCAGGGAATGACCCGGCCGTCCTCCGGGTGGCGAAAGGCGCTGCAACGGTGGGTGTCCAGATCGTTGAGGCTACGGGGCACGCCATGCCGCTGCAAATAGCTGGGGGCGGCGCAAATCAGAAGCTGCATGGGGAAAAGGGGGCGGGCGATGAGCCCTTCCTCCGGCGAGGCGCCCAGGCGAAATCCCACATCCACCCGTTCCTCCACCCAGTTGCTGCGCCGGTCGTCCAGCTCAATGTCCGGCTGCACCTCCGGGTAGAGGCGGCAGTATTCCTCGATCACCGGGCCGATGACCGATACGGAAACCGAGCGGGGGCCGACGATGCGCAGGGGCCCGGCCAGGTCTTCCCGGGTCTGCCGGGCGCCATTCAGGGCCTGCTGCAGGCCGAGCAGGGAGGGCTGGGCCGCCTCGAAGAAGCGCTGGCCTTCTTCCGTCAGAGACATGCTGCGGGTAGTGCGGTGAAAGAGCCGCACCCCCAGGTGCTGCTCCAACTGGCCCAGGGCCTTGCTGGCGGCCTGGGGGGAAATCTGCTGGGCCGCCGCGGCCTTGCTCAGGCTGCCCAGTTCCACGGTGCGGATGAAGGTGGTGATGGAGCGTAGTTCGTTGATGGCCATGAGCCGCTTTCCCGGGGTTATTTACATCATATGGTTGTAAATAATACAAACTATTTGCCGGTAGTTTGATGTTTGTGGCCCCGCTACAGTTCGTCCATCGCGTTTTCGGCACTTGCTGGCGCTTTCCCCATTCCCTTCAGGAGGATTTGCTCATGGACAACTTCACTTTCTTCAACCCCACCCAGGTCGAATTCGGCAAGGACAAGGAACAGGCCATTGGCCGCCACCTGGCCGAGCACGGCATCAAGAAGGTGCTGCTCTGCTACGGTAGCGAGCGCATCAAGCGGGACGGCCTCTTCGCCGTGGTCAGCAAGAGCCTGGCCGAGCAGGGCATCGCCTTCGTGGAATGTGGCGGCATCGTCAGCAACCCGGTGATTTCCAAGGTGCGGGAGGCCATCGCCCTGGCCCGCGACCATCAGGTGGAGGCCATCCTCAGCGTCGGCGGCGGTTCCGTGCTGGACAGTGCCAAGGCCATCGCCGCCGGCGTGCCCTACGCCGGCGACGTGTGGGACCTCTTCATCGGCAAGGGCCGCATCGAATCCGCCCTGCCGGTGTTCGACATCCTCACCCTGGCCGCCACCGGCAGCGAAATGAACAACGGCGCCGTGGTCACCAACGAGGCCACCCAGGAAAAGTTCGCCATCACCTCCGTGCATACCTATCCCAAGGTCTCCATCGTCAATCCGGCCCTGATGAAGACCGTCTCCCGGGATTACCTGGTGTATTCGGCGGCGGACATCATCGCCCACGCCATCGAGGGCTATTTCACCGCCAAGGACGAGCCCCGCTTCCAGTCCCGCCTGGTGGAGGCCATCATCAACACGGTGATCGAAACCACCGAAACCCTGCTGGCCGACCCGGAAAACTACGAAGCCCGGGCCGAGTTCGCCTGGGCGTCGACCCAGGCCCTCAACGGCCTGCTCTACGCGGGGATCTCCGGCTACAGCTACCCCAACCACATGATCGAGCACTCCCTCTCGGCCCTCTTCAACGTGCCCCACGGTGCCGGCCTCTCCGTGGTCATGCCGGCCTGGATGAAGTGGTACCACAGCCGCAACCCGGTCCAGTTCCAGCGCTTCGCCAAGTACGTGTTCGGCGTGGAAACCGCCGAGCAGGGCATCGCCGCCCTGGAAAAGTGGTTCGACAAGATCGGCACCCCCACCCGCCTTTCCCAGCTGGGCATCACCGAGGCCGACCTACCCAAGACCATCGACAACGTCCTGGGCAACGCGGTCCACTTCGGCGTGGCCGAGACCTATCCCCGGGAAGTGGTTGCCACCATTCTCAAGAGCGCCCTGTAAGCAAGGGAGGCTGCCATGAAAAAACTGCTGGCCGCAGTTTCCACCGCCGGCCTGCTGGCCGGCAGTGCCCTGGCCGATGAGGGTGGTGCCGAAGCCTGGGCGGTTCGCGTCACCCGGGCCGGTAGCCAGGCCTCAGTAGCCGGGCCGGCCAGCTTCTTCACCGGCCGGGTGCGTATCGATGGGCCTTTCTCCGGCAGCGGCGGCGCTCGGGCCGGTGGCGCCAGCGTCACCTTCGAGCCCGGAGCCCGCACCGCCTGGCATACCCATCCCCTGGGCCAGACCCTCATCGTCACCGCCGGCGCCGGCCAGGTGCAGCAGTGGGGCGGCCCGGTGCAGACCATCCGGGCCGGCGATACGGTGTGGATACCCCCCGGGGTCAAGCACTGGCACGGTGCCGCACCCACCACCGCCATGAGCCACATCGCCATCGCCGAGGCCCTGGAAGGGAAGGTGGTGGACTGGCTGGAGCAGGTCAGCGAGAGCCAATACAGCGTGCAGTTGGATACCGCTCCGGTAGCCCAATGAAAAAAGGAAGCAGAAACATGGCAATGGAAAAATGCCAGCTGGGCCACAGCGATGGTGCAGCCGGCATTCCCACCCAGGGCGGGCGTTATCCCGAAGCCCCGGCAAAACGGACTGGGCTTTGAGCAGCGAACCCCAGGGGCCCCAGGAAGCGACCGCCAGCGCACCGGACCTGCCGCCGGAAAATGAGCCTGAGAAGGGGCTCAGGGTGCTGGCCATCCTCAGCGCCCTGATGTCTTTCGCCTCGGTCTCCACCGACCTCTACCTGCCCGCCCTGCCGGCCATGGGGGCGTCGCTGCACGCCGATGCCGGCGCGGTGGAACTGACCATTTCCGGCTACCTGATCGGCTTCAGCCTGGGCCAGCTCTTCTGGGGCCCCATCGGCGACCGCTACGGCCGGCGCCTGCCCATCACCCTGGGCCTGCTGCTGTTCATCGTCGGCTCTGCCGGCTGCGCCCTCTCCACCAGCGTGCCGATGATGATCGGCTGGCGCCTGGTGCAGGCCGTGGGTGCCTGCGCCAACGTGGTGCTGGCCCGGGCCATGGTGCGGGACCTCTACGTGGGCCACCAGGCGGCCCGCATGCTCTCCATCCTGATGACCGCCATGGCCATTGCTCCCCTCATCGGCCCCAGCGTGGGCGGCCTGATTCTCCATGTGGCTTCCTGGCACGCCATTTTCTGGGTGCTGGTGGGGGTGGGCCTGCTGACCCTGTGGGCCCTGACCCAACTGCCCGAAACCCTGCCGCCGCAGCGGCGCAATAAACAGTCCCTCCTGGCGGCCCTGCGGGGCTACGGCCAACTGCTGTGCGATCCCCGCCTGCTGGCCTACGCCGGCGTCGGCGGCTGCTTCTATGGCGCCATGTTCGCCTACGTGGCCGGCACGCCGGTGGCCTACATCACCCACCATGACGTCTCGCCCCAACACTACGGCCTGCTCTTCGCCCTGGGCATCGTCGGCATCATGGCCGCCAACCAGATCAACTCCCGACTGGTGCGCCGCCACGGCATCGACCGCCTGATCCGCTTCGGCGCGGTGCTGGCCACCGCCTCCGGCGGCGTCGCCGCTCTTGCGTCCTGGCACGACTGGGGCGGCCTGTGGGGGCTGGTAATCCCCCTGTTCTTCTTCGCCGCCGCCACCGGCTTCATCGTCGCCAACGCCATTGTCGGCGCCCTGGACAAGCACCCCGAGCGAGCCGGCTTGGTCTCCGCCCTGATCGGCTCCCTGCAATACGGCACGGGCATCCTGGGCTCGGCCTGCGTCGGCTATTTCGCCGACGGCACCCCGTTCCCCATGGGGCTGACTATTGCGGTGTTCAGTGTGGGGAGTTTGCTGTTTTCGCTGGGACTCAAATCAGATGGGGATGCCTAAGGGGGCCTCAGTAGGAAAAGTACTGATGCTGTTCTCGGCCATTGCCGGCTGCTTCTCGGCCTAAGCTGTCATCTAGTGGAAGAGCCACCGATGGCAGCTTTACACAAAATTCCGGACATGCCCATGGAACTCATAGCGAGTGATGGTGGTTCAAGGCGGCACAGGCTTTGCGGACGGTGTCTGCGAGAACGCCCTGCAGGGGGTGCGGTGCTGCGATGTCCGGAAGTAGCATATTCACCTGGTAACCGATGGCAACGGTCAGCGGCCGCACTACCAGGTCCGGTCCGCTGAGTTCCAGTGCAGTGAACGGGTTGACGATGGCTACGCCCAGGCCCTGACGCACCATGGCGCAGACGGCCACTGCGCTGGTGGTTTCAAACAGGGTTGCGCGATGTACTTTAGCGTCCTCGAACATCGCATCAATGGCGGTTCGATACGGATCGCCAACCGCGAGACTGATGAAGCGCTCGCCCGTAAAGTCGCAGGGCTGCAGTCGCGCCTTGAGGCACAGGCTGTGATCACGTGGCAAAACAGCCACTTCATTGACTTTCAGCAAGGGCTGCAAGCCAACGCCAGCAGGCGCCTCTTGGGTTTCACTCAGTCCCAGGTCAAAACGCTGCTCACTCATGGCTTGCTCCAGCCAGGGGGACTCTAAGGGATGCACGCTGACGCCTTGGTCAGGGTGTGCATGTGAGAGGTCTACCAGTGCGCGGGGTACCAAGGCATGGGCCAATGCCGGCAAACATGCAATGCGCAAGCGACCTGTCACCTGCGTGCGCAATTCGCTGGCGCGCGCTGCGATCTGTTCCAAGCCGATAAACGAGCGTTCAACTTCCTTCATCAACGCAAGTGCCCGCACGGTAGGTCGTAATCGGCCTCGCACCCGGTCAAAAAGGTTAAACCCCAGTAACTGCTCCAGACGAGCCAGCTCGCGACTCAAAGTGGGCTGGCTTGACGCGCACGCGTCAGCTGCACGCCCTAGGTTGCCGTGCAGCATGATGGCGCGAAACATCGTCAACTGGCGATGAGTTAGATTCATATCAATATTGAATAGTTATACGACAAGAATAGTATTGATTGAATGAATTATGAAGTGGATCATCCGCTCATGAACCCGTTTACTCCCGTGACCATCGCTCCTTTGGCCCAGCAGTTCGGCACCCCGTTGTGGATTTATGATGCCGAAATCATTGCGCGCCAGATTGCCGCTCTGCGGTTGTTTGACGTCGTGCGTTTCGCTCAGAAAGCCAACGCCAATACACACATCCTTCGCCTCATGAAGCGACATGGCGCAGTGGTGGACTCGGTGTCTTTGGGCGAAATCGAACGCGCATTGGCAAGTGGTTTTACGCCGGGCTTGCACAACGGGCACGCAGACATCGTGTTCACGGCCGATCTGCTGGATCGCGCTACGCTGGCGCGCGTGGTGGAACTTAATATTCCCGTGAACTGCGGCTCCATGGACATGCTGGACCAATTGGGTGCGGTCAACCCGGGGCACCCGGTGTGGCTACGCATCAACCCAGGTTTCGGGCATGGCCATTCCAAGAAAACAAATACCGG
>NZ_BFBP01000003.1:230392-231124 GCF_003112695.1 Azospira sp. I13
GGTACGCGCCTGCGAAAAGATCAAGTTCAACGGTCTGGCCTTGCAGGGCCTGCACATGCATATCGGCTCAGGCGTGGACTACGCGCACCTGCAGGAAGTGTGCGGTGCCATGCTAAAGCTGGTAGCAATAGTGCATGCGCAGGGTTTGGACCTGCAAGCCATCTCTGCGGGCGGCGGTCTGTCCGTTCCCTATCAGGCCGGTGAACCCGCGATTGATACGGCGCACTACTTTGCATTATGGGATGCCGCGCGTCATGCCGTGGAACAACTGCTGGAGCATCCAGTACAACTGGAAATAGAACCGGGCCGCTATTTGATGGCCGAGTCCGGCGTGCTGGTCACCGAGGTACGCGCCACGAAGCAACAGGGCACCAACCATTTTGTGATGGTGGACGCCGGCTTCAGTGATCTGGTTCGCCCGGCCCTATACGGCTCTTACCACGGCATGGAGTTGATCCACTCTGATGGCACAGCGGTTAATGGCCTGCAGTTTGACACGGTGGTTGCCGGACCTCTGTGTGAGTCGGGAGATGTGTTTACGCAGGGAGAAGGTGGCGAGGTGTTGCACCGGTCCTTGCCGCAGGCGCAGGTGTCAGATCTGCTGGTGTTGCACGACACCGGTGCGTATGGTGCCTCCATGTCATCGAACTACAACGCGCGCCCGCTGATTGCCGAAGTGCTGATGGAAAATGGTGAGCCCCGGCTTATTCGACGAAGGCAGACGGTGGCTGA
>NZ_BFBP01000003.1:231226-328447 GCF_003112695.1 Azospira sp. I13
GCTGGAGACGGTGTAAGGCATCTATGGCCGAATGGCTGCTTGGGGTCGTGCGCGTTCGTCGGACGAGAAAGCTGCCGTTCACGGCTGTCCGGGCTGAACAGTAGATAACCTGTAGATTGCAACCCGACTTCGGCCGGACGCCCAAGGTCGGCTTTGGCCGATAAGCAGTCTGATCCGACAAAGGGCTGCTAAGCCGATTTCCCGGATTTTCCGTTTGCTGAAATAAGAAGGCGCTGATTTCTGCATGAAATCAGCGCCTTTTATTTTTCTGACGCCCCTCACCAGCAGGGACCGTCTCTTAAGCTTCCGTCCTGGGGCTACTTCTCCCGCCGCAACATCCCCGTCACATCCACCCGGCGCAGGGCTTCAACTTCGGCCACGGTGGGCGGGGCGATCATGCGGGCGTGGCGGAAAACCTTGAGGTCCCAGCCGGTGTTGGCCCGCACTTCATCCACGCTGGAGAAAGGGTAGTAGGCGTCGAGCCAGAACTCCTTAGTCTCGGGGTGGGGGCGCAGGATGCCCAGGGTGGTGACGATGGCGGCGGGGCCGCCGCCGACGAAGCCGTAGCGTTCCCGGGCGTCGCCGCCTTCCAGGTAGCCGGGGGAGGAAATGTAGTCCACCTCGTCCACGAAGCGCTTCGGTTCATGGGTGACCATGATGACCGTGCGCTTGGCGCCGCAGGCGATGTCGTTGGCGCCGCCGGCGCCGGTGAGGCGGGTCTTGGGCGGGGTGTAGGTTTCGCCGAGGCCGTTGCCCTTGCTGCGGTCCCAGATGCCTGTCGTATTGACGTTGCCGAACTTGTCCACCTGGGCGGCGCCGATGAGGCCCACGTCCACCCGGCCGGAGGCGACAAGGAAGCCCAGGGCATCCAGGCCGCCGGTGAAGCTGGTGGCGTTGGCGGAGAGGCGGTTGCACTCGATGCCCCAGGGCAGGCCGCCGATGGGCGTGGCGCCGTAGATGCCGCCTTCGGTCATGGAGCGCACGTTGGGGGCGTGGTGTTCCTGGGCGAAGAAGCCGGCCAGCAGCGACAGGCCGACACCGAAAATGGCCAGTTCACCGTCCTTGATTTCCCGGCCGGCAGCAATGGCCATCATTTCCTGGCGGGAATAGCGCAGGGGGCCCTTGCGTTCGGTGGTATCTGCACGTGTTGCGGTCGCGGTGCTCATCAGGCAGCCCTCTTGAGAATGTGATTTTCGGCTTGCAGCTGCTCCACCTTGGCCCGGTCGAGAATCCACTGGCGGTAGGGGTCCAGGAGGAAGCGGGTGGGGCTGTCTTCCAGCCTGGAGATGACGTCCTGGCCGATGAGGTTCAGGTAGGCATCCACGGTCTGGTAGGAAAAGATGTAGCGGTCGATGTAGCGGAAGGTGCCTTCTTCCGTGGCCAGCCATTCGTTCATCAGCTTCATGTGGGCTTCGTCCACATCATGCACGCCGGGGGAGGCCGCGGGCCAGGCGGAGAAGGGCCACCACACCACGGCATCCACGATGAGTCCGGGGATGCGCACCAGGTTGGGGTACTGGCGCATGCAGTCCGTGTCCACGATGTGGTCGGCCACCAGCACCACCCGCTTGGCGGCCCGGGAAAGCTCGAAGCGGCTCCATTCGGAACCGATCATGATGGCGTTGCCCTCCGGGTCGGCCAGGGTGACGTGAATCACTGCCAGGTCCGGCTTCAGGGGTGAATAGGCGCCCAGGGTGCGGCCGGAGAATGGGTCGGAAATTTCCGGGATCTTGCCGATAGCCGGGTATTGCTCCGGGGCGAAGGCGCTACGGTGCTGAATGTCGGAGCCGATGCAGGTGGTGGCGGGGACGAAGGGCCAGTTGAGGGCGCCGCCCAAAAAGCGCAGGGCCATGGCCAGGTTGGAGTAATCCTCCAGGGCCAATTTGCCTTCTTCGACGACGCGGCGCAGGCCGTTGGCGAAGCCGAAGCCTTCCAGGCCGGAGAAGCCCACCTCGGCCTTGTCCACCGTGCCGGCGGCGGCCAGCAGGTTGAGCTGCTGGGTATTGCAGTGGAAGAGGGCGTGCAGGTTGCGGCGGCCCTGGCGCACCAGTTCGCGGCCAAAGGCGATGGCGTCGGCCCCCACCGGCAGGCCGGCGCCGCTGGCGTACTGAATGCCGTCGCCGGCGTAACGCTGGGCAGCCTCGGCCAGGGTGAGGAGTTTATTGCTGGACATGATGCGGGTTTCCTCGCGAGAGATGCGTGTCATGGGCGGCCGTGACGGTAGGTCCGGCCGTGGAGCGATGTTGGGAATACCGGGACTGGGGCTCGCTCGCCAGCCGGCCCAGGTCGGCGGCCAGGGCGCTGACCGGTTGGCCGTAGGGCGAGAGGCCGCGCAGCACGCCGGCCTGGTCGAAAAGGAAGACGCCGGCGGTGTGGTCCAGGGTGTAGCCCATGCTGGCGGAGGGCTGGCGTTCCGCCACGAGTTGCAGTTCCCGGATGAAGGCGGCGGTGGCCGGGCCATCGCCCCGCAGGGCCACGAAGGGGCGCCCGCCATGGGGGGCGAAGGCGGCCACGTAGTCCTTGAGCAGGGCCGGGGAGTCCCGCTCCGGGTCCAGGGTGGCGAAGAGCACTTGCACCCGGCTGCGGCGGGCAGCGGGCAGGGCTTCCACGGCAGCCTTCAGCTCGGCCAGGGTGGTGGGGCAGACATCCGGGCACTGGCTGTAGCCAACGGCCAGCGCCACGACCTGGCCGTGAAAGTCCGCCAGGCGCCGCGGCCGGCCCTGGGCGTCGGTGAGCTGGATGTCCGGGCGGCGGGGCAGGGTGGCGGCGGGCGGCTCGGCCTTGAGGCGGGGCGCATCGGCCCGGGCATTGGCACGCGTTGCACCGGCAGCGCCGGTGGCACTGGCGGCGAAGGGGCGCAGCTCGTATTCGGCCTGGGCGACGAAGCGGCCCAGGCGCTTGAAATCGGCGGCCACCAGGGTGCCGGTATGGCGATAGAGGAATTCCCCCCGGCCGTCGAAGAAGGCGAAGGAGGGCGTGGCGAAGGCGCCGAAGCGGCGGGCGAAATCCGTGGCCGGGATGGGCTGGCCATTGAAGTCGATGATGGGCGCGCTGCGCGCCAAGTCCAGCTTGATGGGGCGGAATTGCCGGGCAAAGCGGGGGGCGACGGCCGAATCCTGGAAGACGGTACGCTCCATTTCGCGGCAGCCCGGACAGTCGGGCAGGGTAAAGGCAATGGCCAGCTTCCGGCCTTCGGCCCGGGCGGCTTGCGCTTCGGCCCGCAGGTCGTCGGCTTCCCGGGAGAAGAGGGGAGAAAAGCGGGGAGAAGACTGCCCCTCCCCGGCGCCCGCCAGGGACGGGGCCAGGGAGGTCAGGGCGGCCAGGAGGGCCGCGAGGAATACTCGCGGGCCCAGCCGGCCAAAGGAACGAGACAGGGACAGCATGGGGAGCCTTCTCAACGCACCCAGAAGAGGGCCCGGTGGCGCAGCTTGTCCAGGCCGGTCATGGCCAGCCAGGTGACCAGGCCGGTGTAGAGAATGCCGGCCACCATGCGGGGGTAGTCGGCAAAATCGGCGTAGTACTGCACGAAGCGGCCCAGACCGGCGTTGGCACCGAACAGTTCAGCCACGGTGAGCAGAATGAAGGAGAAGCCCAGGCCCACCGCCATGCCGGAGAAAATGTGGGGCAGGCTGGCGGGGAACACCACCTTCACCAGGGTTTCCAGGCGGGAGAAGCCCAGCACCCGGGCGTTGTCCCGGTGCCGGCCTTCCACCGCCAGGGCGCCGGAAGCCGCGTTCTGGAAGACGGGCCAGAAGGCGCCGATGAAAACCACGAAGGTGGCGGAAAGGTGGAAGGTGGGCAGCACGGCGATGGCGTAGGGGATGTACACCGTCGGCGGAATGGGCGCCGCCACCTTGGCGAAGGGGAATAGCCCGCGGCCGATGCCGGGAATGACGCCGGCCAGGAGGCCCAGCACCACGCCGGCCACCACAGCCAGGGCGTAGCCGGGCACCAGGATGAAGAAGGAGGAAACGGTGCCCTTCCACAGTTCCGGCAGGGAGTCCCACAGGGCTTCGCCAACGATGCGGGGGCCGGGTAGCAGGGGGTTGGTGGTCTGGTCGATGAACAGGGTGGAGCCCTGCCAGGCCAGGAACAGCACGGCCCAGACCACGACAGCTTCCCAGGCCGGCAGGCGGGAGCGCAGGCTGGCCAGCAGGGCGCCCGGCGGGCTCGATTTGCCCGGTTGGGCCGATTTGTCCACCAGGGAAGAGGCCAGGGCCTCGCCTTCCAGGGCAATGGATTCGGACATGGATTTCTCCTTCACATCAGTTCAGTACGTTGTGTCTCGGGCCGCTGTTCAGGCTGCCGCGAGGCCGGACAGCACGTCTGCATCCAGCAGTTCGGCGATCTCTTCGCGCAGGGCGTGGAAGTCCTGGGAGGCGAAGAGACGGGCCCGGTTGCGCGGGCGCTCGAATGGCACGCCGATCTGGGCCAGCACCCGGCCGGGGGAGGCCCCCAGCACCGCCACCCGGTCCCCCAGGTAGAGGGCTTCATCCACGTCATGGGTGACGAAGACGATGGTGCGGCGCGGGCTGGTGCTCTGCCACACTTCCAGCAGCAGGTCCTGCAACTTGCCCCGGTTGATCGGGTCGAGGGCGCCGAAGGGCTCATCCATGAGCAACACGGGCGCTTCCAGGGCTAAAGCCCGGGCGATGGCGGCGCGTTGCTGCATACCGCCGGAAAGCTGGAAGGGGTATTTGCCGGCGGCATCCGCCAGGCCCACCTTGCCCAGATAATCCCGGGCTTTATCCCGGCGTTCGCTACGGGAGAGCTTGGGGTGGGCCTTGGCCACGGCCAGGGCCACGTTGTCTTCCACCTTCAGCCAGGGGAAGAGGGAGTAGTTCTGAAAGACCACGGCCCGGTCGATGCCGGGGCCGCTGATGGTGGCGCCCTGCCAGGCCAGACGCCCGTCGGTGGGCTTTTCCAGGCCGGCGATGAGGCGCAGCAGGGTGGATTTGCCGGAGCCGGAAGGCCCCAGCAGGGTGAGAAACTGCCCTTCGGGCACCTCCAGGGCGACCTTGCGGAGAATGGCGTCTCCCTCGCCATAGGCGAAGGAGACGTTATCCACCGCCAGACCGCTGTTCTTGGTCTGGGCGGCGTGGCTCACAGGGCGTCCCTTTCCTTGAATTCCTTGAGGCGGGCCTGGTAGAAGGCGTCCTTCGGGTTTTCCTTGATCAGGGATTCCAGGGCCTTCTGGTAGAGGGAGAGTTCGAAGATGGGGGCCAGGGGGCGCTTACCCTCGATGAACTCGGAACCGATCATGGACAGCCAGAACTTCTCCACGCCCTTCACGTTGGGGTCGCTGCGCTGTTCCAGGTTGGGGGAGTAGTAGCCCTTCTCCAGGATGGCGCGATCCAGCTTGATGTACTTGGCGATGGCGTCGATGGTTTCCTTGCGGTGCTCGGCGGCGTACTTCTCGGCCTGCAGCACGGCGCGCAGGAAGTGCTCCAGGGTGGCGGCTTCCTTCAGCTTGTTGCCGGTGACAATGACGCGGCAGCAGGGGTGGCCGGGGGACAGGTCGCCGGAGCGGACGACGATCTTCAGGCCCTGCTGCTCGGCGCGCAGATCATGGGGGCCCCACACCAGGCCGGCATCCACCTGGCCGGACTTCACGGCTTCGATCACGGCGGGCGGGTTCTTCAGTTCGAAGATCTGCAGGTCGCTCTTCCAGTTGATCTTGGCGTCTTTCAGGGCGCCGCGCAGCACGGCATCGCCGGAGGCCAGGCGCACGGTGGCGACCTTCTTGCCCTTCAGGTCGTTGATGCTGCGGATGGTGCCGGCCAGCTCAGGCTTGACCACCAGGGCGGCATCCTGGCCCATGATGCCGCCGATGATCTTGATGTCGGAGCCCTTGGAGTAGAAGAGCAGGGGAGCGGTGGTGCCGAAGGTGCCCACGTCCAGCTTGCCGGCGATGACGGCATTGATGCCGTCGGCGGAGTTCTGGAATTCCACCAGTTCCACGTCCAGGCCTTCCTTCTTGAAGAAGCCCTGTTCCTGGGCGACAAAGTACTTGGCGTGGCCGGTGACGGGCAGGTGGCCTACCTTGAGGGTTTCGGCCTGAGCGCCGGCAGCGGCGGCGGCCACGGCCAGGGCGGCCAGCAGGCGCTGGGGCAGCCGGCTGGTGATGAGGCGGAGGGTTCGAGTTTTCATGAAGGCTCCAAGCAGAATGGGAAAGAAATCAGTGGCCCCATGGTAGTGGGGTGTTTAATAACTGAAAAATAACGAATTTAGATTTGCGTAGTTAAATTGGTTATATAAAGAACGTGGAGAGCCCTGGGCAGGGCTGCAAGCACGCAGCCGCGCCGGGTCAGCGGCGGCTGCGGGGTGTTGGGACTAGGCGGCCTGCCGTTCCCGGGGAGCCAGCAGCGGCCCACCCAGGGCCACGTTCACCAGCTGGGTGCTGGTATCCAGGCAATGGCGCTCGGGTCGGGCCAGGTAGTAGCCCTGGAGCAGATCGGCCCCCGCATCCAGGGCGATGGCCAGTTGGGCTTCCGTCTCGATGCCTTCGAAGACCACCTTGGCCTCCAGATCGTGCACGATCTCCACCAGCCGGGGCAGCACGCGCCGGGCCTTGGGGTTGCTGCTGGCCTCGGCGATGAGGGAGCGATCCAGCTTCACCACGTCCGGCTCCAGTTGCCACAGGCGGTCGAAGTTGGAGTGGTGGCGGCCGAAATCGTCGATGGCGATGCGGTAGCCCCGGGAACGGTAATTGGCCACCGCCTCCTTGATGCGGCCGGAATCGTCGATGGCGCTTTCGAGGATTTCCAGCACCACCCGCTCGGGCGTCAGGCCCAGGCGCTTGAGGATGGCCTCGAAGACCAGCCCGTGGTCGCCGGAAATGGCCAGCAGGTGGCGCGGGTGGATGTTCAGGTACAGGTCGCCGCCGGCATTGCGGGCCAGCAGCAGGTAGTTGAGGGCGTGCACCGTGCGGGCCAGGCGGTCGAGAAAGACAATTTCCTCCCCGTCGGTGGGCAGGACGAACACGGCTTCGGGGGGAATGGCGCCGCCATCGGGGGCGGTGGCCCGCAGCAGGGCTTCGTGGCCATCCACCCGGCCGCTGCGGGCATGGACGATGGGCTGATAGGCGCTATCCAGGGTCAGGCCGGCAAAACGGCCGGTGACCCGGTTGTCGGCGAGGCTGAGGGAATCGCCGGGGCTGAGGTGGGGGCCGTACTGGTTGCGGTTACGGTCGTTCAGGTAATGGACGAGATCGGTCAAGGGCATGGTCTTCTCCGGCGGCGCGAAGCGCCTGGCATAGGGAGGAAATGAGGGCGGAAATGAAGGCGGAAACTGAGGCTGAGGGCAGCGTCAAGGTCGGGGCGGACGAGGGCGTAAGGCACATTCGACAAGGCCCGGGGCGATTCCAGCGGTGCATGGTGTTCTCCTGTCTGGGGAGCGATGCCGGCACTTTAGTCAGGATTTGTAATAGTCAAAAAGAATCAATAGTCGTTTGCTTATTCCGCATGGGAATTAAAAGTCGCCTGAGGGAATTTTTAGCCTGAGTCAATTCCGGGCTTGAGTTGTTGAGTAAAATGGTCAACTATTAAATCCCGACAAAATTAGTCGGGTAATTTCAGGAGTGAACCATGTTCTGGATCAGCAACAAACGGCATCAGGCGGAAACGCAGCAGGCGGCCCGACAGCATGAGGCGGCCCTGGCACAAGCCCGGGCCGAAGCGGCGCAATGGCGCGAAGCAGCGGCGCAGTGGCAGGCCCAGGCGGAAGCCGGGGCCCGGGAACGGCAGGACCTGGAGCGGGTTTTCGGCAGCCTGGAAGCCTTCGGCGCTTCCCTGGGGGGCGTCAGCCAGTCCTTCCAGGGCCTGGCCGGCCACCTCAACCAGGACAAGGCCGCCGCCGCCGAAGCAGCAACCCAGGCCCAGAGCAACCGGGAAGGCTTCGCCCGTATCGCCGACAACCTCAATGCCCTGGTGGCCCACCTGGGGGATTCCTCCCGCCGGGTGGAAGACCTGGCCCGGCGGGCCGGGGAAATCGGCGGCATCGTGCAGCTGATCAAGGAAATCGCCGACCAGACCAACTTGCTGGCCCTCAACGCCGCCATCGAGGCCGCCCGGGCCGGCGAGGCCGGGCGGGGCTTTGCCGTGGTGGCCGACGAAGTGCGCAAGCTGGCCGAGCGCACCACCCGGGCCACCCTGGAAATCGGTACCCTGGTGGGCACCATCCAGCAGGAAACCGGGGCCGCCCACGGCGCCATGCAGGCCGGGGCCGACAAGGCCGCCCGCTTCGCTGCCGACAGCGAAGCCGCCATGCGCAGCATGGAAGCCCTGCAGGCCCTCTCCGCCGCCATGGAAGCCAATGTGGATGGCGCTGCCCTGCTCGCCAACGTGGAACTGGCCAACCTGGAAGAACTGAGCCTCAAGCTGGAGGTGTACAAGGTTTTCCTCGGCCTCTCCCGCCTGCGCCCCGAGCAGGTGCCGGACGAAACCGAATGCCGCCTGGGCCGCTGGTACTACGATAGCGAAGTGAAAGCCCGCTTCGCCCGCTTGCCCGGCTACGGCGCCCTGGAATCGCCCCACCGGGCAGTGCACCAGCGGGCCCGCCAGGCCCTGGCCTTGTATTACGACGGCCGCACCGAGGAAGCCCTGCAAGCCCTGGCCGCCATGGAAACGGCCAACCAGACGGTGATGGCAGGCATGGGCCCCATGCTGGCCCACGCCCTGGGCGGATCTCCAGGCTGACGGCCCGGAGCGGCAAGCGGGGCGCGCTTCTTCACCATGGGGTGGGGAAGAATGGCGTCCCTATTGCCTCTGCGGGGAGGTGTGGGTGAAGGCGTAGCCGGGGATTGGGGAGCCGCTACCAGAAACCAGGAATCGTGAATCCTGACTGGGAACTGGAAGGCGGGAAGTAGGAAGTGCGAAAAGGGAAGCGCGAAGAGTGAACTGAAAACCGGGCAACCGTAGGAACGCCCCGGGCGGGCAATGGCAGCAAGGTCATCGCCGCGACGGAGGTGGACTTGGGTGACGGGAATCGCGGGTTTGCCCCGAAAAATGGAGCGGGCCAGGCAGCGGGCTGGATGCGGCCAGCCCCTGCCCAACCCGGCCTAAACCCGCTTGACCCCGCCAGCTCGCCGCTTCAGTTCCCGGCCAGGGCCGCTGCCACGGCGGGATGCACCAGCCGGCCGCCGCTCACATTGAGGCCCTGGGCCAGGTGCGGGTCTTCCGCCACCGCCTGCTGCCAGCCCTTGTCCGCCAAGGCCAGGACAAAGGGGCGGGTGGCGTTGTTGAGGGCCTGGGCCGAGGTGCGGGGCACCGCTCCGGGCATGTTGGCGACGCCGTAGTGGATGACGCCATCCACCACATAGGTCGGGTCCGCATGGGTGGTGGGGTGGGAAGTCTCGACGCAGCCGCCCTGATCAATGGCCACATCCACGATGACGCTGCCGGTCTTCATGCGGGCCAGCAGCTCCCGCTTGATCAGCCGTGGCGCCGCTGCCCCGGGCACCAGCACGGCGCCCACCAGCAGGTCGGCGCGCAGGGCATAGGCTTCGATGGTCTCCCGGGTGGCGGCCACGGTGCGCACCCGGCCCGGATATTCCCGGTCCAGGGCCTCCAGCCGGGGCAGGGAAAGGTCCAGCACCGTCACTTCTGCCCCCAGGCCCACGGCCACCCGGGCGGCGTGGCTGCCCACCACGCCGGCGCCGAGAATCACCACATGGCCCGCCGGCACGCCGGGCACGCCCCCCAGCAGCACGCCCCGGCCGCCCTGGGCCTTTTCCAGCCAGTGGGCGCCCACCTGCACCGCCATGCGTCCGGCCACTGCCGACATGGGGGCCAGCAGGGGCAGGCCGCCATGGACATCGGTGACGGTTTCGTAGGCCAGGGCGGTGCATCCGGAATCGCAGAGGGCCTTGGCCTGGCGCGGGTCCGGCGCCAGGTGCAGGTAGGTGAAGAGGGTTAAATCCGGGCGCAGGTAGGGAAATTCCAGGGGCTGGGGTTCCTTGACCTTGACCACCAGATCGGCGCCCCAGGCCGCCGGAGCGTCGGGCACGATGGTGGCGCCGGCGGCGGCGTAGGCATTGTCGTCATAGCCGACGGCGGCGCCGGCGCCCTGTTCCACCAGCACGGCATGGCCCCGGGCGGTGAGTTCGCCGACGGAGGCGGGCACCAGGCCGACGCGATATTCATGGACCTTGATTTCCTTGGGTACGCCGATGCGCATGGCGGTTCTCCGACAAGGGCCCGGGCGGGCTCGGGCTTTCAGTGTGCCACAAGGCGCTGGCACGGCGCAGGGGCGGGGCGGCTCAGGGGGGATAAGCGATGGCGGATGAGCGGTCTCGGCAGGGGGCGGGCGGGGCGTGGAAGGGAAACCGGGTCAGAAGGCGGGATCAGAAGGAATTTTCCACCGCCACCTGGCCGGGCTGGCCCCGCTTGGCCAGTACCAAGCCCCGAGCCTGCAACTGGCGCCGGGTGTCTTCCACCATCTCCGGGTTGCCGCAGACCATGAGGCGCGAGCGGGCCGTATCCAGGGGCAGGCCGATGGCCGCCTCCAGCCCGCCATTGGCCAGCAGTTCGGGAATGCGCTGCCCCAGGGCGCCGGGCCAGGCTTCCCGGGTGACGACCGGCTGGTAGTGCAGGCGCTCGGCCCAGGCCCCCACCAGAGGGTGGTGGGGCAGGGCGTCGAGCCATTCCCGGTAGCTCAGCTCGGCCCCCTGGCGCACGCTATGCACCAGCACCAACCGGGCATATTGCCGCCAGACCGCAGCGTCGTTGAGGATGGAGAGGAAGGGGGCCAGGCCGGTGCCGGTGGCGAGCATCCAGAGGTGGTCGCCGTCCTGGAAGCGGTCGGTGGTGAGGTGACCCCAGATGCTGCGGTCCACCGCCACTTCGTCGCCCACGCCGAGACGGGCCAGGCGGGAGGTGAACTGGCCGTCGGGCACGGCGATGGAATAGAACTCCAGGTAGTCGTCGTAGGTGGCGGAAACCATGGAGTAGGGGCGCCACACCAGACTGCCCTGACCATCGGGCAGGCCGAGGCGGACGAACTGGCCGGGGATGAACCGAAAGCCCGGCTGCCGGGTCAGACGGAAGGAGAACAGCTTATCCGTCCAGCGCTGGATCCAGAGGATGCGCTCCACCGAGTATTTTGCCGTGGCTTCCATGGCTTTCGTCTCCCTGGGCGGGCTTGGCCCGCGTGACCGGCTGCATCACAGACGCAGGCGGAAATGTTGAAAAGGGTCCAGCGTTCAAAAGAACCCCGCTGCACCGGGCCGGCTAAGTCACCGGCAAGGGCTGTAGAATCTAATTCTTACTAATTTAGTCGGAAATAAGGTCGGCCAGTTCCCGACCCGCTGCGTTGATGTGTGATGCCCTGCGCGGCGCGATCCTTGCCAACGTAATACACTTGGCACACCGATAAAAAACACAACATTCATCGCCATGACGACCACTGCCCCGCCTCCTGCTCCGTCTTCTCCCCAGCCGTCCGCCCTGCGGGCACGCCTTGCGGCCTGCGCCCGGCATCGCCGCGTCCGCCAGGGCGCCGTTGCTTTCCTGGCGCTGGTGGTGCTGTTTGGCCTGCTGGGCTACTTCTGGCTGCCGGGTTTTGCCAAGGGCAAGCTGGAATCCCTGCTGGCCGCCGAGTTCGAGCGGCCGGTGCGCATTGACCGCATCGACGTATCGCCTTACACCCTGTCGGCGACCATCAGCGGTTTTGCCGTGGGCGAGAAGGGGGCCGAGGCCGGGGTGCCGGCGGAACAGCGACTGGTGGGCTTCGACAGCCTGTATGTGAACCTTTCCGCCATGAGCCTGGCCCGGGCCCTGCCAGTGGTCAGCGAAGTGCGCCTGGTGGGCCCCTACGTGCATCTGGTGCGGGAATCGGGCAATCGCTACAACGTCTCCGATCTGATCGAGAAGTGGACCGCCAAGCCTTCCGAAGGTCCGACGCCGGCCTTCTCCGTGGCCAATGTGACGGTGCAGGACGGCCGCATCGACTTCGAGGACAAGCCGGTGAAGGTGCGCCATGAAGTGAGCGAGCTGGCCCTCGGCATTCCCTTCCTGGCGAATACCCCGGGCACCGTGGAAAGCTATGTGGAGCCCCATTTCGCTGCCAAGCTGAACGGCGCTCCCCTTTCCCTGGGCGGTAAGCTACGGCCCTTCGCGCCGGGCAAGGATGCCGTGGTGGATGTGGAAATCCGCGACTTCAACCTGGCCGGCATGGATGCCTACATCCCCGCCAACATTCCCCTGACCCTCAACGCCGCCAAGCTCGAAGGCGACCTGGCGGTGACCTTCGCCCAGGCCGAAGGCAAGACCCCGACCGTGGGTGTCACCGGCGAACTGGCGGTGACGGGCCTGGCCGCCAAGGGCGAGAAGGTGGCGGTCAATGCCGGCGCCCTGCGCCTGGCCATCCAGCAGGCCGACCTGGACCCGGCCAAGCCTTTGGAGGCAGCCCTGACCGTGCAGGACGTGGCTCTGGCGCGCCATGGTGAGAAGCAGCCCTTCCTGGGCTTCGGCGCCCTCAAGGTGGAGGGGGTGTCGGTGAATCTGGCCAGCCACCAGGCCAAGGTGGCGGCTGTGACCCTGGAAAAGCCCCAAGCCGGCCTGCGCCGCCTCAAGGGCGGCGAGCTGGATCTGGTGCAGAGCCTGCAATCGTTGGTGCCCGGCCCCGTAGCCAAGGCTGCACCGCCTGAAAAGGGTGGCAAGGCGGATAAGGGCGAAAAGACTGAGAAGATCGATAAGGCAAGCCCCGTCGCTCCCGCAAACGCCAAGGCTGTAACGGCCTGGGCCTGGGAGGTGGGCCAGGCAAAGGTGACCGGCGGCGCCCTGCGTTACAGCGACGACACCCTGGAGAAGGTACAGCCCCTGGTGGTGGATGGCCTGGCGGTTCAGCTGGCGGGTCTTTCTTCAGCTTCGGGCAAGCGTACTACCCTGGGGGTGGAGGCCAAGATCAATGAGCAGGGCCGCTTCAAGGTGGATGGTGAAGCTGCCTTCGCCCCGGCCGGCGCCGACCTGAATCTGGACCTGGAGCAGGTGAATCTGGTGGCCCTCCAGGGTTGGGTGGCGGATCAGCTCAATGCGGTGCTGACCAAGGGCGATCTGACCATCAAGGGCAAGTTGAAGGCCGAAGGCAGCGCCGTGGCCTTCAATGGCGACGTCAATCTCACCGATTTCAACGTGCTGGACAAGCTCAACGCCGCCGACCTGCTGCGCTGGAAGAGCCTGCGCCTGAGCGGTGTGGAGGCGGGCAGCACGCCGCCCCGCTTCGCCGTGGGCGAAATCGCCCTGGCCAGCTTCTACGCCCGGGCCATCCTCTCCCCCGAGGGGCGGCTCAACCTCCAGGACATTGTCAAGCAGGACGAGGCTCCGCCGGCCGCCGTTGCCGGCAGCGACGCCGCTGCTTCCGGCGCGGCGGCTCCGGCTGGTGCCGCCGCCGTACTGCCTCCTGCACCGGCTGCTCCTGCGGCGGCTGCCGCACCGGCCAAGGCCAAGGGGCCGGCAGCCCAGGTGCGCATCGGCAAGGTCACCCTGGCCGGCGGCAACATCAATTTCACCGACCGCTTCATCAAGCCCAACTACAGCGCCAACCTGACGGATCTTTCCGGCCGTATCGGCACCCTGGCGGCGGGCACCCTGGCGGAGCTGGCGGTGAAGGGCAAGGTGGATCGCACGGCACCCCTGGACATCAGCGGCAAGATCGATCCCCTGGGCAAGCCCATCGCCCTCGATGTGCAGGCCCGGGCCAAGGGTATCGAGATGTCTTCCTTCACTCCCTATTCGGGCCGCTACGTGGGCTACGCCATCGAAAAGGGCAAGCTCTCGGTGGACGTGCAGTACAAGGTGGAGAAGGGCGAGCTGCAAGCCCAGAACAAGATTTTCATCGACCAGCTGACCTTCGGCGAGAAGGTGGAAAGCCCCAACGCCCTGGGCATTCCCATCGGCCTGGTGGTGGCCCTGCTGAAGAACTCCCGCGGCGAGATCGACCTCAACCTGCCGGTGCAGGGCTCCCTCAACGATCCCCAGTTCAGCATTGGCGGCATTGTCGGCAAGATGATCCTCAACCTGCTGGTGAAGGCCGTGACCTCGCCCTTTGCCCTGCTGTCTTCCCTCTTCGGCGGCGGTGAGGAGCTTTCCTACGTGGCTTTCGATGCCGGCCACGGCCGGATCACGCCGGAGGTGGAGAAGCGCCTGGAATCCATCGCCAAGGCCCTCAATGACCGGCCTTCCCTGAAGCTGGAAATCACTGGCACCGCCGATCCCGCTGCTGAGCGGGAGGGCCTCAAGCGGGCCATTCTGGATCGCAAGGTGCGGGCCCAGAAGCTGGCCGAGCAGGCCAAGGGCGGCAAGGCCAGCGGCAGCCTGGCCGACGTCAGCGTCAGCGCCGAGGAATATCCCCGCTACCTGGAAAAGGCCTACAAGGAAGAGTCGTTCAAAAAGCCGCGCAACTTCGTCGGTCTGACCAAGAGCCTGCCGGTGCCGGAAATGGAGGCCCTGATGCTGGCCAACATTCCGGCCGAAGACGATGAGTTGCGCCAGCTCGCCCAGCGCCGTGGTACGGCGGTGCAGACGTGGCTGGCGGAAAAGGGTGGCGTGCCGGTGGAGCGCATGTTCCTGCTCACCCCGAAGGTGGGCGGTGAAGCGCCGAAGGGTGCGCCTGCTGGCGGTCGGGTGGAATTCAGCCTGCAGTGATGCGTAGTGGCGCCGGGGAGCCCTGGGCTTCCCGGCAAGCCTTCCGGCTCATTCCGGCTGTGGGAGTCGTTGGCGGATGCTGCTGGCAGGGCGATGATGTGATGGGGTGGCGGATCGCCTGTGGCGTTATCTGCTGGCTGATGCCAAGCCGATGAGAAACCGATACCGAGGCTGCGTTCTGCGGCCGCGCTCACTTCCTAACGGGTCACCGGCTGCAACTACAGAGATACAAAAGAAAAGGGCTGCCCGAAGGCAGCCCTTTTGCGTTCCATACAAGAAAAATTACTTTTTCTTGGGGGCAACGGCGGCCTTGAAGGCGGCGCCGGCGCTGAACTTCGGGCTGGTGGAAGCCGGGATCTGGATGGTGGCGCCGGTCTTGGGGTTCTTACCGGTGCGGGCTGCGCGCTTCACAGCCTTGAAGGAACCAAAGCCCACCAGGGTCACGCTGTCGCCCGTGGCGACGGCCTTGGTGATGGCTTCGATGGCTGCGTCCAGGGCACGGCCGGCAGCAGCTTTGCTCAGGTCGGCGCCAGCCGCAACGGCGTCGATCAGATCGCTCTTGTTCATTCAGAAATCTCCTTGGTTTGCGAAGGTGAGACGCGGGATTCCGCGGTCGGCAGGAATTCTGGCATATCCCAACGAGGCTGCCTAGCCTAATTTGGCTGAAAATCAGCAGGGAAGAGGCTTTTCCCCCGGTGGCCATGACTTTGGTATGGGTGTGGCAATGCCCCGACCTGGTGCATCGGCACTGGTCAGGGCAAGGGGATGGGGTGGGGCGGTTTATCGGTGGATGCCGCTGTCTGCCGTCTTTCCCGATTCTGATCAAAGGCTTAGGGAGGTTGTCGGATTAGAACTTGATTTCTAGGCGGGCCGACAGGATGCGGTAGGTTTTCGTGCTGCTTTGCACCATCCGCTCGGTGTTACTGGTGAGGTAAGTCATCCCCGTGTCGTAGTCGGCCTGCAGCAGGTTGGCAGCGGAAAAGCGTACCTGGGTATCCGGCTGCACGCGCCAGATGGCGTACACGTCGTACACCCGTTTCAGGCTCTGGGTGTAGATCTGGGTATTGCTCTGCTGCACGGTGTAGGCGGGAATCCAGTTCATGTTGCCGCCGATGGTGAGGGGCAGGCTGCGCAGCCGGTAATCAGCGCCCAGGTTGGCGCTGTAGGTGGGCTGCTGGTCGAGGCGGTTGTTGGGGCCCATGACACCCTCAACCTCGGACCAGAAGCGGCTGACATTGGCCCGCAGGTCCAGTGGCGGCGCATTCTCAAGGAATTCGGCGAGGCGGAACTTGGCTTCCAGCTCAATGCCCCGGGTGGTGGCCTTGCCGATGTTGGTGGGGGATGTGACCCAGCGCTGCACCGGGGACCAATCCACACTCTGCAAGGAGGTGACGCTGCGGATGAGGTTGTCGATGTTGCGCTGGAACAGGCTGGCGCTGAGGATGCCGCCCTGGGCCAGGTAGTGCTCCAGGGCCAGGTCCAGGCCCCAGGCCAGTTCCGGCTTGAGGTCCGGATTACCGGCGCTGTCGGCCTTGTCCACGGTGTTGGCGCCGCTGGCCGGATAGGTGCTGGAGAGAGTGGGGCGGGGCACCAGCTGGCCGAGGGTGGGGGCTTTGTAGCTGCGGGTCAGGCCGAGGCGGATCTGGTCCTTGCTTTCTTCAGTGAAGCGCCAGACGCTGTGGAAGAGGGGGCTGACGACGCTGCTGTCGTTGCCGGCACTGCCGCTGGCCCAAGTGCTGCGGGTGCGGATGGTTTCCCAGCGCAGGCCGCCGTAGAGGGACCAGAGGGGCGAGACTTCCCATTCATCCTGGGCGAAGGCGGCAAAGCGGCGGGTGCTGGCTTCCAGCTCGCTGCCGAAGGTGGCCAGTTGCAGCACCTCGTCTTGCAGGGTGGTGGCGCTTTCCTGGCGCTGGCCTCGTTCCACCTCCCAGCCGATGGCCATGTTGTGGTTGCCGCCCATGGGTTGGGTGAGCTTGCCGGAAGTGCTGAAACTGCGGTCGTCGATGCCGGTGCTGCGCCAGCTGGTGTGGCTCAGCTTGCCACTGTCGTCGTATTCCCGACGGCTGGTGCTGCTGTCGCTGCTGGCCAGGCCGCCGTTGAAGCGAATATCCAGCCGGCCGCCACCTTCCAGGCGATGCTTCCAGTTGCCCATGAGCCGCAACATGCTGCTGTCGCTGTCCGTGCGCCAATGGGCGCTGGCGTAGGGGGCTGGAGTGGCACCGAGGCTTTGGTTGAGCACGGCATCGCCGGTGGTGACGCCCCGGTGCTGGGTGAAGAAGGGCTGCAGGGAGAGGGTGTCGCCGCCTCCCAGTTTCCAGTTGAGGCGGGAAGAAAGGTGCAGCCCGTCCGATTCGCTGCGGCTGCGGCTCTGCTCCTGCTGCAAGAGGGTGGTGGCACCGCTGTTGCGATCCCGTGCGGAGGTCAGGCTGTCCACCTGGCTTTCCTGGTTGCGGTGCATGAGATTGGCGTTGAGGTTGTAGCCGAAGTTATCGAAGGAATCGCTGCGTTGCAGGGAGACGGAGGGCTGAAAGCGGCCGTTCTCCAGGGCCAGGCTCGGGCGGAAGTCGTTCTGCCGCCGGGCCAGGTCTTCCCGCAGGATGATGTTGATGGTGCCGGCGATGGCCCGGGTGCTGGGCTCTGCCACGGGAGCTCGCATCACCTCGATGCGTTCCACCTGCTCGGGCGGAATGCTGTCCATGGAGAAGCCACGGGGTGCCGGCTCTCCATTGATGAGAATCAGGGTGTAGCCATTGCCCAGGCCCCGCATGCGGATATCTCCACCGCGCCCCGGGGTGCCGGAGAGGGTGACGCCAGGCAGACGCTTGAGCACGTCTCCCAGGGAGCTGTCGCCATAGCGGTCCAGCTCCTCCCGGCCAAAGACCATCTTGGCGGCGGTGGCGAAACGGCGCTGGTCCGTATCGCTCAGGCGATTGGCCGAGACGGTGACCTCAGCGAGGGTCCGGGTTTCCTTCGCGGTAGCAGGCGCCGAAGTGGTATCGCCATCGGCTGCGCCGGCCGTCAGGGGGAAGGCGGCAATCAACAGCGGCAGGAGGGGGGGCAAGGGAAAAACAGGACGTGACAGCGCCATGACAGGGAGACTCGCAAAAGGACGGGGAGGGGCCTTGCTAGAGGCCTTCGTAAGGCCTTAATGGCCGGATCTTCTTGTGGGCTGGGTGGCTGGGAGGTGAACACCCCTGGCTGCCTTGCGGAGGCAAGTATACGAAGGACGGCGTCTCTGGGCAGTCACAGGTTGTAAGGAAATATTGCACCCAGGGTGGGCAGCAACCTGATTGATGCACCATGCATCCGGATTTCAAGGATAAATCCAGCGGAGGGGGGGTGGTTGCGCAAAGGGGGAGAATTGCATCCGTCGCGCCAGTCACAAATGCCACGTCGGAGGTATCCGCCGATTCACGCAAAAGTCACGCACCAAAGCAAAAAGGCCAATCGTGAGATTGGCCTAAATGCAGTGGCTGTCTGGCGCGCCCGGAGCGATTCGAACGCCCGACCCCTTGGTTCGTAGCCAAGTACTCTATCCAACTGAGCTACGGGCGCGCGACAGGAGGTGCGCATTATACGGATGCGGGGGAAAAGCGCCAGGGGGTACGGGGAATTTTTTCGCAGGGCCGGTACTGCGCGCAAGCAGGAGGAAAAACAGGACCAGCGCCGCGTGGCGCTGGCGGTAACAAGGCCGTATAAAACGGCAAGAGGAATGCGGCAGGAGGACGTCGCAGGAGGTCTCCGGACTTCGGAAGGAAGGCAACATCGGTGGCGGTGAGGCGCCCCGGTTTTCCTGACCCTGAAAAGCAAAAAGGCCAATCAATTGATTGGCCTTGGTGCTTAAGCTTGATGGCGCGCCCGGAGCGATTCGAACGCCCGACCCCTTGGTTCGTAGCCAAGTACTCTATCCAACTGAGCTACGGGCGCGCTGTCTTGCTTTTAACTTGCTGAACTCACGTTCAGCGAAGAAGCGAGATTATATACAGCTTTCGCTTCTTTTGCCAACCTTATTTTCTCGAGATCAACTGGCAATCAACAAGAAGTAAGTCTGGCGGAGACGGAGGGATTCGAACCCTCGATACGAGTTTTAGCCCGTATGCTCCCTTAGCAGGGGAGTGCCTTCGACCTCTCGGCCACGTCTCCGGAAGGCCAGCATATTAGCGGCTTCGCCGACCTTGGTCAAACAAATTGCGGCGTTTGCCGCATATTTCACTTTTTCAGGGTGAAACAGGTCATGCAGGAGTGACGATCAGGTCTGGTCGAGGCCGAAAGTCTTGTGCAGGATGCGCACGGCCAGTTCCAGGTACTTCTCGTCGATCACCACGGAAATCTTGATTTCGGAGGTGGAGATCATTTGGATGTTGATGCCTTCTTCGGCCAGGGTACGGAACATCTGGCTGGCGACGCCCGGGTGGGAGCGCATGCCGACGCCGACGGCGGAGACCTTGCAGATCTTGTTGTCGCCGACGATCTCACGGGCGCCGATGTGCTGCTTGACCTGCTCCAGGATGCCCTGAGCCTTGGCGAATTCGGCGCGGTTCACGGTGAAGGAGAAGTCGGTGGTGCCATCGTGGCCGACGTTCTGGATGATCATGTCCACATCGATGTTGGCTTCGGCGATGGGGCCCAGAATCTGGTAGGCGATACCGGGACGGTCGGGCACGCCCAGCACGGTCAGCTTGGCTTCGTCGCGGTTGAAGGCGATGCCGGAAATGATCGGTTGTTCCATGTTCTTGTCATCCTCAACAGTGATCAGCGTACCTTCCCCTTCATCCTGGAAGCTGGAGAGGACGCGCAGTTTTACCTTGTACTTGCCGGCGAACTCGACGGAGCGGATTTGCAGCACCTTGGAGCCGAGGCTGGCCATTTCCAGCATTTCTTCAAAGGTGATGGTATCCAGCTTGCGAGCTTCGGGGACGACGCGGGGATCGGTGGTGTACACGCCATCCACGTCGGTATAGATCTGGCATTCGTCTGCCTTGAGGGCGGCGGCCAGGGCAACGGCGGAAGTATCGGAGCCGCCGCGGCCCAGGGTGGTGATGTTACCGTTCTCATCGGCGCCCTGGAAACCGGCGACCACGACCACGTTGCCTTCGGCCAGGTCCTTGCGCATGCGCTCGTCGTCGATCTGCAGGATGCGGGCCTTGGTAAAGGTGCTGTCGGTCAGCACGCGCACCTGGGCGCCGGTGTAGCTCTTGGCTTTCAGGCCTTCTTCCTGGATGGCCATGGCCAGCAGGCCGATGGTCACCTGTTCGCCGGTGGAGGCGATCACGTCCAGTTCCCGGGGAGAGGGGCTGGGGGAGATTTCCTTGGCCAGGCCGATCAGGCGATTGGTCTCGCCGGACATGGCGGAGGGAACCACCACCACGTCATGACCCATGGCTTTCCAGCGGGCAACCCGCTTGGCCACATTCTTGATGCGCTCCGTCGAGCCCACCGACGTGCCGCCGTATTTCTGAACTATCAGCGCCATTCGTTATCCAATTGAGCGGAGTAAGAAAACCCGAGATTCTAACCGAAGCCTTCCCGTAACAGTAGGGTGTTGGGCGGCAAAGACTAAGTGAAATCCCTTAGTGATTTTTTGATTCATGCCACTTGCAAATATATGTGAATGGCCTATACTTACGTACTATGACTTTGGTGATATGTTTTGGGTGTCTCGATATTCGGAGTCCAGAACATGGCCAGCAAGCAGTGAATCGCTTGTCATGGTTTGCCAGAGCAGATTGACAACCCAATTCAGAAATTCAGAATCCAATATTCGAGAGGAACACACCATGAGCAACGTCAAATTGGTCGAAAAGATCGATCCCCGTGAAATCCGTCGCAAGCTGGGCCTGAACCAGCAGCAGTTCTGGTCCAAGATCGGTGTCACCCAGAGCGGTGGCTCCCGTTACGAAAGCGGCCGCAACATGCCCAAGCCCGTGCGTGAACTGCTGCGCCTGGTGCACGTGGAGCAGGTGGACATCCAGCGTATCAAGCGTGAAGACGTGGAAGTGATCGAGTACCTGAAGGCTTTCGAACCCGAAACCCTGAAGAACCTGAAGAAGACCGCCAAGGCCAAGCAAAAGAAGGCAGCCTGATTGGTTCAGGCAAGCGGGGCGGCTATCGCTCCGCCGGTATTCCGGAAAGCCCCCGTTTCGGGGGCTTTTTTCTTTGGCCGGATGCCCCAATCTAGTGGGAAAAGTAAGGGCTGGCCCGGGTTTGCAACTTGTTGGGGCCGCAGGTAGTCTTAGCCGTCATACCCCAGCCATTTTCCCTGTTTACATTTTTTCCCATTCACTACCTGTTGGCGCCTGTTCATCGGCGATTGGAGGATTCTCAATGCAACCCCAGTTTCAAGTAACCGGCGCTTCCGGTTCCATCACCCAGTCTGCGGCGCAGAACCGGGTGCTGCGCAATACCTACCTGCTGCTGGCCCTGTCCATGGTGCCCACAGTCATTGGTGCGGTGGTCGGCGTGCAGATGGGCTTTTCCTTTTTTGCCGGCAGCCCGCTGATCTCCTTCCTGCTCTTCCTCGGCATCGCCTTCGGCTTCATGTGGGGCATCGAGCGCACCAAGGACAGCGGTATGGGGGTGGTCCTGTTGCTGGGCTTCACCTTCTTCATGGGGCTGATGCTCTCCCGCATCCTCCAGGTGGCCCTGGGCTTCTCCAACGGCGGTTCCATGATTGCCATGGCGGCGGCTGGCACCGGTGCCATCTTCTTTACTCTGGCGACCGTTGCCACCGTGACCAAGAAGGATTTTTCCTTCATGGGCAAATTCCTCTTCATCGGCATGGTGGTGATCCTGCTGGCGGCCCTGGCCAATGTCTTCTTCCAGATTCCGGCCCTGGCCCTGACCATTTCCGCCGCCGCGGTGATGATCTTCTCCGCCTACATCCTCTACGACATCAGCCGTATCGTCACCGGCGGCGAGACCAACTATGTCGTTGCCACCCTGTCGGTGTACCTGGATATCTACAACGTCTTCGTCAGCCTGCTGAACCTGATCATGGCCTTTACCGGCGAGCGCGACTGATTACGTTGCTCCTGGATGCAAAAAGGGCGGCCTGATGGCCGCCCTTTTTATTTTCTGTGTCCGGTATCGAAAATTTCGCCGGAAAGATTCGTTACCCGCAGGCGCGCCCCTCTGTCGCGGTGGGTTCAGGCTGCCTGACGCAGCCGTTGCTCCCGAGCGGCGGTTTCTGCAGCTTCCTGGACCCGTTCCCGCAGTTCCTTGCCGGCCTTGAAATGAGGCACGTGCTTGGCCGGGACTTCGACCTGCTCTCCGGTCTTGGGGTTGCGGCCCTGGCGGGCGGGGCGGAAGTTGAGGGAAAAACTGCCGAAACCGCGGATTTCCACCCGGTCTCCCTGGGTGAGGGCTTCGGCAATGGCGTCAAGCATGAGATTGACGGCAAAGTCCACATCCTTGGTCGTCAGATGGGGAAGTTTGCCCGTCAGATCGGCTACGAGTTCGGATTTGGTCATAGGGTCCGATTTTAACCCGATTTGCGCCCCTCCGTCTCAAGAGGGGTGCGGATTCAGGGACTTATGGGGCTTGCGGGGCTTATTGCAGGGGTACTTCGCCGCCCAGGGCATCCACGACGGCAGGCAGCAGGCGGGAGAACTCGCCGCTCATCAGGGCGAAATCGGCCTCGAATTGCTCGGCCGCGTTTTCTGCCTGGCTTTCCGCTTCTTCCTTGACGATGTCGAGGAAGGCGACGCGCTTGATCTCCAGCTTGTCGGTGAGGATCAGGGAAACCCGGTCGCTCCAGGTCAGGGCCAGGCGGGTGGGCAGCTTGCCACCGGCGATGTGCTGGCGCACGTCGTCGCCCTCCAGGGTGTGGCGGACGTAGCGCACGGCGGATTTTTCTTCCACCGGCGATTTCAGTTCGCAGTCCCGGTCGATGGTAAAGGCACCGGGGGCATCGCCGCCGGCCAGCCAGTCGGTCATCGCCGCCACCGGGGATTGTTCCGTGTTGAGGCGAGCGATGGGGAAGTCGTCCAGGGATTTGCCCAGCATTTCCAGCACTTCCTCGGCCTTCGAGGCATTGCTGGCATCCACCACCAGCCAGCCGCCGGTGGTGTCGATCCACACGCCGGTACGGCGGCGGCGGGTAAAGGCCCGGGGCAGCAGCTCGTCCCGTACCCGTTCCCGCAGTTCCTTCAGTTGCTTGCGGCCCACCGGATAGCCTTGCTGCACGGCCAGCTCTTCGGCCCGTTCCTGGGCCGTCTGGTTAACCACGGAGGAGGGCAGCAGCTTCTGTTCGACGGCCAGGGAGAGCAGCAGGAAAGGGCCTTGGGCGTGGGCCAGGGCCGGCTCGCCGGTGGGCGGTAGCCAGCCTTTGGTTTGCTGGTCCATGGGGCCACAGGGGTTGAAACGGTTACGTCCCAGCTGGTCTTCCAGGGCCTCGGGCTCGGGTTTCCAGCCTTGGGGCAGGCGATAGATTTGCAGGTTCTTGAACCACATGGGGAATGGCCGGTGCTTGAAAAAGAGCCCGCCATTCTACGCGGAAAACCATGCGGAAAAACGCTGCCGCCACACCGTGGCGGCGCTTTCTCAAGCCTCCGTCGTGGCGGCCCCGGTATGGCTAGCGAACAACTCCTCCAACTGCTCTGCGGCCATGGGGCGGGCCATCAGGAAGCCCTGCATCTGGCTGCAACCCCGGGTATTGAGGAAGCTGCGCTGGGCCTCCGTCTCTACTCCCTCGGCGACAGTTGCCAGGCCCAGGTGGCGGGCGATGTCGATGATGGCCGTGGTGATGGCGGCGTCTTCCGCATCCTCTGGCAGATCCCGGATGAAGGAGCGGTCGATCTTCAGTTTGTCGAGGGAGAAGCGCTTCAGGTAGGCCAGGCTGGAATAGCCGGTGCCGAAATCATCCAGGGCCAGGCCCACGCCCATGGCCTTGAGGCGGCTGAGGGTGGCGCTGTGGCGTTCGCCGTCTTCCATGAGCATGGATTCGGTCAACTCCAGTTCCAGCCAGCGGGGCGCCAGCCCGGATTCGGCCAGGGCCCCTTCCACCAGTTCCACCAGATTGGCCTGGCGGAACTGCACGGCGGAAATGTTCACCGCCACGGGAATCGGGGGCAGCCCCCGCTCCTGCCAGGCCTTCGCCTGGCGGCAGGCTTCCCGTAGCACCCAATGGCCGATGGGCAGGATCAGGCCGGTTTCTTCCGCCACCGGAATGAAGCGGTCCGGCCCCACCATGCCCCGTTCCGGGTGTTGCCAGCGCAGCAGGGCCTCGCACCCCACCAGGGCGCCGTCAGCCAGATCGTACTGGGGCTGGTAGTGCAGCAGCAGTTCCTGGCGTTGCAGGGCCTGGCGCAGATCGTTTTCGATTTGCAGGCGCTGGGAAACCCGGGCGTTCATCTCCCGGGTAAAGTACTGGAAGTTGTTGCGGCCCTGCTCCTTGGCGCAATACATGGCGGCATCCGCATTCTGCAGCAGGGTAGCGCCGTCCTCCCCGTCCTCCGGGAAGAGGGAAATGCCGATGCTCGGCGTCACGGCCAGTTCGTGACCTCCGGCCAGGATGGGCTGGGCCAGGGTGGCCAGCAGCTTTTCCGCCACCGTGGCTGCTTGGGCCGGCGTCTCCAGGTCCGGCAGGAGGATGACGAACTCATCGCCCCCCAGGCGGCTCACCGTGTCGGTGGCACGCACGGCCAGAGTGAGGCGTTCGGATACCCGGCAGAGCACCTCGTCGCCGACGCTATGGCCGAGGGAATCGTTGATGTTCTTGAACCGGTCCAGGTCAATGAAGAGCACCGCCAGGTGGCCGCCGCTGCGCTTGGCCGCGGCGATGGCCTGGCTGGTGCGGTCCTGCAGCAGCACCCGGTTGGGCAGGTTGGTCAGGGCGTCGTACTCCGCCAGGTGGCGCACCCGGGCTTCCGCCTGCTTGCGTTCGGTGATGTCGGAGAAGGCGGCGATGTGGTGGGTCAGCTTGCCGGCTTCGTCCCGCACCGTGCTGATGTTCAGCCATTCGGGGTACACCGAGCCGTCCTTGCGGCGATTCCAGATTTCGCCGGACCAGGAGCCGTTCTCCTCCAGCAGCCGCCACATATGGCGGTAGAAATCCCGGTCGTGGCGGCCCGAGGCGAACACTGCCGGAGTCTGGCCGACGACGTCCTCCGGGGCGTAGCCGGTGATGCGGGTGAAGGCCTGGTTGACGGTGACGATGCGGTTTTCCGCATCGGTGATCACCATGCCCTCGTTGCCGCTCGAGAAAACCTGGGCCGAAAGCTTCAGCTGGCGGGCGTTTTCCACCAGCTGGGCGTTGCGCTTCTCGATGTCCTGCCGGTATTGCTGGAAGAGTCGGGCGATCCAGCGGGAGAAAAAATAGGAGAAGACCAGGGAGGTGGCCGCCGCCAGGGCCAGCACCAGCAGGGTGGTGCTGATGTGCTGGCGCACCCGGGCCTGCAGGGGCTCCCGCTGGCGGGCCAGGTCCTGCTGCAGGTCGTCCAGGTAAACCCCGGCCACCAGTACCCAACCCCAGGATTCCACGGGGCGGACAAAGGAGAGCTTGGGCTCCCGCTTGCCCGTAGCCGGGTTGAGCCATTCGTAGCGGGTCGGGCCGCCGCCCTGGCGGGCCAGGTCGAGAATCTGGGCCAGCACCTGGCGCTCGGCGGGGGAATCCACCGTCTCCTGGTTCTTGCCTTCCGAGCCCGGTGCCGAGGGGGAAACGAGCACCTTGCCGTTTTCATGCAGTACCGCCAGATAGCCGTTGTTGCCGAAGCGCACCGAGCGTAGTCGCTCCAGGGCCTCCCGCTGCAGGTCCTCCTCCATCTTGTAGAGGTAGTCCCCGGCGCCGATGATCCAGCCGAAGGGCTCGAAGCGGCGCACGTAGGCGATCTTGTCGGCCATTTCCTTGTCATTGCCCGGCACGTACCAGCGGTAGCGGGAATAGCCTTCGCCATGGCGGGCCGCGTCCATCAGGCCGCGCATGATGTAGTGGCCGGTATCGTCCTGGTTGTCGAGCAGGGAGCTGCCTTCCCGCTGGGGGGCGATGGGCAGCAGCACGCAGTTGCCGGCCAGGTCGTCCACGAAGAAATAGCCCCGTCCGTCGAAGAAGCGCAGGGGGCGCAGGGCTTCTGCCACCAGGCGGCGGACTTCCCGTTCCGGGCGCTTACCCTTTTCCTGGCGGTAAATGGCCTCCGCCATCTGGTAGGCCTGATCCACCTGGGCCTTCAGCTCGGCCTTGAGGACGGTTTCAGTGCGGGAGCGGACGTATTCCAGGTAATTGCGCTTGGCATCCACCTCCGCCTCCAGCAGGGATTGCTGCTGGGCCAGGGTTTCCTGCTCCAGGGCCTGCAAGCCGCTCTCGAAATCCCGCTCGTCCTGCAGGGTGAAGTGGATGCCCAGGCCCAGGGTGAACACCAGAACCAGGGCCAGCATGCCGACGAGCTGGAGGCGAGAGAGGGATTTTTCGTTGATGGCCAGGGGCACGGCAAACGTAAGGGAAATTGGCAGAGGCGAATATTACTATAGTTATATATTTGTATGGTATGCCTCGGCAGGGTATTCGTCAGGCTCCCTGGCAGGGCCTTGCCTGCCATACACGCTGGGTGTTCCGTCCATGCCCACCGCCGCCGGGCCGCGCCGATGCCGGCCCGGGGGAGGGCGGCTGGCGGGCCATTGCCCCAGCGCCTGGCTATCTTCCTTATCTGGCGCCATTTCCGGGGCTGCTCCTGGGACCAGTCTCAGGGCCGGCCCGCAAGCTTTTGCCGGTGCGCCGCCGTCGGCGGCGGGCGGCTTTCTGGTAGCATTGGCAGCCTGTTTTCTGCCCGTCCCCATGTCCGCTTCTCCCCAACTCGTTGCCGAAACCGCCGCCATTTTCGAGGCCGGCGGTGCCCTGGCAGCCAACATTCCCGGTTATCGCCCGCGCCAGCAACAGGTCGAAATGGCGGAGCGCATTGCTGCCGCCATGACGGCCTGCCACATCCTGGTGGCCGAGGCCGGCACGGGCACAGGCAAAACCTACGCCTATCTGGTGCCGGCCCTGCTTTCCGGCGGCAAGGTGATCGTCTCCACCGGCACCAAGACCTTGCAGGACCAGCTCTTCAACAAGGACATCCCCACTGTCCGCGCCGCCCTCAAGGCGCCGGTGAAGGTGGCCCTGCTCAAGGGTCGGGCCAACTACGTCTGCCCCTACCACCTGGATCGGGCCCTGCTGGATGGTCGTTTCCAGAACCGGGAGGATGTGTCCCACATCCAGAAGATTGCCCGTTTCGCCAAGGTCACCCGCAGCGGCGACAAGGCCGAATGCCTGGACGTGCCGGAGAACGCCACGGCGTGGATGATGGCCACCTCGACCCGGGAAAACTGCCTCGGCCAGGAATGCCCCCACCACAAGGAGTGCTTCGTCCTGCAGGCTCGCAAGGAAGCCCTGGCGGCCGATGTCATCGTGGTGAACCATCACCTCTTCTTCGCCGACGTCATGCTCAAGGACGAAGGCATGGCCGAACTGCTGCCGGCCTGCAATGCGGTGATCTTCGACGAGGCCCACCAGCTGCCGGAAACCGCCACCCTGTTCTTCGGCGACAGCTTCTCCACCTCCCAGGTCCTCGATCTGGCCCGGGACGCCCGCAGCGAAGGCCTGGCCTCCGCCCGGGATTGCCTGGACCTGCAGGAAGCCACCCGCATCGTTGAAAAGGCCGCCAAGGACCTGCGCCTCACCGTACCCGTGGAACCGGCCCGCTACGCCTGGAGCCAGTTCGAAGGCAATGCCCCCTTCCTCGATGCCCTGAGCAATCTGGAAAAGGAACTTGAGCTGCTCAACGCCATTCTGGAAAACCAGGCCGAGCGCAGCGAGGGCCTGGAGAACTGCTGGCGACGCAACGGCGAGCTGCTGCAACGCCTCGCCCAGTGGCGCCAGGAAGAGCCCGGCGTGGTGCGTTGGGGCGAAGCCTTCACCCATTCGCTGCAACTCAATTCCACCCCGCTAGACGTGGCCCGCCTTTTCCGCAAGCAGCTGGACGGCCACCCCCGGGCCTGGGTGTTCACCTCCGCCACCCTGGCGGTGCAGGCGGATTTCAGCCACTACTGCAACGAACTGGGCCTCTGGGATGCCGAATCGGCCCGCTGGGAAAGCCCCTTCGACTACGGCCAGCAGGCCTTGCTCTACGCCCCGCAGGACATCCCCGATCCCAATCAGCCGGGTTTCACCGAAGCCGTGGTGGAGGCTGCCTGGCCCGCCCTCAAAGCCTGTGGTGGCGGCGCCTTCTTCCTGTGCACCTCGCTGCGGGCCATGCGTCGTACCCACGAATTGCTGGCCGCCAAGCTGGAGGACGAGGGCCTGGAGATGCCCCTGCTGCTCCAGGGCGAAGGCAGTAAGACCGAGCTACTGGAACGCTTCCGCCGCCTGGGTAACGCCATCCTGGTGGGCAGCCAGAGCTTCTGGGAAGGCGTGGACGTGCGCGGCGAAGCCCTCTCCCTGGTGGTCATCGACAAGCTGCCCTTCGCCCCGCCCGACGACCCGGTGCTGAAGGCCCGGGTGGAACAGCTGGAAAAGCAGGGCCGCAGCGCCTTCATGGAATATCAGTTGCCCCGGGCCGTGATCAACGTCAAGCAGGGCGCCGGCCGCCTCATCCGCGATGAGACAGATCGGGGTGTGCTGATGATCTGCGACCCCCGGCTCATCACCAAACCCTACGGCAAGCGCTTCTGGCGCAGCCTGCCGCCCATGAAGCGCACCCGGGATTTGATCGAAGTCCTGGATTTCTACGCCACCCTGCAGCCCAATTGACCCCATGACGGCTTCCATCCAGCCCCCCGTTCCCAGCCTCGCCGATCTCTCGCCGGACTGCCGGGAAGCGGCGGCCCACCTCAACCGGGAATGCCCCTGCCTGGCCCTGGACCACGCCGCCCTGGCCGCCCAGCTGGACGGGGAGGGCGGCAACGGTGACTTTTACCGGGAACTGCGGCAGAGCCGGCCCCATCTCTTTTCCGACACCATGGTCTTCGTCGGCGAGCGCCATCTGGCAGCCATGGCCGAGCTGGTCGCGGCGGTGGACGAAGTGGCCCGTCTGCCGGCCTACCAGCAAGCAGTACTGGCCTGGGCGCCAGAAATTGCCCGTTTCGCCCCGCCCCACGCCGGCGTCTTTCTCGGCTACGACTTCCACCTGGGGGACGAGGGGCCTCGGCTCATCGAGATCAACACCAATGCCGGCGGCGGCTTGCTCAACGCCAAGCTGGCCCGGGCCCAGCGCTCCTGTTGCAGCACCGTGCAGGAATTCCTGCCGGCGACGGGCGGCGTCGAAGAGGCCTTTCTCGCCATGTTCCGGCAGGAGTGGACGCTGGCCAAGGGCGATGCGCCCCTCAAGCGCATCGCCATCGTCGATACCGCCCCGGCAGCCCAATACCTGGCTCCCGAATTCGAGCTGTTCCGCCGCCTTTTTGAAGCGGCCGGCATGGCTGCCGTAGTGGCCGACCCCGGCGAGTTCACCTACCGCGACGGCGTGCTGTGGCACGACGGCCAGGCGGTGGACCTGGTCTACAACCGCCTCACCGACTTCGCCCTGGAAGAGGCCGCCAGTGCGCCCCTGCGCCAGGCCTACCTGGAGGGCGCAGCCGTGGTTACGCCCCATCCCCGGGCCCACGCCCTCTTTGCCGACAAGCGCAACCTGGTGCTGCTCTCGGACCCGGCGCGTCTGGCCGAACTGGACGTCCCGGAAGCGTGCCGGCGGACCTTCGCCGCCACCATTCCCACCACCCGCCTGGTCACGGCGGATCAGGCCGAGCAATGGTGGCAGCAGCGCAAGCAATGGTTCTTCAAGCCCGCCGCCGGCTTTGGCAGCCGGGCCGCCTACCGGGGCGACAAGCTGACCAAGCGGGTCTTTGAAGACATCATCGCCGCCGGCCAGAGCGAGAACACCGCCTACGTGGCCCAGGCCCTGGTACCGCCGTCGGAGCGCCGCGTCTTCTCCGACAACGCCGTGCAAGAAGGGCCGAACCACCTCAAGCTGGATATCCGCGCCTACGCCTATCAGGGCGAGGTGCAGCTGGCGGCGGCCCGCCTCTATCAGGGGCAGACCACCAATTTCCGCACTGCCGGCGGCGGTTTCGCCGCCGTCTTTGCCGTGCCCTGCCGGGAGGAGGAGGCGGCATGAACACGCCCGACAACACGGCCGGACAGCCGCCGGAAAAATCGCCCCGGGTCTTCGGCTTTTCCGGCACCAGCGGCTCCGGCAAGACCACCCTGGTGGAGCAGGTTATTCCCCGGCTCATCGCCCGGGGCTGGAAAGTTTCCCTGATCAAGCACGCCCACCACGGTTTCGACCTGGACACCCCGGGCAAGGATTCCTATCGTCACCGGGAGGCCGGCTGCGGCGAAGTGATGGTCACCTGCGGCAGCCGCTGGGCGCTGATGCACGAATTGCGGAACGAGGCGGAGCCCTCCCTGGCCGAACACCTGGCCCGCTTCGCCCCCTGCGACCTGGTGTTGGTGGAAGGCTTCAAGCAGGAAGCCATTCCCAAGATCGAGGTCTATCGGGCCGCCAACGGCAAGGCGCCGCTGTATCCTGAAAATACCCACATCGTCGCCGTGGCCACCGACAGCCCGGTGCAAACTACGCTGCCGGTGCTGGATGTGAACGATGCGGAGGCGGTGGCCGCTTTCGTCATGGACTATTTCAAGCACCCACAGCGATGATGCAAAGCCAAGACTCCAAGGATGACGCCCATGCTCAGTTTTGAAGACGCCCTGACCCAGTTGCTGGCCGCCGCCAAGCCCGTCAGAGAAGTGCGCTGGCTGCCCACCCAGGCCGCCGCCGGCCGGGTGCTGGCCCAGGATCTGACCTCCACGGTCAATGTGCCGCCTCTGGATAATTCGGCCATGGACGGCTACGCCGTGCGTGCCACCGACATTCCCGTTCCCGGCACCGTGCTGCCGGTCTCGCAACGCATTCCCGCCGGTGCCGTCGGCACCACCCTGGAATCGGGTACCGCCGCCCGCATCTTCACCGGCGCCCCGGTGCCTCCCGGCGCCGACGCCGTCATCATGCAGGAACGCTGCGAACATGCCGGCGAAGGCCGGATCAATTTCCAGCACGTGCCCCAGGCCGGGGAGAACATCCGCCGGGCCGGGGAAGACGTGGCCAAGGATGCCCGCATCCTCTCCGCCGGCACCCGCCTGGGCCCGGCCCAGCTGGCCTTTGCCGCCTCCGTCGGCCTGGCCGAAGTGCCCGTGTATCGCCGCCTACGGGTGGCCACCTTCTTCACCGGCGACGAGCTGGTGATGCCGGGCCAGCCCCTGCCGGCAGGAGCCATCTACAACTCCAACCGCTTCGCCATCGTCGCCCTGCTGGAACGTCTGGGCTGCGAAGTGAAGGACCTGGGCCAGGTGCCCGACACCCTGGAAGCCACCCGGGCCGCCCTGCGCGAAGCCGCGGCCGGCGCCGATCTGGTGGTGACCTGCGGCGGCGTTTCCGTGGGCGAGGAAGACCACGTCAAACCCGCCGTGGAGGCCGAAGGCAGCCTGGACCTGTGGGCCATCGCCATCAAACCGGGCAAGCCCCTGGCCTTCGGCGCCGTGCGCCGTAGCGAAGGCGGCGAGGCTGGCGAAGGGTTGCCGGGCAGCGCCGCCTTCATTGGCCTACCGGGCAACCCGGTTTCCGCCTTCGTCACCTTCCTGATGCTGGTGCGCCCCTTCATCCTGCGCAGCCAGGGCGTCAGCGACGTGGCCCCCCGGGCCTACCGCCTGCCTGCTGCCGGTGAATGGAACAAGGCTGACAAGCGTCGCGAGTTCCTGCGCGCCAGCCTCACCGCTGAAGGCACCGTGGCCCTCTACCGCCACCAGGGCGCAGGCGTCATGGCTTCCCTGGTGGAAGCCTCGGGCCTCATCGACAACCCGCCGGGGCAGACCATCCAGGCGGGGGATACGGTGCGTTTCCTCCCCTTCTCCGAACTCCTGGGCTGAGGATTTCCCATGATCAAAGTGCTGTATTTCGCCGGCCTGCGGGAAGCCCTGGGCACTGCCGCCGAAGAACTGGCCCTGCCTCCCGGGGTAGCCGACGTGGGCGGTCTGCGGGCCCATCTGGCGGGCCGCGGGGGCGACTGGGAAAAGCTCGCCACCACCAAGAACCTGCGCTTCGCCGTGAACCAGGACATGGCTCGGGCCGATACGCCGGTGACCGAGGGCGACGAAGTGGCCTTCTTTCCGCCGGTCACCGGTGGTTAAGGCCCAGGACAAGGGTTGAAGATCAAGGAGCCGCCATGAGCATCAGCGTCCAGCACGAAGATTTCGACCTCTCCACGGAAGTCGCCGCCCTGCGCGCCGGCCAGCCGGGCGTCGGCGCCGTGGTGGCCTTTGTCGGCCTGGTGCGGGACATGAACGAAGGCAGCGGCGTTTCCGAAATGGCCCTGGAGCACTACCCGGGCATGACCGAGAAAGCCCTGGCCGCCATCGTCCACGAGGCCCGGCAGCGCTGGGATATCCTGGGCAGCCGCATCATCCACCGGGTCGGCGCCCTCCAACCCTGCGACCAGATCGTCCTGGTGGCCGTGAGCAGCGCCCACCGGGGCGAAGCCTTCGCCGCCTGCGAATTCATCATGGATTACCTGAAAACCCGGGCTCCCTTCTGGAAACGGGAAGTGACTCCCGACGGTGCCCGCTGGGTGGATGCCCGGGAAACGGACGACAGCGCCGCCGCCCGCTGGGCGCGGCCTGAATCGTGATCACCCCGGAGAGGCAAGCGGGACGCCATTCTCCGTGATGGCCCTGCGGAGATGGGCGTCTTTCCTGCCGCTCCGGGCAATGCTGAAAATGGTTCGGAAAATGGAGCAATAAAAAAAGCCGGGAGACTTCCCGGCTTTTTTGCGTCTACCCGTGGAGGCTGCCGCTGGCCAGCCCCGTTGGTCTGGATGCAGGAGCTTCGGCTAACGGCCTTGGCGGCTCAATTTGCCGACTGAATCAGGCTGCCTGGGGAGCCTGGGCGCCCAGGGCCGCCGCCAGCTTTTCCGTCTGCACGATGGCGCTGATGCCCACCAGCAGGTGACCGGCCTGCACCACCCAGTGATATTCCCCTGGCAGCAGGGCGCCCTGGAAGATCCCCAGGGCCAGGGTCACCACACCCCAGACCAGTGCCAGGATGGCCGCCCCAGGCTTGGCTTTCAGGGCCAGTGCGCCGAGCAGCCAGAGGGCCAGGACGAGCAGTGTGCCGGTGCCCATGTGGGCATGGATCAGGGCGCCGCCCTGGCCGAACCAGAGCATCAACCCGATGATCAGGGCAGCGGTGCCGGCGATCCGGGCCGCGATAATGGCAATGCGGGAAAGCGTGTGTTGCATGCTGAATCTCCTTTGATGTTTCTGCTTTGTTGTGACGGCGCCGCGCCAGGCGGCAACCGTAGCCTACGGGAGCTTGTTTCCCGGACCGAGGGGGATTCTAAGCGGACTTTTGTCCCCCCGTGCAAGGGTGTGGGGAAAAGGTGCCACGGAGGGTGGTGACAAGGGGAGCAGGGTGAGCATCAACTACGGCCTCACCTCTCTGTGGGTGCTACGTCTGTGGAATATGCCCAAGCAATGACAAAGGCAGCGGCTCAGGCCGCTGCCTTTGTTTGGGAATGTGCCCGATGCCGTATCAGGGCTTGGCGGGCAGGGGGCTGAACTCCACCGGCACCCAGGCGTAGCTGCCCTTGCCTTCGGCGCGCACGTGGCCGATGCCGGGGAAGGGCAGGTGCATGCCGGCCACCAGCACCTTGCTGGCAGCAGCTTCCTTCATCAGGGCCTTGCGGGTGGCGATGGCCTGCTTCTGGTCCACATCGAATTCGATGGACACGCCGGGCTTGGCGAACTGCACGGCGTGGGCGTGCACCAGGTCGCCCCAGATGATCAGCTTCTGGCCGGCGGATTCCACGGCAAAAGCGGTGTGGCCCGGGGTGTGGCCGTGGGCCTGCACCGCCTTGATGCCGGGCACCACTTCGCTGTTGGGGGCGAAGGTGGCCCACTGGCCCTTGGCGATGTAGGGCGCAGCGCTTTCCCGGGAGAGCTTGAAGAAGGGCTGCATGCCTTCCGGCGCGGCGGCGGCCACCTTTTCGGAGAGCCAGAAGTCGTGGTCGGCCTGGGCGGCGTAGACCTTGGCCTTGGGGAAGATGGGCTGGCCGTTGGCGTCGTTGAGGCCGCCCATGTGGTCGGCGTGCAGGTGGGTCAGCACCACCGTATCCACCTGCTCCAGGCTGTAGCCGGCGGCCTTCAGGTTGGCGGCGATGTTGCCCAGGGTGGGGCCGAAGAGCTTGGCAGCGCCGGTATCCACCAGCACCAGGTGCTTGCCGGTGTTGATCAGGTAGGCATTCACCGCCGTCTGCATTTTCGGGTTGCCGACGAACATGCGGGCCAGCAGGGCGTTCAGGTCCTGGGGCTGGGCATTCTTCAGCAGCTTGGTTTCCAGCTGAATGGCGCCGTCGAAGAGGGCGGTCACTTCGAAGTCGCCCAGTTGGGTGCGGTAGTAGCCGGGCACCTGGGTCTGTACCTGGGGTGCTTCCGCCTGGGCCAGGGGCGGCAGGAACAGGCTGGCGGCGGAAAGGGCGGTGAATACGGCAAATACGGAACGGCGCAGTCGCATGGGGAAGCTCTCCTGTTATGGGTTCGGAGTGATGGGAGAAGGAGGGGAGTGTAGCCTATGACACGGGGCTGGTCGCAAGGGCAGCCGCTTCTCCTTTTGAACCTTGTTTTCACCCTTGACCTGGAGTGCGCTCCAGCTTTTAGGATGCCTGCCATGAAGCCTTATCTCTCCATCCAGGAGGCCGCCGCCAGCACCGGCCTGAGCCCCGACACCCTGCGCTACTACGAGCGCATCGGCCTCATCGGCGCGGTGCCCCGGGGGCCGGGGGGCCAGCGCCGCTATGTGCCGGATGACATGGCCTGGCTGGCCTTCCTGCTGCGCCTGCGCAGTACCGGTATGCCGGTGCGGCAGATGCAGGCGTTTGCCGAACTGCGCCGCCAGGGCGAGGCCACGGCCGGCGCCCGCCGGGCCTTGCTGCAAGCCCACCTGGATGGCCTGCGGCAGAACATCCGCCAACTGGAGGAGACGGCAACGGTGCTGGCCGACAAGATCGACCACTACCGTCAGCTGGAGGCTTCATGCCCTACATCCAAGGCAAAAGGAGCCAACCATGCAAAACGATCGATATGCCCGAGGTCTGGAAAAACTCAAGGAAATTGACGGCCAGGCCGGGGAAAAGGTGGTGGCCAGCCTGGCCGACATCGCCCCGGATTTCGCCCGCTACCTGATTGAATTCCCCTTCGGGGACATCTACAGCCGCCCGGGCCTGGACCTGCGCTCCAGGGAGATCGCCGTGGTGGCCGCCCTGACGGCCCTGGGCAATGCCACGCCGCAGTTGAAGGTGCATATCCACGGCGCCCTCAACGTCGGTGTGAGTCGGGAAGAGGTGGTGGAAACCATCATGCAGATGGCCGTCTATGCTGGCTTCCCGGCCGCCCTCAATGGCCTGTTTGCCGCCAAGGAGGTGTTTGCCGAAGCTGGGTGAGGGCGGGGGCCGCCATAGGGGAGGTGCCATGAGATGGTGATGGGCGAGGGGCGCGGATTCTCTTCGGTTCCCCGCCTTGCCGCAGCGCAGGCGGTTGGGGTAGGGTGCCGGAATTGCTCATGTCATGGAATCGGATGATGTTTTGCCGCCCCTTTGATCCGTCCGTTCGCGTCGCCTTGTTGCTGCTCAATACCTGGTCCTTTTTTACCGGCCTGGCCGCCTTTTTCCTCTATTGGGTGCTTTCCCTGGCGGGCACCGCGGTCATGGATGATGGCATGGCGGCCGATATCGCGCAGTTGAGCGATGTTGGCATCTTGCGACAGTTGGCGCTCGCTTTGCTGAATGCAGCGGTTGATTTCCGCCAGAGCGGAATCACCCTGGCAGTCTGGGGCCTGTCCCTGCTTTTGCTCTCGAGTGGCCTGTCCCTGCTGCTGCTGTTGCGGGAAATGCGCCGGCCAACGCAGTCTGGGGAAGCGGAGACGACGAACACCAGAAGCGGCTTCGTGGCTGACTTGCTGCTGGGGCGCCTGCCGTTGTGGAAGGCCTTCTGGCTTGTCTATGTTCCAGAACCCTTCCTCGCCGGCCTTTCCACCCAGGTTCTCATTGGGAACCTGGACGGAAAGACTCAGCTGCTACTGTCCATGTTCATGTTGCCCATGACCATCGGCTTGCTGTGGACCTTGCTCCTGAGCGTGACGGTCCTGGTCTGGCGTTGCAGTGACAATACGGCCCGACCGGTTTGGGGCAAGGTGGCGCGGGTGGTCTTGGTACTGGCCATTGCCGTGCCACTGCTGCTGTTCCTAATCCGTATGCTGCCCTTTTTGGGGCAGATTTCCCGTAGCTGAATCGGGCTAGTTCTCCCACGGTGCCTGTTCAAAGGCCGTAGCGAGGAAATTGACCAGGGCCCGCACCTTGCCGGAAAGGTGCTTGCGCGAGGGATACACCGCGTAGATGCCCAGTTCCCGGGGCTGGTATTGGCTCAGGATGGGCACCAGGCGACCGGCGGCCAAATCCTGATAAACGAGAAAGTTGGGTTGGAAGACGATGCCCTGGTGGTCCAGGGCGGCGGCCCGGCAGGTGTCGCCGTTGTTGGCGTGGAAGCGGGGTTTCAGGTTGACGCTTTCCAGGCCCGTCGGGCCCTGGAGTTCCAGGGTGTCGCCGGTGGGGGAATAGCTGTAGCCGATGAACTGGTGGTCGGTCAGGTCGGCCAGGCTGCGGGGGGCGCCGTGGGCGGCCAGATATTGGGGCGAGGCGCAGAGCAGGATGCGGGTGCTGGCCAGCCGGCGGGAAACCAGGGAGGAATCGGGCATGCGGGTGATGCGCACCGCCAGGTCGAAGCCTTCTTCCACCAGATCCACCACCCGGTCGTTGAGGCTCACATCCAGCATTACCTCCGGGTGGGTGGCCAGGAAGGCGCCCCAGAGCGGGGCCAGATGCTGCACGCCGAAGGAGAGGGGGGCATTCACCTTGAGCCGCCCCACGGCCTGGGCCGAGGTGAGGCCCACGGCGCTGTCGGCGTCTTCCAGTTCCTCGAGAATCTGGCGGCTGCGCTCCAGGTAGAGCTGGCCGGCCTCGGTGAGGGAAAGACGGCGGGTGGTTCGGTGCAGCAAGCGGGCGCCGAGGCGGCTTTCCAGGTCCTGCACCAGGCGGGAAACCGCCGCCTTGGAACTGCCCAGCAGGTCCGCTGCCTTGACGAAGCTGCCCGTATCCACCACGGCAACGAAGGCTTCCATTTCGCGGAATCGATCCATTTGTTCCACTTTTCGAAACAGTTAGTCATTCGATTCTATATTTATCTACAAGCGTCGGTCTAATAAAGTGCATTCCATCGCGGAGCCATCGGGCTCCCGGATTTGTGAAGGACCATCGCCATGCTGCCCAGCCTGTTCATTTCCCACGGTGCCCCCACCTTCGCCCTCGAGCCGGGGGAGATCGGTGCCCGCCTGACGGCCCTCGGCCGGGAACTGCCCAAGCCCCGGGCCGTGGTGGTGATTTCTCCCCACTGGATCACCGCCGGCCTGGAGGTGGCCACCAGCCCCCAGCCGCAAACCATCCACGACTTCGGTGGCTTTCCCGAAGCCCTCTACCGCCTGGAATATCCGGCGGCAGGTTCCCCCGCGGTGGCGGCGGAAGTGGTGGAAGCCCTGGCCCAGGCCGGCTTTCCCGCCCGCAGCAATCCCCACCGGGGGCTGGACCATGGTGCCTGGGTGCCCCTGATGCACCTGTATCCAAAGGCCGACGTGCCGGTGGTGCAGCTGTCCCTGCCCATGACCTCTTCCTACCCGGTGCTGCTGGCCCTGGGCCGCGCCCTGGCGCCCCTGCGCCAGGCCGGCATCCTGGTGCTGGCTTCCGGCAGCATCACCCACAACCTGCACGATTTTCGCCTGGGCAGTGGCGAGGCCGCCTACGCCCGGGAATTCATGGAGTGGGTGGCGCAGACCCTGGCCGCCGGTGACACCGAGGCACTGCTGGACCTGCGTCGCCGCGCGCCCCATGCCCAGCGGGCCCATCCGACGGACGAGCACCTGCAGCCCCTGTTGATCGCCCTTGGTGCTGCCGGCGACGACGGCCATCAGGTGCAACGTCTGGACGGCGGCATCGTCTACGGCGTCATCGGCATGGATGCCTACCTGTTCGGCCAGACCGGCTTTGCCGCCCTTCCTGCCGCCGCTGCCCGCGAAACCGCCACCGTCTGACAAGGAGAAAAAAATGCGCCAGACCTCCCGCTACACCCCCACCGCCCGGGCCCTGCACTGGCTGATGGCCCTTGGCATGATCGGCACCTTTGCCGTGGGCATCTACATGCACGACCTACCCCTGTCGCCCCAGAAGTTGCAGATCTACTCCTGGCACAAGTGGGCCGGCGTCACCCTGTTCCTGCTGCTTCTGGCCCGCCTGGCCTGGCGCATTACCCACCAGCCGCCGGCCCCGGTGGCCATGCCGGCCTGGCAGAAGGCAGCGGCGGAGGGCGTACATCACCTGCTCTACCTGCTGATGCTGGCCATTCCCCTTTCCGGCTGGCTGATGAGTTCCGCCAAGGGCTTCCAGACCGTCTACTTCGGCGTGCTGCCCATTCCCGACCTCATCGGCAAGAACCCGGAACTGGGCGAGCTGCTGAAGACCGCCCACATGGGCCTCAACTTCTTCATGATCGCCCTGGTGGCCGCCCACGCCGCCGCTGCCGTGAAGCACCACTTCATCGACAAGGACGACACCCTGCGGCGCATGTTGCCGGGTCGCTAAGCCGCCAAACCAGTCAGCCACTCAACCCATCATCCGGCCCCGGCCCAAATTTTCGCCGCCGCCACCTTTCGCCGCTGCCACTTTTCCTACCCCGACGGAGATCCCCACATGATCAAGCAAACCCTCAGCGCCGCAGCCCTGGCTGCCGCCTTCATCGCCCTGCCGGCCCAGGCCGTGGAATATGGCACCGTGCAGGTGGAGAAGACCCAGGTGGCCTTCACCTACAAGCAGATGAACGTGCCCATCGACGGCAAGTTCAAGAAGACCGCCGCCAGCATCGCCTTCGACCCGGCCAAGCCCCAGGCCGCCAAGGCCACTCTGGAAATCGACCTGGCCAGCATCGACGCCGGTTCCCAGGAGGCCAACGACGAGGTAGCCGGCAAGCTGTGGTTCAACACCAAGGCTTTCCCCAAGGCCACCTTCGTTTCCAGCGGCGTCAAGGCCCTGGGCAACAACCGCTTCGAAGTGGCGGGCAAGCTGACCATCAAGGGCAAGACCCAGGATGCCACCGCCCCCTTCACCTTCAAGCAGGACGGGGCCAATGGCGTCTTCGACGGCACCTTCACCCTGAAGCGGGCCGATTTCGCCATCGGTGAAGGCATGTGGGCCGATTTCGGCACCGTGGCCAATGAAATCCAGATCAAGTTCCACGTCGTGGCAGCCCCCGCTGCCGCGGCCAAGAAGTAAGCCGCACCCCAGCAACACCCCAACCCCAACCCCAAAGCGCAAACGCGTAAAAATCAGAAACCTCAACAGGAGATTCACCATGATCAAGCAACTCGTCGCCGTCGCCCTGACCGCCGCTTCCTTTGCCGCCGCCGCTGCCCCCGAAACCTATGTGATGGACGGTAGCCACACCTATCCGCGCTTCTCCTACAGCCACTTCGGCTACTCCACCCAGCTCTCCCGCTTCGACAAGACCAGCGGCAAGATCGTCATCGACAAGGCCGCCAAGACCGGCAGCGTGGACGTGGCCATCGACATGAAGTCCGTCAATACCGGCTCCGCCCTGTTCAACGAGCACATCCAGGGCGAAGACTTTCTGGATACCGCCAAGTACCCCACCGCCACCTACAAATCCACCAAGGTGAATTTTGACGGCGACAAGGTGGTGTCGGTGGAGGGCAACCTGACCATCAAGGGCGTCACCAAGCCCGTCACCCTGGCCATCACCTCCTTCCAGTGCATGCCCCACCCGATGCTGAAGAAGGATGCCTGCGGCGCCAACGCCACCGCCGTGATCAAGCGCAGCGAGTTCAACGCCGGCAAGTACGCCCCCTACGTGGGCGACGAAGTAACCCTGACCATCGCCGTGGAAGCCATCAAGGAGTAATCGCTACCCCGCGCTTTGTGCGGGGTTCGGCGATTTCTCTCGCTCCGCAGGGCCTGCGGCAGCGGCCCGGCGGCTTCATTCCGGGCCGCTATCGTCGGCCACCGCCCGCCCCGCGCCTTGGCGCTGGGCGGGCTTTTTCTCGATGGGCGTGGGGATTGTTTAGAATGGGCATTCCGGCTGCGGCCCTTACAGTCATTTCCCTGCGCCCCGTGCTTGCCCGCTTGTCCTCTCTCCTGAGCGCCCGCCTCTATCCCCGCTCTTTCCTCAAGCTGCTGCTGCTGGCGTTCGGGGCGGCGGCCTTGCCCCTGGTGATCGCTCTGGTGCAGACCGCCCTGGAGGTGGATCTGCTGGTGCAGCAGAGCCGCCAGGCGGTGGGCCAGACGGCTCAGGCGGCCCGGGCCAGCCGCCAGTTGCTGGAGCAGACCGTGGCCCTAGAACGGGCCGCCCGCCAGTATCTGGTGCTGGGGGACGCCGGCCTGCTGGCGGATTACGACACCCTGCGCAGCGGCTTCAAGGCCACCTCCAGCGAGCTTTCCCTACTGCCCCTGGACGAAGCCCAGCTCACCGAGCTCAACCGCACCATCGATACCGAAGCCGCCCTGCACGAGCGCCTGCCGGCCATGTCTGGCGGCAAGACAACCCTGGCCCGGGATTACGCCGACCTCTCGGAACTGGCCCGGGGCGTGCAACGCATCAGCGATGCCCTGACCGACCGGGAAATGGCGCGCCTTGGCCAGCTCGCCGGGGAGGCGGAACAGCGCCTGTGGAAGCAACTGCTGGCCATGCTGCTGCTGGGGGCGGGGGTCTTTGCCCTGGCCGCGGCCCTCATTGCCCGTCCGGTGCGGGAGCTGGAGGCCGCCGTGAGCCGCCTGGGAGGCGGCGATTTCCAGGCCCCGGTGGCCGTGCACGGCCCGGCGGACCTTGAACGCCTGGGGGAGCGCCTGGAATGGTTGCGCCAGGAACTGAACGCCCTGGAGGCCCAGAAGGCTCGCTTTCTGCGCCATGTCTCCCACGAACTGAAAACTCCCCTTACGGCCCTGCGGGAAGGGGCGGAGCTGCTGGCCGACGGCAGCGTCGGCAGCCTTTCCGAGGGGCAGCGGGACATCGTGGCCATCCTCCAGGGCAAGAGTCGCCAGCTCCAGGGCATGATCGAAGGGCTGCTCAATGCCCAGCGCGCCCTGGACGATCTGGGGCGCCTGCAGCGCCAGCCCCTGGACCTGGCCGAAGTGCTGCGCCAGGGGGTGGAGGCCCATGCCCTGGCGGCCCAGGCCCGGGATCTGCGTTTTGCCCTGGAATGCCCGTCCCTATTGGTTTCCGGCGATCGGGCCAAGCTCGCCACGGTGGTCGATAACCTGCTCTCCAACGCGGTCAAGTATTCCCCTGCCGGTGGTATCATCGCCGTCGCCTTGCAGGCCCGGGGCCGCCAGGCCTGGCTGGAAGTGCGGGACCAGGGGCCCGGTGTGGCCCCCGCCGACCGGGAACGCATCTTTGACTGGTTCGCCCAGGGCGGCAATCGCCCCCTCATGGCCGGTGTGGCCGGCAGCGGCCTGGGCCTGGCCATCGCCCGGGAACTGGCCCAGGCCCATGGCGGCCGCCTCGAACTGCTGGCCGAAGGCCCGCCTGGCGCCGCTTTCCGCCTGGTACTGCCCCTGGAACCCTGAGTCGTCTGCCTCGCTCCCCATCCCATGACCCACACCTTCTTCCCTGCTGCCATTCGCCGTGTGCTCCTGCGCTTGCTGGTGTTGGGCCTAGGGCTAGGCGTGGCCGCCTGTAGCCATGTGCCCGCCGGTTCCGGCGTGGACGATGGCCGCGTCGATCACAGCCGTCTGGTCCTCGATACCCTGGCCCTGGCGCAGAAAACCGCCACAGCCTCCGCCGAGGAGCAGCGCCGGGAACTGGCCGCCGCCCAGCAGGCCTTCACCCGGGAACGCAGCCTCACTCACCGCCTGCGCCTGGGAACGCTGCTGGCCCTGCCGCTGCCCAACCTGGAAGACGAGGCCCGGGCGGTGCAGGTGCTGGAACCCGTGGCGGCCCAGGCCGGCCCGGGCAGTCCGGCAAGCCAATTGGCCGCCCTGCTGCTGGGCCAAGTCAATGACCGCCTCAAGCAGGCCCGCCGCGCCCAGCAGTTGAAGGAACAGCTGGACGAACTGAAGAACATCGAGCGCCAGCTCATCGAACGGGGCCGCCGCAGCGCCCCGCCCACCCGCCCCTGAGGGGTGGGGCACGCCCTGCCAAGGAGAGTCTGTGGCTGAACTGCTGTTGGTGGACGACGATCCCGACATCCTCAAGCTGCTGGCCATGCGCCTGGCCACCGCCGGCCATCGGGTGCGCACCGCCGACAGCGGCGAACAGGCCCTGGTGATGTTCCAGGCCCAGCGGCCCCAGCTGGTCATCACCGACCTGAAGATGGGGGCCATGGACGGCCTTGCCCTGTTTGACGAGATCCAGCGCCGGGCGCCGACCCTGCCGGTGATCGTGCTCACCGCCCACGGCACCATTCCCGATGCGGTGGATGCTACACGCCGCGGTGTCTTTGGTTTCCTCACCAAGCCCTTCGACGGCAAGGCCCTGCTGGAGCAGGTGGAGCAGGCCCTGCGCCTTTCCGTGCCGGCGGGGCAGGGCGCTGCCCTGGAACCCTGGCGAGCAGAACTGGTGGGCGCCAGTCCGGCCATGCAGGAACTGCTGGAGCGGGCCCGCCTGGTCGCCGCCTCCGAGGCCAGTGTCTTCATCGCCGGGGCCAGCGGTACCGGCAAGGAGCTGCTGGCGCGGGCGGTGCACCGGGCCAGTCCCCGGGCCGGCAAACCCTTCGTCGCCATCAATTGCGCCGCCATTCCCGAGCATCTGCTCGAATCCGAACTGTTCGGCCACCGCAAGGGGGCCTTTACCGGCGCCGCCTACCACCACACCGGCCTGTTCCTTGAGGCGGATGGCGGCACGGTCTTCCTCGACGAAATCGGCGACATGCCCCTGGCCCTCCAGGCCAAGCTGCTGCGGGTGCTGCAGGAGCGCCAGGTGCGGCCCGTGGGGGCCACCCAGGCGGTGCCGGTGGATGTGCGGGTGGTTTCGGCCACCCACCGCAACCTGGAGGAACTGCTGCAGGGCGGCCAGTTCCGCGAGGACCTTTACTACCGGCTCAACGTGGTCTCCCTGCACTTGCCGGCCCTGGCCGAGCGGCGGGAGGACATTCCCCTGCTGGCTAACCATTTCCTGCAGAAGACCGCGGCCCGCTACGGCAAGCCGGTGACGGCCTTCGCCCCCGAGGCCATGGAGGCTTTGGTGACTGCGCCCTGGCCGGGCAACGTGCGGCAATTGCAGAACGCCGTGGAGCAGGCCGTGGCCCTGGCGCCCGTGGGGGGCGGCCTGGTGCCCCTGGCCCTGATCCAGGGGGCCCTGCGCTCCGGCGATAATGCCTTCACCTCTCTGGATGAAGCCAAGAAGGCCTTCGAGCGGGATTACCTGGTGCGCCTGTTGCGCCTCACCGAGGGCAGTGTCAGCCAGGCAGCCCGCCTGGCCCAGCGCAACCGCACCGAGTTCTACAAGCTGCTGGAACGCCATCAGCTGGAACCCGGGCAGTTCAAACCGGGTGGCGCTGACCCGGCCTGATCGGCGTCGGGCCGGCCCGACAGCTGAAATCATCGTTAAATCAATGTATTGCATTTGTTGAAGGGGAACCTGTCGGGCCAGCCCGACAGGCAGGCCGTGATCGCGCGGTGGCAGTTCTTCTTCAATGCATTGAATTCAAAAGAAATTTCTTTCCTGGCACAGCCGTTGCAATAACGGTGTCAAGCCGCGTCATCAACGACGGGCGTTTTGCACAGGAGAAGAAAAATGAACCTCAGACAGATTGCTGCCGCGGCCGCCCTAGTGGTGGCCAGCGGCCTGGCCCAGGCCCATGGCGGTATCGACGGCGATGCCGTGATTGGCGGCGCCCTGGGCGGTGCTGCCGGTGCTGCCGTCGGCTCGGCTGTCGGCGGACGCGATGGGGCCATCGTGGGCGGTGCCCTGGGGGCGGCTGCCGGTGTTTCCCTCAACACCTCCAGCCCGCGCTACGGCGGCTACGGTGGCTATCGAGGCGATGACCGCTACTACTACCGGGAACGCCACGACCGGGGCCGCCACCTGGGCCACTACAAGCATCGCCATCATCACCATCACGACTGAGTCTGCCTCACCGTTCAACGGAAGGAGCCGCCATGGAACCCACCTTTACTTTCGCCCGGGCCCCGCTGCCCCGGCACTATCTTTCCCGCCAGCCGACGACTTTGCATCCCCTGCTCAAGGTGGCTGCGGTCTCCTTGACGGTGTTGAGCCTGCTGGGCATCGGCGCCATCACCGGCCTCATCCCCACGGCCTCTTCCCAGCCTGAAGCGGCGGGCGAGGCCATCGCCGCCGAGGCGGTGGGCACTCCCGCCAGCCACCGCGCCGGGGCGGAGAAGGGTGCTTCGAGCCAGTCTTCCGGCAAGAGCAGCGGCCAGGGGGGCGCCACACCGGCCAAGGCCAAGGCGGCCTGCGCCAGCTGCGGCGTGGTGGAAACCGTGCGTACCGTGCAACTGGAAGGCAACGCCAGCGGCATCGGTGCCGTGGCCGGGGGCGTTACCGGCGCCCTGGTGGGCAACCAGTTCGGCCGGGGCGGCGGCAACACGGCCATGACCCTGATCGGTGCCGCCGGCGGTGCCTATGCCGGCAACAGCATCGAAAAGAACATGAATCGCCAGACCGCCTACCGCATCACCGTACGCATGGATGACGGCGCCTACCGCACCATTTCCCAGTCCCACGTGCCCTCTGTGGCCGCCGGGGACAAGGTGCGGGTGATCAACGGCAACGTCAGCGCCATTCCCTGAGTTCCGGGGCTTGCGGCCTGACCATCATCCACTCCCCATGGCAGCGCCATGGACCCAATCCACAATCAGGAGAACATCATGAAAACAATATTCCGCCCCTTGGCCGCCATCCTGCTGGCCCTTAGCCTGAGCCTTTCCCTGGGGGCCTGCAGCAGCAATCCGACCCGCCAGCAGGTGGGAGTGGCCACCGGCGCCGTGGTCGGTGGCGTGGTGGGTGCCGCCCTCACCGGCGGCAGCACCACCGGTACCGTGGCCGGTGCTGCTGCCGGTGGCCTGGTGGGCAATGAACTGTCGAAGCGGCGCTAAAGAGCTGGGCGGCATCGAGGCACCGAGCTGATGCCGCCTTGCTGATTTCCCGGCTGCGATGACCCTGGGCCGGCGGCTGCCTCTTGCTGCCGGCCCACTGCCTGTCGCCTGGGTCGATCGTTTCCTGTTTCCTTACTTGCCTGACTTTTCCACTTACCACTCCGCTTCCGCCACTCCGGCGACTCCCGCTCCTTCCGCCGTTTTCTCCCCAAGCTCCCGTCCCGGGAGCGTGTCCTACCGCACGGAGCCCCAAAAAGGGCCGTGCTAGTATTTGTCGCAAGCACAAATACATAACCGGCTCCCCCCGCCGGCAGGATGAGGGATGTCTCTGTTGTCTTGGAAAATTCCAGTCAGATGCCTGGCCCCGGTCTTTTTGACTACCGGGAGGCCACCTCTTTTTTGGGGTACGCGGCAGCTGTCCTGTCCTGGGGAATGGGCTGTTGCCGAGGTGGCGGCAGCGATGGCCGCCACGACGACCACGACCACCTCCTCGATCACCTTCACGATTGCCACCAGCATTTCTTCCTGGATGGCTTGCTGTTTCGCCCCAGCTGGCTGCCTTGCCCGGCCCATGGCGTCGGGTATCCGGGGCTGATCCATGGGCTGGATGCCGAGCATAAAGGCCAAGCTGCTGACCTTGCTGCTGCTGACCATCTTTTCGGTCCTGGCGGTGGTGGGCACCCTGCTTTCCATCGGCGTCGAACGTTTCCATCGGGAAGAAACCCTGGAGGTCTTTGCGGCGGCCCAGCGGTCCCTGCGCCTGGAACTGGAAAACCGCCAGGGGCTGCTGGTCCAGGCAGCCAACCGGCTGGCGGCTGACGAGCTGCTGCAAAATTCCCTCCACCAGATTTCCCTCCGCGGCAGCCAGGCCGGCAGCAACCCCCGCGCCCTGGATGGCGAGAAGAAACGCATTGCCGTGGAATTGGCCCGTGGGGGGGGCAGCACCCAGCAGGCCTTGCTGGCCGCCTTGGACGGGGCGGGCCAGCTGGTGGCCTTTGGCCGTGCCGACGGGAACAGCGTGGCCGTGGGCTTGCTGGCTTTCGATGCCGCCGGAATGCCCGTGCCCAGCCTGCAGGACCCTTCTCACCCCAGCCGCTGGCGCCCCGGGGCCGTGGGGGAGGAGATCAAATTTATGGCCCAGCGGGGGCGCCAGGCCTTGCCGGCCATGACCCTGGTGCGTACTCCCCGGGGGCTGATGCTGTTGGCCAGCGCGCCGGTATTCCGTCTTGACGGCGTGGGGGAGGAGCGCGGGGCGGAGGGAATCGAACGGGAGCCGGGCGAGGGCCGGGAACGCCCCGTGGGCCGCATTCTGGTGGGGCAGGTGCTGGGGGAGGAATTTTTGACCCAGATTGCCCGCTATACCCCCATCCGTTTCGGCCTTCTCTTTCAGGGCGGTGATGCCCTGGGCGAGGTGGCGGGGGCGGCACTCCAGGGGCTGAATTTGACCCGCTCGGCACCGCTGCTGGCGGATGGGGACGACCTGCGCCAGGGCTGGCAGGAACTGCCGGCCCACTTTCTCAAGCTGCTTTCCCTGCCGTTGTCCGATGGCGAAACCGCCTACCCGGTGCTGGTGTTGGAGAAGGAGGCGGTCAACAAGCAGATCCACCAGACCCTGCGGGTGCTGCTGCTGGTGCTTCTGGCCTCGGCTGCCCTGGTCATTCCCATGGGCCTGGCGGTGGCCAACCGGGCTATCACCCGGCCGGTGGTGAATCTGGTGGAGAGCGTCGACCTGGTGAAGGAAGGGCGTTACGAGCAACTGCCCGGAGCGCCCGAGGGGCGGGGGGAATTCGCCCGGCTGTTTTCTTCCCTCAAGGACATGGCCGACACCATCCGCAGCCGCGAGGAACAACTGCGGCTCTGGGCCAAGGTGCTGGAGCAGAGCCGGGAGGCCATTTTCGTCACCGACGAGGCTAGCCGCATCCTGCTGGTGAATCGAGCCTTCGTTGCCATCACCGGCTACGCCCCCGAGGAGGCCCTGGGCCAGACGCCGAAGTTTCTGCAATCGGGCCGGCATGATGCCGAGTTCTACCGCGCCATGTGGCAGTCCCTGCGGAGCAACGGCCACTGGCAAGGCGAGCTGTGGGACCGGGCCAAGGATGGCCGCATCTATCCGCAGTGGGTGGCCATTACCGCCGTGGCCGACGAGCCGGGCGTGGTGACCAACTACATCGCCATCTTTTCCGATCTGACGGAACACAAGGCGGCCCAGGAGCGCATCCAGTTCCTGGCCCAGCACGATTCCCTTACCGAACTGCCCAACCGCCTGCTGCTGCAGGACCGCCTGGCCATGGCGGTAGCCGTGGCGGCCCGGGATGGGCACCAGGTGGGGGTGCTGTTCGTGGATCTGGACCGCTTCAAGACCATCAATGATTCCCTCGGTCACACCGTGGGGGACGAACTGATCAAGGAAGCCACCCGGCGCCTCAAGGATGCGGTACGGGAATCGGATACGGTGGCCCGCCTGGGGGGCGACGAATTCATCGTCGTGCTTCACCGCATCCGCCAGGCCGAGGATGCGGGCCATGTGGCCGACGGTATCCTGGCCCATCTGGCCCAGCCTTTCAGCGTGGCCGGGCAAGAGCTGCGGGTCACCGCCTCCATCGGCATCAGCCTTTTTCCCAGCGATGGCGAGGATGCGGAGGGGCTGATCAAAAATGCGGATACGGCCATGTTCCACGCCAAGGAACGGGGCCGTAACAACTACCAGTTTTTCCGCCGGGAAATGAATGCCAAGGCCGGGGAGCGCCTGGCCCTGGAGAACGCGCTGCGGGGCGCCGTGGCGCGCCATGAATTTGTACTCTTTTACCAGCCCCAGGTGGAGATCCGCTCGGGTCGGGTGATCGGTGCCGAGGCCCTGATCCGCTGGCAGCGGGAGGAAGGTTTTGTTTCCCCCGCCGATTTCATCCCCCTGGCCGAGGAGACTGGCTGCATTCTCGAGATCGGCGACTGGGTGCTGCGGGAAGCCTGCCGCCAGCAGCAGGTGTGGGACGAGGCCTGGCCAGCCCGGGGCCTGCGGCCGGTGCCGGTGGCGGTCAATCTCTCGGCCCTGCAGTTCCGCCAGAAGCTCTTCCGCGAGACCCTGCTGGATATTCTCGCCGAGCATCCCCTACCTGCCGGGCGCATCGAACTGGAACTGACTGAAAGCATCGTCATGGAAGACCCGGAGCAGGTGGAAACCCTGCTCGACAGCCTGAAGCAGGCCGGTCTGCGCCTGTCCATTGACGATTTTGGCACCGGTTATTCCAGCCTTTCCTACCTCAAGCGTTTTCCCCTGGACAAGCTGAAGATCGACGCTTCGTTTGTGCGTAACATCGTGAACGACTCGGCTGACCTGGCCATCGTCCATGCCGTGGTCTCCCTGGGGCATAGCCTGGGGCTGCGGGTGGTGGCGGAAGGGGTGGAGGGGCCGGCGGAGTTGCAGATTCTCCACGGCATGGGTTGCGATGTGGCCCAGGGCTACTACTTCAGCCGCCCGGTGCCGGCGGCAGAATTCGAGGCCTGGCTGGCCAGCTATGCACCTCAGCGCATGGTGGGCAGCCTGACCGTTGGTGCCTGATTTTCCCTCCGGGCCTGAATGGAAGCGGTGGATGGAAAAGGCCGCAAGAAAAAGCTCGGGGGAAAAACAAAACGGCGCCGCAAGACGGCGCCGTTTCGGCAGGGCAGGCGGAGAGCGCCTACCCGGGGCGTTGCTGTTCCGGAATTAGCGGGGCAGGGCGCTGCCTTTGTAGTTCTGTACGGTCTGCAGCAGCTGGGCGAAGATACGGGGGCTGCCGGCTACGATGTTGCCGCTGTCCAGATAGTCGGGTTCGCCGGCCAGGTCGGTGGCCAGGCCACCGGCCTCGGTGATGAGCAGGGTGCCGGCGGCCATATCCCAGGGGGAAAGGCCGAATTCCCAGAAGCCATCGAGACGGCCGCAGGCCACCCAGGCCAGATCCAGGGCGGCAGCGCCCGGACGGCGAATGCCGGCGCAGCTCTGGGTCAGTTCCTTGAAGATGGCGAGGTAGGCATCCACGTTGTCAAAACTGCGGTAGGGGAAACCGGTGCCGATGAGGGCATCCTGCAGCTTCACCCGCTTGCCGACGCGGATGCGGCGATCGTCGAGGAAAGCACCGGCGCCCTTGCTGGCGGTGAACATCTCGTTGCGGATGGGATCGTAAACCACGGCCTGGGTTACCTGACCGCGATGGGCCAGGGCGATGGAGATGGCGTACTGGGGAAAGCCGTGGATGAAGTTGGTGGTGCCATCCAGGGGATCGATGATCCACTGGTATTCCTCATCCCGCCCGACGGTGGCGCCGCTCTCCTCTGCTAGAATTCCGTGGCTCGGATAAGCCTCCCGCAGGGTCTCGATGATGGCGGCCTCGGCGGCCCGATCCACTTCGGTGACGAAGTCGCTTTGTTGCTTGGCGACCACCTTGAGCAGGTCCACGTCGTTGGACGCGCGGTTGATGATCTGGCCGGCCCGACGGGCAGCCTTGACGGCGATGTTCAGGGTAGGATGCATATGGCTTTTGTAAAGAACTCGAAGGGGCAGTTGCCGGTCGTCCGGTCTTGTCTTGTAGACACGACCCGCCTGGTGACTGCCCTAAGCATTTGGATAAACCGGCATTTTACACCATGAACCCGACTAACCCCATTGAGACGCTGGGACGCGTACGCGTCGTGCTCTGCAACACCAGTCACCCGGGCAATATCGGCGCAGCGGCCCGGGCCATGAAAACCATGGGCCTGACCCGTCTGACCCTGGTCAATCCGAAGCAGTTTCCTGATCCCGAGGCCACCGCCCGGGCCTCCGGCGCTGCTGACGTACTGGAAAACGCCCGTGTCGTCGCCGGCCTTGACGAGGCCCTGGAAGGCACCATTCTGGCCGCCGCCCTGTCGGCCCGGCAGCGGGATCTGGGGCCCATCCCCCAGTCGGCCCGCCAGGCGGTGCCTGAATTGCTGCAATGGGCGGGGCAGGGCGAGATTGCCCTGGTCTTCGGCGGCGAGACTTCCGGCCTGACCAATGCGGAGGTGGAACGTTGCCAGCGCCTGGTGACCATTCCGGTGAATCCCGAATACAGCTCCCTCAACCTGGGGGCGGCGGTACAGGTGCTGTGCTACGAATTACGCCAGGCTGCCTTCGCCGATGCGCCGCCCGTCTCTTCCGTGGCTACCCCCTTTGCCACGCCGCCGGCCAGCCATGAGGAAGTGGAGGGCTTCTACGCCCACCTGGAACGGTTGATGACAGCTACCGGCTTCCTCAACCCCAACAGCCCCCGCCGCCTGATGCCCAAGCTGCGTCGCCTTTTCGGCCGGGCGAGCCTGGAGAAGGACGAAATCAACATCCTGCGCGGCATCATCGCTGCCGCCGAGACGCCCCTGCCTGGTGCCAAGGGGCGGGCGGGCGAGCCGGAGCGGTGAAGCCGGGCGTTACACAAAATCGGCTAATAGTTGATTAAAATAGTGGGATATTTTAAGATAACCCCACAAATCCAAGGAGTATTGCCCCATGTTTGCCCGCCTGCGTGAAGACATCCACTCGGTATTCGACCGCGATCCTGCGGCCCGGTCCGTGCTGGAGGTGCTCACCTGTTATCCGGGCATCCATGCCGTCACCCTGCACCGCCTGGCCCACTGGCTGTGGGGCCACCGGCTGCGCTGGCTGGCCCGCTTCCTGGCCCATTTCTCCCGCTTCCTGACCGGCATCGAAATCCATCCGGGGGCCACCATCGGCCGTCGGTTTTTCATCGACCACGGCATGGGGGTGGTGATCGGCGAGACCGCGGTGATCGGTGATGATGTCACCCTCTACCACGGCGTGACCCTGGGCGGCACTTCCTGGAACAAGGGCAAGCGCCACCCCACGCTGGAAAATGGCGTGGTTATCGGGGCTGGTGCCAAGGTGCTGGGCCCCATCACCATGGGGGCTGGCGCCAAGGTGGGCTCCAACGCCGTGGTGGTGCGGGATGTGCCTGGCGGAGCCACCGCCGTGGGCAACCCGGCCCGCATTATTCAGGGCGAGCAGGAACAGAAGCGGGAAGAGAAGGCCGTCAAGATGGGGTTCTCCGCCTATGCCGTGGCCCAGCAGAACCAGGACGACCCTCTGGCCAAGGCTATCCACGGTCTGCTGGACCATGCAGTGGAGACCGATCGCCGCATTGAAGCCTTGCTGCACAAGCTGGAACAGGCCGGCGTTCGGGTGGAAGACGAGCTGGCCGTGGCCGACCGTTTTGACCCGAAATACCTGAGCAAAATAGTTGACTAATATTTACGGGTTTCAGTATAGTTGACTCAAATTCTCGGGTATTACCTGGAGGCCCTCCCATGCGTTTGACCACCAAAGGACGTTTCGCCGTGACCGCCATGATCGACCTTGCCATCCGTGGCGGGGAAGGGCCAGTTACCCTGGCTGGCATCAGCGAGCGGCAGAAGATTTCCCTCTCCTATCTGGAGCAGTTGTTCGGCAAGCTGCGTCGCCACAATCTGGTGGAGAGTGTGCGGGGACCCGGCGGCGGCTACTGTATCGCCCGCCCCCTGGAGCAGGTGACCGTGGCCGACATCATCCGCGCCGTGGATGAACCTCTGGATGCCACCCAATGCGGTGGCAAGGAAAACTGCCACGAGGAACACCGCTGCATGACCCACGACCTGTGGGCCACTCTCAACGCCAAGATGTACGAATACCTGGCCTCCGTCACCCTGCACGACCTGGTGGCCAAGCAGCAGGACAAGGTCGCCCTCATTACCGGCCAGCGCATCGGTCCCCGTCCCCGGGTCAAGGAAATCCTGGTTCGGGCCTGAGACGGCATCGCCATGTTTGCCCCGGTCTACTTCGACCACAACGCCACCACTCCCCTGCACCCGGCGGTGCTGGAGGCCATGCTGCCCTTCTTGCGGGAACAGTACGGCAACGCATCGAGTCGCCACGAATATGGTCGGGCAGCCCGGCGGGCGGTGGATGAGGCACGGCAGCAAGTGGCCGAAGCCGTTGGCGCCCATGCTACGGAAGTGGTGTTCACCAGCGGCGGCTCCGAGAGCAACAACCTCTTCCTCAAGGGGGTGGCAGCCAGCCGGCGGCCCGGCGTTCTGGCGATCTCCGCGGTGGAGCATCCCTGCATTGTCCGGCCCGCCGAACAATTAATTCGCCAGGGTTGGGAACTGCACACCCTGGCTGTGGACCAAGACGGGCGGGTGGATGGTGAAGACTTCGTCACCGCCCTGCGCAAGAAGCCGGCCCTCGTTTCGGTGATGCTGGCCAACAACGAAACCGGCGTCCTTCAGGATGTGGCGGGCCTGGCTGAAGCGGCCCGCGCCACCGGCGCTTGGTTCCACAGCGATGCGGTGCAGGCCCTGGGCAAGTTGCCGGTGGATTTTCGCGCCCTCAACAGCGCCGGCGTTCACGCCCTTACCGTATCCAGCCACAAGATTGGTGGCCCCAAGGGTGCCGCCGCCCTGGTGCTGGACAAGCGGGTGGAACTGCAAGCCCTGATCGCCGGCGGTGGACAGGAACGGAACTTGCGTTCCGGTACGGAAAACGTCCCGGCTATTGTCGGATTCGGTGTCGCCTGTGGGTTAGCTGCCGAAAACGTGAAGGAAAACCGACGCCGGCTGGCAGATTTGCGACAGCAACTGGAAGCAGGTCTGGTACAGCAGGGCGCCAGGATTTTCGGCGCCGCGGCGGAACGCCTGCCCAACACCAGCTACTTCGCCTTTCCCGGTGTGGATGGCGAAACCCTGGTGGGTTACCTGGACCGGGCCGGTTTTGCCGTCGCCAGCGGTGCGGCCTGCTCTTCGGCCAATCCGGAGCCTTCCCGGGTCCTCATGGCCATGGGCGTGGCACCGGAGCTGGCGCGGGGCGCCGTGCGGGTGAGCCTTGGGGCCACCAGCACGGCGGCCCAGATTGATGAATTTCTCGGTGTGCTGAAAGGCACGCTGGAACGCCTGACCAGCCTCACGGCCATGGCGTCGTAGTTGATAAAAATACGGTGCAATCCCTTTTGGAGCGACGTGACATGAAACTGCCCATCTACCTTGATTACTCGGCCACCACCCCGGTGGATCCCCGCGTGGCGGAGAAGATGATCCCCTACCTGGTGGAGAAGTTCGGCAATCCCGCTTCCCGCTCCCACGCCTACGGCTGGGAAGCCGAAGCTGCGGTGGAAGAGGCCCGGGAGCAGGTCGCCGCCCTGGTCAATGCCGACCCGAAGGAAATCGTGTGGACCTCCGGTGCCACCGAGTCCAACAACCTGGCCATCAAGGGTGCTGCCAATTTCTACTCCGGCAAGGGCAAGCACATCATCACCGTCAAGACCGAGCACAAGGCCGTGCTGGATACCGTGCGGGAGATGGAGCGTCAGGGCTTTTCCGCCACCTACCTGGACGTGCTGGAAAATGGCCTGATCGACCTGGAGGCTTTCAAGGCCGCCATTCGTCCTGATACCGTCCTGGTTTCCGTGATGTTCGTGAATAACGAAATCGGTGTCATCCAGCCCATCGCCGAGATCGGCGAGATCTGTCGCGAGAAGGGCATCATCTTCCACGTCGACGCCGCCCAGGCCACCGGCAAGGTGGAGATCGACCTGGACAAGCTCAAGGTGGATCTGATGAGCTTTTCCGCCCACAAGACCTACGGCCCCAAGGGCATCGGCGCCCTCTACATCCGCCGCAAGCCCCGCGTCCGCCTCGAAGCCCAGATGCACGGCGGTGGCCATGAGCGCGGTTTCCGCTCCGGCACCCTGGCCACCCACCAGATCGTCGGCATGGGCGAAGCCTTCCGTCTGGCCAAGGAAGAAATGGTCGAGGAAAATAAGCACATCGCCGCCCTGCGGGATCGCCTGATGAAGGGACTTTCCGACATGGAAGCGGTCTACGTTAACGGGGACCTGGAACAGCGCGTCGCCCACAACCTGAACATGAGCTTTGCTTACGTGGAAGGGGAATCCCTGTTGATGGCCATCAAGGACGTGGCGGTTTCCTCCGGTTCTGCCTGTACTTCCGCCAGCCTGGAACCTTCCTACGTGCTGCGCGCCCTGGGGCGTGAAGACGAACTGGCCCACAGTTCCATCCGCTTCTCCATCGGCCGCTTCACCACCGAGGAAGAGGTGGATTACGTGGTCAAACTGCTGCACAGCAAGGTGGGCAAGCTGCGGGAACTGTCGCCCCTCTGGGACATGTTCAAGGAAGGCATCGATCTGAATACCGTCCAGTGGGCTGCCCACTGAACCTGCATTAAAGGAGTATTAGTCATGGCATACAGCGTCAAGGTCCTGGACCACTACGAAAATCCCCGCAACGTCGGTTCCTTCACCAAGGAAGAAGAGGGCGGCGTCGGCACCGGCATGGTGGGCGCTCCCGCTTGCGGCGACGTGATGAAGCTGCAGATCAAGGTCAACAAGGAAGGCGTCATCGAAGACGCCAAGTTCAAGACCTATGGCTGTGGCTCCGCCATTGCCTCCTCCAGCCTGGTGACCGAATGGGTCAAGGGCAAGAGCCTGGATCAGGCCCTGGAGATCAAGAACACCGACATCGCCGAAGAGCTGGCCCTGCCGCCGGTGAAGATTCACTGCTCCATCCTGGCGGAAGACGCCATCAAGGCCGCAGTGGCCGACTACAAGAAGAAGCACGGAGACAACTGATCGGGCCACCATTCAGCCGTCCGGCACCGCTGACCTTGCCGGCCGGTTGAATGCCAAGCCCTATGAGCTTCATTCTTTTGTTTTCCAAGGGGAACACATCATGGCGGTAACTCTGACCGAGCAGGCGGCGAAGCACGTCGCCAACTACATCACCAAACGCGGCAAGGGCATCGGCCTGCGCCTGGGCGTGCGCACCAGCGGCTGCTCCGGCATGGCCTACAAGCTGGAGTTCGCCGACGAGCTGGCGGAAGACGATCAGATTTTCGAGTGCCACGGCGTCAAGGTGCTGGTGGACCCGAAGAGCCTGCCCTATCTGGACGGTACCGAACTGGATTACGCCCGCGAAGGCCTGAACGAGGGGTTCAAGTTCAACAACCCCAATATCAAGGATCAGTGCGGCTGCGGCGAAAGCTTCAAAGTCTAGTTCTTTCTCGCTCGCTGGGGCGGCGTTGCAGCCTGCTTGCCGTGCTACTCGCACTGTCCCACAGGGATTCCCTGGGGTCATCTGCGCAGGCTGCGCCTAGCCCCAGCTTCGCTTTGGCGTTTGCTGAAGTCTGAATCGCCGAAAAAAACTACAATCGGGGCCGCCATGGATTTCAACGCTGATCATTTCACCCTCTTCGGGCTTCCCCGGGTCTTCAATGTGGACCAGGGCATTCTCGATGTTCGCTTCCGCGAAGCCCAGGCCCAGGTGCATCCGGACAAGTTCGCCGACGCTTCCGACGCGGATCGGCGCCTTTCCATGCAATGGGCCACCCGGGTCAACGAGGCCTACCAGTCCCTGAAGAAGCCGCTGCCGCGGGCCCAGTACCTGCTGCATCTGGCGGGCCACGACGTGGGTGCCGAGAACAACACGGCCATGCCCGTGGATTTCCTCATGGAACAGATGGAATGGCGCGAAGCCGTGCAAGAAGCGCGGCAGGCCGGCCAGGTGGATGAACTGGAAGACCTGCATTTCCGTCTGCGGGACCAGATCGCCGAACGCTATGCGGAACTGGGAGCCCTGTTCGACCAGCAGGCCGACTACTCCGCGGCGGCCGACCTGACCCGCCGCCTGATGTTCCTGGAAAAGCTGCAACACGATATTGACGAGGCCCTGGTGGCCCTGGAAGACCAATAATGGCCCTACTGCAAATCGCCGAACCCGGCCAGTCCGAACTGCCCCACGAGCATAAGCTGGCGGTGGGGATCGACCTGGGTACCACCAACTCCTTGGTTGCCACCGTGCGCAGCGGCATGGCCGTGGTCCTCAACGACGAGGACGGTCGGGCCCTGCTGCCCTCCGTGGTGCGCTACCTGCCGGAAGGCGAGGTGGTGGTTGGCATCGAGGCCCAGGCCCAGCAGGCCCTGGACCCCAAGAACACCATTGTTTCCGTCAAGCGCTTCATGGGCCGGGGTCTGGAAGACATTGGCCATGTGGAATCGGCTCCTTACGATTTCCAGGTGGCTCCCGGCATGGTGCGCCTCAAAACCCGGGCCGGCGTGAAGAGCCCGGTGGAAGTCTCCGCCGATATCCTCAAGGTCCTGCGGGCGCGCGCCGAAGCCGCTCTCGGGGGCGAACTGGTGGGGGCGGTGATTACCGTGCCCGCCTATTTCGACGACGCCCAGCGCCAGGCCACCAAGGATGCAGCCCGTCTGGCCGGCCTCAACGTATTGCGCCTGCTCAACGAGCCCACCGCAGCTGCCATCGCCTACGGCCTGGACAACGCCTCCGAAGGCATCTACGCCGTCTACGACCTGGGGGGCGGCACCTTCGATATTTCCATCCTGCGCCTTTCCAAGGGCGTCTTCGAGGTCATGGCCACCGGCGGTGATTCCGCCCTGGGCGGCGACGACTTCGACCAGCGCATCCTCTGCTGGATCAGCGAGACGGCCAAGCTGGCGCCCCTGGCCCCCAAGGACAACCGTCTGCTGCTGACCAAGGCCCGGGAAGCCAAGGAATACCTGACCAGCCACATGGAAGCGCCCATCACCGCCAAGCTGACCAGCGGCGAACTGGTGGACCTCAAGCTCACGGCCGAGACCTTCAACGACATCACCCAGACCCTGGTGGCCAAGACCCTGCAGCCCTGCAAGAAGGCCCTGCGGGATGCCGGTTTGCGTCCCACCGACGTCAAGGGTGTGGTCATGGTGGGCGGTGCCACCCGTATCCCCGCCATCCAGAAGGCCGTGGGCGAGTTCTTCCGCCAGGAGCCCCTGACCAACCTGGACCCGGACAAGGTAGTGGCTCTGGGGGCCGCGACCCAGGCCAATCTGCTGGCCGGCAACCGCAATGCCGGGGATGACTGGCTGCTGCTGGACGTGATTCCCCTCTCCCTGGGGCTGGAAACCATGGGTGGCCTGACGGAAAAGGTTATTACCCGCAATTCCACCATTCCCGTGGCACGGGCCCAGGAATTCACCACCTTCAAGGACGGCCAGACGGCCATGGCCATTCATGTCGTCCAGGGCGAACGGGAACTGGTTTCCGACTGCCGTTCCCTGGCCCGTTTCGAGTTGCGGGGCATTCCGCCCATGGTGGCCGGGGCGCCGCGCATCCGCGTCACCTTCCAGGTGGATGCGGATGGCCTGCTTTCCGTCACCGCCCGGGAGCAGACCTCCGGCGTGGAAGCCTCCGTGGCGGTGAAGCCGTCCTACGGCCTCACCGACGACGAAATCACCGGCATGCTGCAAGCCTCCCTGGATAACGCCAAGGACGATGCCTTCCGTCGTGCCCTGCAAGAGGCCCGCGTCGAAGCGGACCGCCTGCTCGAAGCCACCGAGGCGGCGCTCAAGGAAGACGCCCAGCTGCTGGACGCCAGCGAGCGGGCCCGGGTGGATGTGGCATTGGAGAAACTGCGCACCCTTATCCAGGGCGATGATCGTCATGCCATCAACCACGGCATGGACCTGCTGGCCCTGGAAACCAATGAATTCGCTGCCCGCCGCATGGACAAGAGCATCAAGCGCGCCCTTGCCGGCAAACGGGTGGACGACGTGAAAATCGGAGAAGAAGAATGACCCAGATCATCGTCCTGCCCCATGAGGAACTATGCCCCGAGGGCGCTGTGATCGAGGCCGAGCCCGGCACCAGCATCTGCGATGTCCTGCTGCAGCACGACATCGAAATCGAGCATGCCTGTGAGAAATCTTGTGCCTGCACCACCTGCCACGTTGTCATTCGGGAAGGCTTCAATTCCCTGGAGGCCGCCGAGGATCTGGAAGAGGACATGCTGGACAAGGCCTGGGGCTTGGAGCCTCATTCCCGCCTGTCCTGCCAGGCCATCGTCAAGACCACGCCTCTGGTGGTGGAGATTCCCAAGTACACCATCAACATGGCCAAAGAAGGCAAGCACTAGAGGAGACCGCCATGAAATGGACTGACATCAACGATATCGCAATTGAACTGACTGACACCCACCCGGATGTGGACCCTACCAAGGTCAACTTCGTTGATCTGATGAACTGGGTCATGGCCCTGCCGGGGTTCAGCGACGATCCCAAGCACTGTGGCGAAAAGATTCTTGAGGCAATCCAGGGAGCATGGATTGACGAAGTTCAGTAGCAGCTGCCCATAACAATCCGTATGAATCTGCTTTAGAGGGGAGTGGACGCCATGCAACAACGTTTTACCGACCAGCAACTGGAGCGGATTGTCGATGAGGCGACGATTTACATGTGCGCCTGCCCAGCCCAGGTGGCCGCCTCCATCCGTGATCTTCGCGGGCTTTACCGCTATCAGCTCGATTGCCTGGAATCGCCGGACAATGAGATGCCGGTGCATCAACTGATTGCCCAATCCACCCAGCAAGCCCATGCCGAACTGGAATCCTGTCTCGACAAGGTGCTGGAGATGGAAGGCTGGGACCGGGAAACCCTGCGCATGCCGGAAGGCCTGCGCAAGAAGCGCCAGGATGCCCTGGAACAGGATTTGGGCACCCGCCTCTGAAACATTGTCGCGGCGTTGCTGCCGCTTTCCGCGGATCATGCGCCCGCGCCAGCTCCGGTGTGGAAGTCGCTTGGATCAGTCACGCATCTTCCCGACTTGATGCATGCTGCGCCAATGGATTTTTCCTCCAGTTTCAGGCAAAGAAAAAGCCGCCCTTGGGCGGCTTTTTCATGGGTAGCACAGGGTCCCGATCAGGCAGCGGCCGGGGTGCTGGGTTTGACGATGGCCAGATCGACGGCAGCCAGGGTTTGATCCGCCACTTCCTCCGGCTCGTCAGCTTCTTCCACGGTTTCACCGTTCAGCACGCGGGTCATGCGGTCCGTATTCAGGGCATTTTCCCACTTGGAGACCACCACGGTGGCCACACCGTTGCCGATCAGGTTGGTGATGGCGCGGGCTTCGGACATGAAGCGATCCACCCCCAGAAGCAGGGCCAGGCCTTCCACCGGCAGCTTGCCGCCTAGGGTGGCCAGAGTGGCTGCCAGGGTGATGAAGCCACCGCCAGTCACCGCAGCAGCACCCTTGGATGTGAGCAACAGTACGCCAAGGATGGTCAGCTGTTCGGAGAGGGTCAGGGGCACGTTCAGGGCCTGGGCGATGAAGATGGCCGCCATCGTCAGGTAGATGGAGGTGCCGTCCAGGTTGAAGGAGTAGCCGGTGGGGATGACCATGCCGACCACGGGCTTGTGGCAGCCCAGGTTTTCCAGCTTGGTCATCATGCGGGGCAGGGCGGATTCGGAGGAGGAGGTGCCCAGCACGATGAGCAGTTCTTCCTTGATGTAGGCCAGGAACTTGAGCAGGGAGAAGCCGGTGAACTTGGCGATCAGGCCCAGGATGACGAAGACGAACAGGGCACAGGTGATGTACACGTTGGCCATGAGGAAGCCCAGCTGCTTCAGGGAACCGATGCCGTACTTGCCGATAGTAAAGGCCATGGCCCCGAAGGCGCCAATCGGGGCGAAGTGCATGATCATGCCGATGACGCCGAATAGGCCGTGGGAGAACTCGTCCAGGATCTTCACCAGGGGCTGGGCCTTGGCGCCGAGACGGGAGAGGGCCAGGCCGAAAAGTACGGAGAACAGCAGCACCTGGAGGATTTCACCCTTGGCGAAGGCATCCACCACACTGTTGGGGATGATGTTCATGAGGAAATCGACGGTGCTCTGGTTGTGGGCTGCCGCGGCGTAGTTGGCGATGGCCTTGGTGTCCAGGGTCGCCGGGTCCACATTCATGCCGGCACCGGGCTGCAGGATATTGACCACGATCAGGCCGATCGCCAGGGCCACGGTGGAGACGACTTCAAAGTACACCAGGGCTTTCAGGCCGACCCGGCCCACTTCCTTCATGTCGCCCATCTTGGCGATACCGACCACCACGGTGGAGAAGATGATCGGGGCGATCATCATTTTGATCAGCTTGATGAAGGCGTCGCCCAGGGGTTTCATGGTGGCGCCGGTCTGGGGGTAGAAGGCGCCGAGGGCGACACCCAGAACGATGGCGAACAGCACCTGAACATACAGGCGCTTGTAGAAGGGTTTGTGGGACATGGAATCTCCGATCGGAAAAGGTGGCGCTGGCTGTCGAGCGCAAGTGGTCGGATTTCCCATATTTCCCACTCCGGCACGGCGGCTGCCACAATGGACGCGAATTCTTACGTACGTAATAGTCTTGGACCATTGTGGATATCCGACATCCTGCGCTGCTGAGCAATCGGCAGGAGGCGGTGAGTTGGCGCCGGTTTGGTGAGAAGAGGCTCCGTCCGTGGCGCGGGGCAGGGGATTGCAGTGGTTTGCCGCCGCCATGCTGGCAGGTGCGGCAAATGGGGTGAAAAGGTGATCCGTTTCAAGTAAACGGCGACCCGCCTGGGGTAACATGCCGCCCATATGAGAACTTTTCCCAATGACACGGAAGCCGGTACGGCCCGGAGCGGCAAGGGCAGCCCCCTGAGTTCGCCCTTTGCCAGCCTGCACTGGCCGCGTTGGACGTTGCTGATGCCCAAGCTCGCCGTCGGCCTGCTAGTGGTGTCGCTGGTTAGCCTGCTCTGGCTGTTGCATCGCAACGACGTGGAGGAACAGCGGGATACCTTGATCGCTGACATTCTCTGGATTGAACAGAGTTTCCGCTTCCATCTTGCCGGTAATGAGGAGCTGGTCAACCAGACCGGCCTGGATATGGGTACGGCCGCCGCCGAGAGAGGCAAGCAGCGGGAGCGCAGCCCGGCCCATATCTTCAAGGTGCGGGCCCAGCATATCGTCAAGAACAATCCGGAGGTGGAGCAACTGATCTGGCTGGACGCCTCCGGCAAGGTGGTGGATGCCTACCCCAACCAGGTGTCGGACCATCAGGAGGTGGATATCTTCGGCTCCCCCGTCACCCGGGATGCCTTTGATTTTGCCCACAAGCTGGGCAAGGCTACCTATACCGATCCTTACCAGGCAGCACCCCTGGGGGCCCAGATCGAGTTGTTTGTGCCCATTTACCATCAGGGGGAGTTTGCCGGTGCGCTGGTCACCGTCTATTCCCTGAAGTCCATGCTGACCCACCTGGTGCCCTGGTGGTTTGCTGAAAAGTATCAGCTACGCATCCTCGACGACAGCGGCAGCGTCCTCGCCAGCAAATCCAATATCCAGGGGGAGCCGGGGCTGTCCTATTCCCTGCCGTTCGATCCCCCGGGCCACGGCCTGATGCTTGAAGGCATTGCCTATCGGGGGGCAGGCAATCCGGCCCAGCTGGTGCTGGCCGGGGCCATCATCGTACTGGCCGGAGCAGTGTTCTGGAGCCTGTTTGCCATCCGCAGCCTGATCCGCAAGCGCCTGGCGGCTGAGCAGGCCCTGCGGGATGAACATGCCTTTCGACAGGCCATGGAGGATTCCATGATCATCGGCATGCGGGCGCGGGACATGGAAGGGCGCATCACCTACGTCAACCCTGCCTTCTGCCGCATGTGCGGCTATGCCGCTGAAGAACTGGTGGGGCGTTTGCCGCCCTTGCCCTATTGGGACCCCAATAGTCTGGATACCCACGAAGAGCAAAATGCCTTGGTACTTACCGGCCACGCACCTAACGAAGGTTTTGAGGCGGGCATCCGTCATCGGGATGGCCATACGGTGCACACCATGGTCTACGCCACTCCCCTGATCGATGCTGCCGGGCGCCAGACCGGCTGGATCAGTTCTGTAGTGGATATTTCCGAACGCAAAAAGGCCCAGGCCTTGCAGCGACAGCAGCAGGAAAAACTGGAATTGACGGCACGTCTGGTGACCATGGGGGAAATGGCCTCCACCCTGGCTCACGAACTGAACCAGCCGCTTTCTGCCATTGCCAGTTACACCACGGGCTGCCTGAATCGTCTCGAATCCGGCGCCTACTCCAGTGATGAGCTGTCCGGCGCCCTGCAGAAGCTGGCTTTGCAGGCCCAGCGGGCGGGACGCATCATCCGGCGGGTGCATGATTTTGTCCGCCGCCGAGAGCCCCAGCGGGTGATTTGCCAGCTCTATGACGTCATTGACGACAGTATTGCCTTCGTCGAACCCCTGGCCCGCAAGCAGCAGGTGCAGGTCTTGCGACTGCTGCCACCCCATTTGCCGAAACTGCTGGCCGACCCGGTGCTGTTGGGCCAGGTCATGATCAATCTGATGCGCAACGGCATCGATGCCATGGCGGCCACCCCGGTGGAGCGCCGGCAATTGATCGTCGAAGCCCAGGTGCTGGAAGGGCAGGTCGAAGTCTGCATTGCCGACCGGGGCTGCGGCATTGGGCCGGAAGTGGCGGAAAAGCTGTTTTCCCCTTTTTTTACCACCAAGACGGAAGGCATGGGCATGGGGCTCAACATATGCCGATCCGTCATAGAATTCCACGGGGGGCGCCTCTGGTTCGAGCCGGGGGCGGAAGGCGGAACCGTGTTCATCTTTACTTTGCCGCTGGATTGGGAGTGATGGCGTGAGTGCAAAAGTCCATATCATCGACGACGACGAGGCCATCCGTGATGCCTTGTCCTGGCTGCTGCAGTCCCGGGGCGTGGAAAGCACCACCTGGTCCAGCGCCAAGGGCTTCCTCGATGCCTGGGAGCAGGCCGAGGCGGATTTCCAGGGATGTTTGCTGTTGGATATCCGTATGGACGGCATGAGTGGCCTGGAGCTGTTCGACCTGCTGCAAGGGCGCGGGCTGGCCTTGCCGGTGATATTCCTGACGGGGCACGGCGATGTGCCCATGGCCGTCTCGGCCCTCAAGAAGGGCGCCTTCGACTTCGTGGAGAAGCCCTTCAACGACAACGAGCTGGTCAATCGGGTCATTGAAGCCATGGATACGGATGCGCGTAATCAGGCCAAGCAGGCCATCAACGCCTCGGTCCAGTCCCGTCTCAACACCCTGACCACCCGGGAGCGGCAGATCATGGATCTGATCCTGGAGGGAAAATTCAACAAGGTCATCGCCGATGACCTGCAGATCAGCATGCGTACGGTGGAAGTGCATCGGGCCCACCTGTTCGAGAAAATGGGAGTCCGCACTGCAGTGGAACTGGCCCAGTTGCTCAAGCCCTGATTCCCTCCCGGCGGCCTGTGCTATGATCCGCCCCCGATTCTGCTTCCCGTTGCTGTTTTCTCCTGGCCGGCGGGCAAATCGAAAGTCTGGAAGCGTGGGGGAGTGGTTTAACCCAGCTGTCTTGAAAACAGCCGGCTCGCAAGGGTCCGTGAGTTCGAATCTCACCGCTTCCGCCAGAACACCCAGAAAACGGCCCTTTCCAGGGCCGTTTTCTTTTGCTGCTTCCTTCCGTAAGGAACATGCCGCTGGCCCACTGAAAAATTCTTCCGTCTGCGCCATGCTCCTGTACTAGCAGGGCTTTCCCCTATTTCTCCAGAAGCTGTCTGAAGCAACGCCGTTTTTTCCGTACTACGTGAACTTGCCTTGCTAACTTCATGCAAGGAAATCATCAAGGATTTGAACGGCCTTATGCAGCCCACCCGGGGCTAGATGCGCGTAACGCTCGGTCTGTGTAATCGACGAGTGCCCCAAGAGATCCCGCAACTCTGACAGCGGAACCCCCTCCTGCACCAACCAGCTCGCGAAGGTATGCCGCATATCGTGAATGTGGAAATCTTCGATCCCCGCTTTTTCCAACGCCTGCCGAAACGCAAAACCCACTTGAAGAACAGGCTTGCCATTTTTTTGTAGAAACACCCACGGCGACCCCGGAACCTTCTGATCCCTGAAATGCAACCTGGAGCGCAACGCATCCAGCGCAGTACGATTTAGCGGTACGTAACGCCGCTTCCCATTCTTGGTGTGAATTCCCTCAAGCAAAATACGCTTTGCCGTGAAATCAACACGGCGCCACTCTAGGCGCAGCATTTCACCCCGCCGCATCCCTGTATTAAGGGCGAGCCTAATAAAGTCGTGGAGATGGATTGCGCGGCTTTCCCGGGCCACTGACAACAACCTGGAAGCCTCTTCTCTTGTCAGCCACCGCGTACGACCTTCGGGCATCTTGAGATAGAGCCCGGAAACGGGGTTAGAAATGTTCCAGCCCCAACGCTTGACCGCGTAGTTAATCGCGGCACTCAGAACGGATATTTCGCGGTTAATGCTTGAGTTAGACAAGCCATGCATACGGCGAAAATCAATGTAGCGGCTAATGTCTGGACGGGTGAGTGAAGATACAGGCCGATCCCCAAAGTAATCCCGCCACTTCTCACAGACCCACGCAACACGGGCAAAGCCTCTTTGCTCCCTCCTGGCCAACATCGAATAAGCCAACAAAAAGTCAGCACAGGAGCAATCCGGCGAAAGCGAATCAAACGAGAACAAGGGGGCATCCATGGACCCGAATTTAACCACCCATCATGCAGCTTTGCCCAGCAAGGTCCGCAACTGAAGAGCCTTTGTAACGAACTCTAAAATTTCGGACTCCCGGAAGTTGCGATAGTCGGCATTAGCGCGGCGCTCCATGTAAGCACAGAGGTCATCATAAATGCCACTGTCTTTCAGGCATTGAAGCGCTTTTTTTGGCGGAAAGCGGTTCCTGGCGTAAAGACTCAACAAGTTACCAACGGCAAGCATGAGATTTTTCTCATTGCCCAGGCCCGGAGTTTTCTTGACTCGCTTATAGAGCAGGTCACCAACGGGCTTGAAATAGGTAATGTCTTCCATGAGCAATTGCCACATAGGGTCAATAAAGCGATCTGAAGGGCGATCCCCCTGGACTTCGAGACGGAAGCCGGTCAGACCGTAGCGCCAAAGGCCAGTAAGGTGATTTGATACACCTTGAATGTGAGACCAAATGCCGCCCTGGAGACTTGAACCGTACTCACATTGCTGAGCAGCACCCCGGGCGAAATCCTGCAAAACGGAATGATGAAAGCGAAGCTCAATGCGCCATACGGGCTTGGTGGGGTCATAGGCGCTTTGATCAAAGGAATCACCGGCAGCTTTTGACCAGGTGCTTTGCCAAAAATCGAGTTTGTCTGTGGCCTTGGCTTGAACGTCTTTCCGATAGACCGCCATCTGCACACTAGAGGCAGAGCCAAACAAGAAGGATTGCCCCTTGTTGTAACGGAGCGCGACCTCACCCATATCCATGTAGAGCACTTTGCAAGAGTCATGGGAGATAAGGCGACGCGCACGGGTAACGAGCCGATCAGAAAAGTTTTGGGGCGGCTCCCAGCCCTGCACATCGACGCAAACATGGGGCGCGCAGCCGGAGCCAGAGGGATTGCGCAGGAAGAGCCTAGCGAGGTCATCCAGTTCGCGTTTCATGACTTCGACAGAGCGAGGAAGAAGCCAATGGGGAGAACACTCGATTTTGAGATGGGAAAAATCTTTGTCTTGTTCGGCGTAACGGGACTTGAGAAAAATGATCAGGCCGAGGTCGGAATTCTGAAGGCGGAATTGGTAACCGGAGGCACCACCCGAACCGATCATCCAGACATGACCGCCGAGTTCGACGCATTCCCCGAAGCCTTCGCCGTAAAGCCGTTCAATGACCTGGAACTGCTCCAGGATTATTTCCCCGGAATAGAGTTGCTTGACGGTATCCAGGCCGCTATGAACGACTTTTACGCCGGTCAGGTTGATCTGACCTAGCTCAGAGAGAAACAAGCGCCCCTTGGGGTCTGCAACATTCTCAACAAGGCTCTCAAGAGAGAACCGCTCCCATGTTTTCAATTTCTTATTCATATTCGCCCTTGTGGTACATAGTGGTGCAATGTGGTGTAACGGTCCTTTTTCTGCTTTTCTGTGAGACGTGCTACAGGCACGTCCTAGGGGCCGCCAGGAGGGGCGCGGGGCGCGCCTTCGTCGGCCACCGCGCCACCTCGCGGGCCAATGCCGGAGGCATCAGACAACTCAAGCATCAGGAGAACCTGGGACCGTGACACCGACTGGGAAGAACCCCGGAGCCAGGAAGGAAGGAATGCAAGCCCTGTAGTGCTACTAGACTCTTCCGTTGAATCCATACCCCCAATGACAATCAACTCGCCGGGCTGGGCGCTTACAACGGTTTCAGCGCCACGCTTACGAAGAGTGGGACTATCAATCTGGCTTGTAGTGGTTTGAGAAAAGCTGCTAATTTCGTGGCCGATCTTCAGCGTGATCGCATCCCGATAGATACGGGGCTCTAAAGAGAGAATGACGCCAGAGGGTTTGTATTCCACCGCCTGAAGAGAATTCCCGTTGCGGTCCTGGGTAACCTGACCCCGAACCGGGACTTCCTGACCCACCGTAAGCCGGGCCTTTTCCCCATCAAGCACTCGCAACGACGGTTCAGCGACATACTTAAAACGGCTATCACCATCAACGGCGGAAAGAACGGCAGAGAGACTGGCGCCCGAGAAGGTCATGGTGTTAGCGGCGACCTTACCCGCTGCATAGGACAGCCCTAACTTGCCGCGCAGTAAATCAAAGACCGCAGAGACAGAGCGGGAAGACTCAGAACCGAGGGAATACTCCAGAACAGCCGCACGGACATTAACGCTAGCCTGGGGGCGGTCAATATCCTGCAACAGCTTCAGGAGCTTGGCATTGCGTTCTGCACTGATCCTATAGATCAACACATCAGCTTTAGCCTGATTTGGCTGTACTGGGGCAGGTGAAGTGACACCAGGAGCCATGGCATTGGAAGACGAAACAACATGGCCGCCGAACAGCCTGACGACCTGAGCAAGAAACTCAGGAGAACGATTGCGCGGGAAGTAGCTGTAGACCTCACCATCCGCGGCAAGATCGGGCTTAGAAAACATTCCTGCAAGCATGGGCTGGGATTGCGTGAGGGTCTCCTGATGACCTACCGAATCAACTGCAACAGGGGAGGGCGTACCACGCTCGACATAGAGAATCCCGCCTCGATCCTCAATGCGAATGCCGACACTTGCCAGGGTGCTACGCAGAACACTCAAGACCTGATCTGACGGGACATTACGAATGCTCATAGTGAGCGGCGTAGTAATGGACTGCACTTCAGAGGTCATGACGTAATCACGATTAAGTACACCTTTAATCACCGCTTCAGCCAGTGCCGGAGGCGTGATTGACTTGAAGTTCATGCCCAGGTCAGCCCAGGCCGGAGCCGCCAGAATTACGGCTATCAATGCGAATCGACGGAATACCATTTATCCCCCACGCGAACACGAGCGCCCAAATCATCTTTAAGGGATTGATCTGGAATCACCATACGACCATCGGAAAGCTGGACACGGAGAGTGGCACCGTCATACATCCAGCCCGTTGCCTTTACTGAGGTATCCAGCTTTTCCAGCCCCACTTTAGGACGCTCTTTACCCCACACAATCCAGGCACCGTAACCACCTGCCGGGAATCCAAGCGCAATGCCGATAATCACCCCGGCATAGACCAACTGTTTCGACATGGCCCACCACCCTAAATAGCGCCCCTTGATGTGATAAGGGCTAAGCACCGTATGAAGCCCACACGCCTTGGGATGCGAACGTTCTAGAAATATTTGTTGCGTGTCATACGCGTTATAGAAGTCACGCCCTCGATACCAGCGACGCTCGATAAACAGCGCATCCCGTTCCATCCCATGCCGAACAATGCCGACATGCAATTTTGGAAACCGGATATTGATACCGAAGGTTTTGAAGAAGGGCGTAACGAACGGAATAGGCCATTTATCCGTACGCTTTACAGCGATGTGATACTCAGCCTGGGTGCTGCGAACTTGCTTATCCAGCTGTTCCTGCCCCTGTGAGATGTAATAGACATCCCACCCCAACTTACGGGAATGAATCAACCAATCCAGAAGGGGCTGGCGCTCTTTGTCGCCCCAGGAGCGGCTATTGAAGATGGCGGAGCATTCATCAAGGACGAGGACACCATTGTCATCTTCATTAACGCCATCCTGGCCCCGGCCTATGGCGTGCATGTCATCAACCGTGGGCCGATCAGGAACGCGGAAAATCGTGGTGCGATTGCCAGGGGACAGCAGGTGATCCAGGTAAATATCCATATTTGTCGCCACCCGCTTTCCTTGGGCTATGGCATCCCGAATGACCCCCACACAGAACAGCCCTTTGCCATTCCCCTTTTTTCCTGTGACAAGGTAATCAGCCATGGTCAGGTGATGTAGCTGGCCAACTTAAGGTTTTCCATCTGGTAACGGTAAATCCAGACAGCAAGACGGACGCCGGAATAGGCACCGAGACACGCGGGAAGATTAGGCGGGACTACCTGGGCAAATCCTTGGGCGGCCCATGCGGGAAGCACAGCGACGATCCCGACGACTAGCAGTTTGGATGCTGCAATAAATGCCGCTGTAATCGCCAAGAACGCACCCATGGCAGCAACGGCGTAAATGGTTTTTTTGGCAAGCGAAATGCCGAGGTAACTTGCAAACCAAGTAACAACCGCCGCCAAAAAGTTTCCAAGCCAGATCATTACCGCTCCCCTCCGCCGAGACTTCCAGTTACGGCATGAAACATGGCATACAGCGTGATGATGTAAAGGACATAGGCGAACAGATCCCGAACCATTCCCATACGGTCACACCAGCCCGACCAATCAATAAAGAACTGACCAGTACCCAACCGGGGAGCTACGCAGTCATACGAAGGGAATTCAGGCAGGAAGGCCCAAGACAACAAGCCGTTCTGGTCACCTATCTTGGCAATCTCACCAAACATTCCCTCGCGGTCAGAAAATCCCTTATTGATGGCCGTGTTATCAACACCACCCCACGGCAGGAATGGGGGCTCGAATGTGACGGAGCAGGGAACACCAGCACTTCCGCAAGCAATAGGGCCACCAGTAGTGCCGGTGGTGGTCCCACCAGTACCATTGGTAGGACATGCAGGCTGGCCTGCACCACCGCAAGTTGTATTGGTAGGACACGCGGGTTGGCCTGTGCCGCCGCAAGTGGGATTAGTAGTACATGCGGGCTGGCCTGCACCACCGCAAGTGCCAGTGCCAGAACCTGGATTAGTGGGGTTTGGGGTGCAGGTGATAGTCGTCACGCCGTTTAGCGTGATGCTGCCTTGTGTATAGCCTGCGTCGCAGGTTTTGCCATCGGTAGAACCTGGGACACCAGGGCCACCGCTAGACGGAGTTTCAGGGTTTTCGGTACCGCAGGTGTTGCCGGTGTAGTGCGCGTCAAAATACGTGCAGTTATCAAGCGAAGAATCAGAGTTAGACGGAATGACACAGAAGCCGCCGGAATACTGAAATTCCCATCCACCAATACACGAAAGACCGCCGCCCCAACGCTTAGTAACGACAGTCTCTCCAGGAAGGGGAGTTGCCTGGGAAGGGTCGCGGAATGACGGCTGACCTGGGGGGGCATCAGGTGTAGTGCCAGGAACAGGAGTACCCGGAGCGGGGGCAGAATCAGCAACACAGCTGCCGCTGGAATCCTTGGATTCACGAAGGGGGCATTCTGGAACGCAGGTGTTAGTAGCGGAATCAAGTTTTTGACCAGCCTTGCAAGTGGGGGGTGGGGGCTTGCAAACGCCGGTTTTAGCATCAGGGGCCTGACCCTGTGGGCAAGTGACGTTAGAAACAAAAATAAACGCGCAAGCGATATTGCCGCTCGACTGACTGCCGGAGGCTGAAACATACGACGTATAGCCGTAATAGCCGCGAGAATTCCAATCGGCTTCTTTCCAATTAACGGACTGGAAAAACTTCGGAATGTAGGCGGCTTTACAGTGTTGCTGAAAAAAGCTGGATGGCGGAGAAGTCTCCCCATACACATCATAGTCAGTCGCTTGTTCACGCCACTTAGTGAACGTACCGGCCTGCGCCTGGGCAGCAACAATTGCCAGAACTACTGAAAAGAACAAGCGCCAAATCATTTCAGCCCCGAGATAACGACAGCTAAACAAAAGCCCCACCGAAGCGGGGCACCCACATCAGGGTTAGATGGCGCGGGAGGCACCCCTTTTCACCAGACGCATGAGGGTGAAGCCGCCGACGGAAAGGCCCAAGGCAACCCAGGCCAGGGCCTGCACATCGGTAACGCCGGAGGTGATCTTGCTGAAAGCGGCTTCCGCTTCCGGCGGCAGAGCGGCATGGGCTTGAGCAGCAAAGCCGGTCACGGTCACCACGCCAGCCTTGATGGCGGCACCAGCGCGGGAACGGTTGAATTGATCCAGACGAGCTTGCATGTACTTTTTCATGATTTCTCTCCTGTAGAGATTTAAGGGAAGCGGGCAATGTCGCCCGGTATGGGTCAGCCCCATACCGGGGGGCACTACGAAACCTGACCTACCGCTTTTTTGAACGTCGCCATGTAAAAACCTGCGGCAAAGCCAACGGCATAGGCCCCGGCGAGATATCCAACGAATTCGATAAGGTCCGCAGAAGTCACGCCAACCCCTTTCCATGGGAGAACCCCATGGCCAGTGCAAAGAACACAGCGACGACGAACACGACGAATGACAAGGGGTAATCCGCCCAGGTCTGGGTGCAGGGCTGAAGCTGGACGACCTGGGCCGTCATGGAACCGCCACCGGCATAGGGAGAGGTCTGGACGGAGTAAGAGAGGAGACCGGAGGCAGAGACCGTGGGGGCGCCCGACAGAGAGGCCATGCCGGTGGAATCGACGCGGGGGAAGGACGACGTTACCGCCGTTGTCACATCTTCCGGGGTGGCGTAGCACCGGCCATTGAAGCTATAGGCCATGGGGCACCTCCTGAATTCGAGAGGTACGAAGAACCGAGCGGGGCGCGGCTCCGCAGCCGCTTTGATGCGATACGGCGGGCCGCTTTGCGGCTCTGCGGTTATCGACGGGCAGAGCGCGTAGGCGCGTCACGTCCGCGCCTACTAGCAACGACCGGATCAAGGCCCGCAAAGGACGCGGCCCTTGCCCCAGTAAAGCGCGCAGGAACAAGAAGCCGTTCCCGCCCGCCAACTGGGCGCCTGTGGCGTCCGGTTGAAGTCGCTTACCCTGGCACCCCGTAAAGTGGGCTTTCGCGGCATAAACGGTTGCCCCCAACGATGAAGCCGTTGGGCCCCCCCATTTATTCCACGGTCCCACTTGACTGGGCCCCACCAGGGCAAGCGGCACCGCCCGTTGGGCGACTTCAGAGAAGGAAGCGCAGCCGCTTTCCGTCACCTCTACCTGGGAGCCCCAAAAATGAACAAGCAAAACACCTGCGGACACGAAACCGCCCGTTCCTATCGCAATGGCCGTGTCCGCTGTCTTGGATGCGGGAAGCGTATGACGATGGCTCAATGGAATGCCGTCATCGACACGGCAGAGAAGGAGCAGGAAGCCGCGCGCGTAGCCGCTGAGAAGGCCCCGAAGACCATCGGCCAGCGAATCCGCGCCGCGCTGGGCTTGACTGTTTAATTCGACCTGGGAGCAACTACCATGTTTTCCCGCGCATACCAGAAAACCGCTGAGTTCCTGGCCCGTCAGATGAAAATTGACTTTGCGAAAGCCAAGGCCGCTCCGGCGGTTTTGGCCCGCCACATGATGAAAGCCGCCGCGCAACTCATTGACCGCAGCCACAACCGCAAGCGGAAGGGGCGGCCTGCACAGTACGCGGCGCGGCAGGCCGCCCAGGCGCTGTATAGCTTTTTCGGATACCAGGAAGGCCGGGCGATGCTTGCGGCCTTCCGCGATGAACTGGAAGCACTGGCCGGGAAGGCTCAGCGCCGTTTTGTGTAATTCTCGACGGCTCATCGGTGAGCCTCAAGATATTGGGCGGGGTTATAACCGACTGCCCGGCCTGCGTTCGCCACCGGGGCAACTACCAACCAGTACAAAACGACAGTCAAAAGCAACACTAGGCCGAATGATCGAAGCATGGTCAGTCCGTAGCACAGAGAGCCAGCACAACAAACGCAACAAGGAAAACCACACCAAAGAACACCGCCCAACGGTGTTTAGTGAAGTAGCGAACAACAAACCAGTGCAGCGCAATCAGCGCACCACTGATAAACACGCCAAAGAACGCTGACCAACTGATAATGCGCAGGTCCATGGTGCGGTTCTCCCGAAAAACCGTGAATTAGGCGGCCTTGGGCTGAGCGGCAGGCTTGACGGGCTGGACGGAAACAATCTTGGTGCCGGCCTTACCCTTGGAAGCACGACCAAATTCCAAATCGCACTTGAATTCCATGGGGAAGCCGTAGCCGCGCATCGACTCGAAAAGCGCGAAGTCGCAGGAGAATTCGATAATCTCGCGGCCAATGACGTTGAGGTTATGAGGGTCCGCAACCTGAGAGGCGAACACCTTGACGCCCTGGATACCATCGAAGTCAAAACGGGAAGCGCCCTCGATATTGAGAACGGCTTGAGCGGTCATACGTTGCATGGTGAATCCTTTCAAATGCACCCCGTCAGTTCCGCCAGTCCGGGTGGGGTGTTGGCCCGGGAGCGGTTAATTTACGAACTAGCCGACTACAAGCACGGCACAAAAAATCAAAAAAACGACCAACAAACCAAGAGCAATTCCAACCTGGACGCCCTCATAAAAATCCAAGTCAAACTTGGAAATCGCGGACAATGAAAATTGACGAACTGCTAACCACCGCGACTTATGAACAACACTGATCACGCGACAAAAGCCATGGGAATGCTCAATGACGCCGTCTTGTTTTTGTTTTTGCTTATGGCCGCCACCCTGATCATTCAAATAGCCGCCAAACAACTGCTCATGCGGATACTCCAAAACAGGGGGCAAGCACGACTTATCAGCCGAATCATTGGGGTCATTACTTACGCTGGCTTGGCAATCGTCTTTGGCCCAAGAATGTTCGGAGCCTGACAAATCAAAATCACTTTCCTGAGTCATAGCGGTAATACCTTAGGCACTTAGGGAGGTGTCGCCGGAACCTTGAGAGACGCCGAAGGGCGGTACGGCGGGGACTTTTGGCGAACCCGGCGACACCTGCCTAAATGCCTTATTCGGTTTCAACCTCCAGGCAGGTTTGAGCCAACTTCGCCAGATTGACGAAGCGGTGTTTGCCGAGCTTGAGAGTAGGGAAGTGCCCCTTGTCACAAAGACCGCGTACTACGTCTTCATCCAGTCCGACAGAACGGGCGAATGCTTGCCAGTGCATGAGAGGAACGGCGGGCAGCAGGTGAACGACGGGGGGCATTAGTGAATCCTCACCGTGTCCAAGACCTGGACATGACGCAGTTCAACGAGGCCGACCCAAAGACGGCCGCGACCATCGGAGAGATAGGCGTAATTAGTGCGACGGACGGGGGATTTGCCGGAACCGTGGCGGGCGGCATGGACGAGGCTTAAGGCGGGTATTGCGGCGACGATCATTTTTATTCGCTCCCTTGTTTGGCCTGGAGTGCTGCACTTCTGATCCGATTTGGATAAGCGACGATCATTGACTAAACTCTTGACATGTTACGTGTGTAACTATTTGACGCCAGCATAGTTACGGCCGTAACAGTTGTCAAGAGTTTAAACAGAAAATATAGTCAGCCCCGAAGGACAACCGCAGGAGGGCACGAAATGAATACGAGCGAATACTTAGATGCAGCGCAAAAGGCGCTTCAAGTGAAATCCGACAATGCCTTAGCAAACACGCTGGGCCTTAATCGGACGGCAATTAGCCACTACAGAACGGGACGCAACGCCTTCGACAATCGAACCGCTTTCATCATTGCAAATGCGCTGGGCATTGATCCGCTTGAAGTAATTCGAGACATGGAAATCCAACGGGCAAAGGACGAAAAGACCCGCTCTTTCTGGATGAACATGAAGCCCCTAATCCAGCATGGAATTCATGCGAGTGTCCTGGCAGCAACAGGCATAGCAATCGTCATTTCTAAAGCTGTGAATGAGCTTGCCTTGCTAACTTCATGATGTTATTTTAATTATTCCAAATTCCGACGCTCAGGGTGGCGCCGTGGCCAAAATCAAACATACCAATATGAAAATCCGTGCCTCGCTCCTGGCAACCGCACTTGCGTGTATGCCCTTTGCGGCGGATGCGGCAGGGTTGGGGAAAATTACCGTCTATTCCGGTCTGGGGCAGCCGCTCCGGGCTGAGGTGGAAATTTCGGCCACCAAGGCGGAGGTGGCCGGCATGACCGCCCGTCTGGCCTCCCAGGATGCGTTCAACCAGGCCGGTATCGAATACGCCAGCACCCTTCTGGGCATCCGCTTTTCCCTTGAACATAAGGGAACCCAGCCGATCATCCGCCTCTCTTCTGATCGCCCGATTAACGATCCCTTCGTGGATATGTTGCTGGAACTGAGTTGGCCTGCCGGTCGGCTGGTACGCGAATACACTTTCCTGCTTGATCCTCCGGAACTGGCTCCCAAGGGGGCGGCTGTCGTTTCTCCGGTTGAATTGCGCCAGCCCAAGTCCCAGGAAACCCGCCCTCTGGCACCGATACCTGTCGAGGAAAAGCCAGCGGCCCGGGTTGTTGAGGAAAAGCCTGTCAAGGCGGCCGGCAAACCCAAGGTTGCCGCAGAAGAGCGCAAGCCGGTCGAAGCTCCGGCACCCAAACCTGAGGAAAAGGCTGAGAAGGCCGAGAAGGCAGAAAAAGCTCCTGCCACTGCCGTGGGCAGCGTTGAGGTCAAGCGTGGCGACACCCTGCGCAAGATCGCCAATGAAACTGCCCCTGAGGGTGTTTCCCTGGAGCAGATGCTGGTTGGCCTGTATCGGGCTAACAAGGATGCTTTTGACGGCAACATGAACCGCCTCAAGGCCGGCAAGATTCTTTCCGTGCCTGACAAGGATTCCGTTGCTGCCGTGTCTCCGGGCGAGGCCCGCAAGATCGTCTTTGCCCAGTCATCCGACTGGAACAATTACCGCCGCAAGCTGGCCGGTGCCGTTGCCCAGGAGCCAGTGCGGGAGGAGGGCGGTAGCCAGACTGCCGCCGGGCGAGTCACCGCCAAGGTGGACGACAAGGCTGCCCCTGCCGCCGCAGCCAAGGATCAGGTCAAAGTTGGCCGTACCGAGGCAGCCGGCAGTGCAGGCAAGGCCGGTGCAGGCAAGGCCAGCGAAGAAGACCTGATTGCCAAGGACAAGGCACTGCGGGAAGCCAGCCAGCGCATGGCTTCCCTGGAAAAGAACGTTTCCGAATTGCAGAAGCTTCTGGAGTTGAAGAACCAGAATCTGGCGGAATTGCAGAAGCAGGCGGCCAAACCGGCTGTTCCGGCCACTCCGGCTGTACCCGCTCCAGCACCGACGGCCCCGGTTGCCAAGGCCCCCGAGGCGGCACCTGTGCCGCCCAAGGTTGAGCCGAAGCCCGAAGTGAAGCCTGAGCCGGCCCCCCAGGAAACCAAGCCGGAAGCCAAGCCCGAAGAGCCGAAGGCAGACACTGCCGCAGCGCCGGTGGAAGTTGCCAAGGCGGAGGAAAAGCCAGCCGAGGCTCCGGTATCGGAAGAAAAGCCCAAGCCCAAGGTTGTGGTACCGCCGCCGCCGCCCCCACCCGTGGAGGAGCCGAGCCTGGTGGATGACCTGCTGGAAAATCTGCCCCTGCTGGGTGCTGCTCTGGCAGCCGTTGCCGGTCTGGGCGGCCTTGCCGTGGTGCGCCGCCGCCGTCAGGCCAAGGGCGCTAGCGAAGAGACCCTGCCGCCGGTCAATAGCCTTACCCAGCCCAGTCTTGGCGCCAACTCCGTGTTCAAGAGCACGGGCGGGCAGAGCGTCGATACCTCCAATACGCCGGCAACCGATTTCAGCCAGGCCGGGCCGGGCACCATCGATACCGATGAAGTCGATCCGGTGGCCGAAGCCGATGTCTACATGGCCTACGGTCGGGATGCCCAAGCCGAGGAAATCCTCCTCGAAGCCATGCAGAAGGATCCCAAGCGCTTTGCCATTCACGCCAAGCTGCTGGAGATTTATTCCAACCGCAAGGCCGTGCAGCAATTCGAAACCCTGGCAAGCGAGCTTTACGCCCAGACGGGTGGTGTTGGTGCCGAATGGGAAAAGGCTGCCGCCATGGGTAGCAAGCTGGATCCGGCCAATCCGCTGTATGGCGGTAACCCGGTTCCCGTAGCCGCCGCTGCTGCCGCAGCCGATTTCGATCCTGATGCCACCATGATCGTCGGCAGCAGTGCCCTCAAGGATACGGTGACCTTGCCTGGTACCCTGTCCCAGCTGGCGGAGGCTGCAGCCGAACCCGACGCTGCTCCGTTGGCCGAGCCTGCCCCCGCCGCTAGCGACGAAGCCTTGCTGGGTCTTGATTTCGATCTGGGCATGGGGGCACCTGCTGCAGAGCCGGCAATGGACGAAACGGTCAAGCTCGAAGAGCCTCCCCTGTCCGGCGCTCTGGATTTTGATCTCGACCTTGGTGCCGGTGATGCATCTTCTGCCACGCTGGAGTCAACGCCTGAGGTTCTGGACTTCCAGCTGCCCGAAGTACCGGAGCCGGTCCCCGCCATGGAAGAAACGGTGGTTGGCCTGCCGGCTGGCGATGTGGATTTCGATCTGGATCTGGAGGCAGCGGCGCCGGTGGCAGAGGCAGCCCCTGAACCGGTGTCTTTCGACCTGGATATGCCCCTGGACGTGGAAGAGTCTGCCGCTCCGCTGGAAGCCACGCCCAATAATTTCGACCTGTCCGGTATCAGCCTGGATCTCGACAGTGGTGCCGAGGCAGGGGCTCCCGCTCTGGATGTGCCGGCTGCCGAAGAAACCATCGAGCTGACGGAATTGCCGGCGGACGAGTTGAGCATGACCGACATGGCCGCTGCCGAAACGGTGGTCATGCCCGAGCTGGCTGCTGCCGAAGCGTTTGAAGCCGATAGCGCTTTCGATTCTGCCGAGACCGTGGTCAATCCCGAGTTGGGCGCTCAGCTTGAGGCTGAGCTGGCGGCTCCTGCGGGTGATGAAAGCGACGATGCCCTGCAGGAAGTTGCCACCAAGCTCGATCTGGCCAAGGCCTATCAGGAAATGGGTGATCTGGAAGGTGCCCGGGAGCTGCTGCAGGAAGTCCTCGGTGAGGGCAGCGCTGAGCAGCAGGACAAGGCCCGCGCCATCCTGGAGCAAATCGCCAGCTGATTCTGGCTGTCCCGGCTTTACCACCGGGTATCACACTTGCCGCAGACCGGTTCGCCCGGCTGCGGCATTTTGTTTTCCTCCCCCTGTCCTTGCCGTTTGGCCCACATCCCTTGCCTATTGGCTGCGCGGAGCCCCTCCAGCCGCGTAAAATGCCTCTTTTTCCAGTCATTTTCCTGCCTTGGTCGCTTCGACACTCTCCCTTCATTCTGCCGTACGGCTGCTGCTCTGCCTGACGCTGGCCCTGGCCGTCCAGGTGCTGCCGGTCTGGCTGGCCCTGGGGCTGATCCTGCCTCTGCTACTGACTTCCGGAGCAGGGCAGCGCTGGTTGGGGCTGGTGCGCCGGACCCGCTGGCTGCTGCTATCGCTGTTCCTCGTTTTTGCCTTGGGTACACCGGGGGCGGCACTCTATCCCGATGTTCCGGTCCCCACCCGGGAGGGGGTCCTGCTGGGCCTGGAGCAGGGCTCCCGGCTGATTGCCGTACTGGCGTCGGTGGCCTGGCTGCTGCACGGTAGTGCGCCGACCGAACTGGCGGCCGGCATCCTTCGCCTTTCCGCCAGCCTTGGCATTGCCGAAGCACCGGGGCAACGGGGTGTGGCCCGCCTGCTGCTGGCCCTGCAGTATGTGGAAAACGCTCCCCGGCGCCTGGGGGAATACCGCTGGCAGAATCTGCTGGAGCCGCCTGGCGGCGCGCCGGATGACAGCCTGCAGATCGTGCTGCGGCCGTTCCGCCCCACGGATCGCCTGGTCATGGCTCTGCTGGCTGCCGGGGTGGCAGGGCTGTTCTTTTTCCAGGGTGGCTGGCCATGAGTTGTTCAAGCAGTTCACGTATTGCCCTCGGCCTGGAGTACGACGGCAACGCCTTTCACGGCTGGCAGACCCAGCCTGGCGGCAGTACCGTGCAGGATGCCCTGGAGCTGGCTCTGGCCGCCATTGCCGGCGCACCGGTGGCCACCACCTGTGCTGGGCGTACTGATACGGGGGTCCATGCCACTTCCCAGGTGGTGCATTTCGATACCCCGGTGCTGCGGCCCGAATCCGCCTGGGTTCGGGGCGTCAACGCCCACCTACCGGAAGGCGTGGCGGTGCGCTGGGCCCAGCCGGTGGCGGCGGACTTCCATGCCCGCTTCTCGGCCCGCGGCCGGCGTTATCGCTACCTGCTGCTCAACCGCCCGGTGCGTCCGGGTCTGGCGGCGGGGCGGGTAGGGTGGTTCCATCTGCCCCTGGACGCGGAACGGATGCAGGCCGGAGCCGATCTGCTGCTGGGCACCCACGATTTCTCCACCTTCCGTGCCGCCGAATGCCAGGCCAAGACCCCGATCAAGGAGCTGCGGCAGGCCCGGGTGCGGCGTCAGGGCGATATGATCGTCTTCGACTTCGAGGCCAGCGCCTTCCTGCACCACATGATCCGCAACCTGGTGGGCACCCTGGTCTATATCGGCAAGGGCAAGCACGAGCCGGCCTGGGTCAGTGAACTGCTGGCCGCCCGGGATCGGCGCCTGGCCGCTCCCACCTTCAGTCCCTCCGGCCTTTATCTGGCCGGCGTCACCTACGAACCCCACTGGGGCCTGCCGGAAACCACCGTGCTGCCCCAGGTCTGGAGCCTGGAACCATGACGAGTACCATCAAGACTTGCGCCCACACCCGCATCAAGATCTGCGGCCTGACCCGGGAGGAAGACGTACTGGCAGCAGTGACCGCCGGGGCCGACGCCATCGGCTTCGTCTTCTATCCCCCTAGCCCCCGCTACGTCAGCCCGGAGCGGGCTGCCGAACTGGCCCGTCTGCTGCCGCCCTTCGTCTCCGCCGTGGGCCTCTTCGTGAATCCGGAAGCCGCCGAAGTGGAGGCCGTGCTGGCCATAGTGCCCCTGGAAGTCCTGCAATTTCACGGTGACGAAACGGAAAGTGAGTGCCGGCGCTACCTGCGGCCCTACCTCAAGGCGGCCCGCGTGAGGCCCGATCTGGATTTGGTACAATACGCGGCTGCTTATCCCTCGGCCCGGGCCATCCTGCTGGATGCCTTCGTCGATGGCTATGGCGGCGGCGGCAAGACCTTCGACTGGTCCCTCATCCCGGCCGGCCTGACCCAGAGCATCGTGCTCTCCGGCGGCCTGGACGGGGACAATGTGGCGGAGGCGGTACGGCGGGTGCGCCCGGCGGCGGTGGATGTATCCTCCGGTGTCGAAGCGGCCAAGGGCATCAAGGACGCTGCGAAAATCCGCGCCTTCATCGCCGCCGTACGCAGTGCCGACAACGATTGATTTGATGAAACGATTTATGCGCAAGAGACCGGGCGGACATACTCGCACTTACTGGCGCCACCACCTGGCGGACCACACCTGAGAAGCAGCGGCCTAACCATAGCCCCTGCTGTTCTCTTCGTCCGTCTTCTGGAGTCTTACCATGTCCTACAACCTGCCTGATGCTACCGGCCACTTCGGCCCCTACGGCGGCATCTTTGTCTCCGAAACCCTCATCGCCGCCCTGGAAGAACTGAAGGCGGCCTACGCCCACGCCTGCACCGATCCCGATTTCCAGGCCGAGTTCGACTACGAGCTGAAGCACTACGTCGGCCGTCCCAGCCCCATCTACCACGCCAAGCGCTGGTCCGAGCTGCTGGGCGGCGCCCAGATTTACCTGAAGCGGGAAGACCTGAACCACACCGGCGCCCACAAGGTGAACAACTGTATCGGCCAGGCCTTGCTGGCCAAGCGCATGGGCAAGCCCCGGGTCATCGCCGAGACCGGCGCCGGCCAGCACGGCGTCGCCACCGCCACCGTGGCCGCCCGCTACGGCTTCGAGTGCGTGGTGTACATGGGCTCCGAGGATGTGAAGCGCCAGGCGGCCAACGTCTATCGCATGAAGCTCCTGGGCGCCACCGTGGTGCCCGTGGAATCCGGCTCCAAGACCCTCAAGGATGCGCTCAACGAAGCCATGCGCGACTGGGTCACCAACATCGAGAATACCTTCTACATCATCGGCACCGTGGCCGGTCCCCATCCCTATCCCATGATGGTGCGGGACTTCCAGACCGTCATCGGCAAGGAAGCCCTGGTGCAGATGCCGGAAATGGCCGGGCGCCAGCCCGATGCGGTGATCGCTGCCGTCGGCGGCGGTTCCAACGCCATGGGCATCTTCCATCCCTACATTCCCTATGAGAGCGTCAAGCTCATCGGCGTCGAAGCCGCGGGGGAGGGCATGGATACCAATCGCCATTCCGCCAGTCTGCAGAAGGGCCGCCCCGGCGTGCTGCACGGCAACCGCACCTATCTGCTGCAGGACGAGAACGGCCAGATTACCGAGACCCACTCCATCTCTGCCGGCCTCGATTACCCCGGCGTCGGCCCCGAACACGCTTGGCTGAAGGATTCCGGCCGTGCCGAATACGTGGGCATCTCCGACAGCGAAGCCCTGCAGGCCTTCCATGACCTGTGCCGCTTCGAGGGCATCATCCCCGCCCTGGAATCCTCCCACGCCCTGGCCTACGCCGCCAAGCTGGCCCCCACCCTGGCCAAGGACAAGGTCCTGCTGGTCAATCTTTCCGGCCGCGGCGACAAGGACATGCACACCGTCGCCGAAAAGTCCGGTATCCAGTTCTGAGCGGGGGCGGAAAAATGACCACGAATACCATGAACCGCATCCAAGCCAAGTTCGAGGCCCTCAAGGCCCAGGGCAAGAAGGCCCTGATTCCCTTCATCACCGCCGGCGATCCCCATCCCGCCCTGACCGTCACCCTGCTGCACACCCTGGTGGAAGCCGGGGCCGACGTCATCGAGCTGGGCGTGCCGTTCTCTGACCCCATGGCTGATGGCCCCACCATCCAGCGGGCCTCCGAACGGGCCCTGGCCAAGGGCGTCAGCCTGCGCCAGGTACTGGCCATGGTGGGCGAGTTCCGCGAGAAGGATAAGACCACGCCCATGGTGCTGATGGGCTACGCCAACCCCATCGAGGCCATGGGTGTGGACGCTTTCGTCAATGCCGCCGCCGAGGCTGGTGTGGACGGTGTGCTGGTGGTGGATTACACCCCGGAGGAAAGTGCCGAGTTCGTTGCCGCCATGAGCGCCAAGGGCATGGACGCCATCTTCCTCCTCGCCCCCACCTCCACCGATGCCCGCATCAATCAGGTGGGCAAGCTGGCCCGGGGCTACGTCTATTACGTCTCTCTCAAGGGAGTGACCGGTAGCGGCGCCCTCAATTTCGATGAATTGGCCGAGCGCATTCCCAAGATCCGCGAAGCCACCGGCCTGCCCGTGGGTGTCGGCTTCGGTATCCGCGATGCCGAGACCGCCAAGCGCATCGCCGGCATGGCCGACGCTGTCGTGGTGGGCAGCCGCATCATCGAGGAAATGGAAAAGTACCCGGATGACGCCGTGGCCCGCGTCAAGGGCCTGGTGGCCGACATCCGCCGCGGTGTGGATGCCGCCAGCAAGTAATTTTTAGCCACAGAGGGCACAGAGGACACAGAGAGTAAAACCCGCAGGATGGTTACGGGTAGGCGGTTGATTCGCCTCCTTCCATGGCTTGCGGAATGTTTTTAACTCTGTGATCTCTGTGCCCTCTGTGGCCAACCCGAATTTAAAAAAGTACCGGAGAACGCCATGAGCTGGTTGCAGAAACTGCTGCCCCCGAAGATCAAGCGTGAAGGCGCGCCGCGCAAGTCCAACCTGCCGGAAGGCCTGTGGCGCAAGTGCCCGTCCTGCGAGGCGGTGCTCTACGCCACCGACCTGGAAGGTAATCTGCACGTCTGCCCCAAGTGCGGCCACCACAACCGCCTCAATTCCCGGGAACGCCTGGACCTGCTGCTGGACCCGGAAGGCCGTTTTGAAATCGGCGCCGAAGTGCTGCCGGTGGACAGCCTCAAGTTCAAGGACAGCCGTCGCTATCCGGAGCGCCTCAATGACGCCACCGAAGACACCGGCGAGACCGATTCCCTGGTGGTGATGCAGGGCGCCATCAAGACCCTGCCCGTGGTCGTGGCCTGCTTCGAATTCAACTTCATGGGCGGCTCCATGGGCTCCGTGCTGGGTGAGCGCTTCATTCGCGGCGTCCAGGTGGCCCTGGAGCAGAACGTGCCCTTCATCTGCATCACCGCCTCCGGCGGCGCCCGCATGCAGGAAGGCCTGTTCTCCCTGATGCAGATGGCCAAGACCACCGCTTCCCTGACCAAGCTGTCGGAAGCCGGCCTGCCCTTCATTTCCGTGCTCACCGATCCCACCATGGGCGGCGTCTCCGCCTCCTTCGCCTTCCTTGGCGACGTGGTCATCGCCGAGCCCAACGCCCTGATCGGCTTTGCCGGTCCCCGGGTGATCGAGCAGACGGTGCGGGAAAAACTGCCGGAAGGCTTCCAGCGCTCCGAGTTCCTGCTGGAAAAGGGCGCTATCGACCTGATCGTGGACCGCCGCGAAATGCGCGACAAGATCGCCCAGCTGCTGGCCCTGCTGCAGAAGCTGCCTGCGGCAGCCTGAAAATCTTTTTTGCCACAGAGGGCACAGAGAACACATAGAGTTTCCGCGCCGTGCGTAAGGGCGGAGGGAACTGAGTGGGCCTGTGCCCCAGGAGGCAACAGGGACGCCATTCTTCAGCCTGCCATGGCCGAAGTCCGCGTCCCTGCTGCCTTCCCGGGTAGGTGCTTTTGACTTTCCTCTGTGATCTCTGTGCCCTCTGTGGCTAGCCTTTCTATGTCATTCCCCACCACCCTGTCCGACTGGCTCACCCATCTCGAATCCCTCCACCCCAAAGGCCAGGCCGGCATCGAGCTGGGCCTGGAGCGAGTGGCCCGGGTCAAGGCGGCCCTGGGGCAGAGTGAGTTCTGCCCGGTCATCACCGTGGGCGGCACCAACGGCAAGGGGTCGGTCTGCGCTTACCTGGAAAATATCCTGGACCGGGCCGGCTGCAAGGTGGGCTGCTACACCTCGCCCCACCTGCTGCACTACAACGAGCGGGTGAAGATCAACGGCCAGCCGGTGGCAGACGAAACCCTGTGCGCTGCCTTCGCCAAGGTGGAAGCGGCCCGGGGCAGCGAAGCCCTGACCTATTTCGAATTTGGCACCCTGGCCGCCTGGGAGGTCTTCGCTGCTGCCGGTGTCGAGGCCATCGTCCTGGAAGTGGGTCTGGGGGGCCGTCTCGACGCGGTGAATATTTACGAGCCGGACGTGGCCGTGGTCACTGGCATCGCCCTGGATCACACCGACTGGCTGGGCGCCACCCGGGAAGATATCGGCCGGGAGAAGGCGGGCATCTTCCGCCCCGGCAAGCCGGCCCTTTGCGCCGATGCCAAGCCGCCCCAGTCCCTGCTGGACCATGCCGCTGCCATCGGCGCCGAGCTGAAGCTCATCGGACGGGACTTCGGCTTTGAGAAAAGTACCGAAGATCGTCTGCAATGGCGCTACTGGCACACCATCGGCGGTGAGCTGCAGCGCCGCGCCCTGGCCTTCCCTGGTCTGCGCGGCACGGCCCAGCTGGCCAACGCCAGCGTCGCCCTCACCGCTCTGGAATGCCTCAAGGATCGCTTGCCCGTCTCCATGGGGGCCATCCGCCGCGGCCTCATCGAGACCGAGGTGGCCGGGCGCTTCCAGGTGCTGCCGGGCCAGCCCACGGTGATCCTGGATGTGGCTCATAACCCCCAGTCGGCCCAGGTGCTGGCCGACAATCTCTCCAACATGGGCTTCTTCAACCGCACTCACGCCGTGGTCGGCATGCTGGGGGACAAGGACATCGCCACGACCCTGGCTGCCCTCAAGGGCAAGGTGGATACCTGGCTGCTGTGCGACCTCAACGTACCCCGGGGCGCCACGGCGGCCCAGTTGGCCGAGGTGGTGGCCAGTCTGGGCGGCGCGGTGGAATGCCACGCCGATCCCTACGCGGCGTGGCAGGCGGCCCTGAAGCGGACCGCCGGGAATGATAGAATCGCGGTTTTCGGATCTTTCCATACGGTAGCCGGCGTGCTTCCCCATGTGGGCCAACGCCATCGCCAACCGGACGGAACCCCCAGCTAAAGGTGCTTCAGGCATGCAAGTGACGGATAACGACGCCCAACTGCAACTGAAAAAGCGAGCCCGACGGCGCCTGGTGGGCGCCGTGGCCTTTGTCACCTTCGCCGCCATCGTCCTGCCCATGGTCATGGACCAGGCGCCGCCGCCGCCCACGCCGGACGTGCAGATTCGCATCCCCGGCCAGGACCAGACGGTCTTCAATCCCCAAGCCCTGAATGCTCCGACTGTCCCGGCCAAGGCCGCCCCTGCTGCACCCAAGGCGGAAGTGGCCGTGCCGCCGGTCGTCGCCGTGACCCCGGATGCTCCGGCGGCTCCTCCAGCCCAGCCCGCACCTGCGGCCAAGGTGCCCGAGAAGGTGGCTGCCGAGAAGCCTGTAGACAAGCCCGTGGAAAAGCCCGCCGAGAAGGCTCCCGCCAAGCCGGCTGACAAGGCTGCGGAAAAGCTCGCTGCCGAGAAGGCCGCGGCGGAAAAGGCGGCTAACGAAAAGGCCAAGGCCGACGCCGAGGCCAAGCGGGCCGCGGCCCTGCTGGGCGGCGGCAAGTCCGAAGCCAAGGCAGCCCCGGCAGCCGGCGCGGCAGCGGGCGGCCAGCATGTCATCCTCATCGGCGCCTTTGCCAACCAGGGCAACGTCAAGGTATTGCAGAGCAAGCTCAGCGAGATCGGCGTCAAGACCTATACCGAGCCTCTTGAATCGCCCCAGGGCCTGAAGACCCGGGTGCGTGCCGGCCCCTTCCCGAGCAAGGATGCCGCCGACAAGGCGCTGGAAAAAATGAAGAAAATCGGTGTCAGCGGCATCGTCTCTACCAAGTAAGTTGCGCTGGCAATGACCGCTCTGGACTATGCCATTGTCGGCATCATCCTCGCTTCCCTGCTGCTCGGGGCCTGGCGCGGGGTGGTCGGCGAAATCATTGCCCTGGTGGCCTGGGTGCTGGGTTTTCTCGCCGCCCGCGCCTTCGGGGCCGAGGCTGCCCAGGCCTTCCTCGGCGGCATCATCGCCGATCCGGTGTGGCGGCTGGTGGCAGGTTATGTGCTGGTTTTCCTCGGCACTCTGGCCCTGTTGGCCCTGGTGCGACTGGCAGTGCGGGGGCTGATCAAGGCCCTCGGCCTGGGCGTGGCGGACCGGGTGCTGGGCGTGGTCTTCGGCATTGCCCGGGGCGTGCTGATCGTCCTGCTGCTCGTCGCGGCCGGCGGCATGACCTCTCTGCCGCAAGCCAGCTGGTGGGCCCAGGCCCAACTGGCGCCGCCCTTTGAAACGGCAGTGCTGATGTCCCGGCCCTGGTTGCCGGATGAAGTGGCAAAAAGGATCAAGTACCGGTAGCCTTGCGGCTTCCGGCCCAAGTTTTGTAACAGACAGGTGGTGTTCTATGTGCGGTATTCTCGGGGTCGTCGCGACCACGCCGGTTAACCAGCTCCTCTACGATGGCCTCATGGTGCTCCAGCACCGCGGGCAGGATGCCGCAGGCATCGCTACGGCGGAAGGCAACACCTTCCACATGCACAAGGGACCCGGCCTGGTGCGGGACGTGTTCCGCACCCGCAACATGCGGGCCCTGCCGGGCAACTGGGGCATCGGCCACTGCCGCTATCCCACGGCTGGTTCCGCCTGGAACTTCGCCGAAGCCCAGCCCTTCTACGTCAATTCCCCCTTCGGCCTGACCCTGGCCCACAACGGCAACCTGACCAATGCCGAAGTGCTGAAGGAAGAAATGTTCGTGCAGGACCTGCGCCACGTGAACACCAACTCGGATTCCGAAGTGCTGCTCAACGTCCTGGCCCACGAACTGCAGGCCGCCGCCAAGGGCGCCCGTCTCGATACCGACATCATTTTCCGTGCCGTGGCCAATGTGCATCGCCGAGTGCGCGGTGCCTATGCCGTGGTCGCCATGATTGCCGGCTATGGCCTGCTGGCCTTCCGCGACCCCTTCGGTATCCGTCCCCTGGTGATGGGCCGCAATCCGGTGCCGGGTGAAGAGGGCGGTTATGAATACCTGATCTCCTCCGAGTCCGTCACCCTGGATACCCTGGGTTTCGAGGTGATGCGCGACATCGCTCCGGGCGAGGCTGTCTTCATCGACCTGCAGCGTAACCTGGCCAGCCGCCAGTGCGCCGACAAGCCGGTGTACGCCCCCTGCATCTTCGAATACGTCTATCTGGCCCGCCCCGACTCCCTCATGGACGGTGTTTCCGTCTATGAAACCCGCCTGCGCATGGGCGAGTTCCTGGCTGAGAAGGTGCGCCAGATCATCAACCCCGCCGATATCGACGTGGTTATTCCGATTCCTGATTCCTCCCGGCCCTCCGCCATGCAGTTGGCCCAGGCCCTGAACATTCCCTATCGGGAAGGCTTCGTGAAGAACCGCTACATCGGCCGCACCTTCATCATGCCGGGGCAATCCACCCGCAAGAAGAGCGTGCGCCAGAAGCTCAACACCGTCTCCCACGAGTTCAAGGGCAAGCGGGTGCTGCTGGTGGACGACTCCATCGTGCGCGGCACCACCAGCCGGGAAATCGTTGAGATGGCCCGGGCTGCCGGCGCCCTCAAGGTGTTCTTCGCCTCCGCTGCGCCTCCCGTGCGCTACCCCAACGTGTACGGCATCGACATGCCGACCCGGGGGGAACTCATTGCCACCGGCCGTACCGACGACGAAATCGCCAAGGAAATCGGCGCCGACGCCCTGGTGTACCAGGATCTGGATGCCCTCAAGGCGGCTGTGCAGACCCTCAACCCGGAACTGACCTGTTTCGATACCTCCTGTTTCGATGGCCAGTACATCACCGGGGACATCACCCCGGAATACCTGGACCGGGTCGAAAACGGCCGGGGCGGCAAGGGTAAGTCCAGCAGCGAGGATGACAACAATGCCACCCAGCAGCTGGACCTGAACCTGATGGGCAACAACGCCGAGCGTTAATCAGCCCACCGGAAGCAGAAAAAACAACAAGCCCGTTCCGGATTTCCCGAACGGGCTTGGTCATTAAGGAACCCCCATGAGCATCGACAAGCACACGGACAACCGCGCCGACTGGCAGCTGGAAACCCTGGCGGTACGCGCCGGCCAGGAGCGCAGCCAGTTCAACGAACATTCCGAGGCCCTCTACCTCACTTCCAGCTTCGTCTTCGAGAACGCTGCCCAGGCCGCCGCCCGCTTCTCTGGTGAGGAAGACGGCAACGTCTATTCCCGCTTCTCCAACCCCACCCTGAGCCTCTTCCAGGACCGCCTGGCCGCCCTGGAAGGGGCCGAGGCTGCCGTGGCTACCGCCAGCGGCATGTCCGCCATCCTCTCCCTGGTCATGTCCCAGCTCAAGGCGGGGGACCACGTGGTGGCCTCCGCCGGGCTTTTCGGTGCCACCATCCAGCTCTTCAACACCATCCTGGCCCGTTTCGGCATCACCACCACCTACGCCAGCCAGACCCGGCCGGAAGAGTGGGCCGCGGCCATCCGCCCGGAAACCAAGCTCTTCTTCCTCGAGACGCCCTCCAACCCCCTGACGGAAGTGGCCGACATCGCCGCCCTGGCCGAGATCGCCCACGCCAAGGGCATCCTGGTGGCGGTGGACAACTGCTTCTGCACCCCCGCCCTGCAGCGTCCCCTGGACCTGGGCGCCGATCTGGTGGTGCATTCGGCCACCAAGTATCTCGATGGCCAGGGCCGGGTCCTCGGCGGCGCCGTGGTGGGCCGCAAGGCCCTGACGGACGAGGTTTTCAAGTTCCTGCGCACTGCCGGCCCGACCCTTTCCGCCTTCAATGCCTGGGTTCTGGCTAAAGGCCTGGAAACCCTGAAAATCCGCATGGCCGCCCAGTCCGCCAATGCCCTGGAACTGGCGGCCTGGCTCGAAGCTCACCCCAAGGTGGCGCGGGTCTTCTACCCCGGCCTGGCCTCCCACCCCCAGCACGCCCTGGCCCTGCGCCAGCAGAAGAGCGGCGGCGCCATCGTCTCTTTCGAGGTCAAGGGCGGCAAGGCGGAAGCCTGGCAGGTGGTGGATCACTGCCGCCTGCTTTCCATCACCGCCAACCTGGGGGATGTGAAAACCACCATCACCCATCCGGCCAGCACCACCCATGGCCGCATCAGCCCCGAAGCCCGGGCCACGGCCGGCATTTCCGACGGGCTGCTGCGCATTGCCGTCGGCCTGGAAGCGGTGGCCGACCTGCAGGCCGACCTGGAGCGGGGCCTGGCCGCCTGCTGAGGCCAGCAGCCACCCGGCAAGCAAAAGCCCCCGCTGGTCGGGGGCTTTTGCTTGCCGGTATGGCTCGGCGCATCAGCGTCGATAGCCGCCGTGTCCGTGCTCATGCCGGTCATGGTGCCGGTGTTCCCAGGCCCGATCCTGGCGCCAGGCTTCCCCGCGGTAGATCCAGTGTTCGTGGCGCTGCTCCCAACGGCCGGGCTCGTAGAAATAGCCGGGGCGTTGGGCCAGCCAGCGGCCTTCCAGCCAGACGTAGCGATAGCCATCCCAGGCCCAGTAGCCCGGGGCCCAGACATAGCCGCCCCGGGGCGGCGGCGGGGCTTCGTAGCGCAGGGGAGGGGGAGGCGTACCGATTTCCACGCCGATGGCAAAGCCGGCACCGCCGTGGGCCTCCGCCGCCGGGGCAGCCAGGAACAGGCCGGCAGCCAGCAGCGGCAGAAGCAGGGCACTGAAACGGCGCCATGGCTTGGCAGGCAGGGCCAGGGAGGATAGCTGGGCTTGAGGAGGCTGAAGCGAACTGAGTGAAGCGGGGGATGCGGGTGATCCGGCGGGCGGTGCGGGTAAAGCGGACGACCGGTTTGTCCGGGCTGGCTGGGCGGTAGGCATGGTGATTCTCCAGGGCGGGAGGCGGAGGTCCTCCCTTGCCTGCAACAACGCCAGAGGCCCGGCCGGCGTTGAAGGCGGACACAGTTTGTTGCACTTCTGCCGTCGTCGGGGCGGGGCCCGGCGTGGTGGGGTACTGCGTTGGATCTCAGCCAGCCTTTCGGGCTCCCGGCCTGACTCGGCTGGCAAGCGCTTCCAACCCGGCTCACCTCCCGGATACTTGGCGCCCGCCTGCCCTCAACCGTTCTCCAGATGCCCGCCGCCCAAGGCCTTGTAGAGGCCGATGGCGTTGCGGATTTCATCCCGCCGCAGCTCCAGCAAACCGAGTTGGGAGGCATAGGCCTGGCGCTGGGCATCCAGTAGTTCCAGGCGACTATCCAGGCCGGCCCGGTAGCGCAGGGTTGAAAGCTCCCGGCGACGTTCGGCGCTGGCCACGGCCCGCTCCTGGGCCTCGATCTGCCGGCCGTAGGTGGCGCTGCCGGAAAGGCCGTCCAGCACCTCCCGGAAGGCGGTCTGGATGGTCTTTTCGTATTCGGCGACAGAGGCGTCCCGGCGCAGCTCGGCCAGGCGCCGCTCGGCCTGCAGGCGGCCGCCCTGGAAGATGGGCTGGGTGATCTGGGGGGTGAAAGCCCAGGCCCGGTGGGCACCCTCAAAGAGGCTGCCAAAGGATGGGCTGATGGCGCCGACGGACAAGGTCAGCAGCAGGCGCGGGAAGAAAGCGGCCCGGGCAGCGCCGATGTCGGCGTTTGCGGCAATGAGGGCCTGCTCCGCCTGCTGGATGTCCGGGCGGTGGCTCAGCAGGTCCGAGGGCAGCCCCGGCGGCAGCTGGGTCAGTACCGGTTGCCGGGCCAGGGGGGTGGGCGGCGGCAGGTCCTCCGGCAGTTCCGTGCCGAGCAGCAGGGCCAGGCCATGGCGGGCCTGGGCCAGGGCCCGCTGGCGGTTTTCCCGGTCGGCCTCGGCGGTGGCCACCTGGCCTTCGGCCTGGGCGATGTCCAGGCCGCTGCTCTGCTGCGCCAGTTTCAGCTTGCGCGCCAGTTCCAGGGACTGGCGCCAGTCCGCCAGGGTCAGCTCGGTCAGGCGCAACTGCTCTTCCGCCAGGCGCTCGGCGAAATAGGCTTCCGCCACGGCGCCGATGAGGCTGATGCGGGCGGCCCGCAGGCCGTGCTCGCTGGCCAGGTAGCGGGCGAAAGCGGCTTCCGAGAGGGCGCTGACCCGGCCGAAGAGATCCACTTCGAAGGCATTGATGCCCAGGCTGGCAGAGCGGCTTTCCTGTATGCCGGTGCTGATGCCACCGTCGCTGGAAGCCCGCTGGCGCGTTGCCGCCAGGCCCGCCTCCACCCCGGGCAGCCGGTAGCTGCGCTGGATGTCGTACTGGGCCTGGACCTGGGCCACGTTGAGGAGGGCCAGGCGCAGGTCCCGGTTGTTTTCCAGGGCAGTTTCAATCAGCCCTTGCAGGCGCGGGTCGCCGAACATGCTGCGCCAGCCGATGCCGGCGGCGGAGGCGCCCGCCGCCGGGATGGCGGGGGCACTGCCGTAGGTGTCAGGCACCGGCAGGGCCGGCTTGTGCAGTTCCGGCGTCAGGGCGCAGGCCGAGAGGGCCAGGGAGAGGCCAATGATGGAGAGGTGCATGATTAATCCTTGAGTTCATCCTTGAGCCAGCGCTGGCGCAGGCGTTGCAGGGCAGGGGAGGCGGCCAGCCGTTCGCCGATGCTGAGGACGAAAACGAAAAATACCGGTACCAGGAAAATCGCCAGGACCGTGGCGGTGACCATGCCGCCGAAGACCCCGGTGCCAATGGCGTGCTGGGTCTCGGCACTGGCGCCACGGGCCAGCATCAGGGGCACTACACCCAGGGCAAAGGCCAGGGAGGTCATGAGGATGGGCCGCAGGCGCAGCCGGGCAGCCGCGGCAGCGGCCTCGATCAGGCCCATGCCCTGCTCGTGCAGCTGCTTGGCGAACTCGATGATGAGGATGGCGTTCTTGGCCGAGAGGCCGATCACCGTGATCATGCCCACCTTGAAGAACACGTCGTTGGGCATGCCCCGGGCGTACACCGCGAAGACGGCGCCGATGAGGCCCAGGGGCACCACCAGCATCACCGCCAAGGGGATGGTCCAGCTCTCATAGAGGGCCGCCAGGACGAGGAAAACCACCAGCATGGAAAGACCCATCAGCAGCGGTGCCTGGGCTGCCGACTGGCGCTCCTGCAGGGATTGGCCGGTCCATTCCACGGCGAAGCCGGGGGGCAGCTTGGCGGCCAGGCGCTCCATTTCCGCCATGGCTTCGCCGCTGGAGGCGCCGGGGGCGGCACTGCCGGAAATGCGCACCGCCGGGTAGCCCAGGTAGCGCACCAGCTGCAACGGTGCGTCGCTCCACTGGGGCGTCACCATCTCGCCCAGGGCCACCATGCCGCCGGCGTTGTTGCGCACGTAGAGGCGCAGGATGTCCTCCACCTGCATGCGGGAGCCGGCCTCGGCCTGAATGATGACCTGCTGCATGCGCCCCGCATTGGGGAAGTCATTGACGTAGAGGGAGCCCATGGCGGTGGACAGGGTGTCGCTGATATTGGCGAAGGAGACACCCAGGGCTTCGGCCTTCTGCCGGTCGATGTCGAGGCGGACGCTGGTGCCCGGGGGCAAGCCCTCCGGGTACACGCCCACCACCACCTTGCTCTCTGCCGCCATGGCCAGCAGTTGCTGCTGGGCCGCCATGAGGGCGGCGTAGCCCTGGTTGCCGCGGTCCTGCAGGCGCATGGCAAAGCCGGAGGAGGTACCCAGTTCCTCGATGGCCGGCGGCATGAGGTTGAAGACCATGCCTTCCCGGGCCTGGGCCATGGCGCCCTGGGCTGCCATCACCTCGGCGGAGGCCGTGGCGCCCTCCCGTTCATGCCAGTTCTTCAGGGTGGTGAAGACGATGGCAGCGTTGGGGCCGGAACCCGAGAAGCCCCAGCCCAGCACCGATTGCACCGCCTCGATGCCCGGCCGGCCGACGGCGTGGGCTTCGAAGGTCTTCACCACGTCCAGGGTGCGTTCCGTGGTGGCGTCGGAGGGCAGCTGGATGGCGGTGATGAAGTAGCCCTGGTCCTCTTCCGGCAGGAAGGCGGAAGGCAGTTGCCAGAAGCCCAGGCCCAGTACCGCAACGATGGCGACGAAGGCCGCCATGGCCCGGCCGGTGCGCCGCAGCAGCCGCACCACCCGGCTCTCGTAGCCCCGGGTGAGGCGTTCGAAGGCCCGGTTGAAAGCGCCGAAAAAGCCGCCTTTTTCATGGTGCCCGGCATCCACCGGCTTGAGCAGGGTGGCGCAGAGCGCCGGCGTCAGGGTCAGGGCGAGGAAGGCGGAAAAGAGGATGGAAACCGCCATGGAGAGGGTGAACTGGCGGTAGATGACTCCCACCGACCCCCCGGCCAGGGCCATGGGAATGAACACGGCGATCAGCACCAGGGTGATGCCCACCACGGCGCCGGAGATTTCCTGCATGGCCTTGAGGGTCGCCTCCCTGGGCGACAGCCCTTCCGTGGCCATCAGCCGCTCCACGTTCTCCACCACGACGATGGCGTCGTCCACGATGATGCCGATGGCCAGCACCATGCCGAACATGGTCAGCACATTGACCGAGAAGCCGGCCCCCAGCATGACGGTGAAGGTGCCGAGCAGGGCGATGGGCGCGACGATGGCGGGAATGAAGGTGTAGCGCACGTTCTGCAGGAACAGGTACATCACCAGGAATACCAGCAGCATGGCTTCGAGCAGGGTCTGGGCCACCTTTTCGATGGAAATCTGCACGAAGGGCGCCGTGTCGAAAGGCACGGAATGACTCATGCCCGGGGGCATGGTGCGGGCCAGGTGATCCAGGCGCGCCCGTACCGCGGCGGCGGTGCGCACCGCATTGGCGCCGGGCGACATCTGGATGCCCAGGGCCGCTGCCAGCTTGCCGTTCTCGCGGATGGCCTCGCCATAGTTCTGGGCCCCCAGGGAAACCCGGGCCACATCGCCGAGGACCACCTTGGAACCGTCCGGGTTGGCCCGCAGGACGATGGCGGCAAACTGTTCGGGGCTGCTCAACTGGCCCTGCACCGAGACCGGGAAGGTGACTCGCTGGCCCTGTACGGTCGGTGCGCCACCCACGCGGCCCGGGGCGATCTGGGTGTTCTGCCGCATCACCGCTTCGCTCAGGTCGCTCATCGAGAGCTTGTAGGCGATGAGCTTGGCCGGATCGACCCAGACCCGCATGGCCGCTTCGGAGCCGAACAACTGCACTCGGCCGACGCCGTCCACCCGGCGCAATTCCTCCACCATGTTGCGCGCCATGTAGTCGTTGAGGGCCACTTCGTCGTAGCGGCCGTCATCCGACTTGAGGCTGATGAACATGAGGAAGGAAGAGGCCGCCGATTCGAAGCGCAGGCCGTTTTGCCGCACCACGGCGGGCAGGCGGGGCTCCACCGTCTTGATGCGGTTCTGTACGTCCACCTGGGCCAGCTCCGGGTTGGTGCCGGGCTTGAAGGTGGCGGTGATCTGGGCCATCCCCGAAGTGTCGGTGGAGGATTCGAAATAAAGCAGGTTCTTGACGCTGGAAAGCTCCCGCTCGATCAGCCCCACCACCGCATCGTTCATGGTCTGGGGCGTGGCACCGGGGTATACGGCGTAGATGCTGACCATGGGCGGCGCCACCGTGGGGTAGCGGGCGATGGGCAGCTGGGGGATGGCGATGAGGCCCAGCAGGATGATGAAGAGGGCGATCACCCAGGCAAAGATGGGGCGCCGGACGAAGAAGGCGGGCAGCTTCATGGCTTCACCACGCTGCCGTCGGCGGTCAGGGGCCAGGGCTGGGGCGAGACCGGGGCGCCGGGCTGCAGCCGGTCCTGGCCTTCGACGATAACCTGCTCGCCGGCCGCCAGGCCGCTGCGCACCAGATACTGGCGCTGCACCAGCTTGCCCAGTTCCACCGGCTTGAGATTGGCCTTGCCGTCCTGGCCCACCACCCAGACCTGGGCCTGGCCGGCGGCACCGCGGGAGACGGCCTGCTGGGGAATGAGCAGGCCCTGGAGGTCGCCGCCCTGGGGCACCCGGGCTCGCACGAACATGCCGGGCAGCAGGTGCCGCTCCGGGTTGTTCACGCGGATGCGTACCACCACGTCGCCGGTGCCCGCATCCACATTGATGCCGGAGAAGAGGATGTGGCCGGAGACCGGATAGGGGTTGCCCTGGGCATCGAGAATCTTCACATTGCCGTCCTTGCCGCTGTCGCCAGCCCCCGCCTGGCCGGCGGATTTGCGGATGGCTTCCAGCATGGAGGCCGGCTGCCGCACATCCACATAGACTTGGTCGATCTGCTGCACCCGGGCCATGGGGTTGGCATCGGTCTGGCCCACCAAGGCGCCTTCGGTCACCAGCTCCTCGCCGATGCGGCCGGCGATGGGGGAGCGGAGAGTGGCGAAGTCCAGGTCCAACTGGCGGCGGGCCAGGGCGGCCTTGGCCTGGGCCACGTCGGCGGCGCTCTGGTTGTATTGGGAGAGGGCATCGTCGAACAGCTGCTGGCTGACCGCATCCGCATCCACCAGGGGCTTGAGGCGGTCCACCTGCAGCTTGGCCCGTTCCATGGCGGCGCCGGCCCGCTTCAGGGCAGAGGCGGCGCTATCCACCTCGGCCCGGAAGGGGGCCGGGTTGATCTGGAAGAGGGGCTGGCCGGCTTGCACTTCGGCCCCCTGCTCGAACAGCCGGCGCAGCACGATACCGCCTACCTGGGGGCGAATCTCCGCCGTGCGCAGGGCGCTGACCCGGCCCGGCAGTTCATCTTCGAGATGCACCGGGCGCGTTTCCAGGGTCAGGGTGGATACAATGGGCGGCGGCATTTCCTGGGGGGTCTCCCGGGGCGCACAGGCGGCCAGGAGGGCTGCGAGCAGCGTTGGCAGCAGTGCGGCGCGCAAGGCCGGGGAATGGTTTTGCAGGTCTGGCAGGCGTGGCAGGTTCTTTTTCATGGGGCAGGCATGGCGTTACCGGCAGGCAACGGCGGCATAGTGATGACTGCGTCAGTGTAGGGAAGCGAAATTGGCGCTTCGTGGTGGAAATGTGGAGAAATGATGGAGAAGTACCTACGCAGCACAGGGGTATCCGCAGTGGGGCGGGCCGGGCTGGCGTCATGGCCTGCGCAGTCCGGCCGGGCGCGGAGGATGCCGCGGTGACGTCGGCCGAAGCCCTGGTCCTCGTCGCCGAGGACGAACCGGAAATCGCCGACATCCTGCGGGCCTATCTGGCCCGGGAGGGGTTGCGCACCCTCCACGCCGCCAACGGCCGGGAGGCCCTGGAAATGCACCTGGCCCTGCGCCCCGACCTGTTGCTGCTCGACGTGCGCATGCCGCTCCTGGACGGCTGGCAGGTGCTGGCCGAGGTGCGCCGCCGGGGCAGTACGCCAATCATCATGATCACCGCCCATGACCAGGATGTGGACAAGCTCTCCGCCCTGCGCATGGGGGCCGACGATTACGTGGTCAAGCCCTTCAATCCGGCCGAAGTGGCGGCCCGGGCCCGGGCCGTGCTGCGTCGTACCCTGGGCAATGGGGATGGCGGCGCCGGTGTGTTGCGGGTAGGCCCCCTGGAAATCGACCTGGATGCCTTCCGCGTCACCGTCGGCAGTGGTGCCGAGGCTCAGCCCCTGACGTTGACCCTGACCGAGTTCCGCCTGCTTGCCCACCTGGCCCGCCTGCCCCGGCGTGTTTTCAGCCGCGCTGAACTGCTCCACGCCTGCCTTCCCGAGAGCGATGCTCTGGAGCGGACGGTGGATAGCCACCTGAGCAAGCTGCGGCGCAAGCTGGAAGAGGCCGGCGTCAGCGGCCTGCCGGTGAGCATTCGCGGCGTTGGCTACTGCCTCGAGGGGAGCGGCTGATGTTGCCCAACGGCCTGAGCCGGCAGCTGGTCATCTCCATGTCGGCGGTGGCCCTGGGGGTGACCCTGTTCATCCACGTCAGCTTCTACATTTTCTACGCCGTGGCCATGGAGGTGAATCCGGCCATGGTTTCCTCCACGCCGGATGCCTGGCCCCCCACCGGGCCGGAATGGGGGTGGATGATCGCGGTAACCCTGATCGGCCTCATCGGCGCCATCTACACCGCTTCCCGCCTCAGCCGGCGCATCCTGCAGCCCCTCAATTCGGTGGCCGAGAGCCTGCGCCGCCTGGCCCACGGCGACCTGGACGCCCGGGCCGTGGCGGAAACGGGAGCCATGGGCGAGACGGCCACCCTAGTGGCGGACTTCAACACCATGGCCGAGCGCCTGCAGCGCATGAGCAGCGATTTCTCCACCTGGAATGCCGCCATCGCCCATGAACTGCGCACCCCGGTCACCATCCTGCGGGGGCGCCTGCAAGGCCTGGCGGAGGGCGTCTTCGAGCCGGACCCGGTGCAGTTCCACAGCCTGCTTACCCAGGTGGAAGGGTTGTCCCGCCTGATCGAGGACCTGCGGGTGCTGAGCCTGGCCGACAGCGGCCACCTCAGCCTGCATCTGGAGCGTTGCGACCTGGCAGCGGAAATCCTGCGCATCGCCAGCCTCCTGGAGCCGGAGCTGGTTGCCGCCGGCTTTCGCCTGCGCCTGCGGCTGGAGGCAGCGCCGGTGCACTGCGACGTCACCCGCATCCGGCAGATCGTCCTGGCCTTGCTCGACAATGTGCGGCGCTACGCCCACCCCGGTGAAATCACCATTTCCTGCGGCCTGCGCGGCGGCCCGGCGGCTGGCCAAAGCGCGGCTGAAAGCCTTGCGGAAGGCCGGGGAGAGGGCGCCGGGAGCAGCTCCCAGGCCGGGGAGGGGGATTTCATCTTCCAGATCGAGGACGATGGCCCCGGGGTGCCGGATGCCCTGCTGCCCCATCTCTTCGACCCCTTCCACCGCGGTGACGATTCCCGTAGCCGGGCCAGCGGCGGCAGCGGCCTGGGGCTGGCGGTGGTCCGGGCCGTGGTGGAGGCCCATGGTGGCCGCATCCGCTGCCGGCGCGGCAGCCGGGGGGGCGCCCTGTTCGAGGTGGAATTGCCGCCCACGCACCCCTCGCCGGAAGCCTGCTGAAGCCGCGGGGAGGGCTCCCGTCAGTACCCCGGGAACATCCCGCGAGATGTTCCCATATCATCGGTATGGGTCGGCTGGGCGGAAAATTGGCCGATTTCCCTATTTTTTGGCATTGGCATATGGTTCTGCCGGCCGTTTGCGATTACGATGAAGCAACGCCCCGCTGCTTGTTGCAAGGTTACCCGGGGCGGGGCTGCGAGGCAGCCGGGATGCGGCGATCGATCAAGGGATCGCGGTGACGGAAGCAGAGGAGGGAATAGGGGGGAACATGGGCGTCGGAGAACAAAAACAAACGCCGCGGGAAAAGCAAAAAGGGAGTTGTGATTGCTCACAACTCCCTTGCGGAATTCTTGGCTCCCCGACCTGGGCTCGAACCAGGGACCTACGGATTAACAGTCCGGCGCTCTACCGACTGAGCTATCGAGGANNNTCTACTGCAGACCTGCTGAATTGCACTTTTGCAACTAAAACTGATAAAAACAGCCGAATGACCAACAAGCTGCCTTTTGAAACTTTGGCTCCCCGACCTGGGCTCGAACCAGGGACCTACGGATTAACAGTCCGGCGCTCTACCGACTGAGCTATCGAGGAACATAA
>NZ_BFBP01000003.1:328459-504390 GCF_003112695.1 Azospira sp. I13
GAGGCGCGAATTATAGGTTTCAATCCAAAACGCGTCAATTGGCTTGAGAAAAAAATATGGATACGAATCTGATCTACGAAAAGACCGCTGCCGGCGAGGAGGCCATGCGACAGCGGACCCGTTTGGTGCAGCGCCACATTCGTATGGTGCTGATCCTGGTGGATGGGCGGACCAGTGTCAGCGAGTTGGCCACCAAGGTGGGCAATCCCGGCCTGGTGGAGTCCGCCCTGGCTGATCTGGAGCGGGATGGCTTCATCGCCCCGCTGCTCGAACAGCCCTCGGTCTGGGACAAGGGCACGGCCGTGGTGCAGAAGGTGAAGGACGTGGCCATCAGCCAGTTTTCCACCTTCGGCAATACCCCGGCCGATGCTGCCGGCGACGACTTCGCCCAGCCCCAGGACCGGGAGCCCGAGCCCATTCCCCTGCCCGGCGAAACCTCGCCGGAACCGCCCAGGGTCGAGAAAAAGGCCCCGCCCACCGTGGCCTGGCTGGCTGGCTGGAAGAACGGCGATGGCGGCGGCAAGGAAACCACCACCAATGCTACCGCTGCCCGCAAGGTGCCGGCCGGCGAAGACACCGGCATCCGCCCCATCCGCCGGCCCGGCAGCCGGCCGATGGGCAAGGGCAGCAAGCTGGCCCTGGGGGTGGCGCTCCTTCTCGGCCTGGGAGTGGCGGTGGTCGGCCTCTATCCCTACGACAGCCATCGCCCCGAGGCCGAGGCCGTGCTGACCCGCTTGCTGGGCCAGCCGGTCACCGCCAGCCACCTGGGCGTGACCTTCCTGCCCAAGCCCGGCCTGGTGCTGGAAGGGGTGCGCATCGGCAATGGCGACCCGGGTACGGTGGCCCGGCTGCAATTTGTTCCTGAGTTGGGCAATCCCGGCCACCTCAAGGAAGTGGAAATCGTCGGCGCCCGCCTGCCCCTTTCCTCCCTGGCCGCGTTGCCGGACTGGCTGCGGGGTGCCGGCGGTGCCCGTCTGCAGGTTTCCCATGTGGTCTTCCAGGATCTGGCCCTGCAGGCCGGCCCCCTGGCGGTGGAAGGACTCTCCGGCACGCTGGGGTTGGGGGAGGGCGGCACCTTGCAGCAGTTGGCCCTGCAGAACGGTGACCACAGCCTTTCCCTCGAAGTGCGGCCGACCCAGGGCGGCGTCCAGCTTGCCCTGGATGGCCAGGGCTGGGAGCCGGTGAAGGGCAGCGGCCTGCGTTTCGATGCCTTGAATGCCCAGGGGCTGGTAACCAGCGAACGGCTGGATTTCTCCAAAATCGAAGGCCGCCTGCTGGAAGGCCAGTTCAGCGCCTCCCTGGCCCTGTCCTGGGGCAACGGCATCAAGCTGGATGGCGACAGCCTGTTCAAGCATCTTTCCGCCCGCCGTCTGAGCCAGGCAGTGGGCCAACTCACCGGCCAGGGCTGGAAGCTGGAGGGCGAGGTGGACGGCCGTCTGCGCCTGACCGCCCGGGCGCCGGACTGGTCCCGCCTGGGCAGCCAGTTGCAGGGTGAAGGCAGCTTCGGCGTTGGCCGCGGCATCCTCTTCGCCGATCTGGCCGAAGCCGTGCGGCGGGCCAGCAGCGAGCCCCTGCATGGCGGCGAAACCCGCTTCGAGCAGTTGAGCGTCAACCTGCGCTTCGACGGCCAGGGCACCCGCCTCTCGGACCTGCGCATTGCCGCCGGCCTGCTCAAGGCCGCCGGCAACCTGGCGGTGACGCCCAAGGGTGAGCTTTCCGGCGGGCTGGACGTACAGATCGGCGGCCGCGGCAATCTCCTGCAAATGCCAGTGACGGTGAGCGGCAGCGTCGCCGACCCGGTCGTGCGGGGCGCGCGGCGCTGATGCCCACGGAAGTCGGTGGTTTCTCTGTCGCCTGGCTGCTCAGCAACAGCGCGGCGGCCCTGCTGCTGCCGCCGGGCAACGGTCTGGGCCTGCTCTTGCTGGCTTTTCTCGGCCGCCACCGATTTCCCCGTCTGGCCCTCAGCCTGGGCCTGGCCGGTGGTTTGTTGCTGGCAGTGCTTTCCCTGCCGGCAGTGGGCAATGCCCTGATCCGCCATCTCGAAGCGCCGCCCCTGGCCGCCGGGCCGGTCCAGGCCGGCGCCATCGTGGTGCTGGGGGGCGGCCGTTACCGGGAGGCGCCGGAATACGGCAGCGATACCGTAGCGGCGGAAACCCTGATGCGCCTGCGCTACGCCGCCCTGTTGCAGCGTCGCACCGGCCTGCCCCTGCTGGTGGCCGGCGGCGCTCCCGATGGGGGCGTAGTGAGCGAGGCCGAGGCCATGGCCCGCACCTTGAAAGAGGATTTCCGGGTGCCGGTGCGCTGGATCGAGGGGGAGTCAGTGGATACCCGGGAAAACGCCGTCAATGCCGCCCGCCTGCTGGGGGAGGCCGGCATCGGCCGGGTGCTCCTGGTGAGCCACGCCTGGCATCTGCCCCGGGCCGCAGAATCCTTTCGCCGTGCCGGCCTGCAGGTGGTGCCAGCCCCCACCGCCTTCCAGCGCGAGGCGGCTACGCCCCTCGATTACCTGCCCCAGGCCGAAGGGCTGCGCCGCTCCCGCATTGCCCTGCGGGAATGGCTGGGGCGTTTCACCTACTGGCTGCGGGGCGGCTAGGCGCACCGCAGGCGGCTTGATCTTTCCGTTTCAGGCCGGGGTTTGCCCCTGTCAGGCGCTCTGCAAAAGCCGCGGCTAATCCCGCTACAACCCGGCGATTACTCGGCGATTACTCGGCAAAACCGCCGCAGTCTTTCCGCTGTAACTTCGCAGCAAGCCCACAACAACGCCGCGATGACTTCTGCCGTCGTTTCGGCCCGCCGCCTCAGGCAGCCACCGGTAGCGTGGCCGTCTGGGGGTTGGCCAAGGCCTGGTTCAGGAATTTCAGGGTTTCATCGGCCACCCGGCGTCGTTCGTTGTCCAGGGTGATGATGTGGTAACTGTCGTCCAGCACTACCCGGCGGCGCAGTTCGGCGCTGACGTGGTGATAGACGAAATTGGCGCTGCGCAGGCTGGCCACGTCGTCTTCCCGGGAATGGATGACCAGGGTCGGGCTGCCCACTTCCGGCAACTCCCGCTTCAGGGTGCCGATCAGGCGCCGGGCCTGGTAGATGCCGTTCATGGGCAGGTGGGCGGCGCCGGCGTCAGAAATCTGCCGCGCTTCCATGTCCCGGGAAACCCGGGCCCGCATCCGCGGATTCTTCAGGCCGAAGGGGTAGCGTTCCCGGTAGGTGTAAAGGTGGCGCAGAGGCGTGTAATAGCCCAGGGGCAGGAGAAAGCGGTACCAGGGAATGCTCCAGCCGTCGTAGAACAACGTCGTGGCCAGGGCAATCACCGCCGCCACCCGGGCACCCTGGCGGGCTGCCAGGTGCAGGGCCAGGTCGGCGCCGATGCACAGGCCGCCCACCACCACCTGGCGGTAGCTGGCCTGCAGGCGGGTGAATTCCCGCTCCACCTCGGCGTACCAGGCTTCCCAGGTATGGGCGGCGTAGGGCACGCTGCCGCAGCCGCCTTCCCCCACCGAATAGCCGGAGAATTCGGGAATGCGCACGTGGTAGCCGGCCTTCTCCAAAATCTTGCCCAGGGGCGACATCTCGGCGGGGTTGCTGTACAGGCCATGGATGAGTAGCACCGCTACCTCACCCGGGGGGCTTTGCTGGAAGGTCAATTGCAGCGCTCCTTGCCGGTGGACCGGCGTTTGGGTGGCGCTATCCTAGTGGCGCGGACTGACCCACCACTGACCCTGCGCTGACCCCAAACTGACCCGCAAAACGCTGTAATTGCCTGGGTTTTGCCCCTGTCATGCCGCGGTTATGCCCCTGTCTTTTTCCCCTCGTTTCCCGCCCGTCTCCCACCCGTCTCCCGCCCGCCTCCACCATTGCGGCAGAAGCTTTTCCACCTTGGGTGCCTTCGCTCTCAGGTGGCTCCGGGCGTCTGGAAGGCGGACCAGTAATGGCGATGCCGGGCCACGCTGGCAGCCCGGTCTACCACCGCTTCGATGAGCCAGGGGCCGCCCGCTGCCAGGGCCTCGGCCAGGGCTGCCTGCAACTGGGGGCGGCTGCTTACGCGGCGGTGGGGCACGCCATAGGCGGCGGCGCCGTGGGCGAGATCGAGGCTTACTGGCGTCAGCCAGCCCTGTTCAAATTCGGGCAACTGGCGTTGCGGCAGATATTCGAAGATGCCGCCGCCGCCGTTGTTGATCACCACCAGTAGGCAATCCAGGCCCCAGGCGGCGCTCAGGGCGTTGAGGTCGTGGTGGGCGGCCAGGTCCCCGAGCAGGGCGGCGGTCCAGCGGCCTTCCCGGCGGCCGGCGGCGGCCAGGCCCAGGGCGGTGGAAAACTGCCCGTCGATGCCGCTGGCACCCCGGTTGCCGTGGCTTTCCAGGGGCCGGGGGCACAGGCCGGAGAAAGCATCGCCGTCCCGCACTGCCATGGAATTGCCCCACAGCAGGCGGCTGTCGGGGGGCAGGGCGGCCAGGGTGTCGCTGACCACGGCGGCTTCCCACAGGGTGTCGCCCGCTTCCGCCAGACAGCTGCCGGCCCGGGCGGCGGCGGCCTGTTCCGCCGCCTGCCAGGGGGGCAGCCAGTCGGCGGGGGCCGGCGCGCTGACGGCGTCGGCCAGGGCGGTGGCCGTGGCGGCGGCGCTGCCCCGCAGCAACTGGCTGGTGCGGCGTTCCGGGTCGGGCCAGCGGCCCTGGCCCTCCACCAGCAACAGCTCCGTGCCGGCGGCCAGGCAGCGGCCCAGCCAGGTTTGTACGACCCGGCTCAGGGGGGCGCTGCCGAAGCGCAGCACCCAGGCCGGGGCCATGGCGGCAAAGTCCGGGCGGCGCAGCAGGGCTTCGCCGTGGGCCAGCAGATGCTCCGGGGCGGGGGCCGTGGCAGCGCCGTAGCGCAGGTCCGAGAGGGGCTCCACCAGCACCGGGCAGGCCAGGCCCTTGGCCAGGGAGGCCAGGGTCTGGGCGAAGATTTGGGACTGGCCCCGCTGTCGCTCCAGGGGGGGCAGGGCGCCGGCAATGATGACCCCGGGTCGCCCGGAGAGGTGCGCCGCTGCTTGTTCTATGGCATGGGGGTCGGGGAGAACCAAGGGGGGCGCCACTTCCAGGCCGGTGGGCAGGGAGAATGGCGTCCCTTCTGCCTCTCCAGCCAGGGTTTCTGAAGGGAGCGAAGGCAGCAACGGCTCGCGGAAGGGCACATTGACGTGCACCGGCCCCGGGCAGGGCCAGCCGCAATCGGCCACCAGGCGGGCAGCCAGGGTGTGCACCTGGGGGGGCTGAAAATCCGCTTCCGGCGTGCCCAGGGCGTGGGCGGCGCGGACGAAGCCGCCGAACAGCCGCAGCTGGTCCACCGTCTGGTTGGCGCCCCAGCCGTGCAGTTCCGGGGGCCGGTCGGCAGAAAGGAGCAGCAGGGGCACCTGGCCGGCGTCGGCCTCGATCACCGCCGGCAGCCAGTGGGCCGGGGCGGAGCCGGAGGTGCACAGCAGGGCCACCGGCCTGCCGCTGGCCTTGGCCAGGCCCAGGGCGAAAAAGGCCGCGGAGCGTTCATCCACCAGCACATGGCAGCGCACCTCAGGCTGGCGCAGCAGGGCCAGGGTCAGGGGGCTGGAACGGGCGCCGGGGGAAATCACGGCATCGCTGAGGCCAGCCGCCGCCAGCCCGGCGACGAAGTGGCGGGACCACTGCAGATTGAGCAGGCCGGTGTCGGTCATGGGGTGTTTCCACGGGAGGATCGGGGCGCGGGGCGGCAGGCGGCAGCGGCAGGGTGGGGCGTTGCCGTGCCGGGGCTGGCGGCGAAACCTGCCGTGTGCAGCGCATCGAGCATGGCGGCCAGCTTGGCTTCGGTTTCGGCCAGTTCCTGGGCTGGGTCGGAACCGGCGACGATGCCGGCGCCGGCCTGCAATTCCGCCTCCCGGCCCTGCAGGTTGGCACAGCGCAGGGGCACCGCCAGGGTGCCGTTGCCGGCCGGGTCGATCCAGCCCAGGCCGCCGCTGTACCAGCAGGGGCGGGCCTCCCGGTGGGCTTGCAGCCATTCCCGGGCGGTCTGGGCCGGCCAGCCGCCGACGGCAGGGGTGGGATGCAGGCGGGCGGCCAGGTCGAGCAGGCCCACGCCCTCGGCTGCCCGGCCGCGAAAGGCGGTGCGCAGGTGGGAGAGCCCCCGGCTGCCCGGCAGTTGCAGCACATCCGCCGGGGCCATGGATAGCTCGGCGCAGAGGGGCGCCAGGGTGCGGTGGATGGCCTCGGCCACCCAGCCGTGTTCCCGCTGGTTCTTTTCGGTGCCGAGGGGGGCGTCGGCGCCCCAGCTGGTGCCGGCCAGGGCTTCCGTTTCCAGTTGGCCGCCGCGCAGGGTGAGCAGGCGTTCCGGCGTGGCGCCGAGGAAAGTGCCACGGCCATGGCCCACGGCAAACACCGTGCAGCCGGGCTGCTGCCGGGCCAGGGTGGCGAAAAGGGACGCAAAAAGGGAGGCAAAAAGGCTGGCAGGACAAGGCAGGGCGGGGCCGGCAGTGCGGTGGATGGCGCCGCGGATCGCCGCTTCTGGATTTGCCTGCCCAGCGTCGGGGGATGCCGGCGATGCCTGGGCCAGCAGGCGCACGCGGCGGGAGAGCACCACTTTATCCACCGTGCCGGCTGCGATGGCGGCCAGGGCGGCCCGGGTGCGGGCGAGAAAGGCCCGGTCGGTGACCGGCGCCGGTGGCCGATGCCAGCGGGGGGCGTCAGAGGCAACGTCGCCGTGGGCCGCGCTATGGGCTGCGTTATGGATGCCAGCAGAGGCACCGGCAGGGGCCGATTCTTGGGCAAGCATTTGCCCTAGGCTTGCCCAGAGGCTCTGCCACTCCGCCAGGGCCTGGGGGGCGGCGCTGGCGCTGGTGGAAAGGATCAGCCGCTGGGCGTCTCCCTGCCGCCGCAGCAGCAGGGCCGGCACCCGCAGGCGGGCATTGGGCAGGGGGTCGGCGCTGTCGGGCCGGTCGTAAAAAGCGAAGCCCAGGTGGGCCAGGGGGCCGGGCGGGGTACTGCGTGTCGCCGGGGGCGCGCTGTCGTGGGCGCGGCCCGGGACCGGCGCTGAATTCGGCGAGCGGCTGGCCTGCTTTTCAGGGGCGATGCTTGATTCCCCGTCAGCAGGGCACAGGTCGCGCTGCTGCCAGCGGGCGGCCAGCCCCTGCCAGCCGGCGTTGAGGGCGGCAAAGCGGCCAGGGCCGGCGCTTTCCACGGTGAAGGCGCTGCCCAGGGCCAGCCAGGCGTCGCCCGGCCGCTGCCAGGCCAGGCTTTCCGGCCCTGCCAGATAGGCAGGGGGTGGCAGGTCGTCGGCGGGCAGGCTGAAACTGAGCAGGTCCGTGGGCCGGGCGGTGGCGGCCAGGGCCTCCAACTCTTGGGCCAGGTTCGGGTAGCGGCACAGCAGGGGCGGCAGGAAACTCATGGGGTGTTTCCTGCGGCTGGGGTGGGACGGACAGCCGTGGATGTGTTGGAGGCAGTGCTGGCCACGGTGACCACGGTGGCGCTGGAATTGGCCGGCGTGGCGGCCTCGAGCCGCTGGGCCAGTTCCCGCAGGGCCGGGCGTTGCAGTTTGCCCATGGGGTTGCGGGGCAGGGATTCCACCCGGTGCAGACGGCGGGGGCGGCGGGAGGAGGGCAGGTGTTCCCGGCACCATTGCAGCAGGGCATCCGGCGCGATGGTGCCCGCCACCAGGGCCACCAGTCGGTCGCCCCAGACTGGGTCGGGCAGGGCGGTGACCCCCGCATCGGCTATGCCGGGGCAGGCCAGCAGCAGGCTTTCCACCTCGGCCGGGTGTACGTTGATGCCGCCGCTGATAAGCATGTCGTCGGCCCGCCCCAGGATCGTCAGGCGGCCCGCTTCATCCTGTGCGGCCAGATCGCCTGTGACGAAGGCGGGGGTGCCGTTGGAATCCTCCGGCATTTCCAGCCCCTGGCCTGGCTGGCCCTGGGGGTTGAGGTAGCCCCACATGACTTGCGGGCCTTGCAGCACCAGGCGGCCATCTTCCCGCACGGTGGCGCGACAGCCGGGGAGGGGGCTGCCCACCTGGCCTTCCTGCCAGTCGGGGCCGGGATTCACCCAGGTCGCCACCTGGGCGGCGCATTCGGAAAGGCCGTAGCTGACGGCGAGGGGCCAGCCGGCTTCCCTCGCCCGGTTAAAGAGGGTGCGGGAGAGGGCGGCGCCGCCGATCAGCACGTGGCGCAGGGGGCCGGGGGCCACGCCGGCCGCCAGCAGGCGGTCGAGCATGGCCGGCACCAGGGAAAGGTGGGTGATGGGGGCGGTGGGGGAGTGGCTTCCCCCCGCCAGGGCATCGGCCACCGCTTCCACCGAGAAGGCATCCAGCACCCGGGCGGTGGCGCCGGCCTGGGCGCAGCGGGTCAGAATGGATTGGCCGCCCACATGGTGCAGCGGCAGGCAGGCCAGCCAGGTGTCGCCGGGGCCCAGGGGCAGGCGCTGGGACGAGGCAGCCGCGGCGGCGGCCAGGTTGCCATGGCTCAGCACCACGCCCTTGGGGTCGCCCTCGCTGCCGCTGGTGGCGATGACCAGGGCGGGTTGATCCGGCAGGGGCAGAAGCGGCAAGGATGCGGAAATTACCTTCTGCCCGTCGCCCATCTGGACCTGCATCTCGGACGCAACCCCGGACGAAAATTCGGGCAAAGCCTCCAGCAGGCGGCCCCGGGGGCCGGCCAGGGCCAGCAGGTGCTGACGGCGCTGGGGAGGCGCGGCCGGGTCCAGGGGGAAGAGGGTCAGGCCGGTGGCGGCGCAGGCGAAGAAGAGCCGGGCCAGGGCCCAGGCAGGGAGCGGTGCGAGGACAATGTCCCCCGGCCGGGCGCCACCCGCCAGGAGCGCCGCGCCCAGTGCCCGGGCATCCGCCGCCAGGGCTGCTCGGGACCAGGTGCCGGCGGAGGTCACCAGCTGGCGCGGGGTGTCGGCCTGGGGCAGGGGCGCGAGCCAATCCATGGGGGCGTGGGGCATAGGGGCAATAATCGGCGGGGCGGAAGGCTGTAGGGGAGGCTGTATCAGCGGTCGATTATACGCAGAGCAGGGGCCGCCCATCTTGGATGCAAGTCAAGATTCGCGCGCCTCGGCAGGCTATTATGGGCTGCCGGGTGCGCCCGGCGGGGCGATGCCTTGGGGCGCTGTCGCTGGCTGCCCCGGCCCGGCTTGTTGGCGATGGTGAGCCACGTTGTTGCCCGGGGTGCCGCCAGAGTTGTGGCCTTGGTTGTGGCGCTGCTGCCCGGCCATCGCCCGATGTTTCCGGTGTGCTTTCCGCCCCTTGGATGTTGCCGTTGGTTGTCGTTGATTCGCCCTTTTTCTTCTTTGCCGGTGTTGCCCATGCTGTCACTCGCCTTTCGACTCCTGCGCCGCGACTTTCGCGCTGGCGAACTGAAACTCCTGGCGCTGGCCCTGGTGGTGGCCGTAGCCAGCATCAGCTCCGTCGGCTTCTTCACCGACCGGGTAAAGCGGGCCCTGGAGCGGGAATCCCGCCAACTGCTGGGGGCCGACCTGCTGCTCACCAGCGACCATCCCCTGGCCGCCGACACCCTGGCCGAAGCCCGGCGCCTGGGCTTGCAGACCGCCGAAACCCGGGTCTTCCCCAGCATGGTGACGGCGGGGGAAGGCGAGGCCATGGTGGCCCAGCTGGCCGATATCAAGGCCGTTTCCGCTGCCTATCCCCTGCGCGGCAAGCTGCGCCTGGCTCCCCAGCCGGGGCAGGCCGACACTGAATTCCAGGGCGGCCCCCCAGCCGGCAGCGTGTGGCTGGATGAACGGCTGGCCACCCAGTTCGAGGCCCGCCCGGGCCAGCCAGTCCAACATATTCAGCTGGGCCAGGCCCGCTTGAACGTGGCCGGGGTGCTGACCCTGGAGCCTGACCGGGGCGTCAATTTCTTCAGCGTCGCCCCCCGGCTGATGATGAACCTGGCGGACCTGCCCGCCACCCAGTTGATCCAGCCCGGCAGCCGGGTGGCCTACCGCCTGCTGCTGGCCGGCCCGGACGAGGCCGTGGCCGCCTACCGCCGCTGGGTGGAGCCCCGCCTGGGGCGGGGCGAGCGGCTCGAAGACGCGAGCAACGCCCGGCCCGAAATCCGTACCGCGGTGGAGCGGGCCCAGCAGTTCCTCGGCCTCTCTTCCCTGCTGGCGGTGGTGCTGGCGGCAGCCGGGGTGGCCCTGGCCATTCGCCGCTACCTGCAGCGCCATCTCGATCCCTGTGCCGTGATGCGCTGCCTGGGCGCCCCCCAGGGCCAGGTGCTGGGGCTCTACCTGGGCCAGTTCCTGATCCTCGGCGTGGCGGCTTCCGCCGCCGGCCTGTTGATCGGCTTTGGCGCCCACTTCGTGCTGCACGCCTGGCTGGCCAACCTGCTCGCCTCGCCCCTGCCGTCGCCCGGGCCATGGCCGGCCCTGCAAGGGCTGGCGGCCGGTCTGGTGCTGCTCTTCGGCTTTGCCCTGCCGCCCCTCCTGCAACTGCGCCAGGTGCCCACCCTGCGGGTGCTGCGGCGGGAGTTGGGGGACCCGGATGCCTCCATCCTCGCCACCTACGGCATTGGCCTGGCGGCCCTGGCCGGCCTGCTTTTCTGGGCCGCGGGCGACCCCAAGCTGGGGGCCTACGCGGCGGGCGGCTTCACCGCTGCCCTGGGCCTCACTGCCCTCATCGCCCGCCTGGCCCTGGCGGCCCTCAAGCCCCTGCGCCACGGCGCCGCCGCCGTGGGCTTTGGCTGGCGCTACGGTTTGGCCGGCCTGGAGCGGCGGCCTCTGTCGGCGGTGGCCCAGATCGTCGCCCTTTCCCTGGGCCTGATGGCCCTCTTGTTGCTCACCGTCACCCGGGGCGACCTGATGCAATCCTGGCGCCAGGCCTCGCCGCCCGATGCCCCCAACCGCTTCGCCATCAACATCCAGCCCGAGCAGCGCCAGGACGTGGGGGAGGCCCTGGGCCGGCTGGGCATTCGTGCCGAGCTATCGCCCATGGTGCGGGGCCGCCTCACCGGCATCGGTGGCCGCCCCGTGACCCCGGCGGACTATGAAGATGACCGGGCCAAGCGCCTGGTGGAACGGGAATTCAACCTTTCCTGGGCCGCCGACCTGCCCCCCGGCAACAGCATCACCCAGGGCCGCTGGTTCGCCCCCGGCGAACAGGGGAAGGATGGCAAAGGCAGCGCCTCGGTGGAAAAGGGCCTGGCCGAAACCCTGGGCGTGAAAGTGGGGGACGAACTGACCTTCACCGTGGCCGGCGAGCCGGTGCAACTCACCGTCACCAGCCTGCGCAAGCTCAACTGGGATTCCATGCGGGTCAATTTCTTCGTCCTCACCCCGCCCGGCGTGCTGGAACCGTACCCGGCCAGCTACATCACCAGCTTCCACCTGCCCGACGACGCCGCCAACCGGGTGGGGGAACTGGTCAAACGCTTCCCCAACCTGACGGTGGTGGATGTGGCCGCCATCGTGCGCCAGCTGCAATCAGTGCTAGATCAGGTCTCCCGGGCGGTGCAGTTCGTCTTCCTGTTCACCCTGGCCGCCGGCGTCATCGTTCTCTACGGCGCCCTGGCCGCCTCCCACGACGAGCGGCGCTACGAACTCTCGGTGCTGCGCGCCCTGGGCGCCGGCCGCCAGCAACTGCGGGGCGCCCTCCTGGCCGAATTCGCCGCCGTCGGCGCACTCTCCGGCCTCATCGCCGCCGCCGGCAGCCAGGGCGTCGGCTGGCTCCTGGCCGCCAAGGTCTTCAATCTGGAGTACCAGTTCGCACCGTGGATTTTCCCGGTGGCCATCGTCGGCGCGGCCCTGGCGGTGACGTTGGCCGGCTGGCTGGCTGCTTCCCGCCTGCTGCGGGTGCCGCCGATGGAGGCGTTAAGAGCGGGGGGATGAGGTGGCTTGGGCAGTGTGCCGAGTATGACGTATGATTGTTCGTCAGGAATGTCCGGTTTGTAGGCGGGGAGAATTATGCAAATAAGTAATAAGGAAGTGGAATGCCGCATGGTTGCTGGCTTGTGGCCTGTCCGGTATTCCAGCTTATTGGACACGTCCCCGTTTTATTGGACGTTTTTGTCGTCTACTACTAGTTAGATGCCAGATTTGGCGTTGCGTATGCTCACAGAAAATCGATAGCCGCAAGACTGTTTTTGGCAACTCATAGCCACTACAATTTCTCCTTCATACCGTAGAGGAGATTGCGCGTGAAGAACTGGATATTTCTGGCTGTTGCAATCTTTGGCGAGGTCATCGCAACTTCCGCACTGAAGTCTAGCCATGGATTCACTAGGTTAGTTCCTTCCGTTGTAGTTGTGGCTGGCTACGGGCTTGCGTTCTATTTCTTGTCTCTCTCGCTCAAGTCCATTCCGGTCGGTATTGCTTACGCTGTATGGGCTGGGCTTGGCATCGTGCTTGTGGCAGCTATTGCTTGGATTTTCCATGGCCAAAAACTAGACTTCTGGGCGTTCATTGGCATGGGACTTATCGTCAGTGGCGTCGCCGTTCTAAACCTGCTATCCAAGGTCAGCGCACATTGACCGGGTTGGCATCTAACAATTCATTCAAGCCGACGCCGCTTCGCGGCGCGGCTTAATTCAGGCGTTAGAGTGCTTATGGTTCTTCGCTACGCCTTCGCGGGTGCAATCGTCGGCTACCAGCGGGTTCTCTCTCCCCGTAAAGGCTTTCGTTGCGCACACCGCGTATTACACGGTGGTTGGTCTTGCTCTGAGTTTGGGCGTCGAGCCGTCCTCCGACTCGGCGTCCTCCGATTTTTCGTCCTACAGAGTCGCCGATTTGCGCGTTGCGCAAAGTCAGCAGCAATATTGCAGGCCCGACCTGATCCCGAGTACAAAGAGTTTCCGTGGAAGCAGTGCCTTACCAACAAGAAGGTTGATGCAGCCGCCAGTGGATGCTGTTGTTGCGTTCCCTTTCCCTTGCCATGACCCCGCGCTCTAACACTCCGCTCGAGGCGCGGCTTCGCCGCTGGGACGCCGTGCCGGCGGGGCCGGCCCTGCGCCCCTCATCTTCACGTTAGCCATCAGTGACGACCACACCAAACTGCGACTATTGCGGCTCTGCTCTCCAGCAAGTCGAGCGGTCGCGCCCCAACCCCCTGGACGTCGTCGGTGTCGTGATTGTCGGTGTCTGCGTATTCGGCTTCCTGAGTCTTTTTCTCTTCACGGGCCGAGGTCTTCGATTCGTTGCCATCGTCGGTGGGCTGGTTGCATTCGGGCTCTTCCATATGATTGGTTTGTCAAAGAAAACCGTCCTTCGGTGCGCTCAGTGTGGCCGTACCAAGGACGGGGTGGCCCAGCCCTAGCCTGGCACCCTGGTCTCGCTCCTGCCTGTCTCCCCCTCAGTGGTACAATCCTGCCCCTTGACCAGCCGGTCGGGGGCGTTTTCGTTTGCCGCCGGCCTCGCGCAGTTACCTTCGCAGTTACGTTGATTCCCCTGAAAGTTTTTCCATGAGCGCAGAACTCCAGGCCATTGCCGCGGAAGCCCAGCGGCGGCGGACCTTTGCCATCATTTCGCACCCGGATGCGGGTAAGACCACCCTGACCGAAAAGCTGCTGCTGTTCGGCGGCGCCATTCAGGCCGCCGGTACGGTGAAGGCCCGCAAGAGCGGCCGCCATGCCACCTCGGACTGGATGGAGATCGAAAAGCAGCGGGGCATTTCCGTGGCCAGCTCGGTGATGCAGTTCGACTATCGGGACTGCGTCATCAACCTGCTCGATACCCCGGGCCACCAGGATTTCTCGGAAGATACCTACCGAGTGCTTTCCGCCGTGGACTCGGCCCTCATGGTGATCGACGGGGCCAAGGGCGTGGAGCCCCAGACCATCAAGCTGCTGGACGTGTGCCGTATGCGCGACACGCCCATTCTCACCTTCATCAACAAGCTGGACCGGGAAGTGCGCGACCCCTTCGAGCTGCTGGACGAGGTGGAATCGGTGCTGAAAATCCAGTGCGCGCCGGTGACCTGGCCCATCGGCATGGGCAAGACTTTCCGCGGCGTGTATCACCTGGCCAGCGATTCCGTGGCCCTGTTCACTCCCGGTGAAGGCAAGGACGCGGAAGTGGTGAAGGGCCTGGATCACCCCTCCCTGGCCGGCTTCTCCATGGAAATCGCCAAGCTCAAGGAAGACCTGGAGCTGCTGGCGGCCGCCCATCAGTTCGAGGCCGAGCCTTTCCTCTCCGGCAAGCTGACGCCGGTGTTCTTCGGCTCCGCCATCAACAACTTCGGCGTGCGGGAAATCCTCGATGCCCTGGTGGCCAATGCGCCGCCGCCCAAGACCCGGGAATCGGCCGAGCGGGCCGTAGCGCCGGAAGAGGGCAAGTTCTCCGGCTTCATCTTCAAGATCCAGGCCAATATGGACCCGGCCCACCGGGACCGGGTGGCCTTCCTGCGGGTCTGTTCCGGCCGTTTCGAGCGGGGCATGAAGCTGTGGCAAGTGCGCACCGGCAAGGAAATCCGGGCGACCCAGGTGGTGGCCTTCCTTTCCCAGCGCCGCGCCACCATTGACGATGCCTACCCGGGCGACATCATCGGCATGTTCAACCACGGCAGCATCGAAATCGGTGATTCCTTCACCGAGGGCGAGAACCTGCACTTCACCGGCATTCCTTACTTTGCGCCGGAAATGTTCCGCGCCGCCCGGCCCAAGAACCCATCCAAGATCAAGCAGTTCCAGAAGGGCCTGGAGCAGCTGGGGGAGGAGGGCGCCATCCAGGTGTTCAAGCCCCTTTCCGGCTACGAAGTGGTACTGGGGGCCGTGGGCGTGCTGCAGTTCGAAGTGGTGGCCCACCGACTGGCGGCCGAATACGGGGTGGAAATCCTGCTGGAGAACAAGTCCCTCTTCGGCGCCCGCTGGGTGACCTGCGACAAGGCCGAGGACTTCAACCGCTTCGAGCGGGAGAACATGGGCAACCTGGCCACGGATGCCTCCGGCAGCCTGGCCTATCTGGCGCCGACCCGGGTCAATCTGGACCTGACCCAGGAGCGCTACCCCAGCGTGCAGTTCCACGCCACCCGGGAGCACACGGTGACCCTGGGCAACCGGGGCTAACCCAAGGTTGGCCGGGCTGGTCTTAATGGCGCCCGCCTGTCAGGCCCCGGCAATGCCGGGGCCTTTGTCTTTTCTGGCTCGAACGGGGCCCGAGGCATACAATTTCGCCTTTCACCCGTTTTCCCTTCCACCCCTTACCTGATTTGAAGGACGTGCGGATGCCCTTGCGGCGGTCCACCTATCTGCTGGGAACGCTTGTCGGACTGCTCTGGCTGGGTCTGGCCGTCTGGATTTCCCTGGACGTGCTGCAGTCCCGGGAGCGGGACCTGCAAGCCGCACAACGCCAGGGTGAGGCCTTGGCCCGGGTGCTGGAAAGCAGCCTGCAAGGCTCCATCCAGAAGATCGACCTGCGTCTGCAGGAATTCATCAGCCGCTACCAGGAAGCGGTGATCGCCGGGCGCCCCCGCAGCGAACTGGAGCCCGAGCTGGGCCGTTCCCTGCACATGTTCCCCGAAACCAGCAGCTTCCGCGTGGCGGATGCGGAGGGCAATTACGCCTACGACGGCTCGGGCACCCTGGGCAACGGCGTCAATATCGCTGACCGCTCCTACTTCAAGCTGCTCAGGGATCAGCCCCAGGCCGGGCTGGTGGTGTCCGAGCCCATGGTCTCCCGCATCACCGGGGACTGGGTGGTGGTGGCCGCCCGCCGCCTGTCGGACAAGCAGGGCCGCTTCGGCGGCATCGTTACCGCTGCCATCAAGGTGCGCCACTTCGAATATCTGTTCAGTACCCTCAATCTGGGCCCTCGGGATGTGATCGCCGTATGGACCCGGGACATGCATCTGGTGGCCCGCTGGCCCCGGCTGGACGCCCAGATGGGTCAGCGCCTGGACGACAGCGCCATCCTTCCCCGGCTCGCCGCCGGGGAAGAAAGCGGCAGCTTCTCCCGGGGCGGCGCCCTGGATGGGGTGGCGCGACAATTCGTCTTCCGCGCCTTGCCGGGCACGCCCTTCATCATCACCGTGGGCTACGCCGAGGATGACATTCTCGCCCCCTGGCGGCATCGTGCCCTGATCTACGCCCTGCTGGGGGCCGTGCTGACGGCAGCCCTGCTGTTCGGCACCGTGGTCTGGTCCCGCCGCTTCCGCGCCGCCAGCACCCTCGCCGAGCGCATGAGCCAGGCCTTCCAGGATAAGGACCGGGAAAGCTGCGCCCTGCTCGATGCCATTCCCGACCCAGCCTGGCTGCTGACGCCGGAGGGCAATTACCTGTCGGTGAATTCGGCCTTCTGCCGCTATGCGGGCCGCCCGCTGGAAGAGATCATCGGCCGCAACGTGGCCGACCTTTTTTCCCCCGAAGAAACTGAGCGCATGGAGGCCGGCCGCCGGCAGGTGGTGGAAAGCCGCCAGCCCCTGCGCGAAGAGGTGTGGCTGAGCCTGCCTGGAGGCCGCAAGCCCTTTGAATTCCTGCGGGTGCCGGTGTTCGACGACAACGGCGCCGTTCGTGCCCTGGCCGGCGTGGCCTGGGATATTTCCGCCCGCTACAAGGCGGAGGAGCGGCAGCGCCTCATCACCCACGTTTTCGACCACAGCACCGAGGCCATCCTCATCCTCGATGACCAGGGCCTCATCGTCACCTTCAACAATGCCTTCGCTGCCCTGACCGGCTATGCCGTGGCCGAGGTGAAGGGCCAGAACCCGGCCTTTCTCGCTTCGCCCCATAACGATCCGGGTTTCCGGGAGCGCATCCGCGCCACCCTGGAGCGGGGCGAGAACTGGCTCGGCGAGGCCGTCACCCTGCGCAAGGACGGCAGCGACTGCCCGGTGTGGTGCAACTTCGGCATCATCCACGACGACCGCGGCGCGGTCATCAACAAGGTGGCCTTCGTCACCGACCTGTCGGAAAAGAAGGCCGCCCAGGCCCAGATCGAATCCCTCTCCAATGTGGATCAGCTGACGGCCCTGCCCAACCGCCAGTGGTTCTCTCGCATTCTCGGTGACTGGCTGGCGGAAGGCCGCCCCGGCGCCCTGGTGATGCTGGACCTGGACCACCTCAGCCGCATCAACGATGCCTTCGGCCATGCCGCCGGGGATGAACTGCTGCGCCGCATCGGCGAGCGTCTGCGCAAGGGCCTGCGGCCCTGCGACATCCTGGGCCGCCTGGGGGGCGACCAGTTCGGCATGTTGGTGGATCTGAGCGATGAAAGCCGCTCCGTGGCCACGGTGGCCCGCCATCTGCTGGATATCCTCTCCCACCCGGTGAAGATGCAGGGTAGCGACGTGGTGACCACGGCCTGCGCCGGCATCACCCTGTTCCCCCAGGATGCCAGCGATACCGCCATTCTCCTGCGCAATGTGGATACGGCCATGCACCACGCCAAGCGGGGCGGGCAGAATGCCTACCACTTCTTCTCCCCCGAGCTGAACGAGCGCATGGTGGCGCGCCTGCGCCTGGAGAGCGAGTTGCGGCTGGCCCTACAACTGCGCCAGCTGGAACTGCACTACCAGCCCCAGGTGGAGATCGGTGGCGGCATCATCGGTTTCGAGGCCCTGCTGCGCTGGAATCACCCCCGCCTGGGCATGGTGTCGCCAGCCGAGTTCATTCCCCTGGCGGAAGAGAGCCGCCTGATTCTGCCCATCGGCGCCTGGGTGCTCACCGAAGCCTGCCGCCAAGCCCGCCAGTGGCAGGATGCGGGCCTGCCGCCGACGGTGGTGGCGGTGAATCTTTCCGCCGTGCAGTTCCAGGAGCGGGATCTGGTGGCCCAGGTGTCCGCCGCCCTGATGTCCTCCGGCCTAGCGCCGCGCTGGCTGGAGCTGGAAATCACCGAGAGCGTCATCATGCAGGAGCCCGAGCGCACCGCCGGCATCCTCGAAGAGTTGAAGTGCCTCGGGGTGCGTCTTTCCATCGACGACTTTGGCACCGGCTATTCCAGCCTGGCCTACCTCAAGCGTTTCCCCATCGACAAGATCAAGATCGACCGTTCCTTCATCCGCGACGTGGTGCAGAGCCCGGGCGATGCGGCCATCGTGCGCATGGTCATTGCCATGGCCGGGGAACTCGAGCGCAAGGTCATTGCCGAAGGCGTGGAAACCACGGAGCAGCTGGATTTCCTGCGGCTCCACCAGTGCCACGAATTCCAGGGCTTCCTGTGCAGCCGGCCGGTGCCGGCGGGCCGGGTGCCCGAGCTGCTGGCGGCCGGTGCCGCGATCCACTGAGGGGCCGGATGTTCTGCCGAATGCCCGGTTGGCGCTGCCTTTGGCGCCACCTCTCCACCCTGATGCCTGCCTTGGCCTGTAGTTTTTCCGTTTTCCCGTCGTGACCGGTTGTTGCCCGTCCCCCCTCCGTCTTTGAAGCGTTGCTGCCATGGAATCCCCCAAGCTCCTCACCTCCTACCGTAAATTCTGGGCCCACCGCTTTGGCAATGCCCCTTTCCTGCCCATGTCCCGGGAGGAAATGGACAAGCTGGGCTGGGATTCCTGCGACATCATCCTGGTGACCGGCGACGCCTACATCGACCACCCCAGCTTTGGCATGGCCCTTATCGGCCGCCTGCTGGAGGCCCAGGGCTTCCGGGTCGGCATCATCAGCCAGCCGGATTGGCACTCGGCGGAAGACTTCAAGCGCCTGGGCAAGCCCAACCTGTTCTACGGCATCACCGCGGGGAACATGGATTCCATGGTGAACCGCTACACCTCGGACCGGAAAATCCGCTCCGACGATGCCTACACCCCCGACGCGGCCCCCAACAAGCGGCCGGACCGGGCCGTCACCGTCTACGCTCAGCGGGCCCGGGAGGCCTATCCGGGCACCCCGGTGATCATCGGCTCCATCGAAGCCTCCCTGCGCCGTATCGCCCATTACGATTACTGGAGCGACAAGGTGCGCCGCTCCGTGCTGCCCGATTCCAAGGCCGACATGCTGATTTTCGGCAATGCCGAGCGGGCCCTGGTGGACCTGGCACACCGTCTGGCCAAGGGCGAACCCATTTCGGAAATCCGCGACCTGCGCGGCACCGCCTTCATGGTGCCGAAGGGCTGGCTGCCGGACGAGGAGTGGTCGGCGGTGGATTCCTCCAGCGTGGACCTGCCGGGCAAGATCGACGCCCATCCGGACCCCTACGCCATGGGTGAAGCTGCCGGCAGCCCCCGCGGCGGCGCTCCGGTTGCCCAGGCCGCCGGGGAGGGGAGCGACGTCGCGGTACTGCCGATGAAGTTCGTGCCCGCCGCCGAGCGGGTGGCAGCGCGCAAGCTGCAGCGGGCCAAGACCGTGGTGCGGCTGCCGGCTTACGAACAGGTGGTGGAAGACCCGGTGCTCTACGCCCACGCCTCCCGCACCTTCCACCTGGAATCCAACCCCGGCAATGCCCGGGCCATGGTCCAGGCCCATGGTGAGCGGGATGTGTGGCTCAATCCGCCGCCTTTCCCTCTGACTACGCCGGAGATGGACCACGTCTACGGCCGCCCCTATGCCCGGGCGCCGCACCCGTCTTACGGCGACGCCAAAATCCCGGCCTGGGAGATGATCCGCTTCTCCATCAACATCATGCGGGGCTGTTTCGGCGGCTGCACCTTCTGCTCCATCACCGAGCACGAGGGGCGCATCATCCAGAGCCGTTCGGAAGAATCCATCCTGCACGAGATCGAGGAAATCCGGGATAAAACCCCCGGCTTCACCGGCACCATCTCGGACCTGGGCGGCCCTACCGCCAACATGTACCGGCTGGCCTGCAAGGACAAGAAAATCGAGTCCTCCTGTCGCCGCCTTTCCTGCGTCTATCCGGGCATCTGCGAGAACCTGGGCACCGACCATTCTCATCTGGTCAGCCTCTACCGCAAGGCCCGGGCCATTCCCGGGGTCAAAAGGGTGCTCATCGGCTCCGGCCTGCGCTACGACCTGGCAGTACAGTCTCCCGAATATGTGAAGGAGCTGGTGACCCACCACGTCGGCGGCTATCTGAAGATCGCCCCGGAGCACACCGAGGAAGGGGTGCTCAGCAAGATGATGAAACCGGGCATCGGTACCTACGACCGCTTCAAGCAGATGTTCGAGAAGTTTTCGCGGGAGGCGGGCAAGGAGCAGTATCTGATTCCCTACTTCATCGCTGCCCACCCGGGCACCACCGATGAAGACATGCTCAACCTGGCCCTGTGGCTCAAGCACAACAACTTCCGCCTGGATCAGGTGCAGACTTTCCTGCCGACACCCATGGCCCTGGCCACCACCATGTGGCACAGCCGTAGGAATCCGCTGAAGAAGGTGGGGCGCGGCTCGGAAGTGGTGGAGACGGCCCGGGCCGGGCGCCAGCGCAAGCTGCACAAGGCTTTCCTGCGCTACCACGATCCGGAGAACTGGCCTCTGCTGCGGGAGGCTTTGAAGGAAATGGGCCGGGCCGATCTCATCGGCAACGGCAAGAAGCATCTGATCCCCATTTTCCAGCCCGCCGGCACCGGCATGAAGATGGAGGCCATGCTGCGGCGCGATGCCAAGGAAGCCCGGGAAGGGGGCGGCGAGCGGCCCCAGGGCGGCCCCCGCAAGCCGGGTGGCAACGGGGGGCGGAATGGTGCCGGGAGTGGTGCCGGGAATGGCGGTGGCAAGGCTGGCGCCCAGGCAGGGCGCGGTTCTCCGTGCCAGGCCCGCCGTCAGGCAAGCGGGGCGGGGCCTCGCAGCACCCCGAGCCCGGCAGGCAAGCCTAGCGTTGGTCCCAGCGGACGTCGCCGCAAATAACCTGCAGCTCGCCGTTCACCTTGAAGCTGCAGGAGAGGGTGACGCACAGGCTGGCGCTGGAGATGGAGAGGTAAGGCCGGGTGACCTGGACCTTGCCGAAGTTTTCCACGGCGCGGCGGAAATAGGGCCGGCGAGCCCAGCGGGCGCCCTGGGTGTTGGTCAGGGGCGAAAAACGCTGGTCTTCGCTGGGGGCGGAATCGGCGCTCCAGATGTTCTTGCCGATCTGCTGCCCCTGGGCGTCCAGCAGGTAGCTGAAGGCGGAGTTGGGCAGCTGCAGGAAGGAGGCGCAGGCCTCCTCCAGGGAGCGGCCGGCGGAGAGCAGCACCGAGGCATAGCCCAGGGCGTTGAAGTAGGGCGCAATGTTCTCGTGGTAGTTGCGCTTGTCCCGCAGCCAGCGGGCGTCGAAGTCGTGCCACAGGTCATTGACCGCCTGGCCGGCGGTGGCATCGGTGGCGACCCGGGGGCCGGGACGGCCGAAGTAGTAGCCCTGAACGAAGTCCACGTCCGATTCCAGGGCGATGTAGGCTTCCTCCGCCGTTTCCACGCCTTCCATCAGCACCAAAGCGCCGGCCTCGTGCAGCAGGGAGGCGATCTGGGGCAGGGTGCGGCGGATCTTCGGGTCGGCGGCGGCCTGGACGATGAGGGAACGGTCCAGCTTGACGATCTCTGGGCGGATGCTCCAGACCCGGTCGAAGTTGGAATGGCCGGCGCCGAAGTCGTCCAGGGCAATGAGGAAACCCAGGCTGCGGAAGAATTCCACGGCAGCGATGAAGCGGGAGTTGTCCTGCACCGCTTCTTCCAGCACCTCGATGACCAGGCGGCGGGGCGAGAGGCCGGTGGCCTGCATCAGGGCGCTGACCAGCTGGCCCGCCTGCAGGGAGGGGCCCTGGAGAAAGACTTCTGGCGACATGTTGATGAACAGCCAGCCATCCGCTTCGGGTTGGGCCGCGAAATTGTGCAGGTGGGTGGCCCGGGCCAGGCGGTCCAGGTGCAGCAACGTGGGATAATCGCCATTCACCCGGTTGAGCAGCTCCAGGGGTGAAATCGGTGTGCCGTCCGGGCCGCGGCCGCGCATCAGGGCTTCATGGCCGACGATGCGCCGGTGGGAGAGGCTGAAGATGGGCTGGAAGTGGCTGGAGATGACGGCATCGCCGAAGCGGCCAATCCTGCTGCCAGCCGGTTCGCTGGGCGGAGCCGGATCAAGGGCTGCTGCAATCTGGTCGTACCCCGACTCGCCGGAAATGGCCGGGATGCTGAAACTGTTCAAAATGAGCTTCCTGGGCAAAGTGCCCGATATTCTAGACCAAATAGACCAAAAGACTATGCAAGAACAAACCGCCTACGAGATGCTGGGTGGCCCCCAGTCCCTGCGGGAACTGGTGGACCGCTTCTACGACCTGATGGATCTGGAGCCGGAATTCGCCGAATTGCGGGCCATGCATCCGCCCACCCTGGAGGGTTCCCGGGACAAGCTGTTCATGTTCCTTTCCGGCTGGCTGGGCGGACCGGACCTCTTTGTCGAACAGTTTGGCCACCCGCGTCTGCGGGCCCGGCACATGCCCTTTTCCATCGGCACCGAATCCCGGGACCAGTGGGTGAAGTGCATGGTGCGGGCCATGGATGAAGTCGGGGTGGATGAAGCCCTGCGCCTGCGGCTGGGGGTGAATTTCTTCAATACCGCCGACTTCATGCGCAACCGGGAGGGCGCCTGAACAGGCCCCGGCTGCCGGTAGTCAAGGGACGGGTGGCGCCGCGGGGCATGGCCGTGGCTGCCCTCCCTGGAATTGGCTGCAGCCGGTTCTCGGCTGACTTTGGCAGGGTGATGCTACTTGGTGATGGGGGCGTTGCGGCCGGAGAACTGGTCGGCCAGGCGCAGCACGGCCTCGCCGAAATCCCCCTTGGGTTTTTCGCTGCAATAGCGATTGACGAAATTTTCCAGGGTACCGCTGGAGATGGCCGAAACCTGCTGGGCGGGCCGGGCGTAATTGTGGCCGGTGAGCACGCCCCGCATCCAGGCCAGGTAGAGGGTGCGCTGTTCGCTGTCGTCCCGGGAGGCGATCCAGGCCTGGCAACTCATGTCGTCGAATCCCAGCACCTTGAAGGTGGGGGCGCCGTGAGCACCGGGCGTGGCAAGTCCCGCCACCAGGCAGAAGGTGACGGGGAGCAGCGAGCGGGAAGCGTGCAAGCGAAAAGAAGGCAGGTGAAAAGAGGGCAAGGACATGCCGGACTCCAGAATGGGTGATGGGCATGCCCCTGGGCGGGGCTGCCGGTTATGGCCCGAACATAAACCGAAGCCGGCCCCCTGTGCAATTCCCGGACAGGATGAGGCGGCTGCCACAGCCTTGGAATCCCCGCCCTTGAGTGCAACGCTCCGCCGTGCTGCTGCCGTAATGGCGTGGCGCTTAAGCGTGCTGAAAAGCAGGCTCCGGAGGCCGGCAGCCGCTTTCCTGGCGTTGCTGGCGCTGAGCGGTGGGGTACGTGCCGGTGAGCGGAATGAAGCCCTGCCGGAGCATCTCTGCCTGGCGGAAGAAAAGGTGCTGTTTGCCTGCCAGGAGGGCAAGCGCCGCATTTCAGTCTGTGGCTCCCCTGACTTGTCCCGTCAGGCCGGCTATGTACAGTTCCGCTACGGCCTGCCCGGCAGCGAGGAGATGATCGCCTGGCCGGAAGCCAGCTTTCCGCGCCGGCATGTGATCAAGGGCAATGTCTTGATGGCCGGCAGAATGGGCGTCTATTTCCGCTTCCGCATGGAAGACACCAGCTTTGTGGTGTACCACGTGCGGGATGTCCAGGCCGGCCTGGTGATTTCCTCTGGCGGGCTGCCGGTCAGCAAGCGCCGCTGCGACCGGGTGAGCACGGTGGCCTGGTCCGATGTCCCGGTCCCCGTGGGGGACGGTATCGCGGTCAGCGGGGTCCCAGCCCGGAAAGTACCTTGAAGTCGCCCTGAAGGCACCCAAATCGTGGCGCTGACACCGCCCACCGTACCTTGTGTCGTCCTTACAGGCGCTCGGCAATCAGGCTGGTGTAGCCGATGTGGCCGAAGAACTCGTGGGCGGCAGCCCGGCGGCGGGCTTCGGCCTTCAGGGCCTCGGCCAGGGGGCGGCCGATCTGGCCGGTTTCCGCCAGGGCGTCGGCACCCCGGTCCACCACCGTGTAGAGGTAGCTGGGGTCGCTGCTTTCCGTGTAGCCGTGGCTGTGGAAGGCATGCACGCGAAAGCCCGTTTCCTTGGCCAGCAGGGGCGTGCGGCGGGCGATCCAGCTGTCGTCGATGAAATGCTCGCGGAAGGCGTCGGCGCAGATATCCAGCGGGTCCAGGTCGCCGGTGCCGAAGGTGGTGGAGGCGTAGTCGCCGTCGAAAATGGCCAGGCGGCCGCCGGGTTGCAGAACCCGGTGGGCTTCCCGCAGGGCGTTGCGGGGCTTGGAGAGATGGCAGAGGGTGGTGTGGAAGATCACCACGTCGAAACTGGCATCCTTGAAGGGCAGGCCGTGGGCGCCGCCTTCCTGGAAGGTAAGGTTAGGTAGGTGGGCCGCCAGCTCCCGGGCTTTGGCGAGGAAAATGGGGGAGGGGTCCAGCCCCACCACTTCCGCCACGCCGGGCCAGCCAGCCAGGCGACGGGCCACTGCCCCGGTACCGCAACCCACTTCCAGCACCCGCGCATCGGCGGGAAAGGGAATTTCGCTCAGATAGGTTTCCAGCATGCGCTTCTGTTGGGGCTCGGCGGCACGGATTTCGAGCACTTCGGCAATACGGGCGGTGACGGCGGCATCCGCTTCGGTGATGGTGTTGTAGATGTCGGGCATGGCGGACAGTGGGCAGGTAGAGGGAATAGGGCCGGTGGCGGCATGGAGGCCCACTTTAGACGGCCGCGCTCCGGGCCGCGAAATAGCCGTTTTTTCTTTTCATATGCAGCCTGCCACCTTGCCAGGGGGAGCTGGGCCGGGCCGGTGGACAGGTCTTGCGCCCTGGCGTAGCATCCCCGCCCCTTTCCGCCTTTCCCCGCCCCCATTCCCATGTCCGCCCCTCGCCCCGCTTCTGCCCTGACGACGCCTGCCCAGGCTTGCGGCATCGACTTCGGCACCTCCAATTCCACCGTCGGGTGGCTGCGGCCGGGCCGGGAAACGCTGCTCCCCCTGGAAGAGGGCAAGGTGACCCTGCCTTCCGTGGTCTTCTTCAATGCCGAAGAGGATTGCACCCGTTTCGGCCGGGCCGGCCTGGCGGATTACCTGGCGGGCTACGAGGGGCGCTTGATGCGTTCCATGAAGAGCCTGCTGGGCAGCAACCTGATGGATGGCCGCACCGAGGTTCAGGGCCGCTCCCTGGCCTTCCGTGACCTGCTGGCCCGCTTCATCGGCGAACTCAAGGCCCGGGCCGATGCCCATGGCGAGCAGCCTTTCGCCCAGGCCGTGCTGGGTCGGCCGGTCTTCTTCGTCGATGACGATGCGGCAGCGGACCAGCGGGCCGAGGACACCCTGGCGGAGATCGCCCGGGCCGTGGGGTTCCGCGAGGTCAGCTTCCAGTACGAGCCCATCGCTGCCGCCTTTCATTACGAAACCAGCCTGAGCCGGGAGGAGCTGGTGCTGGTGGCCGACATCGGCGGCGGTACGTCGGATTTTTCCCTCGTCCGCCTTTCTCCCGAACGGGCCCGGACGGCCGATCGGCAGGACGATCTGCTGGCCAACGGCGGCGTGCATATCGGCGGTACCGATTTCGACCGCCTCCTCAGCCTGGCCGGCGTCATGCCCCTGCTGGGCTACCAGAGCCAGTTGAAGAACGGGCGGGAGATGCCCTCCGGCATCTATTTCAACCTGGCTACCTGGCACACCATCAATTTTGCCTACACCCGGCAGGTGGCCAGCGAACAGCAGCGCCTGGCCCTGGATGCCCGCACGCCGGAGCCCCTGGCCCGTCTGCGTGCCCTGCTGGAGCAGCGGGCCGGCCACTGGCTGGCCAATGGAGTGGAGCAGGCCAAGATTGCCCTCTCGGACCAGGAATCCACCACTCTCTCCCTGGACCGCCTGGAGCCGGGTCTGGAGCTTTGCCTGGATCGCCTCTCCTTCGAGGCGGCCACCGCCGCTCTGGTGGCACGGGTGGAGGCCACGGTGGCCGAACTGCTGGCCCGGGCCGGCATCGCGGCGGAGAAGGTGGATACGGTGTTCTTTACCGGCGGCTCCAGCGGCATTCCGTTGCTGCGCCGGCACATTGCCGCCCTGCTGCCCCAGGCCCGGGCGGTGGAAGGCGATCTGTTCGGCAGCATCGGCGCCGGCCTGGCGGTGGAGGCCGCCCGGCGTTACGGCTGAGCGGCGGGGTAGCTGAGGGCCGGCCTTAGGTTTCAGGGGCAGCCGGAGAGGGTGGGGTAGCCGAGTTGCCCGGGGACTGCAGGCGGGGGTCGGTGGTCATCACGGCCTCGATATCCGCCAGGGCTGCAGGTAGCTGCTCGACGATGGCTGCCGCCTGGGGCGTCTGCGGGTTGCAGTGTTCCAGCGCCTCGAAAAGACTGCCGAGCGCCAGGGCCCCCAGGCTGCGGGAAGTGGATTTATGGCGATGCCCGATCTTTTGCAAGGGCAGGGGGTCGCCCTCGGCAATGGCCGCCTGTAACAGCCCCAGATCTTCCCGAACACCCCGGACCAGCTTGCCGAGCAGTTCCAGGGTCTTGGCGCTGTCCAGGCGCAAGGTGCGCAGGGGAATATCCAGGTCGATGCAGGGGGGCTGGCCCGCTGCCGGTGTCGCTGCGTCTGCGGTTACTGGGCTGCCCGCCGGGCTGGTGCGACTGCGGGCGAGCCACTGGAACAGGGTGGCGAACAGCTGATCCGGGTCCACCGGTTTGGCGATGAAGCCATTCATGCCGGCGGCCAGGCAGCGCCGGCGGTCCTCGTCGAACGCATTGGCGGTCATGGCGAGAATGGGAATGGTGGCGCAGGCCGGGTGCTGGCGGATGGTGGCGGCGGCTTCCAGGCCGTCTATTTTCGGCATCTGCATGTCCATGAGGATCAGGTCGTAGCTGCCGCGGGGGGCCAGATCCACCGCCTGCTCGCCGTCATCGGCCACATCCACGATCAGCCCGGTATCGGCCAGCAGGGTCAGGGCCACGTCCTGGTTGATGGGGTCGTCTTCTGCCAGCAGCAGGCGGGCACCGGAGAAGCGGGCCCGCAGGTCGGCCTCGGTATTCTTGAACACCTTCGATTCGGCAGCGGAGACCGGCTGGCCTCTTTCCAGCCAGGCGGTGAACCAGAAGGTGCTGCCCTGGCCCGGTGTGCTTTCCACGCCTACCTCGCCGTCCATGAGATGGGCCAGGCGCTGGGTAATGGTGAGGCCCAGGCCGGTGCCACCGTGCTTGCGGGTGGTGGAGGCATCCACCTGCTGGAAGGCCTGGTAGAGGTGGTCCAGCTTGTCGGCGGGAATGCCGACGCCGGTATCTTTCACCGCAAAACGGATGAGCAGCCGGTTGCCGTCTTCCTGCAATGTCTGGGCGGAGAGGGTGACGCTGCCGCTGTCGGTGAATTTGACGGCATTGCCGGCGAAGTTGAGCAGGGCCTGGCGCACCCGGGTGGGGTCGCCGCGCAGCCAGGTGGGGACGCCGCTCAGTTCCAGCCCCAGCTTGAGGCCCTTGGCCTGGGCCTGTTCGCCGACCAGGGAGCGCACCCCGTCGAGGATGGAAATGAGGGGGAAGTCGATGTGCTCCAGGACCATTTTGCCGGCTTCGATCTTGGAGAAATCGAGAATGTCGTTGATGATCATCAGCAGGTGCTCTCCAGCGGTGCCCAGCTTGTCCAGCCATTCCCGCTGCTCCCCATTGACCGGGGAGCGCTTGAGCAGATGGGCGAAGCCAAGGATGGCGTTCATGGGGGTGCGGATTTCGTGGCTCATGTTGGCGAGGAAGCTGCTCTTGGCCAGGCTGTTGGCCTCGGCCTGGGTCTTCTCATGGGCCAACAGGTCGGCGGCCTGGCGCTCCAGGGAGGCATCTTCGATGATGGTCAGCAGGCGCCCGGCCAGAGGGTCGTCATCCAGGGCCTGGGCCGAGATCTTGGCCCAGAAGGGCTCGCCGTTCTTGCGCACGAAGGTCTGTTCTCGCCGGTGCAGCCGGTTTTCTTTCAGGCTGGAATAGAGCTTTTGTCCCTGGGCTTCAAAGTCTTCATCGCTGGGATACATGAGGCGGGTGGAACGGCCGATCATTTCGCCGGGGCCATAACCGAAGACCGCTTCCAGCTTGGGGTTGCAGTCGATGATGGTGCGCTGGCAGAGAATGGCGATGCCCACCGGGGCATCCATGAAAATGGCTTGCAGCTCGATGCTTCGGGCTTCCAGTTCGGCGGTGCGCTTGACCACCAGGTTTTCCAGGTCGTCCCGTTCCCTGCGGATGATGTCGTTCTGCTCGGCGATGCGGGCCTGCAGGCGATTGAAGTTGTCCAGCATCAGCCGGATTTCCCCGCTGCCCTTGACTGCCAGGGGCCGGGGCGGGTGCTCTTCGACGTTGCTCTGGCCGATCTGCCGGGCGGCATCCTCCAGGGGGGCCAGGGCGCGGCGCAGGAACAGCCAGGTGAGCAGGGCTACCACCAGAATCGCCAGCAGGGTGCCGCGGTAGATGCGCTGGTTGGCTTTGGCCAACGGTGCCAGGGCCTCTTCGGCCGGTAGGTAGGCGGTGACCATCCAGTTGGCCGTTTCCACCATGGCCGCGGCGGAGAAGATGTCCAGGCCCCGGGAATCGACGACCCGTCCGGGACCCATGTAGCCCTTGAGGCGCCGGTCAAACAGCGGGTTCACCCCGGGGGCCGGCAGCTTTTGCAGTACCCGCACGGCATCGGTGCTGGCCGCAAAGACGCCCTGGTCCAGGGCGTAGACGTGGAAGCCGCCGGTCTTGCCGTTGCGCACATCGTTGGTGAGGTGGAAATGGCTGCCCGGCTCAATCAATTCCGTGCCGCAAAGCAGGCCCAGGAGCGTACCCTGTTCATCCCGGATGGGCACGGCCACCAGGAGTACCGGCTTCTTGGCAAAGCGGCCGAACCAGACCCGGATCAGGGGCTGCCCCGATGCCATGCCATCCTTGAAGTAGGAGGAGTCGTTGTAGCGCGTGCCAACGGTGCCCCGCATGGGGCTTTCGGCAATGCGCACGCCGTCTTTCCAGAGCACATAAATGTCGCGGGTGAACAGCTTGTTGGCCAGGGGTTTGTCCTGGAGGTAAGCCTGGATCACCTTGGGAGACTTGTCCGGCATGGTGGAAATGGCGCTGGCCAGGATGATCAGGGCTTCCTGGCGCAGCTTCAGTTCCCGTTCCAGGGTACGGGCAACGAAGGAGGCTGAGGTTTCCTGCTCATGGCCGATGAGGGTCTCGAAGTCCTGCCGCAGGGCGTCCGTGACGTAGAGGGACAAGGCACTGATCCCCACGGCGAAAACCATGGCGGAAACCAGGGCTACCTTGAATTTCAGGGGGAGCGCCAGTAGGCGTTCCTGGAGTTGCAAAGCCATTTGCCCCATGGCGCGCGGCCTCATTCGATGCGTCATGGCCTGGAGTGGCCGACGGCAGAGAAGGGAAAGTGCGGGGAAACGCGGGCCAAACTCAACGGCAAAAATACCGGAAAAACCACAGCCCCCCGCTACCTGCCATCCTATGACACCAGGGAAGAGTAACTCCGTTCCCGATGTCATGTCATCTTGCTAAAAAAATATGGAAATCCGCGTTTTTATTATGTTTTTTTGAACCCTGGGTACGTGACCGGGGGCGGGGTTGATGCCGCAGGGCAGCATTTTTTGCCATGGCCCGTCCGGGAGGCGTGGAGCGGAGCCGGGAGGAGTGTTATGGTCCTGCTCTTTCCCTGAATCGGCCTGTGGAGGGCCGCCCACCATGGTTGTCCAGCTTGACGAAGCCGAAGTCGTATTTTTGCCCATCCGGGCCCAGGGGGCAGGCGGACAGAACGTCAACAAGGTTTCCAGCGCCGTCCATCTGCGCTTTGACATTCTCGCCTCGAGCCTGCCGGAGGAGGTCAAACAGCGCCTGCTGGCCCTGGGGGACCAGCGTATCAATGCCGACGGTGTCATCGTCATCAAGGCCCAGACCCAGCGCAGCATGGCCCGTAACCGGGAGGAGGGCCTGGCCCGCTTGCGGGAGCTGATTGACGCCGCCTCCCGGGTGCCCAAAGTGCGACGTCCCACGCGTCCGACTCGCAGTTCCCAGATGCGGCGGGTGGAGGGCAAGGTCAAACGGGGAGCGTTGAAAGCCGGGCGTAGGCGAGTTGATGGCGGCGATTAGGCCGGGGGGAAGAACAGAATGAGGGATAGTGGGACGGAGGGGCGTGGAGAGGCAAAAAGGCGGGGAGCGTTGGTGGGAGGAGAAAGATGCTCCGCTGTGGAGAAGCCCCGCCGGTGAGGCGCCGATGGCGCCCGGGGCGCCATCGGCCAGAGATCAGCGCATGATCTTGAGCAGCTCGACTTCAAAGGTCAGGGTGGCGTTGGGGGGCACGGCGGCACCGGCACCCCGGGCACCGTAGGCGATTTCCGGTGGGCAGGTGAGCTTGGCCTTGCCGCCTTCGCGCATCTTGGCGACGCCTTCGGTCCAGCAGGGAATGACCCGGTTGAGGGGGAAGGTGGCCGGCTGGCCGCGCTTGTAGGAGCTGTCGAATTCGTTGCCGTTGGCCAGGGTGCCGCGGTAATGGACCTGCACGCTGGATTCCCGGGTGGGCTTTTCGCCGCTGCCTTCCTTCAGTGATTCATAGATCAGGCCGGAGGCGGTCTTTTCCGGGGCCTCGGCGTGGGCGGCGGTGGCGGTGCCGAGGGCGAAGGCCAGGGTGGACAGGCCGGTCAGGGCAAGCTTGTGCCAGGACTGCATTGGATTCTCCATGGGGGACAGTGAAAGAGGCCGTCAAACTACCGGGAAGCCACCCGCCAGGCAAGCGCCATGACCCTTGTGGCCTCTTTCTGCATCGCCTGGTGGTGGGTGGGATAGAAGTGGGGCGAGAAGCGGTGCCAGAAGCAGCGTTAGAGGCGGTGTTAGAAGCGAGCCCAGCCGTGCGCTTGGCCGCATGGCCAGACCTTCCCGAAGCATGGCGCGGTCATCGACGATGAGTACTTTGGCCCGAGCTTTGGGGGTGGTGTCGGACGAGTTGTCCGCAGCGGGGCGGTTCGCATGGAGGGTCTGGTTATGGAGGATTGTCCATCGTAAAAACAAAAGGTTATGTCACGCCCTAGTCCTTTTGTAACATATCCGCCGGGTTAGTTATCCTGCATAATCCGCCGGATCTGAATGTCCAGGCTGCCATGTCCAGCCTGGAACGACACCACACCATCGGAGACCCGGGGAAACCATGAAAATTTACGCTGCCCAGACTGCTGGGACGATTTCGAGCCTGTCCACCACGCCTGGCGCCGCTTCCCGGCCTGGCCAGACGGCGGAGGCTGCGGGGGCCGAGGCGCTGGCCCAGTCCCCCGGCCAGGCCGGTCAGCCCGAGCAGGCCGCCCCTGAGCCTTCCATCGAAGACCTGAAAAGCGCCGTGGGCGACATCAACAACACCATCCAGTCCCTGGTCAGCCATCTCGAATTCAGTGTGGATACCGATACCGGGCGGAATGTGGTGAAGGTGGTGGATATGCGGACCGACGAGATCATCCGCCAGTTTCCTTCCCACGAAGCCCTGGCCATTGCCAAGGCCCTGGACAGCTTCCAGGGGCTGTTGCTGCGGGATAAGGCCTGACCAGCAATGCAGGCCGACCGGGCATGGCTGGGCCTGCCCGGGCCGGCTCGGGCAGGCTCCGGGTTTCTCCGGAGGCCTGGGGTCGTCTCAGGCCCGAGCAATCACAATCGTTTTTTGCGCCACACCAACCGATCTTGGCCGGTCAATCCACCTGACCTGACCTGACCTGGCCGGTGCCGGTCTGACGCCCGATTTGGGCGGCACCAGGGTACTGGGGCGGCGGGGCTAGGGCAGGGCCGACAGCAGGTCCCCGATCCCCGAGCGGGGCAGGGTCAGGATGAAGGTGGCCCCGGGCGCGTCGCCGCTCTCGGCCAGTTCCACATCTCCGCCGTGGCGGCGGGCCAGCAGGCGGGCCAGATGCAGGCCCAGGCCAGTGCCCGGTTTTCCTGCGGGACTACTGCCGCGGACGAAGCGCTCGAAGATGCGTTCCCGGTCTTCCGGCGGAATGCCGGGCCCCTGATCCCGGATTTCGATACAGACTTTTTCCGTGCCGCCATTTTCTGGCAGGCCGATTCCCGTTCCGCTTCCCATCTTGTTTCCCGAGCCGCTGCCCCCCGAGGGCAGCAGGCGGATGTCCACGGTACTGCCGGCGGGGGAATACTTGAGGGCATTACTGACCAGATTGCCCAGGGCAATGCCGAAAAGGTGGTGGTCGCAGTGCAGCGTCACCTGCTCTGACGGCAGGGTCAGCCGGATGCGGCGCAGCTCCTCGACCGCCGTGTCGCCGTAGTTCTGCTGCAGGTGGGCGTTGACGTTCAGTGCTTCCAGACGCAGTTCCGTTCCCGTGCCATTGAGGCGCTCGTCGGCCAGGCAGTTTTCCAGAAGATCGAGCAGGCGGGCTACGGCGTGGCGGATCTTGCCGATGCGCTTGGGTAGCTCCCGGGGTGGCGGAAGGGTGCCCATTTCCAGGCGTTGGGCCACCGTGTCGATGATGGAGAGGGGCGTCCGGAATTCGTGGGAGAGCATGGCGACCAGCTGGCGTTGGTTGTCCAGGGTTGCCTGTTCCATGGCCAGGGCTTCCTGGAGTTGCTGCTGCAGCCGTCCCCGGGTCTTGATTTCCTCCTGCAGGGCGGCGGTGCGCTCACTCACCCGGCCTTCCAGCTCCCGTTCGACGCGGTGGGCTTCCTGCAGCTCCCGGGCCAGGGCCCGGTCCTTTTCCCGCTCGGCCTTGCGGGTGCGGTTGATGATGAGGATGGGCAGCAGGATGAGATGGAAGAGCCCGGTGATCTCGCTGCTGTAGTTGATGAGAAAGTGCTCGCTGATGCTCCCCATGCGGAGGATGGCATTGGCCAGCAGGCCAAGAACCCAGGGGGTGAAGGCGAAGATGTAGGCCCGCCGTTCCTTGTCCTTGAAGCCGATGAAAACCAGTAGGCTGACCCAGGTCATGGCGGTGGGGATAGCCATGAACTGAATCAGGACCCCTACGTTGCGCCAGTCGGTGAACAGGCTCAGGGGGGCCAGGGCAGCGTAGCCGAAGGCCAGTATCCACATGAACGGATAGAGCCGGGGCAGATGCTGGCGGATGGCGAACAGGTGGGTGAAGAAGAGCACGTGGATGCTCAGGATGGGGCCGGTCAGCCAGGCGATACCGTAGTCGTTGGCGCCTGCCGTTTCGGGGTAGATGAACTGGCTGCCGAAGCCTGCGTTGAGCAGCAGCAGGATGCCACCGGTCAGCACGTTGATGCCGTAGTAGAGGTATTGGGGTTCCTTCAGCCAGCGCCAGGAAATGAGACTGAAGATGACCAGGAGCACCAGGGTTCCGGCGAGGCCGCCGTAGAAGGCGGATTCGAGCACGATCAGGCGCTGGAATTCCCTGTTGCCCCACAAATCCAGTCGCAGGTTGAGGGAACTGGTGCTGTGGATACGGACGTAGATGGGCTGGCTGATGTCCAGATCAGCCGGAATGGCGGCGGTGAACAGGCGGTAATTCCATTCCCGTGTGGCGAAGGGGTAGTGGTCGCCGGTGATTTCCTCCTGCCAGCCCCCTTCCCGGGGAATGTAGATCCGGATGTCGTCCAGCATGGGGGGGAAGAAGCGCAGCCAGCGGGTTTCCCCGGCAATGGTAGCTGGCGGCAGGCAGAGGCGCAGCCACACCGCATCCCGGGTATAGCCGTCGGCCAGTTGCCCTGCAATCGGCTGGAAGGACTTTTCGTGGAAGGCGGCGGCGACGTCGGTAACCGTCAGCCGGGTGCTTGGGTCGTGGAAGTAGGCCTGTTCCGGTAGGCTGGTCGCAACCGTGGCACCCGGCGCGCAGGTATAGGCCTGGGCCGGGAATGCCGACAACAGGAGCAAAAGGAAGCACAGAAACGTCAGGAATGTCTGGAACTGCTGGAATGAGGGCAAGAGCCATTGGTGACCCGGTGCCCACGGGAACTGCCGTACCTGGTTCATCAAATGGCAGCAGGGTGCGGCGTGGGGCGGTGTGGGTAATGACAATTCCATGGGCTGGATTCTGCCAGAAGCTTCCATTCCTTTCCTCACGGCCATGACGCCAAATGTCGGCAAAAAAAAACCGCGGACTGGCCGCGGCTTTTCGGGTGAGGCAAGGCGGGCCGCCTGGTGGCGTCCGCCAGCAGCATCAACCACCCAGGTAAGCTTCTTCCACCTTGGGGTTGGCCAGCAGATTGGCGCCGGAATCGGCCAGGACGATCTTGCCGGTTTCGATGACATAGCCGTGGCGGGCGATCTTCAACGCCTGGCGCACGTTCTGCTCCACCAGCAGGATGGTCAGGCCGCGGCGGTTGATCTCCACCAGGATGCGGAAGATTTCCTGCACCACGATGGGGGCCAGGCCCATGGAGGGCTCGTCCAGCAGCAGCAGCTTGGGCTTGGCCATGAGGGCCCGGCCGATGGCCAGCATCTGCTGTTCGCCGCCGGAAAGGTTGCCGGCGAACTGCTGGGACCGTTCCTTGAGGCGGGGGAAGAGCTGGTACACCTCTTCCATGGAGGCAGGGATGCCCTCCTTGTCCTGCCGGGTGTAGGCGCCCAGCAGCAGGTTCTCTTCCACTGTCAGGGTAGTGAGGATGGCCCGGCCTTCGGCTACCTGCACCAGGCCCTGCTCGACGATCTGGTGGGCGGGCAGGCGGGTGATGTCCTCGCCCTGGAACTCGATCTTGCCCCGGGAGGCCTTGATCAGGCCGGAGAGGGCCAGCAGGGTGGTGCTCTTGCCGGCACCGTTGGCCCCCACCAAGGCGGTGATCTCGCCCTCGTTGAGGTGGAAATCCAGACCCTTGACGGCCTCGATGTGGCCGTAGGCCACGGCCAGGTCGTGTACGCGAAGGAGCACACTCATTATTCGTCCTCCTTGCCTAGGTAAGCCTCAATCACATCCGGGTTGTTGCGCACTTCGTCCGGCGTGCCTTCGGCGATGATGCGGCCGAAGTTGAGCACGGCGATGCGGTCGCACAGGCCCATGACGAAGCGCATGTCGTGCTCGATCATGAAGACGCCGTAGCCCCGGTTGCGGATGTTGTTGATCTCTTCCATGAGGATGGTCTTTTCCGACGGGTTCATGCCGGCCACCGGCTCGTCCAGCAGCAGCAGCTTGGGCTCCGTGGCCAGGGCCCGGGCGAATTCCAGCTTGCGCTGGTCGCCGTAGGAAAGGTTGTCAGCCAGCATGTCGGCCTTGTGGTCCAGCCCCACCCAGGAGAGCAGCTCCAGGGCCCGTTCCCGGGCCTTCTTCTCGGCAGCGCGGCAGGCCGGGCTGTTGAGGAAGATGCCGAAACCGCCGTAGTTGAGGTGGTCATGCATGCCCACCATGACGTTTTCCAGCAGGTCCATTTCCTTGAAGATGCGGATGTTCTGGAAGGTGCGGGCGATGCCCTGGTGGGTGATGCGGTGGGGCTCCAGGCCGATCAGGGATTGGCCCTGGAAGTCGATGTGGCCGGCGCTGGGGGTGAGCAGGCCAGTGATGAGGTTGAACACCGTGGTCTTGCCGGCGCCGTTGGGGCCGATGAGGCCGTAGATGCTGCCGGCGGGCACTTCGAAGCTGACGTCCTGCAGCACGTGCAGGCCGCCGAAATGCTTGCCGACGTTACGGATGGAAAGCAGATTGGGTTGCTGGGGGGCGTTCATGCCTGACCTCCCTTGAGACGCTTGAAGAAGGCCTTGATGCGGCGGGATTCCCACAGGCCCTTGGGCAGGAACAGCACCACCAGCACCAGCACGGCGCCGTTCACCAGGGAACGGAAGTCCTGCAGGGAGCGCAGCAGTTCCGGCAGCAGGGTGAGGATGGAGGAGCCGAGCATGGGGCCGATGAGGCTGGAGGTACCACCCAGCACCGCCATGGTGAGGATGTCCACGGCGTTTTCGAAGCCGTATTCCCGGGGGCTGATGAAGAAGGTGAAGTGGGCGTTCAGCGCCCCGGCCACGCCGGCGATGAAGGCGCCGAGGGAGAAGGCCAGCAGCTTGTAGCGGTCCACATTGATGCCCATCAGGCGGGCGGCCACCTCATCTTCCTTGATGGCCTCAAAGGCGCGACCCACCTTGGAGCGGCGCAGCCGGGCCAGGCCATAGACGGTGATGGCCAGGATCAGGGCGATGTGCCAGCCTTCGGTGGCCAGGGGAATGCCGTTGAGGCCTTCGGGGCCGCCGGTGATCTCCAGGTTGAGCACGGTGATGCGCACCACTTCGCCGAAGGCCAGGGTGGCCATGGCCAGATAGACGCCGGAGAGCCGCAGCACTGGCGCACCGATAATCAGGGCCACCAGGGCGGGAGCGATGCCGCCAGCCAGCAGCACGGTACCGAAGGACCAGTCCAGATTCACCGTCAGCAGGGCCGCCACATAGGCACCGATGCCCATGAAGGCGGCGTTGGCCAGGGACAACAGGCCGCAGGAAAGGGTCAGCCAGATGGACAGGGCCAACAGGGCATGAACGCCCACCGAAAACACCAGGGTGCTGTAGGTGGACCAGAAGTCATTGAACCATTCCATGATCAGGCCTTCCTTTCCAGCTTACGCCCGAACAGCCCGGAAGGCCGCACCAGCAGGATCAGGAAGAGCAGGCCGAAGGCCACGGCATCGCCCATCTGGCTCGACAGGTAGGCCTTGCTGATGACTTCGGCGAAGCCCAGGAAGAGGCCGCCGATGAGGGCACCGCGGATATCGCCCATGCCGCCGAGAATGATCACGGCAATACCCTTGTGCAGCATGGGCTGGCCCATGAAGGGGGTGATGGCATTGAAGTTGAGGCCGATCAGCACCCCGGCGATACCACCCAGGGCGGCAGCGGCGAAGGAGGTGATGTGGAACAGGCCTTCCACGTTGATGCCCAGCAGATAGGCAGCCTTGGGGGATTCGGCAATGGCCCGCAGGGCGCGGCCCAGCTGGGTGCGCTTGAGCAGGGTGAACAGCACGGCCATGAGCACGAAGGCGATGGCGACGATGGCGATTTCCAGGGCCCGCACGTGCACTTCGCCCACCATGAAATCGCCCATGGGCATAATTTCTTCCGGGAAGCGCAGCACCTCGGCACCGAAGATGCCCTGGGCCGCGCTGGTCAGCATGATGCCGACACCGATGGTGGCGATCATGGGAATCAGGTGGGGGGCGTTGCGGGCGCGCAGGGGTTTGAGGACGAGGACGTCCACCAGCAGGCCGATGGTGCCGCTGACCACCATGGCGCCGATCATGGCCACCCACAGGGGAGCGTTGAGGTGGCTGACCATGGCCAGGGCGGCATAGCTGCCCACCATGAACACCGCTCCGTGGGAGAGGTTGATGACCGCCAGCACGCCGAACACCAGGGTGAAGCCCAGGGCGAACAGCGCGTAGACGCTGCCAAGCGTCAGGGCGTTGAGGAGTTGTTGTTCAAGCATCGGGAAATTCCAGTACCAAATGCAATGCGGGGCTGACTTTCATCGGCCCCGCATTGAAGGGTAAGACGGGCTTACTCGGATTGCGTGTGCTTACTTGCCTTCAAAGGCGGTGAACTTGCCACCCTTGACTACGTAGATAAAGGGCTTCTGGTCCGCATCCCAGCCACCGGGCTTGCCGGTCTTGGTGACGGCGGCGCGGAACTTGAAGGGGCCGGTGGCGCCGTTGATGGTGGCCTTGGGCAGGGCATTCTTCAGGGCTTCGCGGTCAGCGGCGAGGTCGCCGGAGAGCTTCACTTCGTGCAGGGCAGCGGCGGCCACGTGCAGGGCGTCGAAGGCCTGGGCGGCGAACTGGTTCGGTTCGGCGTTGTACTTCTTCACGTAGGCAGCGACGAAGGCCTTGTTGGCGGGCGCCGGGTTGGTGTTGGACCAGGGGCTGCCGACGAAGGTGCCTTCACCGGCCAGCTTGGAAATCTCGAACAGCTTCGGCGAATTGAAGCCGTTGCCGCCGATGAAGGGCGCCTTGATGCCCAGACCACGGGCCTGCAGCATGATGTTGGCAGCTTCTTCGGCCAGGCAGGAACAGATCACCGCATCCGGATTGGTGGCCTTGATCTTGGTCAGCTGGGCCTTGAAGTCCACATCGCCCTTGACGTAGGTCTCGGTGGTGGTGACCGGCAGCTTCTGGTCTTCCAGCACCTTCTTGAAGACGTCGTAGCCGCTCTTGGTGAAGGCGTCGTCGTTACCGTAGATCACGGCGACCTGCTTCAGCTTGTAGTGCTTGGTGGCGGTGGCCACGGTCACCGGCAGCACGTCGGATTCCATGACGGAGTTACGGAAGACGTAGGGGCCGATGTCGGTGATGCCGGAGGCAGTGACGGAGGTGCCGAAAACCACGGTCTTGGCACCGTTGGCCACGGGGCCGGCAGCGAACATGGAGTTGGACAGGGTGGGGCCGAAGACCATCAGCACCTTGTCCTGGAAAATCAGCTTCTTGAAGACGTTGATGCCTTCTTCCTTCTTGCCCTGTTCGTCTTCGACGACGAGCTGGATTTTGTTGCCATTCACGCCGCCCTGGGCGTTGATTTCGTCGGCTGCCAGCTGGAAGCCGTTACGGATGGCAACGCCGTACTGGGCGGCACCGCCGGTCAGGGCAGCGGCGACGCCGATCTTGATGTCGGCGGCCTGGGCCAGGCCGGCGGCAGCGAGGGCGCTGACCAGGACGAGGGATTTGGGCAGGGAAGGCAGGAAGCGCATAGTTTCTCCAGTGAATTCTGTTTTGATTCGTACCAATGCGTCGGGCCGGGTGCGCACACCACGGCGGAACGCCAGTCGATATCGGCGCCGGTTCGGCATCGCCTGCCTTTTGGGCGTGGCGGTGTGCCTGGCCGGCACAGGTCTCTCGCAACCTGCGCCCAGGTGCCGGCTGGGAAGCTTGTGGTTCCAGCCCGTCCTGGCATGACCGGGTTCCCGTTGCGGAAAAGGGGCCAGGGCGGGATGCCGATACTGCGGCCCCGGGCAGCGATTCCGGAAGGGGAAAAACGAAGATTATACCGGCTCCCGGGCGTCTGGCGTCAGTACGTGGAAACCCTCGGGGCCGGGTGCGGCCAGTAGTGACCGGGGGCGAGCAGTAGCGACCAGCCTTACCGGCAAACAAAAATCCGTAAAAAAAAACGGGCCGCCCGAAGGCGACCCGTCCATGGGCGGCGGAGGCCGCTAGGGATTTACTGCAGGTAGGCGGGGCGGGCGTAGCCCTGGAAGTGCTTGTCCAGCACGGCCTTGTACTCGGGGGACTTGAAGGCGGCGACCAGGTCCTGGGTCCAGGCCTTGTTCTGATCGTCGGTCTTCACCGCCACCACGTTGAGGTAATGGTCGGGGGTCTTTTCCAGAACGATGGCTTCGGTCAGCTTCAAGCCGGAAGCGATGGCGAAGTTGCCGGGCACCACCACCAGGCCGGCGTCATCCAGGGTACGGGGCAGCTGGGCGGCCTCGATGGGGGTCAGCTGCAGCTTGTGGGGGTTTTCCGCCACATCCTTCTCGGTGGCCTTGAGGGCGTCAATGCCCGGCTTCACCTTGATCAGGCCGTTCTGCTCGAGGAAGTGCAGGGCACGGGCCAGGTTGGAGGGATCGTTGGGCAGGGTGACACGATCACCGTCCTTCACGTCCTTCAGGCTCTTGGCCTTCTTGGAGTAGAGGCCCATGGGGGCCACCGGCACCTTGACCACGTCAGTCAGGTTGAGGCCCTTGTCGGCGGAAAACTTCTTCAGGTAGATCACGTGCTGGAAGACGTTGGCGTCCAGGGAGCCCTGGGCCAGGGCCAGGTTGGGCTGCACGTAGTCGTTGAATTCCACCAGCTTCACGGTATAGCCCTTCTTTTCCAGGATGGGCTTGATGCCCAGCTTGACCTGGTCGAAGTTGGGGCCGGCGGTGGCGCCGATGGTCAGGTTCTTCTTCTCTTGCGCGAAGGCGGGCGCCGCCGCCAGGCCCAGGGCCAGACCAGCGATGACGAGGGAACGGATCAGTTTCATGTGTTTGGACTCCGTAGTTGGGGGGTAAATCAAAAAGCGTTTGCCACAGAGGGCACAGAGATCACAGAGGGTATTCATTCTCCGTGGGGTAGGGCGAGGGGCCTGGAAGGGTTCCTGCCCTGGCAGCCAATAGGGACGGGCCTCTCGACCATGCCATGATGAAGAATGGCGTCCCTATTGCCTCCCAGGCCTATCGCCTTTTCGCTTTATCTCTGAGCGCTCTGTGTCCTCTGTGGCTAAAAAGAGGTTTTCATACCGTCAGCGCTTATCCACTCGCCGCGCCAGCCATTGGCCGAAGAACTGGATGCTCTGCACCAGGATCACCAGCAGCACGATGGTGATCAGCATCACATCGGTCTGAAAACGATAGTAGCCGTAGCGGATGGCCAGGTCGCCGATGCCGCCGCCACCCACCACGCCGGCCACGGCGGAGTAGGAGAGGAAGCTGACGGCGGTGATGGTCACCGCCAGGATCAGGCCGGAACGGGCCTCCACCAGCAGCACCTGGCTGACCACCTGCAGGGGCGAAGCGCCCATGGCCTCGGCGGCCTCGATGACGCCCCGGGGCACGTCGCGCAGGGTCTGCTCGATGAGGCGGGCGAAATAGAAGATGGCAGCGAGGGACAAGGGCACGCTGGCGGCCAGGGGGCCGATGGAGGTGCCGACGATGTGCCGGGTGAAGGGCGACACCGCCACCAGCAGGATGATGAAGGGGAAGGAGCGGAAGACGTTGATGAAGCCGTTGGCCACCAGGTTGAAGCGGCGGTAACGGCCCAGCACCTGGCCTTGGGAGGTGAGGAAGACCAGGATGCCCAGGGCGCCGCCGACGATGATGGCGGCGGTGAGGCAGATCACCATCATCAGGCCGGTCTCGCCGGCCGCCTTGCCGATTTCCGGCAGCAGTTCGATGAAGGTATCGAGGATGGTGGGTTCGGCAACCGCAATTTCATCAGCCATGGGCGGCCTCGCTCAGCAGGTGTTGGGGGGCGGCCTCGGTGTCGTCCGTGCCCGCTTCGTCGCCTTCGGCATCGCCAAAGTCGCGCAGCCACTGGGCCAGCTGGGAATCAGGCGGGATGCGGCCGTTGGCGATGGTCAGGCGTTCCACGATCTGTCCCGCCTCCATGACGGAAACCCGGTGGCAGAGGCGGCGAATGACGCCCATCTCGTGGCTCACCAGCAGGATGGTGACGCCCAGGCGGCGGTTCACGTCCGCCAGCACTTCCAGCAGGGATTGGGTGGTGCGGGGGTCCAGGGCCGAGGTGGGCTCGTCCGCCAGCAGCACGTGGGGTTCCGGGGCCAGCGCCCGGGCGATGGCGACGCGCTGCTTCTGGCCGCCGGAAAGCTGGGCCGGATAGACCCCGGCCTTCTCGGAAAGGCCGACGAATTCCAGGCAGGTCTTCACCCGCTCGGCAATGCGGGCCTCGTCGGCCCCGGCGATGCGCAGGGGGAAGGCCACGTTGTCGGCCACGGTGCGGTTATGCAGCAGGTTGAAGTGCTGGAAGATCATGCCGATGCGCTGGCGGGCAGTGCGCAGGGCGGCGGGGGAGAGAGTCATCAGGTCCTGGCCGTGTACGATCACCTGGCCGGCGTCAGGCCGCTCCAACAGGTTGGCGATGCGCAGCAGGGTGGATTTGCCGGCACCGGAGAAGCCGATGATGCCGTGGATCTCGCCCGGGGCCACGTCCAGATGGGTGGGCTGCACGCCCACCTGCTGGCCGTCCGGGGTGCGGAAACTTTTGCTGACGCCGCGCAGCGCAATGGCCGGGGCGTCGCTGGTTTGAGTTGTCATTCTGGGAAAAGCGCTGTTCTGGGTGTTATGGGCGGTTTGGACCGGCCGAATCATCGAAAGTGCCGAAAGTGCCAAATGCGTCGAGCGCAAAACAATCGTCGGGTCGGGGCCGCCAGGGAGGGGAAAACGGCAAAGGCGGAACTTTAGCCCTCGAACCCAGGGCTGACAAGCTGATGAATGCTATGGATTTCCCGTAGCCGGACCGGGGGAGGAGGCATTTTTCTGCCGTCGTCATTTTCCGGACGCCGGACCAGGCGAGCCCCGCCAATGTAGCGCCTGTTCCGGTCCGGGGGAAAGACCGCTTCTTTCTTTCCTTATAACGCCAGGCGCGGCTATTGGCGTACTTCGGCGGCGGGGAAGGCGTCCACCAGGGTGCGAATGTGCTGCTGGATGACCGGCACCAGGTCTCGGCAATGCGCTGAGTCGCCATGGCGCGCCGCATGCTCCAGCTGCCGGGCTTCCTCGACAAAGCCATGGGCGGCCAGCGTGCCGAACAGCCCTTTCACGGTGTGGGCGCTGCGATTGAGAGTGGGCCAGTCCTCCGCATCCAGGGCTGCGTCGAGGGCCTGGATGAGGGCCGGGGCATCCGCGGCGAAAATGCCTTCCAGTTCGGCGAACAGGTCTTCATCCCCCACCATGTCGATGCCCTGAGCCCGGTTGTAAGCCGGCAGAGGGGCGGCCGATGCCTCTGGCAAGGTGGTCGGGAAAGGGGCTTTCTCCTCCAGCGGCGCAGTGCTCCGGGCCGGCTGGTGGTTGGCCATGGTGCTGAGTACGCGGCGGAACTCGTCCACCATGGCGGCAAAGTGGATGGGCTTGGAAATGTAGCCATCCATGCCCGCCTCCAGGCAGCGGGCCCTGTCTTCGGCCAGGGCGTTCGCGGTCATGGCGATGATGGGCAGGGCGCTTCGCGCTTGCGCGCTCTCCCGCCGGCGAATTTCCCGGGTGGTGGTGACGCCGTCCATCTCCGGCATTTCCATGTCCATCAGGACCAGGCGGTAGTCCCGCTGTTCCAGCTGTACCAGACAGTGGCGGCCGTTGTCCGCCACGTCGTAGTCCAGGCCGAGACGGGCCAGCATGGCGGCTCCCAATTGCTGGTTGATGCTGTTGTCGTCCACCAGCAGCACGGGCCCGCCCACCAGGGCGGCCATGTCCTCCACGCCGCTTGCCACACGGCTCTGCTGGCTCGAAGGTTCCGGTGCCGCCGCCACCTGCAGGGGGAGATGAACCCAGAAACAGGTGCCCACCCCTACGGCGCTGTCCACCTGGATATGCCCCCCCATGGCTTCCACCAGTTCCCGGGAAATGAGCAGCCCCAGCCCGGTACCGCCGTATTTGCGGGTAATCGATTCGTCGGCCTGGGCAAAGGGGTGGAAGAGGCGCTGCAAGGTGTTGTCGTCCATGCCGATGCCGGTATCCCGGATGCTGATGACCAGGCTGCCTTCATCTACCCCGGCCCGCAGTTCCACCGAGCCGGCTTCGGTGAATTTCACCGCATTGTTGAGCAGGTTGATGAGGACCTGGCGCAGGCGGGTGGGGTCGCCCTCGATGTAGCGGGGTAGGTCTGGAGTAATGTCGGCCATGAAGGCCAGCCCCTTGCTGCGGGCCTTGTCGTGGACGATGCTGGCCACCGCCCCGATGGCTTCGGGCAGATCGAAGGCGATCCTTTCCAGCACCAGGCTGCCGGACTCGATCTTGGCATGGTCCAGCACGGCGTTGATGAGCTCCATCAGATGATTGCCGGAGCCGTTGATCAGGGCCACGTAGTGCTTCTGTTCCGGCGGTAGGGCCGCATCTTCCAGCAGTTGGGCAAAGCCGAGAATGGCATTGAGCGGAGTGCGCAGCTCGTGGCTCATGCGGGAGACAAACTCGGACTTGCTGCGGCTGGCCCGCTCCGCCTCGTCCCGCGCTTCCCGGGCTGTGGCCAGGGCGTGTTCCCGGGCCAGGTTCATGCGCTGGATGCGGCGGATGAACAGGATGCCCACCAGCCCGGCCAGCGCCACCACCAGCACCAGCAGGCCCAGTTCGGCCAGGGCCAGGCGTTCCTTCTGCACGGCAATCTGGGCTTCGAGCAGGCGCAGGTGCTCGTTGCTGTCGAAGAACAGGCGATTGGCGTTCTCGTCCAGGCGGTGAAAGAGGGGCGGAACATGCTTGAGGAAAGTGGCGATCTGCTCCTCCTGACGCAGGATGCCATCCCGGTTGCCCTGGTCCTGGGCATCCCAGCGCCGGACCAGCAATTGCTGCAGTTCCTGGCTTTTTTCACGGATCAGGTCGAGGAGCGGCGCCAGTTCGATCAACTCCATGACATAGCCCCGGGTGCCCGGGTCCGGGTGGTAGGTGCTTTCCCGGACCATCTCGTCCCGTCCCTCCAGGTTCAGCAATACCTCCTGACGGACGGTTCCCCCCTCCTGCAGCACCTGGAGATCGTGCTGCAGCTTGCGCAACTGGTTGTCGATATTGCGCCTGACCAGATTGCCGCCGGCCGGATTGACCGTCACCGCCATCTTGTAGAGGTCCCGCTCGATGCCGTGGATGCTGCGGATGATTTCCTCGCCGACGAAAATCCGGGCCCGTTCGTTGCTGCTGCGTTGGCTCAGTTCATCCTGAAGACTGCTGAAGAACATGCGCAGGCCAATGACGACCAAGAGGCCGCTGAGGAAGATGATCACCAGCCAGCGCAGGGAGGTGTCGATGGCGACCCGGCTGCTGGCAGTCTTGCGCGGGAAGATGGAAAACGGGGACAGGAAGGAAAAGCGCATACCGAAAGCTGAAGTACCTTTATTTGCGATCCACAGGGGTCTTGTTATCCAGGAAACCATACTTGCGGAAGATGGCTTGTCCTTCCTCGCTGGCGGTAAAAGCCATGAAGCGCTTGCCCAACTCCTTCTGCCGGGAGAAGGTCAGCTGGTTGAGCAGCAGAGCCTGGGGCTTGGCCAGCTTGGGGGCCAGGTCGATTACCTCCACCTTGCCCAGGTTGTCGGGGAAAAATGCGGTGGCCCGCCAGTTCAGGGTCAGGTCGGCCTCCCCTTTTTTCATGGCGTTGGTAAGGCTGCGGGAATCCGGCACCAGATAGGCCGCCTGGCGGATGACCTTGGGGTAGATGCCCAGATCGTCCAGGATGTCCTTGGCCTCCTTGCCGACGCTGCCGGATTCGGCGTTGCCGATGATGGCAATGAGGTCCTTGCGCAGCATTTCCCGCGGGTCGGCCGTTACCTTCTTGGGGTTGCCCTTTTGCACCATCAGGGCCATCTGGTTGTAGCCCACCGTGAGGTAATCCCCCAGCAGTCCTTCAGCCAGGTGCTTGCTCCGGTAGGTGGGTTCCCCAGGCAGATAGACGTCGCCCTGGCCGCTTTTCTTGGCGGACTGGTACAAATCCTCCGAACCACCCTGGGCGATGGTGATTTTGACGTTCTCCCGCTTTTCAAAGAGGGTGGCGATTTCGGTCATCGGCCGGACCATGGTGATGCCGCAGTAAAGCAGCAACTCCGGCTTGCCGGTTTGCGCCAGACCGAGCACGGGAAGCAGCAGGAACAGGGCGAAGCAGCCGCCAAGACGGCGAAGCAAGGTGAGACAGGACATAAGTTCTCTCTGAGAAATGCGAGCATTGGTAAAACAGCTTTCACTGATTTTCATCCTATGCCCACTCCTGGTGCATCTCAACTGGGGTAATGCCGGGGGCAAGCCCAGGGCAGCGCTGGGGAGGTTCAGCCCAGGGTTCTTTTGAGCATGTCGATGAAGGCCTGGGTGCGGGTGGGCAGCAGGCGTCGGCCTGGGGTGATGCACCACACCGTGACGCAGGGCAGCTCCCATTCGGGCAGCACCCGTTGCAGCCGGCCGCTATCGAGATAGGTTTGAACAAAGCGATCGGTCAGGGCGACGATGCCCATGCCGTGGGCCGCCAGGGTGCGCTGCATGCCGACGGAGTTGGCGGCCAGGGGGCCGCTGGGCATGCCTTCCCAGCGTTCATTGCCCCGGTTGAGGCGCCAGGGCTGGGCCTCGCCGCTGCTGGTGATGAGCCGCAGGCAGGTGTGGTCGAGCAGCTCCGCCGGGGTCTGGGGGGCGCCGTGGCGGGCAATATAGGCGGGGCTGGCATAGAGGTTGGTCTGGAACTGGGTGAGGCGGCGGGCCACCAGGGTGGCATCGTCCGGCAACTGGCTGGCGACCCGCACGGCCAGGTCGAAACGTTCGGCCACCAGGTCCACCCGGCGCGGCGAGAGGTCCAGCTCCAGCCGCACGGCGGGGTAATGGGCGGCAAAGTCGATGAGGGCCGGGGCCAGGTCCAGTTCACCGAAATCCGGCGGCATGGAGACCCGCAGTACGCCCTGGGGCGTAGCCTGGCGATGCAGGGCCAGGGCGGCGGTGGCTTCGGTTTCTTCCAGCAGGCGGCGGGCATGATCGAGAATGCCTTCGCCGAATTCGGTGATGGTGAGGCGACGGGTGCTGCGGGTCAGCAGCCGTTCTCCCAGGGTGGTCTCCAGGGCAGTGATGCGGCGGGAGAGGGTGGATTTGGGCAAGCCCACCCGCTCGGCGGCCTTGGAGAAGCTGCCGGCCTCCATGATGCGGGCGAACAGCACCAGATCGTTGGCATCCAGGTTCAGGTCGGGGGTCATGGGGGCTCCGGCAGGGGAAGGTCTATCGTTGCATTAATGGAACAATGATATCCATATCGATGGCTTCCGGAGCGTTATTGAGGGTAATAAAGTGCACTCAATGGTTCGCTAGCCTCCGCCCCGCGGGAGCGGAACCCCAACTTCAACGGAGAAACGATCATGAAAATCCTGCAAATCAACGCCAGCGCCCGTTCCGCCGGTGCCAATTCCACCCGTCTGGCCGATGCCATTACCGCCCGCCTGGTGGCTGCCCATCCTGGCGCCGAGGTGCAACTGCGCGACCTGGCAGCGAATCCCCACCCGGTTCTCGACGAACCGGCGCTTGCCGCCCTGTTCACTCCTGCCGACCAGCGTACGCCTGAGCAGGCCGCCCGCGTGGCCCTGGATGATGCCCTGATTGCCCAGGTGCAATCCGTCGATGCCATCGTCCTCGGCGTGCCCATGTACAACTTCGGTGTGCCGGTGCAGTTGAAGGCCTGGATCGATGCCATTGCCCGGGCCGGCGTGACCTTCCGCTACACCGAGAAAGGACCGGAGGGCCTGATCAAGGGCAAGAAGGTGTACGTGGCGCTGGCTCGCGGTGGTCTCTACCGGGGCACTCCGGACGATTCCCAGGTGCCCTTCCTGCAGAGCGTGCTGGCCTTCCTCGGTATGACCGAGGTGGAATTCATCTACGCCGAAGGCTTGGCCATGGGCGCCGAGTCTGCCTCCAAGGCTTTTGCAGAGGCCCAGGCCCAGATCGACGCCATCCATACCGTCGCCGCCTGATGGCTTGGCCTGCCGCTCCCGGCCCCATGGCACGGAGCGGCATGGCCGGCTGTCGAAGCTTTACCAGCCCTTGATTGGTCGCCGGGCCGCGGCCGGCGCTCAGCCGCCGGCATTGTGCGCACCATCCAGTCACAGCCAGCCGCCGTGCGGCAGGAGAACCCTCATGAGTACGATCATCACAGATGCCCCCCGAGCCGCCAGTACGGTGACAACGTCCGCCGCCGGACGCGCCGTGGAGCGTCTGGTGCGCGGCATGGCCACCGCCGACGGGGCCGGCGTGCGCCTCACCCGGGTGCTGACCCAGGACCTGCAACGCCGCCTCGACCCGTTTCTCATGCTCGATGCCTTCCGTAACGAAAATCCGGAGGACTACATCGGCGGCTTTCCCGATCATCCCCACCGGGGCTTCGAGACGGTGACCTACATGATTGCCGGCCGCATGCGCCACCACGACAGCGCCGGCAACAGCGGCCTGCTCGGGCCGGGAGGCGCTCAATGGATGAGTGCCGGCAGTGGCCTCGTGCATTCGGAATTGCCGGAGCAGGAGCAGGGCCTGATGGAAGGCTTTCAGCTTTGGCTGAATCTGCCGGCCGCCCGCAAGATGGGGCCGCCGGCCTATCGCGACATTCCGCCCCAGTCCATCCCGGAGTACACCGATGCCTCGGGCCTGCGGGTGCGGGTCATCGCCGGCAGTAGTGCCGGTATCCCCGGAGCGGTGCAGCGCCCGGATACCGATCCCCTCTACCTGGATGTACACCTGCCGGCAGGGCTGCGTTTCTTCCAGCCCCTGCCCCTGGGCCACAATGCCTTTGCCTACGTCTATCGCGGCGAGGTGGACATCGCCGGAACCTTGGTGCCGGCCCAGCATATGGCCATTCTCGCCAACGATGGCGCGCCGGGGGCGAGCATTTATGCCGCCAGCGAGGCCCGTCTGCTGCTCATTGCCGGGCAGCCCCTGGGGGAGCCCATCGCCCAGTACGGGCCCTTTGTCATGAACCGCCACGAAGAAATTCGCCAGGCCATTCGCGACTATGAGGCCGGGCTGTTTCATCATCCGGCGGTTCAGTCCCTGGCCTGACTTCGCCGTTGCTGCGGACGCTTCCCCTGCGGCGCGTGGGGCGGCGGCGCGTGGCGTTTTGGATTGGCCGGCAGGGTGCCGGGCGGGCCTGGTGATGCTAGGCTGGTCGTCTGGAGGTCGGATGGTGCTGACAGGAGGCCGTCTTCCTTGGGGAAGGCGGCCTTTTTTTGTTCCTTGCCCCGGGGTAAGCGCTCCGCCGTAAAATGGACTCAGGCGATAGCGGCCCCTCCACGCCGGTGACAACGCCATCTCAACCGCAATGACAAGGCAGGGAGATAACAATGAAACGTCATGGTCTTTGGCTGCTTCCCTTTATCGTGGCCGCTTGTGGCGGCCCGGGCAGTTATGCGGAGCGGGAGGATTTTCAGTCCGACCCGCGCTTTCGCCGGGATTTCAGCGTGGCGGCGGCCCCCCTGTGTGAAGCGGCGCGGCGGGTGCTGCTGGGGGATGGTTACGTGGTGGCGGTGGACGGGCGCAATGTCAGCGGCGGCAAGGAGTTTCGCGGTGAAGACAAAGCCCATGCTGTGCTGCGAGTGTATGCCAGCTGCGCTGAGCGCGCCGGAGGCGCCACCCTGTTCCTGACCGCTACTGAAGAGCATTTCGACGTCAAGACCACTCGCCAGAGCACCTCGGTCGGCGTGCCGGTGATTGCCCCCATTTCCTTCAGCAGCCGCAGCGAAAGCGACGGACAGGTCAAGACCCGGGGCGAAACCGTGAGTCAGCGGGATTTCTACGAGCGCTTCTACCGGGCCGTGACCCGGGAGCTGGGGAGTGTGGGGCGCTGATTGGCCGGGGGCTGGTGACCAAAGGCTAATGGGGGAGCGCTAGCGGGGAAGGGGGGAGTCAGCCTGGAAAAGGAGGCTGGGGCGCCCCGGGCTGCCCGGAGGCCTAGAAGGGGCGCGGACATCCTCGGAGATCCCTGTCCAGATTGGCTTGCGCTGGTGGGGGCTGGAAGAATGGCGTCCCTATTAGGCTTCCAGGCATTCTCATGGGGTTGCCGTGAAATTTCCTGGCATGGCTGAAGGTTCGGCCAGTCTCCCCGGGGAATGGTTCAGGAAAGCTTGCCGAAGTGCGACCCATGCTGGCGGGGATGGCCGTCGTGGCCGGCGAGGCTGTTGAATGGGCGCGCATCGACAGCGAATCAGCAGCGAATCAGCAGCAAATCACCCCCCCCGAAAAGCACAAACCCCGTCACAGGGACGGGGTTTGCGAGGCTGTCCGGCGCAGGGCACGAATGCCCTGACACTCCGGCTGTCGGGTCAGCTTACTTGCCGGTTTCCACCTGAACCAGGGGCTCGTTGCTCACGGCCACCGGGGCGGGGCGAGGGCGGCGGGGGCGGGGCGCAGCCTGCTCTGCCACCACTGCCTGGGCCTGGCGGGCTTGCTGGGCCTGTTCCTGACTGGTTTCCACCATGACCAGACCGCTGGCTTCGAGGGCCTGGTCGATATCCACCGCCGCAGCTTGAACCGGGGCGACAGGAGATACCGGAGCGATAGGCTCGGCAGCGACAGGAGGCTGGGGCGCAGCAACCGGTGCCACCGGCGCTTCCACCACAGGTGCTGCCACCGTTTCAACTGCGGTAACCGCAGCAACGACCACCGGAGCGGCCGCTTCGGGCTGGGCCACTGCTGCAGCTTCCACGACTACCGGAGCCGCGACGCTTTCCACGGCAACGATCGGTGCCGGCGCAGCTTCCACCACCGCAACAGCGGCCTCGGGGGCGGCGACGACTGCGTCGGCAGGAGCCGCAACCACCGGCTCGATGACTGCCTGAACCGGAGCTGCGACGGGTGCGGGAGCCGCTGCCTGTTGCTGCACGGCTTCGGTGCCGGCCTGCTGGCCTTCCCCATTGCCGGTGGCAACTTCGATGGCGGCATCAGGAGCAGTGTCGACACCTGCTTCCACGGCGGCGTCCGGACGGCGTTCGCCTCGTTCGCGGCGGCCATTGCGACGGCCACGGCCGCGGCGGCCGCCTTCTTCTTCACCCTGGGGCGCCACGTTCTGCTCGGCAGCACCTTCACCGGCTGCCAGCGTCACGGCCTCAACGGTTGCGGCAGCCTGCAGGGCCTTTTCCTCAGTATTTCGTTCGCCGCGGGGCTGACGCTCGCGACGTTCCTTGCGCTGCTCGTTGCGTTGTTCGCCGTTCTCGGCAGTCGCATTGGCGTTGGCATTGCGTTCGCCCCGCTCGCCGCGTTCACCCCGCTGGCGACGGCCTTCCCGCGGTTGCTGCTCGCGGCCGGCATTGTCGTTCTGGGCTTCGGCATTACGCGGCTGGCGTTCGCTGCGCTCGCCACGGCCTTCATTGCGGCCTTCGCTGCGACCTTCAGATTCGGCGCGTTCACCGCGGCCACGGCCACGTTGCTCGCCACGGCCACGACCACGCTGTTCGCCACGACCCTGACCTTCGCTACGCTGGCCACGGCCCTTGCGGGGGGCGGCTGCGGGCTCGGGGGCTGCTTCGGGCGTCTTTTCGCTGCGGAACCAGGAAAGAATCTTGCCGAGCAGACCGCTTTCCGCCTTGGCGGGGGCTGCTGCGGGCTTTTCAGCCACCACGGGAGCGGGCTGCTCCGGGGCGATGTGCTTGATGGCCGCTTCCTGGCGGGGCTGGCGGGCCTCGCTCTGGGCATTGGCCAACTGCTTCACTTCTTCAGCCGGCATTTCCATCATGCGGTAGGAGGGCTGCTGGGTGTCCTCGCTGTTCAGATCATCGTGGCGCAGGCGCTGGATGGTGTGGGCCGGGGTTTCCAGGTGCACATTGGGAATGAGCAGGATGGTGACCTTGTGGCGCAGCTCAATGGCCTGGATGTCCGGACGCTTCTCGTTGAGCAGGAAGGTGGCCACGTCCACCGGCACCTGGGTGTGCACGGCGGCGGTGTTGTCCTTCATGGCCTCTTCTTCGAGGATGCGCAGGATGTGCAGGGCAGCCGATTCGGTGGAACGAATGTGGCCGGTGCCGGTACAGCGCGGACAGGGGATATAGCTGGTTTCTGCCAGGGCAGGACGCAGGCGCTGGCGGGACAGTTCCATCAGGCCGAAGCGGCTGATCTTGCCCATCTGTACCCGGGCGCGGTCATGGCGAAGCGCGTCGCGCAGGCGGTTTTCCACCTCACGCTGGTTCTTCTGGTTCTCCATGTCGATGAAGTCGATGACGATCAGGCCACCGAGGTCGCGCAAGCGCAGCTGGCGGGCGATTTCATCGGCCGCTTCCTGGTTGGTCTTGAGGGCGGTTTCCTCGATATCCTGGCCACGGGTGGCGCGGCCAGAGTTCACGTCCACGGAGACCAGGGCCTCGGTGTGGTCGATGACGATGGCGCCGCCGGAAGGCAGGTTTACCTGGCGGGAATAAGCCGACTCGATCTGGTGTTCGATCTGGAAGCGGGAGAAGAGGGGAACGTCATCCCGGTAGAGCTTGACCCGGTTCTCGTTGGCCGGCATGACCGTGCCCATGAAGGACCGGGCCTGCTCGAAAATCTCGTCGGTATCGATGAGGATTTCACCGATATCGGGCTGGAAGTAGTCGCGGATGGCGCGAATGACCAGGCTGCCTTCCAGATAGATGAGGAAGGGGCCGGACTGGCTGCTGGCAGCGCCTTCAATGGCTTCCCACAGCTTTAGCAGGTAGTTGAGGTCCCACTGCAGTTCTTCGGCGTTGCGGCCGATGGCAGCAGTACGGGCGATCAGGCTCATGCCGCCAGGCACCTGCAGCTGGTCCATGACTTCGCGCAGCTCAGCCCGTTCGTCACCCTCGACGCGACGGGAAACGCCACCGCCGCGGGGGTTGTTGGGCATCAGCACCAGATAGCGGCCGGCCAGGGAAACGAAGGTGGTGAGGGCAGCGCCCTTGTTGCCGCGCTCGTCCTTTTCGACCTGGACGATGACTTCCTGGCCTTCCTTCAGGGCTTCCTTGATGCTGGCGCGATTGTCCACGCCGGGCTGGAAGTAGGCGCGGGAAACTTCCTTGAACGGGAGAAAGCCGTGACGCTCTTCGCCGTAGTTGACGAAACAGGCCTCGAGGCTGGGTTCGATGCGGGTGATGACACCCTTGTAGATGTTGCTCTTGCGTTGTTCCTTGGCGGCTGACTCAATGTCGAGGTCAATCAGTTTCTGGCCATCGACAATGGCGACACGGAGTTCTTCAGCCTGTGTCGCATTGAAAAGCATGCGTTTCATTTATTGGGCTCCCGCACTTTTCGCACGAACGGAGTCCCGGCGCAGGCAGCGACACGATTAGTTGGATTTTGCTTGGTAAGTCCGCATGAATGGCGTGCAACTAATGGTGAAAAGAGGAAGTGTTCCTGAATTCGCTGGAAAACTTTCGGCGGGCCCGGAAATGACCGGGGCCGGGAAATCTGCTCGGGGATCCGACGCGTGCTTAGGGCGCGCAAATCAAGTAGTATCGCTACTTTTGGTGAGCGAACTTAACCAGTTCCGATTTGCGTTGGCTTGATCCCGCACAAGTTGGCACGGGTTGAGGCCGCTCAAGGCCTGCCGGATTTCATGGTTTCCCGCTTCAGTGTCATGCCGCGCACACACAGTGATGCACATGATGCGGCAGGGGAAAAACCTTCTGGTCTCACGGCGCAGCGCCTCTTTCAGGCCGCACGTAAATCCGTTTCAGTATATTCAAAATGCCCGACGTTAGCAAAAATTCCGTAACACGGGCCACCATCAGCGACGACGAACAGGGCCAGCGCCTGGATAACTACCTCCTGCGAGTGTGCAAGGGGGTTCCCAAGAGCCATATTTACCGCATCCTGCGTAGCGGCGAAGTGCGGGTCAATAGCAAGCGGGTCGATGCCGCCTATCGCCTCCTGGCGGGGGATGTGTTGCGTATTCCACCCATCCGGGTAGCCAGTCGTCCCGATGAAGTGGCTGCCGCTGAAGTGGCTGGGCAGGCCGTCAAGGCCGAGCTTCCCTTGCTCTATGAGGATGAGGCTCTCCTGGCGGTAAATAAGCCGGCTGGTATTGCCGTTCATGGTGGCAGCGGGGTGTCCTTTGGCGTCATCGAAGCCCTGCGCCATCAGCGTCCCCAGGCCAAGCTGCTGGAATTGGCCCACCGGCTGGACCGGGAGACCTCCGGCATCCTGCTGGTGGCCAAGAAGCGCTCCGCCCTGACGGCGTTGCACGACATGTTCCGTGAAGGTGGTGCGGGCCGAGGGGCTGACAAGCGTTATCTGGTGGCTGTGCAGGGGCGCTGGATGGATCCGCTGCGCCACTGCCGCCAACCGTTGTTCAAGTACCTGCAAGAGAATGGTGAACGCCGGGTGCGAGTGGCTCCGGAAGGCAAGCCTTCTCATACCATTTTCCGTCTGGTGGCTCGTTGGGAGCGTTTCAGCTTGCTTGAGGCGGAACTTCGTACCGGCCGGACTCATCAGATTCGCGTGCATCTGGCCCATCTGGGCTACCCCATCCTGGGGGATGACAAGTATGGGGATTTCGCCCTCAACAAGGAATTGCAGCGGGAGGGCTTGAAGCGCATGTTCCTCCATGCTTGGCGGATGCGGCTTCCCCATCCCTTGAGCAAGGAACCGCTCAGTTTGGAGGCGCCCCTGCCCGAGGCTCTGGCGGGTTTTCTGCATCACCTGAGTGAAAGTGAACGACAGGACTATGGCGAAGCGTTTTGACCTTATCGTTTTTGACTGGGATGGCACCTTGCTCGACTCGGCGGCCGCCATCGTTGCGGCCATTCAGGCTGCCAGTCGGGATTTGGGTGTTGCCGAGCCCACAGATGCCCAGGCTCGCCACGTCATCGGCCTGGGCTTGTCGGATGCCTTGCGCTCCGCCGTGCCGGGGTTGGCTGCAGACGCTTATCCGCAAATGGTGGAGCGTTATCGTTACCACTACCTTGCCCGGGATCACGAACTGGCATTGTTTGCCGGTGCAACCGAGTTGGTGCAGGAACTGGCGGAGGCAGGGCATCTGCTTGCAGTCGCCACCGGTAAGAGCCGCATGGGGCTGGATCGGGCTTTCAAGGTAAGCGGGCTGGGTGCGAGCTTCCATGCCAGTCGTTGTGCCGACGAGTGTTTTTCCAAGCCCCATCCCCAAATGCTTGAGGAACTGATGGACGAGTTGGGGGCATCGCCGGAGCGTACGGTGATGATCGGTGATACCACTCACGATCTGCTCATGGCCCGTAATGCAGGAGTCCCTGCCTTGGCTGTCAGCTATGGCGCCCATCCGGCGGCAACCCTCGAGGCCCACGAGCCGCTGGCCAGTTTCTCCCAGCTGGCAGACCTGGCGGCATGGCTGCGTCAGCACGCCTGATCTGCGCCAGCGCTGACCTGGAAGAAGGTGGGCGTGGGGTGCGTTTTACCGTCACCCGTCGGGGACGGGAAGAATCGGCGTTTGCCGTGCGCTTTTCCGGGCAGGTTCGCGCCTATCTCAATCGCTGTGCCCATGTGCCCATAGAACTCGATTGGCAGCATGGAGAGTTTTTTGATCACTCCAAGCTATACTTGGTTTGTGCCACCCATGGCGCCCTCTATGCTCCCGAATCCGGCCAATGCCTGGGGGGACGCTGCCACGGCAAGGGCTTGACCCCCCTTGACGTGGAAGAGCGGGACGGCGCTGTTTACTACTTAGATTCGGACTGACCCAACGTGGATATACCGACCCTGCCCCCTCCCGATTATTCTGGCAAGCCCGGCAGCGACCCTTCCTGGGAACGCAAGACGCTGGAAAAGCTGGCCTTCGCCTCCCTCGCGGAGCAGAAGGCCCGGCGGCGCTGGGGAATTTTCTTCAAGCTGCTGGCCTTTGTTTATGTTTCCGTGGTGCTGGTGCTAGCAGTGGACTGGGGCGATACGGAAAAGCTGGCCGATGGACGACATACGGCCCTGGTGCAATTGAAGGGGGTAATTGATTCCGGTGGTGAGGCAAGTGCCGACAAGATCAATTCTGCCCTGCGCTCCGCCTTTGCCGACAAGGGTACCGCTGGTGTGGTCCTGCGGATCAACAGCCCTGGCGGCAGCCCGGTGCAGTCCGGCATTATCAACGATGAAATCCGACGGTTGCGGGCCAAGCATCCGGAGACGCCCCTCTATGTGGTGGTGGAGGATGTCTGCGCTTCTGGCGGTTATTACGTGGCCGCCGCTGCGGACAAGATCTTTGTAGACAAGGCCAGCCTGGTGGGCTCCATCGGCGTACTCATGGATGGTTTTGGCTTTACCGGCACCATGGACAAGCTGGGCGTGGAGCGCCGCCTGCTGACCGCTGGCGAGAACAAGGGCTTTCTGGATCCCTTTTCGCCTCAGGATCCGAAGCAGAAACTGATGGCCCAGACCATGCTGGGAGAAATCCACAAGCAGTTCATCGACGTGGTCAAGCAGGGGCGCGGCCAGCGCCTCAAGGAAACACCGGAAATGTTCACTGGTCTGGTATGGACGGGGGCCCGCAGCATCGAACTGGGTCTGGCTGATGGCTACGGCACCGTCAGCAGCGTGGCGCGGGATGTGATCAAAGCCGAAAAGGTGATCGATTACACCCAGAAGGAAAATATTGCCGAGCGTTTTGCCAAGCGTTTCGGAGCCGACATGATGCAGGGAGCCGTTAAGGCCCTGGGGCAGGCAGCCGAGCCCCAGGCCCGGTAATGCCCTAGGGGGCCAGGAAGAGGAAGACCGTCGGTTCCTTGGCGGTTGCCTCTTCCTCTTTGCGCCATTGGGCGATGGTTCGAGTGCGTAGTCGTTGTTGCGGCAGGGTCAGGCTGCTGGCCAGGCAGAGCAGGGTGTCCGGAGTCAGGTGACGGGTCAGGCTCTCCATCATCTGGGTATTGCGGTACGGGGTTTCGATAAACATCTGGGTTTGATTCAGGCGCCGGGATTCCTGCTCCAGAGCCTTTAACCGCTTGCTTCGTTCATCCTCCTTGGCCGGCAGGTAGCCGTGAAAGGCAAAGCGCTGGCCGCACAGGCCGGAGCCCATGAGGGCCAATAGCAGGGAAGAGGGGCCTACCAGAGGAGAGACTGGAATCGACTCCCGCTGGGCTAGTCGTACCAGATCGGCGCCGGGGTCGGCCACACCAGGGCAGCCGGCTTCGGACACCAGTCCCACATCGTTGCCCTGGCGCAAGTCTTCCAACAGGGCGGGCAATTCGTTGCTGCGGGTGTGCTCGTTGAGTTCCCGGATTTGAATTTCCTGCAGCGCCACCGGCATGCCGATGGTTTTGAGAAACGCTCGAGCGCTCTTCGCATTTTCGGCGATGAAATGGCGCAGTTGCCGCGTCTGCTCACAGACTGCTGCCGGGAGAACAGAATCCGGCGGTGTTGGCCCCAGGGGGACGGGGATTAAAAAAAGCGTACCGGCAGCGGGTGAGGGGGAGGGGGTGGTGTTCATGGGGGATTTACAGAATTTGGACAGACTCCGCCCGCAGCATGTCGCATAGGGCGATGAGGGGGAGACCGATAAGAGCGTTGGGATCCGGGCCTTCCATGCGGGCGATGAGTGCAATGCCCAGGCCTTCACATTTGGCGCTGCCGGCGCAGTTATAGGGTGTTTCAGCCTTAAGGTAGCGTTCGATTTCGTCGTCGCTGACATGGCGGAAAGTGACCAGGGTGGGGATGCCCTGCAAATGGCTGGCCCCGGTGCGGCTGTTGTAGAGGCACAGCCCAGTATAAAAATTGACCGTCTTTCCCCGCATGCGCTGCAATTGGGCTGCGGCCCGGGGGTGATCTCCGGGTTTGCCGAAAATTTCTCCCTCCAGACTGGCGACCTGGTCGCTGCCAATGATCAGCGCATTGGGGTGCAGGGCCGCCACGGCCCTGGCCTTTTTTTCGGAGAGGCGTAGCGCTGTTTGCTCGGGCAGTTCCCCGGGAAGAGGGGATTCATCCACGTCCGGGGCTACTGCCGTAAACGGAAGGTTCAGCCGGGCCAGGAGTTCCCGACGAAAAGGGGAGGTAGACGCAAGAACGAGAGGAGGGTGGGGCATGGGGATATGTAGAATGCGATTCCCGCCACCAGATGGTCGCAGGGGCCGTAACTTGGGTTGGGGGAAGGTGGTCAATGAAGTCTGTGCGAAGTGTGTATAAGTCTTTGCCTTTGCGGCCTAAAGCCTGATTTCCCAGGTGTGTTTTTCTTTGACATGGCAAGCCGAAAATAATATCATCCGCGCCTTATGTCGCAACAGGTTGTGATCGATAGTCAGGCTTTTGCACGGGATGCCGGTATTTTAGAGGGCGATCTCGCAATGGCCGACATGCCCCGGGTGCATGACTTGCTGACGGAAGTTAGCGGTGGTGTGCATTATCGGCTCAAGGGCCGGGTCGGCGCGCTGGGCAAAGCCCAGTTGCAGCTGCAGCTGGATGGTTTCATCCCGTTGCGGTGCCAGCGGTGCATGGAACGTCTGGATTTTCCGTTGCATGTCGAGAGCACTCTCGAATTGCTGGAAAGCGAGGCCGATCTCACCCAGGAGGACCTGGAAGACGATTCCAGGGACTTTCTCCCGGCGGAAAAGAAACTCGATGTGCTGGCGCTGATCGAGGACGAGGTGATCCTCGGCCTGCCGGTGGTGCCGCGTCACGATGGTTGCAGCCTCCCTGCAGGCGGTGAGCAGTCGGTGAAGGAATCTCCCTTTGCCGTGCTGGCCGGCCTCAAGGGTAAGGCTTAACGTTTTTTTAGGAGCTAGTTATGGCCGTTCAACAGAACAAAAAGTCCCCGTCCAAGCGTGGCATGCATCGTTCCCACGATTTCCTGACCACCCCTGCTCTGGCCGTGGAATCCACCACCGGTGAAGTGCACCTGCGTCACCACATCAGCCCGAACGGTTTCTACCGCGGCAAGAAGGTCACCAAGGCCAAGGGCGAGTAAGCCTTTCAGACGAGGCAGGCAGTTCCCCGAACGGGGTGAACTGCCTGCCTTTTCTTTTACCCAATTCGAGTCCTCGGATGGGAATCACCATTGCTATCGACTGCATGGGCGGGGATCACGGTCCTAACGTCACCGTGCCGGCTGCGCTCGAGTTTTTGAGTCGCAACGCGGACGCTCGTGTCATTCTGGTCGGCCTGGAGGAAAAACTCCGGGCGATCCTGCCTATTCCCCTGTCTGATCGGATTGTCCTGCGCCACGCCACCGAGGTGGTCGCCATGGATGAGCCGCCTGCCCAGGCCTTGCGCAGCAAGAAAGACTCTTCCATGCGGGTTGCCATCAACCTGGTCAAGGAAGGGGAGGCCGACGCCTGTATTTCTGCCGGCAACACGGGCGCGCTCATGGCCATATCCCGGTTCGTACTGAAAATGTTGCCGGGCATTGATCGCCCTGCCATCTGTGCGGTGCTGCCGACGGTCAAGGGGCATGTCCATGTCCTGGATATGGGGGCCAACGTGGATTGCACCCCCGAGCATCTGCTGCATTTCGGCATCATGGGTGCAATGCTGGTGGCGGCTGTGGATCACCGTGAGCAACCGACGGTGGGCATCCTCAATATCGGCGAGGAAGACATCAAGGGTAATGAGGTGGTCAAGCGGGCAGCCGAGCTGTTGCGCACCTCCGGTCTCAACTTCATCGGCAATGTTGAGGGTGACGGGGTTTATAAGGGTGAGGCCGAAGTCGTCGTATGTGACGGCTTTGTCGGCAACGTCGCCCTGAAGACCTCCGAAGGCCTGGCCCAGATGCTGTCCACGTTCCTCAAGGAAGCCTTTAGCCGCAATCTGCTGACCAAACTGATCGCCCTGCTTGCCATGCCCGTGCTGAAAGGCTTCAAGGACAGGGTCGATCATCGTCGCTACAACGGCGCCAGCCTCCTCGGCCTCAAGGGCATCGTAGTGAAGAGCCACGGTTCTGCCGATGCCTTTGCTTTCCGGCATGCCATTGAACGGGCTGCCGAAGAGGCTCGCGGCCGTGTGCTGGATCGCATCGCCGACCAGGTTGCCCGTTATGTTTCCGCTTCTCCCCAAGACACCGCGATTGCGGTTCAGGAGCCAGCCTAATATGTACGCTAAGATTACCGGGGTGGGTAGCTACTTGCCGCCCCAGGCCGTGAGCAACGATGATCTGGTCGCTCGCGGCGTGGATACCAGTGACGAGTGGATAGCCACCCGTACCGGCATCCGCAACCGTCACTTGGCCGAGCCTGGCCAGACTTCCAGTGAGCTCGGCTTCGAAGCTGCCCGCCGCGCTTTGGAGATGGCTGGTGTCGATGCTGCCGAGCTGGATCTGATCATCGTTGCCACTTCCACGCCCGACTTCATTTTCCCCAGTACCGCCTGCCTGCTGCAGAGCAAGCTGGGCAACAAGGGGGCTACCTGCTTTGATGTTCAGGCGGTCTGTGCCGGTTTCGTCTATGCCTTGACGGTAGCGGAGAAATTTGTCCGCTCCGGCAGTCATAAAAAGGCGTTGGTGGTCGGGGCTGAAGTCTTCTCCCGCATTCTGGATTGGAACGACCGGGGCACCTGTGTTCTGTTCGGCGACGGGGCTGGCGCTGTCGTGCTGGAGGCTTCCGAGGAACCGGGTATTCTGGCTACTGCCCTGCACGCCGACGGTAGCCACCACGGCATTCTCTCTGTGCCTGGCAATGTTGCTGGTGGTGCCATTGTCGGCGACCCCTTCCTGCGCATGGACGGCCAGGCTGTTTTCAAGTTTGCTGTCCGGGTACTCTCCGATGTGGCAACCGAGACCTGTAACGCGGCTGGAATTTCCAGCAGCGATGTTGACTGGCTCATTCCCCACCAGGCCAACCTGCGCATCATTGAATCCACTGGAAAGAAACTGGGCATCAGTCCGGACAAAGTGGTGGTGACCGTGGATCGCCATGGCAATACCTCCGCCGCTTCCGTCCCCCTGGCCCTGGATGCCGCGGTGCGGGACGGCCGTGTTCAGCGGGGCCAGAAAGTCCTGCTGGAGGGCGTCGGTGGTGGCTTCACCTGGGGCGCCGTGCTGCTCCAGTTCTAAGAACATTCGCGGAAGATCGACATCATGGCATTTGCATTTGTATTCCCCGGTCAGGGTTCCCAGTCCGTCGGCATGATGGGCGCTTACGGCGATTCCGCTGTGGTGCGTGCCACCTTCGGCGAGGCTTCTGCAGCCCTGGGGCAGGACCTGTGGCAGATGGTGGCCGAAGGCCCGGCCGAAGTGCTGGCTCAGACGGTAAACACCCAGCCGGTCATGCTTACTGCAGGCATTGCTGCCTGGCGCCTGTGGCAGGAAAAGGGCGGCAAGCTTCCCGCCGTGCTCGCCGGGCATAGCCTTGGTGAATATTCCGCCCTGGTGGCCGCCGGTGTGCTGCAGTTCAAGGATGCCGTACCTCTGGTGCGCCTGCGCGCCGCCGCCATGCAGGAGGCCGTGCCCCTGGGTACCGGCGCCATGGCCGCCATTCTCGGCCTGGACGACGATGGCATTCGTGCTGCCTGTGCCGAAGCGGCCCAGGGCGAAGTGGTAGAACCGGTCAATTTCAATGCTGCTGGCCAGACCGTCATTGCCGGCCACAAGGCTGCTGTGGAGCGGGCCATGGAAGTGTGCAAGGCCAAAGGCGCAAAGCGTGCCGTCGCCTTACCGGTTTCCGCGCCGTTCCATTCTTCCCTGATCCGCCCAGCCGCCGACAAGCTCGCTGCCCGTCTGGCTGAACTGGAACTGAAGGCTCCGGCCATTCCCGTGGTCAATAACGTCGATGTGGCCGTGGAGTCCGATCCGGACCGCATTCGCGATGCGCTGGTCCGCCAGGCCTATAATCCGGTGCGCTGGGTCGAGACTATTCAAAAGATGGCGGCCCTGGGTGTGACCCATGTCGCCGAATGTGGTCCCGGCAAGGTCTTGGCCGGCCTCACCAAGCGTTGCGCCGATGGCGTCAATGGCTTGGCTCTGGCCGACCTGGCAGCAATCGAAGCCAATCTCAACCTGGAGTGAAACCCATGCTGCAAGGACAAATCGCCCTCGTGACCGGGGCTTCCCGGGGTATCGGCAAGGCTGTTGCCCTCGAACTGGCCCGTTTGGGTGCCACGGTGGTGGGGACTGCCACCAGCGCTGATGGCGCTGCCAAGATTTCGGCCTACCTGGCTGAGGCCGGCGCCAAGGGCAAGGGAGCGGTGCTGGAAGTGCGCGACCAGGCCCAGGTGGACGCCCTGATGGGCGACATTGAGAAGGAGGCCGGTCCAGTTTCCATCCTGGTGAACAACGCCGGCATCACCCGTGACAACCTGGCCATGCGCATGAAGGACGACGAATGGGATGCGGTGATCGACACCAATCTCAAGGCCGTTTTCCGCCTTTCCAAGGCTGTCATGCGGGGCATGATGAAGGCTCGCACCGGCCGTATCATCAACATCACCTCTGTGGTGGGGCATGCCGGCAACCCTGGCCAGGCCAACTACTGTGCTGCCAAGGCCGGTGTTTCCGGCATGACCCGCTCCCTGGCGCGGGAACTGGGCAGCCGCAACATCACCGTCAATTGTGTCGCTCCCGGGTTCATTGATACCGACATGACCAAAGCCCTGGACGACAAGCAGAAGGACGGTCTACTGAGCAATATTCCCCTGGGTCGCCTCGGCAGCCCGGAGGACATCGCCGCCGCCGTAGCTTTCCTGGCCTCCCCGGCTGCACGCTACGTGACCGGTAGCACCATCCATGTCAACGGCGGTATGTATATGGATTAATGGCGGTTTTCCGCTTTCGTGCCTCGCGTTTTGTAAGCGCGGGGCGTTTTGGTAAAATAAGCAAGTTTGTCTGATACCCGATAACAGGGAAGGAGTCCTTAATGGAAAACCTGGAACAGCGCGTCAAGAAGATCGTTGCCGAGCAACTCGGCGTTAACGAAGCCGACATCAAGAACGAGTCCTCCTTCGTGGATGACCTCGGTGCCGATTCTCTGGACACCGTCGAACTGGTGATGGCCCTCGAAGAAGAATTCGAGACCGAGATTCCCGACGAAGATGCCGAGAAGATCACCACCGTGCAGCAAGCCATCGACTACGTCCTGGCTCACAAGAAGTAATTTCCCGGGCACGGGACTTCCCCTGCAGCCGGCGCCCTAGTGGCGCCGGTCCAGCATTGGCATAGGGGGTACGAAAGGCCGGTCCTGTTCGTCTCCCGTCGTTTTCGTACTCCGCAGCACCCCTCCCTTCTTTTTTTCCGGAGCATAAGTTGGCACGTCGTCGCGTCGTCATCACTGGCCTGGGTCTCGTCTCCCCGGTCGGCAATAGCGTTGAAGAAGCTTGGCAAAACCTTCTGGCCGGTCGCTCCGGTATTGCAGCCGTCACCAAATTCGATGCTTCCACCTTCCCCACCCGCATCGCCGGTGAGGTGAAGAATTTCGACATTGGTACCTACATTTCCGCCAAGGACGCCCGCCGCATGGATACTTTCATCCATTACGGCATGGCAGCCGGCATCCAGGCCATCAAGGACGCCGGGCTCGAAGCCAATCCGGTGGATGCCGAGCGTATCGGCGTAGCCATCGGCTCCGGCATCGGTGGCCTGCCGCTGATTGAAAACACCAAGGACGATTACATCGCCGGCGGTGTGCGGAAGGTTTCTCCCTTCTTCGTTCCCGGCTCCATCATCAACATGATTTCCGGCAACCTGTCGATCATGTATGGCTACAAGGGCCCCAATATTGCCGTTGTGACTGCCTGTACTACCGGCACCCACAACATCGGCGAAGCTGCCCGCATCATCGAATACGGCGATGCCGACGTGATGGTGGCCGGCGGTGCCGAATCCACTGTGACGCCCCTGGGCATGGGCGGCTTCTGCGCAGCTCGCGCCCTGTCCACCCGCAATGATGATCCCGAGACCGCTAGCCGGCCCTGGGACAAGGATCGGGATGGTTTCGTGCTGGGCGAAGGCGGTGGTGTGCTGGTGCTCGAGGAATACGAGCACGCCAAGGCCCGTGGCGCCCGCATTTATGCGGAGCTGGCTGGCTATGGCATGAGTGGTGACGCCTATCACATGACCGCCCCGAGCACGGATGGTCCCAAGCGTTCCATGCTCAACGCCCTGCGCAATGCCGGCATCAATCCGGACCAGGTGCAGTATCTGAACGCCCACGGCACTTCCACCCCGCTGGGTGACAAGAACGAAACCGATGCGATCAAGCTGGCCTTCGGCGATGCCGCCAAGGGGCTGGTGGTGAACTCCACCAAGTCCATGACCGGCCACCTTCTCGGTGGTGCTGGCGGTATCGAATCCATCTTCTCCGTGTTGGCCGTACATCACCAGGTGTCGCCCCCCACCATCAACATCTTCAACCAGGATCCCGAATGCGACCTGGATTACTGTGCCAACACGGCCCGGGATATGAAGATCGATGTGGCACTGAAGAACAACTTCGGTTTCGGCGGGACCAACGGTTCCCTGGTATTCAAGCGCATCTGACGGAAAAAAGGGATGGGGCTGCCGCTGCGTTTGCAATTGCGCCCCTCCCGCCGACTGGCAAGGTTGTCTTTTGCCATGCACGCCGCCGCTTTAGGCGGCGTTTTTATTGCCGCCATGCCGCTGCTGGCAAAGGGCGTGCTAGGTGCCGGAATACTGCTGTCCCTGTTGGTTCAGCAACGGAGTTTGCACAGTAGCAGGGGCTTGCAGTGGCTGCGTCTGGGGAAGAAAGGGGAGGTGGCTTGTGGCCTCGTCGATGGCGCGTCGCCCGGCATTCTGCTGCTGCCGGGAGCCGTCTGGCCGGGTGCAGTAGTGTTGCGCTATCGCCTGGACGACGAGCCCGATGCCTGGCGCTTGCCCAGGGGGCGGGTCATTCTGGGGGATTCGCTGGACTCCCCGGAGTCTTTTCGACGACTCCGGGTGTGGTTGAAATGGCGAGCCCGCTTCAGCGGCGACGCGCCTTCCTGAGCAGCGTATTGCGGGGCTTGGGCAGAAGATCCGGATAGTCGCGGCTGAAGTGCAGGCCGCGGCTTTCCTTGCGCTGTAGGGCGCAGCGGACGATGAGATCGGCGGTGGCCACCAGATTGCGCAGTTCAATCAGATCATTGCTGACCCGGAAGTTGACATAGAACTCGTCAATCTCCCGCATCAGCAGGCGAATCCGGTGTTGAGCCCGCTGTAGGCGTTTGTTGGTGCGCACGATGCCCACGTAGTCCCACATGAAGCGGCGCAGTTCGTCCCAATTGTGGGAAATGACGATTTCCTCGTCCGGGTCGGAAACGCGGCTGGCATCCCACTGGGGCAGGCTGGGAATCGTCACCCCCGGCTGGGCCTTGATATCGGCCACGGCCGCTTCGGAAAACACCACGCACTCCAGCAGGGAGTTGGAGGCCAGGCGGTTGGCGCCGTGCAGGCCGGAGCATGAGGCTTCCCCGGCGGCATAGAGCCCTGGAATATCGGTCCGGGCCTTGAGATCGGTAACGATGCCGCCACAGGTGTAGTGAGCGGCTGGCACCACGGGGATAGGGTCCTTGGTGATGTCGATGCCGAGTTCCAGGCAACGGGCATGGATGTTGGGGAAGTGCTCCAGCAGGAATTCCTTGGGCTTGTGGGAAATATCCAGGAAGACGCAATCCAGGCCTCGCTTTTTCATCTCGAAGTCGATGGCCCGGGCCACCACGTCCCGCGGCGCCAGTTCCGCCCGCGGGTCATGGTCGGGCATGAAGCGGGTGCCGTCTGGCAGGCGCAGGATGCCGCCCTCACCGCGTACGGCTTCGGAAATGAGGAAGGACTTGGCCTGGGGGTGGTAGAGGCAGGTGGGGTGGAACTGGATGAATTCCATATTGGCCACCCGGCAGCCTGCCCGCCAGGCCATGGCGATGCCGTCGCCGGTGGAAGTATCCGGATTGGTGGTGTAGAGATAGACCTTGCCGGCACCGCCGGTGGCAATCATGGTGGCCTGGGCGCCGATGGTGCCGATTTCGCCGCTGCGGGTATCCAGGGCATAAGCGCCATAGCAGCGCTGCTCGGCCAGTCCCAGCTTGGCACCGGTAATCAGGTCGATGGCGATGTGCTGCTCCAGCACCGTGATGTTGGGGTGTCGGCGCACCTTGCGGGTCAGTGTGTCCTGCACGGCCAGACCGGTGGCATCGGCCACGTGGATAACCCGGCGGGTACTATGGCCGCCTTCCCGGGTCAGGTGATAGCCCTTTTCATCCTTGGTGAAAGGAACGCCCTGTTCGATCAGCCAGTCGATGGCTCGCCGGCCGTTTTCCACCACATAGCGGGTGGCCTTGGCGTCGTTGAGGTGGGCCCCTGCTTCAAAAGTGTCCCGGATGTGGGCTTCGATGGAATCCTGGCTATCCAGGACTGCGGCAATGCCGCCCTGGGCCCAGGAACTGGCGCTGTCCTCCAGGGACCGCTTGCTGATCAGGGCGACCCGGTGGGTGTCTGCCAGGCGAAGGGCGGCGGACTGTCCTGCCAGACCGCTGCCAATGATGAGTACGTCGAATTGCTGGGCCACGATGCGCCTTCTTGTTGTGCCGCTGTTGCATCCACGACCAGACGGGATCGTGGGAACCGTAGGGCTTGAAACTATAGCACGAGCGGACGAGGGCGTTTTTTGAGGTGCGCTGGCGAACGGGAAACTTTGTCTGGCGGCGCCGGTCTGAATTGCCAGTTCGTGCTGTCGGGGTTTGTCGTTGGGCAGACGGCTTGCGTTATACTGCGCCTGATCAAGGAGGCGCCGCCGCGCGCCATCGACCACCCCAAAAAAGGTATCCATACAGCATGAGCGAACGCGAGATTGACCAAAAACTGGTCGAGCGGGCGCAATCCGGTGAGAAGCGGGCTTTCGAGTTGCTGGTTGCCAAGTACCAGCGCAAGCTGGGCCGTCTTCTATCCCGATTCATCCGTGATCCGGCGGAAGTGGAGGATGTGGCCCAGGAGGCCTTCATCAAGGCCTATCGTGCCTTGCCATCTTTCCGCGGCGACAGCGCGTTCTACACTTGGCTATACCGTATCGGCATCAACACGGCCAAGAATTACCTGGTGGCCCAGGGTCGGCGGGCGCCTACTTCTACCGAGTTCGATTCGGAGGAGGCCGAAACTTTTGATGATGGCGAGCAATTACGGGATATCAACACCCCGGAAAACCTGCTGTTGTCGAAGCAGATCGGTGAAACGGTGAATGCGGCGATGGATGCGCTGCCCGAGGAACTCCGCACCGCCATCATGTTGCGGGAGCTGGAGGGCTTGAGCTACGAGGAAATTGCCAAGATCATGGATTGTCCCATCGGCACGGTCCGCTCCCGTATTTTCCGGGCGCGGGAAGCGGTGGCAACCAAACTGAGGCCACTGCTGGATACCGCCCCTGATCGAAGGTGGTGAGATCATGAGATTGCTGCTTTCCGCCCTGGTGGACGGGGAGTTGGAACAGCCCCTGGCCGAACGGGCCATCTCCCGGCTGCTTCGTTCTGCCCCGTGGCGCCGCCAGTGGGGTGTGTATCACCTGATTGGCGATTGCCTGCGGCAAGGTGGTGGCGTCGTTGTTCCCCGGGTTTTTTTGCCGGTTCCCCGCGTATCCGGCCAGCCGTTTCGCATTGGCAGGCAGGGCGCCGGGATGCGTCACTATTGCCACCATTGATTGCCTTTTCGTCTGATCTTCTTCCTGTTCCATGATTGAAACCCAAGCGACCGTTACCGGGCTGGATGGTGCCTACGCCCTGGTGGAGGCTAGTCAGGGGGGGTGTGGCCGCTGCCACGAAAAAGGCGGCTGTGGCGGCAACAATGCGGCCCAGTTGTTCTGCCACGGGCCCCGTCATTTCCGGGTCCTCAACCCGCTGAATGCCCAGGTGGGCGACAGGGTGGCCATTGGTGTGCCCGATGGGGCTGTCTCGCGCAGCGTCTTGTTGCTCTATGTCCTGCCGCTTCTGTTGCTGATTTTCGGTGCCATGCTTGGCGGATGGATATCCGCTTTTTCCGGTAGCCGGGATGCAGGGGCGTTGCTAGGGGCGCTATGCGGCGGCGGGACCGCCTGGTTTCTGGTTCGTTACCTGCAGCACCGAAGCGCTGCATCTCCCCGTTTTCAGCCGGTAATCCGGCAACGTCTCTGATATCTCAAACTCAACGCTTCAACGAAAGGATGCGCTTCGTCATGAAACGTCTTGCCACGTTGTTTGCCCTGGTTGCCTTGTCTTTCTCCCTGCATGGGGCTGATGCCCGCAGCCTGCCGGACTTTGCCGATCTGGTGGAGAAGTACGGCAATACGGTCGTCAATATCAGCACCACCCAGGTGGTACGCCAGAAGCGTGGCGGGGCGCCATTCCCCTTTGACGAGGATGATCCGCTATTCGATTTTTTCCGCCGTTTCGGGCCGAATACCCCGTTTGGCCAGGGGGCGCCCGGTAATGGCTGGGGGCGGGAATCCGAAAGCAAGTCCCTGGGCTCTGGCTTCATCACTAGTCCTGAAGGCTACATTCTGACCAACGCCCATGTGGTGGATCAGGCCGATGAAATCACCGTTCGCTTGACGGACAAGCGGGAGTTCCGCGCCAAGGTCATCGGTGCCGACAAGCGTACCGATGTGGCCCTGATCAAGATCGACGCCAGCGGTTTGCCCGTGGCTCGCTTGGGCGATCCTGCCGCCCTGCGGGTGGGGGAGTGGGTGGTGGCCATTGGCTCGCCCTTCGGCTTTGACAATTCGGTGACGGCAGGCATTGTCAGTGCCAAGGGGCGTTCCTTGCCCCAGGAAAACTACGTGCCCTTCATTCAGACCGATGTGGCAATTAACCCCGGCAACTCGGGTGGCCCCCTGTTCAACATGAAGGGCGAGGTGGTGGGTATCAACTCCCAGATCTATAGCCGTTCCGGTGGCTATCAGGGCATTGCCTTCGCCATTCCCATCGATGTGGCCATGGATATCCAGGGGCAACTGCGCAGCAACGGCAAGGTCAGCCGGGGCCGTATAGGCGTGGTGATCCAGGAGGTGACCAAGGAGCTGGCGGAGTCCTTCGGACTGGCCCGGGTCGGCGGCGCCATCGTCAATTCCGTGGAGCCTGGTGGCCCGGCAGACAAGGCCGGCGTGGAGGCCGGGGACGTCATTCTCAAATTCGATGGCAAACCTGTCGGTGCTTCCAGTGACCTACCGCGCATGGTGGGGGGCGTGCGGCCGGGGACCCGGGCTTCCCTGCAGGTCTGGCGCAAGGGGGTATCCCGAGAGCTGACCCTGACCGTTGGCGAAATGCCTTCTGACGACAAGGCGGAAGGGCGTGCTGCCCGCAAGGGCAAGTCTGCGGAGCCTCAGGCCAACCGGCTGGGGCTCGTTGTTTCCGAACTGACGGCGGAACAGAAGCGGGAGCTAAAGATTAGTGGCGGCCTGTTGGTGGAGGATGTGCGCGGTACGGCGGCCCGTTCTGACCTGCGGCCAGGGGATGTGGTGCTGGCCATCATCAACAAGGGGGCCAACATCGAGGTGCGCACGGTGGAGCAGTTCAACCGGCAGCTGGCAGCCTTTGAGAAGGGGAGCAACGTCACCCTGCTCATCCGCCGGGGCGAGATGCAAACCTTTGTTACGGTGAAGGGGATCAATGGTGGCAACTGAAATGAATCCCGTGGCGCCTGTCGTCCTGCAATTGCTGGGACGGGTTTATTGCCATCTCTGTCATGACATGGAAGCGGCCCTGGCGCCGATTGCAGCCGAATTTTCGGCTCAGGTCGAAGTGGTGGACGTGGACGAGGACCCGGCTCTGGAGGAACGCTGGGGCGAGTTGGTGCCCGTTCTCCTGTATCAGGGCGAGGAGATTTGCCATTACTTTCTGGATGCGCCTGCCGTCCGTGAAGTTTTGGCCAAAATCCGCTAGAATCCGCGCTTTCCGGCCAAATTCAAAAGGGTGCTGCACAGCACCCTTTTTCTCATATGCAACACATCCGCAACTTCTCCATCATCGCCCACATCGACCACGGTAAATCCACCCTGGCGGACCGTATCATCCATCTCTGCGGCGGCCTTTCCGACCGGGAAATGGAAGCTCAGGTGCTCGACTCCATGGATTTGGAGCGGGAGCGGGGCATCACCATCAAGGCCCAGACGGCCGCTCTCAGCTACAAGGCGCGGGACGGCAAGGTCTACAACCTGAATCTCATCGACACCCCGGGGCACGTGGACTTCTCCTATGAAGTCTCCCGTTCCCTCTCGGCCTGCGAAGGCGCACTGCTGGTGGTGGATGCCTCCCAAGGGGTGGAAGCCCAGACCGTGGCCAACTGCTATACCGCCCTTGAACTGGGGGTGGAAGTGGTGCCGGTGCTGAACAAGATTGACTTGCCGTCTGCCAACCCGGATGGCGCACGGCAGGAAATCGAAGACGTCATCGGCATCGACGCCACCGATGCGGTGCTGGCTTCCGCCAAGACCGGCCTGGGGGTGGAAGACATTCTCGAATCCGTCATTGCCAACATCCCCCCGCCCAAGGGTGATCCCGAAGCGCCGCTGAAGGCCCTGCTGGTGGATTCCTGGTTCGACAACTACGTCGGCGTGGTGATGCTGGTGCGGGTGGTGGATGGGGTGCTGAAGCCCAAGGACAAGATCCGCCTGATGTCCACCGGTGCGGTGCACCTGTGCGAGCAGGTCGGGGTGTTCACGCCCAAGTCCGTTTCCCGCAGCGAACTGCGGGCCGGCGAGGTGGGCTTCATCATTTCCGGCATCAAGGAACTGAATGCCGCCAAGGTGGGCGATACCGTCACCCTGGTGGATCGGCCGGCCCAGGAAGCCCTGCCCGGCTTCAAGGAAATCAAGCCCCAGGTGTTCGCCGGGCTCTATCCGGTGGAATCCAACCAGTACGACCAGCTGCGGGACTCCCTGGAGAAACTGCGCCTCAACGACGCCTCCCTGCAGTTCGAGCCGGAAGTCTCCCAGGCCCTGGGTTTCGGCTTCCGCTGCGGCTTCCTCGGCCTGCTGCACATGGAAATCGTGCAGGAGCGCCTGGAGCGGGAATTCGATCAGGACCTGATCACCACCGCCCCCACCGTGGTTTATGAAGTGGTGATGCGCGACGGCTCCGTTATCCAGGTGGAGAACCCCTCCAAGCTGCCCGATGGCGGCAAGGTGGAGGAAATCCGCGAGCCCATGATCACGGCCACCATTTTTGTGCCCCAGGACTACCTGGGCAGCGTTATCACCTTGTGCAACGCTAAGCGCGGCAACCAGGTGGACATGCACTACCACGGTCGTCAGGTGAAGCTGGTCTATGAGATGCCCATGGCCGAAGTGGTGATGGACTTCTTCGACAAACTGAAGTCCGTTTCCCGGGGTTATGCCTCCCTGGACTATGAGTTCAAGGAATACCGGGCGGCCGATGTGGTGAAGGTGGACATTCTCATCAACAGCGAGAAGGTGGATGCCCTGTCCATCATCGTGCACCGGGCCAACGCGCCTTATCGCGGCCGCGAACTTGCGGCCAAGATGCGCGAACTGATTCCGCGCCAGATGTACGAAGTGGCCATCCAGGCAGCCATCGGCTCCAACATCATCGCCCGGGAAAACGTGCGGGCTATGCGCAAGGACGTGCTGGCCAAATGCTACGGCGGCGACATTTCCCGGAAGAAGAAGCTGCTGGAAAAGCAGAAGGCCGGCAAGAAGCGCATGAAGCAGGTGGGCAGCGTGGAAATTCCCCAGGAAGCCTTCCTCGCCGTACTGCGCGTCGATAGCAAGTAAAGGACATTGTCTTGAATTTCGCTCTGATCCTCCTGCTGCTGCTAGTCGCCAGCGGCGCCATCTGGGCCCTGGATTCCCTGTGGTTGGCCAAGCAGCGGCTTGCCGGGGCCAAAGACCCTTGGTGGGTGGAATACGGTGCCGGTTTCTTTCCGGTGATCCTGGTGGTATTCGGCCTGCGTTCCTTCGTTGTCGAGCCTTTCAAGATTCCTTCCGGCTCCATGATTCCCACCCTGCTGATCGGTGATTTCATCCTGGTAAACAAGTTCACCTACGGCATCCGCCTGCCGGTGATCAACAAGAAAATCATTGATATCAACCAGCCTCAGCGCGGCGAGGTGATGGTCTTCCGTTATCCGGAGGATCCCTCCCTCGATTACATCAAGCGGGTGGTGGGCCTGCCGGGCGACAAGGTTGCCTATCAGAACAAGCGGCTGACCATCAACGGCCAGCCTCTGGAGGCCCAGCCACAGGACGATTATTTGCACTCCGAGCGGCTTTACTATTCGAAGCAGTACACCGAAACCCTGGGGGAGGTAAGCCACCGCTTCCTCAATGATGTGGATGCGCCGGCCTTCATCATGGATGCGGCGCACTTTCCGGGCCGCGAGAATTGTCTCTACAATAACGCAGGCGTCATCTGCACTGTTCCTCCCGGCCATTACTTCGTCATGGGGGATAACCGGGACAACAGCCGGGACAGCCGCGCCTGGGGCTTTGTGCCCGACGAGAACATTGTCGGCAAGGCCTTCTTTGTCTGGTTCAATTTCAACGACCTGAGCCGTATTGGCCGGTTCAAGTAAGCCACGGGGGAACGACATGTCGCGTAAGCCGCAAGCAGGGGTGGCCCTTTCCAGTTTTTTGATGTGGGTGTTCATCGTCGTCTTTGGCGGCATTCTGGGCATGAAGGTGGTGCCAGCCGTCATTGAGTACTTCACCATCGTGAAGACGGTCAAGGCCGTTGCTGCAGAAAGTCCCGCTGGTGGAATAACGGTGGGGGATGTTCGCAAGTCTTTTGATCGCCGGGCAACCATCGACGCTATTTCATCTATTAGCGGAGCCGATCTGGATGTGACCAAGGATGGTGGTAACGTCGTGATTAGTTTCTCCTATGCCAAGAAAATCCATCTGGTTGGTCCGGTGAGCCTGTTCATCGACTTCCAGGGCAGCGCTTCAGGTAACAAGGGTGACTGACACCGTTCGCCTGACCGCTTTCGAGGCGGCCTTTGCCCGCCGCCTCGGCCACGAATTTGCCGACCCCAGCCTGCTGCGCACGGCCTTGACCCACCGCAGCCACAGCACGCCGCACAACGAGCGCCTGGAGTTTCTGGGCGATAGCATTCTCAACTGCGTTGTCGCCCACCTGCTGTTTTCCCGCTTCCCCGCGCTGCCGGAGGGTGACTTGTCCCGTCTGCGCGCCAATCTGGTAAAGAAAGACACCCTTTATGAGCTGGCCCAGGGCCTTGCCGTGGGCGACCATTTGCGCCTGGGGGAAGGGGAGCTGAAAAGCGGCGGCCATACCCGTCCCTCCATCCTGGCGGACACCCTGGAAGCCCTCTTCGGTGCCGTCTATCTGGATGCCGGTTTTGAGCAGGCCAAAGCCGTGGTGGGCAATCTGTTCACAGCCAAGCTGGCAGCCATTTCCCCGGATCAGCCCATCAAGGATCCGAAGACCCGGCTGCAGGAATACCTGCAGGCTCGACGTCAGCCCCTGCCCACCTATACCCTGGCGGGTACCGACGGTCAGGCTCATCTACAGCAATTCCGGGTCCTGTGCGATGTGGTCTCTGCCAATCTGCAGACCGAAGGCCAGGGTGCCAGCCGCCGTGCGGCCGAACAGGAGGCCGCCCAGCGGGCTCTGGAGAAACTCAAAGCATGACTACCGAAAACACCGAAAAGCAAATCCGTTCCGGCTACGTGGCCATCGTCGGCCGCCCCAATGTGGGCAAGTCCACCCTGCTCAACCGCCTGGTGGGAGAGAAGATTTCCATCGTTTCCCGCAAGGCCCAGACGACCCGCCACCGCATCACCGGCATCCTCACCAACGACGATGCCCAGTATGTCTTCGTCGATACCCCCGGCTTCCAGACTGAACACACCAACGCCCTCAACCGAGCCATGAACCGGGGTGTCACCCAGACCCTGGCCGATGTGGACGTGGTGCTCTTCGTCATCGAGGCCGGCCGCTTCGACGCCAAGGATAAGGCCGTGCTCAAGCTGTTGCCGGAAGACCGGCCGGTGATCCTGGTGGTGAACAAGGTGGACAAGATCGCCGAGAAGGAAAAGCTGCTGCCTTTCCTGGCCGAAGTCACCGCCGAGCGCAGCTTCACCGCCGTGGTGCCGGTTTCCGCCACCAAGGGCAAGCAGCTGGAGCAACTGCTGGCCGAAGCCCGCCAGTACCTGCCCCATGAGGAACTGCTCTACGCCGAGGACGAACTGACCGACCGCAGCGAGCGCTTCCTGGCTTCCGAATACATCCGGGAAAAGCTCTTCCGCCTGCTGGGGGATGAACTGCCCTACGCCACCACCGTGGAAATCGAGAAATTCGAGGTGGAAGGCAATTTGCGTCGCATCTACGCCGCCATCGTCGTGGACCGGGATGGCCACAAGGCCATCGTCATCGGCAAGGGTGGCGAGACCATCAAACGCATCGCCACCGAGGCCCGCCAGGACATGGAAAAGCTCTTCGACGGCAAGGTCTATCTGGAAGTCTGGGTCAAGGTGAAGTCCGGCTGGAACGACGACGAGCGTCTGCTGCGCAGCCTGGGCTACGAGTAAGCACCCAGGCCGTTCTTGCAGTTCTTTCCCGTCCGTTAATTTCCCATGCAACGGCAAAAGGTCGACGGCCAGCCCGCCTACGTCCTCCATACCTATCCCTTCCGGGAAACCAGCCTCATCGTCGAAGCCTTCACCCGGGATTTCGGCCGGGTGGCCTTGCTGGCCCGGGGCGCACGGCGCCCCCGTTCTGCCATCCGCGGCTTGTTGCTGGGTTTTCAGCCCCTGGAGTTGGGTTGGGCCGGCAAGGGTGAGGTGCTGACCCTGATGAAGGCCGAGTGGCAGGGCGGCCAGCCCCTGCTTTCCGGCCATGCGCTCTTTTGCGGCTACTATCTGAATGAGCTGCTGCTGCACCTGCTGCCCCGGGAAGATGCCCACGAAGCCCTGTTTGCTGCCTATGCCGCGACCCTGCAACGCTTTGCTGACGGGGTACGGGAGCCGGACCTGCGCCGTTTCGAAAAATCCCTGCTGCAGGAACTGGGCTACGGCTTGACCCTGGCGACGGATGCAGAGGGCAGGGCGGTGGAGGCCGCCGGCCACTACGCTTACGAAGTGGAGCGGGGCCCCGTGCGGCTAGCCCGACCCGGCAACTCGGCCTTGTCTGTCTCCGGCAAGGCCTTGCTGGACCTGGCCCACGAGGATTTTTCCGATACCCGCTCCCTGGCCGAGGCCAAGCAGCTGATGCGAGCCCTGATGGCCCATTATCTGGACGGCAAGCAACTGGAGACCCGCAAGATTTTCCGGGAATTGCAGGAGCTCTGAGGCAAGCGCTTTTAGGCAAACTCCCTGAAGTCGACACTTTGCAGCAGGAATTTTTGAGGTTAACACCATGAGTATCGAACTCGGCGTCAATATCGACCACGTGGCCACCATCCGCCAGGCCCGTCGCACCTACGAGCCGGACCCGGTATGGGCCGCCGTGGAAGCCCAGTTGGGCGGGGCCGACGGTATCACCGTGCACCTGCGGGAAGACCGTCGCCACATCTGCGACCAGGACGTGGAGCGCCTCAAGCTCACCACCCAGATCAAGCTCAACCTGGAAATGGCGGCCACCGACGAAATGGTGGGCATCGCCTGCCGCCTCAAGCCCGAAATGGCCATGCTGGTGCCCGAAGGCCGCCACGAGGTGACCACCGAAGGCGGGCTCGATGTGGCCGGCCAGGAAGCCCGCCTGAAGGACGTGGTGGCCCGCCTGGCCGATGCCGGCATCGTCACCAGTGTCTTCATTGACGCCGAACTGCCTCAGGTCGAAGCTGCCGCCCGCATCGGCGCCAAGGTCTGCGAAATCCACACCGGCCCCTACGCCCACGCCTTCTATAACCAGGGGCGGGACGAAGAAAGCCCGGCCGTGCTGGCCGAACTGGCCAAAGTGCGAGCTGCCGGCGAGGCCATCCGGGGGCTCGGCATGCGCTTCAACGCCGGCCACGCCCTCAACTACTACAACGTCCAGCCTGTCGCCGCCCTGGCGGGTATCAAGGAACTGCACATCGGCCACGCCATCGTCAGCCGCGCCGTCTTCGTCGGCCTGCGGGAAGCGGTGCGGGAAATGAAGCAACTGCTGCTCGGTGCGGCGGGTCGGTAAAGGCTCAGCCACAGAGGGCACAGAGAACACAGAGGGTGAACCGTTCTCAGCGGAAATGAGGCGGACATGCCCATAGGTCGGATCGCTAGTTCAGGTTTAAGGGTCTGTGGGCTTCTCTCTGTGGTCTCTGTGTCCTCTGTGGCTAAAAATGGACTCCTCAGTGGCTAAGAAAACATGATCCACGGCATCGGCACCGACATCGTCGCTGTCTCCCGTCTCGGCGAGTTCTACGCCCGCCACGGAGAGCGCAGCCTGGACAAGCTGCTGACCCCGGCGGAGCGGGAGGAATTCGCCCGCCTGCCCGAGACCGGCCAGACCCGCTTCCTGGCCAAGCGCTTTGCTGCCAAGGAAGCCTTCGGCAAGGCCCTGGGGACCGGCATCCGGGCCCCGGTGCTGCTGCCGGCCATCGGCGTTGGCCACGATGCCCTGGGCAAGCCGGTCCTTGAACTGGCCCCGCCCGTTGCTGCCCTGCTGGCCGAGCGTCAGCTGGTCGCCCATCTTTCCCTGAGCGATGAGCAGGACTACGCCGTCGCCTTCGTCATCCTGGAACAGACCCAGCCATGAACGCTCCTCGACAACTGCCCCTGGGCCCGGTAATGATCGACATTCAGGGTTTTGCCCTGACCGAACTGGACCGGGAGCGCCTCTCCCATCCCCTGGTGGGCGGCCTCATCCTGTTCACCCGCAACTACGAAAGCCCGGAACAGCTCAGTGCCCTCTGCGCCGAGGTCAAGGCCCTGCGTCAGCCGCAACTGCTGATCGCCATCGACCATGAAGGCGGCCGGGTGCAGCGCTGTCGGCCAGGATTCACGGCCATCCCCGCCATGGGCAAGCTGGGCGCCTTGTGGGATGCGGCCCCTGGCGATGCCATCGCTGCGGCCCAGGATCTGGGCTATGTCCTGGCCACCGAGTTGCGGGCCCGGGGCGTGGATTTTTCCTTCACTCCGGTGCTTGACCTGGACTATGGCCGCAGCACGGTCATCGGCAGCCGCTCCTTCCACCGCCAGCCGGAAGCCGTCGTGCAGCTGGCCGGCGCATTGATTCAGGGTCTCCAACTGGCCGGCATGGGTTGCTGCGGCAAGCACTTCCCCGGCCACGGCTGGGTGGAGGCCGATTCCCACGTGGCAATCCCCGTGGATGAGCGGGAGTGGCCGGCCCTGGAGGCCGATATGGCGCCGTTCCGCCAGCTCCCCCTGGATGCGGTGATGCCGGCCCATGTCATCTATCCCCGGGCAGATGACCGACCGGCAGGTTTTTCACCGTTTTGGCACCAGACCTTGCGGCAAGGCCTGAACTTCCAGGGCGTGGTCTTCAGCGACGACCTCTCCATGGAAGGTGCCGCCGTGGCCGGAGACGTGGTGGCGCGGGCCGAGGCCGCCTGGCAGGCGGGTTGCGACATGCTGCTGGTGTGTAACGCGCCGGATGCCGTGGGCGATCTCCTGCAACGCTGGCATCCGCCGACGGATGCCACGCGCAGTGCCCGGGTGGCGCGCCTGCTGCCCGCCACGCCGGCCATTGGCTGGGAGGCGCTGCAGGCCGATCCCCGTTACCGTCGGGGCGTGGCCCTGGCGGCGCAACTCCTGGCCTGACGCGGTCGCGTCCAGCTATCGGCCCCTTGCCAATGTTACCGAGTCGTCTGGAAACCCTGACCCTGCGTGGCCGACAGCAGGCCGTCCGCCGCTGGGGGCCGGAGTCCGGGGTGCCTCTGGTGCTGCTGCATGGCTGGATGGATGTCTCGGCTTCCTTCCAGTTTTTGGTGGATGCCCTGGCCGGCGACTGGCAGATTCTGGCACCGGACTGGCGGGGCTTTGGTGCCAGCCAATGGAACGCCGGGCCCTACTGGTTTGCCGATTACCTGGCGGATCTGGATGGCCTGCTTGACCATTATTTTGGCGAGCGGCCGGTGCCCCTGGTGGGCCACAGCATGGGCGGCAACATCGCCTGCCTCTATGCCGGCTTGCGGCCCCGGCGCATCAGCCATCTGGTGTCCCTGGAAGGCTTCGGCATCAATAACATGCCACCCGAACAAGCGCCTGAGCGCCTGGTGCAATGGCTCGATCAGTGGTCGCACCCGCCATCCTGTCATGTTTATGCGGATCGCCAGGCCCTGGCTGCACGCCTGCGGCGGGATAACCCCCGCCTGAGCGCCGCCCGGGCTGATTTCCTCGCCCAGCATCTGGGGCAGCCGGCACCACAGGATGCGGCGGGGGAGGGCAGGGAGGCCGTGGTGTGGGCGGGCGACCCCTGGCACAAGGTGGCCAGCCCCCTGTTGTACCGTCTGGAAGAAGCGAAGGCCTGCTGGCGGCAGGTGGAGGCGCCGACCCTGTGGCTGCGGGGAGCTGAAACTACTTTCCTGCGGCGCTTTCAAATCGATGAGGCGGATTACCAGGCACGGCTCAACTGTTTTGCCCAGGGCCGGGAGGGAGTGATTCCCGCCGCCGGCCACATGCTCCACCACGATGCTCCCGAAGTAGTTGCAGCTTGGCTGAAGGCTTTCCTGCCAGGGCCGGAGGCCGGGGAGGGCTAGGCCCTGTGCTATGATGCCCCGCTTTGTTTCTGCCCCTCCACGCCCCTTGCGCCGCCGCCAATGTCTGATCTGAACTGGGATTTTCACTGCCACTCCACCGCTTCCGACGGCTTGCTGCCGGCGGCAGAAGTGGCGCGGCGGGCGGCCGGCAATGGCGTTCAGCTGCTGGCCCTGACGGATCACGACGATCTGGCCGGCCTGGCGCCGGCCCGCGCCGTGGCGGATGAGCTGGGCATGGGCTTCGTCAACGGAGTGGAAGTCTCCATCGAGTGGGAGGGCACCTCCTTTCACGTGGTGGGGCTGGGCTTCGATGCCGAGCATCCGGTCCTCAACGAGGGGCTGGCCTCCATCCGTGCCGGTCGCATGGACCGGGCCCGGCGCATGGCTGAAGCCCTCGACGCCATCGCCATCCGCGGCGCCCTGGAGGGTGCCATGGCCTTCGCTGAGAATCCCCACCTGATTTCCCGGGCCCATTTCGCCCGTTACCTTGTGCAGATCGGCCTTTGCAAGGATGTCCATAGCGTCTTTGAAAATTACCTGACGCCGGGCAAGCCTGGTTATGTGGATCACCGCTGGGCCACGCTGGAAGATGCCGTGGCCTGGATTCGTGCCGCAGGCGGCGTGGCCGTGGTGGCCCACCCTGGCCGCTACAAGATTTCCAATGGCGCCCTGCGGCGCTTTCTCGGCGAGTTCAAGGACGTAGGCGGTGAGGGCATCGAAGTGGTGACCGGCAGCCATAGTCCCGACCAGGTGCATCATTTTGCCCGCCTGGCCCGCCATTACGGCTTTCTGGCTTCCCGTGGCTCTGACTTCCACGGTCCCCAGGAGAGCTATACCGACCTCGGGCGCCTGGCCGCCCTGCCGGACGATCTGACGCCCCTCTGCGCGCGCTTCGTCTGACGTCTTTTTCGAAAACATCATGGCCCAGTATTTTTCCCTGCATCCCGACAATCCCCAGCCCCGCATGTTGGCCAAGGCCGCCGAAGTGGTGCGGGAGGGCGGGCTCATCGCCTTTCCCACGGATTCCTGCTACTCCCTGGGTTGCCACCTGGGGGACAAGGAGGCTCTGGACCGCCTTCGGGCCATCCGCGGCGTCGATGACCGCCACCACATGACCCTGATGTGCCGCGACCTGTCGGACATCGCCCACTTTGCCCGGGTAGACAACGCCCAGTATCGCCTGCTCAAGGCAGCCACCCCCGGCAGCTATGTCTTCATTCTGGAAGGCACCAAGGAATTGCCCCGCCGGGTGATGCACCCCAAGCGCAAGACCATCGGACTGCGCATTCCCGACCATGCCGGCGCCCTGGCCCTGCTGGAGGAGCTGGGGGAGCCCATGCTGACGGCCACCCTGCAGTTGCCCGGCGACGAGGCTCCCCTCACCGAAGGCTGGGAAATCCAGGAACGTCTGGACGACCATCTGGCCCTGATCCTCGATGGCGGCCATTGCGGTACCGAACCCACCACGGTGATCGACCTGAGCGGTGGCCAGCCCGAACTGGTGCGCGCCGGGCGCGGTTCCTTGGCGCCTTTCGGCCTTTGATCCCATTGCTTCGCGGGGCCGGCCGGCCCGTTTGCTAGAATCCACCCTTTTGACGCGCGCCGCCCCATGGATAACCTGATCCAGACTCTTGCCATTGCTGCCCTGCCGGTGATCTTTGCCATCACCCTGCACGAGGCCGCCCACGGCTATGTGGCGCGCCACTTTGGCGATTTCACCGCCCATGCGGCGGGGCGCATCAGCCTCAACCCGCTGCGCCATATCGATCCTGTCGGCACCATCCTGATTCCGGTGCTGATCCTGTTGTTCTCCGGCGGCAGCCTGCTGTTCGGCTATGCCAAGCCGGTGCCCGTGGATTTTGGCCGCCTGCGTCGGCCCAAGCAGGACATGCTGTGGGTTGCCGCTGCTGGCCCCCTCTCCAATCTGGCCATGGCCCTGGGCTGGGGCCTGCTGTTCAAGTTCGGGGAAATCCTGCCGGAAAATGCCTACACCCTGCCGCTGCTGCGCATGGCCGATCTGGGCATGGACGTGAATATCGGCCTGATGCTGCTCAACCTGCTACCCATTCCGCCCCTGGATGGTGGCCGTATCGCCGTCAGCCTCTTGCCCTACCGCCAGGCGGTGGCCTTTTCCCGGGTCGAGCCCTGGGGCTTCCCCATCCTCATCGCCTTGCTCTTTACCGGCGTGCTGGCCAGTATCCTTTATCCGCTGATGGGTATCATGCGTTACCTGTTGGCCCTGATTTTCAATTTCCAAGCCTGAGAACAACATCACCATGTACGCGGAACGAGTCCTTTCCGGCATGCGCCCCACGGGCAGCCTGCACCTTGGCCACTATCACGGCGTCCTGAAGAACTGGGTCAAGCTACAGCACGAACATCCCTGCCTCTTTTTTGTGGCCGACTGGCATGCCCTGACTACCAGCTACGACCAGCCCGAGATCATCGAAAAGGCTGCCTGGGACATGGTGATCGACTGGTTGGCCGCTGGTGTGGACCCTAACCAGGCCACCATCTTCATCCAGTCCCGGGTGCCTGAGCACGCCGAACTGCACCTGCTGATGTCCATGATGACGCCCCTGGGCTGGCTGGAGCGGGTGCCGACCTACAAGGACCAGATCGAAAAGCTCTCCCACAAGGACCTGACCACCTACGGTTTTCTCGGCTACCCCCTGCTGATGTCTGCCGACATTCTGGTGTATCGCGCCAACCGGGTGCCGGTGGGCGAAGACCAGATTCCCCACCTGGAGTTTTCCCGGGAAATCGCCCGCCGCTTCAACCACCTCTACGGCCGGGAGCCCGGCTTCGAGGAGAAGGCCCTGGCCGCGGTGAAGAAGCTGGGTGGCAAGGCCGGCAAGCGTTTCAACGAGCTGCGTACCCGCTTCCAGCAGGACGGCGATGGCGCTGCAGTGGAAGAGGGCAAGCGGCTGGTGAACGAGGCCCAGAGCCTCTCCCTGGCCGATCGGGAGCGCCTGCTGGGTCACCTGGAAGGCACCGGCAAGATGATTCTGGTGGAGCCCGATGCCCTGCTCACCGAGGCCTCCCGCATGCCGGGCCTGGACGGTCAGAAGATGTCCAAGTCCTACGGCAATACCATCACCCTGCGGGAAGATGAGGCCTCCGTCACCCAGAAGGTCAAGCGCATGCCCACCGATCCCTCCCGGGTGCGTCGCACCGATGCTGGCAACCCGGACAAGTGCCCGGTATGGCAACTGCACCAGGTGTATTCCGGTGCCGAAACCAAGGAATGGGTACGCCAGGGCTGCACCTCCGCCGGCATTGGCTGTCTCGAGTGCAAGCAGCCGGTGATTGACGGCATCCTCCAGGAACAAGCCCCCATGCGGGAGCGGGCCCAGATCTATCTGGATAACCCGGCCCTGGTGCGGGACATCGTCAACGACGGTTGCGCCAAGGCGCGCAAGCTGGCCCAGGAAACCATGACCGACGTGCGTGCGGCCATGGGCCTGAATTACGCCTGAGGCCGCGGCTGCGTCCGGCTGACGACATGAGCGATACCCCGGTCCTCGACACGGCTCCCCTTCAGGAGACAGCTGCTCCGGATGCCCTGGCCCGCATCTACGGCCAGCCCCTGGAGCAGTTGCCCCTGGATCTCTACATCCCGCCCGATGCCATGGCGGTGATGCTGGATGCCTTCGAGGGCCCGCTGGACCTGCTGCTCTACCTGATCCGCAAGGCCAACATCAATGTGCTCGACATTCCCATGGCGCCCCTCACGGTTCAGTACCTGGAATACGTGGAGGCCATGCGTTCCCAGAACCTGGAGCTGGCCGCTGACTACCTGGTGATGGCCGCCATGCTGATCGAGATCAAGTCCCGTATGCTGCTGCCCCGGGCCAAGCAGGCCGATGAGGAGGAGGTGGACGATCCCCGGGCCGAGCTGGTGCGCCGCCTCATCGAGTACGAGCAGATGAAGCTGGCAGCGGTGGCGCTGAACGAGCATCCCCAGGCTGAGCGGGATTTCCACTGGGTCGAGACCTGGGTCGAGAAATCCGGTGGGCAACGCTATCCCGACGTTTCCCTGGATGACCTGCAGCAGGCCTGGAAAGCCATCCTGCGCCAGGCCCAGTTGCATACTTCCCACAAGGTGCAGCGGGAAGAGCTGTCGGTGCGCGAGCACATGGGGCTGATCCTGCGGCAGTTGAAGGAGGCCGAGGGCTTCGTCGAATTCGGCGCCATGTTCGACCCGGAACTGGGGGCCCCCAGCGTGGTGGTGCACTTCCTCGCCATGCTGGAGTTGGCCCGGGAACGGCTGATCCGCATTACCCAGGCTGACGCTTTCATGCCCATCTACGTACGCCTGGCCATCGCCGACGATGCGGAAACGCCTCTCAGCGACGAAGAGGCCGGACAGATCATCGAAGTCCCTGCCGAAGAAGGAGAAGGTGATGCCCCGGTTACCGTCTAACCCGGCCGAGATCAAGCGTATCCTGGAGGCCGCCTTGCTGGCGACCCAGGAGCCCCTCTCCGTCTCTGAGTTGCGGCATATGTTTGACGATGAGCTGGCGGCCGATACCGTCCGCAAATTGCTCGATGAACTGCGGGAAGAATGGCAGGAGCGGCCGGTAGAACTGCTGCAGATGGCCACCGGCTGGCGCTTCCGCACCCGGCCCGAGTACGCGCCCTACATCGAGGCCCTGAATCCGGAAAAGCCGCCGCGCTACTCCCGGGCTGTCATGGAAACCCTGGCCATCATCGCCTACCGCCAGCCCGTTACCCGGGGCGACATCGAAGATATTCGCGGTGTCACCGTGGCCACTCAGGTGGTCAAGGCCCTGGAAGAGCGGGGCTGGGTCGATGTGGTGGGCTACCGGGATACCCCGGGCCGTCCGGCCCTTTTTGCCACCACCAAGAAATTTCTCGACGACCTGGGGCTGCGCAGCCTGAGCGAGCTGCCGCCCCTGGAACAGATCAACCAAACCCTGGAACTGAATGATGCCCTCTAAACCTCCCCGCAAACCCGCCGCGCCGAAGGCCGGCCAGGGTCCCCGCCGCAGCCCCGCCGGGCGTTCCCGTGGGGATGGTGCCGAATGGGTGGAAGATTCCCGTTCGACCCCCAAGGCCCGGCGCAGTGGCGCTGCCGGCGGCCCGCCGAGCAAGCCTTCCCGTCCTGCCGCCAAGCGCACGCCTTTCCGCGCTCCCACCCGTGCCGAGGTGGTGCCGGAAGTTGATGAGGAGGTCGTCGTCGAGGAGGCGCCGCGCCCCCGCCGTGGCGCCGGCCGTGTTGCCCCTGCTCCCCGCCAGATGGGCCGTAGCGGCCGCAATGCCCCGGTGGAAGCCAAGCCCGAACGCCTGCACAAGATTCTGGCCCAGAGCGGTGTCGGTTCCCGGCGTGAAATGGAAGAGTGGATCGCCGCTGGCCGGGTCACTGTCAACAGCAAGCCGGCAGAAGTGGGCCAGCTGGTGGGGCCCAACGACAAGGTCAAGGTTAGCGGCCGTCTGGTGCACCTGCGTTTCGGCGCCCTGCGTCTGCCCCGGGTGGTGCTCTACCACAAGCCGGAAGGCCAGATTGTTTCCCGGGATGACCCGGAAGGTCGTGACAGCGTCTTCGATTTCCTGCCGCGCATGCGGGGCAGCCGCTGGGTGGCTGTGGGGCGCCTGGACTACAACACCAGCGGCCTGCTGCTGTTCACCAACTCCGGCGATCTGGCCAACCGGCTGATGCATCCTCGCTACAACCTGGAACGGGAATACGCCGTGCGGGTGCTGGGTGATCTGGACGATGCCACGCTGAAGCAGCTGGCTACCGGCATCGAGCTGGAGGATGGTCCGGCCCGCTTCACGACGCTTCTGGATGCGGGCGGGGAGGGGGCCAACCATTGGTATCGGGTTACCCTTTCCGAAGGTCGTAATCGGGAGGTAAGGCGCATGTTCGAGGCCGTTGGGGCGACGGTCAGCCGCCTGATCCGGGTGCGCTATGGCCCATTCCAGCTGCCGGCCCGCCTGAAGCGCGGCAGCACCCATGAGCTGGAAGATATGGAAGTGGCCAAGCTGATGCAGGAATTCGGCCTGCCGGCTCCGGAAGTCATTCAAAAGCGGGACAAGCGTACCCGTAAGTAAAGGGCCGGTACTTGCCGATCCCTGTCCGGCCCGAACTGTAGGGGAAGCGAAAGAGATGGGCAGAAGGAGGGCTGGGCCGCCAGAGGCGTTTCAGCCCTGGACAACGACTTTCCCGTGGGAAAGCCGTTGTCCGGTCCGTTGTTTTCCTATATAATTCAAAAGTTATCATCGTCCTGCCCGGTTTTTGGGCGGGTAACTTATTTTGATGGGCGTTTCGCCCATTTTTTATTTGTAGCGCATGGATCTGCACCAATTAGTGGAAAAAACGGTCACCGGCCTCGGTTATGAGCTGGTGGACCTTGAGCTGACGCCCCGGGCCCGGGTTATTCGCGTCTTCATCGACCAGCTGGCCAAGGCCGGCGGCATTGGCGTGGAGGACTGTGTTGCCGTGAGCAACCAGCTTTCCCGCGTCCTGATGGTTGAAGAAGTGGACTATGACCGCTTGGAGGTGTCCTCTCCCGGTCTTGATCGCCCCCTGAAAAAGCTGGCCGATTTCGATCGTTTTGCCGGCCAGGAGGCGCATATCCGCTTGCGCGTGGCGCTGAACAACCGGCGCAATTTCAACGGAATTCTCATGGGGGTGCGCGACGGCAAGGTCTGCGTACGCCTGATCGACAAGAACAGCGGCAAGGAAGAGGGCGAAGTAGCCCTCGAGCCGGGCAATATCGACAAGGCCCGGCTGGAGCCGAAGTTCGATTGATGGCAGAAACGAGGAGGGAAAAGCAATGAGCCGCGAGATTTTGCTGCTGGTGGATGCACTGGCGCGGGAAAAGAACGTTGCCAAGGATGTGGTCTTCGGTGCCCTGGAGTCTGCCCTGGCCTCTGCTACCAAGAAGCGCATCAACGACGAGGCCGAAGTGCGCGTCGTGATCGACCGTAATACCGGCGAGTACGAGTCTTTCCGTCGCTGGAATGTGGTGGCCGATGAAGCCTACGTAAACGAGTTTCTTGAGTTGCCCCTGTCCGAAGCTGCCAAGCAGGACGATAGCGTGGAAGTTGGCGATATCATTGAGGAATCCTTGGAGCCGATCGATTTTGGTCGTATCGGCGCCCAAGCCGCCAAGCAGGTCATCCTGCAGCGTATTCGTGATGCTGAGCGGGAGCAGATTCTGTCCGATTTCCTGGAGCGCAAGGAACATATCGTTTCCGGCACCATCAAGCGCATGGAGCGGGGCAATGCCATCATCGAGGCTGGCAAGATCGAAGCCCTGCTGCCCCGGGATCAGATGATTCCCAAGGAAAACCTGCGTGTTGGCGATCGGGCCAAGGCCTATCTGCTGCGCATCGACCGCAATGCCCGGGGTCCCCAGATCATCCTCTCCCGCACTGCACCCGAATTCATCATCAAACTGTTTGACCTGGAAGTGCCGGAAATCGAAGACGGCCTCATGGAAATCAAAGCGGCTGCGCGGGACCCCGGCATGCGCGCCAAGATTGCCGTGAAGTCCAACGATCCCCGCGTCGACCCGATCGGTACTTGTGTCGGTATGCGTGGTACCCGCGTGACTGCCGTCACTAACGAGTTGGCCGGTGAGCGTGTGGACATCGTGTTGTGGTCTCAGGATCCCGCCCAGTTCGTGATCGGCGCCCTGGCACCGGCCGAGGTCAGCTCCATCGTGGTGGACGAAGAAAAACACAGCATGGATGTGGTGGTGGACGAAGCCAACTTGGCCATCGCCATCGGCCGTGGCGGCCAGAACGTGCGCCTGGCGTCCGAGCTGACCGGCTGGAACATCAACCTGATGACCCAGGAAGAGTCCGAGAAAAAGGTGGAAGCCGAAACTGCTGCCACCCGCGTGCTCTTCATGGAAAAACTGGATGTGGACGAGGAAGTCGCCAACATCCTGATCGACGAAGGCTTCTCCACCCTGGAAGAAGTGGCTTACGTGCCCCTGGCGGAAATGCTGGAAATCGAGGCTTTCGACGAAGACACGGTGAACGAACTGCGCAACCGCGCACGTAATGTGCTTCTGACCGAAGCCATCGTCACTGAAGAGCAACTCGAAGGCGTGGAAGAGTCCCTCCTGGGCCTGGACGGCATGGATAAGTCCTTGGCCGCCAAGCTGGCTTCCGGCGGTGTCAAGACCCTGGATGACCTGGCCGACCTGGCTGTGGATGAACTCACCGAAATGACCGGCATTGACGCGGACCGCGCCAAGCAACTGATTACCAACGCCCGCTCGCACTGGTTCGAGTGAGAGTTGGGAAGGGAGTGAAGTAAATATGGCGCAAACAACCGTCTCTCAATTTGCCACCGAGCTGAAAATGCCGGCAGCTGCCCTGCTGGAACAGCTACAGAAGGCCGGCGTCAGCAAGCAGCTGGCTGAAGATGAACTGTCCGAACAGGACAAGACCCGTCTGCTCGATTACCTGCGCAGTAGCCACGGCGAGTCCCAGGGCAAGAACAAGATCACGCTGACCCGTAAGCAGACCAGCGAGATCAAGGCTCAGGATTCCAGCGGCAAAACCCGTACCGTCCAGGTGGAAGTACGTAAGAAGCGCGTCCTGGTGAAGCGCGAAGCTGGCGATGCCGCCGTTGAAGCTGTGGCCGAAGAAGCGCTGCAGGCTGCTGTGCCGGCCGAGCCGCTGGTCGCACCCGAGCCCGTCGTTGAAGCTGCTCCCGAGCCGGTGCCCGAACCCGTGGCAGAAGTGGTTCCCGAGCCGGAAATCGAAGTCGTGCCCGAGCCGGTGCTTGTTGCTGCTCCCGAGCCGATTCCGGAACCGGTGCCCGAGCCTGCCCCTGCCCCCGCTGTCGTTGCCGCTCCCGCCGCCGAAGCCACGGCACCGAGCCGTGCCAAGGTAGTCAAGCGCAGCATGGTTTCTGTCATCGGCGAGGCCGAAATGAAGGCCCGGGAAGACGAAGCGCGCCGTCACCAAGCCCTGCTCGAACATCAGCAGCGTGAATATCTGGAAAAGCAGGCTCGCGCAGCCGAACTGGTGCGTCTGCGTCGTGAAGCCGAAGAAAAGGCGGCCGCCGCCAAGGTTGCAGCTGCTGCGAAGCAAGCTGCTGCTGCACAGCAGACAGCCCAGTCTCCCGAAGAGAAGCCTGCCGATCGTACGCTGCACAAGCCCGCTGGAAAGCCCGGTGAAGCCAAGCCTGGTGCCAAGAAAGAGCCCTGGAACGACGGCAACAAGAAGCGCCCCGGTATCAAAACCCGCGGTGGTGACTCCGGTAGCGGCTGGCGTAGCGGCGGCAAGCATGGCAAGCGCCATGGTGGCAGCAGCGACGAGGCCCATGCCTTCCAGGCGCCGACCGAACCGATCGTGCGTGAAGTCCACGTTCCTGAAACCATTTCTGTAGCCGACCTGGCCCACAAGATGGCCGTTAAGGCCACGGAAGTGATCAAAACCCTGATGAAGATGGGGTCCATGGTCACCATTAACCAGGTGCTGGACCAGGAAACCGCCATGATTCTGGTGGAGGAGATGGGCCACAAAGCCGTTGCCGCCAAACTGGACGACCCGGACGCCTTCCTGGACGACGTTGCTGAGCATGTGGATGTGAAGCTGGAGCCCCGGGCTCCGGTGGTGACCGTGATGGGTCACGTCGACCACGGCAAGACCTCCCTGCTTGACTACATCCGCCGCACCCGCGTGGCCTCCGGTGAAGCCGGCGGCATTACCCAGCACATCGGCGCTTACCACGTGGAAACGCCCCGTGGCATGGTGACTTTCCTCGACACCCCGGGTCACGAGGCCTTCACGGCCATGCGGGCCCGCGGTGCCAAGGCCACCGACTTGGTGATTCTGGTGGTCGCGGCTGACGACGGCGTCATGCCCCAGACCAAGGAAGCTATCCACCACGCCAAGGCGGCCAATGTGCCCCTGGTGGTGGCGGTGAACAAGATCGACAAGCCCGAAGCCAATCCGGATCGCGTCAAGCAGGAACTGATTGCCGAAGGCGTGGTGCCGGAAGAATACGGTGGCGATTCTCCCTTCGTCCCGGTTTCCGCCAAGAAGGGCACCGGCATCGACGACCTGCTGGAGCACGTGCTGCTGCAGGCCGAAGTGCTGGAACTGACTGCGGCCAAGGAAGCACCGGCCAAGGGCATCATCATCGAAGCTCGCCTGGACAAGGGCAAGGGCCCCGTGGCGACCATCCTGGTGCAGTCCGGCACCCTGAAGCGCGGCGACATCGTACTGGTGGGCCAGGTCTTCGGTAAGGTCCGGGCCATGCTGGACGAGAACGGCAAGCCTATCGACGAGGCTGGTCCTTCCATTCCGGTGGAAATCCAGGGTCTCTCCGACGTGCCGGCGGCCGGTGAAGAAGCCATGGTCTTGGCCGACGAGCGCAAGGCACGGGAAATTGCCCTGTTCCGTCAAGGCAAGTTCCGCGAAGTGAAGCTGGCCAAGCAACAGGCCGCCAAGCTCGAATCCATGTTCGAGAACATGGGTGAGGGCGCTGCCAAGTTCCTGCCGTTGATCGTCAAGTCCGACGTGCAGGGTTCCCAGGAAGCGCTGGTGCAGTCCTTGAACAAGCTTTCCACCGAGGAAGTGCGCGTCAATGTGATTCATGCCGCGGTCGGTGCCATCACCGAAACCGACGTGAATCTGGCATCCGCCTCCAAGGCGGTCATCATCGGCTTCAACACCCGTGCCGATGCTGGCGCCCGTAAGGCTGCCGACAACTTTGGCGTTGATATCCGCTACTACAACATCATTTATGACGCTGTAGATGAAGTGAAGGCAGCCCTGTCCGGCATGCTCTCCCCGGAGAAGCGCGAGCAGATCACCGGTCTCGTGGAAATCCGCCAGGTCTTCAAGGTTTCCAAGGTTGGTTCCATTGCCGGTTGCCTGGTGCTGGAAGGCGTGGTCAAGCGTGCTTCCCGCATCCGCCTGCTGCGCAACAACGTGGTGCAGTGGGATGGTGAACTGGATTCCCTGAAGCGCTACAAGGATGACGTCAAGGAAGTGAAGGGCGGCTTCGAGTGCGGCCTCTCCCTCAAGGGCTACAACGAGATCGAGGAAGGCGACCAACTGGAAGTGTACGAAATCCAGGAAATCGCCCGGAGCCTGTAAGGCACGATGGCTACCAAGAGCTTTTCCCGCAAGGACCGGGTGAATGAGCAGATCCGCCGCGAGTTGGCGGAGCTCATTCGCACGGAGTTGAAGGATCCCCGCGTCGGCATGGTCAGCCTGACCGACGTGGAGGTGACTCCCGACTATGCCCACGCCCGAGTATTTTTCACCACTCTGGCCACTGCCGAGCAGCTGCCGGAAATCCAGAAGGGGCTGGTCAAGGCCTCGGGTTTTCTGCGGCGTGAACTGGGGCGTCGCGTGCGTATCCACACCACGCCCCAGCTGCACTTCATCTACGACAATTCCATCGAGCACGGCACCAGCCTCTCTCGTCTCATCGACGAGGCCGCTGCCGCCAGCCGCCAGACTTCGCCCGAAGCAGGCGAGGCGCCTGACGCAGATACTCCCACCGAAAGCTGAGCTCATGTCCAAACCCAGACGCACCTGGAAACAGGTGGATGGGGTGTTGTTGCTGGACAAGCCCCTGCACCTCTCCTCCAACGACGCGCTGCAAAAGGCGCGTCGTCTCTTTTCAGCCGCCAAAGCAGGCCATACCGGGACCCTGGATCCCCTGGCCACCGGTCTGCTGCCTGTTTGTTTCGGCGAAGCCACCAAGTTTTCTGCCGATCTCCTGGATGCGGACAAAGCCTATGTCGCCGATGTTCGCCTCGGCGAAACCACGGCCACCGGCGATGCTGAAGGGGAAATCCTGCAGACTCGCCCCGTTCAGGTGTCGCCCGAGCAGTTGCAGGCGGTTGTGGCCCGTTTTCTCGGCCCCATTGCACAAATTCCGCCCATGTATTCTGCCCTCAAGCGGGATGGCAAGCCCCTCTACGAACTGGCCCGCCAGGGCATTGAAGTGGAACGGGAGGCCCGCCAGGTGGTTATCCACCAACTGGCTGCCACGGATTTCGACGGTGTCCATTTTCGCCTTCACGTCGATTGCAGCAAGGGCACCTATATCCGCACCCTGGCCGAAGACATCGGCGAGGCCCTGGGGTGTGGCGCTCACCTGCGCGCCCTGCGACGCACCCGGGTCGGCCCCCTGACCCTGGAAGGCGCGGTATCCCTAGAGGCCCTCGAAAATTTGGAGGAGGACGGGCGTACCGTCCACCTGCTCCCGTTGGATGCCCTGCTACACAGCCTGCCCGCTGTGGCGCTGGAGGCGGAGGCCGAGGCCCGTTTTGCCCACGGCAACCCGGTTCCCACCGAACTGCTTGCCGGTAAGGCCCGGGTGTACGACGGTGCTGGCAAGCTGCTGGGGGTTGGCGAAGTTCGTTCCGGTGCCCTATGGCCCTTCCGTCTGCTGCGCCAGGAGCAGACAGCAGCGTAATGGCCGGCACCGGGGCCGGCGCCGGGCCGCGTACCTGCCGGGCGCATTAATCCTTGCTTCCCCGGGGCTCGCTGCGTATAATCCGCCCCTTCGTTCCGTTCCCGGAGCGAAGTTTTTTTAACAGTCGGGCGCTGGCTCTATCAAACTGGGGCGGCGTCGTAACACTCAAGAGAGTTTGACTCATGGCTATTAACACCACGCAAAAGGCCCAGATCGTTGGCGATTTCCAACGTGCCCAGGGCGACACCGGTTCCTCCGAAGTGCAGATCGCGCTGCTGACCGCACGCATCAACGACCTGACCGGTCACTTCAAGGAACACATGAAGGATCACCACTCCCGTCGCGGCCTGCTGCGCATGGTTTCCCGCCGTCGCAAGCTGCTGGACTACCTGAAGCGCACCGACGTGGACAAGTACCGCAGCGTTATCGAACGCCTGGGCCTGCGCAAGTAATCTTGCACCAAGCCCAGAACCGTCCGCTCATGCGGTCGGGAGTATAGAAAGAGCGGCGTGGCCTGACGGGCTGCGCCGCTCTTTTTTTATTCTGCCCCCATGGCAGCATGACTCCCGGGTAGAATCGGCCGGTTAAACAGAATCTAGCGAAGACACAAGTGAAAGAGAGAAAGGAAGATATGTTCAATATTGCAAAGAAAACCTTCACCTACGGTGCCCATCAGGTCACTCTGGAAACCGGCGAGATTGCTCGCCAGGCCTCCGGCGCCGTACTGGTCACCGTTGATGACACCGTGGTCCTGGTGACCGTGGTCGGTGCCAAGCAAGCCAAGCCCGGCCAAGATTTCTTCCCCCTGACCGTCGATTACGTTGAAAAGACCTACGCTGCCGGCAAGATCCCCGGTGGCTTCTTCAAGCGCGAAGGCCGTCCTTCCGAAAAGGAAACCCTGACCTCCCGCCTGATCGACCGTCCGATCCGCCCCCTGTTCCCCGAAGGCTTCTACAACGAAGTCCAGGTCGTGGCCACCGTCATGTCCCTGAATCCTGAAGTGGATTCCGACATTCCCGCCCTGATCGGTGCTTCCGCCGCTCTGGCCATTTCCGGCATCCCCTTCATGGGCCCCATCGGTGCCGCCCGTGTCGGTTACATCAACGGCCAGTACGTCATCAACCCCTCCGCCACCCAGCTCAAGGATAGCCAGCTGGACCTGGTGGTTGCCGGTACCCAGTCCGCCGTGCTGATGGTGGAATCCGAAGCCAAGGAACTCTCCGAAGAAGTCATGCTGGGCGCCGTGGTCTTCGGCCACGAGCAGATGCAGGTCGTCATCAACGCCATCAACGAACTGGTGGAAGAAGCCGGCAAGCCCGAATGGGATTGGCAGCCTCCCGCCAAGGACGAGGCCCTGATCGCCAAGCTCACCGCTCTGGTCAATACCCAGCTCGAAGAAGCCTACAACATCACCGTGAAGCAGACCCGCAGCCAGCGCGTCAAGGAAATCCGCAACGAAGCCGTGGCCGCCCTGTGCCAAGGTGAAGGTGCTCCCGACGAAGCCACCGTGGCCGACCTGTTCTTTGCCCTGGAAGCCGCCATCGTGCGTGGCCGCATCCTCTCCGGCGCTCCCCGTATCGACGGTCGCGACACCCGCACCGTGCGCCCCATCACCGTGCGCGCTGGCGTGCTGCCCCGTACCCACGGTTCCGCCCTGTTCACCCGTGGCGAAACCCAGGGCCTGGTGGTCGCCACCCTCGGCACCAGCCGCGACGAACAGATCATCGACGCCCTGGCCGGTGAGTACAAAGACCGCTTCATGCTGCACTACAACATGCCCCCCTACGCCACCGGCGAAACGGGTCGTGTCGGCTCCCCCAAGCGTCGCGAAATCGGCCACGGCCGTCTGGCCAAGCGCGCCCTGCTGGCCGTGCTGCCCCCCGCCGATGAGTTCTCCTACTCCATGCGCGTGGTTTCCGAGATCACCGAATCCAACGGCTCCTCCTCCATGGCCTCCGTCTGCGGCGGCTCCCTGGCGCTGATGGATGCTGGCGTGCCCCTCAAGGCCCACGTGGCCGGCATCGCCATGGGCCTGATCAAGGAAGGCAACCGCTTCGCTGTGCTGACCGACATCCTGGGTGACGAAGACCACCTGGGTGACATGGACTTCAAGGTGGCCGGTACCGATTCCGGCATCACCGCCCTGCAGATGGACATCAAGATTCAGGGCATCACCAAGGAAATCATGGCCGTGGCGCTGGATCAGGCCAAGGCCGGTCGTCTGCACATCCTGACCATCATGCAGGACGCTCAGGATGCGCCCCGCACCGAAATGTCCGCCTACGCTCCCCGTCTGTACACCATGAAGATCAATCCGGAAAAAATCCGTGACGTGATCGGCAAGGGCGGCGCTGTCATCCGCGCCCTGACGGAAGAAACCGGCACCTCCATCGACATCCAGGACGACGGCACCATCACCATCGCCTCCACCGACGGCGCCGCCGCCGAGCTGGCCAAGAAGCGTATCGAAGCCATCACCGCCGAAGTGGAAGTGGGCCGCATCTACGAAGGCCCCGTGCTGAAGATCCTCGACTTCGGCGCCATCGTCAGCGTCCTGCCGGGCAAAGATGGTCTGCTGCACATCTCCCAGATCGCCAACGAGCGCGTCAACGCCGTGGGCGACTACCTCAAGGAAGGCCAGGTCGTGCGCGTCAAGGTCCTGGAAACCGACGAGAAGGGCCGCATCCGCCTGTCCATGAAGGCCGTGGCCGCCGAAGAAGGTGCCGCTGCCCCCCAGGCCCAGCAGTAATCACCGACAGCCCTGGCCGTTCTCCGGTCGAGGCTGATTCGTTGCACCAAAAAAGCCCGCTAGCCATAGCGGGCTTTTTTATGTCCACTTGATTTTCCCCGACCCCCGGGTGACCCTTTTTTTGGGGTGTTTTCAAAGTCTTTTAAATTCAATAGGTTGCGGATATTGTGAAAATTTGGGTAGGGAAGGGGAAATGGCGCTATATTCCCGGTGTTTCATGGGGATAGCGTGAATTTCCTCTACTTCACTGCCGTATAGGCAGCTCAGAAAACCAGGGCCCGTGGCGTCCTGGCCATGGAAGACTTCACTGCCGTATAGGCAGCTCAGAAAAGCTGCGGCAAGACATCACCAATAGTGCAGACCTTCACTGCCGTATAGGCAGCTCAGAAATTCAGGTGGCCGCCCAGGCCCCACACCAGCGGCTTCACTGCCGTATAGGCAGCTCAGAAAAGGCCAGGGTGATGCGGTTCAGGGGGTTGGGGCTTCACTGCCGTATAGGCAGCTCAGAAAGCACCGCGATCCAGCTTATCTCGCCTGACCGCCCTTCACTGCCGTATAGGCAGCTCAGAAAAGGTGGCCTATACCTTCAGCGCGGCGCCCGTCCTTCACTGCCGTATAGGCAGCTCAGAAAATCATCAAGCGCCTGGAGCGGAGCATCGGCTTCTTCACTGCCGTATAGGCAGCTCAGAAAAGCAGCCTGTCTGGCATCACCCCCGGGGCGCTCTTCACTGCCGTATAGGCAGCTCAGAAATCGGCCACGAAGGCTTCGGCGTTGATGTGTGCCTTCACTGCCGTATAGGCAGCTCAGAAAATGCACACGCGTGACGCCGGGATGACCCCATGCTTCACTGCCGTATAGGCAGCTCAGAAATGGAACGGGATGCCCGTAACGGTGTTCGCCTGCTTCACTGCCGTATAGGCAGCATCAGAATGCGCTCCCGATGTACAGCTGGCTCTCCCCCCTCTTTCCCTGCCTCACCGGCTGCACTCCTCCCCGTTCATGGGGTGGCGACAACTTGCAGGCCCAGGGCTTCGATGCGGTGGGCGATGGTGGTCAGGGCGTCGCTGGGGAGGCGGCCCAGGTGTTCGGCGCCGGGTTGGAGGGAGGGGCGGGCGAGGCCGTAGAGGTGGATGCCCTGGAGACGGTCCCGGGCCTGGGCGAGGAGGTCCAGATAGGCCTGGATTTCCGCTTCTGCCGGTGCCTGTCCGTCCTGCAGGAAGAGGCAGGTCTGTACCCAGGTGGGGGCCAGCTCGCCGCAGCGGCGCAGGTTGGCGAGGACCCGGGCGGGTTCCAGCCGAGTGCCGTTGACGGCCTCCATGCCGGCCGGGGTGGCCCGGTCCACCTTGAACCAGACTTCGCCGTTGAGGCGGCCCAGGTGGGCAATGGCGGCCTGCACTTCTGCCCGGTGCAGCAGGCTGCCGTTGGTGATGAGGCGCACCTTGATCTTTCCCGCCAGTTGCCGGGCAGCGAGCAGGTCGCCCACCAGGGCCACGGCCTGGGGGAATTCTGCTGCGCTGGTGGGTTCGCCGTTGCCGGAGAAGGCAATGTCCATGATCTGCCGGGCCTCTGGCGGGGCGGCGTGGGCCATGAATTCGCCACTCTGGATGTCGTCCAGCAGGGCATTCAGTTCCGCTGCCAGCTGGGCCAGATCAATGGGAGGCGGGCCGCCCCGGGTCAGGTCGGGCACCTGGCAATAGACGCAGGCCCAGTTGCAGGCGTTGTTGGGATTGAGGTTGATACCCACCGAGATGCCGCCGGCCCGGCGGGAAAGCACCGGATACACGTAGGTCATGCCGGCGCTGTCGCGGCGGTGGTCGGTGACGCTGAGGGGCTGGGCGGGATACTTCATGGCAATACCTTCATGGCGGTGCGGCAAAAGGGGGAAGGCCGGGGCCCAATGATATAATCCGCGGCTCCCAAAGACACCTTCCCAGCATGCTAATTACCCGCCGCCTGGAATTCGATGCCGGCCATCGCATTCCCGATCACCGCAGCCAGTGCCGTCATCTGCACGGGCACCGCTACGTGCTGGAAATCACCTTGGCTGGCGACATCATCAGCAAGGATGGGGACCCGGCCAACGGCATGGTGATGGATTTTTCCGACGTCAAAGCCCTGGCCAAGGCCCATGTGGTGGATGTGTGGGATCACGCCTTCCTTGTCTATGCCGGCGACCGGGCGGTGGTGGATTTCCTGCAGACCCTGCCGGGCCACAAGACGGTGGTGCTCGATTGCATTCCCACGGCGGAGAATCTCTCCCAGACCGCCTTCCGCATTCTCGATGCGGTCTATCGGGATACCTACGGCAACCATCTGCGTCTGGAGCAGGTACGCCTCTACGAAACGCCCAACTGCTGGGCCGACGCCCTGCGCCAGGAAGTTTCCGCCTGATTATTGCCGGGCTGTCAGCGGTTTTTCGCCTGGCTTGCCGGTGGATTGCCGTCTGCTGGCTGCCAGGTTCTCGTTTGCTTCCCACCTGAGTTTTCCCGGCCCTGTCCTTTCAAGAGGATGGCCGGAGAGGCAAGCAGGACGCCACTTTCCCTAATATCATCGCCAGGATTCAAGCAGGGCGCGCCTCTCCAGGCATGTCCGCGTCCTGCCAGGGTTCCAGGGCAGTTCTGCCTGATTGGCAGTGCCGGGGAACACCATGTGGTGCGGGGGAGGGCCGCATGTCTGATGCGGCAAATCGTCTGACACCGACTTTCCTGCCAGCCGTTCTTCAGACCATTGCTTCAGCGCCATTGCGGCGCATCTGCTTCCTTGCTGCCGCCTGCCGTCGGTTGCCGGGCGTGGGGCATGGTGAGCAGAGGAGAGCGTTTTCGCATCAAGGCCTGCCAAAACCAGTCATCGCTGCGGGCCCCCCTTTGCCTGGCCCTCTGCTCAGCCCTGTTTCCAGGCCCATTTCCCAGGCTCATTTCCCAGGCCCATCGCCTGGCGCGGTCTTCCGCAGCCAGCTATTCCCCCTCCTGGGCCTCCAGCAGGGCCACGCACTGGGCCATCATCAGTAGCCCCGTATCCGAGTGATAGTTCGGGTCCAGGGCCTCCATCATTTCGTGGGTGGTGTGCAGCCCCGCCTCTCGGGAGAGGCTGGCGGCGATGCCCTGGGCCAGGTCCCCGCTCAGGCTGGAGAGGCGCTTGCGCTCCGCCAGGGGCAGGCTGCGCTTCGAGCGGCCCAGCCACTCCGCCGCCAGGGTTGCCCCCTGGGCGTCCGTCAGCCAGACCCCATGCTCGTAGAAGCCGTTGAGGCGCTCCGCCACCAGGGCGAAGACCAGCGCCGCCGCCAATCCCCGTTCGCCGTGGCTGGAGAGGTGTTGAGAAAGATCCAGGTTCATCTGCGTATTTTCCCTGTCTTTGCCGTGTCGCGGGGCGATATTCCGCTGCGCTGTTTTCCTGGGTCGGGACGACGAATATCGAACTACTGTACAAAACAACAGTAGTTCGATATTCTGCTCCTCAAGGCCAAGCCATCGCCGCCAAAAAGCGGAAGGGTTTGGCGAGACAGCAACGTTTATGAGGAGTCAGCTGCCATGAATCGCCTTCAGAAATGGTTCGATCACATCGCCGGTGTCACCCAGGAAGAACGGGAGCGGCGCGCCTTCGCCCGCCAGATTTTCGGCAGCAAGCCGGTGGATGTGCTGGCCCTGCAAACCCCCGCCTGCTGGCGCCGCAAGGCCCGCCGGGCCGCCATTCAGTCCTGAGGGTTGGGCTTCGGTTTGAAGTAGAGACAGATCTGCCCTGAGGCCGATTGCACCTCCTGGCCGGGCAGCCGCTGGCTCTTGAAATCCAGGGCCCGGCAACCGTAGGGAAAGCTCGGGTCGTGGGTGATGTAGTAGAAGCGGCAGCGATTGCAGGGCGGCCGGCCAGAAGAAGCGTCGGTCATGGTGAAAAGCTGGCTATCCAAAGGTTCCCGGTTGCAGCCTGGCAGCTTCCATCTGCATGGTGAGCAGGAAGAACCGGCGCCGCACAGGCATTGCCAGATGGCAGGCCGGGGCAGTATCAAGGCGGGCCACGGTGGCGCCGGGATGCCGCGGTTGAGGTTCCAGCGTCGGGAAAAGCGACGTTTGAGGAAAAGGCGGAACGTCCGAGTCGTTGTGCCCACGCAACTGGGCAGGACTCCCGGGCCAATGCGTCCGCCGGTCGTTACAGACTGCCGCTGCCATGGGAGAGCAGACCCGGTTAGTCTTTCTTGCCCCCTTGCAGCAAGGCCTTGAGATCGGCAAAGGGGTTGTGGCTGGCCGCGGCGATGCCGCCTGGGCCGGTGGACTTGTTGCCCTGGGCAAATTCCAGCTGCTTCTGGTGCTCGTTGTCGTGGCAATAGAGGCACAACAGCTCCCAGTTGCTGCCGTCGGCCGGGTTGTTGTCGTGGTTGTGGTCCCGATGGTGCACCGTCAGTTCCCGCAGGTTGCGGGAGGTGAATTCCCGGCCACAGCGGCCGCAGATCCACGGGTAAATCTTCAGGGCCTTTTCCCGGTAGCCACTTTCCCGGGCTTCCTTGTCCCGACGGGCGGCCTGCATGACCGGGTCGTTGTGATGATCGAATGTGCTCATGGAAAAGTCTCCGGCGCGAAAGGTTGGGGCGGTTCTAGGTGATGCCGGATTGTAGCGGCTCTACCGCGCCGTGGCGCGTGGTGAGCCGTGTTCCCGTGGCCATCCGCCATTGCTGGTTCGCCGGTTACCGCTCGTACTCGGTTAGCTTCCTTTGTGACCGTCCAGGCCCAGATCATGGCGTTGCTGCAGGAACTCCAGGCTCGCTACGGCATGGCCTTGATCCTCATCTCCCACAACCTGGCGGTGGTTTCCCAGGTGGCGGACCGGGTGGCGGTGATGTACGCCGGAGAGGTGGTGGAGGCTGCCCCGACGGCGGCGCTTTTCCGTGCTCCGGCCCATCCCTATACCCAGGCGCTGCTGGCGGCCATTCCCGAAAACAATGAGCTGGGCGTTCCCCTCTACAGCCTGCCGGGCCTGGTGCCCGGCGCCGCGGTGCGACGGGCCGAAGCCTGTCTCCTCGCCGACCGTTGCCCCGGGGCCAGGGCGGCTTGCCGCCAGACCCGCCCCAACCTGCACAGCCCGGAGGCGGGGAGGGCAGTGCGCTGCGTTGCGCCCCTGATCCTCAGTCGGGAGGGGCGGCCATGAGACCTGTACTCGTCGCGCGGGAGCTGGTTCGCCGCTATCCCGTGGGGCGGCGCTGGTTTGGCCGCCAGCAATGGCTGCCGGCCCTCAACGGTGTCAGCCTGAGCCTGGATGCCGGCCGTACCCTGGCCGTGGTGGGGGAATCCGGCAGCGGCAAATCCACCCTGGCGCGGCTCCTGGCCCTGGTGGACGATGCCGATGGCGGCAGCCTGGAAATTGCCGGCACGCCGGTCAATGACGCTACCCGGCGACAGTTGCGGCCCCGGGTGCAGATGGTCTTCCAGAATCCCTACGGTTCACTCAATCCCCGCCAATCCATTGGCGCCGTGCTGGAAGAGCCCCTCATCATCCACACCGACCTGGGCCGTGCCCAGCGCCGTCATCGGGTGGCCGACATGCTGGAGCAGGTGGGCCTGCGGCCCGAGTTCGCCGCCCGCTATCCCCACATGTTCTCCGGCGGCCAGCGGCAGCGGGTCGCCATCGCCCGGGCCATGATCCTGCAACCCCAGGTGGTCATCGCCGACGAGCCCACCAGCGCCCTCGACGTTTCCATCCAGGCCCAGATCCTCAATCTGTTCACCGAACTGCAAAAGCGCCACGGCACCAGCTTCGTCTTCATCTCCCACGATCTCTCCGTCGTCCGCCACATCGCCGACGAGGTCATGGTCATGTACCGCGGCAGCGTGGTTGAACAAGCGCCTGCTGCCACGCTGTTTGATAGCCCTCAGCATTCCTACACGCAGGCGCTATTGGCGGCTACACCGACCTTGGTTGGGCAGCGGAGGAGGGGAGAAGGCGATAATTTGAGGCAGCTGCTTACTGGCTAAGGTTGCGGATGACTTCCCAAATAAAAAAAGGCCGCTTCTGATTCCAGAGCGGCTTTTTTATTTTGTGTGGGTGAACTGTCTACGAAAGCCGGAGCAATTCGCAGAGGCCTCAGTCTGGGGTCTGAAAATCAGCAGCCATTTGCGCCTTAATCATCTCTCGGACGATGTCTTCCACTTCCAGTTTGTGATGCCAACCCAGTATTTTATGGGCTCTACTGGGGTCTCCCCTGCTTTCCAGAATATCCGCTGGTCGAAACTGTGATGGGTTACTTCTTACATGCTCTCGCCAGTCTAGATTTAATTCAGAGAAGACGCACTCAATAAAGTAAGACAAGGATACGGTGCGACCGGTAGCAACCACATAGTCGCTCGCCTGGTCCTGTTTCATCATGGCCCACATTGCCTCTACGTAATCGGGAGCCCATCCCCAGTCACGGTGGATGTCAATGTTTCCCAAGGCCAGTACTTCATCTGAACCTCGAGCGATTCGACAAGCAGAGGACACTATCTTGCGAGTGACAAACCTTTCTGGGCGCATGGGAGATTCATGGTTGAAAAGAATCCCAGTGCTTGCATGTAATTTATAGGCCTCTCTATAGTTTGCAACTTGCCAAAATGAACTTGCTTTAGCCACGGCATACGGACTGCGCGGTTTGAAAGCTGTATTTTCATTGGCCGAGTTTTTAAAGGTGTCGCCATAGCATTCGCAAGAGCCGGCATTGTAAAAGCGAATATTTTTGTTTAAGAAGCGTATTGATTCCAGTAAATTAAGGGTTCCAATTGTGATGCTTTCCATCGTTTCAATCGGCTGTTCGAAAGACAAGCCAACTGAGCTTTGACCCGCCAAGTTATAAACTTCGTCGGGCTTCACTTCTGAAAGTACGGTGAGAACACTCCGGAAATCACTTATTGCCATGGAGCGCAAATTGACTTTGTTTTCAATTTGCAGGCTGCGTAGCCCAATTTTGGACATTAAGTGAATGTCGCGTGAAGTTCCATACAATTCATAGCCCTTGTCCAGCAAGAGTTTTGCGAGATAACCACCGTCTTGCCCGCCAATTCCACAAATTAATGCCCGCATTGTTTTTCTCTCTTTTATGTTTTCTTTTGTTAAATTTATTATTTAAAGTGGGGAAGTAAAAGATTGGCTTGAATGGCTGTATTTATAAAAATGTTTACTTCAATTTTGCCATGGCTTTGCTGAATAAGTGCCAAGCCCTGCATACAACTTACCAAGTGGATTTGCCCGGTAGGTCCCATCTGATATGTTGGCGAGCGTCTTCATGTCAAGAATCCATATGGTATATCAGGGCGAAGGCAATTTCATTCTTTGGCTGATTCGTGCAACAAAGCCTTTTGCCATGGGAGTTGGACATGGTAAATTTTGTGCCTAATCCCAATAAATGGACTGATATACCGTGTCGCTTTTTGAAGCTGATCTTCAGCTTGCTGTAGTCAAACACCTTAAATGGATGCCGGATCGCATCACCATTGAAGCTGAGAGCTTGGTAATGGAAGGTTGGGTGGTCGGTTTGTGGGATACGCAGGATGAATGTCGCTTTCTGATCAATGGCATTGATTTTGATGACGTGGCGTGGCCGTTGCCTTCTCCTGACTTGCTCGATTGCTTTCCTGATATTCCTCAGGCGGCTGCCTCGCGATTTCGTTGCACCCATCATTTCCTCGATAAGCGTGAGCTGTTTCCCGGTGGTGTGGCTCGTTTCAATATCACTGATCGCTTTGGTGAGCATGCCTGGTCGTATCGCACGGCATGGTTTCTGGCTGATCGCACGGATGAGCCGCCAGTTCCGCCTGTAGCCCAGATTGCGAAGGTGATCGGCTCTGGTGACGAAAATGCGTTTCTTTGGGGTGGGGCCACGATTGTGTCGCGTTTTGCCTGCCTGCTTGCCGAGCGCTTCGGTCGCCCCATCGCCTCATTCAACTCCATCCTGGATTGGGGATGCGGCGTCGGGCGTCTGACCCGCCATCTGTTGCCTTTTGGTCCCCGGGTTACCGGAATGGACATGGATCTGGAGGCGATCCAGTCTTGCACCGCCGCGCTGCCGAACGCAGATTTCATGCAAGTGGGGCTGTTGCCGCCTGTGCCGGTGGATGACTCGAGTTTTGATCTGGTGCTCGGGCTGTCCGTCATGCCGCATTTGACTGAAGCGGCACAGGATGCCTGGTTGGCGGAGCTTCAGCGGATTACTGTTCCTGGCGGGTTGTTATTGCTTTCAGTTCAGGGCTTGACGCAGATGGCCCTGTATCGCATGCCGAAAGAGCGCAAGCTGGCAGCTCAGCGTGAAGGGGTCCATGACGCTTGTGGTGTTGTCCCTGCAGCGGGGGCAAGCGATGCGGAAATGTATCCACGAGACATTCTGCATTCCCCCAGTTACATCCTCTCCCATTGGGGAAAGTATTTCGAGGTACTGGACATCATCGAGGCGATTGCCGGGAATCAGGATGTGGTGGTGATGCGTCGCCGCGCTGACTGAGTTTCCCCTGCCTTACCAGCGGGTGTCGTAGTCGAGGTAGCGGGTCATGTATTCGTCGAATGTCCAGGACTGCTCATACCAGCGGAAGCGCTTGTCTGGCTGACAGAATTTCAGGCCAAGCCCGTCGGCCACCACCGGGTCGATAGGCTCTTCCATGGTGTCCATGTCCGACATCTGTGCGAGTGCAGCAAGCAGTTGTTGTCGGGTGGTTTCGGGTTCGCCACCCAGATGGGGCTGGATCACATCATGGATGCGCTCCGCCAGCACGCCGATGGCTTCTTTCCGGATATGTCCCCATGACAGGAAGAGGTGGCGCTTACGGAAATTGGCCCAGACATAATCGGCAATCTTGATGTCGCAATGGGCGTCACGGGTTTTCAGCTCGTTTTTTGCTTTTTTCAGAACCTTCCTGAAATTCGGCATGTGCTTCCTGGACAGACGCTTGTAGGCGTCCAGTGCCTCTTCGCCCTTGAGTCCCCGGGCTGCAATCTTCATCGCCACTTTGTTGGCATACGGATAGCGTCCCCAGACATAACCCGGCTCCGGTTTGTTGCGGGGATCTCCCGTGCTCGCAAAGGGCCACATGCAGGTCATCAGAAAGCTGGGGAAGATGAGCTTCGGGCAAGACTTCGGACGATGCTCGCGCAGGTAACGCCGTAGCGGGATGCCGTAGCGTTTGGTTTCAGGCAGTTCTTCCTGGTTCGACAGGTCGGGCTGGCTGTCATATTGTTCGAGGTACAGGCAGCAACGCTGTAGTTGCTCAAGCGATGGCTTGTCTGCCTCCTCTCCTGGTGGTGCGTGATTGAGTACGCACAGATATCCCTTATCGCCATGTGCTGCAGCCAGTAAGGTGGCCAGAAATGGGGTCTGGCAGTTGCCATACAGGATGACCAGTTCTGCATCTGGTGCGGGATTGCCGAAAAATAACATTATTGCAGTAACCTCTTTGGGAATGGCAGCAGAGCAGGGGAATTGTCATGCATCTCAGCGCATTGAATCATGGGCGGCTATTTTTTGATACGTACCTTGGGTCGTCGTCAGCACGAACGATTCTGGATATTGGCTCGCAGGATATTAACGGTAGTCTGCGCCACTGCGCACCTGCCGCTTCCCGCTACATCGGTGTTGATTTTGTACCGGGGAGTGGTGTGGATGTGGTTCTGGATGACCCCTACCGTTTGCCATTTGCAGATGCCAGCATTGATGTGGTTGTAAGCAGCTCCTGTTTTGAACATATCGAGTTCTTCTGGTTGATGTTCAATGAAGTCCTACGGGTGTTGGCACCGGATGGCTTGTTGTATCTGAATGCACCGGCCAACGGTGATTTTCACCGTTATCCCGTCGATTGCTGGCGATTCTATCCCGACTCGGGGGTGGCCCTGACTCGCTGGGGACAGCGCAGCGGTTTCCCCTGCGTCCTGCTTGAATCCTTTTCAGCCTATCAGGATCAGGACATCTGGAATGATCAGGTGGCGGTCTTCCTCAAGGACGAAGCTCATGTATCGAGATTCCCCACCAGAATGCTTGATAGGCTCGAAAAGTACATGAACGGCAGGGTGTATGGCAGCGACGCTTTGCTTGCCTGGCAGACGGTCAGTGAGGACAGAATGAGGTACATTACCGGGGCCAAAATTTAGTCATTCTTGGGCTTGTTCTTGGGCTGTTTAGCGGTAATGAAGCCGCTTCTGACGGATGCGTCCAACACCGATATTTCAGCTCGTTGGGCATTCGCTTCACGGGTGAGCGCGAGTTTTCTTCGATCCACGATTTTGCCTACCTAAGGGTATCTAATGAGTCTTCCATCCTCCTATGCCACAACCTCCGACGGTACGTTGGGGCCGATCGATAGTGGCTTGGCTGATCAGCTGGATATTACCTGGGGCGATCCGGATACCTGGACAGCACAGGGGCTGCACTGGACTCATCTCAGCAAGGTCAGGGAAAGAATCAACTACATGGTCAGCGGCGATCCGATGGTTTCGCCCCTGGCCTGGTTTTTCCGTACCGTATCCGCCGGGCAGTCATTGCCATTGGGGCGTGTGCTGGTGCTCGGATGCGGCAGTGGCTCCCTCGAGCGCGAGCTTGCTCAGGCCGGATGGGGCCGCGAGATTGTGGCGATTGACCTCTCTGCCAAGGTACTGGAAGTCGCTCGCAAAGCGGCGCAAGCGGAAGGGCTGGATGCCATTCACTACCTTCAGGCGGACATGAATTGCCTGCCCGTGGGGAGAGCACCTTTTCTGCCGGGGAGTTTTGACGCCGTATTGGGGGTTGCCAGTGTGCATCACTGTGCCAACCTTGAGCAGTTGTATCGGGATATCGCTGTTCTGCTGGCACCTGATGGCTGGTTTTTCATGAACGAGTATGTGGGCCCGGACCAGTTTCAATGGCCGGATGAGCAGATGCGCCACCTCAACCAGATTTCCGATTTGTTGCCCGACCATTTGATGACAGTGCTCGATGGGGGCCGGAAGCGGAATTTCCGCAGCCCAACCGTTGCCGAAGTGGTGGCTATCGACCCCAGCGAGGCCATCTGTTCCTCCAGGCTATTGCCACTAATTCCGGCATATTTTTCTTCCCCGTTGGTGAAGCCTTATGGCGGGGGCATTCTGCACATGTTGCTGGCCGGGGTCGCCCAGAATTTCCTATGCGAGGAAGCAGAACCGTATTTGCGCAGCGTGATGGCGGCCGAGGACGAGCTCTATCAGACAGGGCAGTTGAACCACGACTTTGCTTGTGTCATTGCGCGTTCGCCAGCCAGGCTGCCAGCCACGTCGGATCGTTTTGTCCCAAGCTGAACAAGGCGTGTGGGTTGGCAACTGCGTGGGCGCTGGGCAAGTGGGCATAAGCTGAGTGGATCAAGGCGCGACGCGTTTCAAGCAGGCGCGAGGATCGATTCAGGCCGGTAACCAGTGTCAGCCCGGTAGGTGCTGTCGGTAGGGTGGTCAGACGAAGATCTGGGCGTAATGCGCGCAGGCAAGGCACAACTTTCCAGGCATCACCGCTGTAAAAGCCGGTGTGGCGGGCCCCTCCTGACGTGGATTCGGTCAGCGGCAGGGTGTCGTGCAGGAGTATCACTGCACCGGGATTGGCATAACGTTCCAGTGCAATGAAATCATCGAGAACGCTTTCAAAGCGGTGATCGCCATCGATGAATGCGAGGTCAAAACCCTTTGTTGCCAAGCCGCTGGCTGCTGGCACATCGGCAAAAAAAGCGGCACTGGTTTGTTCGAAGAGCTGGCCGGAAGCCACACAGGATTGCAACGGGTCGCCTATCGGTGCGGGATCAATCGCAATAACCTCGGTACCCGGTTGGGCCAGGGCCAGCGATTTTCCAGCCTCAACCCCGATTTCCACATAGACCTTGGGGGCAAGCTGCTTGTGCAGCCAGGCCAGCCAATGGCGGTAATCAGGCCCGGGCCAGCGCAGCTTGGCCAAGGCCAGATGGGCTGCTGGCAGGTTGCTATCGCGGCTGAGCATACGGCGCAGCCCGGCTTCTGCATGGGGGATGTTGCCGTTTGCCATCGAACGCCGGGCCTGGCGCATGGCGGTGGTGTTCAGTGGTTGAGACATCAGTGATTATCCTGGGGAGCGTGCAGCAGGAGCGCACGGATTTGTCTGGCAAAGTCGTCGGGGTGATAGTCCGCTTCACAACGAGCCCAGGCGGCAGCCTGCTGGCGACGCCAGAGGTCTTCGTCGCTTAGTAGCCGGACAATCGCATTAGCAAAAGCTTCTGCATCATGGGCCCCCTGAATTTCCACACCATTGAGCCAGCCGAGTTGCCGTTGCAGAATGGCCGATGCGACGATTGGGATGCCGTGCGCAGCCGCTTCGATGACTTTGATAGGAACCCCCCCGGCAAAGCGCGCCGGGGCAATGAATATTCTGGCGCGATCATAATGGGGGCGCAGATCCGGTTGTGCGCCGAGAATGCGAAAGGTGTCGCTGGGTAATGCAGCGATTTTGACCGATCGGCACTCGCCAACGATTTCAATGTTTGGCAGCTCCGGTAGCTTTGTTCGCAGTCGGGGGAGGACGTGCTCGGCAAACCAAAGCAAACCGTCCTCATTTGGGGTGTCCGGGTGCAGTGCCCCAACGAAAACCAGCCCGGCACGCCGCTTGGGGCCAGCAACGGTGCGACGTACAGGTATCGCATGACTGAGGATGGAAACAGGATGACCCCGTTCCCGGAAAGGTTGTGCGTCGCGTTCCGACACCACGACAACTGTTTCAACGTGCTCGGCGAGCACCAGTTCGTCGGACAGACGCTGCCGGGCATCCCGTGGCGATAGGGGGTTCCCTTTGACGGCAAGCTCCCCAATTTCGCGCAAGGCAAACAAGGCTTCCGAATCATAGATGAGGCGCATGCCAGCAAATAGGTCCGGACGGCGTTTCAGGAGCGGAGTCAGGGCCTTCAGATTCGGGGGGCGGCTGATCCAGAGAACGTCGTAAAGACCTTGGCGCGATTCGAGGAATTTTTCCAATTGACCAATGCCGTAGCCCATCATGACTTCGATGTTGTCCGGGATGGAGCCATAGACCTGTCCCCAGTCATCATCGAACCACCAAAGCGGAAATAGCGTTACCGGCCAATCCTGCAAGGCCTTCAGCATCAGTCGCGCACGGGGCAAGCCGCCGCCACGCGCCATGTGGGGTACTTCATTGTCGATGATCAGTACCCTCGGTTTACGGGGGGTGTCGGCCGGGTTGCGCCAGCGGTCATCATCGAGTGAGACTCGCCGAGGGGAGGGCTGGCGGCTCAGCCAGTCGCGGTGTTTGTCGACAAAGCGCTGGCGGTTTGTCTGCATGCGCTGCTGGGCTTCGTTGTTGCCGGCACTGCCCCATTCAAGGTGTTCCACCAGAATGTCGGGGGCATAGACTACCCGGAACCCGGCTTGCCAGACGCGCAGGCAGAAATCCGTATCTTCGTAATAGGCAGGGACGTAGTCCAGATCGAAGCCGTCCAGCATGCGCCAGAGTGGCATGGGGATGGCGAGGTAAACTCCGGAGCAATAGTCGGCGTTGCGTTGTGTCAGTGCAGCCGGGGAAAACGGATCGCTGCCTCGGCCAATACCGGCAGTGGAGCCATCCTGAAAGATGGTGTTGCCCGCTTCCTGAAGGCCGCCGGACATCAAGACGACACGCCCTCCCAGCGCACCAATGGTCGGATCGGCATCGAGTCGCCGGCAGGTGGCGACGAGCGCCCCCTGTTGAATAATCGCATCATTGTTGAGCAGCAGCAGGTGACGTCCACGTGCCAGTGCCGCCCCCTGGTTAGCGGCCAGTACAAAGCCACGATTTTCCTGATTGCGGACGATATGGGCACCACGTACCCGTGCCAGGAGTTCGCCGGTCTGATCGCTGGAGCCATTGTCAATGATGATCGTCTCGAAAGACACATCACGTTGATCGGCCAATGCTTGCAGGGTACGGCGGGTGAGTCCCGCCTGGTTGTAGAGAATGACCACCACGGACAAGTCCGGGGTTACGCTGGCGGCTGGCGCGGGCAGGTTGATACAGGCAGCCGGTTTGTCCAGCCAGTCGCTTAGGCCGCGCTGGGCATGGGCGCGAACCATTTGTTTGAGGTCGTTTCCTGCCACATCCGTGACCAGGCGATCCGTATATTCGGCACAGTATTTTTCTATTTGCCGGGCAATTCGTCTGCCGTCCAGCAAGGGGGAGTTCTGCATGAGCTGCCGCATTCCTTCGCGGATGCGCTGCAATGCAGGCAAGTCTTGGGCAAGCGCTATGGCAGTGCTGATGAAGTCGGCTTCGTTATCAACCGACCACGTTTCTGCGCCCAGGCTGTGCAAAATGGAGGCGCCCTGTCGCGCACCTAGCCAGCTGCCGCGTTGGCTTACCACCGGGACTCCCATCCACAAGGCATCCAGCAGACTGAGTCCGCCGTTGCCAGGAAAACTGTCCAGTACAACATCAATTTTCTGGAACCAGGCGAGCCATTCCTCATAGTTGCAAGGGGTATGGAACTTCACCCGCTCGGGGCCAATGCCGTATTGCGCCAGGGATTCGAGAATTTCGGCGCGTTGGGGCCAGTCCTGGCTGACTGTGCCGATGAAGCACAAGCAAGAGCCGGGCGTTGCCGTCACAATGGCCGCCCAGGCCCGCAGGCTATCCTGGTTGATGCGTAGGCCGCGTGCCGTAACACCAAAGTTGATCCAGCCCAGCGCAATGGCTGGCGGGGGCTGGAGGGGCGGGGCGTGCAAGGGGGGCGTCCAGCACCATTGGCCACCATCCAGCGACCAGATGGCTTCTTCGTAATGCACGTCAGCACCGTCGGGTACGGCTACCGTGTCAGTCAGTAGTGCGTCAAACAGACCGCCTGCCGTACTCAGGCAGCCCAGCCAGCCAACCTGAAGCGGTGCCAGTCTTCTGGCGTAACACTCTAGCAGTGCAAACTGCCCTTCAAATGGGTGCAGCCCCCCGGTATCGATTACTGCGTCTATGCGATTGGCGGTGATTGTCTGGGCAAGGGTTTCTAGATCCAACGGCAGGCAATGGACTGATGTCGGCAGACCAGAAAGGGCTTGCGCACTGAACAAGAACACCTCTACACGCAAGGGGTCGTGATTACTCAGCACTCCTGTCAGGAGGCGTTCATGTTGCTGGCTGGCGACATAGGCGATGCGCAGCCTATTTCCTTGCGGCCGAGGGAGACGGTTGCCCCAGTCAGGGGACAAGCCGCTGCGCAGTTTCAACATCCGGTAGGCATTACGTGCATCCCAGGCCTGCTTTTCGAGGCATGCAGCGCTATCGAGAGCGTCTGCGTACAAGCGGGCAAATGCCAACCAAGGCTCATCCGGAAAGCTATCCTTGGAGATTGTGGCCAAACGCCTGAGATAGGTATGCCCATTGCGGGTGACCGCCTTGTTGAGTGCCTGCTGGCAGGTCAGCCGCCACAACGTGTGTGGCAACATTGCCGCCAAGGAGTGGGCGGGATTGAAACCCAGGCCACACAGTCGCACCAGCAACTCCGCCAAATCGGCGTGTTGTGCATGATCGGCAAGCAACGTGCGACAGATATTCAGGGCTTTTTCGTGCCAGCCCGGTTGTTTTAGGGCCTGCCCACCTTCAATCAGCAAGCGGGCCTGAGTGAGTCGGGTTTTTGTCGATAGCGGCCCGATCTTTTCCAGGGCATCCACGGCTGAGAGTCCGGCGAAGAAATGGCCGGTACACAGGTGAAGCTCTGCCAGTCCCTGTAGGGGAACTGGGTTTTCCGGTGCCTGGTTGCGTGCTCTTAGAAAGGCCAGTTCGGCATGGCCAAAGCGGTGCTGGGCAATGAAAATCCAGCCCAGCAGGCGCAAGCTGTCGATCCGGTTTGGCTCGATTTGCAAGGCAACATCCACGGCCTCTTCAGCTTCGCGCCACCGTTGCTGGCGATAGCGTGCTTGTGAGAGTGCGCGCCAGCATTCGGCGTTGGTTGGTGCCTGGGTAACGGCATTTTCGGCACAACGGCTAGCCAGAGCAGGATCTCCGGCAATTGCATGAATGAAGGCTGCCTGAATCTGGGTGTGGAGATCCTCAGGGCGCCTGGTCAGTAACTGATTGGCCATATTGACCGCTTGGGTGCGGTCATCTTCCGCCAAGGCAATCCAGCCCAGCAGGCGCATGGATTCAATATTCCCGGGGTCGCAGCGCAGTGATCGCAGGATGGCCCTGCGCGCCAGGGCCGGGAATTGACGTTGCTGGTGTGCGACGGCAAGCAAGCGCCAGCGCTCGCTATGCTGGCGAGTTGTGCGCAACAGGTCGAGTAGCAACCGGCGGGCTTCGTCAGCCCGTCCCATGTCGAGCAGGACTTGCGCCATCAGCGTCAGAGCCGGTTGGGCTGACGGTTGATGATGGAGCACTTGTTGCAGTAACCACTCGGCATCCTGAGGGCGTCCGGCGCGGGCCTGAATCTGGGCGCGGCGGAACAGCGCGTCGCTCTGGCTGAGATCGCGGCGTTGTACCTGATCAAAACATGGATCAGCAGCCAGCCAGTCGCCCGAGTCCTGCAGGAATGCGCCGAGCAGGTGCCAGTTAGCCACTTGCTCCGGGTCTTGTTCCGTTAACTTTCGGGCCATCGCGATTGCCGCCAGCCGATCACCACGCAGCCATTGGAAATGAGCCAGTGCTGTCTGCAACCTGGCATCGTCAGGGAATTGGCTCAGCCCCTTGTTGAGGGTGATCCCTGCCTCAACCATTCTGGTCAGTTGTACCTGGCATTCTGCCAATTGCAGGTGTAGCTGGCGTTGCTCCACCACTTCGGCCGGGTATTGGGCGATGGCGTTTTCGTATAAATCTGCAGCGTCGCGGTACTGTTGTGTTTGGTGCAGCAACCAGGCTGTTTGCAGAAGGCGAGGTGCGCTACGTTCGGCACCCAGTGCTTGTAGTGCCCAATAAAGGGCTTCATCAAGTTCGCCCTGATCATGCAGTTGCCAGGCCAAGGTGAAGGCCGCTTCGTGCAGCGATGGATCGACCGTGCAGGCCCAGCGCAGCAGTTCGACCGCCATGTCGCCATGCCCTAATTGCTGTGCAGCCAGTCCCGCATACCACTGCAATGTGGCGGATTGTGGCCAATGCTGAGCCGCTGGCAGCAGCAGGTCGTAGGCGGACTGATATTGACCGCCAGCAATCAGGAAATAGCCCAGCGCAGCAGCACTCTGATGCGTTGGGGAGAAACTATGCGCTTCCTGCGCCAGGCGTAGCCCGTTATTCAGGTCTCCATTTGCGTTGCTGTGCCAGGCTTGTTCGAGCAGGACTTCTGGTGAAATTGCTTCATGCATGGTCGGCGGTGAGGTCAACGAGACTAGGGGCGCTCACAGACGACCGTGAAGAGTGTGACTTCCCGATTTTCTGCAGGTTGTTGTTGGGTATGAATGCTGACACGGGGTTTGGTAAAACCAAGAATGCCAAGTGCAGAGATGAAGAACTGCGGGGTGAAGTGCCACCACGTATGCACCTGGCGCATCCCCTGGTGTGGCAGCAGCATGCAGACGGGACCATCGCCCAACGTGGGATTCCATATCTCGGTGATGACCATCGCATGTTCGGTTCGCTTGGCCACGCTTTCGAGCAGATCAAAGGGGCGTCGGCAGTGGAGTAGTACCGAGGCCAGCAGGCCGATGTCGAACTGGCCCGCTGCTGCCGGAATATTGCAGGGGTCTGTTTCCATCAGGCGGACACGCGAGTTTTTTTCATGGTGGACGTACCAGAATGAGTTTCTGACCCGCTTGATTTCTTCCGTAAACTCGCGTCTCCAGGTGGCGAAATCGTAGTTCTCAAAAGGCACCGTATCCCAAAGATAGGCGAGGGGCGGTTCCACGCAGGTGACGTTTGCCCCCCGGCTTTCCATGTAATAAGAAAGAAAGCCGCTGGCCGGGCCCACTTCAAGGACTGAACGGTTGGTCAGGTCAACGCCGCCCAGGTACTGGGCTGCATTTTTGCGCAGATCCCATTGGCCAATGATTTCGCCATCGGCCGTATCAAAGGAGTGGTAAAAGCTGCAATCTTGAAGTTGAGGCTTGGGATATTGGGCGAACAAGGAATCCGGATTCTTCGTTTGGGGCATGGGAAAGTCTATTAAGGGGGCTGTCGTAGTCAGCCGACAAGAAAGGGGCACGCCTATTGCCGTGCTTGCGCGGCACAAATATGCAGCGCTAATTCGGTCAGCAATTGCCCGACAATGAGCGGAGTGGCTGCAACGTGGCTGACGCCGAGTTGGCGAGCTTGGTGACTGCGTTGCGCTGCGGTGGTGTAGATCTCTCGCAATGCCTGCGCCCAGTCGGCGATTGGCGCGTGGGGGTCAAGGGTCATGCCACCGTTGCCAACTAATGCCGGTAGTGCGCCCCGGTTGCTGGCCAGTACGGGAAGGCCGTTGAGCTGGGCTTCAATGACGGTTCGACCAAACGACTCCTCCCAGATGGAGGGCATGAGAAGCACCTTGGCCTGGGAATAGGCTTCCCGCATGTCCGATGTGGGTGGGCACCAGTGGATATTGCCCAATGATCGGGCCCGGGCGCGGCAGTATTCTCGCCAAGTGGGGGCCAGGTTCCAGCTTTCATAAACCAGAAAGGGGAGTTCCGGGCAGGCCGCCGCCAGGGCGAACATGATCTCCACACCCTTGATCGGGGTCGGATTGACAAATAGCACCTGTTCCCCGGTGCCGTCCGCCAGATATTGCGCAGGATCGACAATCGGCGGGATGACACAGCAATCAATATTGCTCAGGGAATGCCAGCGCTGGGCAGTAAAGTCCGAGTTGGCAAAGTAGCGTAGCGCGGGGTCGGCAACCAGCGTACCCGCAAGTTGGTGGGTCTCAACGTTATGCAGATAGACCGCCGTGGGCCGACCGGTAGACAGGCTGCGAATGACCATCGGCAGCAGGCTGGTTCCGGTTTGAACCACAATTACGTCGGCGCGCCAGTTGCTCGCAATCTCCGGCAGGAGCTCTTCAGGGTCGGCTGCGCGAGTGACCGGGTAACCCAGGTCGTAGTCCGTTCTCAAGGGGGGAGCAGTGGCTCCTGCATCAAGGGACTGTCCGCACAGTACACTTGCTTCGCCACCCATGGTCTTGATCGTCAGGCAGAGATCATGGGTGGTTGTCTGCAAGCCACCGTGAATTTCAGGCAGGTGCGGGTAGTTGGATACAAAAAGGATGCGCATGAACCCGCAGGACCTGATATCCGTAATCTGGTGGCGACTCCTGTGGAGTCAGGAGGCGATTTTGTTGGACCCAGTGGCCAGCAAGTTATTCAGTGTCAAATTCGGGTTGGCTTGCTGAGTATTGTCTGTGTTCACGGTTATACGATCTGGGGCCAATCGTTGATTCGGCAGATTCTGGCCGCTTTGTCGATCACTGGTACTCAATAGGGGAGTGACAGGGGTGGGGGACGTCGGGGCTGGAGTACCTGTCGGGGTCCGGGTTTGCTCCAATTGGCTTAACTGGGAGGTTAGTTGCTGTGGCGACATCCGTGTAGGGGCGCTTGGGCCATTTTGATTGCTATTAACCGAGAATCCCGGACGGGTGACCGATTGTGTCCCTGAGGGATTTGATACCCGCATCTGCTGTCCGAACAAGAACGTGGCCTGTGTCTCATTGCCTCGCACAGAAACCAACGAGATGCCCCCCAGAACTTCAACCGTGGAGAACGGGGTGGTAATGACGGCAGCTTCGTTTTTGCTGATGAATCCGCCGACGATACGCAAGGAGCCCCGAATCAAATTCAGGCGAACCTTTCCCTTTTGGGTTTCGGCGTCATAGGTGAATTCATCAATCGTCAATTCCGAATCCGGCCCGAGGGTCAGCGCAGACTGATCCAGAAAAAGTGCGTGCAACGAGTCGTTGTTACCAGTCTGCAGGCGCTGGCCGGGAATCACGTTAACGCCAACATGTGCCGTATTGCCCGTATCGCCACTGGCGCTGCTCTGGGCTGAGGTGGTGACAATACCAACGGGCAAAATTGCCGCGTGTGCGGCCCCGGTGGGCAGTGCCGCACTGCTGGTGAGTGCAGCAGCTAACCACAGGTCACGATAGAAGGGGGGGCTCATGGCAGACTCCTTGTGCAAGCATCAACTGTAAACGCAGGTCGTAAGACTCGATTCCATCAGAATCGGTAAACCAGGGCGCCCAGCGATGAGGTGTTTTTGCTTTGGTAATTTGGAATGTTCGAGTGGGTACGGGCTTGTTCCAATTGCATCAGCAATGACCAATCGCTGGAAATGGGAATTGATAAACTAGCCCCCACGCGCCAGTCATCGTCCTTGCGGGTAATACCCGAATGAATGCTCGGATCCGGCCCACCGTATTTTCGTGATGCAACACCCGTCCATAGGGCGCTGTGCCAATAGCTGCCAACGGTACCGGAAATCGGGCTGGCAAAGCTGGTCGAGTAGGTGACTCTCAGCTCTTGCCCATCGTAGTCATAGTAATCGCGCCCGGTTTGATGTTTCCGCAAACCCAAGGTGGCGCTGATAAAGTGACCAGCAGCCAGTTCATGGGCCAACTGGAAGCGCAGATGGTTGTCAGGGCCAGCGAGCTGAGCTGCATTTGGAATGTCGATGCGCTCACTGTATTTGTAGTCTCGATATTCGTAGATGGCGCTGGTCAGCGTTTTTTCGCTTATCCGATATTCGGATTCCAGGCCCAGGCCCTGGTTGCTGAGGTAGCGATGCCCTTGGGCAGCAAGCTCGGTGAGGATCAGATAGGGGCGAATGTACCAACCCGGAAGCGAGGCTGCCGAGGGCTTGAAGCGTACCCCTGTGGTGAATTCGGCCCAGGCGAGATTGTAGGGCTGCTCCTGATTGGCCCGCAGTTGGCGGCCACTGGAGGACTGAAAATTGACGATCTGCCCCGTAAAGGAGCTGACCAGGGTTGCTTCGTTTTGCCAGCCGAGGTCGTAGCGATGATCCAGGCGGGCGGTCAGCTGTAAGTCGTTATCTGCTTTGGGCTTGAATCCCGGAAGCAACGGAACGAGGGCGCCCGCGGAATAGACCTGGTCCGCCTCACTGCGTGCGCTCGGATTGGTCTGCCGACGCAGGCCAACCATGATGCTGCCGCTCAGTTGCGATGGCTGGTTACGTGCGCTGACATCGCGCAGCAATCTTTCTGCCACGGCGCGTTGTTCGTCAGAGAGGCGGGTATCAGACAATGCCTGCTGGAGCAGGCTTTCAGACATCTGGTAAGAGCCGAGCCGATAGTAAAGCACCGCGAGTTCCAAACGAATCGAGGGGTGTGGGTCGGGACTCAGAAGTTGTCTTTCCAGTGCAGCAATGCCCCCTTCGTAATTACCAGCTGATATCAGCAGACGGGCATATCTTTGGCCGGCATCCTGATCGCTCGGATCCTTGAGAACCTGCCGAAAGGCTTCGTTTACTTGGCTGTCAATAGCGTGAATGACTGGCGCCTCTTGGGCAATAGCTAGCGTGCTTGCACATACCAAGGCACTAGCTACGAACCATTGCCGTAGCTCGGAACTCGGTTGATCCGGCGATTTTGCCAATTTTTCGACTCCTTGATGGATTGGTGCGACAGCGCTTGATGACGGGAATAATGCGAATTATTCCATAAATATAATGCTAACAGGTTTTATGCAAGAATTCTTAGCGAGTCTGGTTAAAGTCGATAGCCAGTATTCACGCGTGGAGTTCTGGCTGAAAATGGATCGGGAAACAGGGCCGGCACCAAGCCGTGTGATGACTTGGCCCTCCCTGCGTTTGAGGAAATTCATGGGAACGTCGCATCAAAAGTGGAAATAACAAGCCACAGCAGCAATTTCAACGCAGATGGCAAGGCTAATGCGCCATTTTTCGGGTGCGCAAGACATGTTCCGTCGTTTTTCCCCAGTTCATAAGTAATAAATGGCTGCGGCATTGCATCAGTAGCCCATTTCCTCACCAACATGCGAAAGCCCTGCGTTCTTGGGCGTGTCGATGTGATTGTTCGAGAGGTTTGGGCCGCTGCCTGCAACTGAACGGGGGGGGATGTCATTGGGCGGCATCTGGCTAGGCCACCTGCTGGGCTACAGGGCATCCGCGCGTATTGCAGTAGATCCCCTCAATGCCATTTGTCGCGCAACCCAAGGAAAGGCCCCCGAGTTCAGACGAAATCGGGGGCCTTTTTGTCGCTGGCGTCCCCACCCGGAATCGAACCAGGAACTGCTCCTTAGGAGGGAGCCGTTATATCCATTTAACTATGGAGACTCGTGCTGCCGGTGCCCGGTACTGCCCGCTGTCACAGGGGCGCCGGGGCTGGCGCAGAAGGGCGACAAGTCTATCAGCTAGGCTGCGGGAGTGAAAGGCGAAAGCAGGAGGGCAGGCGCTGGGAATGGTACGCCTGCCCCGGGTTGGCTTACTGGTAGCGTAAGGCTTCGATGGGGTCGAGGCGGGCGGCTTTACGTGCCGGGTAGAAGCCGAAGAAGATGCCCACGGCGGCGGCAACGCTGAAGGCGATGATGACCGCCGTGCCGGAGATGATGACCGCCGTACCGGTGAGCAGATTAACCAGGACGGCGCCGCCGACGCCCAGCACCAGGCCGATCAGGCAGCCGGCAATGGAGATGACGATGGCCTCGAGCAGGAACTGGGTGAGGATGTCCTTCTCCCGGGCGCCGATGGCCATGCGGATGCCAATTTCCCGGGTCCGCTCGGTGACCGAGACGAGCATGATGTTCATGATGCCGATGCCACCCACCAGCAGGGAAACGGAGGCGATGGCGCCGAGCAGCAGGGACATCACCCGGGTGGTTTCCGCCGCCGAGTCCGCCACCGCGGTGAGGTTGCGCACGTTGAAGTCGTCCTCCTGGCCGGCGCGGATGCGGTGGCGTTGGCGCAGCAGGGCGTTCATGCTGGCTTCGACGCTGGGCATGACTTCGGGCATGGTGGCCTTGACCATGATGGAGCGTACGGAGCCCTGGAAGGGCGTGCCGAAGAGCTTGCGCTGGGCGGTGGTGAGGGGAACGATGAGCAGGTCGTCCTGGTCCCGGCCGTCCAGGCTCTGGCCCTTGGGCGCCAGTACGCCGAGGATGAGGAAGGGCGCCTGGCCGATGCGCAGGGTCTTGCCGGTGGGGTTCTCGTCGCCGAAGAGGTTCTGGGCGGCAGTCTTGCCGATCAGGGCGACCCGGGTGGACGCCCGGATGTCCGAATCGGTGAAGGGGGCGCCATCCACCAGGGCCCAGGAACGCACGTCGAGAAAGGCCGGGGTGGTGCCGATGACGTAGGAGTTCCAGTTGTTGGAGCCATAGACCAGCTGGGCCGAGCCCTGGTGCACCGGGGCCGCACCCACCACGCCATCGAGTTCGGCAACGGCTTCCGCATCCGCCACCGTGAGGGTGGGGGCGTTGCCGCTGCCACTGCGTACGCCGCCGGCATTGGTGAAACCGGAGAGGACGATGAACAGGTTGCTGCCCATGGAGTTGATGGATTGAGCCACGGCGTACTGGGCGCCTTGGCCGATGGCCAACATCAGCACCACGGCACCGACACCGATGACCATGCCGAGCATGGTGAGGAAGGTGCGCAGCCGGTTGGCGCCCATGGCGCGCCAGGCTTCGCCGAGCATGGGGATCAGCATGGCAGGGCCTCTCCGAGAGGGGCTGCGGGGTGGGTGGGGGCGTCGTGCACGATCTGGCCGTCGAGAAAGCGCACCTGGCGCTTGGCATGGTGGGCGATGTCCGGCTCGTGGGTGACCAGGACGATGGTGATGCCTTCCCGGTTCAACTCTTCGAACAGGGCCATGATTTCCTCGCTGGTATGGCTGTCCAGATTGCCCGTGGGTTCGTCGGCGAGGATCAGCCGGGGCCGGTTCACCAGGGCCCGGGCGATGGCCACCCGCTGCTGCTGGCCGCCGGAAATGCGGTTGGGCAGGGATTTGCCGTACTTGCCCAGGCCCACCTTGGCGAGCATCTCCCGGGCCCGGGCCAGACGCTCTTCTTTCTCCACGCCGTAGTAGACCAGGGGCAGGGCCACGTTGTCTTCCAGGTTCATGCGGGGCAGCAGATTGAAACCCTGGAAGACGAAGCCGATGGTGCGGTTGCGCAACAGAGCAGTCTGGTCCTTGTCCAGCTCGGCGACGCTCTTGCCGTCGAGCACGTAGCGACCGGCAGTGGGCCGATCCAGGCAGCCGAGGATGTTCATGAAGGTGGATTTGCCGGAACCGGAGGGGCCCATGATGGCCACGAATTCCCCCGGAGTAATGGTCAGGCTGACGCCCTTGAGTACCGGGAAGGGCCCCATGGGCGTGTCGTAGGCCTTGTCCAGGTTCTCCACCTGGATGACCGCCATATTGCTGCCCCCGGGGTGGGCGGAGAGGACGGAATGGGGCGTCAGGCCCATCAGAACATCCTCATGCGCAGGTTGCCGGAACCGGCGGAGCCATTGGCATCGGGCAGGTTTTCGCCCAGCACCACCTGATCGCCCACCTTGAGCTCGCTGGAGGTGATTTCGGTGTTGCGGTTGTCGGTAATGCCCAGGGTGACGCTGATGGGGACCACTTCGCCGCCCCGCAGCACGTACACCGTGCCGCTGGCACTGTCCTTCTTGCGCTGGCGGTCGCCGGACTTGGCGTTGTTGCCGGGGCCGGGGGGCGGGCCCATGCCCATCATGCCGGGGCCGCCCAGGGGTGAGGCACTGCTGGCCTTCTTCGGCTCCGCCGGCTTGTAGCGCAGGGCAGCGTTGGGCACGGTGAGTACGTCATCATGCTTGGCCACGGCGATATTCACGTAGGCAGTCATGCCGGGCAGAAGAATCTGTTCCGGGTTTTCCACCGCCACCACCACGTTATAGGTGACCACGTTCTGCTGGGTGGTGGGGTTGAGGCGCATCTGCTTCACCTCGCCCTTGAAACTGCGGTTGGGGAAGGCGTCCACGTTGAATTTCACCGGTTGCCCCACCTTGATGTTGCCGATGTCGGCTTCGGCGAAGCTGGTGTAAATCTGCATGGCTGTCAGATCCTGGGCGATCTTGAACAGGGTGGGAGTCTGGAAGCTGGCGGCCACGGTCTGGCCCACGTCGATCTGCCGGTCCACCACCACGCCGGAAACCGGGGAGCGGATTACCGAATAACCCAGGTTGGCCCGGTCTTTCTGGTTGGCGGCCTGGCTCTGCTGGAACTGGGCCTGGGCGGCGCGGCGGGCCTGCACCGCCTGGTCCAGCTCCTGGCGGCTGACGTATTCCTGGGCGAAGAGGGCCTTCATACGCTCCTCGCTGGCAATGGCCAGGTCCAGGGACGCTTTGGCGCTGGCGATATTGGCGTCGCTCTGGTGCACCTGGGCGGCGTAGAGGGAATCGTCCAGCTCGGCGAGAATCTGGCCCTGCTTCACCTGATCGTTGAAATCCACGTAGAGCTTGCGCACGGTGCCGGAAACCTGGGTACCCACGTTGACCAGGGTCACCGGGTTGAGGGTGCCGTTGGCGGAAACGCTCTGGGTGATGCTGCCCTTTTCCAGGGCCTGCAGCTTGTAGCGCTGCTCCACGGTAGGAGCGGTGGCCTTCTGGTAGGCCACGTAGCCGCCGCCGGCCAGGAGGGGAATGGCCAGGGCGAGGACGATGGTTTTCTTGTTCGGGCGTTTCATGTCAGTTCGTGCCTTGGGGAGTGCCGGAGGAAACCGGCTGGCTGGCCCCGTTCAGGGGTTGGCTGGCGGAAGAGGGGAGGGTTGTGGTGGCAGAGCTGCGGGCGTCGGGCAAGCTCTGCAGCAGGGAAATATCCAGGTTGCCCATGGCCTGGGCCAGGGTGGCGCGGGAGACGTTCCAGTCGAAGGTGGCCTGTACCCGCTGCTGCCGGGCCAGGGCCAGGGCGCTCTGGGCGTTGAGGACATCGAGAATGCTGCCGACGCCAGCCTTGTAGCGGCCCAGGGCCACCTTCTCGGCGGCCTCGGCGGAGTTGAGCAGGTCGGCCGTGGTCTGCAGGGATTGGCCCGCCGTCAGCAGATTCTGGTAGGACTGCCAGACATCCAGGGCCACCTGCTGGCGGATGCGCTCCCGCTGGGCTTCCCGGGCTTCCTTCAGGGCTTCCGCGTTACGTACCTTGTACGTGGTGGAAAAACCGGTAAACAGGGGCACGTTGAGGGTGACACCGATGCTGGAGGTGTGACTGCTGCTGCCGCCAATATCCTGGAAGGCGGGCGCGGCGGCGAGGGAGACAGTGGGCAGGCCGGCGGCTCGGGCGGCGTCCACGCTGGCCTGGGCGGCCTTGACCTGGGCTTCGGCGGCATTCAGGTCGGGGCGGCGTCGGCGAGCCTCTTCCACCAGGGCGGCGACATCCTGTTGGAATGCCTTGTCTGGTGCGGCCAGGGGGGCGGCCGGCACCAGGGCTGGAGGACGATGGGCATCGCCACCGATGACGGTGGCCAGGCTGCCCTGGGCGTTCTTCAGATCGCGCTCCGCCTGGATGCGCTTCAGGGTGGCCTGGGAATAGGCGGTCTGGGCTTGCAGGCGGTCGGCAGGAGTGGCGGTACCCACCTTGTAGCGGGCTTCGGCGGCGTTGAAACTTTCCTGGGCGGCCCGCTCCGACTCCCGGGCAGCGGCCTGGGCGGCATCGCCGGCCTGGACCTGGTAGTAGCCCTGGAGGGCGGCAAGGAAGACGCTCTGCACCGTGCTGTCCTGGGTGGCCGCCGCTGCCGCCAGCAACTGGCGGGCGTTTTCCAGGGTGGCGGCCCGGGTACCGAAGTCGAACAGCAGGTAGGAGAGGGTCAGGCTGGCGTTTTTCTGCGTATAGCTCTCCGGGTTGCGCGCATCGTTGCGGTTGCGGCTCTGGCCGGCAGCCAGGTTGAGGCTGGGCAGGTAGGCGGCCTGGGCCACGCCCACCAGGGCGGCCTGGGCCCGGGCATTGGCCCAGATTTCCCGGGTCTGGGGATTGTGGCAAAGGGCCCGGTTCACTACTTCCACCAGATCCAGGGGCGCAGCAGCCGGCCTTTCGGGGCAGGGGCGGGCGCTTTCGGGGCCGCCCAGCAGGGGCCGGGGCGGAGTCAGGGCTTCGGTATCGAAAGGGTCCAGGGCCCGGGCCGGGGCGCTGCCAAGCAGGGCCAGCAGCGGGAGGGCAAGAGCAAGTGTATGGACGGAACGGCGGGGTCGGGGCAGGGTTCCCCGGGCGGGCTTCAAAGCGGGTTTCATGAAGGGGTGGCCGGAGCCATGGATGATTTTTGCCAAAGTATAACGGCCCCGGGAAAGGGGCCGTGGGAACAAGTTGTTACGGGATGTTGCAATTGCAAAATCCCGTTTGGTCTGGTGGTTTTGTCGTCGCTTTTGCGCGGCTTTTGCGCGAAATTCACTTGAATTTCGCGTGGACTCCGGGTGGATTTTTCCCCGCGTTCAGTCCGCCAGTTCGATCTGACCGGAGATGTTCACCATGACGCTGGATTCGCCGCCTTCCATGGGCATGGGGCTGGCCTCCGCTGCCATGAGGGCCGCCTTCATGCGGGGGGCGAAGGGCGGGCGGCCACCGCTGCTGCCGATGGAAAGCTGCTTGACCCGCCAGGCCTTGCCCAGGGTATCGCCTACCAGCTTGGCCCGGGCATTGAAGGCGGCCAGGGCGTCCACCATGGCCTCATCCTCGATCTTCTTCTGGGTTTCCGGGGCCGGCAGGAAATGCACGCCGGCTACGCCGAGCGTGGCTTGCAGCTTGCCCAGCAGCTCGGAGAGGGCGGCGGCGTCCCGGGCTTCCAGGGTGATGTCGGAGCGCATGCGCCAGGATTCGATACGGCCGCTCTTGCCATAGATCGGGTAGGTGGTGGTGCCGCCGCTCTGGGCCTTGACGCCCTTGTAGCCCTTGGCGGTGCGCAGGCCTTCGGCGACTGCGCTGTTCACCTTCTGGGCCAGGTCGCCGGTACCGCTGCCGCTGGCTTCGGCGAATACCACCGCCTGTACCAGATCGTTGGGGGCCGGGCGGCTGGCGGAGGCGGAGAGGTCCACCAGGGTGCCAGCCTGGGCACCGGTGGCAAGGCCGAGGGCGGCGACGGCGAGAAGGCTGCAGAAGCGGGGGGCGGGGGAGCGGCGCAGGAACATGGTCTTTCCTTTCAGCGATGCAGGGCAAAGGCACATTGTAGCGCCGGCACGGCGGGTGGCACCGGCCGGCAAGCTCGGCTAGAATCGGCTCACCTCAGGCAAGGTCCATGAGGCGTCTTTGAGGAGACTGCGATGCTCAAGCCCGGCCAGGCTGCACCAGAATTCACGCTTCCGGATGCGGACATGGAACTGGTGTCGCTTGCCGCTTACCAGGGTAGGCAGCACGTCATTCTCTTCTTCTATCCCAAGGACGACACCCCGGGCTGCACCCTGGAGGCCACGGATTTTTCCGATCACGAGGAAGAGTTCGGGCGCCAGGACTGCACCCTTCTCGGCATCAGCCGGGACGACTGCCTGCGCCATGCCGAATTCCGCGACAAGCACGGTATTTCCGTGCGCCTGTTGTCGGACGAGGAAGGCCAGGTGTGCCGCCGCTACGGGGTGTGGCAGGCGAAGGAGGTGGATGGTGTGAAAAAGCACGGCATCCTCCGCTCCACCTTCGTCATCGACAAACAGGGCCTTGTGCGCCACGCCTTCTACGGCGTCAATGCCAAGGGTCATGCGCTGGAAATGCTGCGCCTGGCCAAGGAACTTTAGGAATTTCCCCATGCAAGTTGCAAAGAACACCGTTGTCACCCTGGACTACAACGTCACCGATCCCGATGGCGTCCTGGTGGATGCGGGCGAAGATCCGCTGGTGTACCTCCACGGCGGTTACGACGACATCTTCCCGAAAATCGAAGAGGCCATCCAGGGCAAGAGCGTGGGCGAAACCGTCAAGGTCAAGCTGCAGCCCGATGATGCCTTCGGCGAATACGATTCCGAACTGGTGCAGATGGAGCCCCGGGAGAATTTCCCCGAAACCCTGGAAGTCGGCATGCAGTTTGAAGGCGCGCCGGAAGGCAGTGGCGAAGACGACTTCGTACTCTACCGGGTGACTGACATTGCCGACGGCAAGGTGGTGCTGGACGGCAACCATCCTCTGGCCGGTACCGCCCTGGTCTTCACCTGCACGGTCACCGCTGTGCGCCCGGCCAGCGCCGAGGAACTGGCCCACGGCCACGTGCACGACGGCGAGTGTGACGACGAGTAATCGGCTTCTGCAGCCGCTGTTTGCGGTCACCAAAAGGCCCCGCTTCGGCGGGGCTTTTTTCATGCCGTTTGCTTAGCCTTGCCGCTCTGGTCTATAGTTTCCGACCATTGTCACAAAGGGCGCCAGTGCCCGTTTCCCGGAGAATTTTATGCATGATTCCGCCGCTGCCGAAGCCATGATGGGCTTTGGTTTCATGGTCATAGGCGTGGGCCTGCTGATGGTCCTGGGCGTCATTGCGGCCATGGTGGTCTATCTGCTGAACCTGCAGCGCTGCCTTAATGCCACTCGCCCCGAATTCCGCCCCGATCTGCCCACCGGCCTGGTCTGGCTGATCCTGATTCCCTTCCTCGGCTTCCTGTTCTGGATTGCCGCCGTGGTCATCCTCTCCACCGCCCTGAAAAAGGAAGGGGAGGCCCGGCAGACAACGGCCTTTGGTGACGGCGGCCTGGCCCTGGGCCTGGCTTCCTCCATCCTCGGCCTGCTCTCGGCCATTCCCTTGCTGGGCATCCTGCTCGGGCTGGCCAGTCTGGTGTGCTGGATTCTGCACTGGCTCAAGGTCTCTGCCTTCCGCCGCTTGTTGACTGGTGAAACGGCGCCGGTGCCGGCCTTCGGCGCCGTCAGGACCGCGCCCCAGAATCCGGCGGCCACCGCCACCAAGCCCCGGGAAGCGGATCCTTTTCCCGCCACCGTGCCGGCCGCTAGCCTGGATGGTGAGGCTACCCTACTGTCCCGGCCGGAGCCCCTGGCCTATTTGCGGGCCATCGCCGGGCCGCTGCAAGGCCAGGAATTTGCTGTCGGTTCCGGTGTCATGCTGGGGCGCTCCCTGGAGAGCGACATTGTGGTGGGCGATCCCCACGTCTCCAACCGCCATGCCTGGGTCGGCCCCCTGGGCGATCGGATCGTCCTGCGGGACAACAGCTCGACCAACGGCACCTTCCACAACGACAACATGACCCAGCGGATCAGCGAGGTGGGCTTGCAGGAAGGGGATGTGGTAATTCTCGGCGACCAAGGCAAGGTCAAGTTCCAGCTGGCCTATCGCTGAGGCCTACCCGGCGGCTAACGTTTGGCGCGAACGGAAGTTTTGCGCCGAACGGTGCTCCGCCCTGAGGAGCGGAAGCTGGAGTGTGGAATGGGGAATGCAAAAGAAAAAAGGGCAGTGCTTGCGCACTGCCCTTTTTATCTGGAGCGGGAGAAGAGTCTCGAACTCTCGACCTCAACCTTGGCAAGGTTGCGCTCTACCAACTGAGCTACTCCCGCAAAAACCTTATTTCTGCCAATCCCTTGCCAGAGGGAGTGGAGGCGCGGGGCGGAGTCGAACCGCCCTGGAAGGATTTGCAGTCCTCTGCATAACCGCTTTGCTACCGCGCCATCGAAAGAGCGCGCATTATCCACGAAGCCATCATTTGTGCAAATAGAAGAATTGCTTTCTTAAATAAAGTTTTTCTTTTAATCTTCGCCGGCCTGATAAAGGCACTGAAAAACAATCTGTTGAAGAAACGGCTATGGAATTGCACGAGCGTATCAGGATTGCCCGGGAGGCCCGGGGATTGTCGAGAAAAGAGCTGGCGGCGGCTGTTGGTAAGTCGGAACAGGCGGTGCGCTGGTGGGAATCCGGCACCAATCGCCCGCGCCACGAGGTGTTGTTGAAACTGGGCGAAGTGCTGGCGTGCTCGTTTGACGGCGGGGGCGCTGCGGTCGACTGGGGCCCGCTATCGGCTGAGGATGTGGCCCTGGCCCTGGCCATCTCCCGCCTGCCTCGGGAATACCGGGAGGCGATTGCCACTCTGGTACGCCTGGGGGGCGAGACAGCCCGGCTCACGGTTGAGCCGGGCTAGGGGCGCAGCCGGGAGTGACTGCGTGGGAGGGGCGGCTGGAGTACCTCTGCCGCGATTCCACTGCCCGGTGGCAGTGTTAGGCAGGTACCGCGTCAAGCCCCTCGGAAATGCCGAAATTGTGTCGGTGCGCGCTCCATCCGGGAGGCTCAGGTGCTGCTTGTCATTCGGGCCGGAGGGAGTGCGCGGATGCTGCCGCTTTTCCCTGGTGTCGCCCGATCCCGGCTCATTCCCCATCCCGCTCGCTGCGCCCCGGGCGCACGGGTTTGAGCAGGAAACGCCCGGGATCCAGGGCATCGGCCAGGTCGCCTTCCACCGGTAAGGGCTCGCCGGCCATCTGGCTGGCCAGGAACTCCCCGGCCCAGGCGGACCAGACAAAGCCCCGGGCGCCGAAGCCGCTGGCCAGCCACAGGCCGGGGCGGCGGGGCAGGGTGAGAAGCCGGCTGCCAGCAGCCGGCGGCGCGTTTTCCGGCAGGGCACCGAGCATGGGCAGGCGGTCTGGGGAAATCGGACGGAAACCGACCCGCCCATTCAGGTCTTCTGCCGGCAAGCCTTTGGCGAAGCCGGGCAGGATGAAATTGAGCTTGGCCAGGTTGTCACGGTGTTCTTCCAGGCGTTCCGCCTCCTCCTCGTCGCCGGCCAGGAAGGAGGCGCCGCATACCCGCAAACCATCCACCGCCGGGGTGACGTAGCCCAGCCGGCAGACCACCAGATCAAGTGGAGGCGTGGCCGCTTCCGGCAGCAGGGTGGTCTGGCCCCGGGCGCTGCGCAGCGGTAGCCAGTCGGCGCCGGCCAGGCGTTTGGCGTCGGCGGCATTGGCCAGCACCACCTGCTCCGCTTGCAGCAGCAGGCGGCCGCCGGCCCCATAGGCAGCCCAGCCGTCGGCCGTGGGCTCCAGGCGCTCCACCCGCTGGCCATAATGCTGGCGGGTGGTGGGAAAGGCCTGGAGATTGGCCTGGCACAGGCTGGGCGGCATACCCCAGCCACCGCTGGGGAAATGCCAGCCCCCCACCAGCACGCTCCAGCCGATGAGCCGGGAAGCCTCCTCCGCATCCACAAAACGAAACAGCTCAGGGGCGGCGAAAGTTTCCGCCACCTGGCGCTGGGTGGCTTCGTGGGTCTTGTCCCGGGCCAGGTGGAGGACGCCGCTGGCGCCCCAGCGTACCGGCAGCCCGGCCTCACTGAGGCTCAGCAGATGTTGCCGGGTATAGAGAAAGGCGGTGCGGGTGAGGCGGGAGAGTCGATTGTCGTCCATGCTGGGCAAGGGCCGCAGGACCCCGACCCGGTTGCCGGAGGCGCCGCAGCCGGGGCCGGGCGCCTGATCCAGCAGGCTTACCTCGAAACCCCGGGCGGCCAGCCGGTGGGCGACGGATGTGCCGGCGAAGCCGGCGCCGATGACCAACACCCGCTTGCCGCGCCGGGTGGGCTGGCGTACGCCGGGGCCCCGGTAGGCACCCTGCAGCATGTCCCGTTTGCCGGCAAAGCCCGGCATTTTTTCGCTGACGAAACCGACGGATTGCAGGCCTTCCCGCACTGCCGCAGCCACCGTCCAGGTGGCCAGGGTGGCGCCGGCAGCGGCACAGCGGGCCAGGCCGCGGAAAATGTAAGGCGTCCACAACTCGGGGTTCTTGGCCGGGGAAAAACCGTCCAGATAGAAGGCATCCGCCGCCAGTCGCAACTGGGGCAGCAAGTCCTGGGCGTCCCCCAGGCCGAGGGTCAGGGTCAGGCGCCCGCCGGCCAGATGCAGGCGGTGGATGCCCGGCGTCAGGACGGGCCATTGGGCCTGCAGCTCCGCCGCCAGGGGCGCCAGCTCGGGGTAGTCCCGCTGCAGGGCGGCCAGGTCTTCGCGGCAGAAAGGGTGTTTTTCCAGGGAGACGAAATGCAGCTGCCGGCAGGCCTGGGGATCGGCCGCCCAGGCGGCCCAGGTGGCGAGGAAATTGAGGCCGACGCCGAAGCCGGTTTCCAGGATGGTGAAGCACTCGCGCCCCTGCCAGCGTCCGGGCAGGCCGTTGCCGGCGAGGAAGACGTACCGGGCCTGGCCCAGGGCACTGGCAGCGCTGTGATAGACATCGCCGTAGGTTTCGCAAAATGGCAGGCCCACCTCGTTACGGCAGAGGCGGGCGGGGACGATGGGGCGGTAGGCGGTGGCGTGTTCGGGCGGGCTCATGGGGGTGGATTGTCGCATGGCCCCCCTGGCCCGTTAAGCCCGGACTCAGTTGGCGCCGGTGATGAGGCCGCCGCTGACCTTGACCCGGTCACCGTTGCGCCAGACCGGCGGATTGGTTTCGGTGATGAGCTGGGTAGTGCCGTCTTCAAAACGCACGGTGATCTGGTATTCCGTGTTGCTGCGGGCGTTCCGTTCCACCTGGTTGCCGGCGTAGGCACCACCGGCGGCGCCGAGGACGGCCATGGCGGTGCGGCCCTTGCCGCCGCCGATCTGGTTGCCCAGGATGCCGCCGAGCACGCCGCCGGCCACTGCGCCCAGGCCGGTGCCGGCACCGGGTTTCTTCACTTCCATGATGCTCTCGATGACGCCGCATTCGCGGCAGATGGCGGGCGCGGCCGGGGCCTTGGTCACCGCCTCCTCGGTGTTGGCGGGCTTGCCTGCCTCGTCCTTGGCCGGCGCCGGGTGGGCAGTCTTGGCATTTTCCTTGGCCTTGGTGCCGACCGGCGTGGCCCGACGGGCAGGTGCCGCGGGGTGGGTGGCGGCCGGGGTGGCCGGTGCGGTGGCGACGGGGGCGGCCGGGAGCGGCGCGGCGGTTGCGGGAGGTGCCAGTGTCGCTGCCGGAACGGCTGGGGCTGTGGGGGTGGGGGCACTGGCCAGTTCCGTCGGGGCCGGGCTGCGGGACGACTGGCCAGGCATCGGCAGGAGGCCGGTGAGAACGCCAACGCCGCTCAGGCAGACGGCAATGACCGAAACGGCAGCGATTTTGATGAGGGGCTGGGTGGTATCCATGATGGGACTCCGGAACGGGATGCGTGGCTACGGTGGGACAATGTCTGCTGATGGCAAGCATAACGCCGGGCCGGCGGGGGCGCTGACGCGGGAAACAGATTGTTACCGATTGCCGCCAATAGGCTACTGCTGGTTGTCGCCGGTTGCCTTCGGTTGTCTGCCGCCCCTGCGGGCATCCCCGGCTTTCCCCGGGGGCGCCAAGCCGATAAAATCCTGCCTTCATAAAAGGCGTTGCTCCGGGAACGGGGGGCGCCGCCATAATTCCATCATTGCTCAGGGGATCTCATGCCTTTCCAGGCCTGTCGGTGGGCGTTGCTGTGCGTAGCCGTGGCCGGTGCTGCTGGAGTCGCCTGGGCGGATGAGGGCGAGCCCGGTTTTTCCGGGCTGGCCACCTTGTCCATCGAGGAACTCCTGCGCACCGAAGTCAGCACTGTGCTCAAGCACTCTTCGGAGTTGCTGCAGGCCCCGGCTGCCACCACGGTGCTGCGGCGGGAGGATATCCAGCGCCTCGGGGCAACGACCCTGCCCGATCTTCTGCGTACCGTGCCTGGCCTCCACGTGGCCCAGATCGACGGCAACAAGTGGGGGGTATCTTCCCGGGGCTTCAACGGCTTCTTTGGCGGCAAGCTGCTGGTGCTGATCGACGGCCGTAGCATCTACAACTCCATCTATTCTGGCGTTTTCTGGGACGCCAACGACATTTCCCTCGACGACATCGCCCGTATCGAAGTGGTGCGGGGTCCCGGTGCTGCCCTTTGGGGGGCCAATGCGGTCAATGGCGTAATCAACATCGTCACCCGCTCCGCCCATGAAACCCAGGGTGGCCAGGCCACCGTGGCGGCGGGTAACGTCGAGCGGGGTCTCGTCAATCTGCGCTGGGGCGCCACCTCGGAGCAGGGCACGGCCTGGCGGATGTACGCCCGCAGCCGCAACCGGGACGATCAGCAGGCCCTGGCCGGGCGAGGTACTGCAGACGATGCCTGGCGGGCCGACCGTATCGGCTTCCGGGCAGATAGTGCCCCCGGCAGCGAGACCTGGATGCTCAACGGTGAGGCCTACCAGGGCCATAGCGGCGGTGCTGCCAATCCCCTGTCCACCGCCAACGACATTGCTGGCCAGCATCTCCTCGGGCGCCTCAGCCAGCGTCTGGAAGGCGGCTCCCAGTTGCAGGTCCAGGGCTATATCGACCATTCCTGGCGGCGCGAAGGCTCGTCGGGCAGCGTGCTGGAGGAGACCGTGGCCGATGTGGATCTGCAGCACTCCCTCTTTCTCACTCCGGCCCACCGTCTGACTTGGGGGGGCGGCTGGCGGCAGTACCGTTTTGACTCCGTCGGTTCGGCCAAGCTGTCCTTCAGCCCGGCTGCCTCCCAGCGCACGGTGACCAATCTCTTCGTCCAGGACGAATGGACGGTCGTGCCCGATGCCCTGCAGGTCATTGCCGGCGCCAAGCTGGAAAAGGTGCCGGGCCATGGCGTCGCCTGGCAACCCAATCTGCGGGCGGTGTGGAACGTGGCCCCCGGCCACGCCCTGTGGGCCGGTACGGCCCGGGCAGTGCGTTCGCCCAACCAGGTGGATACGGCCATCCGCTTCACCGGCCCGGGGGTCGGGCCCCTGCCGGCCATCGGCGACCCCGGCTTCCGCCCCGAACGCCTGCACAGCCTGGAGGCGGGCTGGCGGGGCCAGTTGGCGCCGACCCTGAGCAGCGATCTGTCCCTCTACCGTAACCAGTATCGGGAACTGCAGACCATCCAGTACGACGGGGCCAGCGCCATGGTCTATGTCAATAACGCCCGGGGCCATACCCAGGGCCTGGAATGGGCCCTGGACTGGCAGGCGGCCGCCAGCTGGCAATTGCGGGGCGGCCTGACCCTGTACCGGGAGAATCTGGAATACGTGACGCCGCCCCAGGGCCCGGCCTTCATTTCCTTCCGCGGCGGCTTTCCCCAGCGCCAGCTCTTCCTGCGTTCTCTCTGGAACCTATCCCGGGACCAGCGCCTGGACCTGACCTGGCGCGCCGTGGGGGCCATGGAGGAGCGGGGCATTCCCGGCTACGGCGCCTTCGACCTGCGCTGGGCCCGCCGCCTGGACCGTCGGACCGAGGTGTCCCTGATCGGGCGCAACCTGTTCGGCCCCCGGCACCGGGAATTCGGCGACCAGCCCTTCTTCCTGGAAACGGTGATGCGACGCGAACTCTTTGCCATGCTGAGCTGGGGCTTCTGAAGTGGGCCGGCCGGCTTTCTGCCTGTTGCTCTGGCTGTCGCTACTGGCGACGCCTGGACAGGCGGCGCCGCCTTCCGAAGCCGCGGTGAAAGCCGCCCTCGTGGCCAATCTGGCCCATTACACCGAATGGCCTGAAGCCACCTGGTCCGTCAAACACACCCTGGTTTGCGTGGCCGGCCGCGGGCCGGTGGTGGAAACCTTGCAGGGGTTCGACAGCCAGGTGCTGCTGGGCCGCCGCATCGGCGTGTCGCCCCGCAGCCGGCCGGCGGATGCCCGGGATTGCCAGGTGCTATTTCTTGGCGAAGGCAGCGGCCGGCCCCAGGGCGAATGGCTGCTGGAATGGACCCTGGGCCTGGCCGCGGCGCCCGTATTGACGGTCTGTGAGGGCGAGGACTTCGTTGCCAACGGCTGCATGGTCGGCCTGCAGCGGGAGGGCACCCAGGTGGCCTTCGACATCAATTTCAACGCCCTGCGCCGGGCCAGTCTGCGTTTGTCCTCCCACCTGCTGCGGCTGGCCCGCAACCTTTACGGGAAGCCTTGAGAATGCGTCGGAAATTCCATTCCCTGCCCATTGGCGACAAGCTGCGCCTGGTCCTCATGACCGTGGCCGCCGCCGCCCTGCTGGTGTATGCCACTTTGACCCTGATCCACGGCCTGCGGGAAGTGGAGCAGCTGAACCGGGAAAACCTGCGGGCCCTGCTTGATGTCACCGCCCGTAACCTGGAGGCGCCCCTGGTCTTCAACGATGGCCGCGCCGCCCAGGACACCCTGCGGGCCCTTTCGGCCGACCCGGCGGTGATCGAGGTCCGGGTCACCGACGAGGAAGGCCGCCTCTTCGCCCGCTTCCTGCGGGGCAAGCCCTTGGCCCAGGATCATCTGGCCTGGGTGCCGGATACCTGGAACCGCCTGCGGGAAACCCGTGAAATCCGCTTCCGCAATGCCGTGGTCGGCCACATCGAACTGCTGGCCAGCCGCGAAGGCTATTGGGATGCGGTGGGCCGGGGCGCCCTGATCTGGCTGGTGGTGACCCTCCTCGCCCTGCTGGCGGCGGCCCTGGTGGCGCGGCGCCTGCAGCACACCATCACCGCCCCCATCGTTCGCCTCGAACAGGCCACCCGTGACATCACCCGGCGCAAGCGTTTTTCCGTGCGGGTGGTGCGGGAGGACATGGCGGGGGACGACGAAGTGGCTCGCCTCATCGACAGCTTCAACGCCATGCTGGTGGAGGTGGAGCAGCGGGACGAGCGCCTGCGCCGTTACCGGGAATCCCTGGAGGAAATGGTGGCGGCCCGCACCGAGGAGCTGACCCATTCCCGGGATGCGGCGGAAGAGGCGAGCCGGGTGAAGAGCCGCTTCCTGGCCACCATGAGCCACGAGATCCGCACCCCTCTCAACGGCGTGCTGGGCATGATCCGTCTGTTGCAGACCACTTCCCTGACCGGCGACCAGCAGCGCATGACCGAAGCCGCCCTGCGTTCCGGGGAGACCCTGCTCAACGTACTCAACGACGTGCTCGATTTCTCCAAGATCGAGGCCGGCAAGCTGACGGTGGATGCGGTGCCCTTCGACCTGGCTGAAACCGTGGAAAGTGCCGTGCTCCTGCTGGCCTCCAACGCCCGGGAAAAGGGGCTGGAGCTTTCCGTCTATCTCAAGGGGGAACTGCCGGTGACCCTGGCCGGCGACCCCAACCGGCTCAAGCAGGTGCTGTTCAACCTCCTCGGCAACGCCGTCAAATTCACCGAAACCGGCGAGGTCTGCCTGGAAGTGGAGCGCCAGGGCGAGGGCGGTGTGCCGGAGGCCGGGGAGGAGGGGGCTCGCCTCCGCTTCACCGTGCGGGATACGGGGCCCGGTATTCCCGAAGCCGAGCAATGCAAGCTCTTTCAAGCCTATTCCCAGGCCCATCCCCATCCCGACAGCCCGATGGACGACCCCCACGGGCGCCGGGCCGAGGGCACCGGCCTGGGGCTGGCCATCAGCCGGGAACTGGTGCGCCTCATGGGCGGTAGCGACCTGACCGTCTCCAGCCAACTGGGCCAGGGCTGCGAATTCAGTTTCGACCTGCCCTTCCACGTGGTGCGGGAGCATCCCACCGGGGTTCATTACCCGGGCTTCCGCCTGCTGATCATTGAGCCCCAGGCCACCCTGGGCGCCATTCTTCAAGGCTACGCCCGCTCCCTCGGCCTTGATTGTCGCCTGGCCCGCAGCGAGGCCGAGGCCGCCGACGCCTTGGCCGATGGCGCCGTCCAGACGGTCATGGCGGACCTCTGCCATCTGCAACTGCCCAGCACCACCTGGCGTGAATGGCAGCGCCGGCATGGCGGCATCTGGATCGCCCTCTCCGATTTCGGCAACAGCAATGGTGCGGCAGAACTGACCGACGTTTTCGGCCTGCGCATGTCCAAACCCGTTTCACGCCGGGAATTCACCCGCAGCATCGGCCAGGCCTTCATGGCGGCGCCCCGCAACCGGAGCGGCACCGCGGTGGGGCAGCCGGCAGTGGCCCGGGCGCCGGTGCCGCCCCGGCCTCGCTTCAACGGCCGCATCCTGTTGGTGGAAGACAACCTGACCAACCAGGAAGTGACCCGAGGCCTGCTGCAGGTCTTTGGCTGCCAGGTGGAAGTGGCCGGCAATGGCCGGGAAGCCCTGGAGAAATGGGCGGCTGCAGATTTCGACCTGATCCTCATGGATTGCCAGATGCCGGTGATGGATGGCCTTTCCGCCTCCCGGGAGCTGCGCCAGGCCGAAATCCGCAGCGGGCGCCTGCCCACGGCGGTGATTGCCCTGACGGCCAATTCTTTTACCGAAGACCGGCAGCGCTGTCTGGCGGCGGGCATGAACGGCTTCCTGCCCAAACCCTTCGACGAAATGGCCCTGGTGGCCCTGCTGACGGACTGGCTGGGGCCGCCGGAAGGGGGGGGCGGGGTACGGGCCCAGGCCCTGCCGGAAAAGGCCTCCGGTGCCCTGCTCGATACCGGCATCCTGGAGTCCATCGTTGCCCGCCAGGAAGAGGCGGGGGATTCCCGGGACAACTTCCTGCGCCGCTTCATCGCCACCTTCCTCGACCAGGCCGGCACCTCCCTGGCCCAGATTCGCGAAGGTTCCCTGACGGAGGCCCGGGAAGCCGCCCACAGCCTCAAGTCGGCTGCGGGCAGCATCGGTGCCTGGCCGGTTTCTGAACTGGCCGCCCGGGTCGAAGCGGCTGCCCGGGCCGGGGAAGAGGCGGAAGTGCGACATCAGGGCCAGCTCCTGGCCGGCTTGCTGGCCGATACCCGCCAGGCCCTGGAGCGCTATATGGGCAGTGCCCGGGTGGCCGGCCTAGTGGATGGCGCACCGCTTTAGTTGCCCGCTTTCGCCCGTCGTTGCTGATGGAGTTCTCTAGGGCCGCCACGTACAGACTGTGGTCGGGGGGGCGGGCTCGATGCCAGCCCCAGCACTGATGAGGCTCATGCGGTTTGTTGCTGGGGGATCAGTGCTGCCGAGGGTGCTTGCCGAGGACGCTTTCCCTGGCTGGAAAATGGGCGAGAGCAAGTGGTTGGCGGTGGCGTTTTGCCTGCTGGCCTCAGGTATCCTCCAGGTCTTGGCAAGTTTTTGATCTTCCGGATGTTTTCTTGATGAGTCGGCGGTGTTTTTCGTGTAGATGCAGCAATGTTGGAAACATGGAATCCCCCTTTCATCCATTTTGGATCGTTGGCGCTAAAATCACATCCCATGACTGCCCTTCATTCTGACCGCCACCGTGAAATTCAGGCCTTGTTCGAGAACTACATCGAAATGTATGCCTCGCGGGATGACCGCCTGACGACGCACTTCAGTGAGAACTTCAGCGGCTACACCGGCAGCGGAAACTTTCTGGTCAGGAGCCGGGAAGAGTGGATCAGGATCACCCGGCAGGATTTTGCCCAGGTCACCGGGCGCATCCGCATCGAAATGCTGGATCTCGAGTTGCAGGATATCAGCGACGACGTGGTGGTCAGCACCGCCTTCTTCCACATTCACCTACCCACCGAGAACCAGGTGCTGTCGAGCGAGGTGGCCCGCCTGGTCCTGATCTTCCGCCGCGAAGGCGAGGGCTGGAAGATCGTGCATAGCGGCATCTCCATTCCCTATCACCCGACCCAGGATGGCGAGGTCTATCCGCTGAAAAGCCTGCGGGAGCAGAATGCTGCACTGATGGCGCTGGTCGAGGAGCGCACCCGGGCCCTGAATGAAAGCGAATCGCTCTATCGTCAGTTGACCGAGGATACCCAGGATGTCATCTGGAAGGCGGATGCCAATCTGTGCATTGCCTACATCAGCCCTGCGGATGAGCGCCTGCGCGGCTTCAAGGCTGAGGAAGTGATCGGGCGCCACGTATTCGAGATGTTCAACGATGAAGGTATTGCCGCCGTCAAGGCGTTGATGCAGCAGCGGGCGGTTGCGGAACAATCAGGCCCGCTCCTCGGCTGCCTGACCTTCGAAGCCGAGCATCGCTGCAAGGATGGGAGCTGGCTCTGGGGGGAGGTGCAGTCGAACCCCGTTCGTGATGCGCATGGGGTGATTATTGGCTACCACGGGATTACCCGGGAGATTACACAGCGCAAGCGTCTGGAAGAGCAGGTTCAACAGCTGGCCTTTCATGATCCGCTGACCGGGCTGGCCAATCGCCGCCTGCTGCTTGATCGTCTGACGCAAAACATCTTCTCGACCCAGCGTACCCGGCGCTATAGCGCACTGGCCTTTCTCGACCTCGATCATGTCTTATGTAATCCAATTCAGTGTTGCGTATAGCCAAGTTGCTTCTGCTGAGCGGGATTACATCAGGGGATACGGTTTTCTAGTAGCCTAAAGAGAAAAACGAACAAACCGAAAAATTCTGACTATTGTCAGCTGACACTATCGGAATGATGTGGTTATGTGGCGCCCTTCTAATAAGGCCCTGCATAGCCAATGGCACATGATACCAATCCTACGTTGCGTGAAGCCCTTTTCATGTACTGCGAGCGCATCAGTATCCATAAGAAGGGCCACGCACAAGAGAAATATCGAATTAACCTATATTGTCGTTATTCCATTGCTGATCTTCCGATTCGCAATATAACGTCAGTCGATGTGGCGACATTTAGGGATGAGCGATTAGCTGATCGTAATAAATAAAGTCTGTCGGAGTGTAATAAAGTCTGTCGGACGAAATTGAAAAAGCCCCGCCTTGTACGGGGCTTTTGCTTGTTGGGCAGAAACTATGCGCATTAATCGGCTTATGAGTTTGATAACCAGAACTTTATGCCGCTCAAACCAGTAGGCCCCTGTGAGTTGCCGCGACAGTCAGCGGAACATTTAGCGCGGCCTGAAGTGCATGATATATGCATTGGTGAATATGGGCCTTCAGCCACCGAACCCGGCATTGTGGTTTGGCAAATAAAAAAATAGTACGACGTACCTTGACATTGGTTTGTCGTGTGCCTATAGTTCGTTCCATGACGACGGAGGACACAATGCAATTCACTCGACATGCACACCAACGAATGACGCAACGCGGGATTACCCGCTCGATGATCGATTTGGTTCTGGAGTTCGGCGAAGTTGAGCAAGACAAGGCCATCCTGGACAAGAAGCACGCACAGCAGCTGATCCGTGAATTGGAGGAGAAGCTGCGCACCGCTAAGAAAATTTTGGACAAAGGCGGATGTGTGGTTGTCGAGGCGGATAACGCCATCCTGACGACTTACAACTACCAGTCGAAGCACTAAGGGAGTAAGCCATGTACGAAAAACTAATTCACCAGCTGGCTCAGCTCCTGCGGGGCAATATGGTGCCGGATGAGTTTTATCCAGTCGCCTTGCAACTCTTGGCGTGGGTACGGCTCTCCAAGCTTGGGCGTCTAATGGGTGGGCTGGCTTTTAATCCTGTCGAGCCTCCGAGGGATGCCAAACATCTAGTTTCTATCTTCAACCAGATCGGGAGTTACGAGGCGCTAGGGCCTGATAGTAGTGCTTACGTGTATGTCAGCCCAGCCCTTCAGCATTTGTCGCCGGGGCAAGTGCTCCAAGCGCTAGAGCTGCTAGCTGACGCCAATTTGGACTTGCCGTGGGCTCCCGATAACCTGACGGCAGCGATGAGCAGTGCGGCGGGTAAATCGTTTGCGAGTCTGCCTAACGAGCTGACTGGCCTGATGGCTAAGCTCGCCCGAGTAGAACCTTCCATGAAGGTATATCTACCCTTCGAGCAAAGTTTTCAACTGACAGCAGTGGTTCAGGCGCTCAGTGCCGCGACCTTTTCTGAAACCAAGATGGCTTGGCCGTTTCCTTGGTTGGTCAATCTGCTTTCGGATACGTCAGCGAGTGTTTACGTGGGCGATAGTCTGGAGCGTCCGGGCTTCCTGGAGGAAGGCCGGCTGACACAATTCGATATCAGCCTGTGCTTCCCGCCTTTCGGGGTGAAGTATGACCCGATGCTTGCTGAACGGGATCTGTTCGGGCGTTTTCCGGAGCAAACCGCGTCAATCGCGGTACTGGCGGTACGCCACATCCTCGCCCGTACTAAAGGGCGTGCGGTTGTGGCTGTACCCAACGGTTTGCTGTTCAGTCCCGGTGCGGAACGATCACTGCGTGAAGATTTGCTGGCGAAGAAGCAGATTGAAGCAGTTGTCGCATTACCTGCCGCGCTACTACCGAACACGGCGTTGGCTTTCTCGTTGCTTATTCTGAATCGAGAAAACACGAGCGATAAGATCGTGTTTGTTGATGGCACAAACGATGCCCTGTTCAAGAAGGATGGCCGTGGGCGTGCGGTCTTGACGGCGTGGGAGCAAATTGCTGACCTCGTACTCTCTCGCATTGAAAACGACATATCCAGGATCGTTTCAGTCGAGGATGTCCTTGGTAAGGATGCTCAGCTTCAAGTAAATCGCTACTGCAAATCCTCGGACGGCGAGGCTGTGGAAGCGTTGCTCGAAAAATACCCCAATCGTGCCTTGGACGAGTTGGTCAGCATTGTGCGTCCGCTACCGATTTCTAATAGCGATGAGGGAATCTCTGTACAGGAAGTCGGGCCTGCCGACTTCCCTGAGTATGGCTACGCTCAGATTCCCGGTCGCGAAGTATTCATCACCGAGGCTGCTTTTGCGAAAGGACGTAAACAGTTCCTACGCCCTTTCGATATCGCCATCACGATTAAAGGAAGCGTAGGGAAGGTGGCGATTTTCCCGCCTGAAATCGATGTCGGCGTGAGCGCTGGCTGGGTTGCAGGACAGTCATGCTTAGTGCTTCGAGTTGATGACAAAGGTATCATCGACCCCCGTGTTCTTTTCAGTTTCCTAAAGTCGGAAATCGGCCAAGCCCTGCTGAAGCAGATTGTCTCGGGGGCTTCGGTTCCGCTGATTCAGCTCCGGGAACTGGAAAAGATCAGGATTCCCGTTCCAGATCGACTTGAGCAAGAAAAGACGATCGAGGCGTTTGAAAAGATCGTTGAAATCGAGCGGCTGGTTGCGAACTCTCGTGACGAGCAACGAAAACTCAGCAATGCAATCTGGACAATTTAAAAAAGAAAAATATGGATCACTCAGTACACAACAAGATCGTCAGCTTCATCTGGTCAATCGCTGACGACTGCCTCAGGGATGTTTTCGTGCGCGGCAAGTACCGCGATGTCATCCTGCCGATGTTCGTCCTGCGCCGTCTGGACTGCCTGCTGGAGCCCAGCAAGGAAACGGTGCTCGAAGAGGTTCGCTTCCAGCGTGAAGACGCGGAAATGGCTGACCTCGATCCTCACGGCCTGCGCGAGGCATCGGGCTACGTGTTCTACAACACATCCCGCTTCACGTTGAAATCGTTGCTGGGCAACCCGTCTCAGTTAGAGGCCAACCTCAAGAACTACCTTGACGGCTTCTCGGACAACGTGAAGGAGATCGTTGAGAAGTTCGATCTGCGCAACCAGATCCGCAAGATGGCGCAGTCGGACGTGCTGCACGACGTGATTGAGAAGTTCGTTTCCGACGAGATCAACCTCAGCCCCAACGACCGCAAAGGCCCGGATGGGCGCACCCAGCCGGGACTGTCCAACTTGGGCATGGGCTACGTCTTCGAGGAACTGATCCGCAAGTTCAACGAAGAAAACAACGAAGAAGCCGGTGAGCACTTCACGCCCCGTGAAGTGATCAAGCTCATGACCAATTTGGTCTTCATTCCGGTCAAGGATCAACTGCCCAACCCGCTGACCATCTACGACCCGGCTTGCGGTAGTGGCGGCATGCTGACCGAGTCGCAAGACTTCATCACCGATCCCGAAGGCGAGATCAAGGCCAAGGTGGGCGTTTTCCTCTATGGCAAGGAAGTGAACCCGGAGACCTACGCCATCTGCAAGTCCGACATGATGATCAAGGGCAACGACCCGGAGAACATCAAGTTCGGTTCCACACTGGCGACCGACGATTTCTCGGGCACCCGTTTCGATTTCATGCTCACGAACCCGCCCTACGGCAAGAGTTGGAAGAGCGACCAGAAGAGCATCGTTGAAGGCAAGGATGTGATCGACCATCGCTTCCAGGTCAATCTATCCGACTACACCGAGGAAGACTTCGACTTTTACCCGGCCATTCCGCGCTCGTCGGACGGCCAGCTCCTTTTCATGATGGAGATGGTGGGCAAGATGAAGCGACGCAGCGACAGCCCGATGGGCTCGCGCATCGCTTCCGTCCACAACGGTTCGGCTTTGTTCACTGGCGATGCAGGCAGCGGCGAGAGCAACATCCGCCGCCACATCATCGAGAATGACTATCTGGAAGCTATCATCCAGCTGCCGAACAACCTGTTCTACAATACCGGTATCACTACCTACGTCTGGGTTCTGTCCAACAACAAGGTCGACCAGCGTAAAGGCAAGGTGCAGTTGATCGACGCCAGCAACCTGTACCAGAAGCTGCGCAAGAACCTCGGTGAGAAGAACTGCGAACTCACCGACGAGCACATCCACCAGATCACCCAGCTGTACTTGGAAATGCCGAATGACGGCATTTCCAAAGTCTTCAACAACCGTGATTTCGGCTACTACAAGGTCACGGTGGAGCGCCCGCTGCGGCTGGCAGCCCAATTCAGCCCCGAGCGCATCGCCACACTGCGTTTCACACCGGGCATGCAGGACATCATGGAATGGGTGTATGGCAAGTACGGCGATGAGGTTTACACCGGCCTGAAGGCGCATGCCGAAGCCATCGAAGCCCACCTTGAGCGCGAAGAAATCGCTCTTTCTCCCAAGAACCGCAAGGAACTGCTGTCCGAAGCCACATGGCGCGAGCAACGCGACATCATGCAGGGCGCACAGCAACTGGCCGAGAAAATCGGTGGCGGCGAATTCCTTGACTTCAATCACTTTGAGGGCGTCGTCGATGACACCCTCAAAGTGCTGGGCCTGAAGCTGGCCGCACCCGCCCGCAAGCAAATCCTCAACGCCGTCAGCTGGCGTGACGAACGGGCCGAGAAGGTTATCAAGAAGGTTCACAAGCTCAATGCAGCCAAGCTGAATGACTTGCTAAACCAACTGGACACCACCCGCGACAAGCTTGGCGACTATGGCTACATGGCGACACCGACCGGCGAGTACATCGAGTACGAGCCGGACAGCGAGCTGCGCGACACCGAGAACGTACCGCTGGCGCTCGATACCAGCCTGTCCGCATCCAGGGTGATCCACGACTACTTCATCCGTGAAGTGCGCCCGCATGTGGACGAGGCCTGGATCGCTATCGACAAGACCGTGATCGGCTACGAGATCAGCTTCAACAAGTATTTTTACCAGCACAAGCCACTGCGTAGCCTGGAGGAAGTCACGGCGGAAATCCTGGCGCTGGAGGCTGAAACCGATGGCCTGCTCAAGCAGCTGGTGAGCTTTGTCGGGAGCTCAAAGTAATGCAGCGCTACGAGAGCTACAAACCGAGTGACGCTGCTTGGCTAGGCAATGTTCCCTCTCACTGGGACGTTCAGCCTCTCCGTGCTGTGACCTCGCTCAAGTCCGACAAGAACAGGCCTGATCTGCCTGTTCTGTCGGTCTATCGAGAGTATGGAGTCATTCTGAAAGACTCCCGAGACGATAACCACAACGCCACCTCACTCGACACGAGCACCTACAAGGTCGTAAAGCCTGGCGATCTGGTCGTCAACAAGATGAAGGCATGGCAAGGCTCGATGGGCGTGAGTTCCCATCACGGAATTGTTAGCCCTGCGTACATCACCTGCACTACAAAGGCGGATCGGGTCAGCCCCGCATACCTTCATTACCTCCTGCGGTCGTCACCGTTGATCGGCGTTTACAACTCTTTGTCTTACGGCGTTCGCGTTGGGCAATGGGACATGCACTACGAGGATTTCAAACGAATTCCGATTCCCTTGCCGCCCAAAGATGAGCAAGACCGCATCGTTGCCTTCCTCGACCAAAAAACCGCTGAGATCGATGCTGCGATTGCGAAGAAAGAGCGGCTGATAGAGTTGCTAGAAGAGGAAAAGCTAGCGCTGGTCAATGAGGCCGTAACTTATGGTCTCAACCGCGCAGTTTCCTTCAAACACAGCGGGATTGAGTGGATAGAAAAAATTCCATCACATTGGGTTGTCAGAAAAATATCGCATTTGTTTAGGCTCATAGGATCAGGCACCACACCTGCAAGCGGGAATCCTGCTTACTATGAAAACGGTACATCTGACTGGGTAAACACTGGGGATTTGAATGATGGAGTGATGGTTGGGGAAGTAAAAAAAGTCTCCAATCTTGCACTGAAGGCCTATTCGTCCCTTAAGGCCTATCCGGAAGGGACATTGATTGTTGCAATGTATGGAGCAACGATCGGCAAAACAGGAATTACGTCGCGAGTAGCCACTGTCAATCAAGCGTGCTGCTGTTTGCATGGTGCTGAGAAAATATCTACAAGGTATGCACAGCTTTGGTTCTACGGAAACAAAAATAATATTGTCGCAATGGGGTATGGCGGCGGCCAACCAAATATCAGTCAAGACTTGATTCGCTCTCTTCGTATTCCTACGCCACCTCTGCCTGAACAGGCTGCCATCGTCGAATTTGTCGATGCTCAGACAAGAATCATTGATCAATTAATCCAATCAACAAGGATAGGATTGATTAAGTTGCATCAACTGAAGCAGACATTGATCGCCTCTATGGTGACAGGAAAATTCAATGTTTCTGGGGGAGAGCAATGGTAAGCCAAACCAACGAAGCAGCGCTCGAAACGCACATCGAAAACGCCCTTGCCAAGGACGGCTACTACATTGGCAATCCAGCTGACTTCGACAGAGAGTTTGCCATCGACGGCAAACTCTTCTGGCAATTCCTCGAAGCCACGCAGCCCAAGGAGCTGGCAAAGCTGAAGGATCGCCCAAACTGGCAGCGCCTGCTGCTGGAGCGGCTAAACAAGAAGATCAAGAAGGACAGCGTGCTGGCTGTTCTGAAGAAGGGGTTGGACATCGATGATGCCCATTTCGATCTGCTCTACCGGCTGCCCTACAACGACCTAAACCCGGAAGTTGTCGCCAACTTTGCGGCCAACATCTTCAGCGTCACCCGGCAGGTGCATTACAGCGAGTCTGACACTTTCAAGTCGGTGGACATGGTGCTCTTCGTCAATGGCTTGGCGATTGCCACCCTGGAGCTGAAAAATCCTTGGACCGGCCAGAACGTCCACAACGCCATCAAGCAGTACCGCACCGATCGCGACCCGCGTGAACCGCTGTTCGAATTTGGCCGCTGTCTGGTCCACTTTGCGGTGGACCCAGACGAGGCCTACATGTGTGCCCAGCTGGCTGGAAATGACAGCAATTTCTTGCCGTTCAACAAGGGTTTCAATTTCGGTAAGGGCAACCCGGTCAACCCGAAAGGCCACAAAACAGCCTACCTCTGGGACGACATCCTGCCGCGCCGCAGCCTGACCAACATTATCGAGCAGTTCGCCAAGTTCACCGTCGAGAAGGACAAGAAGACCGGCAAGGAGCGCAAGGCGCTGTTCTTCCCCCGTTACCACCAGCTGGACGTGGTGCGCGGCATCCTGGCTGATGCCAAACAGAATGGCATCGGCCAGACCTACCTGATCCAGCATTCGGCGGGCTCGGGCAAGTCCAACTCGATCACCTGGCTGGCCTACCAACTAGTCGAGCTGTACGACACGGCAGGCACTGCCAACGTGTTCGATTCCGTGGTCGTCGTGACCGACCGCAGGGTGCTGGACACCCAGCTCAAGGACAACATCAAGCTCTTCTCCGAGACGAAGAACATCGTCGCCCACGCCGAGAGCGCCGCCGAACTGAAGGCGCATCTGGAGTTGGGTAAGAAGATCATCATCACCACGGTGCAGAAATTCCCGTTCATCGTGGATGCTATCGACGATCTGACAGACCGTAACTTCGCCGTCATCATCGACGAAGCCCATTCTTCGCAATCTGGCAGCGCTTCCGACAAGCTGAACATGACGCTGGGGGCGGAAGACGAGGACGTGCCGGAAGACCTCCAGGACAAGATTCTTGCGGCCATGAAGGGCCGCAAGATGAGCCAGAACGCCAGCTACTTTGCCTTCACTGCCACCCCGAAACCGGCCACGCTGGAGAAGTTCGGGCGGCAAGGTCCGGACGGGAGGTTCTATCCCTTCCACCTGTACTCCATGAAGCAGGCCATCGAGGAGAAATTCATCCTCGACGTGCTGGAGAAGTACACGACCTACAAGAGCTACTACGAGGTCCAGAAATCGGTCGAAGATAACCCGCTGTTCGACACTGCCAAGGCGCAGAAGAAGCTCAAGGCCTTTGTGGAGGCCAGCCCCCGCACCATCGAAGTGAAGGCCAAGATCATGGTAGATCACTTCATGAGCAACGTCTGGCAGGCCAAGAAGCTCAAGGGCAAAGCCAAGGCGATGGTCGTTACGCGCAACATCGAATGCGCGATCCGCTACTTCTTCGCCATCCGCAGCGCATTGCAAGAGGCCAACGCGCCATTCAAGGCGCTGGTGGCCTTTTCGGGCGAGAAAACCGTCGATGGCATCAAGTACACCGAGGACGGACTCAACGGCATTCCCGCCCGTGACTTGCCCGAGGAATTCGAGAAGGACGATTTCAAGATTCTGGTTGTCGCCAACAAGTACCTGACCGGCTTCGACGAGCCCATGCTGCACACCATGTACGTGGACAAGAAGCTGCAAGGGGTACTCGCGGTGCAGGCGCTCTCACGCCTGAACCGCTGCAACTGGAAGCTGGGCAAAACCGATACCTTCGTGCTCGACTTCTACAACTCCGTGGACGACGTCAAAGGGGCATTCGACCCGTTCTACACGGCCACGAGCTTGAGCGAGCCCACCGACGTCAACGTGCTTCACGACCTCAAGGATGTGCTGGATAACTTCGGTATTTACGACTGGTCGGAGGTAACGACCTTCAACGAGAAATTCTTTGCCAGCGCAGAAGCCGAAGAACTGCACCCGATCATCGATACCGTGGTGGCCCGCTTCGAGGCTGACCTCGACGACGAGCAACGCATCGACTTCAAGATCAAGGCCAAACAGTTCGTCAAAATCTACGCGCAGGTGGCGGCCATCATCCCGTTCAACAACGTGGGCTGGGAAATGCTGCACTGGTTCCTGAAATTCCTGATCCCCAAGCTGAAGGTGAAGGACCCGGATCAGGACAAGCTGGACGAGTTACTGAACAGCATTGATCTTTCCACCTACGGGCTGGAAAGGTCACGCCTTGAGGTGAAGATTGGCCTCGATGCTTCGGAAACGGAACTGGAGCCCCAGAACCCGAACGTCCGTGGCGGCCACTTCGGCGACGGCGACAAAGACCCGCTCGACGAGATCGTGCGGGCCTTCAACGAGCGCCACTTTGCAGGCTGGGAAGCTACACCGGAAGAGCAGCGGGTGAAGTTCATCAACATCGCCAAGCATGTGATGAACCACGCCGACTACAAGGCTCAGGTCGAAGACAACCCGGATACCCAGAACCGGCAGTTGGCGCTGGAGCGCCTGATCCAACAGGCGATCAGCGTCGAGCGGCGGCGGGAACTCGACCTCTACAAGCGGTATGCGTCCGACCCGGATTTCAAGCGAGCTTTTGATGCGAGTGTGTCGAGATTGCTGACGTCTGCAGCCAGCGCAGCCATTTTGGCTTAACGAGTAGGGAGGACTTATGGCAGAAACCGAGAATATCTCCAAAATGGCGGAGCTGTTGGCATCCGCCATTTTCAAGGAACTCAAGTGGCAGCAGGAAGCACCACTGAATACCAATTATTCGTGCGTGCTTACCGAGTCTCATGGGAAGAAAACCCATCCCGCCGATGTTGTCTATTGGTACAAGGACCCGTACAAGGGGAGTCGGATTTATGTTTTAACTGACTTGAAAAGCTACGCTCGCGGATCAATTACAGCAGATACTGTAAAAGGTAGCGTCACCAACTTGGCGCTATCTGTCGAATGCGCAAAGATTAGCGATGAGTGGCGGCGGAGATTCATATCTGGCTCCGACAATACAGATCTGGTCGGGATGCTCTTCATATTCAACCATGATCAGGGCTGGGATGCTGAGTTTCCAACCTTTTTAGGCAAGATGTTTGACGAGTATCCGAGAATACCGTCAGGGGTGAGGCTGTACATTTTTGGCCCTCAAGACATCTGGTACTTGAACAACATTATTTTCGACATGAAGGCGCTGCGGGGCGATGGAGAACTGCCTCAACTCAGCGATTGCAGCTTCCTCTACCCTGACCTGTCTCGTTCGAAAGTTGTTCAAGATGACTGGGGGTGTGCTGCAACGTTGGAGTGCCTAAAAGCCCCATGGCAGATAATTAAGTATCGGATGAATGATGGCAGCATTCATTTGCTTATTTACTACCGAGGAGCGGGCGAAACCGTTCAGGAGTTCATCTACCTCATCGACAAGCTGGTTCACTTTCAATGGGTGGCAATGTGCGCGACGATTCGCCTGCGTGCTCCCTATGCCTCCCAGAACGCTGCCGCAACATTTGCACTAGCAGTCAAAGAGTATGCAGACCCCTTGGGGGAATCGACCAAAGACAGCGAGAAGCTTAAGAAAATACGGCTGGAGACAATCCAAAAGGTCACGCCGAATTTTTCGGAAATCGAGATCGGAATGGAGGCAAGATGATCGCTACTGGCTCTACGTTCTACGCAACCTATCGTGACATCCGCGACGCTCTTCTTTCCTCCAAGCAAAGAATATCAAAAGAGTTTCTTTTTGATTTCTTGAGCTGCAGAGGGGTTTTGATTTCAGGTTCTTCGTCGCGCGAGGACCTTATCGAAACCCTTGCAAGCCTCACGCATGGGTATTCTGACTTTGAAGAAATCTACAATCAGTTGGAGGTCGTTCCGCGCCCCGAGCGGACGACCTCTAGGGCCATTGAAACGTCAGTTGACAGCACAAAGTTGCAAGCTGCCGTCGAGGCAATAAGAACAGCGCGCCGCGATCACCATGAAGCAATAAATCTAATCGTCGCTGAAGGCGGCGCAACAAAGATTAAGGTTGAGTACACCGAACTAGATCATGGAAAGACCTTGCTGCGCCAACGACGAGCAAAAGAGGCAGAGGTTGAGGTTTACAAGGTCGGCAAGCAAATCAGACTTCGGTACCCGGCCAATGAGCGCCTTGAGAACATCGTAGACTCGTTGATCGAATCGATACAAAAAAATGAGAAAGATCCGATCAAGCAGGAAGTCGTTGATCTTAGTTCTTTTGACAAGGAACGCAGAACGCTCTTCTTTAAATCGCTAATTACGAGCCTAAACGGGTACGAGTTCGCTGATGTGATTAAAGTTGCTGTAGACAACGAGATCGATGCGGTTGAATTCTCGGAAGAGACCGACTTCTCTGAGGACGATTCCGAAGATGAGCAAGCGGCAAGTGATGATACGGCTGATGTTGCCGAGCTTCGTGCTGAGGTGGCAGCAGGCGTAAAGAGTTTCCTTAAAAGTGCCGCTTTGGACGGCACTGGGGTACTCCACTCCAAAGAATTGCAACAGTTTTTGGAGTCTGGTTTCTTCATCTCACGCGTGATTTGGCAATCGACGCAAAATGCCAAGAATGGCTTCAAAGTCGAGATTGAGGCAATGCTGGAAAATCCCTCAAAAGGGACTGGCTTTCGCTACTCGGTTAAAGGCTACTACCCCTGCAAAAAGGATGGTTCGCATGCTTTGACCAGAAGGCAAGCAAGCGATGTTGTTAAAAAGCCGGTGCTTGCCGCAGTGGAGGATGCGGCGATGAAAGCTTTTCGTGAGCTATCTGTAGTTCAGGCACCAGACGATGACGGAGGCTCATCATGAGGCGCATTAGATGGTTCAAACTAACTTCAAAGAGTGAGCTAGGAAAAATCGAGCGCCAGATACGCGCACAGAAATTTTCCCTGAGCGAGCCTGTCAGTTCGGGTTTTAGAGTTGAAAGCAAAGACTCTTCTTGGCTAAAAGGACAGTTCGTTCACAAACGCACTGTAGATCAGAAGATAACGCTACCTTCTGGGGAAGAGTTTTCTCAAGAAATCGCCACCATCGATGTTACAAAATTTGGAATCGACTATTCGTCGGATGGAGGCCTGCTTTATTTAGAGGACCCACCAAGGACAACAACGCCATTTTTCAGTGCCCTATCACAGGCCACCATGTTTGATTGCACCATTGACCCCATTGAAGTCAATGTTGAGAAATGGATCGAGCATCTTCTATCCTGGAATGAAGGAATTTCTGTCACTTATATGGATGTCGCGGGTATTGCCTTATCTCAAGGTGTAATAGCGAGGGTGGCAGTTGCGGGGGAGAAAGATGTGGCAGCTGTTTTTCGCGAGGCGATGCCACTAGGTCAACGCGGAAGAATTGAAAGCGCAAAGATACGATATCCATTCCAGGATGGATCCAGTCTCGTTGTAGAACTTAGTTGTCGTGCATCCCTCAAAGCCCCTACAAGCTTTCCTGCTGAGGAAATTCAGGCACTACGAGATGCAATGCTGCTGTCGATTAAAGAGGTGAAATAGAAACGAACGAGCCAACCCCCAAAGGTTGGCTTTTTCAATTTTGGTGGGCCCTCAGTCGAACTCGGTACCGACGGATTATGAGTCCCGTGGCCGACTCCAAATCGCTGGCAGCACAGAGCGAAGCCACTCCAGGTCGTTGATGTACAACCACTGAAAGCCGTTGGCAGGAATGCGCCTGATCGCCTTGATAGGCAACCCGGGATTGTCGGAAAGCACTTTCAGAAATTGCTCTCTGTATCGAGCCCGAAGCTTTGCGAGGTGGTTTGTCGCCCATTCGCTTGCCAGCTCGGGATGAGTAGCGAGATAGTCTTTAATAAAACCAGGACGGATTGAAAGTTCTTCGGCGATTTTCCCTCGCTCAACGCCCTCTGTGAGCAGTTTTCGAAGCCTTGCTTCTCTCTCAGTCCCGACGATACGAGGCCGCTTCTCGCGATTTACGCCGACACTATCGAGGTATTTGATAGCCTGTCCTGTGGGAACGCCGAGTTCCTGCGCGGCCTTGTTCACGGACATTGCTTGCGTGCGAATCCAGGCTTCCAGCTTGCTTCTTGAGTCCGTGAGGGTTTTCAGCAAAGCAGTTACGCCAGCGTCAGCTTTTACAGCCAGATGATCGGCGTACGCCTTCTGAAAATCCTCCGGCCCATCGAACAGGAAATTCAGCAGCAGAAGATGCTTCAGCGGGTGGCGTTGCCCAACCACTTTTCGGAACATGCCGCCCAGAAACCCTGAATTCGGTCCATCAGTTTCGGCCGCAATTGAGAATCCAGGTAAGGTCGCGATTTCACGGTACGCGGAGTCAAACGAATCTTTCAATTTATGGAGTCGCAGCGTTCCATCAAAAGCGATCCAGGATCGCTGTTTAGCTCTGAGCAAATAAGCCCAGCGGAGTATCTCTTCGTCGAGATGTAGTTCGTTGTCGCCAACTAGCTGTCTAGACCACGATAGCAATTTCATGAGGGATTGGAGGGCTTCTGCCGAGGCTGCAGGCCGAATCCAACCCGAGGGGACGATGCCTTTCGGCTGGTAAAAAATTCGTCCTGAATTTCCTGCGCTGTTCGGATCAAAGCACCAAAGCAATACGTGGTGCCGCCCACAAAGCGCACATGAAGGCCATTGGTGTTCTGTATGCCAATAGGCATAGCCGAGGCGTTTGAACTCCTCCTCCATGCACTCGGGGCAGACCCTAAAGGTTTGCGAGCTAACAATGCCGCTTCGACTGAGCCCCAGTTCTGCTTTTATCGCTCCAGGGCGTTCGCCTCTCATGGCCGTGATCAGCTTCTGATATTTTTCCTCCGGAAAAAAAGGGCGGTAAAAGCCGGCCAAGGTGCGAGTCCTCGCAACCGTTTCAGCATCCCCAAGATGGGCACGGGTAGCCGTCTGCAGAAAGTCGAGTCGGCTAGGCAAGTCAGGAGTGAACGCGGCATCTGACTGGCCAAACAACTGGCGACTAGTGGTTCCGGCATCAACGTTTCCGGATGCTTTGTGATAAACCGCGGACCAGCTGTAGAGCGTTTGGTCGTTTTGAGCTCCCGGGAGAACCCAGGAGTCACTCCCCAACAGATTGTTTTGGTGAGCTGGCATCTCGTTCATCATCGCCAGCCGCTCTCAGACCTTGGAAAAGCCTGCATGTTTTTGATCAAACTGACCCGGCATCGAACAGTGGCTGCCGCGCCAGAACATCAGTGCGTCATCGACTTCGTCAAAAATCAGTTTCAGAGTGGTTGCTAACTGGATGGGGGAAAGCCCTGTCGGGTAACTGGCGCGGAGTGATTTAATCATTTGCATTTTGTCGATCTTGCCGACAAAGGCGTGATGTACCCACGTGTCCGGTATTTTTCGTTGTGCGGCCGCCGCCAGAAAATTACGTACTTGCAGAAGCGTGGTTCCGCCGGAGCGCTCCTCGAGTAAGGCGTGTAACCGAACTAGGAATTGATAGTGGTTGTCTGGTGCAGCTTCCTCAAGCATGCTCACGGCCAGCACGCTATATTGCTGGCCGAATGTAGAACGATCCCCGACGGGAAGCCCGATTGAGCGAGCTGCATATGGGGAGTGGCTCGTAAAACAGAGGTATGGGGTGAAATGCAATTCCACATCGTGTTTCAAACACCGAGTAACACCGGGAGTCTGGTGGCTACGTCGCCAGTAGTTCCAGCCCCAGAATGCGCGATCCTCTTCAATACAGCTTGGACATAGCCCAGAGCGATGGCCTTTGACACGGATCGCCCGCCGGTCGGCCTGGTTGATTTCCTGTTTGCCTTGCTGCCCGCTGCCACTGAGTTGAGTCCATGGGACAAGTGTGTGGAGTCGCTCCAGCTCTGAGTTAGGTATTCCCGTGTAGTCAGAGACTAGTGAGGAGGTCTGGTAGATGCTCGCGGCTCTTTCGGCAACTACCTTCTGCTCATCCCGAATACTCTTTATGAACCGCCAGGTGTCGGTGCAGCAGTTTGCGACAGCAAAACGCTTCAGCCATCCCAAAATAAATTCATCTGGTAATAGTTTGGGAACTACCGCGTCGGCCCAACGTAGTAGCGCTGTTGCGCTTCGTTTAGGCTGACAGCTCAACGGGGTTAGGCTCTGCAGAGGTCATCCGGTAACAGGTATCACTTCGAAGACTTATCTTTTCGGAGAGTTCTGAATCCGGGGTGCGCGTTGAGCGAGAGAACCTTTGCCTGCGCGGCCTTTTCTGGGTTTGCGCTGAGTAAATTCGCCGCGGCAAGCGGGCGGCTTGTGTAAAGCTCGAATACGTAAGCACCACAAATCAACAGGGCAAATATCACCAAAAAAGCCAAGAGCTTCATGGGCAAAGGCATTGGGGCCAGTGCTAGTAAGGCGGAAAACATGATGCCTCCTGCCAAGCAAACAGCGTATGCCAGGTAGGTGATGGCTTTTAGCCAATATCCATTACGGTATTGAAGTTTCCCATTACGGACGGATGCATCTCTGTTCGTTACGACGAGACCTAACGCGCCTACGTCCTTCCCCTCTATCTCTGCTTCAAGAACAGCAGAGGCAATATCACGGTCTGTCGTTCTGCCAAATCGGCAGGCAAATTCGTAATGCTTCCACTCCTGGTAGGCCTCATCGATTAGATCTGCTTGCTCAGTCGCCTCGGTGATTTTTTTCGCGGCCAAGGTTCGGCGTATTTTCCACCACCACAGCCCTGCGATAACGTGGTCCAACCCATTGAATCGAGAAGCAATACTCACGCACACCTCTCCAATCGCTCAGTCCCTTGCCGCAATTCGATCAGCGCTGCCTCGTCGTTTCGCCCGGAATACACCGTGCAGAATGCCTTGAAGGCAGCAAGGCTGGCATCAGCAGAGGCCGCAGACGCCTCGGGCAAACCAATTTTGAGTGCTGCGGAAAAACTCGCCCAAAGTATTTCATTCTTGAAGTGGAGCCATTCCGCATCGTTGTACATCGATCGGGTGCGTTGCCCGGTTAGCAGGTAATCGACATCAACCCCGTGTTGTCGCAGCTTCTCGAAGTACTTGGTATCCGGTTGTCGGTCATTGTTCTCATAAAAAATTTGAGTGGCGCGCCCAAGTCCAGCAAGTTCAGCGAATGCAGCCTGAGTCATGTCTAGCCGTTCTCGCTCGAGGCGGATTCTTTCACCGATCTCTTCGCAGTAAGTTTTTTTTCGTGAGCTTGTCATGTTCTAAAATGTGCATTATCGTGAACTCATTCTAACGGATTTCACGTGCTGTGTCTGAACAAGAACAACTGCAAAAGGTGCGCGACGAATTCCTCTCAAGGGGAGTTTCAATCGCCGAGTGGGCTCGACAACGAGGCTATTCGCGTGCCTTGGTGTATCAAGTGCTACGCGGCAACAAGAAATGTTTGCGTGGGCAGAGTCATCGCATTGCCCTGGCTCTGGGCCTTAAGCCGGGGATTCCTGGTGGAATCGAGAGCATGCCGTTTTGAGTGCGGCGAAATGCAATAAAGGGGAGCAGAGAGGGAAAAGTACCTAAGCCAAAAACAACGTGGGCCCACGAGGGGCCCACTTTTCGAATCGAAGAGAGACGGATCTCACTACGACCTAGCAATCACAGTGTCCTCCAGATCTCTTTGAGTGTCAACACGCGTGCACACGAAATGAAACATTTTCGTTTTTCTCGCATTGGAGGACCTATGCCTACCAATTTCCCTTAGTAGCGTCATAGCTGCGAGTTAAGTCTCGCGACCTTTCTGCGCCTGTTTCGGCGCATTCATCGTTTAGCGCGCCACAGGTCCGTGTGTGCAACGGGGGTGCTATGACCAGAAAACTCATTACAGGCAATCGCCTGCGTACCGTATTCAAACGACAAAAATCTCCCACATGGGACAAAAATTACCTGCCTAGCATCCTCGCGACACGGGAAGAGGCTCCGGATATTTCTCGTGCATCCATCTTGACGCCAGGGATGCTCGAAAGGCGCTTTCACTGTCTGTCTGAGCCCGAGAAATATTTGTCAATTTTTGGGTTCTACAGCCAAAGGTTTGCTGGCGCGCAAGAGCAACGGATGATGCCGGCGCATCCGACCCCGCATCCGTTGTGCACCATGCCTACCGTTATCGACAAGCGACTGCCTGTCTTGCCCGGCACGCTGGCAATCGCCGAAAAAATTGGCGCAACGAACATTCTGAGTACGGGCAGTCTTCCTGCAGAAAATGAGGGGGAGGAGTCTCTAAAAATCATTCTTCCGTTCTTCTCGGACATCTTGTGGGCCATCAGGGAGCCAGACGGCTCCGTGAATAAGTGCATCAACTGGAATATCAAGGACGAGCAAGACGCATTTTCCCTGCCCGCGCCGCAAAGACGTCGAGGAAAGGCGTCGGCGGAAAGCGACACAGATAGGACGATTGCTCGCCATACCTTGGAGCGCCTCTATCACGAAGAGGCTGGCATTCGTACCGTTCAACTTGGGTTGGATCAACTCGATGAAACCTTCCGAGAAAATCTCCGGCGGTTATTCGGACAGCATCGGAGGAAGATCGGTCTTGATGAACAACTACAGGGAGCATTGAAAGAGCGTTTCGCCACTACTTTGCAGGCTGGGGTTCCCCCATTTGAAGTCATTCTCGACCTTAAGCGCCGGCATCAATTTGACATTCACGATGCACGGACATTCCTGTGGCAATTGATTTGGCGAAGGGAACTGAGGGTGGATTTGTTTTCCACATTGCTGATTGATCGGCCCCTGAAGCCGGAAACCATCGATCCCTTGAAAAAGTACGCAGACTGGTTCAGGGGGTAAGCATGCAATGCGGTTCTCTTCTCAATGTGCCGGACGGATTCGGTGCTCTGCGTAAAGATCTGGACTACGTTTTTCTGGCAAGTCGCAAAGACAGAGTCTTACTTGCGCAACTCGGTACGCCCAACTCGAAAGGAAAAATAAAGCCCGGTGCTCATCTGATTGCTTTGGTGCGTGATGATTTTGAGGAAGCGCTCGATGCTGGCTTATTGCTCGACACCGAGGAAATAATCACCCTCCCGCCATGGCTGGATGAGGTTAGTGAGAATGACCTCGAGTTGTGTGATGCTCGCCGCCCCAGAGCAATAATCCTCCATAAGGATCGTGTCGAAGGCCGATTACTGAAAATTGCGGAAGCCGTCTCGGATCCTCGAACATGGATGTTTTCTGAAGATCCTGAGCGCGCACTTAACCACATGGCAAGAGCAGCGGGGTGCAACGAAACTCGTTATCGAATGTGGGCAGTTACCTATGTGGCGTGCGGCCGAAATATATGGTCACTTCATTCCCCCTGGCACAACATTGGGCGATGGGCGCGCAAACTTCATCAGAAAAAATTTGGTAGGCCTTCGCTAAGGTTTGGTACTCGCTATGGCAGTGCCGAGGATCCCAAACTGACGAGGGAATACCTGGCTGGCTACGGAGAGCACGCAAGGTTGGGACGGACACTGCAAGAAGTCTATGACCTGATAATGGTCAAAAACCTCAAATGCAAAATCGGCTCCCACGGGAAGCAAAAATTCAAGGTGTTCATTCCACCTCCGGGTCAAGGCTTTTACACCTACGACCAGTTTCGCTACAGGCTGATTCAGGAATTTGGACTTGAACAGATACAGATGGATCTCTATGGAGAGATCCGGGTGCGTACCAAAATGTCTCCCTCAAGGGGGAAGTACGCCGAGCATTTGGTCAATCTCATGGAGGAGGTCGAGGCTGATGCCTTTAGCTGCGCCGAGCTACCTCGTGGATATCTGGAAGGCAGCACACTCCCTCCATTAAAAGTTGCCGTAGGCGTCGATGTCCTCTCTTCCATGGGCCTGGGCATTGGCTTTTCGCTGGGCAGCGAGCGCCGCGAGGCATATCGCATGATGCTCTTCTGTATGGCGGTTCCGAAGGTGTACTTCTGTAAGCTATTTGGCCTAAAAATTGGACCAGAAGACTGGCCCAGCCAAGGTCTGCCTTCATCCTACATTACCGATCGAGGGCCTGGTGCTGCATTAAAACTGATTGAGAAGTTCGACGATGAGTTTCCAATCCGAGAGCTGACATTGGCCTATTCAGGACAGTCCAAGGCAACGGTTGAGAGTACCAATCCCAGAAAGCGAAAAATTGAGGGTAGGCCAGGCTATTACAAAAGCAAATTCACGCCGATCAAACTCGCCAGAAAGCTGATCTGGGAGTTCATCAAGCGAAATCGCACACGCTGGATCGAAAGCAAAATTGAAGCGATTCCAGAGATGGCGTTTGTCTCCCCTGACCCACTTTCTTTCTGGAATGCCTATAACGTCCGTGGGCGAAATGACGCCCAAATGATGAGTATTGACGATGCGGTGCGTACTTTCCTCACACCCAAAAAGCTCTCGCTGAAGGAGGACGCTGTTTACCTTGCAGGACAGCGGTTTAACTCCGACAAGTTCAAGGCAACAGGCATATTTCAGAGGCTCAAACGATCAACCGTGGATGTCATGGAGATCAATGGCTATGTGCTGGATTTGTGTGTGCGGCATCTGTGGGTTGAGTTGGACGGTCAGCTATACCAACTTGATGCGCAGTTAAAGGTTGGCGGAGATGCCGATGATCTGTACGTAAGCCTCAGTGAACTTGAACAATTTGCAGAGGCTCGGGCCGAGATGAATTCGGCATTTCGCCAGCATCAACGAGCTGCTTCGGCCGAGGGAATTAGTCGTTTTGAGGAAGATACCGGGGACGACTGGGATTCAATCCAACGAAAAACGGGGCGGCCTAAAAAGACAGCGCTAGCCAAGCGCGAAGAAAAGGAAGCCAAGCAACAGGGCTCGCGAGGGCAGAAAGCATGAGTCCCCACCCAAATATGTGGGCCCAGCGCTTCGAAGCCTTGCTAGAACGGGAAGCCTTGAAGCGAGCAGCAGAGTATTACCCCGAACCGCTGTATGAATTGGGGCGACACCCGATCACCTTGGCGACGAAAATGCTCAAGAAGTCCCTTGCGTCGATTTTTTATCCATCAGAACAGTGCCTGGAGATACTCGAGGTCTGGGTCGGTGAGGCGTATGCACATGCCTGTTTGATCTACACAGATCCACTGGGATTTTGCGCCGCCATCCAATCAGAATTTGAGACGTTACCCCTTCCTGAGTGGCAAGCCCCCACCATATTGACGGGGCTACCAGGGCTCGGAAAAACAGCTTTATCAGAAGCGTACCAGCGTGCTGTGGCACGTAATGTATCAATCACAACGCCTGACGGAACGGTGTGGCCACTGCGATCCAGTTGGTACGTCAAATTTCGCGACATCAAGACAGAGAATGGCTTCTGGCAGCGTTTGGGATCAGCTTATACAGCCACTCACGATAACGTTTCTTACTGCCGGAGAATGGCCTACCGATCCGGGATTTGTTACTTAGGCTTGGATGAACTGCAGTTCTACACCTTATCAAAAGAGGCAAATACCAACATTGCCAGGTTGATGATGGTGGCCGGGAATTTGGGATTGCCGATAACCGCCGTTGGTAACTACAGCTTGGTTCGTCGTTTGATGAAGCGCCCCTCTCCCGAGCGGCAACGCTTGCTAAGCAATGTCAAGGTGATGATGCCCGACGATCCTGAAGGGCCTGACTGGGAAGCGTTTTTAGTGCACCAGAAAAATGCACTCCCCGAGATTTTGGCAATTGATCCGAAAACAGATGGGCCGAGAATCAATTTGCTTTCCGGAGGCCAAAAGCGCGCCGAAAGCCGACTGATTGAAATCGCTTATGAAAACAAGCGAAGTGCCAGTAGCAATTCCGACGTCAAGGTGACTCTTGCAGACCTCGAAGTCGCCTACAGATCGCGTGAATTTCAGTTTGATAGAAGGGATATTGAGGACGTCTCTCGTCGAACTCTTATGAATGAGACGAAGGAAGATGATCTGTCATGCCCCATCGAGTTGCCTGAAACACTGGTGCAGCAATTTAAGCGACGGGCGGAGCAGGAGCGAGCCAGTCGTGTGGCACGCAGAGAGCTAGAGGATGCCTTGACTGCAGAAGACAAGCAGCATCTGAAAGAGGCATCACGTGCCGCACCAAAGCATCGGGTGACTGCAACCGTGAGATCCATCAATGCAAAAAAATCGCCGAAACCAACCCTGGCAGATATGGCCAGGAATTCGGCCACCTTTTCTGAAAACGTTTAATGAAAGGAAGTGAAGGTGTCTTTATCTGATTCTGAATTGCTCAATGCGGTCAAAGAAAAATTGGGCAAGCGCCGTGATGTCGAGTTGGCTGAACTGTTGCGTGTTTCCAAGAGCGTGGTTTCGGAAGTGAGAGCTAATCGAAGGAAACTTCCGGACTACAGCCGCGTTGTTGCGTTCGACCTACTGGGCTACGAGTGGGCCAAGATGGTTTTGAAGTATGCCTTCTACGACGATTTAAAAGTGAATGGCCGGGAGTCATGAGGCGTTGCGTTTAACGAAGTTTCCCGTCAGATCTCATGTGATTTTCAACCGAAGGAAGGCGCAGGCGTTTGGAGGTTCCAACTCTCGATCAGGACCAGGCGCCACCAATATAGAGGATGGCTGGGCGGGCTTTTTCAACCGCACGCCCTGTGGTGCGCTGCTCATTACCCTTTGTCAAACGAATTTTCCATTTGCATATTTTGCGCGATAGAATGGAGTTTATGTACGCATAAATTTTTTTGTCGAATGTCCACTCTTTTTGCTTGGCTTGGTAATTCAGATATCCGTGCCTCAGAGGATGCAGGGGGTGCGGACTTTGGCCCCATTTTGATGGCGCTGGATACGGGGGGGTACGAGCGCCTGGTGCTCCTGTCAGACCATGGGCAGCAGAGAACGCAGAACTACGCGGCATGGCTGGGCAGGAAATTTGCCGGCGCAATAGATGTACGATACGCAACACTGCGGGGCCCCACCGATTTCGAAGACATTTACAAAGCAGCGAGCGGGGTGGTATCCGCAGCGCTAGCTTCTTCGCCGGGTCTGAAAGTTACCTTTCATGTGAGCCCGGGAACCCCTGCCATGGCTGCTGTGTGGGTCCTGCTGGCCAAAGCAAAGTACGGCGCCGATCTTATAGAGTCATCTCGTGAGCACGGCGTGCGTCCTGTTGTCGTTCCATTTGATCTGGCTGCTGAGTTCGTTCCGGTTGGAACCAAAGAAGCCGATGAGGCGCTTGCACGTCTCGCACAAGGATTGCCCCCTGCTGCGCCAGAGTTTGCCAACATCATCTATCGCTGCGGAGCAATGAAGCGTGTAGTCGCGATGGCGCAGAGATTGGCTCAACGAGATTTGCCGGTGTTGATCCAAGGGGAGTCTGGGACCGGCAAGGAACTCTTCGCGCGCGCCATCCATGCCTCCAGCAAACGAAAAGACGCGCCCTTCATCGCGGTCAACTGCGGAGCAATACCTCTCGAACTGATCGACTCTGAACTGTTTGGTCATGAAAAGGGTGCGTTCACCGGTGCCCATACAACCCGTGTCGGCCACTTTGAGGCGGCTGACCGCGGGACGCTTTTTTTGGACGAAATCGGTGAGCTGCCGCTGTCATCGCAAGTTCGACTGTTGCGCGCACTTCAAGAGCACGAAGTGACACGTCTAGGGGCTAGTAAATCTCGAAAAATCGATGTGCGCATCGTCGCAGCTACTAATCGAGTTTTGCCGGAAGAAGTTCGGGTAGGGCGATTCAGAGAGGATGTGTTTCATCGAATAGCGGTTGGCATCTTGGTGCTGCCACCCCTGCGGGCTCGAGAAGGAGATCTCAATTTACTGATCGACACTTTGCTTGAGCAGATCAATCGCGAAGCAACTTCGCAGCCAGGCTTTATGCATAAGAATCTATCTGTTGGCGCAAGAAATCTTCTTCTTCGTCATGCCTGGCCGGGCAATGTGAGGGAGTTGCACAACGCTCTTTTGAGGGCATCGATCTGGGCGCCAGGAGAGGAAATAGGAACCGAGGATGTCGCTGAGGTGCTCTCGCTTACATCCTCTAGCACGGACGATACGATTCTCGGAGCCGCACTTGGCGATGGCTTCTCCCTGCCGGATTTGATGGCAGAAGTGGCTCGCCACTACCTTGATAGAGCCATGGATCAGAGTCATGGCAATAAGACTGAGGCGGCGAAGCTGTTGGGTCTCGGTAGCTATCAAACGTTGACGAATTGGCTGCTCAAGTACCAGCCAAAGAAGCCTGGCACGGATGGTGCTAAGTAATAAGAAATTTTATGAATTGGAGGCTGGGTCATGGGGTTTGCCAAATACCACGAAGACATCGTGAGCCGGTACGTCGGCGATTTCGCGCTGCGTTCCACTAAGTCGCCAGTTTCGCCACCCAAAGTCCCAACCCCGAATACTAAAAAGCAATCTGATCAAAGGACAAAGAAAATGAGTAGTCTCAAGAAATTTGCTGTTGCCACCCCTCGGCCCCTACCCGTAATCGTTTTGGCTGATACGAGCGGCAGCATGGGGGAAAACGGCAAGATCGAAGCGCTAAATGCTGCGATGAAGGACATGGTCTCGACTTTCGCCAAGGAAAGTCGTTTGCGCGCCGAGATCCAGGTGGGCCTGATCACCTTTGGTGGCAAGGCGCAGATGCACTTGCCATTGGTTGCGGCGCATGGCGTCGCAGGGTTCTCGGAGTTTCAGGCTGGTGGTGTTACTCCGATGGGTGCCGCATTTGACCTCGCTCGTCTGTTGCTGGAAGACAAGGATCGCATCCCCTCCCGAGCCTATCGCCCCGTTCTGATTCTTTTGTCTGATGGGCAACCAACCGACGACTGGGAGGCTCCTTTCAAGGCTCTTTGCGACTCCGAGCGGGCACAGAAGGCGACCCGGCTAGCAATGGCGATTGGGCCGGATGCCGATGAAGCAATGCTGAAGGATTTTGCAAACGACGCAGAGGCTCCCATTTTTAAGGCCCACAACGCCCGGGACATCCACCGCTTCTTCCGCGCAGTGACCATGAGTGTGACCACTCGCACTGCAAGCCAAAATCCAGACATTTCAACCGCATTCGTTGTTCCGCCCCCGGATGACGATGCACTGGATCTCGACTTCCAATGAGGTTTATTGCCTGCGGCGCGAGCGTCATTGGCCCCCGACACCGGGATCTGGGCGAGCCTAATCAGGACGCGATGGTTCTGGCGGGTTGCCGAGGTGGCTGGATTGCGGCTGTGGCAGACGGATTGGGATCGAGAGCACGTAGTGATCTGGGGGCACGTAGTGCCTGCCAAGTTACCCGGCGGATCTTGCGCGCTACATCGAGCAGCTTAGATCTACCCGCAACCCTGCCCTTGATTCATCAGCAATGGCTTGAAGCGATCGTTCCGACAACTCCCCGAGACGCCGCGACCACGCTGCTGTTCGGCCGCGTGACAGATCAAGGCGAGGTCCATGCAGCCCAATTGGGTGATGGTCTTCTGCTGGTGAAATGCGCTGGCGAGTTCCGTCGCATCACGCCAGAGCGCACAGCCTATGGCAATCAGACTTGGGCACTTGAGTCCACGCACCTGCAGGACAAATGGAGCTGTACGAAAGGCCGATTCACCGAGCCGGGTGATGGTGTTGTCTTGATGACAGATGGCGTGGCCGATGACCTCGAACCTGCACATCTTGCCGGCTTCTTTGATGCGCTTTACCAAGACTTAAGCGCTAGAAATCGGCGCAGAGGCAGACGCTGGTTGCAGTCTGAACTGAATGACTGGGCGACACCCTTACACAGCGACGACAAAACACTCGTGGCAATTTTTAGGACGTCTGAATGAGCACTGCAACACCAGAGGCACCAAAGAAAAACAGGACGGTGCTAGACCAACACGGTCAGTCCTATGAACTGACAGGGCGTATCGGCGAAGGCGGTCAGGGGATCGTTTGCACGACCAACTACCCCAATGTACTCGTCAAAGTCTCTCGCGCAACCACAGAAGAAAAGCGAAACAGTTGGACGAGCAAGATTCGCGCACTTATGCGTCAGCCACTTGAGGGCCTTCCCATCGCACATCCGCAAGCCCTCATCACGCAGCCGCAGCCCGGTTACGTCATGGAACTGATGGATGGACTGGTCCCAATGACTGAACTGATGCAGGTCGCGACGGACGCCTTGATGTCAGATGAAGGCCTCTCGGGCTATGTGAAGACAGGCGGTCTGTTGCGCCGGTTGAAGTTGCTCGCGCGACTGGCTCGGGTCCTGGCTGAGTTGCATGGCCGAGGACTCGCTTATGGCGATCTTTCTCCTGCAAATGTCTTCGTATCGCAGTCACTAGAGTACGCCGAAGTCTGGTTGATCGACGCCGACAACGTTGCGAGTCAGTCGCGTGACGGTCAGCAAGGTGTATTCACCCCCGATTACGGGGCTCCAGAGATTCTGAGGGGAGAGTCCGGCATCAATACACTGACCGACAGCTGGAGTTTTGCGGTCATGGCGTATCGCATCCTCACGCTGGTTCACCCCCTCAAGGGGAACGTTGTGCTTGAAGGTGAACCCGAGCGTGAAGAGGCGGCCCTCCGAGGCGAACTCCCTTGGGTAGATCACCCAGTTGATCGCAGCAACGCCTTGTCGATAGGACTTCCCCGCGAAATCACGCTCAATGCGCCACTGCGTGCGCTGTTTGAACGATGCTTCAATGCTGGGCTGAACAATCCGGGTGAGCGGCCAAGTCTGAATGAGTGGGCAGATGCATTCGAGGCTGCCACAGGCCATTGCGATCAATGCGAGTCTTGCGGCAGCACGTTTTTCTACACCTCGAAGCACATCTGTCCATTTTGCGATCACGCCCAGGACACGAATCGCACGATCCTCTTGCAGGAATATCGCTATATGCCTCCGGATCTGCTCCGGGAGGGCTTGCCGGAAGATGTTCCAGAGTCGTTGATTCGAAAAGAGTGCTGGACTCGCACAGGCAAAGCGATGGTTTTGAGTATGAGCCCTACCGAGTTAAAGACTTTGCCTTTGGGGACGTCCCTGTACGCGGATGCCCGTCCGCTATGCACTGTCGAACTTGCTAAGGATGGGTTGTGGATAGAGCCATCAGTCGGTACGCAAGTTTCCTTGCAGAGAGCATCTGATGACAAAGTCGTCGCTGTTGTGCGTCGTCAGCGGCTCAAGTCAGACAGTCGTTCAGGAGTGTCTTTTTGGCTCCACCTAGGCGCAGTAGAAGAAGAGCACGTCGTTTGGCGTTTCAACTGGTGAGGCAACGATGAAACTCTGCGACTTTCCTCTTCTGTCGGGTGAACTTGCCCAGTTCACATGTGACGACCTGGGAGCCGATTGGCAAATCGGTGAGGCCGTGTCAGTACAGGCACACGGCCATGACTATCTCCTCCGCCAGGGCGATTCCGTCTGCGTTGGCAAAGCAGACGGACGCCAAGATCGAACTGCGCTTCAGGTCCAACGAGGCCTGACGTTGTGGGTGTTAAGGCATCGACATGGAGATGTTCTCCAACTTCAATCGCTGGATTTGGTCGAGCAGATCCAGTTGGATATTGCGATTTCTGTTGATGAGGCCATTGCGGAGCAATTGGCCAGCAGGGATGAGATTTCTGCTCCAGACGTACCCACTGCAGTTGGTTGGTTGAATGAGCAATTCATCTCAGCTGAAAAAGCACCGACCGCAGAAATGGATCGTGTTTTTCTTGGCCGCTTCGACAACGCTTCCGATGAGAGTTTCGTTCTGTTTGGTGCAGGCTGGCGCGGCAACGTCAAACGAGATTCTGGCGTGCTGAAACTGATGAGCGTCACTCGTCTCAAGGGGGCTACAGCACGTGTAGCGATGGCCGTTGGCAAGATCTCTTTCCAAGATGCCAGTGTCGCCGTGCGTCTCCAGAGTACAGAGCAACGCGCACTTTTGGATGCTGCGCTGCGCGACAACGGCAGCTACCTACGTTTATGGCAAGAGTATGGTGCGCTCGAATGGGAGCAGGCTCGAGATTGTGCGAGGGAACTGGGTTCTCTTCGCTTCAAGAGTGCGGAGCTCGTCGAAGGTGAACTGTGGGCCTGGTTTCTAAAAGTTGATGCGGATCACCTAAGGGATTTCCGGAAACGATGGAAAGCTTTGGGGCTGGCGAACACGACGCAAGTGGAGCTTGGGGATCGGGAGCTTGATCTTGATTCCGAGGTTGATGACGTGCCGGGCAGAGCTGACCGAGCACGCTGTCGCCCGGTTCGCGGTGTATTGCGGTTCGAGCGGGATGGCGTGGTCTTGGTTCCGAGCCAGGACCGGCGCTCAGAACGCCCCCCAACCAAGGGGTTCATCTACTACTCACTATCGGGTGATGAAGCCGTACAGACCCGTCGTGCACGCGCAAGGCAATCTATCAATGAAGGACGGCGACTGCCGCAACTGAGCTACTTGCTGGAAGGGGTGGCTCCGCCAAGCGCCCGGCGACGTCAGCTCGACGGCTTATCCGCCTACGCCAAATCTTGCTTCAAGGGTGTTCCGACCAAGCGGCAGATTGAGGCGCTGGAGAAGGCGATCAATACACCTGATATCGCACTTATCGTTGGCCCACCAGGAACAGGTAAGACTCAGGTCATTGCAGCTTTGCAGCGGCGCCTTGCCGAAACACTCGGTGAAAACTCGCTGCAGCACCAAGTGTTGATCAGCAGTTACCAGCACGATGCGGTCGATAACGCCCTGAATCGTGCAGAAGTCTTTGGCTTGCCTGCCGTTCGAATTGGCGGTCGAGGGCGCCGTGACGAAGGCGGTGTCGACCCTGTTGGTGTTTGGTGTGAACGCAAACGGAAAGAAATCTCTGTTCGACTCGACACGATTCGGCTGAATGAGCCGCTGACTCAACCATTGGAAGAGCTAGATCGACGTATCACAGCATTGAGACTCGCGAGCATGTCGGCACAGGAACGCCAAACACAGTTCGAGCAAATTGATGTCCTTTTGCGTCAGCTGTTCGATCTAGACGTTCGTCTCCCGGCCCAAATTAAGGACCGATGGGATGAGTTTCTTGCCCAGCAGAAGAGAGTCGAAACCCAGCGTCAGGCCAATGAGCCTGCTGGGCTTGTGCGCTTGCTGAGGGCTCTGCGCACCAGTTCTATCGGGTTCGCCGACGACGGGCCGGACAGAGCTCACCAGCTTGAGCGCACGCTGCGGCGCAGCAACGTCAAACTTCAAGATTCGGAATGGGGCTTGCTCCAGCGACTCTCAACGGTTGCCGATGCCACTGAAGCAGATCTTGCTGAATTGGCTGCGTTTAAGCGGTCCATGCTGGATCGGTTGAGCCCCGATTACAGGCCCCCACAGCTAAAGCAAGCGTTGAGCGGCGAAGCACTTGGTCTCTTGGCCAACATCGAGCACGCAATCGACGCGCCTTTGCGTCAATCTCGCCGTGGCATCTCTGCGGTGGTGGCCTCGTACCACGCGGCACTTTCCCAAGCCCCCAATGAGGCAGTGAGAGCGGTCCGCGAGTACGCCAGCATTGTCGGTGCGACCTGCCAGCAGTCAGCTGGTAAGGCGATGAGCAGTTTGAAAGAGTTGAGCGACCTAGATGCATCAGAAGGAATTGAGTTCGACACGGTTGTCATCGACGAAGCCGCCAGGGCAAACCCTCTAGACCTTTTCGTTCCTATGGCGATGGCGCGGCGTCGCATCATCCTGGTCGGCGACCATCGACAACTACCTCACCTTGTTCAACGAGAGTTGGAAGACGAACTCATTTCGAGACAAAGCCTGACAGAGGCTCAAGCGAAGGCGTATGAGCAGAGTCTTTTTGAGCGGCTGGTGAAGCAGCTTAGGGAGCAAGAGAAAGTCGACAACATCAAGCGCGTCGTGATGCTCGATACGCAGTACAGAATGCATCCGACACTAGGTGACTTCATCAGCAAGCAGTTCTATGAATCTGAGGGATTGGACGTCCTGCACTCAGGTCGGCCTGCGCAGGATTTCGTTCACACGATTCCCGGCTACCAAGGCCAATGTGCGGCTTGGTTGGATGTGCCTCTGCAGGACGGGAAAGAAAAATTCCTAAAACCCGGTTATGAAAGACGGGCGGAGGCAATTTCTATTGCAAAAGAGGTTAAGCGGATTGCAGATTCTTGTGGGCCGTCGCTGAGCATTGGGGTCATCAGTTTCTACCGCGCCCAGTGTGACCTGATACTTGATGCACTGGCTGACGAGGGCTTGGCAGAGGAAGAGGATGGGGAAATCCGGATCGCGCGCTCCTACCGGCAGACTGAATCAGGTGATGAGCGACTGCGCGTCGGCACGGTTGACGCGTTTCAAGGCAAAGAGTTTGACGCCGTCTTCCTGTCCGTAGTGCGAGCTAACGACGTGGTGATTCCCGATCACAAGGAAGGGGAAGAGCGCGAACGATTGCTAAACAGCAAGTATGGGCACTTGCGGTTGGCAAATCGCATGAACGTGGCGATGAGTCGCCAGAGGAAGCTCCTCGTTGCCGTCGGTGCCAAACACATGGCTGAAGGGCCCGAGTCCGAGGAAGGGGTCCCAGCTCTGGCTGCATTCCTCAAGCTTTGCAGAGAGGAGATGGCGCATGGCCGCTGACCGCTATCTTCGCTTTGATGTCCGTCGCCCCCCGGGTGGGCGGCCGCTTTTGTGGCCTGTCCGCGTTTGGAAGGTCCTTTATCCAACAAATCGTGTCCTCAAGTTGAACCTGTTCCAGCAGGCGATCCTTGGACTGGCAAGGGCCAGATGCCAGGACAGTTCGGAAATGGCTGAGTTGCTGGGGCTGGACCGAGAACTGGTGGCATTCATCATTGCAACCCAACTGATCCCGAACGGCTGGATGACCACCGCGGGATCAGTCACCTCTCAAGGTGAGCGTGTCCTCGAAGAGGCTCAGGATGCCAGCGAGGAAGTCCGCATGGGGTACGCATATCAGGACGCGATTTCGGGGAACTGGCTGCCGCGATTCACTGAAGAGCTTCCAGAGATCGAAGCGAAGCGAGTCGATGAACGTGGTTACCCAGTGTTCCTGCGAGACCTCGATTCCGGAAAGGAGGATCGCCCCTTCCGCCTCAATCACTTCCGAGAGGGCGCACTGGATACCGCGGCCCTCTTTGATGCGTTTCAGCGCTATCGGACGGATCACGACCACGCCAAACAGCGTGATGACGAGCTTTCGGCACGTGTCCGCATTGACAGCCTGAGCTTCGTCGAAGATTCGGCGCAGCCGATGTGGTTGTGGACATGGATCTTTCCAGACGAGGCAGGGCCACAACCCTGGTTGGTTGCCGATCCGTTCGGGTTGCAGCAGGCTGCGTCGTGGTTACGCAAACCCCTGCAGGAAGTCTTGCCGCGAAACGATGGACTTGCAAAATACATCGCTGACGCGGTGGGTGAGACAAGATCGAACGATTTATCGGCAGAGGAGTGGCTCCGATCCCTGGAGAACCAGATCGACTTGACACTGCTTGCAGACTACAACTGGTCGCGGAAGGTGCCGATTGTTGAGGGATACCTCGCCAGCGTTCTGAGACGAAGATCCGTGCTGGCCAGTCAGGAGAGGTCTTGGCAGGAGGATGTGACTAGCCTTCTCATTGAGACCCACAACCTGGCAGAAAGCGTGCTGCAGTGGCTGTTGAAAGCGTACCCGTCGGACATTCGTAGATTGCCGCACTGGAAAGACCAGAGGGATTGGAAAGATGGGGAAGCCCAATATTACCTCCAGTTCTTCAACCTTCCTTGCCTGACCGATGACGTAATCAAGCGTTTGTCTGAGCAGCGCCTGGATCAGGTGCGCACAGCGGTGAAGCGCGGTAGCAGTTCGCTCAAGGCGTTGTTGTTTGCAGGACTTCTAGGGACCGTGGATCAAGCATCACATCCCTTCCTCAAGTTATCCGCCGATGAGCTTCAACTGACTCGTCTGCTTGATATGGCTGATGCTCGCAACAAAAAAGCCGGGCATTCAGGTAGCGAGAGAATCGATAGAGAAGAAGCTATGAAACACGCTGACTTTGTCATCGAATGGATTCAAATTTTTAAGGGCTGGTATTGAAATGGCAAAACACAATAAGGGGAACAAAACCCCAGCCGCGCAAAACGCAAATACTGCACAAAGTGCGGTCGCATCGGCATGGCAGAAAGCAACTGCTGGAATTGGCTCCCTTGCATCGCTGGTGCAAGGCGATGCTTCCGCTGTGGCACTCCCCGACTTGGAGAAAGATCAGGTCAGCGAGTTGGATAAGGCAGAGCCCGAGAAAAAAATCGAGCTCGAGAGGTTGTTGGCGGATATCTCTGATGTCGCAAAGAGAGTTCGTGATCTACATGAAGACGCACAGAAGCGCACCGATGACCTGGCTCGCAAGGAGGAGGCATTCTCCCGCCGAAGTGATGAGAACAAGAAGCGAACCGAAGAGATCAACAAACTCGACGAAGAGTTGAAGCAAAGACAAGTTGAGATAAAAAAGTCCGAATCAAGTTTGGCCGATAAGGAGCGTGAACTTGAGAAGCGAGAACTGGATGCGCGTTCCGGTTTTGCCGCCCAAAACGTGGCCGCACTCAGTGATCTCAAGAAAGAAATCGTGGAGCTCGAGTCTAGGAAGACTGAGATTCAATTCGGCATCCTTCAAGCGGAGCAGAAAGCACGTGACGATGAGTCCGCGCGCGCATCCGAAGTGATGGAACGTGAAGCGGAGATTGCAAACAAGGAGAGAGCTCTACAGCAGCAGCAACGGCGACTAGATGCAGAGTGGAAAGAGCTTGAGCGTGAACGGGTACAGATCCGCGAAGATGCACTTCGCGAGGCCAGTCAGGAAATTGCCAGATTGACCGATGCTCGACTACGCGCAGAGGCACGCCTTGAAAAGGTTTACCGCGATTGGACATTGACTGAACAGAAACTAGAGCAATACCGGGAGTTCTCAGAGGCATTGGCTGGTCGGTCTGCCCGCGAGATACTTGACGAGTTGGCTGCTCAGAAACGTCGAGTCACTCAATTGGAAAACCAAATTGCAAACAGTCAGGATGATCAGTTGCAATTTGAGAACGAGGCGCTGCGAAAACTTCGTGATGAGCAAAAGGCTCAACTCGACGAGGTTCATTTTGATTTGGCTGATGCAAAAGCTCAGCTTCATCGCCTCCGCCTCGGCGTGAGTGACAAAGAGAACCTCGAAAGAGAAAAGCGTGCCCTGGAAAAGAACAATCAGATCTTGAGTGCAAGGCTCAATGACTTGGGCAAAACGGTAGATGACCTAACCCAGTCACAGCAATCTGAGAAGCCGTTCCCTCAAATGGCATGGATGGATTCCGCATCCACTGCCGATTGGATCAAGGATCGCAAGGCCAAGGAGTTGAGCCTGCCGGAGCAAGATGTTCCTGATCTGAAAAAATTCTCGATTGAGTTGCAGCACCGGATCGCTCAAGCGGAGGAAGGCGCGATGCTGCATTTCCGTCTTGAAGATATTCAGTTGCTCGTTGCTGGGTTGGCTATGAGTCAGCTTCACATCTTTCAGGGAATCAGCGGCACAGGCAAAACGAGCTTGGCGAAGGCATTCGCAAAGGCGGTGGGGGGACATTGCACTGACATTGCCGTCCAGGCTGGCTGGCGAGATCGTGATGATCTACTTGGGCACTACAACGCTTTCGAAAAGCGCTTCTATGAGCGCGACTGCCTGCAAGGTCTCTACCGTGCGCAAACTGCCGCTTACAAGGATCGGTGCAACATCATCTTGCTTGATGAGATGAACCTATCGCGCCCGGAGCAGTATTTTGCTGAATTCCTCTCGGCGCTCGAAAAGAATGATCCAAGAGACCGACTTATCAGTTTGTCGGAGAGCCAGTTGCCGAACGCACCAGCGCTGCTGGTCGAGGGGCGGAGGATTCGAGTTCCCCATAACGTCTGGTTTGTAGGCACTGCTAACCACGATGAAACCACGAATGAGTTCGCTGACAAAACCTACGATCGTGCTCATGTAATGACACTTCCCCGCCACGAAGCGGGATTCAAGGTGGATCCAAAGCCGAAGGCCAGCTTTAGCTATGGATCGTTGATGGAGCGTTTCGATGCTGCTGTGACACAAAACGCTGATGAGGTTTCAGAGTTGTTGGCGGAGTTGACCACGGGCCCGCTCACGAGCATCTTGCAGGATCGCTTTGACCTAGGTTGGGGTAATCGACTTGAACGTCAGGCCATGCGATTTGTTCCCGTTTACATGGCGGCGGGCGGTCGCAAAGAAGATGCTATGGATCATTTGCTTGCCAGCAGAGTATTCAGACGCGGTAAGGTGACTGGCAGATACGATGCGACCATTGATGATCTAGCCGCGATCGAACAAGCGCTTACTACAGTTTGGAAGGGGTGGAAATCAGAGCCTCGCCGTTCCAAGGCCTTGTTGGCTGAAGACCGTCGCCGTAAGGAACGCGGGGCATGATATTTCTGGACCGCTTTACGGGTGGCAAAGTCAGTCAGCTACCCGACGCGTTTCTGCCGGGACGGTATTGCTTGCTCGAGCCGCTAGTTGTCAATGGACACAGCCACTTGCCGGCTGGTGATCTGCTCTCGGATGACGGCTCAGGTGTCATCCGGATAGAAGACACAGAATCCCAAGTGCTCTCCATCGATCAGACTGACGACGTTCAGGCGGACTCCGAACTTTCTGCGGAGGCGATTATTTCAATCGCCGGAAAAATAGCTCACTCACATGATGCAAATGTCTCGCCCATGCTACCCGCTGAGATGGCCGCACAATGCACGCTCGAAGAGCTCGAGCGAGACTTGGCGGCGGTACTCAGAGATGGCCATCTGTATTCGATATCTGATCGCCCCCGCAGGGACCTTCGGTATGACAATTTTGTTGCTCCTGTGGCGAGAGCTCGACGCCTCGCGAGTTCGGCACTAAGTCACCTGGCATCGCACTCAGATTGCTGGCAGCAGCGTACGCTCAGCGGAGTTCAACCGCGTAAGGTTCTTGCTCGTTTCAGTGAGGACGACTATGCGATCTATGAGAACAGGCTCTACAAGCGATTGCTAGATCGTCTTGATCGACACCTTGCCAGGAGACTGGCTCGCATCCGAGGAGTCAATTCGAGACTGGAACGAGCTTTGGAGTTTCAAGGGTCAGAGCAGACGCATTTTCGACTCCGCCAGGATATTTGTCGCCTTTGGGGGGAGTCATACCTTGATGACAAGACTGGGATGCAGTTAGAGGCAGGAAAGCGCGCTCTCAGCGAGTTGGAGTCTCAGTTACGTGCAATCAGAGGATTGAAGCAACGGGGTCTTTATTCGCTGGTGCCCGCTTCATCTGTAGTCCCGGCCCAAATTCATCGGACAAACATTCTGAATCACGACCCTCACTATCGTCATCTACCCCCTCTATGGGAAAAACTGAAAGACGATCGAGAGGCGCGATTATTGCCCCCAGAAGAGCGCTTGGCACGACAACTGCAACTTCAGCATGCTTACGTCGGTTACATCGGTCTCGTGATCAAGCGAGCGCTGGAGCGCTATGGTCTGCGTAGAGCAAATGGAAACTTTATGTTCAGTTGGGCAGGGAGGGATTTCGTACTCAAGCATGATGTGCATGATTGGGTCCTAACCCAGTCTGACGGGGCTACACTGAGGATCGTACCGATTGCCTGGTTCGGGGCCTCCATAAATTGCAGCGAGAGTCTGGAGGGTGGCCGCATCGTGTGCTGGCCAGGTACTCTAACCAGTGTTGCATCGCCACAGAGTCTTCCCGTTTCACCTCTCGATCTTTATGTCGTGGAGAGGATGGGAAAATTGATCGATGAATGGATGTTGCGGCAATTGCTCCACGAGCATGGCCGAAAACTGGGGCCGTTGCCAACTCCGACCAAGAAACTGACCGAGGCATGGCCGGGACAGTTTGAATCCATTTCTCCAACGCACGTTAGGCTTCTCGCGCCAATCGATGCACAGAGAGCAGCCGAACTGAAGGCATTGCTCAGAGGTTCGGCTAATCCGCAAGTTGAGGAGGCCGTAAGGCTTGCCATAGACCAGATTGCCGCGCTTGCTAAGCTTTGTGGTCATCCGGCCAGATTCGAGCGCGGGCAGGAGCAAGACTTTTACTGTCAGTGCGGCACTTGCCAAACAACTTGGTCGCTCAAGACAATAGGAAAAAGGCGACACTTCTCCTTGCGGCCGAAGGGTGCCTCAAACGTATCAGAGTTGGATAGTTTTATTTGGTCTGGTAGGGATTGGCTGGAGTTCGACCTGGATGTGGCTGGTTGATGATGGACAAATCTCATGAAAATCGAAACGTCTTGGCTCTCGCCGCTGACAGTTACCCTGCCAACTATCTACGATTCGACATTTCTTCTAATGCCAGATCAATGTATTTGTTTGGGCTGATGTGATAAACACCGGTGTCTAGGCGTATCAACTATCCAGGAAGCTCACAATCGTTTTCCCATCACATACATATTGTGTCACGGTCTTCTTGAAGCCGCGGGCGCAAAATGGGCATTCACGCCACCCAAGATGAGTGTTCAAGTCTTCACGTGGGCTGAGTTTTGCTGCGTTATGGTAAACGTATGAATTCAATCCTCGCCATTCCCAGAAGTCGTCCTGTACGACGCCTGGCTTTCCGGGTTTCTGAAATTTGTAAGCCTTGAATCCGTACAAAAGAATATTGTATTCATCATCCGTCAACTCTGACGGCGGTACAGAAAAGTCGAACAATCCCTCCTTTGCAAAATGCGATATTGTGGCTTTCGGCATTACTCTATTTAGGCCAAACGGGGTCATTCTTGCATCAAATGGAGAGAAGCGCTTATCGATCCATTTTTCAAACGGATAAGACTTGAAGTGACCGTAGCCTTTGCAGTAGATGCACGCGTTCCTATACAGATTGAAAGCGTATTTGTCAGGTTGAATACCATCGACTATACGCTCAGCTAAATTAAACAATCTTATCCCATAATAATTAATTGTGGCGGGTCCGGGAAAGTCGCCGTTAGGCAGTGCTACAACGCCTGCTCCTTTCAAAAAAGCTTCATCAAAAGATACCGCCTTCACTAGCATTCTCCAAGGGTCTTCACTTAGATATAGCTCTCGCCCTTTGTACTCTGCAGTAACGGCTTTAAAAACCGATACAGGAACTTTTGGAAATTTTTCAAGATGACTTACTAAAGGGTTAAATAACAGTGGGCACGCTTCGCCAACTGCCTTCTGCAACTCATCGCGAGATTTAAAAAGCCTGAAATTTCCGTCATTTTTCTGAATACTGAAGCGGTTAGAAAATTGCCGCTCAACGTCGAAATTGTTTTGTTTGATATATAGGTGTGGCAAAAATTGAAAATATCGTCCTTCGGAGGCAGCATCCGGTACTCCTGGTTTGGCTGCGTTAAATGCTATTGGCTGTAAGCTGTCTTTGGATGCTTTTATTTCATCAGAAAGCAAAGAATAATTTAGGCTTGGAAAATCTTTGTCGCCCAAGTAGCCTGCAACGATATTGTCTTGATTCTTTTCGCCAATGGCACGACCAAGATCAATAATATAAGTGCTGCGGTAAATAAATTCCGGATTATGTTCTATTGCAATAACCGTTAAGCCGGCCAGGTACTCCAGTAATACCTCGTAAAGTTGTGAAACGCCAGTGCTATCCAAGCCGCGACTAGGCTCATCTAACATCACCACTGCTCGCTCTTTACCAAGGGTGCGTTTGTGCCTCAAAATGAATTTGGCGAGTTTCAGTCTTTGGAGTTCTCCACCACTTAACGATGAGGTAGCACGACCTAAGGTAATGTGAGCCAATGAAAGGGCATCTAAGATCCGACGCACATTGGATAAGAAGCCAAAGGCTTTACTCGTATTAATGTCGAGGATATTGAGCTGAAGGACATCAACGATACTAAGGCCTTCTACTTTGGTAAGTAGAACGTCTGGCTTGTAGCGAGACCCAAAGCATACTCCGCAGGGCTTACCGCCTTCGTTGCCTGAACCGTTGCATACAGGACATGCTCCGCGTGCGTTAAAACTGAAGTCGCTTTCGGTCAGATATGGCGTCGCTTCCCTAGAAAATTCTTTCCGAATATCGTCAAATACCTCAAGGTAGGTGGCAACAATGGATGCGGTTGATTTCCCTGGTGGTTTGCTGTCGAGTTTAACGACAGGCACTTTTGACTCGATAAGCGAGGAATACATCATCTCTAACACTAGGGTACTTTTACCTGCTCCGCTGGAACCTACAACAGCAGTGAAGCATTCACCTGGTATCTTGATGCTCTCCAGTCGGACATTACGTTTAGGCTTTAGGGTCAATGTAGTGAACGACGCGTTCACTTTTGCGGTCGGGCGCTTTACGTGAAACGCGAGTTGCTGCGTCGGCAGGAAAGTAGGGAATGACTCTTTAACGTACCCCCCTTCTGCGCCTGCACCCGGCCCTACGTGTAAAATTCGATCAGAAATATTGTGATAAAGAGGGTTATGTTCAACTACGATCACACAGTTATCGCGTGCCTTTAGCTTGAGGATGGCATCAAGTATTGCGAGATTGTCATGATATTGTAGATTTGCGGATGGCTCATCGAGGACGATAATTTTGCCCGAATGATTGGACATCAACACATCAAGTAGTTTTAGTCGCTGTGCCTCACCTGAGCTTATTGACGATGTTGGTCTATTTAAACCAATGTGGCCGATTGCCAATTTATCGATAACGCTTAGAAAATCATTTAGGCGAGCCAACTCATCCTTTTCCAGCCCCATGCCCGATAGCTCAGAGCGAAGCTCATTAGCTGTCAGATTAAGGAAGTAGTCGATGGACTTGCCGTTCACAAGCACCGCACGCGTTTGATAGCTATAGCCGGACCCTTCACAGGCAGAGCAGTTTGTTTCCTTTAAATACTGCCTCGTATTTTCATCAGTATGGTTCGATAGTAGCTTGTTGGTAAGAATACCAAGTAGCATTTCACGAGCATCTGCGCTCAGGCCGTTAAATGTTTTTGAAGTGTCGATTCCCTGTTTCTTAATCAGTGAAGACAACCCGGTTGGCAAAAATTTGAAGCCAACATACCGACCGGATTTTGTGAGGGGAACGTCCAAGAAGCCATCGTGTAAGGGAGTATTTTTTTTAATTATCTCGTCGAAGTCTGCGGCGATCTTCTTTCCAATTCCACCGCATGCCTTACAGCAGCCTGATCGCGAGGAGGCTTGAGACCTTGAGAACAGGAGAGCCGATGGCTTACGAAAGACGACCCCATCAGGCAAATAGAAGTAGTGCTCGTCAAAATTCAGTTCGACTTCGTCACCTAGGAGCATTACTCCTTCCTTGGCCAGCTTTAAGACGGTGGAATCGTCTGCGCAAGCGTCGAGTGGTACGGATATTTCATAGTTCGACAAGCCGGCCCTTGGTAACTTTGTAAGTGGAATTTCTCGGCGCGCCCCTTTCTTTTCATCGCGGAGAAATACGGCTCGAATTCCATGTTTTCCAAGCGCTTGCTGAACGGTACTAAAATCGATAGGTGAGTAGGCCCATACGACAGCGTAAAGTTTGGCTGTAGGATGAAATCGTCGAGCAAACTGGCGTATCTCGGGAAGTGAAGGTTGTTCAATACGTACTCCCCGATAGACGATTTGGCCTTTCTCAATGAAAATCTTTTGTATTGTTCCTTTTAGCCGACTACGTGTGCCGAACGTCGATCCCTCTGTCTGTGTTAGAGCGCGTTGAGACACAGAAATGCACTCTGGCAATGTAGTCGAGGAAAGGAAGCTCGGCCGAACCGCATATACATATAGTTCGTCGCTCCTCCTCCTTATTGCTTCTTGCCGCCTCGCTTCAGCAGCAATCACTTCGAATACCAGAGTCGATTTTCCGGATCCACTGACGCCTGTGACCAAAACCACTTCGCCAAGTTTTCCAGAGACAGCAACGCCCTTGAGGTTATTTTGCGTTATACCGTCCATGGAAAAGCTAGACATTTTGGCCTTCCTTGCCATATAAATCGAATATTTTTGGGATTATCCGCTTATAGGCAGAGCACATTGGACTTTTGCCGTTGACTCGATATAGCGGACACCCGCCTGCACATATAAAACGATACTCACATGCCTTACATTCGGAGCTCAGCCCCAAGTGCCTAGAATGTCCCCGTCGAATAATAGTAACCAGGTTTTCATCTTCATCAATGGTTCCAAGTGGCGTCCCGTCGTTGAACTCCGTATGACAGAAGTAAATCGACCCATCTAGATACAGCGCGCCTCCTGATACCCCCATCGAACATGGCGTTGCTTGGGGTGAAAGAGTTCTCAAATCGGAAACCACCATTCGGTCGCTAACAGGATATCCAACCCTGGAGGGGGCACTCAGTATCTTGTCCACTTCCACAAAGGAATTTTCAAACTCGTCCGGTCTAATATAGCCACCTTTGGCATCGGAGATACGAAAAACCAGGTCGTTGTTAACAAGCCATTCCACCAATTCTGCCATTCCGTCTGCATTTTCCGATGTTGCCGTAACCATCACCGCGGGCTTAATGCCATTTGCACGGAGGATCTCAAGGTTTCTCATTACTACCTGGAAGGATCCGCGGTTGCTGGTAGGAAAAATGCGGCTTTTATCGTTATAGGTGGCCAATCCATCGATTGACACAGATATGCCGAAGTTGTTTTCCTTAATGTATTCGACGATTTCTTTATTTAGGAATGTAAGGTTAGTAATAATCCTGACATTTAGAGTGATCCCAGCATCGGCTAAGGTTAGTTTAAGTTTTATAACATCACCGCTCCAGTCTCTAAATGAAAGGAGTGGTTCGCCACCAGCAAGCTTAATAGATATTGTCTTGAGTCCCCTGACCGCCAAAAGCTTTTTGCTAAATAGGGAAAAAAGATCGTGGCGACGAGTCCTTTTGCTGTTTAGAGATGGGATGTAGCAGTAAGTGCACGCAAGATTACACCGGTCACTAGTTTGAATCCAAAACTGGAGACTTTCAGCAGAAGGCTGATGCCAATTTTCCTTTGCATCACCTTTGGAAACCACCCCATCCTCTTCCAAACGAGATAGTATTTCACGATCACTGTCGCTAGGAAAATATGGCTTGCCAAGGATCAGTTTCTCAATGATTGGAAGTGCTCTGTCATCTATTACCAGGGGCTGATCGCCTACACCGTCACGTGTAATAAAGTTAATGGTTCCATACCCGTGTACAGACCGCTTATGTAATTTGACAGCAGGATTTAGGAAATAGGTCATAGATCAAATCGAATCGTTGCCATTTCTCTAGATCTAAATGAGTTGCAGGTAGAGTCAAAGGTTAAGGTGCACTCTGAACGCCGGTGCAGAGCAGAATGGTTAGATATGATTAGCAAATCGCCCCTGTCTAATACCAGGTTTTCTGCGATTTCACCACAAACTGCCTCTATTGCAGCTTTGAGCGGCAAGTTATCAAATGCACTGAGTTTTCCGTCTGCCATAAGCGTGGTGTGCAATTTTAAAATGGATTTGCCGTCAAGCTGATTTAGGATAGGCACGCTTATTGGTAATTTGCCGGTAAATGTGTAATCGACACCGATTGTCATCAGGTCGGTTTCCGAGACGCCAAATATTGTGTTAAGCCGCTCAACGAATGCATGAAGAGGAACTACTTGATTTCGTCCAAACAATGGGTGCCTTGGATCCGGGTGTAAGCACAATAAGGCAACAAACTCTGGCGGTCGAGCTTGAAACATGAAATCTGTGTGGTATCCGCCGCATGTTGGCTGTTCCGACAGATTTTCACTGTATGGTAAAACGCGGAACTGATGAACGAAACTTCCGATGCGGTCCGAGTAAAAGAGTTTTCCGCCAGAAATACTGCTTAATTCGTATTCGAGATGAACTAGATCGGTGCCGAACCCTCTTATAATTTGAAATCCATCGCGTCGAATTTTTGAAAAATCAACTCTAAGCGGCCCAGCCGGTGCTGATTTTTTCACCAGGGCAACTACATTCGTTTCGGGAATTTGATCGTGCATAAGTTCAGGGATCGAGGGGCAACCACACATGAAAATGTGCTCCCGGCAGTTGGTACGGGAAGTTTCGGGATTAAGTATTGCCTACTCACGTAGCTGCAGTGAGTCACAACGTGCCCGGATACTGCCGGGTTAAGAACGAATCAAGCGGCCTTATGGTCGGTAAGACTTGAAGCTCCAACCTCTGTAAGGTCTATATGGCATGGGCATACCTGAGGGCACTTTTGTGCTTCGCGATTTGGACCATACAGTGCCTCGCCAAAGAGTTCCTGCCACAGAGTCTCAGACTCCGTTTGCACTTCAATCCATTGCCGTTTGTTGTCTTCGCCAAGCATTCCGAAGTACGGAAAGTGATGCAGATATTCGCCGAAAAGCTCGTCGCAGTCTCGCATATAAGCTCGGGTATCGAGTATATGCATATGCCAAATTTCGTCGATATCACCGTTTGGCACTAACTGAGTCCCCCCAAGTGCTTTCGTTACCGCCATGTAGCGTCTGTAATTGAGTACAGCGACTTCAGCTCTACACAAGTCCCATGTGCTGCTCTTCGTTTCAATGATTTTCTTGATTGCAAGGTCAAAATTCCAGGCTTTGGTGGCCTCGAACGCCTGCATAAAGACATCTCTATCAAATTTTCCCGCCTTCATCACATCTCCAAATCGAAATTGTCAGACAACACACAGAAGCATCAAACTTCCGCATCCGTGATACCCGCGCGGAATACTTTAACTTACATTTCAATTTCTCACACTTGCGATGCGTAATGTTCCCTTCACTGTGCGTCGATCCGAGGCATCCGGAATGACGGCAATGTCGAAGGTCGGTAAGGATGAGGGCTCATAGGCCTGATTCGAAACATTTCCATCCAGTTGCTGCGGGATTCCACGAGCGGGTGTGCAGAATGTAAGGGGCTGTTCTGCTGGTGGCGCCATAGCCACCGCATTATTCAGTGATTTCCGTACTCGCTCGATAACTGCCCCTATGAGTAGCGCCAGTGATACTACGAGCGGCAACGCCGTCGTTGATCAGGTCAGGGAATGGCTCGGGAAGCTAAGCCCTGAGATCTGTCCTGGCGGCATGCTTCCACTATCTCAGAAGATAAGCCAAATGATGGCTTTACTGTCAATAGTGAAGGAATTGGCGAATCGTAGCCATCTGCGGGAGGGGGAAATCGGATCTGTGATGACTTTGATCTAGAGATACAGGTACTCCCCGCTAACGAGACCGCAAGGTCGAAGATCAGTGGGTCTCCTGGGAGCCTGGGGCGACCTTCGTCGCACTGTTTTAAACTTTCTTGTTGTGATCTACCGACGGATCGTGGTTGATCAGTGGCTGTTACAGACCGCCTAGACTTTTAAAGTGAATCTGTGCCCCGTGGTTGCTAGTGCGGTTGTTACAGACTTTCTTGTTGGGATCAGTGCCCGCCGAAACCTAGGACAAAGCTAAGTCCGACAGACTATATTCCAAGACGTGCAATGACGAATGCAAATCTTCGTCGCCCCGACAGACTTTGCGTCACTGTTACTAAGACTCCTCCCCTATACGACACAAAGGCTTACGGGCAACAGTTCCGACAGACTTTATTTGTTGCGATCATAGCGGAGATTAACGCACGAACGGGTAGGGCACTTTCCCCTGCTACGGTTCGGCTGGATCTGGCGCTGCTTTCCGACCTGTTTCGCATTGCGAAGAACGAATGGGGTATATGCAACGATAACCCTGTCGCCAACGTCCGTAAGCCAAAACTTCCGCCTGGCCGTGATCGACGCTTGGCTCCTCGTGAAGAACGGATGATCATGAGGCATTGTTCCCAGCGGGGCGCGCATGAGATGAAGGCCATTGTCCAATTGGCATTAGAAACTGCTATGCGTCAGGGGGAGATTCTGGGGGTGTGCTGGGAGCACATCAATCTGAAATCCAGAATTGTTCATCTGCCCGACACCAAGAATGGTTCCAAACGTGATATCCCGTTAAGCATGGAGGCTAGGGATATCCTGGCGGCCCAGAGGGTGAAGCTGTCGGGGCGAGTCTTTAGCTATACGAACAACGTACGGATAAGTTTTAGCTGTTTGAACGATACCTGCAAGTTATCTAGGATGGACAGGAAATTGTTCAGTAGGAATCGTCATG
>NZ_BFBP01000004.1:0-13985 GCF_003112695.1 Azospira sp. I13
AAGCGACCTAGGCGTTTCTGAAAAAAGTGAGGTGGGTCAATTTTCAGTTGATGCCCTGGGTCATTTTTACTGTGTTGCTAACAGCCTTGAACCGGGCCCGCTCCAAGATCGGTAGCGATACCCCCCTGTCTGAGCACTTTGACCGCCTATTCGATAAATTCCGGCAATCAACCGTGGATGATCTGCACGGCATTTACCAAATGGAACGGCAGTTGTCCGGTGGCAAGCTGGAGCCAAATGGTGCCTACGAATCTGCTCGATTATCCCGGGCTTCCGCCAGTATTGCTGATGGTTCCGTTCGGTATGGCTACCCGGTTAAGAATCCAGATGGGTCCTTTGCTTACCGTGGAAAAGGCCTTGAGAGCATCCTGAAGCCATTAGCGGATCGCCTTGACGACGCCCTGCTGTATTTTGTGGGGCGCTCTGCCAATGAGCTGATGGTCCAGGGGCGTGAACATCTCTTCACCAAGGGGGAGATTCGGGCCATGCTAAACCTCGAAACGCCGGAAGCACGTCGGGCCTTTGCTGAGTACCAGGCCTGGAACCGCGGCATCTTGGATTTTGCCGAAGCGCAAGGGGTGCTGAACCCCGAGAGCCGCAAGCTGTGGAAGCGGGCCGAATATTTGCCCTTCCACCGGGTGCAGCAGCCGGGTGGGATCAAGGGAAAGCCCGGGGACTGGACGGGGATTAAGCAACTGACGGGCGGGACGGAGAATATCCGGGACGTGTTGGGCAACATGATCGGAAATGCCGCCCAGTTGATCGATGTGGCCGTGAAAAACGAGGCCAGAATCAAGGTGGCAGAGCTGGCCGGCCGGCCAGGTGGTGGCCGCTTCATGGTCAAGGTGGATCCCGGTAGTCGTGCCGTTCGAGTGGGGGGCGACCAGGTATTGCAGGCTATGGCTGAGAAATACGGCTTTGCTGTTGATGGGGAGCCGCCGGCGTTCTTCGAGTTTTTCACGCATGGACAGGCACCGGCCGGGGGAAATGTGGTGGCTATCCTCAAGGATGGTAAGCCCCGCTGGTATGAGGTCGGGGACCCCATCCTGCTCCGCTCTTTGCAGGCCATGGATCGCCCGCCAATGCACTGGCTGACCAAGTGGCTGGGCATGCCAAAACGTCTGGGCCAAGCGGCTATCACCATGACCCCTGACTTCATGGTGGCTAACATTGCCCGGGATACCATCATGGGCTCCGTGATGTCCCATTCTGGCTTTCGGCCAGTGCTGGACTCCATCAATGGCTTGCGCCGGAGGCTCCTGGAAGATCCCTTGTACAAGGACTACGTGGCCAATGGGGGAGGGCTTTCTTCCATTTATCTGGATGATGCCAAGCTGCGGACGAAGCTGGAAAAGTTCTACAGCCGCCAGGGAGTCGATTACCGCACTGTGCTGGATGCTCCGGACAAAATCATCAACTTTGTCGAGAGCCTGGGGGACGCTTTCGAGATGAGTACCCGCCTGGGAGAGTATGGGCGAGCCATCGAGCGGGGAGAGCATCCCAGGCACGCGGCCTACCTAGGGCGGGAGGTATCAACGGATTTCGCCATGAAAGGCGATTCCAAGGCCCTTGGCTTCATGTACGACACGGTGATGTTCTTGCGGCCGGCAGTGGTGTCCCTGGATCGCCTTTTCCGCGGGGTTTCCCACGATCCGAATAAGCTGGCCATCGGTGCTAAGACAGCAATGCTGGCTTTGTCCTCCGTGGCGTTGTACCTATTGAACCGGGAGGATTCGCGCTTCCAGGATCTGAATGACTGGGATCGGGATGCCAACTGGCATTTCTTTGTGGGGGATCAGCATTTCAGGTTCCCGAAAATCTGGGAAGTGGGTGCTGTCGCCAGCCTGGCTGAGCGGACCGCTGAGCGGCTGATGAATGAGGATCCCCAGGGGCTCGGCCAGGACTTTGCCCGTATCGTCGGCAATACCTTTAGCCTCAACTGGAAACCTCAGGTCCTGGCGCCGCTGTACGAGCAGGCGACCAACCGCAACGGCTTTACCAATTCCCCGATAGAAACTCCGGGCATGGATAACCTGCAGCCGTTCCTGCGGGCCAAGCCATCAACCAGTGAGAGCATGAAGGCTCTAGGCATGGCAACCCGGGACATGCCGGAGGCTCTGCAGGTAAATCCCGTGCGGGCAGAGGCGCTTCTTCGTGGCTACCTGAATACCTGGGGCATGTACGGCCTGATGCTGTCGGACAAGGCGTTTTTTGGGGACCAGCTGCCGGAGACGCGTACCGACCAGTTGCCGGTAGTCCGCCGCTTCTATTCCCAGGAGCCGCCCCTACACACCAAGTTCGAGACCCAGTTTTACGACATGCTGGGAGAGGCCCAGCGCCTGCAAGGCACTCTTCGGCAGTTGGATCGTCTGAAGCGTCCGGAGATTGCTGACCAGAAGGAGCGCAGTCCCCTGGCCGACGAGGCTAAGCCTTTAGAGCGGGCCAACAAGTCTGTCCGTTCCCTCAACGCTGAGATGCTGCAGGTCCGCCGGGATGATGGGCTGTCTCCACAGGAAAAAAGGCAGCGCCTGGATGAACTGGCGACCGAAAGGAATGCTCTGCTCAAGGCTGCGGTGCAGGATGCTAAGGCGGCGCAGAAAGCCAATGGCCCGGGGAGATGAGTTAGATGGGAGATGTGCCTGGAAGCGAGAAGCGTAGGCTCTTGCGGCAGCACCTCAAGCAAAGGGATGCTGTTTTCCATGAATGGGAGCAGAGGGGTTGCTCGTACCCCCCTCCCACATTCCCTGCGCTTCCTCAGGCGCTACGAGGCCTGACCTGTGGGGCTAAGACGCGGGCCGGGACACCGTGCAAGCTGACCGCCATCTATGCCAGTGGCCGGTGTAAGTGGCACGGCGGCTGCAGCACCGGCCCGAAAACTGAGGCCGGGAAGGAGCAGGCCAGGGTCAATGGGCGCAAGGGGGGAAGGCCCAGGAGATCAGAACCGAAGCCATAACGGTTATGAAAAGTATAGTTTTGGAGCATTTTTAAGACACCCAATGTGTCGAAGACAGCCGGTCAAATTGGCGAAGAGAACCTGAAAAAACCTGAAATCCAGGCGGCGATTCAGGAAGAGATGGCAGCCAGGGAAAAGCGCACCGAGATCACCCAGGACATGGTGCTCAAGCGCTGGTGGCAGATTGCCAATGCCGATCCCGAAGAAAAAATGGAAAAGCTCAAGCTAGGCGATTTGACGCCGCTGCCGTCACTTGCTACCTTGATGCCAAGGCCTCGCGCCTTCTGAACCACACCAGCCAGTTTTAGGAGGCTGGATGTCGTAGAAGAAGCGAGGCCTTTTTGTTTCTGGCTGATGCCCACTTGCCCGTGGAAGCGCAGCTATCGGAAGATTCAAGCACGTATGGGTGGCTTACATACCGTCCATTGACCGGAAGGGGGGGCTTTCTACTGGATTGCCATGCGCATTTTTTGGCGAGAGAATATTGTCGCCCGCTCCCATGGCACCACGAGAACGTATAGGGGTGTCTTGCGTAGCCAAGGATTGGGTCGCACTCCCCAGCCTATGCACCGGGTTGTTCCCGCCCCCCGCTCCCATCGTGTCGTCGCTAGAGTCAGCGGCACGGTGCGTAGCTCGGTTGGTGTCATTGGCCGCCGCTGACGCACCGGGGGACTCTTTTCACCACCGATAGAATCCAGCTGTTGGCTCCTGGGTTACGCACACTCAGCCTTGATCAGCGGATTCACTACAATGCTTAGGAAGCCGTAATTTTTTGAGGTGGGTTGATGGTGTCCTCCGTCATTGGGCCCGGCGTGCTAACGAAGAATGTGCAGCCAAGTACGGCTGGGGAAAACCCAACTTCAGCACCCGCTGATGATCCGATGTTGCCGGCGATGAACGGGATGGAAGAAGCAATGCTGGCGCAGCCGTATGGTCATGGCCAAAGCGGATCCGTCCAAGCCCAAGGCTTCCACTGATCCGGTACCGAAAGACGAGGGGGGCTGTAATCCCCATGACAACCCAACAGAAAATTGATCTGGTCGCCTTGTTCAACTGGGAGCCCTGCTCCGCTCCGCATCGGAATCCGCGGCCTCTCGTGGATTTGGACATCTGGGAGGAGGCCGGACGCAAGGGGTATCAGAACAAGTACGACGCCCCTATCTTGTGGGAAGCACAACGGCAAAAAGAGTCGCTGTCGCAAATACCGTACTACGCCAAAGCGACCGCGCACACCTGGATATCGATGTCCGAGAGCTACCGGGGTCTCAACTAGCCGGGGTTCTTTACTCCCCTGCCAGAACCATTGATGTTGACGGGCAAGAACGCCCAGTGGAAACAGCCTCGGCCAGCCGATCCATTACAATATGGAAGGAATCCGTAACTTTTGGAGGTGGATTGATGGGCTTCGACAGTCAAGACTGGAGAAGGCGGGTCAGGCAGGCAAAGACCGGCGAGGAGCTGAACAAGCTGCTGGACGAGTTGCCGTTGAAGGAGGATCGTTCTTCGACGAGTGAGGACGTCCCCGACGTCTCGACCACGGCACCAACGCCGGCATCCAGTCAATAGTGCTCTATATATATGAGCGCAAGGGTGGTGTCCCGACGCCGAGGTAGGGTTTAGTGGCAGGGGGGTATATCTGGGGGTACAAAAAATTTTTGTATTGGCCGTTTGCTGTGTTTGCAAGGCTTATGCGAAATTGTTTGGTAGTCCTCCTCCCACCACGGAATTTTTGGCTATTGAGGCCGCAAGGGCTGACGGTATCCGTCGTGCAGTGCCATAGAAAAGGCTGGACCAACGCAAGTTGGTTCGGCCTTTTTGTTTTACGGTCAGGGAGAAAGTCACTTCAGGGAGGGCGGTGGCGACGCTGGCAGGCAAGGCTTGTTGCTGCTCTGGAAGGATTGCAGAGGGTTTCCGAATGAGTTTGTGGCTTTGGTGGTCCGGTAGGTGTGACGGCCCAGACTCGCCGCCGCTCATCAGGGGGCATTGGGGGAAATGAAGCAGAAATGAAAAGACCGCCGTGAAGGCGGTCTTTTCATGATGTTTGGTCGGGGTGAGAGGATTCGAACCTCCGACTCCTGCGTCCCGAACGCAGTACTCTACCAGGCTGAGCTACACCCCGATTCGCGACAACCAACGAGAAACAAGCTCAGAAGCTTCTCGTCACAGCGAAGACTGACAATTCTACCAGCGAATCTTTGTATTGAGAAGCCGGAAGCGCGTCCAGCGCGCGAATGGCTGTCTCGGACTCCACTTTTGCCTGTTGCAGGGTGTGTTCGAGTGCGCCGGTGGCGCGGATGGCTGCCATGACGGCGGGAAAGTCGTCGCGCCCTCCGGATTCGATGGCCTGGCGCACGCAGGCGGCCTGCTCGGCGGTGCCGTGCTGCATGGCGTAGATCAGGGGAAGGGTTGGCTTGCCTTCGGCCAGATCGTCACCCAGGTGCTTGCCGGTTTCAGCTTCGTCCGCCGAGTAGTCCAGCACGTCGTCCACCAGCTGGAAGGCAGTGCCCAGGTGCATGCCGTAGGCGGCCAGTCCTTCTTCCTCTTCCACCGTGGCGCCGCCGAGAATGGCACCCAGGCGAGCGGCTGCCTGGAACAGCTTGGCGGTCTTGTAGCGGATAACCTGGAGGTAGCGGCCTTCATCCACATCGGCATCGTGGCAGTTCATCAACTGCAGCACTTCACCTTCGGCAATGATGTTGGTGGCGTCGGCCAGGACCTGCATGATGCGGATGTCGCCGACGGAAACCATCATCTGGAAAGCGCGGGAGTAGAGGAAGTCCCCTACCAGGATGCTGGCGGCGTTGCCGAACAGGTTGTTGGCGGTTTCCCTGCCACGACGCAGGTCAGATTCATCCACTACGTCGTCGTGGAGCAGGGTGGCGGTATGAATGAATTCAATGACAGCTGCCAGCTCGTGGTGGTGGGTGCCCTTGTAGCCAAGGGTGCCGGCAGCGAGCAGGACCAGTACGGGGCGCAGGCGCTTGCCGCCGCTATTGATGATGTATTCGGCCACCTGGCTGACCAGGACCACGTCGGAGTGAAGGCGCTGGCGGATGACGGCATCCACCGATTTCATGTCGGCGGCGATCAGGGCGTTGATGTTTTCGAGGGCCACGGTTGTCGGAGCGAATAGGAGGTGGGAAAGCGGGGTGGCCAAATGTCGCCAATCGGCGCCAATACAGGGGCCTGGCCAAGCCCGCTGCATGTTAGGCGCCCGCTTGGTTGCGGTCAAGCTGCTGGGGGCGGGAAAAGACTTGGTGCGGCACGGAAGTCTTTGACTGCAAGATAAAAATCCGTATAATGCGCGGTTCTTTGTTTCACCCTTTGTTTATCGGAGTTCCTATGTACGCGGTCGTAAAAACCGGTGGCAAGCAGTATCGCGTTGTCGCTGGCGAAAAACTTAAAGTAGAACAGATACCGGCTGACATTGGCGCACAAATCACTCTCGACCAGATCCTCATGGTAGGTGAAGGCGAGTCCGTGAAGATTGGCGCCCCGCTGGTTCAGGGTGCCTCTGTCCAGGCTACCGTGGTTTCCCACGGCCGCCACGACAAGGTCAAGATTTTCAAGATGCGCCGTCGGAAGCACTACCAGAAGCACCAGGGCCATCGTCAGAACTACACCGAGATCCGCATCGACGGTATCTCTGCCTGATCGAGGAGTAAGACACCATGGCACACAAAAAAGCTGGCGGTAGTTCCCGTAACGGCCGCGAATCGGAATCGAAACGACTCGGCGTAAAGCGCTACGGCGGCCAACTGGTTGCTGCTGGTAACATCCTGGTGCGTCAGCGTGGTACCGAATTCCACCCCGGTGAGAATGTCGGCATCGGCAAGGATCACACCCTCTTCGCCCTGGTTGAAGGTCGCGTGCAATTCACCATCAAGGGTGAAAAGCGCCGCCGTACCGTGAGCATCGTTCCCGCCGCCTAACCCGCGCTTTAAGGAACTGCGGAAAGAGCCCTATCCTTCGCGGTAGGGCTTTTCTGTTTATACCCCTATGAAATTCATTGACGAAGCCAAAATCCTGGTCATCGCCGGCAAGGGCGGCAACGGCGTTGCCTCCTTCCGCCGGGAGAAATACATCCCCATGGGCGGGCCGGACGGCGGCGATGGCGGCCGCGGTGGCAGCATCTACGTGGTGGCTGACCGCAACATCAACACCCTGATCGACTATCGCTACACCCGGAAATTCCTTGCCCAGAACGGCGAAAATGGCCGCGGCTCTGATTGCTACGGCAAGGGCGGGGAGGACATCACCCTGCATATGCCGGTGGGTACGGTGATCAGCGATGCCGTGGACGGCGACGTGCTGGCCGACCTGGACAAGGACGGCAAGCGGGTGCTGCTGGCCCAGGGGGGCAAGGGCGGTCTTGGCAACATCCATTTCAAGTCCTCCACCAATCGCTCCCCCCGCCAGTGCACCAAGGGTGAACAGGGTGACGAGAAGGAGCTGAAGCTGGAACTGAAGGTTCTGGCGGATGTGGGCCTCCTGGGCTTGCCCAATGCCGGCAAGAGCACCTTCATTCGCGCTGTCTCGGCGGCGCGCCCCAAGGTGGCCGATTATCCCTTCACCACGCTGCATCCCAACCTGGGGGTAGTGCGGGTGGATACCAACAAGAGCTTCGTCATTGCCGACGTGCCTGGCCTCATCGAAGGCGCTGCCGACGGTGCGGGTCTGGGCATCCGCTTTCTCAAGCATCTGGCCCGTACCCGGGTGCTGCTGCATATCGTGGATATGTTGCCGCCCGACCCTGAGGCAGATCCGGTGACGGATGCCCGGGCCATCGTTGGCGAGCTGGAGAAATACAGCCCCGAATTGGCCGCCAAGCCTCGCTGGTTGATCCTCAACAAGCTGGACCTGATTCCCGAGGATGAGCGCCAGGAGCGTATCGACGCCTTCGTCAGCGCCTACAAGGAGAGCACCGGTTTCGATGGCCCTGTGTTTCCGATCGCGGCCATCAGCGGTGAAGGTTGCCGTCCCCTGGTCTATGCAATCCAGAGTGCCCTTGAACAATTGGCTCCGTTGCACGGTGAGGAAGAAGTGGCTCCGGCAACGACGCCTTCCGAAAGTAACGACGCTTGATGAGCACAAACTGCACGCGTATGGCCGATGCCCGTCGCCTGGTGGTAAAGGTCGGGTCGGCCCTGGTGACCAATAACGGTGCCGGCCTTGATCTGGCGGCCATCAACGAATGGGCGCGGCAGATTGCCCAACTGCGGCGTGGCGGCCGGCAGGTGGTGCTGGTGTCCTCCGGTGCCATCGCCTGCGGCATGCAGCGTCTGGGTTGGACCAAGCGCCCCAATGCCGTGCATGAACTGCAGGCGGCCGCGGCCGTCGGGCAGATGGGCCTGGCCCAGATTTATGAAGTGGCATTTGGCACCCATCAGCTGAAGACTGCCCAGGTGCTGCTGACCCATGAGGATTTGGCGGACCGCAAGCGTTATCTCAATGCCCGGGCGACGCTGACCACCCTGCTGGAACTGGGGGTGGTGCCGATCATCAATGAGAACGACACCGTGGTCACCGACGAGATCAAGTTCGGGGACAACGATACCCTGGGCGCCCTCGTCGCTAACTTGGTGGAGGCTGACAGCCTGGTCATTCTCACCGACCAGCCCGGCCTGTTCACTGCCGACCCTCGCAAGGATCCTGCTGCCACCCTGATCAGCCAAGCCCAGGCCGGTGATGCCTCCCTGGAGTCCATGGCCGGTGGCGCCGGTACCCGGGTCGGGACCGGCGGCATGATCACCAAGGTCATCGCCGCCAAGCGAGCTGCCCGCAGCGGTGCCGATACGGTCATTGCCAGCGGCCGGGAGCCCGACGTGCTGGTGCGCCTGAGTCGTGGTGAGCCCGTTGGCACCCTGTTGGTGGCCGATACGCCGCCTCTGGCTGCCCGCAAGCAGTGGCTGGCAGACCACCTGCAACTGGCTGGCAGCCTGGTGCTGGATGCCGGGGCCGTGCAGGCCTTGGGGGAAGGCAAAAGCCTGCTGCCGGTGGGTGTGGTGGAAGTGCAGGGCGACTTCGAGCGCGGCGCCGCCGTGGCCTGCCTCGATGGCGCAGGCCGGGAAGTGGCCCGGGGGCTGTGTAACTACGGCAGCAGCGAAGTACGCCTGATTGCCCGCAAGCCTTCCTGCGACATCGAGTCCATCCTGGGCTACATCGAGGAACCGGAGCTTATCCACCGGGACAATCTGGTGGCCCAGCCCGCCGCTCGCTGAGTTCCCTAAACATTCGTTTCGCACCAGCCGGCGGGCTTTCCCGCCGGCTTCCTGTCGGCGCCTGTTATCCTTATCGCTTCACGCGGTAGGCGAAAACAGTTCCATGTCCAAATTCCTTCTCTTTCTCTGTTTCCTGGGCGGCCTCTGGTGGTGGTTCAAGGGCCGTTCCCGCTCCGGCATCGAGGCGGCACCTCCGGCGGCCCGGCCGGCAGAGCCCATGGTGGCCTGCCGTCGTTGCGGAGTCCATCTGCCCGATAGTGAAGCTCGCTTGTCCCGTGATGGCGGGTATTACTGTCCCGAGCACCTCCCAGCCGGGGAACGGGAGTAGCCGTGCCTCCGCCCTTCGCCGGCGCTGCCGCGCTCTCCGACGCCCACTGGCAATCCCTCCGCTACTTCAACCTCTACCGGCTGGTGGTGGCGGCCCTGCTGCTGGTGGCGGCCTACCTCCACCCGGCTAGTTTTGAACTGGTGCCGGCGACGGACCGGCCGCTTTACCTGTGGACGGCCCTGTTCTATTGCGCCAGCGCCCTGGGTTCCATCCTGGTGCTCAATTACTGGCCCTACCGCTTCAATCTGCAGCTATCGGCCAATGTCGTCCTCGATATCCTTGTTATCACCCTGCTGATGCAGGCCAGCGGAGGCCTGCGGGGTGGCCTGGGCGCCATGCTGCTGGTGTCCCTGGCGGCAGCAGGCCTGGTGGGGCAGGGGCGGTTGGTCGTCTTCTATGCGGCCCTGGCCACCCTGGCGGTGTTGTTCCAGCAGACGCTTCTGGCGCTGGGCGGCGATCTGGATCTCTCCCTTTTCTTCCAGGCCGGCCTGTTGTCTGTCGGTTTCTTCACGTCCGCCATCTCTGCCCGTTTGCTGGCCCGTCGGGTGGTGGCCAACGAAATGCTGGCCCGCAACCGGGGAATCGCCCTGGCCAACCAGGTCTATGTCAGCCAGCGGGTGATCGAGGAAATGCAGGACGGCGTGCTGGTGGTGACCCCCCAGGGGGAAGTCCGCCTGCACAACCCTCAGGCCGAGGCCCTGCTTGGCCTCGGGCCCCGTCTTTCTTCCCGGCTGGAGGATTACTCCCGGGAACTCGATATCCACTTCCGTCGCTGGCGCCTGGGGGTGGGGGGCGAGGAAGGTGTGCTGGTCTTTCAGGTGCCCCACAGTGGCAAGCAGGTACTGGCGCGGCTGCTGGAAACTCCCAGTAGTGAAGGCGACACCCTGGTCCTGCTGGAGGACATGGAGCGTCTGCGCGAGGGGGCCCGGCAGATGAAGCTGGCGGCCCTGGGGCGGCTGACGGCCAGCATTGCCCACGAGATTCGTAATCCCCTGTCGGCCATCAATCATGCGGGGGAACTGCTGCGGGAAACGGCCGTTCCCGACAGCGGTGACACCCGCCTGGTACAGATCGTCCTCGATAATGCCCAGCGCCTGGAGCGCATTGTGCGGGATGTGCTGGAGATCGGCCGGCGGGATCGTTGCCATCCGGAACCCGTGGCCTTCCCCGCGGCCCTGGAGGGCTACCTGGAAGAGTTCATCGACAAGGAAGGGCTGGCGCCCGGGGTGGTGCAACTGGAGCCCGGGCCATCCCTCATCTGGCCCTTCGACCGGACGCACCTGCATCAGGTCCTGTGGAACCTGCTGGGGAACGCCTTGCGCCACAGCCAGCGCCAACCGGGCAGCGTGCGCCTGTCGCTGCGCAGCGGCAACGCCGGGCAGGTGGAGCTGCATATCCGTGACGATGGACCGGGGGTTCCGGCAGCCATCCGCGAGCAGGTGTTCGAGCCATTTTTCACGACCCACAACAAAGGTACCGGCCTGGGCCTCTATATCGCCCGGGAGTTGTGCGAGGCCAACGGGGCCCGTCTGGAGCTTCTCGACGATCCGGAAGCCGGGGCCCATTTCAGGATTACAGGAAGGATTCAGGATGGTTCAGGGCAAAAGTGAACGCCGCAATACCCGGGCCGAGCCGTTGCGGGTGCTGGTGGTGGATGACGAAGCCGACATCCGGGAGCTCGTAGACCTCACCCTGTCCCGCATGGGGCTGGCGGCCGACTGCGCCGGTTCCGTGGCGGAAGCCCGGGAGTTCCTGGCGCAGCAGCGCTACCAGCTGTGCCTCACCGACATGCGCCTGCCCGATGGTGAAGGCCTGGAGCTGGTACAGCTGATCGGCCAGCAGTACAGCGAGACGCCGGTGGCCGTCATCACTGCCTACGGTAGTGCCGAGAATGCCGTGGCTGCCCTCAAGGCCGGTGCCTTCGATTATCTGGCCAAGCCGGTGGCCCTCGACCAGTTGCGCACCCTGATCAAATCGGCCATCGAGCTGCCGGCGCCGGCGAGCGGTGAGCGGGAAGCGATTCTCCAGCTCATCGGCGATTCCCGGGTCATGCAAACGGTACGGGAGTTGATCGCCAAGCTGGCCCGCAGTCAGGCGCCGGTCTATATCTCCGGCGAATCGGGTTGCGGCAAGGAGCTGGCCGCCCGGCTGATCCACGCCCAGAGCAGCCGTAGTGGCAACCCCTGCATTCCGGTGAACTGCGGGGCCATTCCCGAGAACCTGATGGAGAGCGAGTTCTTTGGTTATCGCAAGGGCGCCTTCACCGGTGCCGATCAGGAGCGCGAAGGTTTCTTTCAGGCTGCCAATGGCGGCACCCTCTTTCTTGATGAAGTGGCGGACCTGCCGCTCTCCATGCAGGTGAAGCTGTTGCGGGCAATCCAGGAAAAGAAGGTACGCAAGGTGGGGGCCACGGTGGAGGAGCCGGTGGATGTCCGTCTCATCTGTGCCACCCACCAGGACCTCAAGGCCTGTGTCGAGGCCGGCCTTTTTCGCCAGGATTTGTACTACCGGCTCAATGTCATCGAACTGCGCATGCCTCCCCTGCGGGAGCGGGCGGAGGATATTCCTCTGCTCGCCCGGACCTGTCTGGAGCGCCTGGCCCAGACCAACCGCCGGCCTCCCCTGCCGATGACGGCAGAAGCGGAAGAAGCCCTGTGTCGCTACTCCTTCCCCGGCAATGTGCGGGAGCTGGAGAATGTGCTTGAACGGGCCACTGCCCTGTGCAACGGCGAGGCTATCGAGGCGGACGACCTGCAATTGGCGCCGACTGAGTTGTGCGTCGGTGAGGGTAACGGCGAAGGTCGTTGTGGTGAGTCCCTGGAAACCTATCTCGACCGCATTGAACGTCAGGCCATTCTCGAAGCCATCCAGCAGACCGAGGGCAACCGCACCGCTGCCGCCCGCCTGCTCGGCATTACCTTCCGCTCCCTGCGCTATCGCCTGGCCCGCCTGGGGATCGAGTGACATGACTGTTGCCGCTTTCGACTCCGAGGGCTGGTGGCCCGCCGCGGTGCGCCTCGATTCCCCCAACTGGGATGAACGCCCTGCCGCCGGCGGACCGACGCTGGTCGTCATTCATGCCATCAGCCTGCCGCCGGAGCAGTTCGGTGGTCCCGGAATTTTTCAGTTGTTCACCAACACCCTTGATCCAGAAGCGCATCCCTACTACGCCGGCATCCACCAGCTGCGTGTCTCATCCCACTTTCTCATCCGGCGTGATGGCGAGGTTGTTCAGTTCGTCTCCGCCAACAAGCGTGCCTGGCATGCCGGTGTTTCCACATGGCGCGGCCGGGAGCGTTGCAATGACTTTTCTCTGGGTATCGAGCTGGAAGGCAGTGATGCCCAACACTTCGAGCCGGCCCAGTACGATGCTCTGAAATCCTTGCTGCAAGCCATTCTCCAGCACTACCCCATCGACGCGTGTGCCGGTCATAGCGACATCGCCCCCGGACGCAAGACCGATCCCGGCCCCTGTTTCGATTGGCAGATATTGCGTTCCGCCTTTCCCTCCATCACCTTTCCGGACATGCAAAAAGGTTAAAAAACACTTGCATAGGAAATAGGCGATTACTAGAATTAGGCCCAAATCACAATAGGCACACTAAATCTAGTGGTCACTCAAAATATCGTGTCGCGACAGCGTCACTTCAAATCCCGGATCGCCTTTTCTGGCGCGGGTTACGGCTCCTTCACCCCGCCGCGACCGTGAGTCGCCCCGAGCCGAAAATGACGCCTTTTTCTCCGCCTCCCCAGCTTCTCCCGCTCTCCATTTCGGCGTTCGTTTCCGCTCCTTCCCGCCATCACTTCCTGATGGCCTTGCCTGACTCCCCATTTCTTTCGCTGCCGGATACCCCGCGTATCCACCGCTTCGTGCGTCCTTCCGCGACGCGGCGAGTTCCGGCCGTGCGCAAGCTGAATTCAACCGGCGCTTCCTCCGGAAGGTCGATGAATGATCCGTGCCCGTTGCTGACGGATCTCGTTTTGTCCGTTGTGTCTTAAAGCCAATTTTCGATCCTGGAGAAGGAGGTTATTTATGGCAACCGCTAAGAAAACGAAGACCGAGACCGCCAAGGACAAAAAGTCCACGGTCAAGGCCGCCAAGCCGGCCGCTAAGAAGGCCGCTGCTCCCAAGGCTGCTGCAAAGTCCGCTGCTAAGCCTGCAGTGAAGAAGGCTGCACCGGCCAAGGCTGCTGCGAAGCCTGCCGCCAAGCCCGCTGCGAAGAAGGCTGCACCGGCCAAGGCTGCTGCAAAGCCCGCCGCCAAGCCTGCTGCGAAGAAGGCTGCNGAAGCCCGCCGCCAAGCCCGCTGCAAAGAAGGCTGCGCCGGCCAAGGCAGCTGCGAAGCCCGCCGCCAAGCCCGCTGCGAAGAAGGCTGCACCGGCCAAGGCTGCTGCAAAGCCCGCCGCCAAGCCCGCTGCGAAGAAGGCTGCACCGGCCAAGGCTGCTGCAAAGCCCGCCGCCAAGCCTGCTGCGAAGAAGGCTGC
>NZ_BFBP01000004.1:14021-96811 GCF_003112695.1 Azospira sp. I13
AAAGCCCGCCGCCAAGGCTGCTGCAAAGAAGGCTGCGCCGGCCAAGGCTGCTGCAAAGCCTGCCGCCAAGCCCGCCGCAAAGAAGGCTGCGCCGGCCAAGGCTGCTGCAAAGCCTGCCGCCAAGCCCGCCGCAAAGAAGGCCGCGCCGGCCAAGGCCGCTGCAAAGCCTGCCGCCAAGCCGGCCGCGAAGCCCGCTGTCAAGGCTGCTGCTCCCAAGGTTGCTGCGAAGCCCGCTGCCAAGCCTGCAGTGAAGAAGGCTGCACCGGCCAAGGCTGCTGCGAAGCCTGCCGCCAAGCCCGCTGCGAAGAAGGCCGCGCCGGCCAAGGCCGCTGCGAAGCCTGCCGCCAAGCCGGCCGCGAAGCCCGCTGTCAAGGCTGCTGCTCCCAAGGTTGCTGCAAAGCCCGCTGCGAAGCCGGCTGTGAAGAAGGCCGCTGCACCCAAGAAAGAGGCCGCCAAGGTCGAAGTGACAAAGGTCGAAGCCCCGGCTGCTCCCGCCGCCGAGCCCGCTCCGGCTCCTACGCCTTCCACCGCGGCCACCCCGGGTCTCAAGACCGCCTTGAACCCTGCCGCTGCCTGGCCTTTTCCTACCGGCTCCCGCCCGAAGTAATCGGCCTGCAAGGCACAACGGACAACGGTCCCCCTGACGGGGGGCCGTTGTTTTTTTTGTCTCTGTTTTTTGGGTGGGCGGGATGTGGCGAAGCCAGGCCCAATGGTCTTCTGCCGGGTGTTCTGCCAGCAGCTACGATGTTGCGAAGCCAGGGGAATTGACAGCAGCCGGGTCGGCAGCAGATGGGGTGGCTAGGGCCTTAGCGGCTGACCAGGCGAGGGATTAACCAATGAGTTGGCGAATGCGTGCGACGCCTTCGGCCAGCCTTTCCCGGCTATTGGTGTAGGCAAAGCGAACATGGCTGGCGGCCAGGTGTTGGCCGAAGTCGATGCCGGGAGTAATGGCGACACCACTTTCTTCCAGTACCCGGCGCGCGAAGGTGAAGGAGTCGTCGGTGAGGGCGCTGCAATCGGCGTAAAGATAGAACGCTCCCTGGGGGCGGGCGGTGATGCGGAAGCCGATGGCCTCCAGGGCCGGAGCCAGGTAATCCCGGCGGGCCTTGAATTCGCTGCGACGGCTTTCCAGCAGGGCAATGGTCTCGGGGTGAAAGGCCGCCAGAGCGGCATGCTGGGCCGGGGTGGAGGCGGAGATGAACAGATTCTGGGCCAGCTTCTCCACATCCCGCACGAAGGCTTCGGGAATCACTAGCAAGCCCAGGCGCCAGCCGGTCATCTGGAAATACTTGGAGAAGCTCTGCACCACGAAGATGTCGTCACCGGCGGCCAGGGCCGTGGGAGCATCGCCTTCGTAAGTGAGGCCGTGGTAGATCTCGTCGATGATCAGCTGGCCGTTGCGCTGCCGCATGAAGTCGGCCATGGCCGCCAGTTCGGCGGCGCTAAGCATGGTGCCGGTGGGGTTGGCGGGGGAGGCGAAGAGGGCGCCCCGGGTCTGGGGCGTCCAGTATCTTTCCAGATCACCCAGGGTCGGCTGGAAGTTGCTTGCCGGGCCCACCGGAATATTCACCGGTACTCCTTCAAAGGCGCGCACGAAATGGCGGTTGCAGGGGTAGCCCGGGTCGGTGAGCAGCCATTCGCTGCCGGGGGCGGCAAGGCAGGCCAGCGCCAGGGTCAGGGCGCCGGAGGCGCCAGCGGTGATGGCGATGCGCCGGGCCGGTACTTCGACGCCGTAGCGTTCCCGGTAGAAGCGGGAGATGGCTTCCCGCAGTTCCGGCAAGCCCAGGGCCGGGGTGTAGAAGACCTTGCCGTCCTCCAGAAAATTGCGGGCGGCGGCGAGGATGGGCGCCGGGGTGGGGAAGTCCGGTTCGCCCACTTCCATGTGGATGATGTCCCGTCCCTCGGCCTCCAGTTCCTTGGCCCGGGCGAGCAGTTCCATGACGTGGAAGGGGGCAATGTCGGCAAGGCGGGGGGCGGAGACGGGCATGGGATATTCCGTGGGGCGGTTGGGGCAAAAGAGTGGGGCAAAAAAGAAAGGCCGCCCGGGGGCGGCCTTCCATCCTAGCGCAGCTGTGCCGGCTTAAGCGACGTCCTTGAACAGGCCCAGTTCAAACAGTTCGCGCTTCAGGGTCAGTTCCTTGGGCAGCTTCTCGCCCAGCTTGTCGAACCATTCCTTGTGCAGTTCCAGTTCCTTCTGCCAGGCATCCGCATCCACGGTGGTCAGGGCATCGAACTCGGCCTTGTTTACGTCGGTGCCGGTCCAGTCGATGTCCTCGAAGCGGGGCATCCAGCCCAGCTTGGTTTCCTTGGCGGCGATGGTGCCCTTGCAGCGTTCGACGATCCACTTCAGCACGCGCATGTTGTCACCGAAGCCGGGCCACATGAACTTGCCTTCTTCGTCCACGCGGAACCAGTTCACGCAGAAGATCTTCGGGGTGGCTTCCACCGTGTGGCCCATCTTCAGCCAGTGGTTGAAATAGTCACCCATGTGGTAGCCGCAGAAGGGCAGCATGGCGAAGGGGTCGCGACGCACCACGCCCTGGGCGCCGAAGGCGGCAGCGGTGGTTTCCGAGCCTAGGGTGGCAGCCATGTACACACCGAAGTTCCAGTTGAAGGCCTGGTACACCAGGGGCACGGTGGTGGCGCGGCGGCCGCCGAAGATGAAGGCGGAGATGGGCACGCCGGCGGGATCTTCCCAGGCCGGGTCGATGGAGGGGCACTGGGCGGCGGGGGCGGTGAAGCGGGAGTTGGCGTGGGCAGCCTTGCGACCGGCCTTGCCGTCTTCCGGGGTCCAGTCCTTGCCCTGCCAGTCGATCAGGTGAGCCGGGGCTTCCTTGGTCAGACCTTCCCACCACACGTCGCCATCATCGGTCAGGGCCACGTTGGTGAAGATGATGTTTTCCTTCAGGGTGGCCAGGGCATTGAAGTTGGTCTTCTCGCTGGTACCGGGGGCCACGCCGAAGAAGCCGGCTTCCGGGTTGATGGCGTAGAAGCGGGTGACGCCGTCGGCATCAACGCGGGGCTTGATCCAGGCGATGTCGTCGCCGATGGTGGTGATCTTCCAGCCGTTAAAGGACTTGGGCGGGATCAGCATGGCAAAGTTGGTCTTGCCGCAGGCGGAGGGGAAGGCGGCAGCTACGTAGGACTTTTCGCCTTCGGGGGATTCCACGCCCAGGATCAGCATGTGTTCGGCCAGCCAACCCTGGTCACGGGCCATGGTGGAGGCGATGCGCAGGGCGAAGCACTTCTTGCCGAGCAGGGCGTTGCCGCCGTAACCGGAACCGTAGGACCAGATTTCCCGGGTTTCGGGATAGTGCACGATGTACTTGGTGGTGGGGTTGCAGGGCCACTTCACGTCTTGCTGACCGGGTTCCAGGGGGGCGCCCACGGTGTGCACGCAGGGCACGAACTCGCCGGAGGTGCCCAGCAGTTCGCTGACGGCCTTGCCCATGCGGGTCATGGTGCGCATGTTCACGACCACGTAGGCAGAGTCGGTGATCTCGATGCCGATATGGGCGATGGGGGAACCCAGGGGGCCCATGGAGAAGGGAATGACGTACATGGTGCGGCCCTTCATACAGCCCTTGAACAGGCCGTTGAGGGTCTCGCGCATCTTGGCGGGCTCTTCCCAGTTGTTGGTGGGGCCGGCGTCTTCCTTCTTCTCGGAGCAGATGTAGGTGCGGTCTTCGACGCGAGCCACATCGGAAGGATCGGAGAAGGCCAGGTAGGAATTGGGGCGCTTGGCTTCGTTGAGCTTGATCAGGGTGCCGGCCGCGACCATTTCGGCGCACAGGCGGTCGTATTCCTCCTGGGATCCGTCGGCCCAATAAACACGGTCAGGCTGGGTAAGGGCGGCGATTTCGGCAACCCATTTCTTCAGGCCCTCGTGTTTCACGTAGTCGGGAGCGTTGATCGGGGCGACGGTGTTGGAAGTACTCATGGTCTCCAGGTCTCCAGGAAGAGGTAAAAAATCCAGAAAGGGGAAAAGAGAAATCAGGACGGGTAAAACGAAAACGCCCGACCTTGGTGAGGGCGGGCGAGTCGAGCGCGTGGTGCGTAGTCCTGGTTTTCCTGAGTGCGGCTCTTCTTGAGGAGCGACCGTTTGTTCGCTGTAGGGCACGCGCGGCGACACACGGCGCAGGAGGCGCCGCTGTCGACGATCGCAGGTGCGTGGAATTTCTCCGCTCTGCGAGGATTTGCCGTGAGAAACATGCTCGGCTTGGTTGTGGCGCGGTGAGCCCTTGACTACAGTGAATGAATCGGCGGGATTCAGGAAAGCGCGGGATTATGCCACAGGATCAGGGCAATAGAAACTCGACTATGGGGGATTACCCTGATATATTCTTTCGTATCGTGAAATCATTTTTTGCATAGTGGATCGAGCCATGGACAATAAGCAGCTGCGCGAAGCCGCCCTCTACTACCATCGGAATCCCAAGCCGGGAAAAATTTCCGTTCAGCCCACCAAGCAGCTGACCAACCAATACGACCTTTCCATGGCCTATTCCCCCGGGGTGGCCGCCGCTTGTGAAGAGATCGTCGCCAACCCTGCCGAAGTCTCCACCGTCACCGCCCGGGCCAATCTGGTGGGCGTCATCACCAACGGCACCGCTGTGCTGGGCCTGGGCAACATCGGCCCCCTCGCCGCCAAGCCGGTGATGGAAGGCAAGGGCGTACTGTTCAAGAAATTTGCCAACATCGACGTCTTTGATCTGGAAATCGAACAGCGCGACCCGGACAAGCTGATCGAAACCATCGCTTCCCTGGAGCCCACCTTCGGCGGCATCAACCTGGAAGATATCAAGGCGCCCGAGTGCTTCTACATTGAGAAGAAGCTGCGGGAACGGATGAAGATTCCCGTCTTCCACGACGACCAGCACGGTACCGCCATCGTGGTCGGCGCTGCCATCCTCAACGGCCTGACCTACCTGGGCAAAGACCTGAAGGACGTCAAGCTGGTCACCTCCGGCGCTGGCGCGGCTGCCCTGGCCTGTCTCGACCTGCTGGTGATGCTCGGCGTGCCGGTGGAGAACATCTGGGTCACCGACATCAAGGGCGTGGTCTATGAAGGCCGTGTCGAAGAGATGGACGAGATCAAGGCCCGCTACGCCAAGCACACCGACGCCCGCACCCTGGGCGAGGTCATCGAAGGTGCCGACGTCTTCCTCGGCCTGTCCGCCGGCGGCGTGCTGAAGCAGGAGATGGTGGTGAAAATGGCCAAGAATCCCCTGATTCTGGCCCTGGCCAACCCCACCCCGGAAATCCTGCCGGACCTGGTGAAGGAAGTGCGCAACGATGCCATCATCGCCACCGGTCGCTCCGACTACCCCAACCAGGTAAACAACGTCCTCTGCTTTCCCTTCATCTTCCGCGGCGCCCTGGACGTTGGGGCCACCACCATTACGGAAGAGATGAAGCTGGCGGCGGTGAAGGCCATTGCCGAACTGGCCCGGGCCGAGCAGAGCGAAGTCGTGGCCGCCGCCTATGGCGAGAAGGTTTCCGCCTTCGGCCCTGAATACCTGATCCCCAAGCCCTTCGATCCCCGCCTCATCGTCAAGATCGCTCCCGCCGTGGCCCAGGCGGCCATGGATTCCGGCGTCGCCACCCGGCCCATCACCGACTGGCCCGCCTACCTGCAGAGCCTCAACGAGTTCGTGTACCACTCCGGCCTGATCATGAAGCCGGTGTTCGCCCAGGCCAAGGCCGCCCCCAAGCGCATCATCTATGCCGAAGGCGAAGACGAGCGGGTGCTGCGGGCCGTCCAGGTGGTGGTGGAAGAGCGCATCGCCCGCCCCATCCTCATCGGCCGCCCGGCCATGATCAACGCCAAGATCGAAGCCGCCGGCCTGCGCATCCGCGAGAGCCTGGACTTCGACATCCTGGACCCGGACAACAACCCGCGCTACGACGAGTTCTGGCAGGAATACCACCGCCTCATGGAGCGCAAGGGCGTCTCCCTCGATTACGCCAAGCGCGAAGTGCGCCGCCGCCACACCCTCTGCGGTTCCCTGGCGGTCAAGCTGGGCATGGCGGATGGCCTCATCTGCGGTACCTTCGGCCGCCACCAGTTGCACCGCTACTATGTGAAGCACGTCATCGGCACCCGCCAGGAGGCGAGCAGCTACTACACCCTCAACCTGCTGATGCTGCCCGGCCGCACCGTGTTCATCGGCGACACCTATGTGAACTACGACCCCACCGCCGAGCAACTGGCGGAGATGACCCTGCTGGCCGCCGAAGAAGTGCGCCGCTTCGGCATCGTCCCCAAGGTGGCCCTGCTTTCCCATTCCACCTTCGGGACCGACGACTCCCCCACCTCCATCAAAATGCGTAAGGTGTTGCAACTGCTCGAAGAGCAGGCGCCGGACCTGGAGGCCGAGGGCGAGATGCATGGCGATGCGGCCCTGGACGAGCAGATCCGCCTGCAGGCCTTCCCCAACTCCCGGGTCAAGGGCCAGACCAACCTGCTGGTCATGCCCACCCTGGATGCGGCCAACATCTCCTTCAATCTGCTGAAGACGGCCGCCGGCGACAACCTGACCGTGGGGCCCATCCTCATTGGTACGGCCAAGCCGGTGCACATCCTCACCCCCACGGCCACCGTGCGCCGTATCGTCAATATGACGGCCCTGACGGTGGTGGATGCCGGCACCGCGCGCTGAGCGCAGCGTCCCGGTTCTTCCCTCGCGCCCCGGAGTGATCCTCCGGGGCGTTTTCATGGGGGCTGCCCCCTGTCGTTCAGTACCTGAAACCGCGGCTGGCCGGAGAGGCCCGTCCCTGCTGCATCGCAACGTGATCCCACGCCGGGGCCGCTTTACACTGGGCCCATGGCTGATGCAGACCCAAACCCCCCGTCCCTATTGCCTTCCGGCGGTGCCGACCCGGCGGGAAGCACCGCCCTGGTGCTCTCCGGTGGCGGCGCCCGGGCGGCCTATCAGGCTGGGGCCCTGCAGGCCATCGCCGAGTTGCTGCCCGATGGCACCCGCAATCCCTTCCCCATCATCTGTGGCACCTCTGCCGGGGCCATCAATGCCGCCACCCTGGCCTGCGGCGCCGAGAACTTCCGCGGTGCCGTGCATCGCCTGGTGGAGGTCTGGCAGACCATGGAGGTGCAGCGGGTCTATCGCAGCGACGCCCTGGGCATCGGCCTGGCCGGCGCCCGCTGGCTGGGCGCCCTGGCCCTGGGCTGGCTCATCCGCCGCAATCCCCGTTCCCTGCTAGACAACGCTCCCCTGGCCGAGCTGCTGGCGGATCTGGATTTTGCCGGCATCGACCGGGCTGTCGGCTGCGGTGCCCTGCGGGCGGTGAGCATCACCGCCTCCGGCTACGGCTCGGGGCAGAGCGTCAGCTTTTTCCAAGGACAGTCCGCCATCGAGCCCTGGCAGCGAGCCCAGCGGGTCGGGGCGCGGGCGCGCCTGAGCGTCTCCCATCTCATGGCCTCCTGCGCCATTCCCTTCATCTTTCCCGCTGTGCGGCTCAACCGGGAATGGTTTGGTGATGGTTCCATGCGCCAGCTGGCCCCCATCGCACCGGCCATCCACCTGGGGGCAGCGCGCATCCTGGTGGTGGCGGCGGGGCGCCTGGGGCAGGAGCAGCAGGCCCGGGGCGGCGGCGACGATTACCCCTCCCTGGCCCAGGTGGCTGGCCATGCGCTGTCCTCCATCTTCCTCGACGGCCTGGCGGTGGATATCGAGCGCCTGACCCGCATCAATCGCACCCTGGCCCTCATTCCCGAGGCCCAGCGCCGGGAATCGGGTTTGGCCCTGCGGCCCTTGCGGACCCTGGTGCTGGCGCCCTCCGAGCGCCTCGACCATCTGGCGGCCCGCCACGCCCGCAGCCTGCCCTGGCCGGTCAAAGCCCTGCTTTCGGGGATTGGCGCCCTGCGCCGCAACGGTGGTGCCCTGACCAGCTATCTCCTGTTCCAGGCCGAATACACGCAGGCCCTGATGGCGCTGGGCTACCGGGACACCCAGGCCCGGGCCGGGGAGGTACGGGCTTTCCTTGATCTGGATTGAAACCTGTTGAATCGCTTAAGAAAAATGCGCCATCCCATTATTTTTCTTGAAGTATTAAGTTCCTTGATTAAACTGGCGTAAAATCTCGGTAACCCGACACCTCGCAGGAGATCCAGATGCGGAAGACGTTCATTCCCGCACTGCTGCTGGGCTTCGCGGCTGTTTCCCTGGCCGTTCCCCCGGCTGCCGAAGCTGCCCAGCCCAAGGCACGCAAAACCCAGAAAAGCACGGCTGGCGCCAAGCCCGCCAAATCCCTCAAGCCTGCCAAGGCGGCTCCCGCTGGCGCGGCCAAACCCAAGGTCGTTTCCCAGGCTGTCCCGTCTTCCCGCGCCGCCAGCGTGCATCGTGCCTCCGCCGTGCCCGCCGACTTCGGCGAAGCCCAGCGCCTGGCCGTGCAGTCCAGCGCCGCCCTGGTGCTGGATCAGGGCAACGGCGAAGTCATCTACCAGAAGAACGCCTCCGCCGTGGTGCCCATCGCCTCCATCACCAAGCTGATGACGGCCATGGTGGTGCTGGATTCCCAGCCGAATCTCGCCGCTTCCGTGACCATCGGCGAAGAGGATATCGACACCCTCAAGGGCAGCCGCTCCCGTCTCTCCGTTGGCACCGTGCTGACCCGGGAACACGCCCTGCTGCTGGCCCTCATGTCGTCCGAAAACCGGGCGGCCCACACCCTGGCCCGGCATTATCCCGGCGGCCTCCATGCCTTCGTCGAAGCCATGAACCGCAAGGCCCGTTCCCTGGGCATGATGAACACCCATTTCGAAGACCCCACGGGTCTCACCAGCAATAACGTCTCCACCGCCAATGACTTGGCCAAGATGGTGGCGGCCGCTCATACCTATCCCCTGATCCGGGAATTCTCCACCACCTCCGGCGCCCTGGTGGAAACCAGCGGCCGCATGCTCGAGTACCACAACACCAACGCTCTGGTGAAGAGCAGCACCTGGGATATCGGCCTCTCCAAGACCGGTTACATCCAGGAAGCCGGCAAGTGCCTGGTGATGCAGGCCCGGGTGGCCGAGCGGCCGGTGGTCATCGTGTTGCTGGATTCTGCCGGCAAGATGACTCGTATCGGCGACGCCAACCGCATCAAGCGCTGGATGGAAAGCGCCTCCCTGGGGCGTCGCACCAGCCGCGCCTGATGCTTGCCTCATGATCAGCTGATCCTCCACCGGATCAGCTGTCCAGCAAAAAGGCCGCGCAATGCGCGGCCTTTTTCTTTGCCTGTCTTCCTGCTTGGCGTTCCCGCCGGCGGGGCCGGTGTTGTCCGGAACCCCGCTCGCCCAGATGGGTGCAGGGCAGGGCGCCGGCCGCGACCAGTTACTTGCGCGGCTTGCTGTAGCCCAGGGCCTGGGCGATGGTGTCGGCGGTTTGGCGCACTTCGTCTACCCAGTCGGGCTTGTGGCGGTCCGTCGGGGCGGAGACCGAGAGGCAGGCGACCAGATGGCCTTCGTCGTCGTGGATGGGGGCGGCGACGCACTTCAGGCCGATTTCCGCTTCCTCATTGTCGAAGGCAATGCCATGGCGGCGGATCTTCTCCAGTTCCTTTTCCAGGGCGGCCAGGGTGGTCAGGGAATGGGGCGTCTTGCCCGGCAGGCTGGTGCGCTTGGCGTATTCCTTCACTTCCTGGGCGCTGGCTTCGGCGAGGAAGAGCTTGCCGACGGAGGTCAGGTGCAGGGGGGCGCTGCCGCCCACCAGATAGACCACCCGCACCAGGGAGCGGCCGCTGGAGGTGCGTTCGATATAGACGATTTCGTCGTCGCGGCGCACGCCCAGGTTCACCGCCTCGCCAATGGTCTCGTGCAGGGTCTGCATATAGGGCAGGGCCACTTCCCGCAGATTGATGCGGGACTTCACCAGATTGCCCATTTCCAGCAGGCGGATGCCGAGGCGGTAAGTGCCGGGCTCCTGGCGCTCGACGAAGCGGGCCTGGGTCATGGCCGCCAGGATGCGGTGGGCGGTGGAAGGGTGGAGCTGGGTGGCCTGGGACAGCTGCTTCAGGCTGGCCGGATCCGGCTGGGCCGCCAGGGCATCGAGCAGGGACATCATGCGCTCGATCACCTGGATGGAGTTGCGGCTCTCCGGCTTTTCCGTGCCGGCCTTGGTGGCCGGGCGGGTCTTTCCTGCGCTGCTGCTAGCATTTTCTGCCATGTTCTCTCGGTCGCTTTCTTTTTGCACCCTGTGGTTGCTGACCAGGGGCACTATAATTCGGCTTTTGTTGCCGTGACGACCAATTTTCGCATTATGGAATTGTGCGCCGCAATATTTTTTTAACTGTCGGGAATTTTCCCCGCTTCTAGAAACGCCTGCCGTGGAAGTCAAATCCCTCCAATTCAAAGCCCGGGCGGCCGAACGCCTGGCCGATCCCGCCCTGCAATCCAAGCTCAAGGGAGCCAAGCAGCTCTTCGTTGGGGGCCGGGCCCGGGTCGTCGCCGAGTTTGATCAGGTCGGCCAGGCCGGCGATTTTGAAACCCTGCGGGGCGTCGGTGCCGATATTCGCGATACGGTGCTGGATGACCTGGATGCCTGGCTGGAGATTTTCGAAGCCCGCGCCACCGCCGGCGGTGCCACCGTGCTGTGGGCCCGGGACGGCCGGGAAGCCCAGAAGCTGATTGTGGACATCGCCAAGCGTCACGGCGTGAAAAAGGTCATCAAGTCCAAATCCATGCTTTCGGAAGAGGCCGGCCTCAACGAAGGCCTGGAGGCTGCCGGCGTGCAGTCCGTGGAAACCGATCTGGGCGAGTACATCCTGCAGCTGGCCAAGGAGCCGCCCTCCCACATCCTGGCGCCGGCCATCCACAAGAACAAGGAAGAGGTGGATGAACTCTTCGCCCGCTACCACGGCCGGCCCGTGACGCCCGCCGGGCAGATCGACATTCCCGCCCTGACCCGAGAGGCCCGGGTGGCCCTGCGGGAGCACTTCCTCTCCGCCGACATGGGCATTTCCGGCGGTAACTTCCTCATTGCCGAAACCGGCTCCGTCGCCCTGGTCACCAACGAGGGCAATGGCCGCATGGTCACCACCCTGCCTAAGGTGCATGTGGCGGTGGTGGGTATCGAAAAGCTCATTCCCAGCCTGGAAGACCTTTCCGCCCTGTTGCGCCTGCTGCCCCGCTCCGCCACTGGCCAGACCATTTCCAACTACGTTTCCCTGCTCACCGGCCCCCGGGCCGAAGCCGCAGAGGAGGGCCCCGAGCACATGTATTTCGTGCTCATGGACAACGGCCGTTCCAGTCTGGTGGGCAGCGACTTTCAGGAAATGCTGCGCTGTATCCGCTGCGGCGCCTGCATGAACCACTGCCCGGTGTACCAGAGCATCGGCGGCCACGCCTACGGCTGGGTCTACCCCGGCCCCATGGGCTCGGTGCTGACGCCCCTCTACAATGGCCTGGAGAAGGCGCCGGACCTGCCCCAGGCCGCCACCCTGTGCGGCCAGTGCAGCGTCGTCTGCCCGGTGAAGATTCCCCTGCCGGAACTGCTGCGCAAGCTGCGGGAAAAGCAGATGGAAGGCGGCCTGCGCTCCTGGCAGGAAAAGTGGTCCCTCAAGGCCTGGGGCTTCTTCGCCGCCCGGCCCCGGCTTTATGCCCTGGCTACCGGCATCGGCGCCCGGGTGCTGAAGGTCATGGGTGGTGACGAGGGGCGTATCGAGAAGCTGCCCGGCCTGGCCGAATGGAGCCGCGGCCGGGATTTTCCGGCGCCCCAGGGCAAGACCTTCCGCGAACTGTACGCCGCCCGCAAGGATCTCCATTGATTTCCCGCACCTCCGTAGTCCCCGCATTCCGCCGTGCCCTGGGCCCAGCGATGCCGGGCACGCCCGGTGTTCCCCCGGCCTTGAAGGGGATCAAAGGTTTCCCCGCCGGCCCGGGCTATGCTGCGGGGCCTGCGCCTGAAGCCGGCCGTGAAGCCGGCTGCCCCCACCCTGAAACCCTTGCCGCTCACTGCGGCGATCCAGATTTTTGAAAATTTCCGAGGACTGCCTCCATGATGACCTCCCCCAACGAAGCCCCGGCCCTGCCCCTGTGGATCGGCGGCCGCGCCTATCTGACCATGGCCCCGGTGTTCCGCGACATCCAGAATCCCGCCGGCGAAGTGGTGCGCAAGGTGCCCCTGTGCGGTGCCGACGAGGTGGCAACGGCGGTGGATAACGCCCGCCTGGCCCTGGCTGCCTGGTCTGCTGCCGATGTGGAAACCCGGCGGGGCTGCCTCAACACCGTGGCCGACAGCCTGGATCGCTATACCGGCCACTTCGCCAAGCTGCTGGTGGAAGAAACCGGCTGCGACCCGGCCGTGGCCCAGGCCGAAGTGGCCGCCACCATCGCCTGCCTACGCCAGATGCCGGCCCCCCACGGTGCCGCCCGCCTGGTGGCCGCCGTCAGCGACAACGTGGCGCCCCTGCTGTCGCCCGCCGCCCTGGCCGCCTCGGCCCTGGCCGCCGGCGCCGTGGTGGTGCTCAAGCCCAGCCCCCTGGCGCCGTCCTGCGCCCTGGCCGTGGCCGAACTGTTCACCCGCGCCGGCCTGCCCGATGGCGCCTGCAACCTGGTGCAGGGCGACGAGGCCGTGCTGAAGGCCATGGCCGAACACCCCGGTGTCGACCTGCTGGCCTTTGCCGGCGCTGCCGATCTGGCCGAGAAGGTGCAGGGCGTGGCCGGCAGCCGGCCTGTGGTGGCCCTGGCCCCGGCGGCCGTTACCGCCACCCTCCAGGCTGCCCTGCAGGGCTGAGGGGCGGCATGCAGCGCATCGTCTATCTGGAGCGGGAATCCATCCGCGCCGAGGTGCGGCGTCCCGCCTTTGCCCATGAGTGGGTGGAATACCCTCGCACCACGGTGGACGAGTTGGAAGCCCGGCTGGCCGGCGCCACCATCGCCATCGTCAACAAGCTGCCCTTCACCGACGGGCTGATGTCCCGCCTGCCCCAGTTGAAGCTGGTGGCGGTGGCCGCCACCGGCACCAACAATGTGAATCTGGACGCGGCCCGCCGCCTTGGCATTGCCGTCACCAACATTCGCGGCTATGCCGCCCATACCGTGCCGGAGCATGTCTTTTCCTTGCTTCTGGCACTCTCCCGCAACCTGCTGGCCTATCGCCAGAGCCTGGCCGCGGGGCGCTGGCAGCGTTCCGAACAGTTCTGTTTCTTCGACCACCCGATCCGCGACCTGCACGGTGCCACCCTGGGCATCGTCGGCAGCGGTAGCCTGGGCCAGGGCGTCGCCCGCCTCGCCGCCGCCTTCGGCATGAAGGTACTGCTGGCCGAGCGCAAGGGCGCCGCCACGGTGCGCCCCGGTTACGTGGATTTCGCCACGGTGCTGGCCGAAGCCGACGCCCTGAGCCTGCATTGCCCCCTGACCGATGCCACCCGCCACCTGATCGGCGCGGCGGAGCTGGCGGCCATGAAGCCCACCGCCCTGCTCATCAACACCGCCCGGGGCGGTCTGGTGGACGAGGCGGCCCTGGCGGCCGCCCTGCGTGAAGGACGCATCGCCGGCGCCGGCTTCGACGTGCTGACGGCGGAGCCGCCGACGGACGACAACCCGCTGCTCTCGCCGGACCTGCTGGCCGCCCCCAACTTCCTGCTCACGCCCCATGTGGCCTGGGCCAGCGCCCCGGCCATGCAGGCCCTGGCCGACCAGCTCATCGACAATCTGGAAGCCTTTGCCCGGGGCGATCTGCCCCCCGGCGCCGGCAACCGCGTCGCCTAAAGGATTCAGGAGTTTTCATGTCTGCCCGCAACGACATTCTCAACCGCCTGGGGCAACGCCTGGGCGCCGACCAACTGGCCGCCCGCCGTGCCCGGGCCGAAGCCGCCCTGGCCGCCCACATCGGCCAGCCCCAGGGCCCCCGGCCGACCCCCGGCGCCGATCTGCTGGCGGAATTCCGGCGCCGCGCCGAATCCCTGGCCAGCACGGTGGAGGTCGTCTCCACCTGGGCCGACGCGCCGGCTGCCCTGGCCCGTTACCTGGCGGAAAAGGATTTGCCGCGCCAGGGCGTGGCCTGGCCTTCCCTGGGTCATCTCGACTGGGCCGGCGCCGGCCTGGAGATCCGCCTCGGTGCTGCCCGGGGCGACGACCGGCTGGGTATCACCAGCTGCTACTGCGCCATCGCCGAAACCGGCACCCTGATGCTGCTGGGGGAGAGCGACACCCACGCCGTTACCAGCCTGCTGCCGGAAACCCACGTGGCCCTGGTGCCCGCCTCCCTGCTGCTGTGGGGCATGGAAGAGGGCTGGGCCAAACTGCGGGCCGAACGGGGCACGCCGCCCCGGGGCGTCAATTTCGTTTCCGGCCCTTCCCGCACCGGCGACATCGAGCAGACCCTGGTGCTGGGTGCCCACGGCCCCTACCGGGTACATCTGATCCTGCTGCAGGATTGCTGAAGCGGCAGGCTGCTGCGTCGGCCTGCGGGATGCTCAGGCCTCCCCGCCGGGTGCCGTCGTTCCTGAAAATCAAATGGGGCGTGCCCGGAGGGGCAAGCAGGGCGCGGCTCTTCCTGGTATTGCCGCGGAGAGCCAAGCAGGACGCCACGCTCCTGGGATGTCCGCGCCCCTGTTGCCGTTCCGGCCGGTTTTGGGGCGGCCCCTGAGCGTCTGCCGAGCGTCCGCGGGCTGACCCGCCCTGAGGCTTGGGGGCGCCCGCTTGGGGCGCTGACCTTGGCACGGTGCCGGTGTGGCGCCGTTATGGCGCTGGTGTGGTGTTGGCGTTGATGGCGCCGCCAGTGGGGCTGCCTGCCCCGCATTCCCTGTGTTCCCCTTCCCCCACCGTGCTTCTCTCTGCCACCCAGGCTGGCGACCCCGTCCCGCCCGGCCTGGGCCGGATGATTTCCCGCATCCGCGGCGTCGGCCTCAGTCCGGGTTGCCGCTGCCGTAGAACTGGTAGTTGTCGCGCCCGGCGGTCTTGGCCTGGTACATGGCGGTGTCCGCCCGTTGCAGCAGGGTGTCGAGGTTTTCCCCATCCCGGGGGAAGAGGCTGATGCCGATGCTGGCGCTGCTGTGCAACTCCAGTTCCCGCAGGTGGTAGGGCGCCGCCAGGGCCTCCTCCAGCCGCGCCGCCATGCGCCCGGCGTCCATCGGGTCCCCCAGCTGGGGGGCCAGCACCACGAATTCGTCACCCCCCAGGCGCACCGCCAGATCCATCTCACGCACCGTGGCCTGGATGCGCCGGGCCACTTCCATGAGCAGGGCATCCCCCAGGTCGTGGCCGTACTGGTCGTTGATGGCCTTGAAACGGTCCAGGTCAATGAAGAATACGGCGGCACCATCGTGGCCCCGCCGGGCCTGGGCCAGCAGGCGCTCGGCCTCGGCCACCAGGGCGGCCCGGTTGGCCAGGCCGGTGAGGGGGTCGTGGTGGGCCTGGTGGGTGATACGGTTTTCTGCCGCCTTGCGTTCGCTGATGTCTTCCAGGGTCCAGATGACGCCCTTGGCCGGTTGCTCCGGGTCGGCCCGGGTGGCGGTCATGCGGCTCCAGAAGCAGTGGCCATCCTCCCGCCGCCAGGGGGCCTCCATGCGGAAGGGGCGGCCGGAGCGCAGGGCCTGGGCGAGGTTTTCCCGCAGTTCCGGCAGGCGTCCCAGATCTTCCAGGGCCGGTTCCCAGGGCTGCTCCAGCAGCTCCCGGCGGTTGCCGCCGATGAGGGCGAAGAAGGCGTCGTTGCCCCAGATCAGGCGGCCATCCTGGGTGAGGAAATGGCCGTCCGGGGCGGTGCGCAGGATGGTCTCCCGCTCCTGCAGGGCGTCGTGCAGGCGCTGGGCCTGGAGCCGGGCGCGGATGGCGCTGGCGGCTAGGCCACCGAAGAGCAGGGTGGCGGCAATGCCGGTGATGAGGAGATACCAGGAGAGGGCGAGGGCGGTGCTGTCCTCCGGGGCGGTGAGGGCGCTCACCTTGAGCCGCCACAGGCGGCCGCCGTATTCGATCTGCTCCTCGTAGGTGTGGGCGCCGGGGGGGCTGCAATTGCGGCCCTGGCGGCAGTTGCTGTAGAGCAGCTGGGGCGCCGCCCGTTCATTGATGCTGCCCATGTCCTCCGCCGTCAGTTGCAGGGGCTCCCGGGCGTCGAGCACCTGGTCGAAGAAGGTGTCGAGGACGAAGGAGGCGGAGACCGTGCCCTTGAGCCGTTCGATGCGGCGGGGGCCGCCCTGGGGCGGCGGGAAGACGGGCATGTTGAGCAGGATGGCGGGCCGGCTCGGGTGCTGGGCCAGGTTGATCGGGCCGGTGGCGCTGAAATCGTGGCGCAGGGCGTAATCCACGGCGTTCTGCCGGGGCCGGTCGGTGTAGAGGTCGCGCCCCAGGGCCCGGGCGTTGTCGATCAGGGGCTCGATGTATTCCACCACCAGATGGTGGGGGGTGTCGCCGGGCGGAAAGACCTGGAAGGGCGGCAGGTGGGGCGCGCTCTGGGCCAGGGATTTGGCGGTGCGGGCGGCGAAGGCCGGCAACTGTTCCGGGGTGACATAGCGGTTGAAAGCCATGGCCCGCAGGCCAGGGTAGTTGCGCACCAGATCCAGGGCGTTGATGTAGCCGGAAAATTCCTCCCGGGTGACCTCGTCGGAAGAGAGGAAGAGGCCGCGCACGGAGTTGAGCCCGGCCCGGTAGAGGTTGAGGTGGAACTGGGTCTGCCGCACCAGGCGCTCGGCCTGTTGCTGAAATTCCAGTTCCTCGTTGTGGCGCAGGCGGTCTGCGGCGGTTTGCCAGAGCAGCAGGGAATAGACGATGCCGACGGCCAGGCCGGTGGCCACCAGGGTATAGGCGAGGGCAGGGCGGAGGATGCCGCGAATGTGGCCGGGCAGGCGCGGAGTGGCGGGCATGGGCGGGCCGGCGAAAGAGATGCCCCATTCTAGGAACGGCCAGGGGCGTGGACAATATGCGAAAGGGCGTACGTCGGCTTTGCTACACTGCCCCCTTTTTTCGACGGGGTTTTGCCATGCGTGTCGTGCTGCAACGGGTACGCTCCGCCGCCGTGCGGGTGGAAGGCGCGGTGGTGGGGGAGACCGGCCCGGGCCTGTTGCTGCTGGTCGGCGTGGAAGCGGCCGACGGCGAGGATGCCGAAGTAACGGCCGCCGGCATGGAGTGGCTGGCCGGCAAGCTGCTGCGCCTGCGCATTTTCTCCGACGCCCAGGGCGTCATGAACCGCAGCCTGGAGGAAACGGGTGGTGGCATCCTGGCGGTCAGCCAGTTCACCCTCTTTGCCTCCACCCGCAAGGGCAACCGGCCTTCCTGGAGCCGGGCGGCGCCGCCGGAGGTGGCCCGTCCCCTCTTCGAACGCTTTGTCGCCCTGCTCGAAAGCCGCCTGGGGCGTCCCGTGGCCTGCGGCGTCTTCGGTGCCGACATGCAGGTGGAACTGGTCAATGACGGCCCGGTGACCCTGCTGCTGGACAGCCGGCAGCCAGAATGAGGCCGCTGCGGGGAGAAGTGGCAGCGCCCTTGATGTTCATCAGAAAAGCCCCTTGGGGGGGCGGTGTTATAATCCGCCCCAGTTTCTGAGCCGCCTGCTTCCCGCCTACCTTTCCCGCACAGCTCCTGCCCATCCCCATGTCCCTGGCCCTCTTCACGCTCGGTATCAACCATCACTCGGCACCCGTTTCGGTGCGCGAGCAGGTGGCGTTTCATGCCGAGACCCTGACCGAAGCCCTGGCCGGGCTGGTGCAGGCCAAGCCGGTCAAGGAAGCGGCGATCCTCTCCACCTGCAACCGCACCGAGCTGTATTGCGCCACGGATACGCCGGAAGCGGCCGCCGACTGGCTGGCCGAGTACCACCGCCTGCCCCGCAGCACCATCCAGCCCTACTTGTACACCCTGCCCCAGCCCGAGGCTGTGCGCCACGCCTTCCGCGTCGCCTCCGGCCTCGATTCCATGGTCATCGGCGAGCCCCAGATCCTGGGCCAAATGAAGGATGCCGTGCGGGTGGCGGAAGAGGCGGGCACCCTGGGCACCATGCTCAACAAGCTGTTCCAGCGCTCCTTCGCCGTGGCCAAGGAAGTGCGCAGCACCACCGCCATCGGTGCCAACATCGTTTCCATGGCCGCCGCCGGCGTGCATCTGGCCGAGCGCATCTTCGAATCCGTGGCCGACCAGCGCATCCTCTTCATCGGCGCCGGTGAAATGATCGAGCTGTGCGCCACCCACTTCGCGGCCCAGAAGCCCAAGCAGGTGACTATCGCCAACCGCACCGTGGAGCGCGGCCAGGCCCTGGCCGACCGGCTCCAGGCCGACGGCATTGCCACCACCGCCATCCGCCTCGATGCCCTGGCCGAGCACCTGCCCCAGTTCGACATCGTGGTTTCCTGCACCGCCAGCCCCCTGCCCATCATCGGCCTGGGTATGATGGAGCGCACCGTCAAGGCGCGCCGCCACAAGCCCGTCTTCATGGTGGATCTGGCCGTGCCCCGGGATATCGAGCCCGAGGTGGGCGAGCTGGACGACGTTTTCCTCTACACCGTGGACGATCTGGCTCAGGTGGTGGAAGCCGGCCTGGAATCCCGCCAGGCCGCCGTGGTGGAAGCCGAATCCATCATCACCACCCAGGTCGGCCAGTTCCTGCACTGGCTGGATACCCGGGACAGCGTGCCGGTGATCCGCGCCCTGCGCGATTCCGCCGAGCGCATGCGCCGCCATGAAATGGAACACGCCCTGAAGCTGCTGGCCCGGGGCGAGAACCCGGAAAAAGTGTTGCAGGCCCTCTCCCAGCGCCTGACCAACAAATTCCTCCATGCCCCCACCCAGGTCCTCAGTCAGGCCGGGGAGGAGCGGGGCGACCTGCAGCATCTCATCACCCGCCTCTTCCACCTGCACCACGGCGAATAGGGCCGCGGGCGCCCGGCGCCCGGCCTGCTGCCGTGGGTGGCTGTCGTCTATTGATTGCCCAGAATGAAACCCAGCATCCGCGAAAAGCTCGAACAACTGACCCGCCGCCTCGAGGAGGTGGATGCCCTGCTGTCCAGCGAGGAAGCCACCAAGGACATGGACCAGTTCCGCAAGCTGACCAAGGAGCGGGCCGAACTGGACCCGGTAGTGGCCCTCTACGCTGCCTTCCGCCAGGCCGAAGGCGACCTGGCCGCGGCCCAGGAAATGCTGGCGGACCCGGACATGAAGGAACTGGCGGAAGAGGAAGTGGAAGCCGCCAAGGCCCGCCTGCCGGAACTGGAAGTGGACCTGCAGAAGCTGCTGCTGCCCCGGGACCCCAACGACGAGCGCAACATTTTCCTGGAAATCCGGGCCGGTACCGGCGGTGACGAATCCGCCCTGTTCGCCGCCGACCTTTTCCGCATGTACAGCCGCTACGCCGAGCGCCAGCGTTGGCAGGTGGAAGTGGTTTCCGCCAGCGAATCCGACCTGGGCGGCTACAAGGAAGTGATCGTGCGCATCGCCGGCAACACTTCCACCGGCCTGGGCGCCTATTCCAAACTCAAGTTCGAGTCCGGCGGCCACCGCGTGCAGCGGGTGCCGGCCACCGAGACCCAGGGCCGCATCCACACCTCCGCCTGCACCGTGGCGGTGATGCCCGAGGCGGACGAAGTGGCCGACGTGGACCTCAATCCCGCCGACCTGCGCATCGACACCTTCCGCGCCTCCGGCGCCGGCGGCCAGCACATCAACAAGACCGATTCGGCGGTGCGCATCACCCACCTGCCCACGGGTATCGTCGCCGAGTGCCAGGACGGTCGCTCCCAGCACGCCAACAAGGCTTCCGCCATGCGGGTGCTGGCGGCTCGCATCAGGGATGTGCAGGTGCGCGAGCAGCAGGCCAAGGAGGCTGCCACGCGCAAGAGCCTGGTGGGCAGCGGCGACCGCTCCGAGCGCATCCGCACCTACAACTACCCCCAGGGCCGCATCACCGACCACCGCATCAACCTGACCCTGTACAAGCTCGACTACGTCATGGACGGCGACCTGGAGGAACTGACCTCCGCCCTCCTGGCCGAGCATCAGGCCGAACAGCTGGCCGCCCTGGCCGCCGAGCAGGGCTGAGATGGCCGCCGGTAAAGCCGCTCCGGCCGCCGCCCCGGGCGACAGCACCGGCCTGACCCGCCGCCAGGCGGTGGAGCAGGTGCGTCGCCGCATCGCCCCCCTGGATGCCCGGCTGCTGCTGCAATACTGCCTGGGTATCAACCATGTGGAGTACCTGACCCGGCCCGACGCACCCATGGCCGCCGCCGACGGCGAGACCTTCATGGCCCTGGTCATGCGCCGGGAACGGGGCGAGCCCCTGGCTTACCTCACCGGCGAGAAGGAATTTTTCAGCCGCAGCTTCAAGGTGACGCCCGATGTGCTGATCCCCCGGCCTGACACCGAGCTGCTGGTGTTGCTGGCCCTGGAACGCCTGAAAAGCCTGACCTGGCCCCGGGTGGCCGACCTGGGTACCGGCAGCGGTGCCATTGCCGTGAGCATCGCCTGCGAATGGCCCGAAGCCAAGGTGACGGCGGTGGATGTGTCCCCTGCGGCCCTGGCCGTGGCGGCCGAGAATGCCGAGCGCCTGGGCGGCCGGGTTGAATTCCGGCAAAGCGACTGGTTCGCCGGCCTGGCCGGTGAGCAGTTCGAGCTGATCGTCTCCAACCCGCCCTATGTGGCGGCCCAGGACCCACACCTGTTGCAGAACGGCCTGCCCTTCGAGCCCAACGGGGCCCTCACCGATGGCGGCGACGGGCTCTCCTGCCTGCGCGCCATCATTGCCGGGGCGCCGGCCCATCTGGTGCCCGGTGGCTGGCTGCTGCTGGAACACGGTTACGACCAGGCGGCCAGCGTGCGCGAACTTCTCGCCGCCGGCGGGTTCCAAGAAGTCGGTTCCTGGCGCGACCTGGCCGGCATCGAGCGGGTCAGCGGCGGCAGGCTCAAGGATTAACCCTCTCAATCAACACTGATCAACATTGAATCATCGACTGGAGTAAGTAGCGTGGACGTACAAGATCTGATCAAGGAACAGGTAACTGGCAACCCGGTAGTGCTCTACATGAAGGGCACGCCCCAGTTTCCCCAGTGCGGCTTTTCCTCCACCGCCGTGCAAATCCTCAAGGCCTGTGGCGTGAACAAGTTCTTCAGCGTGAATGTGCTGGAGAACGCCGATATCCGCCAGGGCATCAAGGATTACGCCAACTGGCCGACCATTCCCCAGCTCTACATCAAGGGCGAATTCGTCGGTGGCTGCGACATCATGCGCGAGATGTACCAGGCCGGCGAACTGCAGCAACTGCTGGAAGGCGTGGCCGAGGCCTGAGCGCCTCCCGCTGCACCGCATCCCCTGAAAACGCCGCCTTCGGGCGGCGTTTTCTTTGCTGTCTCGCCGACGGCATAGGTGATTGTCATGAAGTTTTGGTTTTTACTGCCCGGAATTGATCTGGATTATGTTTTTGTACTATGCCCAGGCGCCAAATGGCCGGCTTGTACAAAAAGAGCAGGAAAACAACATGGCGCTGCGAATGTCGGTCGGAGGACGCCTGACGCTGGGCTTCGGTCTATTTACGGTCATGCTGGCCCTGGCGGTGGTGGTGGCCCTGCAAGCTCTGGCCGATGTAAACAGCCAGGTAGACAAGATGGCGGAGAAGGACTGGCAGAAGGTGGTGATGGCCAAGGACATCGCCAACGCCGCCAACGACGTCGCCCGCACCATGTTTTCCCTCTTCCACGACACCTCCCGTCTGGCGGAGCAGAAGCAGAAGATCGCCCAGTACCGGGACCTGGTGACCCAGCGCCTGGATACCCTGGAAAAACTGCTTTATCGCCCCAAGGGCAAGCAACTGGTGGCGGAGGTGCGGGCTCGGCGCCAGGCCTTTGCCGATACTTACCCCCAGGTCCTGGAACTGCTGGAGGCCGGCCGGCGGGAAGAGGCCACCAAGCTGTTCGCCAGCGAGGGCATGCCCCGGCTGGAAGCCTATGTAAAGACCGTGGATGCCTTTGTCGCCTTCCAGGGCGAGCTGTTCGAAGAATCCGTCGTTGCCGCCCGGGAAACCTATGCCGACGCCCGCAACCTGATGCTGGGCTTTCTGGCTATCGCCGTGGCCCTGGCCACCGGGCTGGCCTTGTGGATCATTCGCAGTGTGACCCGCCCCCTGGGCGGCGAGCCGGAGGAGGCCAAGGCCCTGGTGCAGCGCCTGGCCGAAGGCGATCTGACGGCGGAGGTGCGCCTGCACCACGGCGACCGGGGCGACAGCCTGGTGGGCGCCTTGGCCGCCATGCGGGACAGCCTGCGAGCCCTGGTGGGGGAAATCCAGGACAACGCCAGCCAGGTATCCGACGCCGCCCGGAACCTCTCCGTCAATTCCGTGCAACTGGCCCAGAGTTCCGCCACCCAGAGCGAAGCCACGGCGGCCATGGCGGCGGCGGTGGAAGAGGTGACGGTCAGCATCGCCCAAGTCAGCGATAGCGCCAGCCATACCCATGCCATTTCCGACACTACCGGCCAGCTTTCCGGCGACGGCCACGAAATCATTCATCGCACCGTCGAGGAAATGCGCGGCGTGGCCGAGGCCGTAGGGGGCGCCGCCCAGTCCATCGAGGCCATGGGCAGCCGTTCCGACGAAATTTCCAGCGTCGTGCAGGTGATCCGCGCCGTGGCGGAACAGACCAATCTGCTGGCCCTCAATGCCGCCATCGAGGCGGCCCGGGCCGGCGAGGCCGGACGGGGCTTCGCCGTGGTGGCCGACGAAGTGCGCAAGCTGGCCGAACGNTGCCCTGGCCACCACGGAAATCAGCGAAATGATTGCCGGCGTGCAGGAAGCGGCGCGGCAGGCGGTGGCCGCCATGGGCGGCGCCACCGCACGGGTGGAGCAGGGAGTGAGCATGGCCGAGAAGGCCAGTGGCTCCATGCAGGCCATCCGCGCCAGTTCGGCGGAAGTGGTGGCGGCGGTGAATGTCATTGCCGATGCCCTGCGGGAGCAGAAGCACGCTGGCAGCGACATTTCCGCCAATGTGGAGAAGGTGGCCCAGATGGTGGAAGAGAACAGCGCCGCCACCCACGAAGCGGCCGATACGGCCCAGCGCCTGGAGGAACTGGCCCAGTCCCTCCACGGCTCCCTGCGGCGCTTCCGCCTGGAGGGCGGCCGTGCCTGAGGGGCGTGGGCAGGAGCAAGGCGCGTAAGGCGAAGGTTGGGGAAAAGTAGGGTGAACAGTAAGACGGGAATTCAGGCCGGGAGCGCAGCAGAGGCGGCTTAGGCCTGCAGGCGGGCCGTCAGCTCTTCGTAGGCCCGCACCGCTTCGGCGGCATACATCAGGGTGGGGCCGCCGCCCATGTAGGCGCAGATGCCCAGGGTTTCCATCAGCTGCTCGCGGGTGACGCCGAGGCGGATCAGGGCCTTCACGTGGAAGCCGATACAGGCGTCGCAACGGCTGGCGATGCCGATGGCCAGGGCGATCAGTTCCTTGTGCAGTTCATCGATGGCACCGCCCTTGAGGGCGGCCTTGGCCAGGGCGTTGAAGCCCTGCATGGTGTCGGGGATATCTTCCCGCAGGGTGCCAAGGGCCTTGGATACATCGCTGGTAATGGTGACGAAAGACTTGCTCATGGGGTTCTCCTCAAATATTAGCGTTTGCTGAATTTGAGAATAGCGCCGCCTTTCCAGGCCTGTCTGTGACCTGGGTCACCTTGGCCCCGCCCAGCCTTCCCGGGGAGGATCGAATCTGGTGCCTGTTCACCGTCGCCCTGCACCAGAGCGGGGCTGCCATGGCGGCGGCATCAGGGGTTGGGGCGCCCTGAAGTTGCCAGGGCGGGAAAAAGCAGGGTGGCTAATTCCTTGATGCAGCGCAATAAAACCATATTTTCCCCGCGCTGAAATTGACTTGGCATACGTTGGCATGGGGCTTGCAGAGGAAGGGCATTCAAAAAATAAATCTAGGAGAGCACATGGGCCCGTCCAAACGCCACCTCGCCGCCGTCACCCGGATATCCGTCGCCCGCCTGTTGCGGCTGGTCATGTCCCTGGGGTTTTTCCTGCTCTGGGGCTCGCCGGCCCTGGCCCAGTATTCGGACACCGTGGGCCTGGCCCCCAGTGCCCTGCTGGCCCAGGCGGCGGAGCGCGATACGCCGCCCCCCGCCACGGCAGCGCTGCCGGAAATTCCGGTGCCGCCCAGCCCTGTCCACAGCCAGGCCCGCCAGATTGATGGCGCCAACACCGCCTGGATGTTGACCTCCTCCACCCTGGTGCTGCTCATGACCCTGCCCGGAGTCGCTCTCTTCTACGCCGGCATGGTGCGCAAGAAAAATGTGCTGTCCACCATGACCCAGGTCTTTGCCGTGGCGGCCATCGTTACCCTGACCTGGATGGCCATGGGCTACACCCTGGCCCTGCGCCCGGGCACGCCCTACCTGGGCGGCATGGATCGCCTGCTGCTGCACGGTCTGGGCCTCGACGGCCAGGCGGGCCTGCCTACGGCGCCGGTGCCGGAGACGGTGTATTTCATGTTCCAGCTGACCTTTGCCATCATCACCACCGCCCTGGTGGTGGGGGCCTTCGCCGAACGCATGCGCTTTTCCGCCCTGCTGCTGTTCGCCGCCCTGTGGTCCCTGGTGGTGTATGCCCCGGTGGCCCATTGGGTGTGGAGCGACGACGGCTGGCTGGCCCGCATGGGGGTGCTGGACTACGCCGGCGGCACCGTGGTGCATGTCAATGCCGGGGTGGCCGGTCTGGTGGCAGCCATCGTCGTCGGCAAGCGCCTGGGTTACGGCAACGAGCCCATGATGCCCCATAGCCTGGCCTTTTCCGTGGTGGGGGCTGCCCTGCTGTGGGTGGGCTGGTTCGGTTTCAATGCCGGTTCCGCTCTGGCGGCCGATGCCCGGGCCGGCATGGCCATGGTGGTGACCCAGGTGGCCTCCGCCGCCGCGGCCATGGCCTGGATGGTGGTGGAATGGGTGGTGCGGGGCCGGCCCAGCGCCCTGGGGGTGATTTCCGGCGCCGTCGGCGGCCTGGTGGCGGTGACCCCTGCCTCCGGCTACGTGGAGCCCAGCGGTGCCTTCTTCATCGGTATTGCCGGCGGGCTGACCTGCTATGTGGGAGCCACGGCCTTGAAACGCCTGTTCGGCTATGACGACTCCCTGGACGTGTTCGGCATCCATGCCGTGGGCGGCATCGTGGGCGCCCTGCTGACGGGGGTGTTTGCCAGCCCGGCCATCGGCGGGGTACGGGGCTCGGTGTTCAAGCAGCTGGTGGGCATCAGTGCTACGGCCGCCTTCAGCGTCGTCGCCACCATGCTGGTGCTGATGGCGGTGAGCCTGGTGGTGGGCCTGCGGGTGGATGAGGAAGACGAGCGCCAGGGCCTGGATATCTCCCAACACGGCGAGCACCTGGAATAAGGAGGGGCGGCCATGAGCAGCGAGAGCGAAATCTTCGCCCTGATCGGGCGCGTGCATGTCCTGATGCGCCGCAATCTCAACCGCATCACCGATGTGGACTACATGCAGGCCAACCCGGAATATGCCCGCACCATCCTGACCCTGGCCGAACAGTCAGGGCATGAGGAACTGGCCTTACTGGCCGAGCGCCTGCGGCTGGCCATGGGGCTCTTCGACGGCGTAGCGGAAGAGGCGCCACCGCCGGCGCCGAAGTATCTGTTTACATTGCGCTGAGGCCGGGCGGGTGCCGGGGCCGTTGCATCCCGGCGCCGCCTGGTTCATCCTTGCGCCATGAAACGCCTATTTTCCCCCTTGCTCCTGGCCCTGGCGGCCCTGCTTGCCGGCTGTGCCACCCCTCCTGCCAACCCCTATACCCAACGCGAACAGGTCCTGCGCGCCTGGGGTCCCCCGGCCCAGCGCCAGACCGAGGCCGATGGCGGCGAGCGCCTGTTCTACCCGACAGCGCCCCAGGGCTTCATCACCCGGGTGGTGAGCGTCGCCCCGGATGGCCTGGTGCGGAGTGTCAGCAACGTGCTGGTGGAAGAGGAATTCGCCAAGGTGCGGGCCGGCGATACGGAAGAAGATATCCGCCAGCGCTTCGGCCCTCCGGGCTGGGTCCAGTATTTTGCCCAGCGCGACGAACGGGTCTGGGAATGGCGCTTCTGCGATGCCTGGATGCATCCTTCCCGCTTCAACGTGCTGTTCGACGGCCAGACCCGGCTGGTGCGCAGCACCATGATGTTGCGGGAGGATTACGGCCAGTGGCGCAACTACTGCACCCGCTGACAGCGTGAGGTGAAACAGCGGTCGCCCGGGCAGCCCCGGCAGCCGCTCCCGCCATGAAAAAAGCCGCCCTTGGGCGGCTTTTGCTTTAGCGGCGTCCGAGGCCGCCGAGGAGGGCGGCGACCATGGGCTTCTTCGGCTTGTGGGGGTCGTGCGTGCCGACCGGAGTGTGAGCCACTTCTTCCTTGCTCGGCACGCTGGCCGGCGCGGCGGTGGGCTCGTAAGGCTTGGAAAAATCGAAGCCGTCGGCGGCAATCATCTTGCTGCGCTTGGCCGGAGGCTGGCTGCGGCCGGCCACCGGCTGGGACTTGGCGTGGGTTTCGTGGGCCTTGCGCTTCTTGCCGCTGCCGGGCGGGTACTCGTAGTCGTACTCCGGCTCGTAGCCCGTCACCATGACCTGCTCGATCTGCATCTTGATGAGCTTCTCGATATCCACCAGATAGCCCACTTCATGGGCGCAGACCAGGGAAATGGCGTTGCCCTGGCGGCCGGCGCGGCCGGTGCGGCCGATGCGGTGCACGTAGTCTTCCGGCGTGTGGGGCAGTTCGAAGTTGATGACGTAGGGCAGGTGGTCGATATCCAGGCCGCGGGCCGCCACGTCGGTGGCCACCAGCACCTTGCAGCCGCCGTTCTTGAAGGCATCCAGGGCCTTGATGCGCTCGTTCTGGGACTTGTCGCCGTGGATGGAATCGGCGGCGATGCCGGCCCGCTCCAGTTCCCGGGCCAGACGGCCGCAGCCCTGCTTGGTACGCATGAAGACCAGGGTCTGGGTAATTTCACCGGACCGCAGCAGCTTGATCAGCAGATCCTTCTTGCGCGTCTCGGCCACCGGGTGTACCCGGTGGGTGATGGTGTCGTTCACCTGGTTGCGCCGCGCCACTTCCACCAGGATCGGCGACTGCAGCATGGTGTCGGCCAGGCGCTGGATCTCGTTGGAGAAGGTGGCGGAGAAGAGCAGGCTCTGCCGGGTCTTCGGCAGCATGTTGAGGATGCGCTGGATGTCGGGGATGAAGCCCATGTCCAGCATGCGGTCGGCCTCATCCAGCACCAGGGCCTGGACCTGGTTGAAGGAGACGCTCTTCTGTTCCACGTGGTCCAGCAGGCGGCCCGGGGTGGCAACGACGAACTCCACGCCCTTCTTCATCTCGGCGATCTGGGGCTTGATATCCACGCCGCCGAAGAGGCAGATGGAGCGGAAGTGGGTGTGCTTGGTGTAAGCCTTGACCGACTCGTATACCTGCAGGGCCAGTTCCCGCGTCGGGGCCAGCATCAGGGCCCGCACCGGGTGCTTGGCGGGGGAGGGGCTGGGCGTATCCAGGTGCATCAGGCGCTGGATCAGGGGCAGGGTGAAGGCGGCGGTCTTGCCGGTACCGGTCTGGGCGCAGGCCTTCAGGTCCTTGCCCTGCAGGACCAGGGGAATGGCCTGCTGCTGAATCGGGGTTGCTTCGGCGTAACCCATCTCGGTCACAGCCTTAAGAATTTCGGGCGCCAGGCCCAGTTCGTCAAAACGCAAAGGGAGCGTCTCCGCAGAAAAGTAAATGTGGCATCAAGGACATAGGGCGGGGATTATACACCCTTGAGCGGACCGGGCCGGTTTGGGGAATGGGGCGCTTGCAGGCATTCACCAGGGAGGCAGGCGGGGCGCCATTCTCCGGCATGGTAGGGGTGGGGAAGGCATGGGGATTGGCTTGCAGGGCAGGGGCTTGGGTCGATTCCGGCAGCGCTTGTGGCCGTGGCGGTGCTCACGCCATCCTGGGCTGATGGTGCGGCGCTTTGATGTGGTTACTCGACATAAATCGAGTGGCTCATTATGCTCATGGGCTGAATTTTGCTGGCTGCTGCCATGCCATGTTTTCACTTCTGTTATCGACGCCCATAAATGTTCATGTCGCGGAAAAGGTGGCAACCAGGTGGTGTGTTGCCGGTGTTATACGGCAGTGCGACGACTTATATGGCAGATTGTCGTCTACTTCACATTAGAGCTATGCCTTTTATACCCTTGCTTATCGGCTGTGTCGCTGTGGTTCTCGGGGTTGTTGGCTATGTAGCGATCATCTTTTGCTCACCGATGCCATTCAACGTGATGGATCGCGATAATTCAGGTGTCGTATCCTTGATCGAAGCAATCGATTCTTTAGATGTTGGCCAGAGAGTTGTTACTGGCAAAGAAAGCTGCACTGAGTATTTTTGGTTAAAAGATGGGCTGCCTGCGTATGAAGTCTGCGCTGAAAAGCTCTAACAATTCTGTCGAGAGGTACGTACAAAGCTGCACTTTGGCTTCCCTCCGCACTTCGCACTGCGGCGCCCCTCACATCAAACGTTAGTCCACTCAAAACACCATGTCGAACATCCGGCAATACTTCAACACCGACTTTGATTATGCTCTGAGAGTTAACGTTGCTTTTCCGGATATTGCTTTGCCGTGCGAAGCGGTAATCCTCTACGACGCAAATGCTAGTTCCGCCTTTTTGGCTTGCTACGTTGAGAACCCTACGCTAACACCCCTTGATTTCGAAAGGTTTCTTGGACAACTGAAGTACGGTGAGACGCAGGTATCTCTCAAGGGAGGCATTGTGCTTCCAACCGCCCGAACCTTCCACGGGGCACTGCGTGTGCACAATGTGGATCCCTTCAGAGTTGAATACCAACTTCATGGAGATCCATCTTGGCGTGAACTCCTTCAGATTTCTCCATCTCGAAGGGTTTTCCTCTACGCGGAGACATGCCTATCCGCAGAACAGGTCGCGGCGCTCCAGGTTGCGGCTGCGTCGCTCGGGCACGACCTTCAGTTCCGCGACGTCACCTACGCAAAGGAGCGCGCAATGCGCGAGAAGCCTCTTGCCTTCATCAGCCACGACTCACGCGACAAAGAATCGGTGGCTCGTCCTATCGCGTTAAACCTTCAGAGAAAGCTTTGCCCCGTCTGGTACGACGAATTTTCGCTACCCTTAGGTGCGAACCTTCGTGAATCAATCGAACGCGGCCTGAAAGAGTGCAAGCGATGCGTACTCATCTTGAGTCAGAACTTCATCAATAATCGCGGTTGGGGCAAGAAGGAGTTCGAATCAATCTTCACGCGCGAAATCCTCGAAGATCGAGCCCTTGTTCTTCCCATCTGGTACGGCGTTACGAAACAACAGGTGTATGACTACAGTCCCTCTTTACTCAACATCAAGGGTATTGATTGGGAGGCTCTTGGTGAAGAGGAGGTGTGCCGACAAATCTATCTCGCCACAACAAGTGCTGCCTAACCCTGCGCTCAACCTGACGCCCAACCGCTGAGCCGTTGGGTTCCCTCCGCGCTCCGGCGCAGGTTAGCTCCACGTAACCCCATCCCCCGAAAGACCATGTACTCCTCCACCTTCATTTTCCAGAAGAAGCAGTTTGACGATGCTTTCTATCGTCTCGATAACGCCATTGCCGTGGCGGCCAAGGAGATTCCCGGGTATCTGGGGGAAGAGGCTTGGGAGAATCCGGCGACGGGCCTGGTTTCCAATGTCTATTACTGGGAATCCCTGGAGGCCTTGCAGGCCCTGATTCATCATCCGGCCCACCGGGAGGCCAAGGTGGCCCAGGAGAACTGGCTGGATGGCTATCAGGTGGTCATTGCCCAGGTCATCAAGACGTATGGGGATGGCAAGTTGGTGGGGTTGCCGACTTCCGCCATTCTGGCTTGAGGCCGGATACTGCCACTTCATCCGCGAGCCCCTTCACCCGCGCGGGCAGCGCCAAGGGAATGGCTCGCCTGAGGCTGAACTGCCGCCGACATCGCCAGAACAAAGGGCGCTCCCGTGGGAGCGCCCTTTTGCTTGGATGCCTCATCCAGGCATGGCGGCAGCTATGGCATCTACCGCCGGCCCTCAGCGATGGGCAATGTCCGGCAGGAAGACGGTGAGCAGGCCGATCAGGGGGAGGTAGGCGCACAGTTCATACACCATGCCCAGGCCGGCGCTGTCGGCCAGTTGGCCGAGCAGGGCGGCGCCGATGCCGGCGAGGCCGAAGGCCAGGCCGAAGAAGAGGCCGGAGATGGCGCCCACCTTGCCCGGCACCAGATCCTGGGCGTAGACCAGGATGGCGGAGAAGGCCGAGGCCAGGATCAAGCCGATCAGCACCGACAGTACGCCCGTCCACAGCAGATCCACATGGGGCAGCAGCAGAGCAAAGGGCGCCACGCCGAGAATGGAACCCCAGATTACCCGCTTGCGGCCGATGCGGTCGCCGATGGGGCCGCCGGCCACCGTGCCCACCGCCGTGGCCAGGAGGAAGGCGAAGAGATACATCTGGGCCTGCTGCAAGGGCAGGGCGAACTTCTCCATCAGGTAGAAGGTGTAGAAGGTCTGCAGGCTGGCCATGTAGAAGAACTTGGAGAACATCAGGGCCCCCAGCACCAGCAGTGAGACCGCCACCTGGCGCCGGGTCAGGGCGTGGCCCGGGTGGGCCCGCATACGGGTGCGGAAGCTGGCCACATGGTGGGCCGACCAGTGCCCGACCCGGCTCAGCACCAGCACGCCGGCCAGGGCGGCGAGGGAGAACCAGGCGGCGCTGCCCTGGCCGTAGGGCACGATGATGAGGGCCGCCAGCAGCGGGCCGAGGGCCGTGCCCAGGTTGCCGCCGATCTGGAACAGGGATTGAGCCAGGCCCGGCCGAGCCCCCGCCGCCATGCGCGCCACCCGGGAGGATTCCGGGTGGAAGACGGAAGAGCCGATACCCACCAAGGAAGCCGCCAGCAGCACCAGGCCGAAGCTGTGGGCCTGGCCCAGCAGCAACAGCCCCACCAGGGTGAAGCCCATGCCCACGGGCAGGGAGTAGGGCTTGGGCCGATGGTCGGTGTACAGGCCGATCAGTGGTTGCAGCAGAGAGGCCGTGAGCTGGTAGGCCAGGGTGATCAGGCCCACCTGGGCAAAGGACAGCACCAGGTCCTGCTTGAGCATGGGGTAAATCGCCAGCAGCACCGACTGCATCATGTCGTTGAGCAGGTGGGAGAAACTGATGGCGGCGATGATGGCGTAGGCCGTGGGCGGCACGGCCAAGGGGCTGGCCGGTTGGCCCGCGGGGCTGCCGGGGGCGGTCAGGGTCTTTTCCATGAAATGCCTTATCAAATCAAATGGCTTGGGGGCAGAGGGTTGCGTGTGGGCTGCTGTGTGTTGCACGTGCTTGCCCGTGATGAATCGCTCCTGCCTGTGGGGTGAGGCGCTGCGCCGTTGATCGCCGCAGCACCAACCTGTGGCAGGGGAAAGCAGTCTAGAATGGCGGGATCAAAAATGTCCCGACAACAACTATCGTGAATCAGCCAAGCGCAACCGCCCCGGCGTCGCCGCCGCCCGGTGTGGCCAGCCACGACGATCTGCATCAGACCCTGCCCCATCCGGTCACCGCCAAGGCCCGGGACTACCAGGGCGGCGCCACCCCGGTGCATCGCCACCCCCGGGCCCAGCTCATCTACGCCGGCCGGGGCGTCATGCGGGTGGAAACGGCCGCCGGCTGTTGGGTGGTGCCGCCGGTGCGGGGCGTCTGGATTCCGGCAGAAACCGACCACAAGGTGGTGATGCTGGGGGCGGTGGAAATGCGCACCCTCTACATTCGCCCCGACGCCGCCCCCGCCCTGCCCACCCACTGCTGCCTGATGGAAGTGGGGCCCTTGTTGCGGGCCCTCATTCTCGCCCTGCTCGAAGAGCCCCTGGCTTACGACCTGAGCGGCCGGGGCGGCATGATCGCCAGTCTGGCGCTTCAGGAACTGCGCTTTCTCCAGATTCCCGCCCTGCACCTGCCCATGCCCAGCGAGCCCCGGCTCCTGCGCCTGTGCCGCAGCCAGCTGGCCCGGCCGGATCAGCAGGACACCCTGGAAGCCCTGGCCGAGCGCCACGCCGCCAGTACCCGCACCCTGGCCCGCCTCTTCCAGCGGGAAACCGGCATGAGCTTTCGCCAATGGCGCCAGCAGGCCCGGTTGGTGGAAGCCCTCGGCCACCTGGCCAACGGCCTGCCGGTGGCGCGGGTGGCGGAGCAGCTGGGCTACCGCAGCCCCAGCGCCTTCACCGCCATGTTCCGCCGCGCCCTGGGGGTTGAGCCGCGCCGCTATTTCGACGGCGGCACCTGAGGCCGTCGTTGGTTTTCCGCTTTCCTTTCATTTCCCCGACGTCGCCCCATTTCCTCTTCCTTCCCCATCCTGCGACGCCCAGGCGCCCATGGGCGACGGTGCCCCCGCGCCGGACGGGCAGCTTCGGGCTTGCCGCCTGCCCGGCGGGGATGATGCGGAACGCCTGAAAGTGGATGCCCCGGAGAGGCAATAGGGGCGCCGTTCTTCCTCGTAGCGCCTCTGGCAACAAGCCAGGATGCGGCGCTCCAGGGTGGCCCGCGTCCCTATTGCCTCTCAGGGCGGTTTTACCGGTATTTCGGCTGTGGCCGGAAGATTGGAGGCGGGGCTGGTTTGCCGCAGGCTGCTCTGCCCGAGGATCGGGCGGAGGCCGCTCGACAGGGGGAGGGGCGCTGTTTATGCTGTGCGGGTAACGGCGACGGCTGCGCAGCCAGGTTCGCCCGGGCCTCCGTTAGCCGAGGCTCCTGCCCAGCGGTTTTCGCATTGCCCCCATTGCCACCGTGCCCCGCGCCTATCAAGGAGAAAGCATGTCTGTTGCGTATTACGTGGTCCTGGATGTTGACGATCCCGGCTTCGAGACCTTTGTCAATGGCAAGGCCGTCGCCCGCGCGGCCGATCGGCTGAATGCCCTGTGCGCGGCCCAGGGCCTGCCGCCCCTGGATTCCTTCCTCGGCCAGCCCATGGACGATTTCGCCGATTTCCTCGATGAGGACATTCCCCTGCCCGAAGGGGAGGACGGTGCCGAAAAGTGGTTTGACCCCCAGGAGGGCATCCGCCTCATCACCGCCCTGATTGCCGCCATCCAGGCCAATCCGGCCGCTCTGGGCGGGTCAGCGGAGGCGGTGGAAGAGGTGCTGGAAGACCTGGCGGAATACCAGGCGGTGCTGGCGCAGGCCGCCGCCATCAAGGCCCGCTGGTATCTGGCGCTGGATATCTGATGCCCCTCGCCGCGCCCGTGAGTCACCCCTGAATCGCTGAACCCCGCCGGGACGCGGCTGCGCCCCGGCCCGCAACCCGGAAAGGAATTCCCATGGCAGCAACGCAGCAAACCGAGTCGCCGGCAGCGGCACAGACGGCAGTGGTGGATGGGGCGGAGGTGGAATACACCCTGGAATACGCCGGCTTCTGGGTGCGGGTGGGGGCCAGCCTCATCGACACCGTGCTGATGCTGCTGGTGACCTTTCCCCTGCTGCTAGCGATCTACGGCTGGCAGTATTTCAGCGCGGAGGAAATGATCGCCGGCCCAGCGGATTTCCTCATTTCCTGGGTATTTCCGGCGGTGGCGGTGGTGCTCTTCTGGGTGCATCGGCAGGCCACCCCGGGCAAGGCGGTATTTTCCCTGCGCGTCGTCGATGCGGATTCCGGCGAAAGCCTTTCCGTCGGGCAGAGCATCGGCCGTTACCTGGCCTATTTCGTTTCCTCCCTCCCCCTCGGCCTTGGCCTGATCTGGGTCGGGCTGGATAGCCACAAGCAGGGCTGGCATGACAAGCTGGCCAATACGGTGGTGGTGCGGCCGAAAAAGCGCGGCCCCCGGCCGGTCAATTTTACTGCCCATTAGGGCTGATTTGGCCGGGGTGAGTCGGGCTGTATTGGGTTGTATTGGGTTGTATTGGGCTGAGCCGGGCCGTTCCGCTTTCCCGTAATCCAGCCGAACCGCCGCCGTGTTTGCCGGCAGCGGAAAGGGCCGCCGGCCCCGCAGCCGACACCCCTAGCCGTCATCCGCCGCCGTCATGAAAAAGCCGCCAGGTCGCCCCGGCGGCTTTTTCATTGGCTCCGGCACCCGTCCGGGGCGCCGGGGTTGCGGCGTGGCGCCGTGTCAGCCCTTGAACACCTCGTCCCACAACGCCCGCACCGCGCCGATGCGGTCGGCTACGGTTTCCCGGGGGACGCGGCTCTTGGGGTTGCCGTTGAGGCGCTTGGCGTGTTGCAGGCGGCGGTAGTCCCGGTAGGCGTTCTGCACCGGCTCGGACAGGGCCGCGGGAATCAGGCCGAGGCGGGCGGCGATGCCGAGCAGGGCGATGTTACCCAGGTTGCCGGAAAGTTCCGGGTGGGCGTGGGCGTGGCCCAGCACCAGGTACTGGACGATGAATTCCACGTCGATGATGCCGCCCGGGTCCTGCTTGATGTCGAACTCGCCCCGGGCCACGGTCTCGGCGTCGGAGGCGTTGTTGTCCACCATTTTCTGGCGCATGGCCAGCACTTCTTCCCGGAGCTTGGGCAGTTCCCGCGGCTGGCGCAGGATTTCCTCGCGGATGGCGTCGAAGCCCGCGCCCACGTCCGCGTCGCCGGCAACGAAGCGGGCCCGGGTGAGGGCCTGGTGTTCCCAGACCCAGGCATTCTTCAGCTGGTATTCGCGGAAGGAGGCGAGGGAGCAGACCATCAGGCCCGAATCGCCGTTGGGGCGCAGCCGCAGGTCGGTCTCGAAAAGCAGGCCGGCGGGGGTCTGGGACGATAGCCAGGTGTTCACCCGCTGGGCCAGGCGGGCGTAGACCTCCTCGGCTTCCAGGGCGGTGTCCTTCTTCTCGTCGTAGAGGAAGATGATGTCCAGGTCCGAGGCGTAGCCCAGTTCCTTGCCCCCCAGCTTGCCGTAGCCGATGACGGCGAAGACCGGTTCCTCCCGGTGCCGGGTCTTCAGCTTGCCCCAGCACAGGCGCACCGTCTCGGCCACCAGGATGTCGGCCAGCTCGGTGAGGTGGTCGGAGATTTTCTCGATGCTGTGCAGGCCCGCCAGGTCCTGGGCCAGCAGGCGGAAGACCTGGGCGTGGTGCAGTTCCCGCAGCAGGTCCATCTCCCGTTCCGTGTCGCCGGCGCATTCGTCCAGGGCCCGGCGCAGTTCGCGGCGGAAGCGTTGCCAGTCGGTAGCCACCTCCAGCAGGCGCGGGTCCAGCAGCTCATCGAGCAGGATGGGGTGGCGGGTCAGGTATTCAGCGGCCCAGCTGGAGCCGCCGATGAGTTCAGCCACCTTCTTCAGGGCCTGGGGATACTGCTGCAGCAGGGCCAGGTAGGCGCCGCGGCGGCCGATGGCCTCGAGGAAGGCGAGGCAGCGGGAAAGGGTCAGATCCGGTGTCGGCGTGGCGGCGGCGGCTTCGATCAGGCGCGGGCCCAGGGCGTCCATACGTTCCCGGTTGCTGGCGGGCAGCTGCTGGTAGCGGGCGCCGTCGCGGAAAGCCTGCAGCCGTTCCAGGGAGGCCTGCACGTCGGCAAAGCCGAGGCCGGCGAATTTCTCCTGGGCGCCGTCGCATTCCAGGGCGCCCTGCCACAGGGCGGTGAGGGTCTCGGCCTGGGCGCTGGCCTGGTCGGGCTCGGCGAAGACGGCTTCGAAATGCAGTGAGACCCGCTGGCGATGGCCGTCGAGCACGGCCAGCAGGGCCGGGTAGTCGGCAAAGCCCATGGAACGGGCGATGCGGGCCTGACCTTCCGCATCTTCCGGCAGGCTGTGGGTCTGCTGGTCGGCCACGTATTGCAGGCGGTGTTCCAGGCGGCGCAGGAAATCGTAGGCGGTGGTCAGCTCGGCCACCGCCTCCTGGGCCATCAGGCCCCGTTCCGGCAGCAGGGCCAGCACTTCCAGGGTGGGGCGGATCTGCAGGGCGGTGTCGCGGCCGCCGCGGATGAGCTGGAAGACCTGGGCGATGAATTCGATTTCCCGGATGCCGCCGGGGCCCAGCTTGACGTGGTTGGCCATGTCCTTGCGCGCCACCTCGCGGCGGATCTGGGCGTGCAGGTCGCGCATGGCGTTGATGGCGCCGAAATCCAGGTACTTGCGGAAGACGAAGGGCCGGCCGGTCTGGCTCAGCACCGGACCCCAGTTATTCACATCGTTGGCGCCGGCGTTCATCACCCGGGCCTTGATCCAGGCGTAGCGTTCCCACTCCCGGCCCTGGGTGATGAAGTAGTTTTCCAGGGCGTCCAGGCTGCATACCAGGGGGCCGGAATCGCCGTTGGGGCGCAGGCGCATGTCTACGCGGAAGACCTGGCCGTCGGCGGTGAGGTCCCCCAGGGCGATGATCAGGCGCTTGCCCAGGCGGTGGAAGAAATCATAGTTGTCCACCTGGCCGCCGCCGTCGGCGCGGCCGGCGGTCTGGCCTTCTTCCGGGTAGACGAAGATGTAATCCACGTCGGAGGAAACGTTCAGCTCCCGCCCGCCCAGCTTGCCCATGCCTACCACCAGCAGGCGCTGGGGTCGGCCCTGGCTGTCCAGGGGTTCGCCGTACTGCTGCACCAGGCTGCGGTGCACGAAGTCCAGGGCGAAATTGGTGGTGATGTCGGCCAGCAGGGTCATGGTTTCCACCACCTCCTTGAGGGGGGCGGCGGCCGCGATATCGCGGATGATCAGGTGGGCCATGACGCGCTGGCGCAGGCGGCGTAGCACCGGCTTGAGGGCTTCTTCATCCGCCGGGGCGGCCTGGGCGATCCAGTCCTCCAGGTCGGCGGCGGTGAGGGCCCGCTGCCAGGATTCGATCAGGATGGGCACCAGCTCGCTGCGGCAGGCCAGCAGCTGGCGCAGGTAGGCGCTGTGGTCCAGGGCGGGCTGCCAGGCGGCGGGGAGCGGGGCAGGGCTGGTGGCGGTGTCGGCGGCGTGATCGTTATGCGTCATGGATGGCAATCGGTTTACATCCGTCTTGCGACAGTGGCAGGAGTGGGTGGGAGTGAAGGGGAGTGGGTTAAAATCCCTTCCATCACACCAAGAACCGACCATTGTAGTGACCCCCCCGACTCCTTTGCAAAGCACCGGCGGCTAAGCCATGGCTGAACCCGCTGACTCTCCTGCTGATTCTCTTGCGGACGCCTCCCTGCGACCGGCGCTTTACCACCGCTTGCATCGCCTCCTGCCGTTCGTCGCCAGCCCCGGTGCCCGGGTCTTCTGGCGGCGGGCCGGGCGTCTTTCCCTGTGGGCCGGCGTGGTGGGCTATTTCGCTTTCGCCTTCCTGGTCCTGGCCCTGCGCTACTGGGTGCTGCCCCACGTGGGCGACTACCGGGGCGATATCGAGCGGGCCGCCAGCCGGGCCCTCGGCCTGCCCGTCACCATCGGCCACATTGACGCAGGCTGGCGCGGCCTGCGCCCCGAACTGACCTTGGCCGATGTGCGGGTGGCCGACCGTCAGGGCAACCCGGCTCTGGCCTTCCAGCAGGTGGATAGCGTCCTCTCCTGGTGGAGTGTCCCCAGCCTTTCCCTGCGCCTGCACCTGCTGGAAATCCAGGAACCCACCCTGCTGGTGCGGCGCAACGCCGACGGCAGCTTCGAAGTGGCCGGCATTCCCGTGGAAAGCAGCGGCAGCGATGACGGCGGTGCCCTCAACTGGGTGCTGGCCCAGCACCGCATCCACATCAAGGACGCCACCATCGTCTGGGAGGACCTGCAACGGGGCGCCCCGCCCCTGACCCTGGAGGCGGTGAACCTGCTCCTGGAAAACAGCGGCAGCCGGCACCGTTTCGGCCTTTCCGCCCTGCCGCCGCCGGAACTGGCCTCCCGCCTCGATGTACGGGGCGACCTGCGGGGCGGCGACCCCACCCGCCTGGAAGACTGGAGCGGCCAGCTCTACACCCAGTTCGACAGCACCGACCTGGCGGCCTGGCAGGCCTGGGTCGATTACCCCGTTTCCCTGCCCAAGGGCCATGGCGCCCTGCGCCTCTGGCTGGAGGTGGATGAAGGCCTGCCGGTGGCGGCCACCGCCGACGTGGGCCTGCGGGACCTGCGCCTGCAACTGGCCAAGGACCTGCCCGAACTCGACCTGCTGCACTTGCAAGGCCGCATCAGCGGCCAGCGGCGCAAGGGCGATACCCGCCTCAACGGCCGCCAGCTGAGCCTGGCCACCCGGGCCGGCGTCACCCTGGAGCCCACCGATTTTGCCTTCACCTGGCAGGAAGGCGGCCTCTTCTCCGACCGCCGGCGTGGCAGCGGCAGCGCCAATACCCTCGACCTGGGCGCCCTGGCAGCCCTGGCCGGCCACCTGCCCCTGGGCCAGGAAGTGCGCCAGTGGCTGGAGGAATACGAGCCCCGGGGCCAGGTGCAGGACCTCAAGGCCGTCTGGTCCGACAAGGACGGCGCAGCCCAGGAATACAACCTGAAGGCCCGCTTCAGCGACCTCGGCATCAAGGCCAGCACCCACTTCCCCGGCTTTGCCGGCATGAGCGGCAGCGTGGACGCCGGGGACCGGGGCGGCAGCCTGACCCTGCGGTCCCAGAAAGCCACCCTGGATTTGCCCCAGGTCTTCCCCGAACCCCGCATCGCCGTGGATTCCCTCACCAGCCAGGTGAGCTGGAAGATCGAAGGGCCGAAGCTGGAGGTGAGCCTCGACAATTTCGCCTTCACCAGCCCCGACGCCACCGGCTCCGCCCAGGGCACCTACCGCCTCGGCGGCGAAGGCCCCGGCACTATCGACCTCACCGCCGGCATCAGCAAGGCGGATGGCACCGCGGTGTGGCGCTACATGCCCCTGGCCGTCTCCCAGGACGCGCGGGATTGGCTGAAGACCGCCATCACCGGCGGCACCGCCAGCGAGGCCAAGCTGATCCTCAAGGGCGACCTGGCCCGCTTCCCCTTCCTGGACCCGAAGGAAGGGCAGTTCCTCGTCACCGCCCGCATCCACAACGCCACCCTGGATTACGGCACCGGCTGGCCCCGCATTGACGATATCCAGGGCAGCCTGCGTTTCGAGGCGGCGCGCATGTTGATCGAAGCCAAGAGCGCGCGGCTGCTGGGGGCCCGCCTTGCCGCCGTGAAGGCCGAAATCCCCGACCTGGATGCGCCGGAGGAACTGCTCAAGATCACCGGCAAGGCCGAAGGGCCGACGGCGGAATTCCTCAAGTTCATCGACCAGAGCCCGGTGGGCAACAAGATCGACAACTTCACCGAGGACATGCGGGCCGGTGGCGAAGGGCGCCTCAACCTGGCCATCGACATGCCCCTGCGCCATCTCGTCGATACCAAGGTGAAGGGGGAATTCGAATTCCTCAACAACCAGGTCACCGTGGAACCGGGCCTGCCGCCCATCACCCAGGTCAATGGCCGCCTGCACTTCACCGATGGTGGCATCAGCATCAAGGAAGTCACCGGCCAGTTGCTGGGCGGCCCCCTGCGCCTCTACGCCAGCAACGAAGGCGACAAGGTGCTGGTCAATGCCTCGGGCAACCTCACCGCCCTGGCCCTGCGCCGCCAACTGGATCTGCCCCTCTTCGACAACCTTTCCGGCAGCGCCGCCTGGAAGGGGGAGGTGCGGGTGCGCAAGAAGAGCGCCGAGATGGTCATCGAATCCGACCTCAAGGGCCTGGCCTCCAGCCTGCCCGAGCCCTTCAACAAGCCGGCCTCCCAGACCCTGCCCCTGCGCCTGGAGCGGGCCGCCCTGCCCGACGCCCCGGCCCGCAAGGGGGCGCCGCCCCCGGTGTCCCGGGAGCAGGTCAAGTTCAGCCTGGGCAAGCTCGCTGCCGCCCAGCTCATCCGCCGCCGCGAGAGCGCCGGCCTGGTGCTGGAGCGGGGCGCCCTGGCCCTGGGCGAACCCCTGGTGTTGCCGGAGCGGGGGCTGACACTCACGATTGCCCAGCCCAGCGTCGATGTGGATTACTGGCGCCAGGCCCTGTTGCCGCCCAACGGCAGCAGCAATGGCAGCAGCAATAACAGCAACGCCAGCGGCAGTGCCCAGGAGGCCAGCCTGCCCCTCAGCCAGGTGCTGCTCAAGACGCCCCTGCTGGATGCAGGCGGCCGCCGTTTCCACGACGTGGTGCTGAAGGCCAGCCCGACGGGCACAACCTGGCAGCTGGACCTCCTGGCCAAGGAAGCCTCCGGCCAGATTCAGTGGGACGGCAGCGGCCAGGGCCGGGTGCGGGCGCGGCTGAAGCACCTGATCCTGCCCGAAGCCACGCCCCAGCAGGCCGCCATGGAAAAAATGGGCGAAGCCGAGCGCCAGGATGAACTGCCCGGCCTCGACATCACCGCCGACAGCTTCACCCTGGGCAGCCGCCGCTTCGGCAAGCTGGAGTTGCTGGCCCGCAACGAAGGCCGGGTGTGGCGCCTCGACAAGGTGGCCCTCAACGCGCCGGAAGGCACCATCAACGGCAAGGGCCTGTGGCGCACCGACCCCCGGGGCGCCCACCGCACCGACGTGGAGTTCCGCCTGGAGGCGGGGGATGCGGGCAAATATCTGGACCGCCTGGGCTTCCCCGGCACCCTCAAGCGGGGCAGCGCCACCCTGGCCGGCAAGCTGGCCTGGAACGGCACCCCCACCGGGCTGGATGTGCCCAGCCTCTCCGGCGACCTCAAGCTGACGGCGGAGAAGGGGCAGTTCGCCAAGATCGAGCCGGGCATCGGCAAGCTGATCGGCCTGCTCTCCCTGCAAACCCTGCCCCGGCGCATCACCCTGGATTTTCGCGATGTCTTCTCCGAAGGCTTTGCTTTCGACAGTATCGAGGGCACCTTCAAGGTGCAGAACGGTCTGATGAAGACCTCGGACCTGGCCATCGACGGCCCGGCCGCCAAGGTGGGCATCAAGGGCGACATCAACCTGGACCACGAAACCCAGAACCTGCGGGTGCGGGTGCAGCCGGCCCTGGGTAGTTCCGTGGCCCTGGGCACGGCGGCCCTGGTCAATCCGGTGGCCGGCGTGGCCGCCCTGATCGCCCAGAAAATCCTGCAAAATCCGGTGGACCAGATTTTTGCCTTTGAATACGCCGTCACCGGCAACTGGGAAGATCCCAAGGTGGACAAGCTTTCCGGCGGCGACAAATCCGGGGATAAATCCCCCAACAGCCAAGGTGCCAAGACCGATGAACCCGCCAAGCCCTGAGCGCTCCTCCCCCGAAAACGCCCTCATCGCCGCCGTGCAGATGGTGTCCGGCCCCCGGGTGGCCGACAATCTGGCCGCCGCCGCCCACGGCGTGGCCGAAGCCGCCGCCCAGGGCGCCCGCATCGTCGCCCTGCCGGAGTACTTCCCCATCATGGGCATGGCCGAAGGCGACAAGGTCAAGGTGCGGGAGACCGACGGCCACGGCCCGATCCAGGAATTCATCGCCGCCACGGCCAAGCAGCACGGCATCTGGCTGATTGGCGGCTCCATTCCCCTGGAGGCGAAAGACCCCCACAAGGTACTCAACTCCACGGTGGTCTACGACCCGGCCGGGCAGCGCGTCGCCCGCTACGACAAGATCCACCTCTTCGGCTTCCAGAAAGGCCTGGAGCGTTACGACGAGGCCGCCTCCATCGAGGCCGGCAGCGAACCGGTGGCCTTCGATACGCCCTACGGCCGCATCGGCCTTTCCATCTGCTACGACCTGCGTTTTCCCGAGCTGTACCGCCAGTTGGCGCCGGTGGACCTGATCGTGGTGCCCGCCGCCTTCACCGAGACCACCGGCCGCGCCCATTGGGAAATCCTGCTGCGCGCCCGGGCCATCGAAAACCAGTGCTACGTGCTGGCCGTGGGCCAGGGCGGCAAGCACGAGAACGGCCGTGAAACCCACGGCAACAGCATGATCGTGGACCCCTGGGGTACCCTCGTGGACCGCAAGCTGAAAGGCCCCGGTGTGGTGCTGGGCCTGCTGGACCACGGCTTCATCGCCGAAACCCGCGGCAACCTGCCGGCCCTCAAGCACCGGGTGCTGTGACGTATCCTTTTTCGACGCAGAGCCAGGACTTCACCGGTAAAAGCTCTGTGATCTCTGTGCCCGCTGTGGCAAAAGTTTTTTAAGGCTTTAGGTTTCCCCATGAGCAAGATCATCAAGCAAGCCGAATCCCTGTTGCTGACGCCCTACGACCTGGATCAGAAGCGCCTTTCCGACGTCTTCGGCCAGATCATGAAAAACGGCGTGGATTATGCCGACCTCTACTTCCAGTACAGCCGGGCCGAGGCCTGGAGCCTGGAAGAGGGCATCGTCAAATCCGGCAGCTTCAACATCGACCAGGGCGTCGGCGTGCGCGCCATCTCCGGCGAGAAAACCGCCTTCGCTTACTCCGACGACATCAGCCGCAAGGCCCTGGGCGATGCCGCCGCGGCGGTGCGCGCCATCGGCGCCGCCGGCCAGTCCGGCAAGGCGCCCAAGCTGAAGGGGCGCAAGGGCCACGGCCTCTACCTGGCGAAGGACCCCATCCCCTCCCTCGGGGCGGCGGAAAAGGTGCAACTGCTGGAACGCCTGGAAGGCTATGCCCGCTCCCTGGACAAGCGGGTCACCCAGGTCATGGCCTCCCTCGCCTGTGAATACGACGTGGTGCTGGTGGCCGGCAGCGACGGCCGTCTGGCGGCCGACGTGCGGCCCCTGGTGCGGGTCTCCGTTTCCGTCATCGTCGATGGCGGCAAGGGCAAGCGGGAGCAGGGCTCCTCCGGTGGCGGCGGCCGCTACGACTACGGCTATTTCAGCGAAGAAGTGCTGCAACGCTACGCCCGGGAGGCGGTGCACCAGGCCGTCACCAACCTGGACGCCCGTCCGGCCCCCGCCGGCACCATGACCGTGGTGCTCGGCCCCGGCTGGCCCGGCATCCTGCTGCACGAAGCCATCGGCCACGGCCTGGAGGGCGACTTCAACCGCAAGGGCTCCTCCGCCTTCTCCGGCCGCATCGGTGAGCGGGTCGCCGCCAAGGGCGTCACCGTGGTGGACGACGGCACCCTGCCGGACCGCCGCGGCTCCCTCAACATTGACGATGAGGGCAACCCCACCCGCCGCACCGTGCTGATCGAAGACGGCATCTTGAAGGGCTACATGCAGGATTCCCTCAATGCCCGCCTGATGGGCGTCGAGCCCACCGGCAACGGCCGCCGCGAATCCTTCGCCCATCTGCCCCTGCCGCGCATGACCAACACCATCATGCTGGCCGGCGACAAGGACCCGGCGGAAATTCTCAAGTCCGTGAAGAAGGGCCTCTACGCCGTCAATTTCGGCGGCGGCCAGGTGGATATCACCAGCGGCAAGTTCGTCTTCTCCATGTCCGAAGCCTACATGGTGGAAAACGGCAAGATTCTCTACCCGGTGAAGGGCGCCACCCTCATCGGCAACGGCCCGGACGCCCTGACCCGGGTGAAAATGATCGGCAACGACCTGGGCCTGGACCCGGGCGTCGGCACCTGCGGCAAGGAAGGCCAGTCCGTCCCCGTGGGTGTGGGCCAGCCCACCCTGCGCATCGACGGCCTCACCGTCGGCGGCACCGCCTGAGTACCCGGCCCGGGGGCCGCGGGCGTTGTGGTGTCGCCTGGCCGTACTTGCGTACTGCCTGCGGCGACACGCCTGGCACGCCGCCCCGGGCCTGACGCTCAGGCGGCGTGCCCGGGGTTCCGTCGCTTGGTGTCCGCCGGGCCGGTTCCGCGGAACCTGGGGGCCAGCCATGGGGTCTTCCCCTGATCCTGGCCCCGTAATGGAGGAGAAAGCATCATGACCGTGCATCGCCGCCTATTCCCGCTCCTGCTGCTCCTGGCCCTGCTGGCCGGCTGCGCCACGGCGCCTCCCGACGGCACCGCCACCCCCAGGCTGGCCCGCCTTTCCCCCGAACAACTGCAACGCCTGGCGCCGGATGCACCCAAGATCGGCCTGCCCGAACTGGTGGCCATGGCCAAATCCGGCATGAAGGCCGAGGCCATGATCGAGCGCCTCAAGGAAACCCGCACCCGCCTCGACCCCAGCCCCAGCCAGGTGCTGGACCTGACCCGTCAGGGCGTGCCGGTGGCGGTGCTCGACTACCTCCACGAAGCCCGGGAAAAGGCCCTCCACGACGACGTGGCGGCCATGCTGGCGGAACGGGACCAGCAGCAGGCCAAGCAGGTGGAAGAGGCCCGCCAGCAAGAGCGCCTGCGCACCGCCCCGCCCGTGCTTTACGACCCCTTCTGGGGGCCGCGCTGGAGCCCCTACTACCGCCGGGGCGGGGGGCTTTTCTACGGCTGGTGAGGCCGGGGGTTTATTAGAAATTGGTGGCGCACTGCCGGTGCGCCAGGAGGCAATAGGGACGGGGGTTTCCATCGGGATACGGTGGGGATGCCCGTCCCTATTGCGTTGTGGCGGGGGTGAAGGAGGGAGCCGAAGGGATCTTTGACCGGTTGCCGGCCAACAGCAGCCGGTGACTAGCGGGCTTTCAGGAGTCTTCTTTTCAGTTTTTTCACCCACTCGAGCAGTATTGCTTTTTAGCAGTCGTTTTACCTTACGAGGTGACTGATGCCAGCTTTGTAGGGGGGGACGTAATGGTCTGCGCCTTGATGGACTGATGACATGCCCAAGATCGATATCCGGCTCCTTTTCCCCAACGGAAATCTTAGGAAACGCTATTCTCGGCTTCTGCGACCATCTTAATGTGCCAAAAAAGACGTTCCCTTGAAAAGACATCAAGTGCGCGTTGTCCAGTCAGCATCCCCGAAAAAAATACCGGAACATCGTTGCTGCCGATTTTGTCCATATAGCAACCCTTAGCATTATCGAATCGGGGGGTTCGGTATTGCGAATAGATGTGCGAGGCTAGCGCGTTAGCTACCACAACGACGCGAGGTTTAGCCAATTCAAGCATCTTTTCGAATAAACGATATTGCTTCTCACCGAGGTCGTTGAGCTGGTAATCCTTGCTGGGTTTGAGAAACTTGTCTTTCGCAGTCGATTGATTTGTTTCTCGGTAGGCAAAAAGATCGATATGCTCCCAATGCAAATTCAGGAGGTCGGACAGTTTTCGATGTTGCTCAAAAAACGCGTAGTGTGAATGGGCTAGTCGGTCCAGTTCATGCGCTAGGTCAGCTTTGAAGTCAAGCGGTCTAGGCCAACTGAAAAAGGTGCGTGGGTCGATATCCCGGTGACGAGTGTTTTTGAGATTGTTTTTCCAGCCCTCATCCGAAAATGAAGGATTTAACCCTACAAATACAATTCCGCGTAGTTTTGGTAGGTTGAAGAGAACAGGGGCATATTTCTGCGAATCACTTTGTACGACATCATTCCACATACGCTCCAGTTCTGCATTTAGCTCGTTCAGCTTATTTTCCATGCTTACTCATTCTTATATTGAATCGCCTTGCCGATTGTAGCCACCTAGATCGACTGCTTGTGATTCAGATAGGGCAGTCCTTTGAGTGAAATAAAGCGTTAGCTACGGCCGCCAAGCGAACCTACACCAGTGTCTGATCGAACTTCTCAAGTTCGAAGAAAGGCAATTACCGTTCTGTACGGGTCCAAACCGGGCTTACCTTCTTCTGTCAAGTGCGGACCCTAGTGGTCAAAGCACCCACTACGCCAGAAGATTGTCGACAAGCTCCCCCGCAACCTTAGTCCTGCTAGCAGGAACATTCCTCTTGTCTTCCAGGCCTGGTGTATGGCTGGTTCCCCCTTACCCATCACTGCACCGATTGCTTCACCCCTAGGGCAGCGCTATGATTCGCGTCCTGCCCGGCAAACGGGCAAGCCCATTCCATTTGAGTTAGGTCTGTATGTTGGAGATTGCCGCAATCCGATAACTCCGTCTGGCCCCGCCGGCCGCGAGTTATCGATATGCCCATAGCGTCGATGGCGCCTCTCGGAGGCTGCCGTCGTGTGTGCATTTGATTGCGGAACAATCCAACATGAATCTTTCCAAGCCCGAGCAGCGGACGTTGCACGTCCTCGCCAAAGGCGGCCATATCGAACATCACCGCGATGCTTCCGGCCGCATTACCCACGTCGATTGCTATACCCGCGAAGGTTTCGTCCTCAGCGACTGCACCTTGCCGGTGTTCAAGAAGCTGAAGGCCAAGCGCCTCATCGCCTCCCTGGACGGCCGGCCTTACCGGATCAACCGGGCCGGCCTGGGGGCCGTGCGCGGCCAACTCGACAACCAGTAGTCCGCCCGCGCCTCTGCCCGGTCGCTACTGGAGGCCGGGCGGCACGGCGCCTGCATTGCCGAAAGGAATTCACAGCATGACCATCACCATTCGTTCCGAAGCGCCGGCCGACAGCGCCGCCATTTTCGACCTGACCCGCCTGGCCTTTGCCACGGCGGCCCACAGCGCGGGCACCGAGCAGTTCATCGTTGGCGCCCTGCGAGATAGCGGCAGGCTCAGCCTTTCCCTGGTGGCGGAGGAGGGCGGGCGTCTCCTTGGCCACGTTGCCTTTTCGCCGGTGACCCTGAGCCCGGCTGTTCCCGGCTGGTTCGGGGTCGGCCCCGTCTCGGTGCTGCCGCAGCATCAGGGCTGCGGCATCGGCAGCCGGTTGATGCGGCACGGCTTGGAGGAACTGCGTCGGCGCGGCGCCGCCGGCTGCGTGCTGGTGGGGGAGCCGGCCTTCTACGGCCGCTTCGGCTTCGTCCATGCGGCGCCGCTGCTGCTGCCGGAGGTGCCGCCCGAGTACTTCCGGGCCCTGGTTTTCCAGGGCCCGCTGCCGGCGGCCAGCGTCACCTTCGATCCTGCCTTCTTCGCCACCGCCTAGCCGTAGCGATCCGCCGCCTGGCAGCGGCACCATCGCCACCAACAAGAAGGGACGGGCTTCTCCACCGCTACCGGGTAGGGAGGCTCGTCCTTTTTGCCTTGTGGGGAGGCTGACTATTCTTCTGTCACTTCCCCGCCTGCCGCCGCCTCCACCAGCCCAAGAAAGGCGAGGGCAGCGGGAGTCGGGTGGCGGCCCCAGGCGAAGTAGACGCGGCGGCGGGGGGCGGACTGGACCGGAAGGGTGACCAGCCCCGGGTAGTGGGACGCCGTCGCCAGGGGCACCAGGGCGATGCCGACGTTTTGCCGCACCAGGGCCTCCAGCCATTCCACGTGATTGACCTCCACCGTCACCCGGCGCTCGATGGCGGCGGCTTGGAAGGCGGCGTCGGTCTGTTGCCGGGGGCCGGTGCCGGCCTGGTAGTCCACCAGGGTTTGCCGGGCCAGTTCGGCCAGGCTCAGGCGCTTGCGAGTGGCCAGAGCGTGGTCCGGGTGGAGCAGGGCCACCAGGGGTTCTTCGCTGAGCAGGCGGGCGTCTACGCCGGCCACCGGTTCGCCGGGCCAGACGCCGATGAAGGCGGCGTCGGTTTCCTGCTGCCGCAGTTCCTCGAGCAGGCGGTCGCTCATGCCGGTGTGCAGGCGGATGTCCACCTGGGGGTGGCGGCGGTGGAATTCGGCGAGGATCGCGGGCAGGTCCACCACGGTGAGGGTGGAGATGGTGCCCAGGGTCAAGGTGCCGCGAATTTCGCCGGTGGCGGCGGCCATTTCGTCTTCCAGGCGGCGGGCGGCCTCCAGCACTGGCCGGGCGTGGGTGAGAAAGGCCCGCCCGGCCGGGGTGAGGGCGACCCGGCGGGAGGTGCGCTCGAAGAGGCGGGCGCCCAGTTGTTCTTCCAGGCGGGAAATTTGGTGGCTGAGGGCGGATTGCACCGTGTGGCAACGCTCGGCGGCCCGGGTGAAGCTGCCTTCTTCGGCCACCGCCACGGCGTAGTCGATCTGGCGCAGGTTCATGGCGTTGATCTCGTTTTGATGTGGATTCAATGATAACAATGCATTGGTGTCATTGATGCAAGGGGCCAATACTGGCGGCCATTCGTTTCTGGGAAATCCACCGTGTCTTCTGATGCTCCCCGCGCTGCGGCTGCGCCTGGCCCTGCTGCCGCGACGTCCTGCACCCCCTCACCTCCGCCCGCCCCGGGCCTCTCCACCGGCCTGGTGGGCCTGATGTCCGTGGCCACGGGCCTGGCGGTGGCCGGCAACTATTACGCCCAGCCCCTGCTGCCTTCCATCGCCGCTGAAATGGGCATTTCCGCCGCCACAGCCGGCTCCGTGGTCACCACCGCCCAACTCGGCTACGCCCTCGGCCTGCTGCTCATCGTGCCCTTGGGTGATCTGCTGGAACGGCGCCGCCTCATCGTCATCATGACGCTGCTGGCGGCCGTCGGGCTGCTGGTCACTGCCCTCGCTTCCTCCATGGCCGGCATTTATGTCGGCACGGCCCTGGCCGGGCTGTTCTCGGTGGTGGCCCAGGTGCTGGTGCCCCTGGCCGCCACCCTGGCGGCGCCGGAGCGCCGCGGCAAGGTGGTGGGCACGGTGATGAGCGGCCTGCTCCTGGGCATTCTCCTCGCCCGCACCGTGGCCGGCGGTCTGGCGGGCCTGGGGGGCTGGCGCACGGTGTATTGGGTGGGGGCGGCGGCCATGGCCCTGATCGCCCTGGTGCTGGCCCGCTGCCTGCCCCGCTACCAGCAGAGCGTCGGCCTCTCCTATCCCCAGTTGCTGCGTTCCGTGCTTGGCCTCTTTGGCGAAGAACCGGCCCTGCGCCTGCGGGCCTTTCTCGGCGCCACGGTGTTCGCCGCCTTCAGCGTGTTGTGGACCTCCATGGCCTTCCTGCTGGCGGGGCCGGATTACGGCTACGGCGAGGCGGCCATCGGCCTCTTCGGCCTGGCCGGCGCTGCCGGCGCCCTGGCCGCCAATGCGGTGGGCCGCCTGGCCGATGGCGGCCGGGGGCGTCAGGCCACCCTGGGCGGGCTCCTGGCCTTGCTGCTCTCCTGGGGCGCCCTGTGGTTCGCGCCCCAATCCCTGGAGGCCCTCATCGTCGGCGTGCTGGTGCTGGATCTGGCGGTGCAGGGCGTCCATGTGAGCAACCAGGGGGCGCTCTACGGCATCCGCCCCGATGCCCGCAACCGCCTCACCGCGGCCTACATGACCAGCTATTTCATCGGCGGTGCTTCCGGTTCCCTGGCCTCTGCGGCGGCCTTTCAGCAGGCGGGCTGGGCCGGCGTGTGCGTGGTCGGCGCCCTGGTTTCCGCCGCCGCCCTGGCCGCCTGGTGCCTGGTCCGGTTGCCCGGGGAGGCCGGCTAGTGGCCTAATGGCGCTTTTCCAATGTCATGGATGGCGCCATGGGCCTGCCGACTTTTTCTGCTTCTGTCCTTGCCACGTGCGTCGCCGCCTGGTGTTGCCTGAGCGGGCCCTTGCAGGCGGAGGAGGCGAAGCCGGGGGCTGCCGTCGCCACGGCGCCCGCTCCCGCCGCGGCCGACAGCGCCTTGCGGGCCCAAGGCGAGTGGATGGCCCATTACTACCAGCGGCCCGATCCCGCCGGGGTGGCGGATTGGGTGCGCCAGGGTTCGGCGGCCGGCATGTTCGAGAAGCCCGGCTCCCGCTTCCCGGTGATGGTCTTTCTCGCTGAAATCATGAAGCAGAACCCGGCCCGGCATTCGGCCTGGTGCCAGGCCTGGGGCGAGCTGCCGGCGGAACACCGCCTTTATCTGGCCTGGGCCCTGCGCAATGCGGCTTCGCCCTCCCTGGAGGCGTGCCTGGGCGCCGGGCTGAAGCTTACGGAAGAGCAGCGCCGCAAGCTGCAGGCGGCGCCTCGTTTCGACGCCCTGGCGCGGCCCGCCGCCAGCCCGACGGACCTGGACATGCTGTGGGCCGTCTTCATGGCCACCGGCAATGGCGACGCCGTACAGCGCATCATTGATGTGCTGGCCGGGCCGGAGCCCCGCCAGGGCGAGCCGGGGGCCGTCAATGCCCTGCTGCTGCGGGGCGCGGCCCGCTGGTCCCTGGGTTCCAACATGCGCCAGCACGCCCGGGTGGCGGCCCTGGTGAAGGAACGCCGGGCGCGGGAATCCGGCCCCCTGGCGGCGGTGCTGGATGAACTGCTGGCCCGTCTGGCCACCTCCGCCAGCTAAAGAGGAACGCAGCCAGGGAATGTGACAGCGCCGGGGAGCGGGCACCGCGCACCGTGCCCTGTCCGCCCCATGACGGATGGAGGCGAAGGGAGGATTGGGTGACAATGCAAATATCCTGAACCTGCATTGCCTGCCATGCGCCACGCCGCCCCCCCTTCTTCAGCTTCCCCCGCATCCCCGTCTGCCGCCCAGGCACAGGCGGCGCCCCTCTGGCACAGCCTGCCGGGGGAGGCGGTGGCCGAGCATTGGCAGACGCCCCGCGACTGCGGCCTGGACGAGGCCGAGGTGGAACGGCGGCGCCTCATTCACGGCGAAAACCATCTCACCCCCAAGCCCGGCAAGGGCCCCCTGCTGCGCTTCGCCCTGCAGTTCGCCCAGCCCCTGGTGCTGGTGCTGCTGCTGGCCGGGGCCATCACCGCCTTTCTCGGCGAATGGGTGGATTCCGGGGTGATCCTCGGCGTCACGGTCATTAACGCCCTCATCGGCTTCATCCAGGAAGGCAAAGCGGAGAGCGCCCTGGCGGCCCTGGCCCGCTCCGTCGCCAGCGAAGTGACGGTGCTGCGGGGCGGCGAGAAGAAGCGTCTGCCCTCCCGCGCCCTGGTGCCCGGCGACGTGGTGCTGCTGGCCGCCGGCGACAAGGTGCCGGCGGACCTGCGCCTGATCCATGCCCGGGAGCTGAAGGCCATGGAGGCCGCCCTGACCGGCGAATCCACCGCCAGCGACAAGCACAGCGACACCCTGCCGGCGGCGACCCTGCTGGCGGACCGGGGCAACATGGCCTACGCCGGCACCATGGTGGTGAGCGGCCAGGGCACGGGCATCGCCATCGCCACCGGCGACGCCACCGAGACCGGTCGCATCTCCAAACTGATGGGCGAAACGCCGGACCTGATGACGCCCCTCACCCGCAAGATGGCCGCCTTCTCCAACTGGCTGCTGATGGCCATCGGCGCCCTGGCGGTATTCACCTTTGGGGTGGGCCTGTGGCGCGGCGAAGCGCCCTTCGACATGTTCATGGCGGCGGTGGCCCTGGCCGTGGGCGCCATTCCCGAAGGCCTGCCGGCGGCCATGACCATCACCCTGGCCATTGGCGTTTCGCGCATGGCCAAGCGCCGCGCCATCATCCGCAAGCTGCCGGCGGTGGAAACCCTGGGCAGCACCACGGTGATCTGCTCCGACAAGACGGGCACCCTCACCGAGAACCAGATGACGGTGCGGGAAGTGGTGGCCGGCGGCATCGCCTACCCGGTGAGCGGCAACGGCTACGCCCCGGAAGGGGAGATCGGCGGCCGCCGCCTCGGCGCCGAGGCGCCGCCGGAACCGGCCCTGCGGGAATGCCTGCTGGCCGCCGCCCTGTGCAACGACGCCGGCCTGTTCAAGGAAGGGCGCCATTGGCAGATCAGCGGCGACCCGACGGAAGCGGCCCTGCTGGTGGCCGCGCGCAAGGCCGGGCTGGACGAACACACCCTGCTTACCCTCTACCCCCGTGTGGATGAACTGCCCTTCGACTCGGCGCGCCAGTACATGGCCACCCAGCATGGCCGTGAGCCGGGGGAGGGCGGCGACGTGGTCTACGCCAAGGGCGCCCTGGAAAAGCTGCTGCCCCATTGCCGACGCCGCTGCAATGCGGAAGGCCAGCCGGTGCCGCTAACCCCAGCCGACGCCGCTGCCATCGAGCGCCAGGCCCGGGAAATGGCGGCCCGGGGCCTGCGGGTGCTGGCCGTGGCCCGCCGGGGCTGGGCCGCCGGGACGGTGCTGGATGCGGATTCCCTCATTGCCGGTGAGGGGCTGGACTACCTGGGCCTCATCGGCATGATGGACCCGCCCCGGGCCCAGGCGGTGGCGGCGGTGAAGGCCTGCCGCAGCGCCGGCATCCGGGTCAAGATGATCACCGGCGACCACGCCGTCACCGCCCTGGCCATCGCCCGCCAGATCGGCATCGCCGCCGAAGGGGAGCAGGCCTTGAGTGGTGGCGAACTGGCGGCCCTGGATGATGAAGGCCTGCGGGCGGCGGTACGGAACGTGAACGTCTTCGCCCGGGTCGAGCCAGAACAGAAGCTGCGCCTGGTGCGGGCCCTCCAGGCCCAGGGCCAGGTGGTGGCCATGACTGGCGACGGGGTGAACGATGCCCCGGCCCTGAAGCAGGCCAACATCGGCATTGCCATGGGCATCACCGGCACCGAGGTGGCCAAGGAGGCCGCCGCCATGGTGCTCACCGACGACAATTTCGCCACCATCGAGGCGGCGGTGGAGGAAGGCCGGGGCGTCTTCGACAATCTGGTGAAGTTCATCACCTGGACCCTGCCCACCAACTTCGGCGAAGGCCTGGTGATTGTGGCGGCCATCGTCTTCGGCGCCACCCTGCCCATCACGCCCCTGCAAATCCTCTGGATCAACATGACCACGGCGGTGTTCCTGGGCCTGATGCTGGCCTTCGAGCCCATCGAGAAAGGCGTCATGGCCCGCGCGCCCCGGGCTGCCGATACTCCGGTGCTGGACCGGGCCCTGGTGGGGCGCATCCTGCTGGTCAGCCTGTTGCTGCTACTGGGGGCCTTCGGCCTCTTCCTGCGGGAGCTGGAGCAGGGCCATACCCTGGCCGAGGCCCGCACCGTGGCGGTGAATGTGTTCGTGCTGGTGGAGGCGGTCTATCTCTTCAATTGCCGCTCCCTCTCCCACGCTTTCTGGAGCATGGGCCTGTTCACCAACCGCTGGTTCTGGGGCGGCATCGCCACCATGGCGGTACTGCAACTGCTCTTCACCTACGCGCCGATCATGAACCGGCTCTTCGCCACGGCCCCCATCGGCCTGGAGGAATGGCTGGAAATCGGTCTCTTTGCCCTGTTCTGTGGCGGCGTCATCGGCCTGGAAAAGTGGCTGCGGGAGCGTCTGGCGCGGCGGGCCGGCAGGCTGCGCTGAGCCTGCCCAGCCCTGAAGGTCAGGCTTTCAGGGCGACGTTCACCATTTCGAGAAACTCCAGGGCGACCTGGGGCCGGGTGGTGGCGAATTCCCGGGCCAGGGTCAGGGCGCAGGTGGGCACCAGCTCCTGGGGAATGTAGTGCTTGAAGATCAGCCGTGCCGGTTGCACATGGCCGTCGATCAGGCATTGGCGTATGCCCGCCATGGCCCGGTCGAACTGCTCCTGATCGCTTTCCCGGCGGCTCAGCACGGCATAGAAGGAAGACTGGTTTTCCTGTTGCTCCCGGGGCAGGGCGGCAAAAGTGGCTTCGTTCTCCTGGTGACGCTGGCGAAAGTTGGCCACGTTTTCCGGGGTGCTGGCTACGCCGTTGTTGACGAAGCAGTCGTGTTCGAGAACCGCCATCGAATAGCGGCCGAGCAGCTCGTCCAGCACCTTGAAACGCTCGGTGGTCAGCAGAAAGCGCAGGGAATCCGGCGTGTGGGCGTTGATGTGGCCGTAGCTGGGGCCCAGGAGATGAAAGGTCTCGTTCTTCAGGTTGAAGAACTCCATGGGGATTTCAATCACCTGATGGCGGGAGACCCGCTGAATCTCCCGCAGCAGGGCCCGTTCATATTCCACATGCTCCAGCACGTGGGAGAGCACCACCAGATCAAAGAAATCGTCGGGGAAGGGCAGGCGGTAGCCATCGAACTGCTGGCAGGAAACCAGCCCGGGGATGGGCTGTTGCAGGGTGATGTCGATGCCCGATTGGGAAATTTCCACCCCGTAGAGTTCAGGGCTGAAGCCGCTTTCCCCCAGGCAGCGCAGGATGGCGCCATCGCCGGAACCCACTTCCAGGGTGCGGCCGGGCTTCAGGCCGTTGCGTCGACACAGTTCCACGATGTGCCCCACCTTGTCCTGGGCGCCCAGCAGGCGCCATTGGGTGGGGGTTTCGTAGTTGGTTTCTTCGACGTGGATTTCCAGGGCCAGGGTGGTCATGGGGGCTTTCCTTGCGGGAGTTTCCAGCTGCCTGACCAGGAGGGCCCGGGCCGGGAGATGCTGGGAAGAGGCGGTGGAGTATATACGGGAGCCGACCATCGGGATGAGGCGGGATGAAGCTGGGAAATGGCAGTTGAAGCGGCGGGTGAAGCCTGCCCGTTGCCCCCCGCCGGAATGGCTGCTGGCAGCAGCGCCCGTACTTTCGTTGCCAGGACGTACGGAACTTGCCGGGGAGCGGCAGACTCTGACCTGAAGTAACCTACGGCCTCCAGCATCCCTGCTCCGGGGACGTTTCTGGGGCGCCTTCATGGCGCCCGTCTCGCGACAACAACACAGGCTGTGCGCTGACCGCAGTCCGCTCCCATGAGCGGCGGACCGCCCGGGCGCCGCATTGTGCACTCTGCATGTATTGCTCCGCAGCCGCTCCATGGGAGAACTCTCTATGGACGGAAATGCCTTCCCGTCTTTCCTGCCGGCCCTGCCGCTGGCTCTGGGGCCCGCCGCCCTGTTCGGCAGCCTGCTGCTTGCCGGCCTGCTGGGCGGTGAAATCGCCCAGCGTCTGAAACTGCCCCGCCTGCTGGGCTGGCTTCTGGCTGGCTTGCTGCTGGGCCAGGGGGCGGCCGGTCTCTTCCCCGGGAATTCCCTGGAACCCTTGCTGGGCGAAACTCGGCTGTTCTTCGATGTGGCGGTGGGCCTGATCCTTTTTGACCTGGGCCGCCGTCTTGATCTTTCCTGGTTCCGCCGGGACCGTTCGCTATTGGCGGCGGCGCTTCTGGAGTCGGCCCTGGCCTTCGCTGCCATGGCCGGGGTGCTCTGCCTCTTCGGCTTCAGCCGGCTGGAGGCGGGCATGGCAGCGGCCATCGGCCTCTCTTCGGCCCCCGCCGTGGTCTGGCTGGTGGCCCGGGAATCCCGGGCCGAGGGCCAGGTCACCGAGCGTTGTCTGGCCCTGGTGGCCATCAACACCCTGATGGCCTGCCTGGTCGCCACTTCCCTGCTTTCCGCCGCCCACGCGGAATACCAGGCGCCCTGGCGCACCGCCCTGCTGCATCCCCTCTACCTGCTCCTCGGCTCGGTGCTGCTCGGGGCCGTGGCGGCCCGGCTGGTGCTGTGGGGCGCCCGTCTGCTGGGCAAGGGGCCCCAGGCCCGGCTCTCGCAGTTCGTGCTGCTGGCAGCCTTTCTCCTGGCGGCGGTGGGGCTGGCCCATGCCTTGAAGCTCTCGGTCTTCCTGGCCCTGCTGGTGTTCGGTCTGGCCTGCCGCCAGTGGGACCGGCGCTACGTGTTGCTCAGCGTGGATCTGGGGGGCGCGGCCCAGCTCTTCTACATCGTGCTTTTCGTGCTTACCGGGGCCAGCCTGCCCCTGGCCGCCGTGACCGCCGCCGGCCTGCCGGCCCTGGCCTATGTGGCGGCCCGTAGCCTGGGCAAGACCGCTGGGGTGATGCTGACGGCGCCCTTTTCCCATATCCGCTGGCAGCAGCACGGCTGGCTGAGCCTGGCGCTGCTGCCCATGTCCGGGGTCGCCATCGCCCTGGTGCATGACCTCACCAGCCTCTTCCCCCAGTTTGGCGAGCGCCTGGGCAACCTGGTGCTGGCGGCAGTGGTGCTGCTGGAATTGCTGGGCCCCCTGGCCGTGCATACGGCCTTCAAACGGGCCGGCGAAACCCGCCAGGAAGGAGCGGAACATGCTTGATTTCAAATCCGTGAGCCCCTACACCCTGGGGGTGGAACTGGAGCTCCAGGTCATCAACCCCCATACCCAGGATCTCACCCGGGGCGGCCCTGATCTCTTGCAGGCCCTGGAAAAGGTGGCCCATCCCGGCGAGGTGAAGCCGGAGATCACCGAGAGCATGATCGAGCTGAACAGCAGCCCCCATGCCCGCCACGACAGCCTGCTGGAAGAGCTGCACGCCATGCGCGATGCGGTGGTGCACACGGCCGGCAGCCTCAACCTGGCCATTGCCGGAGGCGGCACCCATCCCTTCCACCGCTGGCACGACCGGCGCATCTTCCCGACGGAGCGCTTTCTCCAGCTTTCCAGCCTCTACGGCTATCTGGCCAAACAGTTCACCGTTTTCGGCCAGCACATCCACGTGGCCTGCGAATCCGGTGACGACGCGGTGTATCTGACCCACCAGCTGTCCCGCTACATTCCCCACTTCATCGCCCTTTCGGCCGCCTCGCCCTTTTCCCAGGGGGAGGACACCTCCTTCGAGACCTCGCGCCTACACGCCGTCTCCGCCTTTCCCCTCTCCGGCCACATGCCGCCGGTTAGCAGCTGGGCCGAGTTCGAGGACTTCTTCGCCAAGATGCTGGGCTACGGCATCATCGGCGGCATCAAGGATTTCTACTGGGACATCCGCCCCAAGCCCGAATTCGGCACGGTGGAGGTGCGCATCTGCGACACCCCCCTGGAGGTGGATACGGCCGCCGCCCTGGCCGCCTTCGTCCAGGCCCTGGCCTTCTGGCTGCTGGTGGAGCGCCCCTACCCGGCGGACCGGGTGGAGGAGGGCCTGTACCTGGTCTACGGCTACAACCGCTTCCAGGCCACCCGCTTCGGCTTCGACGCCACCCTGGTGGACCCGCGCAGCCAGCAGAGCCTGGTGCTGCGGGACGATCTGCTGGCCACCCTGGAACGCCTGCAGCCCTTTGCCGACGTGCTCGGCAGCCAGGCCCCCCTGGCCCGGCTGGCCGCCATGACCCGGGGTGAAGGCAATGGCAGCACCTGGCTACGGGCCTGCCACGAGGAAAGCGGCGCCCTGGAGGATGTGGTGCGTCGCTCGGCACAACGCTGGGCGGGGGGCGCCTAGGGTCGCGACTGAATACTTTTGCCACAGAGGGGGCAGCGTTCACAGAGAAAGTGTTGGGAGTATTCCCCGGTGCTTCTCCGTGCTTTTGCCCTCGCTGTGACAAATTCTTGAAACTCGGATCGAGAGGAGTCATCCATGGCCAAGCGCACCGTCAAGATCGGCATTTCCGCCCGCCTTTACCACCCCCGGCCCGAGAGCGTCGGGCTGCTGGGCAAGACCCTGCAATACCTGGAACAGTCCGTCGCCCACTGGGTCATGTCCCGGGACGTGCTGGTGTTCATGGTGCCCTCCATCGTCCAGGACAGCCCCATGCAGCGCAGCAACATGCGCCTGGCCGACTACGTCGGTGCCCTGGATGGCCTGGTGCTGCAAGGCGGTACCGACCTTTCCCCCTTGAGCTACGGCGAGGAGCCCCTCTCTCCCGAGTGGGCCGGCGACCGGGTGCGGGACGCCTACGAGATGGAGTTGCTGCACGAGTTCATGGAGGCGGGTAAGCCGGTGCTCGGCATCTGCCGCGGCCTGCAACTGATCAACGTGGCCCTGGGCGGCAGCCTGCACCAGGACATTCCCAGTCTGGTGGCAGGCGCCATCGCCCACGAAGCGCCGGAATACGACCGCCACAGCCACCCCGTGCAGTTCACCGAAGGCGGCCTGCTGGCCCGGCTTTACCCGGAGCAGACGGGCGGCCAGGTGGTTTCCATCCACCACCAGGCGGTGAAGGTGCTGGGCAAGGATCTGGCGGTGGAAGCCAGTGCCGCCGACGGCATGGTGGAAGCTCTGCGCTGGACCGGCAAAGGCTTCGTCGTCGGCCTGCAATGGCACCCGGAATTCCACACCCCGGGCAAGGGCGAACTGCTGGATGGGGAGCCGCTGCTGCAGGCGTTTCTGGACGAGGCGAAGAAGCGGCGGTGGTAGGGGGCTGGTGCGGCGACGGCGACTCCTTGGCGGGGCTTGGCCAGGTCTACACGGCCTGGCGGTGGCAATTCCTCTATCCTTGGCGCTTTGGTCATTGCCATTGAGGACAACACGCCATGCCTTATCTGCTGCAAGTCGATTTTCCCTACCCCGGCCCCTGGGGCGACGAGATGACCGCCGCCCTGCGCGGCCTGGCCGAATCCATTGCCGGGGAGCCGGGGCTGATCTGGAAGTTGTGGACCGAGAATCCGGCTGCCAACGAGGCCGGCGGCATCTACCTGTTTCAGGATCTGCCGAGTGCGGAGGCCTATCTGGCCATGCACACCGCGCGGCTGAAGGGTTTTGGCGTCCCCCAGGTGAATGGCAAGATTTTTCAGGTCAATGAGACCTTGTCCCGCATTGACCGGGCGCCCCTGTAGTCCAGCCGGGGATCAGCCAGGGCAGGCCGGTAATGGCCCTTTGTAACCCTGGGTGCGGTACTCCCGGACCTTCCTGACTAGAGGGGTAGCTGTCCCTGAACGGCTTCCCTGCGGGCATCGTGTTCCTCCCGGGGCAGCAGGGTGCTGGCCCGCACCCCCAACAAGCGCAGGCGCTGTTCCAGGGGCACCCGTTTCAGGCATTCGCCGGCAGCCTTGCGGATGGTGCGGGGATCGGCGGTGGGGGCGTTCAGGGTGAGGTCCCGGGTGACGCTGCGGAAGTCGGCGTAGCGTAGCTTGATGCCGATGGTGCGGGCGACGTAGCCCTGGCGTTGCAGGTCGTCGGCGACCCGCCGGCAGAGGTCGGTGAATATTTCCGAGAGTTCGGCCCGGTCCTGCCTGGCGTGGAGGTCCCGCTCGAAGGTGCTTTCCCGGCTTAAGGACTTGGGTTCCCGGCGGGTGGTGAGGGGGCGGTCATCGAGGCCGTGGGCGGCCCGGTGCAGCCACAGGCCGGTGCTGCGGCCGAAGTGTTCCACCAGCAGTTCCGGGGCGGCCGCCGCCAGTTCGCCGACGCTGTGAATGCCCAACCGGGCCAGCTTTTCGCTGGCTTTGGGGCCGATGCCGTTGATCTTTTTGGCGGCCAGGGGCCAGATGCGGCTGGGGATATCCGCCATGCCCAGCAGGGTGATGCCGTCGGGCTTGTCCAGGTCGGAGCAGATTTTTGCCAGGAGCTTGTTGGGAGCGATGCCGATGGAGCAGCTGAGGCCGGTGGCCTGGTGCACTGCGGCCTTGAGGCGCCGGGCCAGGGTGAGGCTGTCTTCCTCGTGCCGGCTGAGGTCGATGTAGATTTCGTCGATGCCCCGGTCTTCGATTTCCGGCGCGATGGTGCGGACGGCGGCCTTGAAGCGGCGGGAGTAATCCCGGTAGGCCTCGAAATTGGCAGGCAGGAGAATGGCGTCCGGCGCCAGGGCGGCTGCCTTCATCATGCCCATGGCGGAGAACACGCCGAGGGCACGGGCCTCGTAGGTGGAGGTGGTGATGACGCCGCGCCCCACGTAGTCCCGCAGGCGGGCGAAACGGAAGCTGCCGTCGGCCAGGCGCTGGGGCCGGTCGGCGCTGCGGCCTCCCACCACCACGGGTTGGCCCCGCAGTTCCGGGTAATGCAGCAGTTCCACGGAGGCGAAGAAGGCATCCATGTCGAGATGGGCGATGCGCCGGGGTATGGCCGAATCGGGAGCTGCAGCGGGCAGGGCAGGCACAGGGGAGGGCATGGTGCGTCGGGCGGCCCTGGGGTTGTCCCAGGTCGCCCCGGTATCAGGGAACGGGGTGGCGGATCGCCATTGTACTGTATAAAAGACCAGTTAATGGATGTGGGGAGGCCGGTGTGCCCGATGGGCCTTTCCCGCCGTTCCCCCTGCGGCGGCCCCAGGGCAGGGGGCTAGCGGTTGATGGGGGTGCAGATTTCCACCAGGGTGCCGTCGGGGCAGCGGACAAAGGCTACGGTTTGCCCCCAGGGCACCTCTTTGGGCGGGGTCACGGCCGTGGCGCCGGCGGCCACGGCCTTGGCGTAGGCGGCGGGCACGTCATCGGTGAACAGGCCGATTTCGAAGGTGGGCACCTGGGCAGTGGCGGCGGAATGGGCCTGGTCGGCCGGCAGCAGTTCGGCGATCAGGGAATGGGCGGCAAAGGCGATGCAGGTGGCGCCGGTCTCCAGTTCGCCATAGACCGCCGTGGGGTCGAGAAAGCGCTGTTGCAGGCCGAAGGCCCGGGTGAAGAAGGCGAGGGAAGCCGGAACGTCGGCAACGTAAATGATGGTGTAGCCGAATTGCATGGCGGTCTCCTGGGGTGGGAAAGCAGGGGGAAGTCAGGGGCGGGGAAGGCTGCGGTAGGTGCTTTGCACGAAGCCGTTGGCGTAGCTGCGGGTTTCCTGGTGAGTCAGGGGGATGTCCTGGGGCGTTGGGCCGAAGAGGGGAATGCCCTGGCCGAGGAGGAGGGGAATGCGGGTGAGGGTCAGGGTGTCGATGCAGCCGGCGGCGAGAAAGCGGCGGATGGTGTCGCCGCCGTCGATGTAGAGGCGGCGATGGCCCCGTTGTCCCAGCCATGCCATCAATTCCACTGGGTCGGCGAGCTGGCTGCCGAGAGCCATGATGCTGTCAGGCAGGCCCGGTGGCAGAGGCAGGGGGTTGCGGCTCAGCACGAAGACCGGCAGGCGGCCGTAGGGCCAGGCGCCAAAGCTGAGTACCTTGTCGAAACTGTGCCGCCCCATGACGAGGCCGTCCACCGTGGCCATGAAGGCGGCGTAGCCGAAGTCTTCCTCCCCCTGCTGCCCATTGGCATTGGCGTCCTCCAGCCAGTCCAGGCCGCCGTCGGGGCGGGCGATGAAGCCATCCAGGCTGGTGGCGATGAAGACGGCGCCGCGGGCAGTGCCGGTGGGCGGGGGAGTGTCGGGCATGGGCGTCAGGCATCAAGGCGGGGAAACCCATTGTAGTCGGCCTGCCTGGGCCTGAAACCCTAAGTGTTTTCCCTACGGAAAGGGCCTAGGGGCGGGTGATAAAATCCGCCGCACAAAAATCAGGAGCAAACCATGCTGTCAACTTCCTCTCGCTTAGGGGTGCGCCCCCTGGCCCTGCTGGCCGCCGGCCTGGCTTTTCCCCTGTCGGCCCTGGCTGCCGGCCCGGTGATGGTGGGGAGCATTCCCCTGGATTTCATCCTCTTCGGCCTGACCTTGCTGGGCGTGGCCCTGTTCCACAACTACACCCTCTACGTCGGCCTCACCGGCGTGACGGTGATCAGCCTGTACAAAATTTTCATCGCCGGCTTCAAGACCGGCGTGGGCTTTGCCGGTTTTGCGGCCCACCTGGGCCATGAGTTCGTCACCCTCTCCAACCTGCTGTGCCTGCTCATGGGCTTTGCCCTGCTCTCGCGCCACTTCGAGAAAAGCCACGTGCCGGTGATCCTGCCCAAGTATCTGCCGGGGGAGTGGAAGGGCGGCTTCGTGCTGTTGGTGATGGTTTTCGTGCTGTCTTCCTTCCTCGATAACATCGCCGCCGCCCTGATCGGCGGTGCCATGGCCCACCAGCTGTTCAAGGGCAAGGTCCATGTGGGTTACCTGGCCGGCATCGTCGCCGCCTCCAATGCTGGTGGTTCCGGTTCCGTGGTGGGGGATACCACCACCACCATGATGTGGATCGCAGGCATCCCACCCCATATCGTGCTGGATGCCTATGTGGCGGCCATCGTCGCCCTGCTCATCGTTGCGTTCGTGGCTTCCAAGCAGCAGCACGCTTACTCCCCCATCATCAAGGGCGGCCACCAGCACACCAAGATCGACTGGGCCCGGGTTGGCATCGTCGGCATGATTCTGGTGTTCGCCATCAGCGCCAACGTGCTGGTGAACATCAACTTCCCGGAAGAGGCGGACCATTTCCCCTTCATCGGCGTTGCCGTGTGGCTGGCCATCCTGATTTCCACCGCCATTCGCCGGCCCGACTGGGAAGTGCTGCCGGAAACCTTCAAGGGCTCGGTCTTCCTGCTCTCCCTGGTGACCTGCGCTTCCATGATGCCGGTGGAAGAACTGCCCGGCGCCTCCTGGCAGACCGCCCTGGGCCTGGGGTTCGTCTCCGCCGTCTTCGACAATATCCCGCTGACGGCCCTGGCCCTGAAACAGGGCGGTTACGACTGGGGCTTCCTGGCCTACGCCGTGGGCTTTGGCGGCTCCATGGTGTGGTTCGGCTCCTCTGCCGGCGTGGCGCTTTCCAACATGTTCCCCGAAGCCAAGTCCGTGGGTAACTGGCTGCGCCACGGCTGGCACGTGGCCCTGGCCTATGTGGTGGGCTTCTTCGTGCTGCTGGCCGTGCTGGGCTGGCACCCCGATGCCGACCATAAGGCCCCTGCCGCCACTGTGGTTGCGCCGTCCGTTGAAACTGCTCCCACTGTTCCCGTCGCCGAGGCTGCCAAGCCCTGACGCCACTCCCGACAGCGGCCCGGGGTTCCCGGGGGCGGCTGTCGGTGCAGTCCCCAATCCGCCATGCCCGACCGCGCCATCCCGTGCGCGGCTCGGGCATGTTGTTTTTTACCCCTCCGTCATCCACCGCACGGGAAACCTGGGCCATGAGTGCCGGTCAAATGTAAGTGCAAATGCGTACGTAGCCCGGCAGACCCGCTCCCACAAGGTTTTCGGGCATCATCCGTCTATGACTTTCGCCCGGTTTTTTCGCCTTCCGCCCACCCCTGCGTTGAGCCCCGCTCGGGCCTTCTCCGTAGGGGCCGTGTACCTGGCGTTCTACCTCCTGCTGGACTGGATCAGTTTCATCCATCCCCTGCCGGCTTTCGAGGTGACGCCCTGGAATCCCCCTCCCGGGGTCAGCCTGGCCCTGCTGCTGGCCTTCGGCATGGAGTTCTGGCCCCTGTCCCTGGTCGCCGTCTGGCTGGGCAACGTGACGGTGCACGGCATGGCGGTGTGGTCCCTGGAAACCCTCCTCTTGACCCTGGTGGTGGCCGGCGGCTACGGCCTGCTGGCGGCCCTGCTGCACCGCTTCGGCGGCGCCGACTTGCGGGAGCGCGGCGGCCTGCCCCGCTTCATCGCCCAGCTGGCGGCGATGGCCCTGGTCCTCGGCGGCCTCTACCTGCTGGTGGTGACCTTCTTCCTCGAAGCGCCCCAAAGCGGTTTCGCCTATGCCCTGGTGCGCTACTGGGTGGGGGATTCCATTGGTGTGCTGGTGACTACGCCCCTGCTGCTGGCAGTGCTGCGGCCCGGCCACTGGGGCTTCATCCAGACCCGGGAATTCGCCCTCCAGGCCCTGGCCGTGGTGCTCTCCCTGGTGGTGGTCTTCGGCCTGCCGTGGACCGATGAATTCAAGTATTTCTACCTGCTCTTCCTGCCCCTGACGTGGATTTCCCTACGCCACGGCCTGGAGGGGGCGTGCCTCACCCTGGCCCTGATCCAGGTGGGCCTCATCGTCAGCGCCCAGTGGCTGGGCTATAAGGGCGGCACGGTGCAGGAGATGCAGTTCCTCATGGCTTCCCTGGCCATCACCGGCCTCACCCTGGGGGTTACCGCCAGTGCCCGCAAGGCGGCGGAATCCGAATTGCAGCGGGCCCTGCGCCTGGCCGCGGCGGGGGAAATGGCCTCGGCCCTGGCCCACGAACTCAACCAGCCCCTGACTGCCGTGGCCAACTACGCCCGGGCCGGCCAGTTGCTGCTGGAGGCCGGCCGCAGCGGCGACATTTCCGACGTGCTCGACAAGGTGGCGACGGAAGCCCGGCGGGCCGGCGCCGTGGTGCGCCGCTTGCGGGATTTCTTCAAGACTGGCCACACCCGCCGGGACCCGGTGGCCATCCTGCCCCTGGTGGTGGAAACCATCGGCGAGGTGGAGGAACGGGCACGGCGTCAGAGCTGTCGACTGGAGTACGCCATTCCCGCCGACCTGCCGCCGGTGCGGGGCGACGGGGTGCAGCTCCAGGTGGTGCTGCGCAACCTGCTGATCAACGCCCTGGATGCCGTGGCCCCCGAATCCATGGGCAGCCTGGACGAGGACCCGGAGGTGACCCTGGCGGCCCATCGGGAAGGCGACGAAGTGCTGATCCAGGTGGTGGATAACGGCCCGGGCATCCTGCCCCAGTTCCGCGACCGCCTGTTCGACCCCTTCGCCACCAGCAAGCCCCAGGGCATGGGGCTGGGCCTGGCCATCAGCCGGGCCATCGTTGAAGCCCACGGCGGACGCCTGTGGGCCGAATCGCCTTCGGCCGGAGGCAGCCGCTTCTGCCTGGCATTGCCGCTGCACCATTCCGTCCACTCTGTTTCTGTAAAACCGCTGCCTGTGAAAGGAGCCCCATGAACCTCAACCTTCCCCCCAACGCACCCACCGTCTTCGTGGTGGATGACGATGCCGCCATCCGGGATTCACTCTCCCTGCTGCTCAATCTGAAGGGATACCGGGTCCAGGCCTACGGCTCCGCCGAAGATTTCCTGGCGGCCTGCAATACCGAAGCCGCCGGCTGCCTCATCGCCGACGTGCGCCTGCCCGGCATGGATGGCCTTTCCCTCCAGTCCACCCTGACCGAGCAGGGCGTGCAACTGCCGGTGATCGTCATCTCCGCCCATGGCGACGCTTCCACTGCCCGCACCGCCTTCAAGGCCCAGGCCGTGGATTTCCTCGAGAAGCCCATCGACGACAACCAGCTCTTCAATGCCGTCAGCACCGCCCTGGCCCAGGATGCAGCGCGGCGCAAGGAAGAGGCCACCGGCGCCGAAATGCGCGACCGCCTGGAGCGCCTTTCCCGCCGCGAGCGGGAAGTCATGCGCCTGGCCGCCGCCGGCAAGTCCAACCGGGAAATCGGCGAACTGCTCGGCATCAGCCCCCGTACCGTGGAGGTCTACAAGGCCCGCATGATGGAAAAGCTGCAGGCCCGCAACCTCTCCGAACTGGTGCGCATCGTGGTGCAGTTCGACAGCCCGGAGCTGGAGGCCGTGGCTGCCTGAAAGCCGCAGCCGGTCTTTCTTTCTGGATTAGTATGGTGCCGTACGCAGACGGACGAATTTCCCTAGAGGAAAGGTGCCACTACCATGGAAAGGCTTGCAACAAGCGATCCTTTAGGTTGTAACCTCGTGCGGCCCGCTGCCGTCTCTCCGGCAGCGGGCATCTCTTTTCCGCTGTTCCCTGGATACCCCGATGTCGGCCCTCGCCCCTAGCCCCGTAGAAATCGCGGCCACGGTTCTCTTCGCCGTGGCCATCGTGCACACCTTTTCCACCAAGTATTTCGAGCATCTGGCCCATACCCAGCCCGCCCATGCGGGGCTCTGGCACTTGCTCGGCGAGGTGGAGGTGGTGTTCGGTTTCTGGGCCCTGGTACTGGTGCTGGTGATGGTGGGCCTGCAAGGGCCGACGGAGGCGATCGCCTATGTGGAATCGGGCAATTACACCGAGGCCCTGTTCGTCTTCGTCATCATGGTCATCGCCGCCAGCCGGCCCATCCTGATCACGGCCGGGGCCTGCGTCCGCATGGCAGCCCGGTTGCTGCCCCTGCCGGAAGGCGTCGCCACTTTCTTCGTCATTCTCTGCCTGGTGCCCCTGCTCGGTTCCTTCATCACCGAGCCCGCCGCCATGACCCTGGCTGCCCTGCTGCTGCGGGACCGCTACTTCAGCCAGCCCATTTCCTCCTCCCTCAAGTACGCCACCCTGGCGGTGCTCTTCGTCAATATTTCCATCGGCGGCACCCTGACTTCCTTTGCCGCCCCCCCGGTGCTGATGGTGGCCGGCAAATGGGGCTGGGATGTGGTCTTCATGATGAGCACCTTCGGCTGGAAGGCCGCCCTGGCGGTCATCGTCAATGCGGTGGCTGTCACCCTGGTCTTCCGGCGTGAGTTGGCGGCTCTGCTGCCGCCGGCTGCCGACCAGGGGGAAAAGCCCGTGCCGGCGGGTGTGGTGCTGGTGCATCTGGCCTTTCTCTGCGCCGTGGTAGTGCTGGCTCACCATCCCGCCGTCTTCCTCGGCCTGTTCCTCTTCTTCCTCGGCTTCTGCGAGGCCTACAAGCACCACCAGGACCGCCTCATCCTGCGGGAAGGCCTGCTGGTGGCCTTCTTCCTGGCCGGCCTGGTGACCCTGGGCGGCCTGCAGAAGTGGTGGCTGCAGGACGTGCTGGCGGGCATGGCGCCCACCGTGCTGTTCTTCGGCGCCACCGCCCTCACGGCCCTCACCGACAATGCGGCCCTGACCTACCTGGGCTCCCTGGTGGAGGGCGTCACCCCGGCCTTCCAGTACGCCCTGGTGGCGGGGGCCGTCACCGGCGGCGGTCTCACGGTGATCGCCAACGCCCCCAACCCGGCGGGCTTCTCCATCCTCAAAGGCACCTTCCACGAGCAGGCCATCAGCCCCATCGGCCTCCTCCTGTGTGCTTTGCCACCCACGTTGGTGGCCGTGCTGGCCTTCCAGCTTCTATAATCCGCGACAATTCAATAACAACAGGGACGGGGGGCAACGGTGACGGAGTCATTGTTCAGCGTGGTACTGCTGCTGTCCCTGGCCGTGCTTTTCGTCGTCATTGCCCGGCAGCTGCGCCTGCCCTCCCTGCTGGCCTACCTGGCCATCGGCCTCATCGTCGGCCCCTACGGCTTCGGCCTCCTGGCGGAGAGTGAGGAGGCCAGCCACTTCGCCGAGTTCGGCGTGGTCTTCCTGATGTTCTCCATCGGCCTGGAGTTCAGCCTGGCCCGGCTCAAGGCCATGCACCGCCTGGTATTCGGCCTGGGGGGCGCCCAGGTGGGGGTGACCCTGGTGGGCACCACCCTGGTCACCATCCTCTACTACGGCCAGGACTGGCGCATCGGCCTGGCCGTCGGCGCCGCCTGCGCCATGTCCTCCACCGCCATCGTCAGCAAGCTGCTCTCCGAGCGCCTGGAGCTGCATTCCCAGCCCGGGCGCCAGACCATGGCCGTGCTGCTGTTCCAGGATCTGGCGGTGGTGCCCCTGCTGATCATCATTCCCGCCCTGGCCGCCGACGCCAAGGGCATGGCCGGCGCCATTTCCATGGCCCTGGGCCAGGCTGCCCTGGCCCTCGCAGCAATGATCCTGGTGGGGCAGCGCCTGATGCGCCGCTGGTTCGACGCCGTGGCCCGGCAGAAGTCGCCGGAGCTGTTCATGCTCAGCGTGCTGTGGATTGTCGTCGGCCTTTCCGCTCTCACCGCCTGGGCCGGCCTGTCCCTGGCCCTGGGGGCCTTCATCGGTGGCATGCTGATTTCCGAGACCCTCTACCGGCACCAGGTGGAGGCCGACATCCGCCCATTCCGCGACGTGCTGCTGGGCCTCTTCTTCGTCACCATCGGCATGTTGCTGGATCTGCAGTTCGTGCTGCAGAACCTGTGGTCGGTGTTCCTCGCCCTGCTGCTGCTGGTGCTGGCCAAGGGCGGTATCGTCTTCCTCATTACCCTGGTGATGCGCAATTCACCGGAGATCGGCGCCCGTACCGCCATCCAGCTGGCCCAGGCCGGCGAATTCGGCTTCGTGCTTCTGGAAATGGCGAAGGACCAGAAACTGCTGCCCACCGATGTCTTCCAGGTGACCATGGCCGCCATGCTGCTTTCCATGTTCGTTGCGCCCCTGCTCATCGGCCAGGCCGGCCGCTGGAGCAAGCACCTGTCGCGGCGGGAATGGAGCGACCGCACCCGGCAGATCCATGAAGTGGCGGTGCACGCCATGGGCATCGAGCAGCATGTGATCCTCTGTGGCTTTGGCCGCACCGGCCAGAGCGTCGCCCGCTTCCTGGACAAGGAGAGCATTCCCTTCATCGCCCTGGATGTGGATGAAGCCCGCATCCGTCAGGCCGTGGAGGCAGGGGAGAACGTGGTGTACGGCAATGCCGACCGCCGCGAGATTCTCAAGGCCGCCGGTCTGGAGCGGGCCCGGGCCCTGGTGGTGACCTATGCGGACCTGCCAGCCACGGAAAAGGTGCTGCACATGGTCCAGGAAATGCGGCCCGACCTGCCCATCATCGTGCGGGCCCAGGACGATCTGCATCTGGAGCATCTGAAATCCCTGGGGGCCACGGAAGTCATCCCCGAGGTGCTGGAGGGCAGCCTGATGCTGGCGGCCCAGACTCTGACCCAGCTGGGCGTGCCGGTGGAACGGGCCCTGGAGCAGGTGCGGGAGGTGCGGGCCCACCGCTATTCCGCCCTGCGCGCCTTCTACCGCGGCGAAACCGACCGCCTGCAACGCCTGGCCCGGGAAAAGCTGGCCTGTGTGGTGGAGCGCCAAGCCTATGCCGTGGGCCGCAGCCTGGCGGAACTGGATCTGGCACGTTTTGATGTGACCCTGGAGGCCCTGCGCCGCCAGCGCACCCGGGACGAATCCCCGGCGCCGGAAACGCTGATCGAAGCGGAAGACGTGCTGATCCTGGTGGGGGAGGCCGCCGCCCTCTCCGCAGCCCAGCACTTCCTGCTGGACGGCCAGTAAGCGGACGGTTCGATCCGGGGTGCCTCCTGCATGTTCGCCGGAGGATGCCCGGCCCGGCCGCCTCCATCGTGATGGCCGGATGGCCCGATAGTCGATTCCACTGCAACAGGGACGATGGGTGCCGTGGCGTGCCGGGCTGCCGGTTGTCCCTGGCGCGGCCCCTTTTTTCCTTCCCTGCACCCGCCCGGCCGGAGCGTTGTCACCGTGTCGCCGACCCCGCCGGCCGTTCCGGCCTCGTCCCCTAGCGGATACCGCAATCCTCGCAGAGGTGGCCCTCGAAACGGCTCAGGTCCCCGACCTGCAGGCCGCCCCGCACCCGTTGTACCACGCCCTCTTGCAACAGCCCCCGTACCGCCCGGGAGAGATGGCCGGCGCTGCACCCCACCCGTCGCGCCAGGACCTGCATGGGCAGGGGGCCCCGGGCTGCGGCCACTTCCCGGAAAGGGGCGCGGCGGCAGGATTCGCCACAGCGCAGATAGCAGATGAGCCGCTCGGTGACGGGCAGGGAGAGAGTGTTTTCCCGTTCCCTTTCCAGGCTCCAGATGCCCGATGCCAGATGGCGGGCCAGATCCAGGCGGAACTTCGGCATGTCGTTGATCCAGCGGTCCACCAGCTCCGGGTGGATGGCCACCACTTCGGAAACGGTGATGGCCCGCACCTGGTAGCCCCCCGGCATCATGGCCGGGTGCAGGCATTCCAGGCCGAAGATATCGGATTCCGACAGCAGGCGCAGGGCACGCTCCCGGCCATCGCTGTCGGTGACCACCAGTTCCAGGCGGCCATGCTGCACGTAGTACAGGCCGTGGCAGCCCTGGTGGCTGTCCAGGCCGATACGGCCGGGTTCCCAGCGTTGGTGATGGAGGTGACGGGCGAGGGTGGCCGAGTCGGTGGTGGCCAGCGCGTCTGCCAGCAGGTCCGAGCGGACGAGCTGACCTAGATGGGTGTGCTGCATTGCTTCTCCTTATTATTTTCTGGATGGGGAATGCGCTACTGCTGCCCCAACGGCGATTGGGGAGCCATGACCCTAACATGGCCTTGGGTCGATTTGCATATCGGCAACGCCGATAGTCAGTATTTCACGGATTTTTTTTTTNGTTCGGCCCCGCCCCGGCCCGGGCAGTGCCGGACTGTCAGGGGCGCCGGCCCTGACTAGAATGGGCCTGTCGGCGTGCTTTCAGCACGTCTTTGCCGTGTTGCCACGGTGCTTCCGCCGTTTGCCCTGGCGCCGCACCGAAGCTCCCTCGGGCAACGCCTTTTCATGACCGGATTTGCCATGAACGTCCTTCGCCATCTGCTCTTCGCCACCGACTTCTCCGCCGCTGCCGACCGGGCCCTGGTCCGGGCCGCCCAGCTGGCCCGGGAGCGGGGTGCCCGCCTCAGCGTGCTGCACGTCATTCCCCAGGGGCCGCTGGCCCTGGCCCGGCGTTTTTCCCTGCAAAGCCCCGAGGTGGCCGAAGCCGAAGCCCGCCAGGGCGCCCGGCAGGAACTGGTGCGGCAGGTGGAACGTCAGTTGCGGCAGTTGCCGGGCATCGCCCCTGGGCTGACCAACAGCGCAGCGCCTGAAACCACGCCTGCCTCCAACGCCATGGCCGGCCTGCCGCCGGTGGAGCTGATCGTCGAGGTGGGCCGGCCCGGGCCGGAGATCGCCGCCACAGCGGCACGGCTGGGGGCGGATCTGATCATTCTCGGTGCCCATGGCGAGCGCTTCATCAAGGAAGTGCTGCTGGGCTCCACGGTGCACAAGGTGCTGCGCCTGGCACCCTGCCCGGTGCTGGTGGTCAAGCAGCCTGTCGCCGGCCCCTACCAGCGTCAGCTGCTGCCGACGGATTTCTCCGCCAATGCCGCCACCGCCGCCCGCATTGCCCGGGCCTTTGCCCCCGAAGCGGAGCGGGAATTCCTGCACGTCTATGAAGTGCCCTTCGAACGCCAGCTCTACTTCGCCGGCGCCCAGGACGGCACCCTGGCCTTCTACCGCCAGAAGGCCGAAGCTGATGCCCGCCAGGCCATGGCCGCCTTCGTCGACGGCTTGGGCTGGCAGCCAGCGCCGGCCACCCGCCTGCGTTATGGCTATGCGCCGGCGGAGATCGAGCGTGTGGTGCAGGATTTCGGCTTCGACCTGATCGCCCTGGCTTCCCAGGACAATTCGGAGTTGACGGCGGCCCTGCTGGGCAGCGTCAGCCTCCATGTGATCGAGGAAATCCAGTGCGACCTGCTGGTGGTGCGGGGCATGGAGTCGCCGGACTGAACGGCGGATAGCGGAATGGCCGGGCCAGGGTTGGCCCGGTTGCCTCGTCAAGGCAGCGGGGGTGGCCTATAGTGGCGGCCTGATACCTCGTACCTTGCGTGTGGGGCGACCGTGCGGCTGCGATGCCGCCCCCATGCTGCCCTTTTTCATCCTGCCGCCGTTCATGAATCTCCCCTTCAAGCCTGCCATGCCCGGCAGCGCCACCCGCTCCCACGCCGACGCCGAACCGCCACCGAACAAGGGGCCGGGTCCAGGGCTGCGTATCGCCCTGTTCCTCGGCGTGTTCTATCTCTGCGTCTGGCCGGCCCTGGCCCTCTATCTGGTTTCCCTGGCGGTGCGGGGCCTCTGTCTGCTGCCGGGGCTGGGGGAATGTGCGGCCTGGTTGAGCCTGGAATCGGCCCTGCCGGCCTGGGCCGCACGGTTGCTGGCCCTGGGGGTGATGCTCACCTTCGCCCTTTCCTTCCTGCTGCCCTTGCGTCGGGGCAGCCTGGGCTGGCTGCTGCTCTGGGTGGCCCGGGGAGTGGTGGTGCTGGCCCCAGCCGGTATCGGCCTGTGGGCGGCCAGCGTGCCCATGCCTTTCCCGGTGGCCTGGGCGGTGGGACTGATCGACCCCCGCTACCTGGGCTTTTCCCTGCGCCTGTTGGGCGCCAGCCTGGGCCTGGCCTGGTTCCTGGCACTGCCGCTGTGGTACTGGGGGGCACGGCGGGTCAAGGCGGGAAAGCGCACCAGGGCCCGGGTAAAAGGCTAGGGGCCGGGATTGAGCAGACTCGGGTTCGGGTTCGGACTTGGACTTGGACTTGGACTTGGGATCACGTTTGCGCTGGCGCTCAATCCCGGAAAATCCCGGCAAGTCCATGGCCTGCGGACGCGGTGAGCGCCTTGGGGCCAGCCGTGCCGGCGTTGCGGGGCCGGGTGGGGAGAAGGCGCGGTTGATGTTGCGAGGAGCGGCCACCGGGAGTGACCGGGCGCTGCCCGGTGCCGCCGGGCAGCGTGGCAAGTCGCCGGTTCAGGCCTGCTTGCCGTAGGTGGCGAACTTTTCCAGGGCTTCGGCCATTTCCGCTTCATTGAGCAGCACCGGGTCGCCCAGCTGACTGGCCCGCCAGAAGTGCTCGCACAGGCTTTCCAGTTCCACCCCCAGGCCCAGGGCCTCGTGCAGGTCCTTGGCGCAGACGATCATGCCGTGGTTGGCCAGCAGGCAGCCCTTGCGCCCGTCCAGGGCGGCCAGGGCGGTGTCGGAGAGGGCCTGGGTGCCGAAGGTGGCGTAGCCGGCGCAGCGCACCGTGTCGCCGCCGAAGCGGGCGATCATGTAGTGGAAGGGGGGGATGTCCCGGCGCAGGCAGGCCAGGGAGGTGGCGAAGGGGGAGTGGGCGTGCAGCACCGCCCCCGTTTCCGGCCGGGCGACGTAAATGTCCCGGTGGATGCGCCATTCGGAGGAGGGCAGGCGGCGCCCTACAGGGCTGCCGTCCGCCAGTTTGACGAAGGGGATGTCTTCCGCCTGCAGGCTGTCGTAGCTCATGCCGGTGGGGGTGACGTAGAAGCCGTCCACCCCGTCCAGCTTGGCCCGCAGGCTGAGATTGCCGGCGGTGCCCCGGTTGAGGCCCTCGGCGGTCATGCGGTGGGCGGCGGTGATGAGGCTCTGGCGCGGATCAGCGGGCATGGTCCTGTTCTTCCGGGTAAAGGCCGAAGAGGCCGTCGGTACTGGCCGGGCAGTGGCCCCGCTCGGTGATCAGGGCGGTGACGAGGCGGGCCGGAGTGACGTCGAAGGCCGGGTTGGCCACGGCCTCGGCGGCGGCGATCTGGCGGATGTGGCCGGGGCTGCCGGCGGCATCCAGGCCGTGCACCAGGCGCAGTTCGTCGCCTTCCCGTTCCTCGATGGGAATGGCGGCGCCGCTGGGGCAGGCGAAATCCACGGTGGAGCGCGGCGCGGCAACGTAGAAGGGCACGTCGGCCACCCGGGCGGCCAGGGCCTTGAGGTAGGTGCCTACCTTGTTGGCCACGTCGCCGTTGGCGGCGATGCGGTCGGCGCCGACGATCACCGCATCCACCTCGCCCCGGGCCAGCAGCAGGCCGGCGGCATTGTCGGCGATGAGGGTGTGGGGCACGCCCTTCTGGGCCAGTTCCCAGGCGGTCAGCAGGCCCTGGTTGCGGGGGCGGGTTTCGGAAACCCAGACATGCACCGGCAGGCCGGCCTCGAAGGCGGCGTAGACCGGCGCCAGGGCGGTGCCGTGTTCCACCGTGGCCAGCCAGCCGGCATTGCAGTGGGTCATGATTTCCAGGCGCCCCGTCTTTTCCGCCAAGGGGCGGAACAGAGTCAGGCCGTGCTGGCCGATGCGGCGGTTCTGTTCCGCATCCTCGTCGGCAATGGCGGCGGCCTCGGTCCAGGCGGCTTCGGCGCGGTCTTCCGGCGGCAGGATCTGCAGCAGGGTCTTCATGCGGGCCAGGGCCCAGTGCAGATTGACGGCGGTGGGCCGGGTGGCGCCCAGGGTGGCGATGGCCTGGAGCAGGGCGGCATCGCTGCCGTCCCGGGTCAGGGCCAGGGCCACGCCGTAGGCGGCGGTGGCGCCGATGAGGGGCGCGCCCCGCACCTGCATGGCGCGGATGGCGTGGGCCGCCTCTTCCAGGGTGGTCAGGCGCAGGGTGCGGAAATGGTGGGGCAGGGCCGTCTGGTCGATGATCTCCACGGCGTGGCTGCCGGGCACGGGCCAGAGGGTGCGGCTGGGAAGGCCGGAATGGGGGGGGCGTGCGGTCGTCATGGGAGGGATTCTAGGCCAAGGTCGGCGGCAGGGGGAGGCGCGGAGCGGCAATTGCAACAATTCGTAAGCCCGGCCCGGGCCGGTCGGCTGGCAGGCCGGGCGGCGCGTTACTACGCTTACCACGCCCAACTAAAGGCTCCATCATGCAACGCTCTCTCTGGACCACCCTGCTACTCACTGGCCTGGCCGGCCTCTACGGCTGTGCCGCAGAACCGGTGAGCCGTCCCTACGGTGGCCCTGGCCCCCGCACCCAGCCGTATAGCCAACCCTATGGTCAGCCCTACAGCCAGCCGTATAACCAGCCTTATTACGGCGACCCGGTGCCCATGGCGCCGCCGCCCCCCGTGGTGGAAGTCATGGGGGTGGCGCCGATGGCCGGATACATCTGGATCGGCGGCTACTGGAATTGGGGCGGCGCGCGTTACGTCTGGGTGCCGGGCCGCTGGGCACCGCCCCGTCCTGGCTACGTTTGGGTGCCCCATCGCTGGGAACCCATGGGCAACCATTGGGTGCACCGGGGCGGCGAATGGAGCCATGGGCCCGACGCCGGCCCGCCCCGGGGCGGCCCTCGCCCCGGTCCTCGGCCCATGTCGGCGCCAGCCCCGATGCCGGCTCCCGCCGCGCCGGTGCAGGTCCAGGCCCCCCGACCTATGGGGCCTTTGCCCACGGCCATTGCCCAGATGGAAAACAACCGTGCCGCCATTCTCGAAGGCCGGGGCCAGGCCTGGCCCCGGGATGGCGAGCGGCGGGGCTGGAATGATGGTCGCCCCGATAACCCCGGGGCGGGGCGCCCTGAGGTTCGCCCCGAGTCGCGCCCAGACCCGCACCCAGACCCGCGCCCCGGCTTTGGTGCGCCTCCCAGCCAGGATTCTCGCCCGGGCTTTCGTGTCGATAACCGTCCCGAAGTCCGCCCCAATGGGGATGGCCGGGTCAACGAGAGTCGTCCCCTCGGCGGCTTCTCCCGGGGCGCGGTGGTCAATCGGGAAAGCCTGAACACCCGCGCTCCGGGAGATGTCACCGAGCAGGAGGCCCGGGCCATCCAGGAACAACGCCAGGGGCGTCGTCAAGGTTGGCGTGGCCCGGAGGGCGGCTTCGGCACGGCCCAGGGCGCCGGTGCCAATCCGGCCGGCGGCAACGGCCCGGGGCCGGATCGCCGGCCTGGCCCCTGGGGGCGCTGACAAAGGCAGCGGCTACGCGCAGCAACGGCATGGCTTGACCATTCCCAGGCCGCGGGGGCCATAGCAGCCCCCGCGGCCTTCTTTCTGCAGCGCCCAACCGGCCCCGTCGGCGTGGCTCGGCAACCCCATCGACAACCCCTTGGAGCAGGGAAAAGGGGGTGGGGCGAGGTGTTAAGATGGCGCCTTTCCGTGATTCTGGCCCCGGCCGCTGCTGAATTCCCATGCCCCACACCCCCTTCACTCCCGATTCCAAGCTGCCCTGGGTGGGCACCACCATCTTCACCGTGATGAGCAAGCTGGCCGCCGAATGTGGTGCCATCAACCTCTCCCAGGGCTTCCCCGATTTCCAGGCCGACCGCAGCCTGTTCGACGCCGTGCACCAGGCCATGCTCGACGGGCGCAACCAGTACGCCCCCATGACCGGCCTGCCGGAACTGCGCCAGGCCATCGCCGCCAAGGTCAAAGCCCTCTACGGCACCGCCTACGATGCCGAGAGCGAGATCACCGTCACCGCCGGCGCCACCCAGGCCCTGTTCACCGCCATTGCCGCCTTTGCCGGGACGGGCGACGAGGTCATCGTCTTCGCTCCGGTCTATGACTCCTACGTCCCCGCCATCGAAGCCGTGGGCGCCAAGGCCGTCTACGCCACCCTCAAGTACCCCGACTACAAGCCGGACTGGAACGAGGTGAAAAGCCTGATCACGGCCCGCACCCGCCTGATCATCGTCAACACCCCCCACAACCCCACCGGCAGCCTGCTGGACGCATCCGACCTGGAAGCCCTGGCGGAACTGACCCGCAACACCAACATCGTGGTGCTGGGGGACGAGGTGTACGAGCACATCTGCTTCGAGGGCGAGCACCAGTCCCTGGCCCGCCACCCGGAGCTGGCTGCCCGCAGCCTGATCGTCTCCAGCTTCGGCAAGACCTACCACATCACCGGCTGGAAAATCGGCTACTGCTACGGCGCCGCGGCGCTGATGGCCGAGTTCCGCAAGGTGCACCAGTTCAACGTCTTCTGCGTCAATGCCCCTGCCCAGGTGGGCCTGGCCGCCTTCATGGCCGACCACTCCCGGCACCTGCAACTGGCCGAGTTCTACCGGCAGAAGCGGGACTTCTTCCGCCAGCAGCTGGCCGGCACCCCCTTCGAGCTGCTGCCCTGCCGCGGCACCTACTTCCAGCTGGCTCGCTACGATGCCCTGCCTGGCCCCGCTGCCGATCTGCCCGACACCGAGTTCGCCCAGTGGCTGACCCGGGAAGTGGGGGTGGCCGTGATTCCCGTCTCCGTCTTCTACCCGGACGGCCGGGACGACAAGGTGGTGCGCTTCTGCTTCGCCAAGCAGGAATCCACCCTGGCCGCCGCCGGCGAAAAACTGCGCGGGCTCTGAAACGGGCGCGCCCCGGGCCTCCATCGGCAAGCCGGCGGCAGCGCCAGGCCCCAAAGAAAAAGCGCGGCAATCGCCGCGCTTTTTTCATGGCCGGGGAATTTTCCGCCGCCCCGGCGGTCTTTGCAGCGGGCCGGCGCGACAGCTGGCGTTTCGATTAACCGCAACATCAGGAGCATCCCCATGCGGGTACAGGAAAATCCGGCCGACATCGGCCGCTGCGGCTGCGGCCGCCGCGAATACTGCGACGGCAGCCACGGCCTGAGCGAAGCCCAATGGCAGGAACTGCGGGCCAAGGAACTGGCGGAAGAAGCGATCTGGAACCGGGCCGCCGGCAAGGCGGAACACTCCGGCAAGTGATTCCGTAATCCGCCTGGCCTGGGAGCCAGGTGGGACGCCATTCTTCGGGTGGTGTGCTTGGAGAGTGGCGTGGATTGGACGCCTCGGTGAGGCAATTAAAAAGGGCACGGTGACGTGCCCTTTTGCTATACGCGACTGCAGATACAAACCACAGATGCTAGGGTTTTTTCCCACCTGAACTAGGCGGCTTCGGTGTCGGCGCTGGCCGGACGCAGTCAACGCTGTCTTTCACTAGGCGCATTGGAGGCGGTGGTGGAGGTGGCGGTGGGGATGTGGGTTTATTGTCATTTGCCATCCTTCTTACCTCCGGACTGATTAGGCGTTGGTGGTGGTGGAACAACTTCAACTCCCTCCCTGATTTGCCGCATTGGAGGTGGAGGAGGGGGCGGTGGTGGGGCGGGCTTAGAAGGAGTGTTTGCCATGTTACCTCCGTTGATAGTAACTGGGGAGATTATGGATACTTCAGTTGCTTTATTAATTTTTGATTTGTCAAGTCCGCCGAGATAAAACGCAATAAATGCCAAAAATGCTACTGCAGCTGTAGTAATCAAAGCCCCACTGGTTTTGTGAAGATATATTGAGCGACGGTCGTTGCATTTAGTGTTCTCAGAAGATGCTTGTACATAGTAATTCATCAAGTAGTCAGAAAAGTGCTCTGCTGCCAGTTGTTCTCCATTTTCATATTGTGCGTACGTCTTCTTTAATGTTTCTCTATAGAGTTCTGTTTCTATTGCCGCAGGAACAAAAGAGTAGGTGTTGTTGTACCAAGATCGAATAAAGAAAAATGTAGCGAATGCTAATGCTGTGGTAGCAAGTCCCAGTAACAGTAAAAACACTATGGCGGCTGTTGAAAAACCTAGGTGCTCATAGTTTTGAAGCATGAAGGCGAGAACGCCAACAAAAGAAACGATGAGGGTCAGAGGAGTCTGCAACCGCGCGTTTAATTTTTCACGAGCATCGATTTCATGAAAATACAGTTTTTCATAAAGAGTAATTGCATCCTTTTTATCCATAGCGGTGACGAAGGTCTCAGGAACTCTTAATTGGTGTGAGATCGATACTCTAAACAAAAAATTTAACTCAGAGTCATATTACTCTTGACTCAGCAACTGATTCGTCGCCCGCAGCCGGTGGGCCATGATGCGCATGACTTCGGTAGCGAAGTGGGGCGTTTGGGCGATGAGGCGGTGGAAGCGCTTTTCGTCGATGGCGGCGAAGGTGCAGTCGCTGACGGCCAGCACGCTGGCAGAGTGGGGCACGTGTTCCACCAGGGACATTTCTCCCAGGATGGCGCCGGCTTCCACTTCTTCCACTGCCCGTTCACCCACCAGCACCCGGGCGTGGCCATCGAGGAGGACGTAGAGGGCGTCGCCGGGGTCGCCGGTGCGGAACAGGAACTGGCCGGCAGGGATGCGGCGTTGGTCGGCTTCGTGGCGGAAGAGGTCGGCAAACAGCATGGGGTGGCTCCTGTTGGTGTTGTTGTCGGGCGTTTATTCGCGCCTTTTTGATGGGGCTAGTCGTCGGATTCCGACAGCAGGTTAGGTTCCCGCAATTCCGGCAGGGAGGCAAGCCGCTGGCTCGCCTTGTGGCCTTGGGCCACGGCCCGGCGCACATCGCTGAGACAGGCCAGCCAGTCGTACATGGCATTGACGTCGGCCCCGGCGGTGCCGGCGTTGAGCAGCCGCGCCTTGGTGGCCTGGTAGATGTCTTCAAAACCGTTGCGGGCTTCGTCGGCGCGCAGGGCGATGCTGTCCGGCGCTTCGCCGGTTTCCGGGTCGGCGGCGATGAAGAAATCCCGGGCGGCGGCGAATACCGGCGCGGTGCTTTCCCGCAGGTCCGCCAGTTCGCCGCTGTGGGCGCTGGCCAGGGCCCGGGGGCCGGCCTGCCCGGCCAGGGCCACGTGGTACATGACCCGCGCCAGGGTGTCGTAGTAGGTGGCGATGCGCAGCAGTTCCGGCAACTGGCCGGCCACATCCCGGTGCATGGGGCGGCGGCTGATTTCGCTGACGAACTTGCCGATCTCTGCCTGCAGGCGCTCCACTACCTCCAAGCGGCGGGTGTATTGCACCGTGTCCGGCGTTTCCTGCCGCTCCACCTGGCGGCAGGCCTGCTCGGCCAGTTGGGTGGCCAGGCGGCCGACCCGTGCCAGCTCCCGGCGCAGGGCCTGGAGCGCCAGGGGCGGCACGCTGGCGACGTTGCGGTCCAGGTAGCGAGGCTGGGCGGCGTTGTCGTCGGTGGAGACGAAACGGCTGAGGAGGAAGGGCACCAGCTGCCGCGACAGCAGGGCCATCAGCAGCACCCCCAGGGCGTTGAACAGGGTGTGGAAAATGACCAGCTGGGTGACCAGGTCGTTGCCGCCGTTGAGCCCCTCGTCAATCTCCCGCACCAGCCACAGCAGGGGTAGCAGGAGCAGGGTGGCGACGACAGCGGTGACGACGTTGAACAGCACGTGGGCCGCTGCCAGGCGCTTGGCGTTGGCCGTGGCGCCGATGGCGGCGAGGATGCCGGTGAGGGTGGTGCCGACGTTGGCGCCGATGATCATGGCCGCCCCCACGGTGATGGAGAACATGCCGCCGGCCACCGCCGTCAGCACCAGGGTGAGGGTGGCGGAAGAGGCTTGCAGCACGATGGTCAGGACAATGCCGATGAGGATGGCCAGGGCCAGGCCCCCGGGGTCGCTGCCGAGGGGCGGCAGGGCATCGGGGCCGAGGCCGGCAAAGCCGTTCTTCAGCAGTTCAATGCCGAGGAAGAGCAGGCCGAAGCCGGCCAGGCTGGTGCCCAGGCCGCTGCGCCGGGTGCCTTCCCCCGTCAGCTTGAGGGCCATGCCGATGCCGATGAAGGGCAGGGCGAAGGCGTCGATGGGCATCTTGAAGCCGATCCAGGCCACCAGCCAGCCAGTGACGGAGGAACCCAGGTTGGAGCCGAAGACCACCCACAGGGCAGCGGCAAAGCTGAGCAGGCCGGCATTGACGAAGCCGATGGCAGCCACGGTCATGGCGGTGGAGGATTGCATCAGGGCGGTGAGGCCGATGCCGGTGATGAGGCCGTGCAGGCGGGTGCGGGTCCAGGCCGCCAGGATGCGTTCCAGGGCCCGGCCGGCGGCCAGCTTGAGGCCGTCGGTGAGCATGGTCATGCCCAGTAGGAAGAGGCCTATACCACCCAGCAGGGCGGTGAGCAGGGCCAGGGGGGATGCGGCAGCGGTCATGGGGCGGCGAACTCCGTCGGCAGCGGATGGGGCGGCGGCGGGGCATGGCTTCCCGGGTGGGAAGACAACCTTTCCCAGAGGGAAAGAAGCACTGCCTGGCGGCGGCGCCGTACCCGTGCCGGGAACAGCCTGCACTGTACGGAAAATTGGGGCGAAAGTCCGAGTCGGGGGAGGGCCTTCCGGTGATTTCCGGACGGCGGGCGGGGCTGGCTGCAGCCCCGCCGGGAGGATGTGGCTAGTGGGTGCGGAAGTGGGAAACCTTCTGCTTCAGGCCGTCTGCCAGCAGCTTCAGGTTTTCTGCGTAGTCGGCGGAATCCTGGGCCATGCGGTGGTTTTCGTCGGCCATGGTGGCGATCTTTTCCACATTGGTGGCGATGTCGGCCGAAGCGCTGGTCTGCTCTTCCAGGGCGGCGGAAATGTCGGCCACTGCATCGGCCACCCGGTCGGCGCTATGGCGGATGTCGGCGATGCTGCTGCCGGCCTGGCCGGCGAAGGTGACGCCTTCTTCCACATGCTGCACACCGGTTTCCATGCTGGCCACGGCTTCCGTGGTGCCGTGCAGGATGCGGCCGATCATTTCCTCGATCTCCCGGGTGGAGAGGGAGGTGCGTTCGGCCAGCTTGCGCACTTCGTCGGCCACCACGGCGAAGCCCCGTCCGGCCTCGCCGGCCCGGGCCGCCTCGATGGCNGTTCAGGGCCAGCAAGTTGGTCTGATCGGCAATTTCCTTGATCACATTGACGATGGCGGAAATGGCCTGGGATTCCTGGCCCAGCTGGGCCACGGCACCGGAGGCATTGCGCACCGTGTCGGCGATGCGGGTCATGCTGCTGACGGCCTGTTGGATAACGGTGGCGCCGGTGTTGGAGATCTCGCCGGAGGTCTGGGAAACATCCTTGGCGGCCAGGGCGTTTTCCGCCACGTGGCCGATGCTGGCGTTCATCTCCTCGATGCTGGCGGCCATGGTGGTGGCGGCGATGCTCTGTTCGTTGGATTGCAGGGCGACGCGGCAGGAAGTCTCGCTCAGATGCACGGCGGATTCCACCAGCTGGTCGGCGGCTGTCTGAATGCTGCCGATGGCCTCGGTCATGCCCTGGGCCATGGTCTGGGTGGCGCGTAGCAGGCGGCCCACTTCATCCTGGCCGCGCTGGTGAATGTGCACCGTGAGGTTGCCGTCGGCAATCTGCTGCATGGCGGCCACGGCCTCGGCCAGGGGCCGGCTGACCCAGTAGCGGGAGCTGAAGAAAACCACCACCAGGACGATCAGCACCAGCACGATGGCGGCAGCCACCAGGCGGTTGCGCACGGCGGCGGCTTCCTCGCTCAGTTCATCCCGGTAGGTGCTGGAGGCGACCACCCAGTTCCACTGGGGAAAGTGGGCAAAGACGGCGATCTTGTCCCGGGGCTTGGTTTCGCCCAGGGAGGCGTTGAGGAACTGGTAGTCAATGGTGCCGTTCTTCTTCTCCACCATTTCGGCGACGAAGGCCAGGCCGTTGGCATCCTTGGCGTCCAGCAGGTTTTTGCCTTCCTGGGCCGGGTGGATGGTCAGGGTGCCTTTGTCCTTACCTGCATCGATGGCGAAGATGTAGCCGGTGCGGCCGAATTTGACGCTGCGGATGCGTTCCTTCAGCGCTTCCAGTTCGGTGGTGAAGTCCAGGCCGATGAAAAGCACGGCCACGACCCGGCCCGATTTGTCCTTCTGGGGCAGGTAGCGAGTCATGTAGTCCCGGCCAAAGAGCCGGGCCTTGCCGGTGAACGCCTCGCCCTGGAGCAGGCGATCGTGGGCCGGGTGGGCCGGGTCCAGGCGGGTGCCGATGGCGCGCTCGCCGTTTTCCTTCTTCAGGGAGGTGGTGACCCGCACGAACCCCTCGCCCTGGCGGGCAAAGAGGGTGGCCACGGCCTGGGTGGTGGCGGTGTAGGCATCCACCACTTCGAAATGGCGATTGAGGGTCTGGCCGCCGGACTTCAGGGTCGGCGTGGCGACGCCGCCGATATCGATACTGCTGCCTTCATCTAGGCTGAAACCGGCGGGGAACTGGGCCTGCAGCACGTTGCCCAGCTTCTCCGCATTCTTTTCCATGGCCGTGCCATAGGCTGTCAGCATGTCCAGGGCCTGCTGGTTGGCCAGGCGTACGCTGGCCAGGCTCTTCTCTTCCAGCACATGGCCCAGCCACAGGGTCAGGGAGGTGATGGCGACGATGAACAGCCCCACCATGGCCAGGGATTGCACCACATTGAGCTTGGCGGCGATGGGCCAGTCGCGGAAAGAATGGGTGGTGGACATAGGATCTCGGTGGCGGCAGGTGGAGGGCACGCTGGCCTCAGCCATCCAGCAACCCTATAGAGGGTGTGGATACTACGTAGTATTGCTGGATATATAAAAGGCATTTATCACGCTTTTATTCCATGGGATTGTGCTAGCCGGCCGGGAATACGGCGTCGAATTTTCCCGCAACGCGCCAGGTTTTGTGGTGAACGTAAAAAAGGCGCGGCAAGAGCCGCGCCTTTTTTGGGAGCCATTTTCAATCAGGTTGCTTATGCCTGGGGCCTGGCCACCTCAGCGTGGCAAGGCGATGAAATCCCGGCCCACCGCCAGATAGGGAATAAGGCTCATGGGCGCCTGGGCGAACTGGGGAATGGCCGGTACCACCGGCAGTTGGGGCAAGCTGGGGCCCTTATCCTCCTCCCGGGTAACCCGGTGCAACTGCCCGCCCCCGGGCACTGCGGTATTGCTGGCGCTGGCCACCGCAGGTGGGTTGCGCAGGGTCAGGCTGCCGTCGACATAGGCGATGTCGTAGTTGTCGCTGGCGAACCCGCTCGGGGTCAGCACATAGCTGCCGGCCTTGCGGGCCCCCTGGCTGGAGCCGCCATAGCTCAGGCTGCCGGACAGATCGTTTGCATCATCCCCATTGAGGAAACCGGCAAAGCTCACCCCCATGCCCCCCTGCCAGGGGCGGGAGCCGACCCAGCCCCGACCGTCCAGGGCCGTGACCGTCAGCAGCGCCTTGGTGATGGAGAGGGTCCCATCCTGGTAAGTGATGGCGTAGTTGTCCGCCTTGCCCTGGGCAAACGCCACGCTGGAGGGCGTCAGGGCGAATTGCCGGCCGGCCCCGGCAGTGACCTCGGCCGCGGAAGACAAATGCGCCTCACCGAGGCTGTCCCCCTGGGCCAGGGAACCCCCGGCTACCACCACCTGACCAGCCAGCGGATTGGCCGCCCCATAGCTCCGGCTCCTATCCGCCGCCTTCACCACCAGGGAGCGGGGCGTGATGCTCAACTGGCCGCCGTGATAGGTCATNAGCATAGGTGCCCACATCCACCGCCCCCTGGGCATTGCCGCTATAGCTGGGCTGGCCGCTCAGCACGCTGCTGTTCTCCCCGTTCACGAAGCCGGCGAACTGCAAGGCCGAAAGCCCGCTCGGGCCGCTCCAGACCTGGCCATCGTAGACCTTGCTGGCATTGCTGGCAGTAACGGTGAGGGGCGCCTTGGCCACATTCAGGGCGCCATTGACGTAGGTGATGGCGTAGTTGCTGGAGGTTAGACCGCTCGGTGCGATGGCGTAGCTGCCGGCATTAACCGCACCGAAGGCATTGCCGCCGTAGGTAAGAGCACCGCCGAGGACGCTGGCGTTCTCGCCGAGGACAAAGCCGCTGTAGCTGACGCCGGACAGGCCGTTCCAGGCCAGGCCGTCGTAGGTCTTGGCGGCGTTGCTGGCGGTGACCAGCAGGGGGGCTTTGGTCACCGTCAGGGTGCCATCCTGGTAGGTGATGGCGTAGTTGCTGGCTTGGCCACTGCTGAAGGCGACGTTGCTGCCCACCAGTTGATAGCTCTGACCGGCCTGGGCGTTGAGGGGTGCGCTGCTGCTCAGGCTGGCGGTGCCCAGGGTATCGCCATTGACCAGGCTGCCGCTGCTCAGGGTGAGGAAGCCGGTGGTGGGGTTGGCCTGGCCGTAGCTGCGGCTCTGGTTGCCCGCCTGGAGG
>NZ_BFBP01000004.1:96818-97726 GCF_003112695.1 Azospira sp. I13
ACGATGGAGCGGGGGGTGATGGTGAGGGCCCCGTCCTGATAGGTGATGGCGTAGTTGCCGGCCAGGCCGCTGCTGAAGGCGGCATTGCTGGGCGTCAGGGCAAAGCTCTGGCCCGCATTGGCGTTGGCGGTCGCAGCAGACGAGACGCTGGCGTTGCCCAGGACATCGCTACCTGCCAGGGTGCCGGCGGTGAGGGCCAGGGCGCCAGCGGTGGGATTGGCGTCGCCATAGATACGGCTCTGGTCGGCGGCCTTGACGGTGATGGCCCGAGGGCTGACGGTGAGGGCGCCATTACTGTAGCTGATGGCGTAATTGCCGGAGGTCAGGCCACTCGGGGTAAGGGTGTAGTTGCCGGCATTGACCGCCCCCTGGGCATTGCCGCCGTAGCCGAGGCTGCCACCCAGAACTGCTTGGCTTTCACCATTGACGAAGCCGCTGTAGCTGACGCCGTTGCCGCCGCTCCAGGCCTGGCCGTCATAGACCTTGCTGGCATTACTGGCGGTAACGGTGAGGGGCGCCTTGGCCACATTCAGGGCGCCATTGACGTAAGTGATGGCGTAGTTGCTGGAGGAAAGGCCACTCGGAGCGATGGCATAGCTGCCGGCATTGATGGCACCGAAGGCGCTGCCGCCGTAGCTCACGGCGCCGCCCAGCACGCTGGCGTTCTCGCCGAGGACAAAGCCGCTGTAGCTGACGCCGGGCAGGCCGTTCCAGGCCAGGCCGTCGTAGGTCTTGGCGGCATTACTGGCGGTGACCATCAGTGGGGCTTTGGTGACGGTCAGGGTGCCATCCTGATAGGTGATGGCGTAGTTGCTGGCCAAGCCAGTGGAGAAGCTGACATTGGATGGGCTCAGCACATAGCTCTGACCGGCCTGGGCGTTGGTGGCGGCGCTACTGCCCAGGCTGGC
>NZ_BFBP01000004.1:97748-102077 GCF_003112695.1 Azospira sp. I13
AAGGAAGCCGGTGGTGGGGTTGGCCTGGCCGTAGCTGCGGCTCTGGTTGCCGGCCTGGAGAACGATGGGGCGGGGGGTGATGGCGAGGCTGCCGTCCTGATAGGTGATGGCGTAGTTGCCGGCCAGGCCGTTGCTGAAGGCGGCATTGCTGGGGCTCAGGGCAAAGCTCTGGCCCGCATTGGCATTGGTGGCGGCGGTGGAGGAAACGCTGGCGTTGCCCAGGGCATCGCTGCCCACCAGAGTGCCGGCGGTGAGGGTCAGGGCGCCCGCGGTGGGATTGGCATCGCCATAGATACGGCTCTGGTCGGCGGCCTTGACCGTGATGGCCCGGGGGCTGACGGTGAGGGCACCGTTGACGTAGGTGATGGCGTAGTTGCCAGAGGAAAGGCCGCTCGGGGTGATGGCATAGCTGCCGGCATTGACGGCGCCGAAGGCATTGCCACCGAAGGTGACGGAACCACCGAGTACACTGCCATCCTGACCGGGCACGAAGCCGGCCACGATAACGCTGGGCGTGCCGTTCCAGGCCAGGCCGTCGTAGGCCTTGCTGACATTGCTGGCAGTGACGGTGAGCGGTGCCTTGGCCACATTCAGCGCGCCGTTGACGTAGGAAATGGCGTAGTTGCTGGAAGTCAGACCGCTCGGGGCGATGGCATAGCTGCCGGCGTTGATGGCACCAAAGGCGCTGCCACCGTAGGCCACGGAGCCGCCCAGGACGCTGGCGTTCTCACCCAGGACAAAGCCGCTATAGCTGACCCCGGGCGTGCCGTTCCAGGCCAGGCCGTCGTAAGTCTTGCCGGCATTGGCGGCGGTGACGGTGAGGGGGGCCTTGGCAATGGTCAGGCTGCCGTTGAGGTAGCCGATGTTGTAGTTACTCGCCAGGCCGCTGCTGAAGGCAACGTTGCTGCCCACCAGCGCGTAACTCTGGCCGGCCTGGGCGTTGGCGTCCGCACTGCTGCTCAGGGTGGCCGTGCCCAGCACGTCTCCGGCGACCAGGTTGCCGCTGAACAGGCTGAGGGTGCCGGAGGTGGGATTGGCCTGGCCGTAGGTGCGGCTCTGGTTGCCGGCCTGGAGGACGATGGTACGGGGGGTGATGGCGAGGCTGCCATCCTGGTAGGTGATGGCGTAGTTGCCGGCCAGGCCGCTGCTGAAGGTGGCATTGCTGGGCTGCAGGGAAAAACTCTGGCCCGCATTGGCGTTGGTGGCGGCGGTGGAGGAAACGCTGGCGTTGCCCAGGACATCGCTGCCCACCAGGGAGCCGGCGGTGAGGGCCAGGGCGCCCGCGGTGGGATTGGCATCGCCATAGACACGGCTCTGGTCGGCGGCCTTGACCGTGATGGCCCGGGGGCTGACGGTGAGGGCGCCGTTGCTGTAGCTGATGGCGTAGTTGCTGCTGCTCAGGCCGCCCGGGGTGATGGTGTAGCTGCCGGCATTGACCGCACCGAAAGCATTGCCGCCGTAAGTGACGGTACCGCTGAGTGCACTGGCGTCCTCGCTCAGGACAAAGCCGCTGTAACTGACTCCGGGGGCGCCGCTCCAGGCCAGGCCGTCGTAGGTCTTGCCCGCATTAACGGCGGTGACGGTGAGGGGGGCTTTGGCCACGGTCAGGGTGCCATCCTGGTAGGTGATGGCGTAATTGCTGGCCAGACCCGAACTGAATGCAGCATTGCTCGGTGTCACGGCGTAGCTCTGGCCGGCCTGGGCCGAGGCGCCGGCCGGGGAGGACAGGCTGGCCGTGCCCAGGGTATCCCCGTTGACCAGGCTGCCGCCGGTCAGGGTGATGAAGCCGGTGGCGGGGTTGGCGCTGCCGTAGTAACGGTTCAAGGCATTGGCCTGGACCGTGATGGGGCGAGGTGTGATGGCGAGGCTGCCATCCTGATAGGTAATGGCGTAATTGCTGGCCAGGCCGTTGCTGAAGGCGGCATTGCTGGGCGTCAGGGCAAAGCTTTGGCCCGCATTGGCGCCAACCGTCGCAGTGGATGAAACCGAGGCGTTGGCCAGGCTGTTGCTACCCACCAGGCTGCCGGAAGTAAGCAATAGGCTGCCCGTCACGGGGTTGGCATCGCCATAGGAGCGGCTCTGATCCGCGGCCTTGACGGTAATGGGCCGGGGGGAGATGGTCAGGGTGCCGGGGACGTAGTAAATCGTCCCGAAGTGCTGCCAGTACGCAAGATCATCGGGAATGCCCTCTCCGACCGGCTTGGGGGGCGCGCTCAAGCCTTGGGGGGTAATGGTGTAGGTCCCGGCATTGGTGGCTCCCTGGTAGCTACCGGAATAGGACAAGGTGCCAACGGTGGTGGCACCGCTCTGGCTGGCCGTGAGTGCAGAAGAGAACGCCGTGCCGTCGAACGTCTTGCTGGCGTCATTGGCGAAAACAAACGTGTCCCGCTGGAACTTCCGAAGTACCGGGTAACTGGCATTCGGGGGAATGGCCCAGTTTTTTGAAAAATCGAAGGTTGGGTAGCTATCGGCAGATGCTGTGCCGGAGGAAATGACACTCCCCTGGGGGCGTGGGGAACCATACGGGTCGTAGGGATTGATGTACCAGCCTGACGGGTAGTAGTTGTTGACTGCGGAAGGAACAACCGAGCTATCCCAATGGCCAATGACCCCGCTTGTGAAAGGGCCGGCAGCGGTTTGGTAGGTGTTGTAAGCGTAGTTATTGTCCAGAACGACGACGGCAGGAGTCATGCTATTTCGTCCCTCCAGGAGAGCCAGCCAATCTCCTTGGTAGCCCAATATGGCGCCAAGAACAGATTGATCCGCCCAGTCGACCAGGATTTTTGAGAGGGTGTAATTATTTTTAATTTCTCCGCCCCCCAAGGCACTGCCTACCAATCCCCCGATAGCAGCGCTGTTTATCGCTCCGTAGGCCTCTGATGATTTGATGTCATTGGCGGCGTAGGAATAGGTCAGGCTGCTCGCGTTCAACACGCCAAGCAGCGCACCAATGCTGTTTCCAACTCCTCCGGCGACGGTGCCTTTCTCGGAGTAAACGCCTGTCACCACCGTGGAGTAGGCATAGCCGATCAAACTGCCTACCCCGTAACTGTAGTAATCCCAAACACCATTCGTATTCCCGCCAGCAATCACCGGACTGATCAGCCCCAGGTCAGAGATTCTTGCCGAATTGGTAGCGCCAAAAAGCCCAACCTGCGCGGCGTCGGGCCGGTTGATGGTGAGCTTGTTGATGGTATGCCCCAGGCCGGCAAATACACCCTTGAAGAACGCTGTACTACTGCCAATGGGGGCAAACCCTTTACCACTATTCCATGTCGCCGTTTCCGTCGCGTCAATGTCGTCCGCCAGGGCGTAATAGCCGCTCAGGTTGCTGGACATGTTCTGCAGATCAGCTACCGAGCGAATCAGCTGAAAGGACTTTTCAGCACCTTCCATGCCCATTTTCAGCGTTGCGGCATTGCCACTCAGAGTGATCTTTGCGCCCCGGTTAAAAACCGGGTAGTACACATTCACATAATCGTAAGTTTTTCCGGTCAGGATCAGGCCTGCGTTCTGGCCGGTTGCGGTGATATCCGCATTCACATTCACATGGCCCTGGGCCCGTAAGGCCAGGGTGGTATCGGCACTCCAGCTGACTGGGGCATTGACGTGGATATCACCATTCCCGGCAACGCTGCCATTGGCGCTCTGGATGGTCACGTTGCCCAGGTTCAGGTCGGCAGAAAGCTGCCGTCCCGTGATGTCGCCGCTGCTCAGGCCGATGGTGTAGTCATTCGGATCAATCAACCACGTTCCGCTCTTGCCCCGGGCGGCCAGGGTGGTGACCTTGCGGTTGCCGGGCAGGGAGACCTTGGCCGCGCTGGTTTCAACGAAGCCGCCATTGCCGCTGGTGGGGGCGGAAGCATCCAGCACCCCGCTGTGCTGCACTTCGCCATGGTCCATGTCAGCCAGCAGCAGGATCTTGCCTTCCTTCTCCTGCAGGGTGCGGGCCTGGACGGTGCCGCTGTTGGCCACCACGCCAGCCGAGAGGGCATCGGCGGCCTTGCTGGTCATCACCACCTGGCCGCCATCGGCCACGATCATCTGCTTGTTCTCGATCAGGGTCTTCACCGTGGCCGGGGCCACGGCCACCTGCAGGAAGCCGTTGGCGCCCCCTTCCAGGGTCACCTTGTCGCCGGCCGCCAGGGCCACGCTGCCCAGGCGGGCGCTGATGATGCCTTCGTTCTTCACCGTCGGCGCCAGCAAGGCCACCAGGCCGCCATCCCCCGCCTTGAGTTCGCCCTGGTTGAGGATGGCGCCGGTGGCGCCGTTGCGGGTGAAGCGCAGCTTGCCGGCGAGGAAGTCTTCGTTGGTGATGTCCAGGGTGGA
>NZ_BFBP01000004.1:102231-156445 GCF_003112695.1 Azospira sp. I13
TTACCTGCCCGCCGGTGGGCAGGGCATTGGCGGCCGGCGGGGCTGCCAGGGCGGAGCCGGCCAGCAGGCTGCCCACCACCAGGGCCAGGGGCTTGAGGCGACGCCCGCCCCGGGAGGCCCGTCCCCCTTTGCTCTTACCCCGGGCACTTTCCGGCGCGGCCACGTAGCTTTGGCTCTGTTCGTTCCAAGCGAGTCGGTAGGTGTGGTTCATGGGGGCCTCGGGGCGGAAAAGGTGGCGTGGGGGGCGTGGGAGGGCTATTGCGGCCGGGTTTAGAAGAATTTGCTCAGGGAGAGCCAGTAACGGGTGTCGCCGGCCTTGCTGCCATCGTTGTTCTTGCCATCGGCAGTGGCTCCAGGATTGCTCCCCAGGGCGGCGGCCACGGAGGCCGTCAGACGCCAGTCGCCGCTACCGGCCCAGCTGATGCCGAAACCGGCGCCGGCAAGGCTGTAGCGGTTGGGCTGGTTGCTGCCGCCCTGCCAGCCCCGCCAGGGGTTCTTGTGCTGGCGCACGCTGCCGCTGTCGTAAAAGGCCTGGGCCTGCCAGCCGGCACCCAAATCCCGTTGCAGTTCGAGCTTGAGCAGGTAGCCCTCGTCGCCGCTGCCTTCATTGACCGGGTAGGCCCGCACGCCGGAGGGGCCGCCGAGGCTGAAGCGTTCGGAGCTGCCCAGGTTGCCGTCGGCCCATTGGCCGTTGAGGGCGGCCTGGAGTTGCCAGCCGCTGCTGCCGAGGGATTGCAGGCGGGCCAGCTGGAAGGCCAGCTTGCCGTAGTTGCCCGCGGTGCGTGGGCCAGCGGCATCCGCCGCCCGGTCGCCCGCCACGTCGTCGATGTGCAGGCGGCCCTGGGTGTATTGCAGGCTGCCCCAGGAGGCGCCGCCGCCCCCAAGGCCGTCGTTGCGGTCACCGCTGAGGCCCAGGGTCAGGGCATTGATGTTCTGCCGGCGCAGGGCGGCGGACAGGGCGTCGTCCTCGTAGTTACGGTGTTCCGCCGCCAGGCTCAGGTTGAGGTTGCGGTCGCTCTGGCGAATGACGGCGTAGCCCAGGTTGAGGCCCGCCGTGGTGGCCCGGCCTTCGGCCCGCAGGCTGGTGAAACGGTCCCCCAGCTTGTAGTCCATGGCCGAGGCGGAGGCGCCCAGGCGCCAGCCGTCGCTGCCCAGGGGCGTGGCGTACTGGAAGGTCAGGCTGTTCAGGTTCTGGGCCGTCAGGGCCCGCAGGGAAAGGCGGTCGCCGTAGCCGCTGAGGTTGTTGAGGGCCAGGCCGCCGAGCAGCTGGAACACCCCGGTGGACTTCACCCCCTGATTATTGAAGCTGAGGTCGCCGGTGACGAAGGGCGTGTCATCGGTCTGCAGCAGCAGGCGCGAGGTGCCGGCCTCCTCGCCGGCCTCGAGGACGCCGGTGGCGCGAATGCCGGAAAGGTCATTGGCCAGCAGCAGGCCCCGTTCCAGGTCGCTGGCGGAAAGGGGCTGGCCGGCTTGCAGGCGGCGGGTGGCCACGGCCTCGACAAAGGGGCCGTTGGCCCGCTGGCCCTTGTCCTCCCGCTGGACGCCGCCGTAGCGTCCTTCCAGCACCTGGATGCGGATTTCGCCGCCGGTGACGTCCTGCACCGGCAGGTACACCCGTACATACCAGCCGCGCTGGCGGTAGTGCTGGGCGATGCGCTGGGCCGCCTGTTCCAGCTCGGCCAGGGTCAGGGATTGGCCCGTCAGGTCCTGGATGAGGGCGCTCAGCTCTGCCACCGGAATCAGGGAGGCGCCGTCGATGACGAAGCTGCGCACCGTCACCCGCAGGGCCTTGGCATCTTCCGCCATGGGCTTGGCCTGGGGGGCGCCCAGGGCCGGGCGGGGGGTGGGCGCCCGCAGGGCCTTGCCGGTCTCCCGTTGCAGGCTGCCCGCATCTGGCGGGGTTTGGGCGTGGGCGGTAGCGGTGGCCAGCAGCAGGGCGGTGCTCAGGGAGGTCAGTTTCATGGACGCGGACGCAATGGGGGAACGATATTGACGTGAGCATAAGCAGTGAGCGTAAGAGCAGCGTAAGAGCGATGCCGCGGAGTCGGTGTTTTGTCTTACGTTACTGGCCGGAATCGCCAGGCCGCCAGGTAGCACAAGGCTGGGGCAGCCGGAAGAAAGGAACGTGAAGGGGGAGGAGCGGCAGGAAAGCGGTAGGAAAGCGGCTTGCAGTGACCAGGGCCTTACCTGCAACAGGTGGGTCAGGCGATGCGAAGGATGGGGAGGTCAGGAGCGGAGGGCGGGGCGCTCAGGCTGCGGGACAGTCGCGGCGGTTGGCCGGAGAACCAGCGGGAAGGTGAGAAAAGGCGGACGGTAAACGCCGCGAGGCCGCCCGAATGGGGCGGCCTCGCGGGGACAGGGGGCGGCTTAGAAGTGGCCGCGCAGCACGACCCAGGCAAAGACAGCCAGGGCGATGCCGAAGAGCAGGGCCCAGGGCCAGACCCGGCGCTTTTCCGCATAGGGGTCGGTGAGGGTCCGCTCCGCCCCTTCCGGCAGCTTGGCCAGTTGGGTGAGGGCGGTGCCGAAGGGGATGTTGATGCGGGCCCGGGCATTCACTGCCCAGCCGTTGGCGTCCAGCAGGGGGCCGAGGGTGCGGCCCCGCAGCTTGAACCAGGCCAGCAGCATGGAGGGGCCGGAGACCATCAGCATCAGGCCGCCGATGGCAATGGGCATCTGCCACCAGTGCAGGCCGAGAAAGCCGGTGACGACGGAGGCGATGGCGGTGCCGATGGCGCCCACGGCCAGACCCAGGGCGGCGAAGATGCCGGCGAACTTGCCGGCGTCGAAGGGTGCCGGCGGCTGTTTGGCGGGAGCGGCAGCCGGGGCGGCCTCCACCTTTTTGGCGCCGTCGGCCACCAGGGCGGCGGATTGCTGCTCCACGGCGGCGGCCTTGGCGGCGGCAAATTTCTGGAACTGCTCACCCACCAGACGGGCCACCTTGCGGTAGGGCGCCCAGAAAGCCTGGCGGATGCTGATGGGGTGGTCCACGATCTTGGTGATGGTGGCGTCCCAGTCCCGGCCCTGGCGGTCGTAGAAAACGCCGTTGCGGCCCACCAGCAGCTGGTCGGAATCACCGGCGGTAAAGGCGGCGGCAATGCTCATCTTTTCGCCATTGCGCTGGCAGTCGCAGTAAACCAGGCAGATGCGGGAAAGGCTGGCCAGGGCGGCGTGGCGGCCGGCGTCGTTCACCGGGATCACCAGCTCGCAGCTGCGGCCATCCAGGTACAGGGTGCCGGCCTGGAAGACGGCTTTGCCGCGGCGGGTGTAGAAATCCCGGAAGGAGACGAAGTTGTTGGCCAGCAGGGCCAGGTCCCGCACGTAGCGCACCAGCCGGTCGGCGGCGCTGATGGCCTCGAATTCCTCCGCCAGGGCCGCATCGGCGGCAATCAGGGCAGTCAGCCGGGCGGGCAGGTCACTCTCGAGAATGGCGGCGATACGGGCTTCGCCCAGGGCCGCCACCGGAGTTTCCACCCGGGCGGCCAGCCAGGTTTCGTAGGCGGCCAGCCGGGCTTGCAGGGCTTGCCAGTCGGCTTCGCTCAGGGCCGGGCGCTGGCCCAACAGGGGCGCCACTGCGGCAGCGGCCAGGGTGGCGATGCGTTCGGCCCAGGCCGGGTTGATGCCGTCCTGCAGGGGCAGGGCGCGGCCGGCTTCCACCCGGGCCAGGGGCAGGGCGGCGATGGCCTCGTCGGTGGTGCCCAGGGCGCGGGCGGCCAGGGCCTTGAGGTCTTCCTCGGCACCGTTCATCAGCTCGCCGGCCCGGGGGTCGAAGGCGGCCAGGCGGCAGCGGGTGAAATAGTCGTCCACCTTGGCCCGCACGGCGGCCACGGCTTCCCGGGCGGCAGCGGTGTCCTCGCCCAGGGGCTGGATGGCGGCTTCCTGGCGGGCGGCAGCCTGCCAGTCGTACCAGGCCCGGGCTTCGCTGAGGAAGCGTTCGGCCTGGGCCTGGCCGATGCCGGCCTCGCCGCTGCGGTCCGCCTCGCTGCCCAGGGTATCCATGATTTCCTGCACCAGGGCGGCCAGGGCTTCGTCCGGGGTGCCGGCTTCGGTCTGGCAATTGGCCGGGGTGACGATGCCATCGCCGTTGAGGCGGGCGGCGGCGAAGATGGCGGTGCTGTCGCCGGTGTCGTCCACCGACAGGGCGGTGGCGTTGTCCTTGCCCAGGCTGTGCAGGATGCGGCGGGCGGCGGCCAGTACCCGGCGTCCCTCATCGCTGGCGTCGTCAATGGCGTCCAGGGGCAGGGGGGTGGCACCAGTGGCCAGCAGGGCCTTGTCACGGATCAGGCTGCCGGTCCATTGCAGGCCGGCGATCAGTTCCGGGGCGCGGATGTGGCCGTCCTGGTCCGTATCCAGCAGGGCCAGGGTGCGGGGATCGAACTCCAGGCCCTGCAGGGGGCAGGAGAGGGCAACCCACAGCTTCTGGTCCAGCTGGTCCAGGTTGAGCAGGTCTTCGGCCCGATCCAGGCGTACCTGGTCGAAGCCGCCGGCGCGGAAGAAGCGCCAGGTATGGGGGGAGGTGGGTTGGGTCATGGTCTAGGGCACCTTGGCCGCCAGGCCGGCCGGGGGCCGGTGCGGGGCGGCGGGGTTGATGATGTTGTTGGCACACTATACCGCTGCTCAAGGGCCGTGGGTATTGTTCTGGCGGGCTGCTGCGGGGTGCCGGCAGTGCCCTTGGTCCGGGGGAAGGAGTAAGGTGTCATGCAGGGCGCCATATGCTGTCGTGCTTGCTGCGGTTGTTCAGGTGGTTGCGATTGCCTATGCCGCGCATTGTGCGCATTGCCCACCCGTAGCCTGCCGGTATGGCTTCAGGCACCGTTGCCCCGCAGGGGGCAGGCGGCAGGGCGTAGTGAGGTGTCGTGGGCAGCCAGAGGCAGACCGCCCCGTCATGCCGTCAAACCAAAAAGAGGAGACCACCGTGTCTTTCGTCAATGAATGGCGGGATCATCAGGTGCACAAACGCTTCGCCGCCCAGGTGACGGGCAGCGATTTCGTCCGCTCGGTGCGGGCGGTGTGTGAAGACGAACGCTTTGACCGCCTGGAAGCGGTGATCAACGATTTCAGCCAGGTTACCTCCCTGGACATCGACCACTCCGCCATGACCGATGCCGCAGCCCTGACCATCGGCGTCAGCGTTACCAACCCCCGCCTGAGGGTGGCCTTCGTCATTCCCGAGGGAGAAGTGGGGGAGCAGATCCGCTCGGTGCTGGCGCCCCAAGTGGTGCCCAGCTTCCGCCATCGCGTTTTCGCCACCCTGGCCCAGGCCCAATCCTGGATTCAGGAATCCGGCAAACTCGCCCCCCGGTAATTGCCCCTATCTGCCAAACCGGGGCCGGGCACCACCTGACGAACCCGCAAAGCAAAGGGCCGGCGCCATGGCCGGCCCTTTTTGCATTTGGAAAGACCCCCTTAGCGGCTGGCCTCGCAGCCCAGAGCCTTGCCCTTGGTGAAATACTCGGTGCCCGCCGGGCAGTTCAGCGGATGTTCCGGTTTGGCCGGATTCTTGGACCCCTTCGCCGGGCCACAGGTGAAGCCGCCATCCTTGCGGGTCTTGCCCTGCTGGGCCCAGCCCTGGGGACAGAGGGTGCCACCCGCCGCAGCGCCAGCCCCGCCGCCGATGGAGGCGGTGGTTTCAGCCTCGCCCACGCAGGGGAAGTAGGTGCCCTTGCGCTTGCCATCCACCTTCACCTGGTAGTTGCCCGGCTTGGCATAGACGTGGCTGAAGGTGCGGGGAAAACCCTCGTGGGAGCGGCTGCCCACCTTTTCCACGATTTCCTGGCCGTCGCCGAACTTGACGCGCAGGCCGCAGACGGACGTTTCATCCACATCCTTGGCGGAAATGGTGATCTGGCTCGGCTGGCCGGCCGGTGCGGCGGTGACGGTGACCTTGTCCAGGGCCGTGGCGCTGGCGCTACCGGCCGCCAGCAGGCCGGCGGCGATGAACAGGGCAGTGGTGGTGCGATGCAGGAACGGCATGGCAGTACTCCTCGCTGTTGTGGGTTATGTCGCCAGTATAGGAAAGGTCCTTACGGCTGGATAGGGGCTGGAGTCGCCCCGTTGGGCGTGGCAGCGAGGCGTCTGGAAACGCGGGGGAACGGGAGCGGCGCAACAAATGGCCCCGGCAAACCACCGCCGTCAGGTTCAGCTGGCCGGCTGCTTGCGCCGCCGCTTGGTGGCATACATGCGCTTGTCCGCTACTTCCAACAAACGGTCGGACTCGGAACCATCCACCGGGGTGACGGCCGCGCCGATGCTTGCTTCCAGTTGGTAAGGCTGGTCCTCGAAGAAGAAGGGGCGGCGGATTTCCTCGTCAATGCGCCGGACGGCTGCATCAATGCTTTCCACATCCTCGATGGGTGTCAGGATGACGCCGAATTCGTCGCCCCCCAACCGGGCCACCGTGTCCGTGCTACGCGTACCCGCCTTCACCCGCTGGGAAAATTCCACCAGTACGGCATCCCCCACCCGGTGCCCATAGACATCGTTGATCTGCTTCAGACCATCCATGTCGATCATCAGCACGCCGGAAGGCTGGCATTCCCGATGGCTGTGGGCCACCACGTTCTTCAGCCGGTCCATGAACAGGGCCCGGTTGGCCAGCCCGGTCATGCCGTCGTGGGTCGCCTTGTAAAACAGGTCGTCGCTGTCGTACTTGGCCGAAAAATACATCGCCGCGGCCACTACTTCCGAGAGCATCCCCAGCAGCATCATGTCCCGTTGCTGGAACTTGTTCGGCTCCGCAGACATGGCTTTTAGCACCCCCACAGTGACGCCCTTGTGCTTGAGCGGCATGACGATCATGGAACGCAGGCCCACCTTGCGGCAGGCCTCCCGATCCACCCTCGGGTCCGTTTCCGAATCCGTGCAGTTCAGGGTTTCACCGCTGATGACGCTGAGCCCGGAAAGACTGGCGTTGATTTTCAGGTGCAACCCCAACTGCGGCCCAGCAATACCCGCCGCCGCCCGGTAGACCATGTCCCCGTCTTCCGCCAGTTCAATGGCCGCCCCATTCGCATCAATCAGGCCCAGGGTTTGTTCCACGATGTACTGCATGACTCCGCCCAGGTCGAGCCCAAGCTTGGCGATTTCGGTCTGAATGCCGATGATTTGCATCAGCTGCTGGTGAGATGGCATGGTGCGTGCGGTTGGCTGAAAAGGTGATAGTGGCGGAAGTAAAGGCGGGCAGCCGGAGATGCGGGCCTCTATAGGTTATATGACTTTAGATGTAGCAAGTGTATCCCGTCCCCCGGGCCTGCAATGTGGAAAATTTCTCAATAGTACCGCGGACTTAGCGTCGTTTCGAGGGACTGCTCCAACATCCTCTGTTATTTGCCGTACGGCAGTTTCTGGGGGCTCCTTCTCTGGCCTCCAGCCTTCCCCGTAATACGCCTCTCAGCACTGTCCGGTAATTTTTTGATGAGGATCAGGCCGTGCATCTTTTTTCCCGAGTATTTTACTCGGGTATGGGTGGCCCACCCTCTTGCCCCATTCCCGTGCAGGTACTGCGTCCATGTCCAAGAAATTCCCTCTCCACCCCAAACACCCCGAGCGCATCTGCTGGGGGTGCGACAAATATTGCGCGACGGACAACATGCTCTGCGGCAACGGCTCGAGCCGGACCCAGCATCCGATGGAGTTGCTGGGAGAGGATTGGTATGAGTTTGGGGATTGGGGAATTGAGGTGACGAAGGGGGATGATGATCCTTCTGCCTTGGGATCAGAATCGGGTTCGGCGGCTTGAGGCTTTTGGATTCGTTGGACGTGGTGGGTTGATTGGCGGCTGGGTTCCGCGCCGCCGCGCGTGTTCCTTTTCTTGCTTCCCCAAGAAAGGGAACCAAAAGAAGGGGAACCCTCACCCCCGGCCCTTCGGGCTCCCCTGCGCTGCTCAGTCGAGCGGGGCGGCTGCGGAACTCGGCCCTGCGGGCCTCAGACAGTCCTCGCCGACAACCCCCCGCCCGCCTTGCGCTGCTCGGCGGGGGGGGGNAATGTGTAGTTTAGTCACGGGAAGAAAATGATAATTTAATACCGAGAACACAACTTTCTACGTACGGAACCCCAAAAGCCATGCCAGAAAAGAGATTTCAGGTCTTCGTTAGTAGCACTTTCCGAGATCTTGAGGATGAACGGCAGGAAGTGATGCATGCATTGCTAGAGTTGGATTGCATGCCAGCGGGCATGGAGTTGTTTCCTGCAGCGAACGAGTCTCAGTGGAATTTGATCAAACGCGTTATTGACGACTGTGACTATTACATTCTCATCTTGGGCGGGCGATATGGCTCAATCGGACCTGAAGGCTTTAGCTATACGGAGATGGAGTATCGATATGCGCTAGATACTGGTAAGCCCATCATCTCTTTCCTACACCGTAATCCTGGCCAAATCGTGGCAGACAAGAGTGAACAGTCGCAGGAGGGAAGGGAGAGGCTTGCTGCGTTTCGAGCTCTTGTTGAACAACGCCTCTGCAAGCATTGGGAGTCAGCTGCAGACCTCGGGTCAGTTGTTAGCCGTAGTCTGATTCAGTTGATTAAATCAGCGCCCGGGATTGGATGGGTTCGGGCTAATGAGCTACCTGACAAAGATGCAATGTCAGAATTATTGCGACTTCGGCGTCAAGTCGATGAACTTCAGGTTGAGCTTGCAAAGAGCCGTATTACAGCCCCAAAGGGCGCAGAAAATCTTTCTCAAGGCACTGACTCCCACGAGTTGAACTGCCTTGTTACTACTCGACAACCTAGTCATTCTGGTTACGGCGATAAAGATTGGAGCTATTCCCAAGATTTGACGTGGAACGATATTTTTTCGTCAGTTGCACCATTGATGATTCATGAAGCACCCGAGGCTCAATTGAAAAAAGCATTAGATTCATTGGTGCAGGAAAAGCTCGGGCCTGTGGTTGCAAACGAACGGGAATTTGTAGGACGTAAAATCATCCGAATTACGCTAGATGATCAAGACTTCCAGACGGTAAAAATTCAACTTCGTGCTCTGGGTCTGATGGCGAAAAGTGAAAAAGCCCGTAGCGTAAAAGATTCAGGTACCTATTGGACTCTTACCCCCTATGGCGACGAAGTGATGACTAGGCTGCGTGCTATACGAAAGGCTCCTCCCTCACCGCACAATCCACTTGAGGGTGTAGGAGCAAATGTGAACTAATAATTTTCAGGGGGGCATAGGGCTCGTTTTTGGTACTTTTTGTGTTAGACATTTTGCAAAATGGAGTGAAGGTGCCCCTTCGCCCTGTGCGGCGCCGAGCAACGGAGCTTCTGGCGGGAAAAGGGCGAGCACTGTTTGAGGCCGTAGGCCGAGTTGCGCAGCCCCCGCCGGAAGCGAGTAGCGCAGGGAACCCCGCGGAACGCGGGGCGCCAAACCGGGCTCGCGTTTTCTTTGGTTACTTATCTTTTGGCGATACAAAAGAAAGTAACCCGCGCGTCAGGCGCGGAACCCGGCGGTAAAACTAAAAATCACGCCCGAGGGAAAATCACCCTCAAAGCCCCAACCCAATACAGCCCAGGGCTAAAACCTACCCCTGTTCCCCCAACCGATACTTCCGAATCTTGTCATGCAAAGTCGTCTTGGCCACCCCCAGCGCCTCCGCAGTCCGCGCCAGACTTGCCCCATTGCGGGCTAACGCATCCGCAATCAACGCCCGCTCAAACGCCTCCACCGTCTCCGCCAACGGCCGCGGCCCGGACGGCGCGGCCACGGCGAACGGTGCCACCCCCGCCTCAATCCCCAACACGCAACGATCCGCTACGTTGCGCAATTCCCGCACATTCCCAGGCCAGTCATAGGCCATCAGCGGCCCCATGCGGGCCGGGTCGGCCGCGGGCACCGGCCGCTCGTGGCGGGCGGCGGCCTGCAGCAGGAAGTGTTCGAAGAGCAGCGGAATGTCCTCCCGCCGCTCCCGCAGGGGCGGCAGGGGCAGGGTGGCGACGTTCAGCCGGTAATAGAGGTCGGCGCGGAAGCGGCCCTGGTCGGAGAGTTCCTTCAAATCCGCCTTGGTGGCGGCGATCACCCGGCAATCCACGGGAATGGGCGTGTTGGAGCCCAGGCGCTCCAGGCTGCGTTCCTGCAACACCCGCAGCAGCTTGATCTGCATGGCGATGGGCATGGACTCGATTTCGTCCAGGAACAGGGTGCCGCCGCTGGCGTACTCGATCTTGCCGATGCGCTTTTTGGCGGCGCCAGTGTAGGCGCCGGCCTCGTGGCCGAAAATTTCGCTCTCGAAGAGGGTTTCTGGCAGGCCGCCGCAGTTGATGGCGACGAAGTTGCCGTTGCGCCTCGGCCCTGCCTCGTGCAGGCAGCGGGCCACCAGTTCTTTGCCGGTGCCGGTTTCGCCGTGGATGAGGATGTCGGCGGCGCTGTTGCCTAAGTCGGCCACCAGCTGGCGCACCTTGACCATGGCCGGGGAGCGTCCGATGAGGCGGGCTTCCAGCTGGTCCCGGCTTTCCAGGCGGGCCCTGAGTTGCCGTACCTCCAGGGTCAGGCGGCGCTTGTCCAGGGCGCGGCGCACCACTTCCACCAGGTAGTCGGGGGAGAAGGGCTTTTCGATGAAGTCGTGGGCGCCGCCCTTCATGGCCTGCACCGCCAGGGAAACGTCGCCGTGGCCGGTGATGAGCACCACCGGCAGATCCGGGTCGATGGCCTGCAGTTCCGCCAGCAGGGCCATGCCGTCCATGCCCGGCAGGCGGATGTCGCTGACGACGATGCCGGGAAAGTCACGGCTCAAGCGGCGGCGGGCCTTCTCGGCGCTATCGACGCTGCTCACCGCAATGTCTTCCAGTTGCAGGGCCTGTTCGCAGCCCAGGCGCACGTCCGGGTCGTCTTCCACCAGCAGCACTTGTAGGGAGTCTTGTTGGCTCATGAGGGGGTTCCAGGGGCGGCGGCGGGAGCAGCCGGCAGGTCCAGGGTGAATACGGCGCCGCCGTCGGGGTGGTTGTCCCCGCTCAGTGTGCCGTTGGAATCGGCGACGATGCCGGCGGAAATGGCCAGGCCCAGGCCCAGGCCGCTGCCGGCTTCCTTGGTGGTGAAGAAGGGCTCGAAGAGGTGGGCCCGGGCTTCTTCGTCCAGGCCCGGCCCCCGGTCCCGCACCTGGATGACAAGCCGCTCCCCGGCGCGCCGGGCGCTGATGTCGAGGGCGGGGTCGGCGCAGTCGGCCATGGCGTCGAGGGCATTGGCGGCCAGGTTCACCAGCACCTGCTCCAGCCGGTTGGGGTCGCACCAGGCTTGCAATTCCTCCTCCGGCAGGTCGATACAGGCCACCACGCCGGCTTTCTTGAGGCGCTGCTCGAGCAGGAAGAGGGCGTTTTCCACGGCCCGGCGCAGGGGCACGGCCTGGGGCTGGCCGGTGGATTTGCGGGCGAAGGATTTCAGCTGGCCGGTAAGGCGGCCCATGCGGTCCACCAGTTCGCCGATGCGCTCCAGGTTGCTGCCGGCGGTTTCCTGGTCGCCCCGGGCGAGGAACTTGCGGGCATTGCCGGAGAGGGTGCGCAGGGCCGCCAGGGGCTGGTTCAGCTCGTGGGCCAGGCCGGCGGAGAGCTGGCCGATCACCGCCAGCTTACCGGCCTGCACCAGTTCATCCTGGGCCGATCTCAAGGTGCGTTCGGCCCGGGTGCGCTCTGCCACTTCTTCCTGCAGGCGGGCGTTGGCGGCGGAGAGATCGGCGGTGCGCTCCTCCACCTTGCGCTCCAGCTCGTCGTGGGCCTTTTGCAGGGCTTCCCGGGCGGCCAGGCGGTCTTTCACGTGGCGCCGCCGCTCGTTGAACATGAGGGCGACGATGCACAGGAAAGCCGCGCCGATGCCGGCCAGGGCGGCCCGGTTGGCGGCAATCTCTCGCACCTGCTCCTGGTGGGAAAAGACGGTGATGCTCCAGGGCGTGCCCGGCAGGGGCTGGGACTGGGCGAGGAAGATGCCGGCCACGGGGAACATCGACACCATCTCCGGCCCGGCCTTGGGCAGGCGCACCAGGCGGGCACCGTGGTCGAGCTGGGCCAGTTCAGCCACTCCCAGGGGGTTGAGGGCGCGGCGGTTGTATTGCTGGGTCTGGTCGAAGGCCCGCCGGGTTTCGTCGTCCAGGGGCTTCAGGGTAGTGAATTTCCAGTCCGGCACCGAGGCCAGGATGACCACGCCGTTCTCGTCCGCCACCAGGGCCGGGGCTTCCACCGTGGCCCAGGTCTTCTCCAGCTGCTGCAGGCCCACCTTGAGCACCGCCACCCCCACCGTGCCCTGTCCGTTGGTCAGGGCCGAGGCTAGGTAGTAGCCCGGCTCGCCCCGGGTGGTGCCGATGCCGAAAAAGCGGCCGCTGCCCGTATCCAGGGCCTGGCGGAAATAGGGGCGGAAGGAGAGGTCTTCGCCGAGAAAGCTGTCGGGCCGCCGCCAGTTGCTGGTGGCCATGACCTGGCCCTTGGCGTTGAGCACGTAGATGGAGAGGGTGCCGGCCCGTTCGTTGAGCTGCTCCAGGTAGAGATTCACCTCCTCGGTCTGGGCCGGCGTCGGGCGGGGCGTTGCCAGCAGGTGCAGCACATCCTTCTCCAGGCCCAGGGTGGTGGGGAAGTAGGCGTACTTGTCGATTTCCCGCTCCAGGCTGGTGGCGTAGAGATCCAGCCGGTGGCGCCCGGTGGCCTGGAGATCGGCCAGACCCATGGCCAGGCTGAGGCGGAAGGCAAGCAGGCTGGTGCCGCCCACCAGGGCGGCAAGGCCCAGGATGAGCAGGAGGAGGCGGGTGAGGCGCGGGCTGGGGGGCATGGGCGTATCGGCGTGTCAGGGGCCGCGTTCGGATTTCCGGATTATGCCGGGCTGGCAGGGCGCGTGGGGGGCTGGCGGAGTGGTGGCCGGGGTCGGGATGAGGCCGCGCCGGCAGCCGTTCAGGAAGCTGACCAGGCGGAAAGCCAGGGCGCGACCATGTCCCAGCCCAGCTTGACGATCAGCACGGCGACGATGATGAGAAAAGCCTGGCGCACGAAGCCGGCGCCCCGCTTCAGGGCCAGCCAAGTGCCCACCTGAGCGCCGGCCAGGTTGCAGGCGGCCATGAGCAGGCCGACGGTCCACAGGATGGGGCCGTGGCTGGCGAAGAAGGCAATGGCGGAAATGTTGGTGGCAGTGTTGATGACCTTGGCGCTGGCCGAGGCCTTGAGGAAGTCCATGCCGAAGAAGCGGACGAAGCCGAAGATCAGGAAGCTGCCGGTGCCGGGGCCGAAGAAGCCGTCGTAGAAGCCGATGGCCAGGCCCAGCAGCAGGCCGCGCCAGCGGTCGGCCCGGGTCAGCTCTCGCGTGGCGCTGTGGCCCAGGTCCTTGCGGCGGAAGGTGTAGATGGCCACGGCCAGCATGAGGATCAGCACCAGGGGGCGCATGGCCTCCCGGGGCAGCCAGGCCACCACGGCGGCGCCCAGCCAGGCGCCGAGCAGGGCGGCCAGGGTGGCGGGCAGGACCACGGCCCAGGGAATCGAAACGGAACGGGCATAGCGCCACAGGGAGGCGCCGGTGCCGGCGATGGACGACACCTTGTTGGTGCCGAACAGGGTGGGAATGGCGGTCTGGGGAAACTGGGAGAGCAGCACGGGCACCTGGATCAATCCGCCGCCACCCACCACGGCATCTACCATGCCGGCGAAAAAGGCAGCGGGAGCGAGAAGGAACCAGTTGAAATCCATGTCGGGGCTCGAAAAAAGTGCCCGGCATTGTATGCCGGGCCAAAGCGGAGGGATAAGACAACGGTGGGGCGGGCAGCCCGTGACGGCAGCTGCCTGCCCGGTTCAGTGAGCGGCTGGAAACAGCCGGGTCCAGGCCAGGAGCAGCACGCCGGCAGCGCCCAGCCAGGCCACCGTGGCACTGGCCAGGGTGACGGTGAGACTGCAGCGCAGGCTCAGCCAATAGACCATCAACAGGTAAATGCCGTAGGGCGCCAGGGACCACAGCCCGAAGAGGGCCGTGGTGCGCAGCTCCGCCATGCCCCGCTCGCCGCCGACAATGGCATGGGCGATCAGGGCGAAGGTGGGAAAGAGCGGCACCAGGCCGGCGATGAAGAAGCTCTTGCTACGAGACAGCAGGGCAATGAGCAGGACGGCCAAGGCCCCCAGCAGGCTCTTGAGGAACAGGGCGAACATGGGGGCGCCGGCCGTCTTGCTGGCGTTGGCTCAGGCCGCGGCCTTGGCCACCAGGGGCTCGTCTTCCGGCACCGGCAGGGATTCCTCGGCCTCGGCCAGCTCCTCGCTCACCGGGTCGATGGCGCCTTCCCACTTGGCCACCACGGCAGTGGCGATGGAATTGCCCAGCACGTTGGTGACGGTGCGGCCCATGTCGAGGAAGTGGTCGATGCCCAGCACCAGCAGCAGGCCGGCTTCCGGCAGGTTGAACATGGGCAGCACGGCGGCCACCACCACCAGGGAGGCCCGGGGCACGCCGGCGATCCCCTTGGAGGAGACCATCAGCACCAGCAGCATGGTGATCTGGGCGGTCAGGCTCATGGGGATGTCGTAGGCCTGGGCGATGAACAGGGCCAGGAAGGTGGTGTACATCATGGAGCCGTCCAGGTTGAAGGAATAACCCAGGGGCAGGACGAAGCCGGTGACGCGGGTCTTGATGCCGAACTTCTCCAGCTGCTCCATCAGCTTGGGGTACACGGACTCGCTGGAAGCGGTGGAGAAGCCCACCAGCAGCGGGCCGCGCACCAGCTTGATGAGGCGGAAGACATCCTTGCCGAGCACGATGAAGCCGGCCAGGATCAGGAGGGCCCACAGGGCGGCCAGGGCGATGTAGAAGCTGCCCATGAACTTGCCGAAAACCAGCAACATGCCCAGGCCGTTGGTGGTGATGGCACCGGCGACGGCGCCGAAGACGCCGAAGGGGGCGAAGCGCATGACGTAGTCGGTGACCTTCAGCATGACGTGCACCACTTCGTCCATGGTATTCACCAGGGAGCGGGCGGTCTGGTTGTGCAGGTGGCCCAGGGCCAGGCCGAAGAACAGGGCGAAGACCAGAATCTGCAGCACTTCATTGCCGGCCATGGCTTCCATGATGCTCTTGGGGAAGACGTGGGTGATGAAGTCCTTCAGGTTGAGGGCCCCAGTCTTCAGGTTGAGGCCGGCGGCGGACTCGGGCAGGGGCACGCTCAAGGCGTGGCCGGGCTGCAGCACATTGGCGAAGAGCAGGCCGATGAGCAGGGAACAGAAAGAGGCGCAGATGAACCAGCCCAGGGCGCGGCCGCCGACGCGGCCCACGGCCTTGGCGTCGCCCATGTTGGCCAGGCCCGCCACCAGGGTGGCGAAGATGAGGGGGGCGATGATCATCTTGATCAGGCGCAGGAAGATGTCGGTGAGGATGCTGAAGTAACCGGCGATTTCCTTGGCGGTGGCGGCATCCGGGGCCAGGGCGTGGCAGGCATAGCCGACGCCGACCCCGGCCAGCATGGCCAGGACGATCCAGGTGGTGAGCTTGTTCATTTTCATGGTGAGGCTCCGTTGCCGCGGGGGCGGCGGTCAAAGAGTGAAAAGCAGGTAAAAGCGGAAGGCAGTCGGTGGCCGGTGCGGGCTCAGGCGGCCTTGTGGGGCAGGGCCCGGGGCTGGGTCAGCACCTCGGGGCGCAGTACGTCGTCCAGCTCGGCCCGGCTCATGAGGCCCCGGGCCAGCACGATCTCGGCCACGCCCTTGCCCGATTCCAGGGCTTCGGCAGCCACCGAGGTGGCGGCGGCGTAGCCGATGTAGGGGTTGAGGGCGGTGACGATGCCGATGGAGTTCTCCACCCGGGCCCGCAGGGCATCCCGGTTGGCGGTGATGCCGTCCACGCAGCGGTCGGCCAGGGTCAGGCAGCCCTGGCGCAGGTGGGTGACGCTCTTGAACAGGCTGTGGGCGATGATGGGCTCGAAGGCGTTGAGCTGGAGCTGGCCCGCCTCGGCGGCGAAGGTGACAGTTTGGTCGTTGCCGATGACCTCAAAGGCGATCTGGTTCACCACCTCCGGGATCACCGGATTGACCTTGCCCGGCATGATGGAGGAGCCGGCCTGGCGCGGCGGCAGGTTGATCTCGCCGAAGCCGGCGCGGGGGCCGGAGGAGAGCAGGCGCAGGTCGTTGCAGGTCTTGGAGAGCTTCACCGCCACCCGCTTCAGCACGCCGGAGAGCTGCACGAAGGAGCCGCAGTCCTGGGTCGCTTCCACCAGGTTGGGAGCGGTGATGACCGGCACGCCGCTGGTTTCGGCCAGCAGGCGGCAGACCAGGGGCGCGTAGTCCGGGTGGGCGTTGATGCCGGTGCCGATGGCGGTGGCCCCCAGGTTGATTTCCCGGATCAGCAGGGCGGCTTCCTTCAGCCGTTCCTCGTCCTCGCCCAGCATCACGGCGTAAGTGGAGAATTCCTGGCCCAGGGTCATGGGCACTGCGTCCTGCAGCTGGGTGCGGCCCATCTTCAGCACGTCCTTGAATTCCTCGGCCTTGCGCTCGAAGGTGCGGCGCAGATAGGCCAGGGCGTCCACCAGGCGGAAGATGCCGACGTAGGTGGCCAGCTTCAGCGCCGACGGATAGACGTCGTTGGTGGACTGGCTCATGTTCACGTGCTGGTTGGGGTGCAGGTACTGGTACTCGCCCTTGGCGTGGCCCATCAGTTCCAGGGCCCGGTTGGCGATGACCTCGTTGGCGTTCATGTTGGTGGAGGTGCCGGCACCGCCCTGGATGACGTCCACCACGAACTGCTCGTGCAGCTTGCCGGCGATTACCTCCTGGCAGGCGGCGACGATGGCTTCGGCCAGGGGGGCTTCCAGCAGGTCCAGCTGCTGGTTGGCCCGGGCGGCGGCCAGCTTGATCTGGGCCAGGGCCCGGATCAGGTCCGGGTAGATGGAGATGGGGGTGCCGGTGATGGGGAAGTTCTCCACCGCCCGCAGGGTATGGACGCCGTAGTAGGCCTCGGCCGGGACCTTGCGGTCGCCCAGCAGGTCGTGCTCGACGCGATGGGGGGTATTCATGGTGTCTCCTCTGTCTGTCTTGGTTTGGCCGCTCGCCGGCGGCCCTGGCCTATCAGCACGGGTCGTGCCAGTCGTAAGACAGAGGTGGATAGTGGTAGTGCCTTGTTTTTAAAGGAGGTGGCGACCTGTCTTGCAGCGTGTTGTTCGGAAATCCGTACTGGCGCTGGTGATAGCGTTCGGAAAGCCGAACGATTGCTCCGGGGCGATGGGCTGGAGCGGGGTGGTGGGCGTGGCCGGGCGTGAGTCGTGCGGGGCCGCGGCGGGCGTGGCATTGCTCCGGGCCGGCCCCGGGGCGGGGTGGTGAAAGCTGTGGCTGACAGCAAGGGGGCGGGCAAACCTGCTAAGATTCGCCCCTGCCTTTCCCGCCTGTTTTGCCATTCCCCGTGTCTGCTCAGCCCTTGCCCGATACCGGCGCCGCCGGTGATGCCATGACGCCAGAGGAGCGCCGCGCCGGCGCCAGCCTGGCCTCCATCTTCGCCCTGCGTATGCTGGGCCTTTTCCTCATCCTGCCTGTCTTCGCCGTCCACGCCCATACGCTGCCCAGCGGTGGCAACACGGCCCTGGTCGGGTTGGCCATTGGCGCCTATGGCCTGACCCAGGCTCTCTTCCAGATTCCCTACGGCATCGCCTCGGACCGCTTCGGGCGCAAGCCGGTGATCGTCTTTGGTCTGCTGCTCTTCGCCCTGGGCAGCTTCATCGCCGCCGTGGCCGACAATCTGCCCCTGATCATTGCCGGCCGGGTGTTGCAGGGGGCCGGTGCCATTTCTGCCGCCGTCACCGCCCTGGCCGCCGATCTGACCCGGGAGCAGCACCGCACCAAGGTGATGGCCATGATTGGCTCCTCCATCGGCCTGGTCTTCGCCCTTTCCCTGGTGGCTGCGCCCCTGCTCTATGCTGCCATCGGTATGGCCGGCATTTTCGGGCTGACCGGCGTGCTGGCCCTGCTGGCCATCGTTGCTCTCTATAAGGTGGTGCCTCCGGCGCCGAAACTGCTGGTGGATGGCGGGCGCACCCGCTTCGCCCAGGTGCTTTTCCACCCCCAGCTGTTGCGCCTCAACTTCGGCGTGTTCGCCCTGCACCTGACACAGACCGCCATGTGGGTGCTGGTGCCGGCCGCCCTGGTGCAGACCGGCGGCCTGCCCGTGGCCGAGCACTGGAAGGTCTATCTGCCTGCCGTGCTGGTGTCCTTCGCCTTCATGGTGCCGGCGGTGATTGCCGCCGAGAAGCGGGGCCGCATGAAACCGGTGTTCCTCGGTGCCATCGTCCTGCTGCTGCTGGTGCAGGCCGGCTTCGGTCTCTTTGGTCAGGGCCTGTGGCCCTTGGCCCTGCTGCTGACCGCCTTCTTCGTCGCCTTCAACATTCTCGAAGCCACCCAGCCCTCCCTCATTTCCCGCATTGCGCCGCCGGAAGCCAAGGGGGCGGCCCTGGGGATTTATAATACGACCCAGTCCCTCGGCCTGTTCCTTGGCGGCGTCATCGGCGGTATGCTGGCGCAGCGCCTCGGGGTCGATGCTGTCTGGATAACCACCGGGGGCCTCTGCCTCGCCTGGCTGCTGCTGGGCCTGGGCATGACGCCACCGCCGGCCCGCGCTGCGCAGCGCCCGGCCTGAGCCTGAATTCCGCATTCCACACCTTTAACCATTGGGGATAAATCAAGATGGCCGCAGTCAATAAAGTGATTCTTTTGGGCAACCTGGGGGCCGATCCGGAGACCCGCTACATGCCCAACGGCGACGCCGTGGCCACCGTGCGCCTGGCCACCACCGAGTCCTGGAAGGACCGCAATTCCGGCGAAAAGCGCGAGTCCACGGAATGGCACCGGGTGGTGTTCTTCCGCAAGCTGGCGGAAATCGTCGGCCAGTACCTGAAGAAGGGGTCCTCCGTCTATATCGAAGGCCGCATCCGCACCCGCAAGTGGCAGGACAAGGACGGCCAGGAACGCTACACCACCGAAATCGAAGCCACCGAAATGCAGATGCTCGGCGGCCGTAGCGGCCAGGGTGGCCAGGGTGGTTCCGGCGGCGGCGCTTCCTATGGTGGCGGCGGTGACGACTTCGGCGGCGGCGATTTCTCCCCCCGCTCCGCCCCTGCGGCGGCTGCCCCGAAGAAGAAGGCCCCCTCCTTCGACGACATGGATGACGACATCCCCTTCTGAGCCTGATCCGGTCTTCCGGGCACGCCCAGACGAAAGCCCGCTGCTCCCCGGAGCCGCGGGTTTTTCTTTTTTGCAGCCACCAACCCCGTCCAGCAAGGAATCACCATGCATGACAACTTCGCCCCGGTGGCGTTGAAAAACGCCTACCGCCTGATCAACCACGGCCCCACCGTGCTGGTGTCGGCCCGCCATGGCGGCGTCGATAACGTGATGGCCGCCGCCTGGGCTTGCGCCCTGGATTTTGCGCCGCCGAAGCTGACGGTGGTCCTCGACAAGAGTGCCCGGACCCGGGCCCTGGTGGAGCAAAGCGGCCGCTTCGTCATCCAGGTGCCCACTGCGGCCCAGTTGCAGCTGACCCATGGGGTCGGCACCCACAGCCTGGCCGAGATGCCGGACAAGCTGGCTCGCTGCGGTGTCACCCTGTTCGACATTCCCGGCCAGGATCTGCCCTTTGTTGCCGGGTGCGCCGCCTGGCTGGCCTGCCGGCTGGTGCCGGAGCCCCACAACCAGCTGGCCTACGACCTCTTCATCGGCGAGGTGGTGGGGGCCTGGGCCGATACCCGGGTGTTCCGCGACGGCCACTGGCAGTTCGAGCAGGCCGGCCCGGAGTGGCGCAGCCTGCACTACGTCGCTGGCGGGCATTTCTACGCCATTGGCGACCCCCTGACGGTGCCGGCAGCGGACGACTGATCGGGCTCCCGGACGCCCCGCGCTCCTGGCGGGCTGGGCGTGGGACTGCGCGGTGACACGCCTGGGGTCAAGACCCCTGCCGCCCGGCTCTGGCGGGTCGGGCGGCAGCTTGGTGCGGGATGACCTCGCGTTGCCTAGCGACGGCTTTTGAGGAAGCTGCGGACTTCGCGGAAGAGGCTGTCCCGCCCGGTTTCGGCGATGAGGAAGTGGCTGAGGCGGGGCAGTTCGCTGAGCTGGCGCACCGGGGCATTCTTCAGCTGGGCGAAGAGGTTCTGGGAAAGGCTGCGGGGCGTCAGCTCGTCCCATTCGCCGCGTACGATGAGGGTGGGGGCAGTGATGGCGCCGGCATCGTAGGGCGCCTGGGCGCGCCAGGAGACGTCATGCAGTACGCCGGTGGGAGAGCGGAATCGCTCCGGGGTCTGTCGGGCCGCCTCCGGCTGGCTTTCCCGCACCGCCTTTTCCCACAGGGCGACGGTTTCCGGTGGCAGGATCAGGCTGGTTTGGTCCGCCGGTACACCTTTCTGGATGCGGCTGCGGGAGTCCGCCAGATTCCACTCTTGCCAGGCCTTCTGGGGCGGGTTGGGGATCACCGGCGTGTCGAAGGCCCACAGGGGCGCCACCAGGACCAGGGCATCGACCGTCCGGGGCTGGGCCGCCGCGTAGCTGCCGGCAATCACGGCGCCCCAGGACCAGCCGATCAGTTGCAGGCGCTCCAGCTTGCGCTTGGCGCGGATGAAGTCGGCGGCGGCCGCAAAGTCGGCCACCGCCTCGGCCGTGGTGGCCACCGGCGGGTTGGCTTCCGCCGGCTGTTGCAGGGCCGCCGGCCAGGTGGAACGGCCGTAACCCCGCACGTCCACCAGCCATACGTCCCAGCCCTGTTCGGCCAGATCGTCGGCCCAGGAGCGGCCGCCGATAGGCAGGTCGAAGACCAGTTCGGAGGCCAGGGTGGCGCCGTGGACGTAGAGCACGGTGCGCTCCGGGGTGAATTTCTTCAGGCCGGCTGGGCGCTTGTTGCGCAGGAAAAGCTCGATGCCCGGAGCGGGGGAGGCAATGCGGAATTCCTCCACCACTACCCGGGGGCCGGCGAGGGCAGCGGGAGCGGCAAAGCCGAGGAGGCCGCCGAGGGAGAGCAGGGCGAGCAGGGGAAATAGCGGTAGAGTTTTGGCAAGGGACATGGCGGGTTCTCGTCGTGTGGGTGGGGAAGGGCAGGCGGCTGGGGGCCAAGAAGCCAAGAGGCCGGCCGGCAGATGGCTTGCCCGGTGCAGCCAGGCGCGGCCTGGAGCTTAGGCGGCCTGCCGGGTCACGGCCGGGGCCGACCACAACACCAGCCTAAGTAAGGCGGCGGCGAGAACGAATGCATATTTTTTCATAAGCTAATGCCGCCGCTGCGGCACCTCGGCCCGCCTCCCCGTGGCAGCGGGGCAGGGCGGAGGCGCCCGTCCCTGGCGGGCTGCGCTAGAATCCTGTCTATAAGTCCAACATCAACAACAGGAACCTGCCATGGCCCGCCACACCAAGATCGTCGCCACCCTCGGCCCCGCCTCCACCGACCCCGTCGTTCTCGAGCGCCTGATCCGCGCCGGCGTGGATGTGGTGCGCATGAACTTCTCCCACGGCACCGCCGAGGACCATATGGCCCGGGCCCGCACCGTGCGCGAGATTTCCGCCAAGGTGGGCCGTCCGGTGGGCATCCTGGGGGATTTGCAGGGGCCGAAGATTCGCGTCGGCAAGTTCGAGAACGGCAAGATCACCCTGGAGAAGGGCGACAAGTTCATCCTCGACGCCAACTGTGCCCTGGGCAACCAGGAGCGGGTGGGCCTGGACTACAAGGACCTGCCCAGGGACGTGGAAGCCGGCGCCGTGCTGTTGCTGGACGATGGCCGCATCGTGCTGGACGTGGAACGGGTGGTGGGCGCCGAAATTCACACCGTGGTGCGCCATGCCGGCGAACTCTCCAACAACAAAGGCATCAACCGCCAGGGCGGCGGCCTCTCCGCCCCGGCCCTGACCGCCAAGGACATGGACGACATCAAGACGGCGGCCCAGATCGGTGTCGATTACATTGCCGTCTCCTTCCCCAAGAGCGCCGCCGACATGTACATGGCGCGCCAGCTGATGCGGGCTGCCGGCAGCCGCGCCCTGACCATTGCCAAGATCGAGCGCACCGAGGCGGTGGCGGCCCTGGATGAAATCCTTGATGCCTCCGATGGCGTCATGGTGGCCCGGGGCGACCTGGCCGTGGAGGTGGGCGACGCCGCCGTGCCGGCCCTGCAAAAGAAGATGATTCGCCACGCCCGGGAGAAGAACAAGCTGGCCATCACCGCCACCCAGATGATGGAATCCATGATCCAGTCGCCGGTGCCGACCCGGGCCGAAGTCTCCGACGTGGCCAACGCCGTGCTGGACGGCACCGATGCGGTGATGCTCTCCGCCGAGACCGCCAGCGGTAAGTACCCGGTGGAAACCGTGGAATCCATGGCCCGGGTGTGCATCGAGGCCGAGCGCTCCGCCGAAGTGACCCTGGACCGGGAATTCCTCGACCGCGTGTTCACCCGCATCGACCAGTCCGTGGCCATGGCCGCCATCTGGACCGCCCACCACCTCAAGGTGAAGGCCATTGCCGCCCTGTCCCAGTCCGGTTCCACCGCCCTGTGGATGAGCCGCCTCAACTGCGGTGTGCCGGTCTATGCCCTGACCCCCGATGCAGAAGCCCAGACCAAGATGTCCCTCTACCGGGAAGTGACGCCCCTGCTGATGAGCCAGCAGCATTCCGACCGCGACGTACTGCTCTACGAAGCCGAGCAGCTGCTGATGGAAAAGGGCGCCGTGGAGAAGGGCGACCTGATCGTGCTGACCATTGGCGAGCCCATCGGCACCCCGGGGGGCACCAACACCCTGAAGATCGTCAAGGTGGGGGAGCATCCCGCTCCGCCGGCCAAGGATTGATTCGGGCCTTCTGCTAAAATCCGTGCGCCCCGCCTTTGAGCGGGGCGTTTGTTTTACCCAACTGTCTCCAGGTGCCCGCAAGGGAGAATCGGGAATGCGGTGCGGCAGGCCCAGCCTGCCTATTCCGCAACGTGCCCAACGCTGTGAGGGGGACTGCGACGGCAAAGGCCACTGATCTGCGGATCGGGAAGGCGCCGGCGCAGGAGGAACCCGAGTCAGAAGACCGGCCAGGAGACCCATCCACGGCGCGCACGGCCAGGCACGCCGCCACCGCTCTTCAGAAGGGGACTCCATGAAGAACGAGCAGCACCACGCCACTCCCAACGTCATCTCCCTCGCCGGCTACCAGAACGAACACGAGTTCTCCGCCGCCGCCCGGGATGCGCTCTACCACACCATCTTTTCCCGCCGCGACGTGCGCGGCCAGTTCCTCTCCGACCCGGTGCCGGAGGAAGTGCTGGCCCGGGTGCTGACGGCCGCCCACTTCGCGCCTTCCGTCGGCTACATGCAGCCCTGGAGCTTTCTCCTGGTGCGGCAGGCCGAGACCAAGGCGCGCATCCACGCCGCCTTCCAGGAGGCCAACCAGGAGGCCGCCGAGATGTTCGAGGGGCAGCACCAGGCCATCTACAAGGAACTGAAGCTGGAGGGCATCCGGGAAGCCCCCATCAACCTGCTCATCACCTGCGATCGGGACCGGGCCGGCCCGGTGGTCATCGGCCGTACCCACATCAAGGCCATGGACCTCTATTCCAGCGTCTGCGCCGTGCAGAACCTCTGGCTGGCGGCCCGGGCCGAGGGTCTGGGGGTGGGCTGGGTCTCCATCTTCCACCAGCAGGCCCTGCGCGACATCCTGGGCCTGCCGGCCCGCATCATTCCCGTGGCCTACCTGTGCCTGGGTTACGTCAGCCACTTCAAGGAAAAGCCCGAGCTGGAAAGCGCCGGCTGGCGCCCCCGTCTGCCCCTGGCTGACCTGGTATACGACGGCCAGTGGGAAAAGCCGGTGGAAGACAGCCTGCGGGCGGTGCTGGAAGAGCACCAGGCCAAGGCCCAGGAAAAACGCCGCTTCTAGGCGGGACAGGGCGGAGATGGCCGCCGGACGGGCCTTTCCAGGCCCTCTCCGGCGGCTTTTTTCCGGCTTTTTGCGGGGTTTTTCCCTTCCCGTTACCGGGGGCGGGGCAGGCCTGGGGCGGGAGACTCGCCCGGGGACCAAAGCCAAGCTAAAATCACGGTCTTTCCGAGCAGCCCGCCAGTGGCTGCCGATCGAGTCATCGACGCAAATCTATCGACGCAGCGCTGCGTCGCCCATTGGAGGAACACCATGCCCATCGTATCCATGCGCCAGCTCCTGGACCACGCCGCCGAGAACGGCTACGGTCTGCCCGCCTTCAACGTGAACAACATGGAACAGGTATGGGCCATCATGGAGGCCGCCAACGAGGTGAATGCCCCCGTGATCATGCAGGCCTCCGCCGGTGCCCGTAAGTACGCTGGCGAAGCCTTCCTGCGCCACCAGATCCTCGCTGCCCTGGAAGCCTATCCCCACATCCCCGTGGTGATGCACCAGGATCACGGCCAATCCCCCGCCGTCTGCATGGCCGCCATCAAGTCCGGCTTCTCCTCCGTGATGATGGACGGTTCCCTGCTGGAAGACGGCAAGAGCGTCGCCTCCTACGACTACAACGTGGCGGTGACCAAGGAAGTGGTGAAGTTTTCCCACGCCATCGGCGTTTCCGTCGAAGGCGAACTGGGCGTGCTGGGCTCCCTGGAAACCATGAAGGCCGACAAGGAAGACGGCCACGGCGCCGAAGGCCACATGACCCGGGAAGACCTGCTGACCGATCCGGACCAGGCCGCCGATTTCGTTGCCCAGACCAACTGCGACGCCCTGGCCATCGCCATCGGCACCAGCCACGGCGCCTACAAGTTCACCAAGAAGCCCACCGGCGACATCCTGGCCATCGACCGCATCAAGGAAATCCACGCCCGCATCCCCAACACCCACCTGGTGATGCACGGTTCCTCCTCCGTGCCCCAGGAACTGCTGGCCGAGATCCGCCAGTTCGGCGGCGACATGAAGGAAACCTACGGCGTGCCCGTGGAAGAAATCGTGAACGGCATCAAGCACGGCGTGCGCAAGGTGAATATCGACACCGACATCCGCCTGGCCATGACCGGCGCCGTGCGTCGCTATCTGTTCGAGAATCCCGCCAAGTTCGACCCCCGCGACTTCCTCAAGCCCGCCCGCGAAGCCGCCAAGAAGGTCTGTCTGGCCCGCTACCAGGCTTTCGGCTGCGAAGGCCAGGCCGGCAAGATTCAGCCCATCTCCCTGGAGAAGATGGCCGAGCGTTACAAGAAGGGCGACCTGAACCAGATCGTCAAGTAAGCCGGGGCAACCCCTTACCTCGTGACCGGCGCCGGTGCCTTTGCCCCGGCGCCCTCTTTTTTTGCAGACCACCATGACCCTGCCCCTTGCCGAGCACCCCCAGCGCCATCGTCTCAACGACGAGGTCCATGCCCGACCGCCCATGCTGCTGGAAGGCGGGGAATGGATCAGCTACCTGGCGGTGCTGCACGAAGGTGCCGAAGCCGCCGAGGAAGAAGCCCATCTGCACCGCCTGTGCGAAATCCTCGGGGCCAAGATGTGCCCCCTGGTGCAGGGCGACCATTGGGTGATGGAGGCCGGCCCCCTGCGCCTGAAGTGGGAACGGCACAACGAATTCTCCGGCTACACCTTCTATCTCCACCGCCAGCCGGAGGATGACCCGGAAACCTCCGCCATCGATGCCCTGCCGCCGGACTGGCTGGCGGGCATTCCCGGCTCGGTGATCGTCGCCACCCACGTGGAGTTCTGCCCGGCATCCGCCGTGGATCGGGATGAAAAACTGGCGGCCCTGACCCTCACCGGGGAAACCTGGGTGGCCACCCAGGTGGCCGACGGTGCCGCCTGGGTGATCTCCGATTTCCGCCTGCATCATGGCTGGTCCCGCTTCCTGGTCATCGACGACCACCTGCGCCATCGCCAGGCCGGCCGCACGGTGCAGCGCCTGCTGGAGATCGAGACCTACCGCATGATGGCCCTGCTGGCCTTCCCGGTGGCGAAGGAAGTGAGCAAGCGCCTCTCCCGGGTGGAGGCCGATCTGGCCAGCCTGATGGACGACATGACCGAGGCCCACACGCCGGAAGACGAGCGCCGGCTGCTCTCCACCTTGACCCAGCTGGCGGCCAAGGTGGAGCGCTCCGTGACCCGTACTGCCTTCCGCTTCGGTGCGGCCGAGGCCTACTACGCCCTGGTACAGCAGCGCATCGGGGAGCTGCGGGAACAGCGCCTCAACGGCTTCCCGCCCATTGCCGAATTCATGGAGCGGCGCCTGGCGCCCGCCGTCAATACCTGTTTGTCCGTGTCCCGCCGGCAGAACGAACTATCCACCCGCATTGCGCGCAAGAGCGCCCTGCTGCGCACCCGGGTGGATATCGAGCTGGAACGCCAGAACCAGGAATTGCTGGCCCAGATGAACCGCCGCGCCAGCCTGCAGCTGCGCCTGCAGGAAACGGTGGAGGGGCTTTCCGTGGTGGCCATCACCTATTACGCCTCCCAGCTGGTCAGCTACCTGGCCAAGGGTTTGTCCAAAACCCTGCTGCCCCAGCTCTCGCCGGAAATCGCCTCCGCCGTCTCCATTCCCCTCATCGCCGCCGTGGTGGCCTTCGGCATTCGCCGCATGCGCCGGGCCCTGGCTGCCGAGGAAGGCCATGGCGCTTAGGCGGGCGAAGCCCACCGCGCCTTTACCTTTATAATCCGCCTTTAGCTTTCATTTTTTCGGGACCCTGCCGTGACCGCTCCCCTCTTTGAATCCACCATCACCAGCCTGCCCCTCGTTGCCCGGGGCAAGGTGCGCGACATCTATTCCGTCGATGCCGACCACCTGCTGATCATCACCACCGACCGGCTTTCCGCCTTCGACGTGATCCTGCCGGACCCCATTCCCGACAAGGGCAAGGTGCTGACCCAGGTGGCCAATTTCTGGTTCGAGAAGCTCGGCCACATCCTGCCCAGCCAGCTCTCCGGCATCGCTCCCGAATCCGTGGTCAGCGCCGCCGAGCGTTCCCAGGTGGAAGGCCGTGCCCTGGTGGTGAAGCGCCTGAAGCCCCTGCCCATCGAGGCCGTGGTGCGCGGTTACCTGATCGGTTCCGGCTGGAAGGATTACCAGGCTACCGGCGCCGTCTGTGGCATCGAACTGCCTGCCGGCCTGCAAATGGCCGCCAAGCTGCCCGAGCCCATCTTCACCCCGGCCACCAAGGCCGACGTGGGCGACCACGACATCAACATCTCCTACGAGGAATCCAAGGTGCGCTGCGCCGCTCACTTGGCCGACGACCTCTGGGGTACCGGCAAGAACGGCGCCCAGCTGGCCGAGGAAGCCAAGAACGCCGCCATCGCCCTGTACACCGAAGCCTCCGTTTATGCCCGTACCCGGGGCATCATCATTGCCGACACCAAGTTTGAATTCGGTATCGACAAGGCCGGTACCCTGCACCTCATCGACGAGGCCCTGACCCCCGATTCCTCCCGCTTCTGGCCTGCCGACGGCTACGCCGAAGGTATCAGCCCCCCCAGCTTCGACAAGCAGTTCGTCCGCGACCACCTGGAAACCCTCACCTGGTGGGACAAAAAGGCCCCCGGCCCGAAGCTGCCGGACGACGTCATCACCAAGACTGCCGCCAAGTATCGGGAAGCCTACGAGCGTCTCACCGGCCACACCCTGCCGTAAGGCGGGTCGGCCCAGGCTGCCGCGGGGCGGGAGGAAACTCCCGCCCCGTTTGTTTTTGCGAACCCTGGCCCGGCGACGCGGTCAAAGAAATGTCCCCCCTCCTGAACTTCTTCGGAAAGGAGATCATCATGGACATCCTTCACCATTCAGGTCACCACGACTTGCCCCAGGTGCGGCACGTTGCCTGGAACCAGTCCTTCCAGTGGCTGGGCCAGGGCCTCGTAGACCTTTTCCACCATCCCACCCTCAGTCTGTCCTTCGGTGCCTGCTTCACCCTGGCCGGCGTGATCATTTTCGCCCTGGCCCAGAGCCGGCCCGAGCTATTGCTGGCAGCGGTTTCCGGCTTCCTGCTGGTGGGTCCCCTGCTGGCTGTGGGCTTTTACGAGATCAGCCGGCGCTCTGCCAGCGGCGAACCGGTTGGACTGTTCCCCGTCTTCCGCTCCCTGGGCGCGCACTGGCGCCCCCTGGCCCTCTTCGGGGTGTTCCTGGCCATGATCTATTTCATCTGGGCCCAGCTGACCACGGCCCTGGTGGCCTACCTGCTGGGCAATGAATGGATCTGGGGCTTCGAGGAACTGGTCCATGAAGTGTTCTTCTCCGGCCTCCATCCCAAGCTGGCCGCCCTGTGGACCCTCAGCGGCGCCACCCTGGCCGCCTTCACCTTCCTCATCTCGGTGGTCACCGCCCCCCTGCTGCTGGAACGGGAGTTGGAGGTGCACCACGCCATGGCCACCAGTGTCCACACGGTGATGGAAAACCTGCCGGCCATGCTGGTCTGGTCCTTCATGATCGTGGCCCTGACCTTCTTCGGCTTCATCACCCTGATGGCCGGCCTGGTGGTGATCATGCCCCTGCTGGGCCATGCGACCTGGCATGCCTACAAGGACCTTGTAGAATAGGCATCAGCCCCCATCTGCAAGGATGGCCCAGTCCTGATGGCGCCCCTGTGGCGTCAGCCCACGGGCGGCCCCGGCCGCCCGTTTTTATTTGCCCCGCCCCCATTTTCAGAACTTCCAGAGACCCCTCCATGAGCGCCAATCCCCTACTCGCCACCGTCGGCCAGCCCAAGGCCGTGCTGCCGCCCTTCGACCGCATTCAGCCGGAGCATGTGCGCCCGGCCATCGAGCAATTGCTGGCCGACAGCCGTGCCCTGGTGACGCGCCTCACCGCCCCCGGCGTGCCGGCGACCTGGAACGACTTTGCGGCCCCCCTGGGGGATGGTATCGAGCACCTCTCCTGGGCCTGGGGCATCGTTGGCCACCTGCACGGCGTCAATGACGTGCCCGAATGGCGCGAGACCTACAACGACCTGCTGCCGGAAGTGACCCGCTTCTATAGCGAGTTGGGGCAGAACCTGGCCCTCTTCGAGAAGTACAAGGCCCTGGCGGCTTCCCCCGAATTCGCCAGCCTTTCCCCGGCGCGCCAGAAAATCGTGCGCAATGAAGTGCGCGATTTCCGCCTCTCCGGCGCCGAGTTGCCGGAAGACCAGAAGCCCCGCTTTCAGGCCATCCAGGAAGAGCTGGCCAGCCTTTCCGCCAAGTTTTCCGAGAACCTGCTGGATGCCACCAACGCCTTCGCTGAAATCGTGACCGACGAGGCCGAACTGGCAGGGCTGCCGGAAGACGTGCAACTGGCCGCCCGGGCCGCCGCCGAGCGGGATGGCAAGGCCGGCTGGAAATTCACCCTGCACGCCCCCTCCTACCTGCCGGTGATGCAGTACGCCGAGAGCCGCCGTCTGCGCCAGGTCATGTACCGGGCCTACGCCACCCGGGCCGCCGAGTTCACGGATGGCAGCAGCAAGGCCGAATGGGACAACACCCCCCTGATCCGCCGCATCCTCGAACTGCGGGCCGAAGAAGCGCAGATGCTGGGCTTTGACACCTTCGCCCAGGTTTCCCTGGTGCCCAAGATGGCTGACAGCCCGGAACAGGTGCTGGCCTTCCTCAACGACCTGGCGGTAAAGGCCAAGCCTTTCGCCGAGAAGGACCTGGCCGAACTGAAGGCCTTTGCCAAGGCCGAGCTGGGCATGAACGACCTGGAACCCTGGGACATCGGCTGGGCCTCGGAAAAGCTCAAGCAGGCTCGCTATGCCTTCTCCGACGAGGAGGTGAAGCAGTACTTCCCCGAACCCAAGGTGCTGGGCGGCCTGTTCAAGGTCATCGAATCCCTCTTCAACGTCAAACTGAAGCCCGATGCGGCCCCCGTGTGGCATTCGGACGTGCGTTTCTTCCGCATCGAGACCGCGGCAGGCGAGCTGGTGGGCCAGTTCTACCTGGACCTCTACGCCCGGGAAACCAAGCGGGGCGGTGCCTGGATGGACGAAGCCATCACCCGCCGCGCCACCGCTGCCGGCATCCAGACCCCGGTGGCCTACCTCAACTGCAACTTCCCCGCTCCGGTGGGCAACAAGCCCGCCACCTTCAGCCACGACGACGTCATCACCCTGTTCCACGAGACCGGCCACGGCCTGCACCACCTGCTGACCCGGGTGGAGGAACTGGGCGTCTCCGGCATCCACGGCGTCGAGTGGGATGCGGTGGAACTGCCCTCCCAGTTCATGGAGAACTACTGCTGGGAATGGGAAGTGCTGCAGGGCATGACCGGCCACGTGGATTCCGGCGAGCCGTTGCCCCGGGCCCTCTACGACAAGATGCTGGCGGCCAAGAACTTCCACAGCGGCCTGATGACTGTGCGCCAGCTGGAATTCTCCCTCTTCGACCTACGCATCCACCACGGCTTCGATCCCAAGGGCGAGAAGACCGTGCTGGACGTGCTGAACGAGGTGCGCCAGGAAGTGGCGGTGTTGATTCCCCCCGCCTGGCACCGCTTCCCCAACAGCTTCGGCCACATCTTCGCCGGCGGCTACGCGGCGGGCTACTTCAGCTACAAGTGGGCCGAGGTGCTGTCGGCGGATGCCTACGCCGCCTTTGAGGAGGCCGGCAATCCCTTTGATGCCACCACCGGCAAGCGCTTCCTGGACGAGATTCTCTCCGTCGGCGGTTCCCGCCCGGCCATCGAATCCTTCAAGGCCTTCCGGGGTCGGGAACCCAGTGTGGATGCCCTGCTGCGCCACAATGGTATGATCCCAGCCTAGTTTTTCCAGGGTTTCAGGGAGGCTCCCGCCGTGAAAATCATCCTTTCCCTCATGCTGGCCGGCCTGGCCTGGAGCGCAGGCGCCCAGGCCCAGGTGCAGAGCACCTACCGCTGGATCGACCCCCAGACCGGCCAGGTGGTCATTTCCGACAAGCCGCCCCCCGCTGGCGTCAAGCAGGTGAACAAGCAGCTCATGGGCAGCAGCGACGACAGTAGCCAGTCCCTGCCCTATGACACCCGCCAGGCGGCCCAGAAATACCCGGTGGTGCTCTACTCCAGCCCCGATTGTGGCGAGCCCTGCCGTCAGGGCCGTGAGCTGCTCAACAGCCGCGGTGTGCCCTTCCGGGAAAAGGTGGTGGCCACCAGCACCGACATGGAAGCCCTGAAGCAGGTCAGCGGCGGTGAGGGCTTCATCCCCTACCTCACCGTCGGGCGCCAGGGCGCCAAGGGCTTCCTCGCCGAATCCTGGCACAGCCTGCTGGACATGGCCGGCTACGGCAAAACCGCCCCCTACGGCTACAAGCCTCAGGGCGCCCCCGAAGCACCGAAACCCGCGACCCGCTAAAGCAGGGCAGGCCTGACCCGCGGCGTTGTTCCGGGCGGTTTTCTGCTGCGACAAGCCGCACCGGACGCACCCCCGCACCTGCCGTGCCGGGTGCGTTGCGGGTGCCACCCTTGCGCTCCTTATTCCCCCTTTTGTTCAAGCACCCGACATGAAACTTGCCACCTGGAACGTCAATTCCCTCAAGGTCCGCCTGCCCCATCTGCTCGACTGGCTGGCCACGGAAAAGCCGGATGTGGTCTGCCTCCAGGAAACCAAGCTGGAAGACCACAACTTTCCCCAGGCCGAGATCGAGGCCGCCGGCTACCACGTCGCCTTCATCGGCCAGAAGACCTACAACGGTGTCGCCCTGCTGTCCCGCCAGCCCCTCAGCGAGGTGCAGCGCGGCAATCCCCATTACGAGGACCCCCAGAAGCGCCTGATTGCCGCCACGGTGGATGGGGTGCGGGTGGTCTGCGCCTATTTCCCCAACGGCCAGGAAGTGGGCAGTGAGAAGTACGCCTACAAACTGGAATGGCTGGCGGCCCTGGAAAAATGGCTGGCCGAGGAACTGGCCGCCCATCCCAAGCTGGTGCTGGCTGGCGATTTCAACATCGCCCCAGCCGATGCCGACGTACACGACCCCAAAGCCTGGGAAGGCAAGATTCTCTGCTCCGAACCGGAGCGGGCCGCCTGGCAGCGCCTGCTGGGCCTGGGCCTGACTGACAGCTTCCGTCTCTTCGAGCACCCGCCGGCCACCTTCTCCTGGTGGGATTACCGCATGGCCGGTTTCCGCCGCAACCTGGGCCTGCGCATCGACCACGTGCTGCTCTCCGCGCCGCTGGCCGCCAGCTGCAGCGCCGGCCGCATCGACAAGGAACCCCGCACCTGGGAGCGGCCTTCCGACCACGCCCCGGCCATCGCCGAATTTTCCGTCTGAGCCGTCGCCATGGAACTGACCCCCGACCGTCTGCTGGCCCTCTATCCCTCCCTGGCCAGCCTGCCCGCCGACCAGCTGGCCGGCCTCTGCCGGCCCGAGGCCCGGATGCACCTGCCCGCCGGCACCCAGCTGTTTGCCGAGCGGCAGCCCTGCCAGGGTTTTCCCCTGCTGCTGGAAGGCAGCATCAAGGTGGTCAAGACCGCCGCCAGTGGTCGTGAAATGCTGCTCTACCGGGTGGAGCCGGGGGAATCCTGCATCATCACCTCCAGCTGCCTGCTCGGCCACGCCCCCTATACCGCCCGGGGCGAGACGGAAACGCCGGCCACCCTGCTGATCCTGCCCAGCGGCATTTTTGACCGCCTGGTGGCGGAGCAGGCCCAGTTCCGGGATTTCGTCTTCCACCTCTTTTCCGAGCGTCTGGCGGAGCTGATGCAATTGGTGGAGGAGGTGGCCTTCCACCGCCTCGACCAGCGCCTGGCCAAGCTGCTGCTGGCCAAGCCGGGGGAAACCCTGCACGCCACCCACCAGCAACTGGCGGAAGAACTGGGCAGCGTGCGGGAGATCGTCAGCCGCCTGTTGAAGGGCTTTGCCGCCCAGGGCCTGGTCAGCCTGGGCCGGGAGCAGATCGCCATTCTCGACCGGAGCGGCCTCAAGGCCCTGGCCGAAGCCAGCCGCTGAGGGGCCAGGGCGCAGCCGCTTGCCGGGAAGGCCGAGGGGCTGCTGCAACAATGGCGGCCTCCATGGGGCTGAAGGGGCGGTGTTCCGCTGGCTGACAGCTTGGCGGGTTATGCTGGGATTCCCGTGCGTCGCCGGGCCTGCAACCTAGAGACGGGTCGTGCCAATCCATGCTTGTCCGTAAAAGCCAGTTCCGCACCGAATGGGCGCTTCTGCTCGGCTGCCTGCTGACCCTGGGGTCGGTCATCGCCATCGCCCTGGTGGATGAGCGCCAGGGCCTGGAGATTCGGGAGCGCGAGCGGCTGGCCACCCAAGCCCGGGTCATCAACGACAACCTGGGACGCCAGCTGGAGGCCACCAGTCGGGCCCTGACCAGCATCCGCGACGACGTGCCGTTCTGGTTGCGCCAGAAAGACGGCATGGCCGAGGCCAGCCGGCAACTGCGGGCGTTCACCGATGCCATGCCCGGCGTCCGCTCCATGCTCATCCTGGATGCCCAGGGCACCGTCCTGGCGGCCAGCCGGCCGGTGCTGATGGGGCAGAATTTCAGCCAGCGGGATTACTTCCAGCAGGTGCTGCGACAGCCGGATGTCGATACCCTCTACGTGGCGCCGCCTTTTACCACCTCCCTGGGCATCTGGGCCATCAATCTGGTGCGCATGATTCCCGGCCCCAAGGGGGAATTCGCCGGCCTTGTGTCCGCTACCCTGGACCCGGACGAATTCAAGATCGTCCTCGATTCGGTGCGCTATGCGCCGGATATGTGGACCGCCATGGCCCATGGTGACGGCCTGCAGTTTGTCATGGTGCCGGAGCACGCTGGTCAGCCCGGCAAGAACGTTGCCCGGCCCGGCACCTTCTTCAGTCGCCACATGGCCGAGGGCCAGGTCAGCGATGTCATGACCGGCACGGTCTACGCCACCGGTGAGTACCGCATGATGGCCCAGCACACCGTCCAGCCCGCTGCCCTGCACATGAACAAGCCCCTGGTGGTGGCGGTGGCCCGGGACATGGAGGCCATATTCGCCGAATGGCGGCGCGACGTCTGGCGCCAGGGCGGGCTTTTCCTGTTGCTTCTGCTGATTGCCGTTCCCGGGCTTCACCTGCTGCAGCGTCGGCGCCGCGCCGCAGCCCAGGCCGAACAGGCGGCGGCCCTTGCCCTGCGCGCCAAGAATGCCGAGCTTGAAGCCGTCAATGCCCAGCTGACGGCCCAGAGTGAGCTGCTGCAATCCCTGGCCTTCGTCGATGGCCTCACCGGGGTGGCCAACCGTCGCCGCTTTGACGAGATGCTGGAGGTGGAGTGGCGGCGCTGTCGACGGGAATCCCAGCCGCTCAGCCTGTTGATGATCGATATCGACTACTTCAAGGCCTTCAACGACTGTTACGGCCATCAGGCCGGTGATGTCTGCCTGCGTGCCGTGGCCACTTGCCTGCGGGAGGCACCGGGTCGGGCTCCCGACCTGCTGGCACGCTACGGCGGTGAGGAATTTGTCTATCTGCTCCCCGAGACGGATGGTGCCGGGGCCCAGGCCAAGGCCGCTTCGTTGTGCCGTGCTGTGACCGCCCTGGCAATCCCCCATGAGCGTTCTGCCTGCGGGCCCTGTGTCACCGTCAGTATTGGTTTGGCCGTGGCCTGGCCGGGAACGGGTTTTTCTGCCCAGGACCTGCTTGCCGCCGCCGATGCTGCCCTGTACTCCGCCAAGAGCGCCGGGCGAAATCGCATTGCCGGCCCGTCTGCCGTGGCCTTGAGCGAGGGCGGCAGTGTGTGACCCAGGTTACATACCTTTGCCGGGGCCCCGGCTATCCTGGGTGCGTCAAAACTCACCGGAGGCAGCAATCATGAAAGCAAACGTTGGCGGCATCGACAAAATTCTGCGTATCGTCGCCGGCCTGGCCCTGGTGGCCTGGGCCATCATGGGCGGTCCCGTCTGGGCCTGGATCGGCGTGGTGCCCCTGGCCACCGGCTTCATGGGCTGGTGCCCGGCCTACACCCTGCTCGGCGCCAATACTTGCCCGATGAAGAAAGACTGAGGCGGCACAAGCCTTTTCAGGCTTTTTGCACAAAAGGCGGCCGGGGCGACCCGGGCCGCCTTTTTCGTTTGGCTGGCCCTCAGGCGCTATTGCCCGGAACAAGTCTGGGATCGAAGAAGCCAAGGCCTCTGGCTTTCATTTTTCATCCGACGCCGCTTTACTGCATGACGCGCCGCTCGCCCCGGCCTAGAGCAGGCGCAGGGCCGCATCCAGGTCCAGCTGGCGGAGCGCCACGTCCCGCCGGGCAATGCGGGCTGGGAAGGAGAGGCGTAAGGAGCTGTCGGGACGGGCGATTTCCGTCAGGGGAATGGGGGTGGCCTCCGGGTCCTCCGGGGCGACCACGATGTTCATGGCGTTGAGCCACAGCACCACGGGCTGGATGGGCAGGCAGTGTTCCGCTGCGGCCAGGTTGGCCACCAGCCGGGTGAGGGTGGTTTCCAGCCAGCCACTGCCGCTGCGCAGGGCGGCCAGGGCACTTTCGTTATCGGCCAGCTGGCGGCGCAGCAGCTCCACATCCTGATGGTGGTCGCCTTCCCGGTGCAGGCTATTGAGGCCGGCCCGGCTCTGGGAGAGCAGCCCCAGGCGGTGTTCGAGCAGGCGGTGTTCCGCTTCCAGGGCCTGGCTGCGGGCCTTGCTGGCGGTGATTTGTCCCAGGGTCTCCAGCACCAGGGCTTCCAGAATCATGTCCTGGATGCGGGCGGTGAGGGTTTCCGGGCTGGGGGAGAGCCCGGCCAGGCGGAAATCCCGGAAACTGACGCTGCGCCGCTCCACATCCCGGCGCAGCACGCCGTTTTCCATGGCCGTGCCCAGGGTGGTGTGTTCCACCGGGGTGGCGGCGACGATGCAGAAGATGTCCTCGCCCCCGTCGTGGCCGGCGAGGAATTCCCGCAGGTCCGCATTGCTGTTGAGGGTGCGGGCGATGTCGTCGGGCTGGGCGAAGAGGGCGCGGAGGATGGGGCTGGCAGCCCAGTTCTCCGGCCGCATGGCGGTATGGGGCGGCTGCTGGGTGCTGATGCGGCGGGCGTAATCGAGGGCGTGGGCCACCGCCGGGGCGAGGCGCTCCCGGGCGCCGGTCATGGCCTTCAGGCGCGGGTCGGTGCCGGCCATGACCTGGCGGATGGCCCCTTCCAGGGCATCATCGGCCGGGGTGGCGCCGGAGGTGCCGAGCAGCCAGTCAAAGAAGCCCATGGGCGCCTAGCTTTCTTTCCTTGCCCCAAGGGGGCGGCAATTGAGTAGAGTGCGCCTGTTCACGGTTTGCTCCGCTCTTCTTCACGACTTTTCGCTACTGACGATCCGACATGAAAATTCATCTGCTTCCCATGGGGGCCCGCTTTGAGTACGAAGGCGAGGTCTATAGCAAGACCGGCCCGATGATGGCCCGTTCCGAGGCCGGCGTGACGCGCATGGTGCCGCGCTACGCAGTGCTGACGCCCCTGGACGGTGCCGCTCCGGCGGCAGCGCCGGCCAGCGGCGACCTGCGCCAGGCCTTTGCTGAGTTCTATGCCGTCTGCCAGGGGCTGGTGCCGGCGGCTGCCCAGGCCGAACTGGCCGCCGCCCGGGACCGCTTCCTGGCCCGTCTGCCCTGATGCGGCGCCGGCCGGAGCGCCTTTAGCAACGCTACGGGGAACGTCCGGGAGACAGGTGTCGGGAGGCGGGTGTCGGGAGGCGGGTGTCGGAAGACAGGTTCAGGCGGCCGGGCGCACCAGGCTGTTGGCCAGGGCGATGTAGGCGGCCACCGGCACGTCTTCGGCCCGGGCCGTGGGGGCGATGCCATGGGCTTCGAGCCAGGCTTCGCCGCCCAGCTCCTTGAGGGTGTTGCGCAGCATCTTGCGGCGCTGGGAGAAGGCGGCGGCTACCACCTTTTCCAGCAGGGCCGGGTCCTCGGCGGTGAGCTCGCTCTGGGGCCGGGGAATCAGGCGTACCACCGCGGAATCCACCTTGGGGGCGGGGTCGAAGGATTCGGGCGGCACGTCCAGCAGCCAGTCCATGTAGAAGCGGTACTGCAGCATCACCGAGAGGCGGCTGTATTCGCTTTCCCCGGGCAGGGCCACCATGCGTTCCACCACTTCCTTCTGCAGCATGAAGTGCATGTCCCGCACCATGGGGGCGAAGCTGGCCAGGTGGAAGAGCAGGGGGGTGGAGATGTTGTAGGGCAGGTTGCCGACGATCTGCAGCTCCGGGCCCAGCTGCCCGAAGTCGAACTCCAGGGCGTCGCCCTCGTGGATGGTCAGCTTGTCCTTGGGGTACTGCTTTTTCAGACGGGCGATCAGGTCCCGGTCGATTTCCACCACGTGCAGGTGGTCCACCCGGGACATCAGGGGCACGGTCAGGGCGCCCAGGCCGGGGCCGATTTCCACCACCTGGCCGTTGCGGGGCGGGTTCACCGCATTGACGATGTCGGCGACGATTTGCCGGTCCTGCAAAAAGTTCTGGCCGAAGCGTTTGCGGGCGATGTGTTTCATGGCGGAAGACCGGGGGAGGGGAAGGGCGGGTATTTTACCCGCTGGCCTGCCCCTTTAGTCCTTTACCTTGATTTTTGCGGCCAGTTCCCGCAAATGGTCCAGGCCCGGGTCCTTGCGCGGCCAGCCCAGTTCGACGCCGTCGGCGGCGTAGCGGGGCAGCACGTGCAGGTGCAGGTGGGGCACGGTCTGCCAGCCCTGGGGCCGGTTGGCCTGGAGAATGGTGAAGCCTTCGGGGCCGAAGGCGTCCTGCACCGCCAGGGCGATCTTGCGGGCGGCACGCATGAGGGCAGCGGCGGTTTCCTCGTCGGCGTCCAGCAGGGTTTCGAAGGGCTTCTTGCTCACCACCAGCACGTGGCCCGGATTGACCTGGCCCGCATCCATGAAGGCGAAGACATGCTCGTCTTCATAGACCTTGGCGCAGGGGAGGTCGCCCTCGATGATGCGGGTGAATACGGTCTGGCTCATGGCGGCTCCGGGCAGCGGGTTGAAGTGCCGGGGAGTATAGGACAGATGCCTATCCGGGCATAATGGCGCCTTCCCTTACAGGCCCTGCCCATGACTGCTGCCACTCCTTCCGCTGCCCCCAAGCCCCTGGCCGGCCTCAAGGTCGTCGAGCTGGGCACCCTGATTGCCGGCCCCTTCGCCTCCCGCCTGCTGGCGGAGTTCGGCGCCGAGGTGGTGAAGATCGAGTCGCCGGATGGTGGCGATCCCCTGCGCAAGTGGCGCAAGCTCTACGAGGGCACGTCGCTGTGGTGGTTCGTCCAGTCCCGCAACAAGCAGTCGGTGACGGTCAATCTCAAACACCCGGAAGGCAAGGCCATCGTGCGCAAGCTGGTGGCGGAGGCCGACATCGTGGTGGAAAATTTCCGCCCCGGGGTGCTGGAAAAACTGGGCCTCTCCTGGGAGGAGCTGTCGGCCCTCAACCCGGGTCTGGTCATGCTGCGCCTTTCCGGCTTCGGCCAGAGCGGTCCCTACAAGGAGCAGCCGGGCTTCGGCGCCGTCGGCGAGAGCATGGGCGGGCTGCGCTACATCACCGGGTTTGCCGACCGGCCGCCGGTGCGCACCGGCATTTCCATCGGCGATTCCATTGCCGCCCTGTGGGGCGTTTTCGGCACCCTCATGGCCCTGCGCCACAAGGAGGTCCAGGGCGGCAAGGGGCAGGTGGTGGATGTGGCCCTCTACGAAGCCATCTTTGCCATGATGGAATCCCTGGTGCCCGAGTTCGATGTCTTCGGCTTCGTGCGGGAGCGCACCGGCAACATCATGCCCGGCATTACTCCCTCCAACACCCACAAAACCCGGGACGGCAAGTTCGTCACCATCGGCGCCAATGGCGATGCCATCTTCCAGCGCCTGATGCGGGCCATGGGCCGGGAGGATCTGGCCGCTGATCCCGGCCTGGCCGACAACGCCGGCCGGGATGCGCGGCGGGACGAGGTGTACGCCCTGATCGACGCCTGGGTGGCGGGGCTGGACGAAGCCGACCTGCTGGCCCGCCTGGAAGCGGCGGAGGTACCGGCCTCCCGCGTGTACTCGGCGGCCGATATGTTCGCCGACCCCCAGTTCCTGGCCCGGGAAATGATCCAGTCCGCCCGCCTGCCGGACGGCAAGGAATTCAAGGTGCCCGGCATCGTGCCCAAGCTTTCGGCCACGCCGGGCGGCACCGAATGGCTGGGGCCGGCCCTGGGGGAGCATACGGAGGTGGTGCTGCAGCGCCTTGGCTACGACGCCGCGGCCATTGCCGGACTGCGCGAGGCCGGCGCAATCTGAGAGAATCTGCCCTCAGTCGAGGCGAAAGCGCACGGGCAGGATGGTTTCCCGGGCCACGCCTTCCGGCAGGGCCTTCAACTGGCGGGCGGCCTTGGCCGCAGCCTGGTCCAGCAGGGCGTGGCCGCTGCTGCGTTCCACCCGGGCAGCCAGCACATTGCCGGCCCCGTCGAGAAAGAGCAGCAACAGCACTTCACCCTGCAGGCCCAAGTCAATGGCCTCCTGGGGGTAAAGGGGCTGGCGGCCCAGCTGGTTCAGGGCGTAGCGGGCGGCCCCGCCGCTCAGCACCGGGTAACCGTTGAAGGTGGCCGGGGGCTCCTTGAAGCGCACCGGGGCCGGCTTGGCCGGGCTCGGCTTTTCCGGTTTGGGCGGCTTTTGTGGCTTGGCCGGCGGCGCTTTCTGCTCCGGTTCCGGCGGCGTTGGCTTCGCCTCCGGGGGCGCTTCCTGCCGCTGGGCGGGCGTCGCCGGCGGCGGCCTCAGGCGCGCCTCCAGCCGCACCACTGCCGGCACCGGTTTGGCCGGAGCGGGCGGCAAGGCGAGCAGGGCACCGTGGAGGGCGGCGGAGCAGAGAAGGGCGGCGTGGAGCCGGTGGAACCGCATCGGCAACTGGCTAGGCTTGAACAGGTTGAACGGGTGGCAGAAGTGGCAAGGATTGATCCGGTGTTGAACGCCGTTGTTGTGCGTCGCTCTTGTTCGTCGTCTCCCCTCGGGGTGGCGGACGAAAGCGTCTTTAGACCACAAGCCGGGGGGGCGATGCAAGCGCCGCCGACGGTGACAGGCAAGGAAATGATGGAAAACATGAAGTCTCTCCCCATTGCAGCGCACTTCCCGATGGTGGCCGGCCGCCGCTTTGGCCACCGCTTCGGCCACAAGTTCACTGGTGTCCTGGTGTGCGCCCTGGCCTTCGGCCTGGCGCCCGCCTGGGGCCAGGCCGCCAAGCCTTTCCAGCCGCCCAGCCCGGTCACCTACGGCGTTGCCCTGGAACTGGGCAACCTGAGCCAGGCCCGGGAATGGCTGGATGCCGGCCTCTCCCCGGACTATCTGGCGGACCGGGTGGGCACCGGCCTGATGATCGGCGCCTGGGAGGGCAACCTGCCCCTCATGGAACTCTTCCTGGCCCGGGGCGCCGACATCAATGCGGTGAACGACAAGGGCGAGCAGGCCCTCCTGCTAGCGGCCTGGAAGGGCCATTTGCCGGCCGTGAAGTGGCTGGTGGAACATGGTGCCGCCCTCAATCGGGAGGGCTACCAGTGGAGCGCCCTGCATTACGCCGTCTTTGCAGGCCATCAGGAGGTGGCGGAATGGCTGCTGCAGCAGGGGGCCAACGTCAATGCCCAGGCCCCCAATGGCTCATCGGTGCTGATGATGGCTGCTTACGAAGGCAAGGACGCCCTGGCCATCCGCCTCATGGAACATGGGGCGGACCCTGCTATCCGCAATGAAAACGGCCACACTGCCCTGGATTGGGCCATGAAGTACGACCACGTGAAGGTGGCCCGGGTCATCACCAACCCGGAGGAATTCATCGAAGCCGCCAACCGGCCCCGGGCCGACTGGGGCCAGGGCCGCAAGTCGGAAAAGGTGCCGGCGGAAATCCAGCGCCTGCTTGAAGTGCGCCGGGCCATGGAAGCCAAGGGCTACGACCTCGCTCGCATTGATCAGCGCATCTCTGCCGCCCGGGCCCGCTATGCGCGCCTGCCGCCGGGCGCCCGGGATCTGCCGCCGGCCATCGGCCTGGAAATCTCCGCCAGCCGCGCCGCACCCCAGGTGCAGAAGGCCCGCCTGGTGAGCAAACCGGCCCCCGCAGCAGCCAAGCCCGCCGCCAGGGCAAAGGCCGGTGGCAAGGCCGTGGCGGCGAAGAAGCGTTAAGCGCTTTCCCCGCCCGGCGTGCGGCGCCTTGCCGGTCGGCCGGGGAGATTTGCTATCCTCGCTGGCGAATCTCGCCCTTCATTTTTTCCGGGTCGCTGTCCCTGTGCGGGCCGGCCCACAGTATTGACGGAGTAAAGCCCTATGGCTTCCTTGCAGGAACAGTTTCTCAAAGCCGGCCTGGTGGACAAGAAAAAGGCCAAACAGTCCCAGCACGAAAAGAGCCGGCAGCAAAAGGTGGAACGCAGCACCGGCGTGCAGAGCGTGGATGAAGCCCGCCTGGCGGCCCAGGAAACCCTGCGCAAGAACGCCGAACGGGCCCGGGAGCTGAATGCTCAGCGGGATGCCGCCGCCACCGAAAAGGCGATCCGCGCGCAGATCGCCCAGATGGTGCAGCAGAGCCGTCAGAGCCGGGGTAACGGCGACATTGCCTACAACTTCACCCGTAACGGCAAGATCGAGCGCATCTACGTTTCTGCCGCCGTCCAGGCCGACCTGGTGGCCGGCCGCCTGGTCATCGTCTGCCAGGGCGGCACCACCGAACTGGTGCCCCGGGTCATCGCCGACAAGATCGCCGAGCGGGACGCGAGCCTGGTGGTGCGGGTGAACAAGCCGACCACCGAGGTGGCGGAAGACGATCCCTACGCCGACTTCCAGGTGCCGGACGACCTGATGTGGTGAGCCCGGGCCCCACTCCCGGGCCGGTTCCAGGCCGTGGTGGCGCGGCGCGGCTCGGTGCGGCAGGGGCAGAGAAATTCCATTAGGTTCGCCAGCGCTGGCAAGCGCGCCCAGACACCCGAACAGCGCGACACGCGATACACACGAAGCTCCGCGCAGGCATTCAAAGGTACTTTAAGCGGCATGGATGGTCGGGAAGGCAATAGGCACGCCATTCTTCGAGGTCATGCCCCGCTCAGGCAGGCGGGATGCGCCTTTCGTGGCATGTCCCCGACAGACGTGGGTTTCCGGGTGTTTTTAAGCGCAGGTTGCCCATACAACGGGCTGATATTGGGTTTGAAGCCTGACCTGAAGCGGAGCCAGAAGCGGGGTGTAGCACTGCGGTTTCGATGACGCTGCTGCCGCAATGAAAAAGGGCGATCCCGCGGGATCGCCCTTTTTTTCCGCCCGGCCGTCTTCAGCGGCTGAACAGGGAATTGGCCAGGCCCGGATTGTTCAGACCGCCCAGCAGCCCCAACCCGCCCAGGCCGCCACTGCTGTTGCCCAGCAGGTTGCTGAGCAACTGGCCGGTGCTGTTGAGGGAAGCGGTCAGGCTGCCCAGGCTGCCGTACTGGGAAAGCAGGCTCTGTTGCTGGCTGAGCAGGGAACCCACCAGGCTGCTTTGCAGGCTGTCGCTGGAGAAGCTCGGGGAGGCGAGGCTGGGGGCCGCTGTTTTCAGCAGGTTATCCACCGAGAGGCTGCCGCCGCTGTCCACCTGGGCCAGCACCCGGTTGGCCACGCCCTGTTCGGAGGTGGTGGTGAATAGCTTGGCCACCCCATCCGGATTGCTGGTGATGGCGGCCTTCAGCTTGTTGTTATCGACGCTCAGGGTGCCGTTGGCGTTGCTGCTGATGCCGATGTCGGCCAGCTTGCGTGCATTGTCACCGCCCGCATCCTGGCCCGGGGTCAGGGCGTTGGCCAGACCGTTGCGCAGGAAGGACGAGGTCAGGCCGAATCCGGTGTATTCCTTGCCCAGACTGCTCAGGCTGTTTTGCACCGTGTTGTAGGCATCGACGAAATCGGTCACCGCCTTGGCCTGATCGGGATTGGCGCCGACGCTCAGGGTGCTGGTGCCGGTGGCGGTGAGCTTGAGGGTCAGGCCCTCCACCGAAGTGGTGGCGGTGTTGGTGCCGGAAGTGAAGGCCGAGCCATTCACCGTGCCCTGGGCGTCTTGGGCCTGCTGGGTGAGCAACAACCCGTTGCCGCCGGGCGGGCTGCTGAAGAAGCCCTGCAGGGTGGCATCGCCGCTGGCGCTGACGGTGAAGGCATTGCCGGCGCCGCTTTCGCCGCTTAGTTTCAGCTGGTAGCCGTTGGCACTGCTGACCACACTGGCGCTGACGCCGATATCTGCCCGGTTGATGGCGTCGGCCATGCCCTTGAGGGTGTTGTCACCGCCACCGATGTCAACGCTGGCGCTACGCCCGCTGGCGAACTGGAAGGTCACCTTGGTGTCGGCGCCGCTGCCGACCGTATCGTACTTGGACCCCTGGGTGGCGGAGGTCAGCACCTGACCCTGGGCCAGCTGATCCACCTTCACCGTGTAGGCGCCCTGGGCGGTGCCTTCGGCGGCGCTGCCCTTGACCACGCCGGAGGTGGAGGAACTCACCGCCAGGGAGGAGAAGGAACCCGGCTGGGTCAGCTTTTCTGCTGCCGTCTGCAAATCCGCCACGGCGCTCAGGGCCTTGCCCAGGCTCGATACCGTGGTGCGGCTGCTGCCGCTCAGCGCCGAAATGCCGCTGCTTTCCTGGCTGCGCTGGGTGGCAGAAAGGGGCGAGAGGCTGGAGGTGCTGTTTAGCCCATACAGGCCATAGGGGCTGTAGTAGGCAAAGATCGAGTTGAGGCTGCTGGTGTCCATGATGGTGCCCTCACGACAAAACCGGGGTCACTTCCTTTATAGCACCGGCATTTACAAATTTCCTGTGAAATATCCAACGGTTGCGGCATTTTTGTGGGGTTTTTTCATTCCTTCGGCATCCGCTGCCGCCTGCCCTGCGGCGTGGCGGTTAATCCAGGAAGCCGGCTGCCCGCAACTCCCGGGCGATGGCCTGGAGCCCCACGTGGGCGCCCAGGGCCAGGCTCACCGCCTGGCCGGTGCACACCTCCGGTTCCCCGGGGTTGATGCGGATGAGGGGGGCACCGCGCATTTCCCCGAACCAGCGCACCGTGGGAATGGCCGTGCCGGCGCCGATTTCCACCACCACCGGCCGTTCCACCGTGGCCAGCCAGTTCTCCAGGCGCTGCCGTTGCACTTCGGTACGGCCCGATTGCCAGTTCCAGTCGCCGAACATCAGTACATTGGGTCGGGCCAGGGCGCCGCAATCCGGGCAGCGGGGCAAGGGCGACAAGAGGCGGCAGCGCGCTGCGTCCACCGTCGGTGAAAAATCCTCCGCCGGCCAGATGTGGCCCCGGCAGTCGTGAAAACACTGGAGGTAATGCAGGCTGCCGTGGCATTCGGCCACCCGGGCCGCATCGAAGCCGGCCTTCTGGAACTGGCCATCCACATTGCTGGTGAAGACGAAGGCGCCCCGGGGCAGCCGCTCGGCCATGGCCAGCAGCAGGGCGAAGCCGGGGTGGGGCTGGGTCTCCCGGTAGAGGGCCAGGCGATGGGCGTAAAAGCCCCAGGCCTGCTCCGGGTCCTGCACGAAGGCTTCGGGATTGGCAATTTCCTCGAACAGGATGTGGGCCCGCCCCAAGGCCGGGTAGGCCCGCCAGAAGCCCTGGGGGCCACGGAAATCCGGTAGGCCGGAATCGATGCCCATACCGGCGCCGGCGGTGATCAGCAGACCATCGGCATCCAGCAGATATTGGGCGGCAGTGGTGACGGGATCCTGCATGGGCGACCCAGGAGCATGACGGGATGCTGTCAGTGTAATGCTGCCGGGCACCCGCGCACAGGGGCGGCCGGGGCCAGGCATGACCCAGCGGGGAGTCAGCCGGTACTTGGCCGGGTGCTTAGCCGGTGGCCAGCTTCATGCCCACCACGCCGACGATGACCAGGGCCATGGCGCCGATCTGGCCGCCGTTGAGCTGCTCCCCAAACAGCAGGGCGCCGCAGAGGGCCACGCCCACCGCACCGAGGCCGGTCCAGATGGCATAGGCAACGCCGGCCGGAATGCCCCGCATGGCGAAGGAAAGCAGGGTCATGTTGATCAGGGTGAGGCCCAGTGAGCCCACCATGGGCCAGGGGCCCGGGTGCTGCTGAATGAATTTCAGGCTGAGGGCCCAGAGGATTTCCGTGACCACTGCCACGGCGAGAATCAGCCAATAGCCGACCATAGCTTGCTCCTTGCAAGGTGATCGGGCTCATGCTGCGAACGGAACGGCCCCTGGAAACCCGCAAGAAGGCGCCGCATCCGGGCGCCGGAGCGCCGGGAGGGGCGCGATTATGCCACGGCCGGGCGGCGATGCTTTCAACGGTGCAGCAAATCCAGCAGGTCAAGGAACAGGTTGATGATGTCCAGGTACAGGCTGAGCGCCAGACTGAAGGCCTTTTCCCAGGTATTGACGGGGCTGAGGGTGACGCGGTTGAAGTCGTAGACCAAATAGCCGACAAAGATGATGCAGCCGCACAGGGCTTGGATGCGCCGCCAGGTATCCGAGATGGAAAACAGCAGGCGGTAGAGGCCGGCCAGGATCAGCAGTATCAGGCCGGTGAAGAGGATGCCGCGGAGGAAGGAGAAGTCGATGCCTGAGTAGTTGCCAACGAGAAAGGCGACGAAGGTGAGCATGGCGGTCAGGGCCAGGATCTTGGCTCCGAGGTTTTCGTCCACCATAACCAGACTCAGGGCCAACTCGATACCCGTCAGGACTGACCACAGGCAGAAAAGGGGAACGCCGATGGAGAGATTGCCCTTGCCAACGAAGATCAGCAGGAGGAACACGAGAATGTCCACGCCAAGGAGGCTCCAGAACCAGGGCGCGACCGTCGGCCAGTCCAGCGTCAGGTCCAGTTCGCCGGACAGGGGCTCGGTTCCGCTGATCCAGTCGGCCTGGGCGTAATAGCATTGGCGCAGCCAGAAAATGAAGGCGACGGTGCTGGCCCAGGTCAGGGCCAGCTGCAGGCTCAGAATGAGGAAGGTCTTGCCGTAGAGGGTGTCGAGCATGGCGGCGCATCAAGGTTGATCAACCATGATTATGCCATTGGCGTTGTCGCGCCGCTCTGGGGAAGGCGGGGCGCAGAGGCCGATCCTGGCCTGCCGGCTCCGCTATGATGGCGCCTTGCCCCTTTTTCGCTCCCCGCCGCCATGACCCAACTGGAAGAACTCCGCGCCGTCGTCCGCCAATTCGTCAGCGAACGGGGCTGGGACCAGCATCACAACCCGAAAAACCTGGCCATGGCCATGACCGTGGAGGCGGCGGAGGTGCTGGAGCATTTCCAGTGGCTCTCCGAAGCCGAGAGCTTCCGCCTCTCGCCGGAAAAGCGGCGGGAAGTGGCCCATGAACTGTCCGACGTACTGATGGGCGTCATCCGGGTGGCCGACCTGCTGGAGATCGACCTGGCCGCCGCCTTCGCCGAAAAGATGGCACTCAACCGCGAGAAATACCCGCCTGAGAAGGTCCGGGGGCGGGCCGTGAAGTACACTGAGCTTTAAGGGGGCTGCCCTGGCAACCAGGCGGGACGGGCATGAGCGCCATGTCCATGGCGGCAAGCCGCGTCCCTATTGCCTTGCAGCCGGTCAGGCCAGCCAGGCCTTGACCCAGGGCAATACCAGCGGCAGCAGCAGGGCCGTCAGAGCGCCGTTGAGGCCCATGGCCAGGGCGGCGAAGGCGCCGCATTGTTCGCTCACCTGGAAAGCCCGGGCGGTGCCGATGCCGTGGGAGGCGATGCCGATGGCGAAGCCGCGCACGGCGTGGTCCTGAATCTTCAGTCCGTTGAACAGGTAGCGGGCGCCGACTGCGCCGAGGATGCCGGTGGTGATGACCAGCACCGCGGTCAGCGACGGCAGGCCGCCGGTGCGCTCGGCGATGCCCATGGCGATGGGCGTGGTCACCGACTTGGGGGCCAGGGAGAGCAGGGTGGCCAGGCTGGCGCCGAAGAGCTTGCCCACGGCCATGGCCGAGAGGGCGGCGGTGAGGCAGCCGGCCACCAGGGCGATGACGATGGGCCAGAACATGGCCCGGACACGCTTGATCTGAGCGTAGAGGGGGATGGCCAGGGCCACGGTGGCCGGGCCCAGCAGGAAATGCACGAACTGGGCGCCGTCGAAATAGGTCTGGTAGGGCGTGCCGGTGAGCGCCAGCAGGGCCACCAGAAAGGCCACCGCCAGCAGCACCGGGTTGGCCACCGGGTGGAACTTGGCCTGGCGGTAAAGGGCGAAGGCCCCCTGGTAGGCCAGCAGCGTGACGGTGAGGCCGAGCAGGGGCGAGGCCGCCAGATAGACCCAGATTTCCGCTAGGGGGGCGGTGAGGGGGGCGATGATCGGCGCACTCACGGCTGGCTCTCCCCGCGGGGAGCCGCATGCCGCGTCAGGGCCTTGAGCAGCAGCCCGGTGGCCGCCAGGGTGATGGCGGTGCTGATGAACAGGGAAAGGGCGATGGGCAGCCATTCATCCTGCAGCCGGTGCAGATGGAGCATGACCCCGGTGCCGGCGGGCACGAACAGCAGGGAAAGGTGCTGCAGCAGATTCTGGGAGGTGCTCTGCAACTCGTGGCCCGGCCCCTGGCGCAGCACCAGGAAGAGGAACAGCAGCACCATGCCGATCACCGGCCCGGGCACCGGCAGGGCCAGGCCGTGGGCAATGATTTCGCCAGCCAGTTGGAAAAGCAGGAGTTGGGTGAGGGCGGCAAGCATGGCGCGCTCCTTTCAAGGGGAAGGGTCGCAGTATATTTGTGACTAATAAGAAAAATTAGATGCAAATATGGCGATTAATATTCGACAAAAAGTAAAGAATCGGCGGGGATTCAATCGCGGCTGCCGGTCTCTTCGGTACCGGTCGGCAGGCTGAACAGTGCTTCCGCCTCCTGCACCAGTTGGGCCAGGGCATCGGCCACGGCCCGTACCCGGGGGGAGCGGCGCACGTCCGGGTGCATCACCAGCCAGAGCTGGCGCTGCACGGGGCAGGGCGGGCCCTCCACCACGGCCAGGGCCGGATCGTGGCGGCCGAGAAAGTGGGGCAGTACCGTGACCCCCAGACCGGCCCGGGCCCCCTGGTAGAGGGCGGCCAGATCGTTGCTGCGCAGGATGAAGCGGCGCCCGGCCGCCACCGCTTCCAGCCATTGCTGCTGGGGCACCTGGCGCAGGCTTTCGTCGTAACCGAGAAATTCCCATTCTTCCGCCGGGCGCTGGCTGTAGCCCGGCGCCGCGTAGAGGCCGTAGCCCATCTCGCCCAGGGAGCGGGCCACCAGGCCGGGGGCATTGGGGCGGGAGAGGCGCAGGGCCAGGTCCGCCTCGCCCCGGGCCAGGTTGGCTTCCCGGCTTTCGCCGACGATTTCCAGGTCGATGCCCGGCCAGTGCCGCCGCAGCGGCGCCAGGCGGGGCACCAGGAAATGGCTGGCCACCACCGGCGGGGCCGACAGCCGTACCGTCCCCTGCAGGGCCGAGACGCCCAGGGCGGCCCGGGAAAAGGCCAGGGCCTCATCCTCCAGGCGCCGGGCCTGGGCCGCCAGGGTTTCCCCTTCCGGCGTCAGTTGCCAGCCCCGGGGCAGGCGGTCGAAGAGGCGCAGGTTGAGGCTCAGCTCCAGGGCCTCGACGCGCCGCGCCACGGTACTGTGTTCCACCCCCAGGCGGCGGGCGGCGCCGGAGAGGCTGCCCTGGCGGGCCAGTTCCAGAAAGTGGCGCACGTCGTCCCACTGCAGGTCCCGGGAGGGAGCTGGGCTGTTTGTGTTTTTTTGCACAATGATTGTGTGTTTATTGGGAATTGTTGGGCAATTTTCATCGGGATACGCTGGCGGCGCAATGTTCATTTTCACGGAGCCCCTCATGAATGCCGTTCTCTCCCCCACCACCGCCGCCCAGCCTGATGCTGGCGCCGACATCGTTTCCCAGGTACGCCTGCAGGCCTATGGCGACGCCTCTGCCCTGAGCGTGGAGGCCGGCGTGCTGCCAGCCCCCGGCCCCGGCGAGATCCGGGTGCGCCATACCGCCATCGGCGTCAATTTCGTCGACATCTACCACCGCACCGGCCTCTACCCCCTGCCCGCCCTGCCGGCCACCCTGGGGGTGGAGGCGGCCGGGGTGGTGGAAGCCCTGGGGCCCGGGGTGACGGAGCTGGCCGTGGGCCAGCGCATCGCCTACGCCGGCCCGCCCGCCGGCAGCTACGCCAGCGCCCGCAACCTGCCTGCCGCCCGGGCCATTCCCCTGCCGGCTGCGGTGGCCGACGACACCATCGCCAGCCTGCTGCTGCGGGGCATTACCGCCCACATGCTGTTCGCCCATGTGCGGCGTTTGCAGGCCGGGGAGACGGTGCTGGTCCATGCCGCCGCCGGTGGCCTGGGCCTGGTGCTGGTGCAATGGGCCAAGGCCCTGGGCGCCCGGGTGATCGGCACCGTGGGTAGCCAGGCCAAGGCCGAACTGGCCCTGGCCCACGGCCTGGACCACGCCATCCTCTACCGGGAGCAGGATTTCGTGCCGGCAGTGCGGGACCTGACCGGCGGCGAGGGCGTGGATTACGCCATCGACGGCATCGGCGGCCAGACCCTGCTGGCCACCCTGGGGGCGGTGCGGCCCTACGGCATGGCGGCCAGCATCGGCCAGGTGGCCGGCGACAGCGGCCCCCTGGACCTGGGCCAGCTGGGGCCGGCCCGTTCCATCGCCCTGTCCCGCCCCGGGGTGTTCCGCTTCATGACCGATCCGGCCCGCTACCGGGAAGGGGCGGCGGCTACCCTGGCCATGCTGGCAGCCGGCCTGCGGCCCCAGGTGGGAGCCGTGCTGCCCCTGGCCCAGGCCGCGCAAGCCCATCGCCTGCTGGAAGCGGGGGAGACCGTGGGCGCCCTGCTGCTGCGTCCCTGAACCTTTGAAGGAGCCGAACCATGCTTTATCTCGTCGTGCTGACCTACCTGCGGCCTCTGGCCGAGGTGGATGCCCAACTGGCGGCCCATCGCGCCTACCTGACCGAGCATTACCGGGCTGGCCATTTCCTCCTTTCCGGCCCCCAGGACCCTCGCCGGGGCGGTGTCATCCTGGCCCGGGCCGATGCCCGGGAGATCGTGGAGACCTGGGTGGCCCAGGACCCCTTCCACCGTGCCGGCGTGGCCAGCTATGAGATCATCGGCTGGCAACCCCTGCTGCGGGCGGCGGAAGTGCCGGAGTGCCTGGCCCCCGCCGCCAGCGTCCCCTGAAAGGAGCGCCCCATGCCGACCCCCGTTCGTCCCGTCCTGCATTCCCATGACCTCGAGTGGCGCGACCACGCCCAGGGGGAGCGCTACCAGGCCCGCTTTGCCCCGGTGGCCGGCCCCCTGGGGCTGACGGCCCTGGGGGGGCGGCTGGTGGAGCTGCCGCCGGGCAAGCGGGCCTGGCCGTTCCATCACCACCATGCCAATGAAGAACTGGTGGTGATCCTCTCGGGCCGGGGCGTGTGGCGCTACGGCGATGCCCGCCACGAAGTCGCCGCGGGGGACTTGCTGGGGGCGCCCGCTGGCGGGCCGGAAACGGCCCACCAGCTGATCAACGAGGGTACGGAGCCGCTGCGCTATCTGGCGGTGAGCACCATGATCGCCTCGGATGTGATGGGTTACCCGGATTCGGGCAAGTTCGTGGTGATGGCCGGTGCCGCCCCCGGCGGGTCCAAGGCCCGGCGTACTTTCGAGCATGTGGGCCGCCTGGCGGATGGCGTGGATTACTGGGACGGCGAGTAGAAAGCCGGGCAACCTGGCCGACGGGCCGACGTGCCGTAAGGTGAGGATGCAGGCGCCCCGGCCGCCCCACGGGCAGCGCCGGACCGGGAAATGGTGGCAGCGGGCGTAGAATCTGGCGATCCAGTCAATGGAGCATTCCCATGGATCTCTGGATTCTGATTTTTCTCATTCTTGGCAGCGGCGTGTTGTCCCTGGCCGAAATGGCCGTCGGGGCGAGCCGCAACTCCCATCTCGCCATGCTGGCCGAAGGCGGCTCCGCCGGGGCCGGCACGGTGCTGCGCTTCCGCCAGCATCCCAGCCGCCTGCTGGCCACCACCCAGCTGGGCATCACCGCCCTGGCCATGCTTTCCGGCGTTTTCGGCGAATCCCTGTGGGTGCCCCGGGCCGAGCTATGGCTGCGGGAGGGCGTTGGCCTGGCCGAGGCGCCGGCCTATTGGCTGGCCCTGGGCGGCGTGGTGACGGTGATCACCTTCTTCACCCTGGTCTTCGGCGAGGTCATTCCCAAGCGCCTGGCCCTGGCCAAACCGGAAGCCACCGCCGTGGCCCTGGCCGGGCCAATCAAGCTGCTGCTGCGCTTGGTTCATCCCCTGGTCTTCATCGTTTCCTGGGTGTCGGACCGCATCCTCGATCTCTTCCCCGCCAAGGGCACGGCGGAAGCGTCCGCCGCCGACGAAATTCGCTTCCTCATCGAATCCGGGCGCAAGGAAGGCGTGCTGGACCAGACCGAGAGCGAAATCCTCGGCAACGTCTTCCGCCTCGACAACCGCCGGGTCGGCGCCATCATGACCCCGGCCACCGGCATCGCCTACCTGGATCTGAGCCAGCCCCGGGAGGCCAACATGAAGGTGCTGCAGGAGCGGGCCGTCTCCCGCTTCCTGGTCTGCAAGGGCGGCTTCGGCAATCCCCTGGGCTTTGTCGAGAGCCGGGAATTGCTGCAGGCCCTGCTGGTGGGCAACGGCCTGGATTTCGGCAAGCTTTCCCCCAGCCCGCCCTTCTACGTGCCCAACAGCCTCTCCCTCATCGGCCTGCTGGAATTTTTCAAGGCCAACCAGACCCAGATCGCCCTGGTGGTCAATGAATTCGGCGGCACCGAAGGGCTGGTGACCCTCTCCGACCTGATGGGCACCGTGGTGGGCGACGTGCTCTCCGGCGCCGTGGAAGCGCCCCTGGCCCTGCAACGCAGCGACGGCAGCTGGCTGCTGGACGGCCTCTTGCCCATCGACGAGCTGAAGGAACTGCTGCAGATGGCCGAGCTGCCGGAGGAAGACCTGGGCAACTACCACACCGTAGGGGGCTTCGTAGTCTACCAGCTGGGGCGCATCCCCAAGAAGACCGAATCCTTCGAATGGGCCGGCTGGCGCTTCGAGGTCATGGACATGGAAAAGAACCGGGTGGACGAGGTGCTGGCCAAGCGCCTCGAGGGCTGATGGCCGCGGGCCGCCGGGTTTGCTGCCGCTGGCGGCGGGCCAGGGGAGGGCCAGGGAGTGGTGGGTGAGGACGGGCGCGTCAAGGTGGCTTCAGGTCGGCGCGATGGCGCCGGAGCCTGGAGCGACTTGGCGGCCCGGCGGATGGGCAGCGATGGAATGCCCCGGAAAATGCCCTGAAGCCCAGGCGGGGCGCGGGGCATGTCTGATCGCCGCGCCCAGCTTGCCTCCCGGCGGCAAGGGGGCGGAGATGCCCGTCCCTATTGCCCTGCCGGGGTGTTACGACGTTGCTTTCGGGCCGGGCGCAATGGCCATGCCCGTGGGGGAAAGCCTACTTCTTGAAGGTCTTGTGGCAGCTGCGGCAGGTGTTGTGGGTGGCCTCGTAGGCGGCGGTGGCCTTGGCTTCGTCCTTGCTGCGAGCGGCTTCCAGCAGGCGGCTGGTGGCGGCCAGGAAGGCCTGGCGCTCTTCCTCGAACTTGGCGCTCTCGCTCCACACCTTGTCCGTGGCCTTGGTGGGCGGGTAGTTGCTGTCGGCGGTGAAATGGCGCCACGGGCCTTCCTTCGCCGCCTCCAGCTTTTCCGCCGATTGCAGGAAGGCATCGGCATCGTAGCGTTTGTCCCGCAGCATCATGCCCATGGGCTCGAAAGCCTTGAGGATGGTGTTGAAGGCCGCCCGGCGCTGGGTCACGGGCTTGTCCGGGTGGGTGTCCGCCGGTTCGCCGCAGGCGCTGAGCAGCAGGGGCAGGGCGGCGAGACACAGGAGGGAACGCAAGGTGGGGGCAGGCATGGGGCTCCGCAAGGCAGCAGGAAAGATGCGCATTATGCCGGGGATGGCCCCGCCCGGTGTATTCGTGAAGCACCTCACCCCGACCCTTGCCCGGCTGCGTCCGGGCCGGGCCACGGTCAGCCGCGACCCGGCTCGGGCCGCCAGGCGGTGCCCCGCCCGGCGCTCTGCCCGGGGGCTGGGCGCCTCAGGCAGCCAGCAGTTCCTCCAGCCAGGCCAGCATCTGGTCGATCTCTTCCCGGCTCACCGTCAGGGCGGGCATGAAGCGCAGCAGGTGGGGCCGCGGGGCGTTCAGCAGCAATCCTTGCGGGGCCCGCTGGCGCGCCGCCTCCACCAGGGCCGGGCCCCGCTCATCCGGCAGCAGCAGGGCCCGCAGCAGGCCGCTGCCCCGTTCGCCGCCCAGCCCCTGCCGCTCCGAAAGGGCTTGCAGCCCGGCGGCCAGATACTCGCCCTTGGCCGTCACCTCCTCGAGAAAGCCCGGCGCCGTCAGCACATCCAGCACCGCACAGCCCACCGCCGTCATCAGCGGGTTGCCGTTGTAGGTGCCGCCCTGGTCGCCGGCCTCGAAGCAGCACACCGATTCCCGGGCCAGCAGGGCCGAGAGGGGCACGCCGCCGCCGATGCCCTTGCCCAGGGTCATGATGTCCGGGGTGATGCCGGCGTGTTCGTGGGCGAAGAGCTTGCCGGTGCGGCCCATGCCGGTCTGCACCTCATCGACGATCAGCAGCAGGCCCCGGTCATCGGTGATCTGCCGCAGCAGTTGCAGGAATTCGACGCTGGCTGGCACCACCCCGGCCTCGCCCTGCACCGGCTCCAGCATGATGGCCACCGTCTGGTCAGTGATCAGGGCGGCCACGGAATCCAGGTCATTCAGCTGTGCCTTGGGAAAGCCCGGCACCTGGGGGGCGAAGAGCGTGTCCCAGCCCGGCTTGCCGGAGGCCGACATGGTGGCCAGGGTGCGGCCGTGGAAGCCGTCGGCAAAGGTGATGATCTCGTGGGCGCCGCCCTTGTGCTTCTGCCCCCACTTGCGCGCCAGCTTGATGGCGCCTTCGTTGGCTTCGGCGCCGGTGCTGGCGAAGAACACCCGGTCGAAACAGGAGCGCGCGGTCAGCCCCCGGGCCAGTTGCAGGGAAGGCGCGTTGTAAAAGGCCGGGCTGGGGTTGATCAGCTGGCCGGCCTGGGCCGTCAGGGCGGCGACGATGGCCGGGTGGCCGTGGCCCAGGCAATTCACGGCCCAGCCCTGGACGAAGTCCAGATAGCGCTTGCCCTGGTGGTCGGTGATCCAGGAGCCTTGGCCGCTGGTGAAGACGAGGTCGGGCCGGTGGGTGATCCACATCAGGGCGTCCTGGGCGGCGAGGGGGTGTTCCATTGCTGCGTTCTCCTTGTGGGATGGTAAAAAAACAAAAAGGCCACGGGGTTGCCGTGGCCTTTTGCGGGATGGGGGTCGAAACCCCCGGGGTCGGGAAGCGACTGGACCTTATCTCCGGACGACGGACGGCACGCGGGCGGAAAGCCGGCGGCGTCGCAAAGCGGTGGTGGAGAGGAAGTCGGTGCAGTACATGGGGAAAGAGTTTGCCACAGCCCGTTCGTGCTGCGGCATGAATTTTCTGCGACAGGGGGGGGGG
>NZ_BFBP01000004.1:156474-166169 GCF_003112695.1 Azospira sp. I13
CCGAAGGTATTGGCCTTATTACTAAAATCATAAGCACACCACCCGGGCAGAGAGGGGAAACGAGTTGGTAAAACCCATGCTATGGCGTTACCGCCTGAGCCTGCGTGGCTTCTCCGGGGGGCTTTGGCTGTCTTTCCTGTTGCTCGGGCTGCTGGCGGTATTTTTCAGCATCTACGTGTGGTCGGAGAAGGAGATCGACCGGGCCCACGAGCAGCGCTACCGCTCCCGCCTCCTGGCGGCGGAGCTGCGCCAGTCCTCCGACGACCTGACCCGCATGGTGCGGGCCTACGTGGTGACGGGGGACCCGGCCTTCCAGACCTATTACCGGGATATCCTCGACATCCGCGACGGGCGCAAGGCGCGGCCGGCGGACCTGGGCCGCGTCTATTGGGATTTCGTCACCGCCGGCCAGCATTCCCCGGCCCATTCGCCCCCCGGCCAGGCCACCTCCCTGCTGGAGCAGATGCGTCAGGAGGGCTTTACCGAGGCCGAGCTGGCCTTTCTCGCCCAGGCCAAGGAAAACTCCGACACCCTGACCCACACCGAGCGCCAGGCCATGGCCCTGGTGGCCGGCCCCGAGGGGAATAGCGAGACGGTGCGGGCCCAGGCCCGCAACATGCTCTACGACGATGCCTATGCCCGGGCCAAGGCCGGCATCATGGGGCCCATCGACCAGTTCCTGGAGGAGGTGGAAAGCCGCACCGAAGCCGCGGTGCAGACGGCGGCCCAGCGTTCCCTGGGCTTCCGCTGGCTCTTCGTCGTTCTCGGGCTGGCCCTGGTGGCTGTGCTTTGGCACACCTATGGCCTGCTGCACCGCATCCTCGGCGGCACGGTGGATGAGGTGCAGGCCCGCATCGCCGCCATTGGCAGCGGTGACTTCGCCTGCCCTGTCCCGGTGCCGGCGGGCCTTGAAGACAGCATCATGGGCCGCCTGCGGGATACCCAGGCCCAATTGCAGAGCCTGGATGCGGAGCGGCGCGAGAGCGAGGCCCGGCTGGTGAAAAGCCAGGAGCTACTGTTGCAGTCCCAGCACCTGGCCTCCCTCGGCTATTTCATCCTCAACCCGGTGAGCGGCGAGTTCGAGACTTCCGAAGTGTTCGACGAAGTTTTCGGCCTCCATGCCCACCCCCTGCAATCCATCGAGGCCTGGCTGGCCTGCATCCGGCCCGACCACCAGGAACGCTACCGCAAGCTGCTGGAGGAACTGCGCGGCCGGGCGGGTGACGTGGATTGGGAATACCCCATCCGCCGGGCTGCCGACGGCGCCCAGCGCTGGGTGCGCATGGTGGCCCAGGTGGAGTTGGAAGTCGGTGGCCGCCCGGTGCGCTGGTTCGGCAACGTGCAGGACATCACCGAGCGCAAGGCAGCTGAGGAGCGCATCCATGCCCTGGCTTTCTACGATCCCCTGACCGGCCTGGACAACCGGCGCCTGCTCAACGACCGCCTGCAGCACGCCATCGCCGCCAGCGCCCGCAACGGCGGCTTCGGCGCCCTCATCATGTTGGACCTGGACCACTTCAAGACCCTCAACGACAGCCGGGGCCACGCCGTCGGCGACCAGCTGCTGATCCAGGTGGCCCAGCGTCTGCGCCTGGGCGTGCGGGAGGGCGATACGGTGGCGCGCCTGGGGGGCGACGAGTTCATCATCCTTCTCGAAGACCTGGACCGGGACGAACAGGGCGCCGCCACGGCGGCCCTGACGGTGGCCGAGAACATCCTTGCCGCCCTCAACGGCAGCTATGCCATGGAAGGCCGGGAGTACCACGGCACCTGCAGTCTCGGCGTGACCTTGCTGCGGGGCTACGACGTGCCGGCGGAAACCCTGCTGCGCCAGGCCGACCTGGCCCTTTACCAGGCCAAGAGCGCCGGCCGCAACAGCGTGCGCTTCTACCAGCCGGCCCTGCAGGAGGCCATCGAGCTGCGGGCCTCCCGGGAGGACGGCCTGCGCCGGGCCCTCAAGGGCCAGGAGCTGAGCCTCCACTACCAGCCCCAGCTGGATGGCCGGGGCAAGGTGGTGGGGGCCGAAGCCCTGCTGCGCTGGCTGCCGCCGGATGGGCCGCCGGTGTCGCCGGCGGAATTCATCCCCCTGGCGGAGGAAACCGGGCTCATCACCCAGATCGGCCGCTGGGTGCTGGAAACCGCCTGCGCCCAGCTGCGGGTTTGGCAGGACGATCCCCGCACCCGGCTGCTGTGCCTGGCGGTGAACGTCAGCCCGCGGCAGTTCCGCAATGTGGATTTCGAGGCCCAGCTATGGGAGGCGGTGCAGCGCCACGACGTGGCCCCCGGTCTGCTCAAGCTGGAACTGACGGAAAGCGTGGTGCTGGACGACCTGCCGGGCACCGTGGCGCGCATGGCCAGCCTGCGCCAGAAGGGCTTCCGCTTTTCCATGGACGACTTCGGCACCGGCTATTCCTCTCTTTCCTGCCTGCGCCAGCTGCCCCTGGACCAGATCAAGATCGACCAGAGCTTCGTGCGGGATATCGGCAGCGATCCGGAGGATGCGGCCATCGTTGAGGCCATCATCGCCATGAGCCGCACCCTCAACCTCCAGGTGGTGGCCGAAGGGGTGGAAACGGAAGCCCAGCGGGCCTTCCTGGCCGAGCGGGGCTGCCACGTCTTCCAGGGCTATTTGTTTGGCCGGCCCATGCCGGCGGATATGTTCCTCGCCGCCCTGCCGGTGGCCTGAGATAGCTGAAGTGGCTGAAGTGGCTGGGGCAGCCGAGGCGCTTGCCCCGGCTTGGCGGACTGGGGCGGGAACATCAGCTGAATTCGGGAAGGCGGTGGCCTAGGCCGCCAGGATATGGCCCAGGCTGCGTGCGGCGATGCCGACGCAGGCGCCCAGGGCGGCGGGCTTCCACACCGCCGCCACCCGCCGGCCGGCGGAAATCAGCACCGCCACGCCGGGCACGTCGAAGGGGTGGATCAGCCAGCCAGCGCTGGCGTTGAGCAGTTCCACGCTGACCTGGCCGCTGCGCCGCATGTCGTCCATCACCCCCATCATGGCGGTGCCGCCGGCCAGGATCTTGGTCAGGCTGGGCAGGATCAGCACCGGGTCGATGGCGACCAGGGCCAGCAGCGGAGTAAGCCACTGGGTCAGCAGGTCGATGGCGCCGAAACGCTTGAGGGCGGTCACCGCCACCAGGGACAGCACCAGCATGGGAATGGCCCCCACGGCGATCTTGAAGGCTTCTGCCCCGGCTCGGTTGATGACGTCCAGCACGCCCTTGGCATCCTCCGCCACCGGGTGGTGCAGGGTTTCGTCCAGGCGTGCCTCGGTGGCGGCCAGGCCTCGGCCGAAGAGGTAATAGGTGGCTGCCGCCGCCGCCACTCCGCCGAGGATGGAGAAGGTCAGGGTGGTGCCGAAATTGAGGCCCATGGTCATCATGGGAAAGGCCGCATTGGCCTGGGACATGGCGAAGACCATGGCCAGGGTGGCGGCGATGTGGCGATCCGAGGTGCCGCGCTGTTCCATCATGGTGAGGGTGGCCATGGGGGCGGCGAAGCTGACGAAGTTGATCTGCAGGGCGGCGAAGACCCCCAGGCCGGTGAGGCCGAAGGGCTTGAGGGCGGGGGCCAGCCAGCCCACCACCTTGTCCACCACGCCCCGGGCCTCCAGTAGGCGCATCAGGGAGAGCATCACCACCATGACCGGCAGCAGGACGAAAAGGGCAAGTTCAATGGCCGAGCGGCCGGCCTTGAGAATGATGTCGACGAGGATTTCCATGGAGTGCCAGGGGCAGGAGGGGTGAGGGGAGTGGCGCCGTCACAAGCTGAACTCCGGGGCGCCTTTCTGGTTCTATAGTGATAAGTGTAGCTTTAGCTTCCCGTCATTATCCCCCAGAGGTCAATCATGGACTTCCCTACGCCCACCATGAGCAACCTGTTCGCCCAGCTCGGCCTGCCCGCGGACGGGCTCTCCATCAGCCGCTTCATCGAAGCCCACGGGCCCCTGCCGGAGCATCTGCCCCTGGCCGAGGCCCCCTTCTGGACGCCCTCCCAGGCCGCCTTCCTGCGGGAGGAAATCCTCGAGGATGCGGACTGGGCGGAAGTGGTGGACGAACTCAACCTGCGCTTCCATACCTGAACCCCAGGGCACCACCGAGTCGCCGCAGCAGGCGCCGGGGCAGGGCGAAGGCGGGCAGCAGAGCCAGCAAGAGGCACAGCACCGGCAATGCCGCCAGCAGGTTGAGGCGAGCCCAGCCCAGGTGTTGCAGCAGGGGCGCCACCGCCAGGGTGCTGAGGGTCACCGCGATGAAGATCAGGCTGTCGTTGAGGGCCTGGATACGGGCCTGTTCCGCCGGCCGGTAGCATTCCGTGAGCAGGCTGGTGGCCCCCACGTAGAGAAAGTTCCAGCCGACGCCGAGCAGCACCAGGGCCGTCTGGAAATGGGCCACGGCCATGCCGCTCAGCCCCGCTGCCACCGCCCCCAGGTTGAGCAGGGCACCCAGCCCCATCACCCCCGGCGCGCCGAGGCGCTGCACCAGCCGGCCGGCGAAGAGGGAAGGGGCGAACATGGCCACCAGATGCCACTGGATAACCCCGGCGGTGGACGCGAAATCGCAGTGCTGGCTGGCCATGGCCAGGGGTGTGGCGGCCATCAGCAGGTTCATGATGGCGTAGCCCACCACGCCGCCGGCCAGGGCCAGCAGCAGCCGGGGCTGGCGCAACAGCAGGGCCAGGGGCCGGGGCGCTTCGGCATGGTGCGCGACAGCCGGCGCGGCAATGTGCAGGCGGCTGGCCAGCCAGGCGCCCAGGGCCGTCACCGCCAGGAGGGCGAGAAAGCTGGCGAGAAAAGGTTGTCCCAGGCTGTCCCGGGTCCAGCGGGCCAGGGCCGGGCCGGCGAAGGCCGCCAGGATACCGCCGGTCAGCACCAGGGAAATGGCCTGGCTGCGCTGGGCCGGCGTCACCGCATCGGCGGCGGCGAAACGGAAGTACTGGCCTGTGCCGTTATGCACGCCGATGAGCAGGGCGGCCACGGCAAAGAGGGCGAAGCTCCCCAGCCAGATGGCCAGGCCGGCCAATCCCACCCCCAGCAGCCCCAGCAGCGCCCCGCCGACGAAGACGGGGCGCCGGCCATAGCGGGCCATGAGGCGGGCGGCGGGAAAGAGGGCCAGCAGGGTGGCCAGGTACTGGCCCGCCAGAGGCAGGGTGGCCAGGCCCGCCTGGGGCGCCAGGGCGTTGCCCACCAGGGCCGAGGTGGAAAGGGTGAGGCCGATGCTGGTCATCAGCAGGCCCTGGCACAGTGCCAGCAGGGTGACATTGGCGTTCATGGCGAAATTCCGTGGGGAAAGAAGACGAGCCCATTGTCGGGTGGGGGTGGCCTGGCGTAAATGACAGGTTTCCAACGTTTTGTGCCATATTGTGATCTTGGCCCTGCTCTTTTCATCCCCAGCCCTTTTCCAGAGGCGCGCCCATGACCCGCCAACTCCATTTCCTCCTCTATCCCGGCTTCCAGCTGCTCGATCTGGCGGGTCCCGTTTCCGCCTTTGAGCATGCCAACGAAGTTCAGCCCGGCGCCTACGCCTGGCGCCTGTGGGGCCTGGAAGCGGGGCGGGTCGCCAGTTCCAGCGGCCTCGCCTTCGACGTGGCAGCCCTGGATGAACTGGCACCGGGCCCGGACGACACCCTCCTGGTGGTGGGCGGCAACGGCGTGCTGGTGGCCATCGAGCAGCCCCGGTTCGTCGCCGGGGTGCAGGCTGCGGCGGCTGCCGCCGGCCGGGTGGCGAGCATCTGCTCCGGCGCCTTTGCCCTGGCCGCCGCCGGCCTGTTGGCGGGGCGCCGGGCCACCACCCACTGGCGGCGCAGCCAGGACTTCGCCCGGCGCTTTCCCGGCGTGCGCCTGGAGGTGGACCGCATCTACGTGCAGGACGGTCGCTTCTGGACGGCAGCCGGCATCAGCGCCGGCATTGACCTGGCCCTGGCCCTGATTGCGGCGGACCGGGGGGAGGCCTGTGCCCGCCAGGTGGCGCGCCATCTGGTGGTGTATTTCCGTCGCCCCGGCGGCCAATCCCAGCATTCCGCCCTGCTGGAAATGGCGGCGGGCGGGAGCCGCTTTGCCGGCCTGCTGGACCATGTGCGCGGCCATCTGGCGGACGATCTGGGGGTGGAGGCCCTGGCGGCCCTGGCTTGCATGAGCCCGCGCCATTTTTCCCGCCGCTTCACCGATGAAACGGGCCTGACCCCGGCCCGGGCCGTGGAGCAACTGCGGGTGGAGGCCGCCCAGGGCCTGCTGGAGGCGGGCGGGCTGTCGGTGCAGGAAGTGGCGCGGCGCTGCGGCTTTGGCGACGGCGAGCGCCTGCGCCGCTCCTTCCAGCGCCTGCTGGGCATCGCGCCCTCGGGGGTCAAGGCGCGGCGGGAGTAGGGGCAGGAATAGGGGGGAGGTGTCGGACTGGCGCCGCAGCGAGCCGCCCTGGATTCAGTAGAATAGGCGCCCCGCCAAAGGAGATTCGCCATGGAACGTCGCCGCCTCGGCCAAAGCCCCCTTGAAGTTTCCCCCGTCTGTCTTGGCACCATGACCTTCGGCCAGCAGAACAGCGAGGCCGAAGGCCACGCCCAGCTGGACCGGGCCGTGGCTGCCGGCGTCAATTTCATCGACACCGCCGAGATGTACCCGGTGCCGGCCCGGGCGGAAACCTATGGCGCCACCGAGCGCATCGTCGGCAGCTGGCTGAAGGGCCAGCCCCGGGACCAGCTGGTCATCGCCACCAAGGCCGCCGGCCCGGCCCGGGCCATGGAATGGATTCGCGGCGGTCCCCTGGCCTTCGACCTGGCCAACCTGCGGGCCGCCCTGGAGGCCTCCCTGGTCCGTCTGCAGACGGACTATGTGGATCTCTACCAGCTGCACTGGCCGGCCCGCAACCAGCCCATGTTCGGCCAATGGCAGTTCGAGCCGGAAAAGGAGCGGGACCATACCCCCCTGCGGGAGACCCTGGAAGCCCTGGCGGTGCTGGTGAAGGAAGGCAAGATCCGCCAGGTAGGCGTGTCCAACGAACATCCCTGGGGCGTCATGGAATGCCTGCGCCTGGCCCGGGAACACGGCCTGCCGGTGATCGCCTCGACCCAGAACGCCTACAACCTGCTCAACCGGGCCTACGATACCGGCGGCCTGTCGGAAGTGTGCTTCCGCGAACGGGTGGCCCTGCTGGCCTATTCGCCCCTGGCTTTCGGCCATCTCAGCGGCAAGTACCTGGCCGATCCGGCGGCGCCGGGCCGGGTCACTCAGTTCCCCGGTTTTGCCCAGCGTTACGTCAAGGTCAATGTGCCCGCCGCCCTGGCGGCCTATCAGGAAGTGGCCACCCGCCACGGCCTCAGCCTGACCCAGCTGGCCCTGGCCTTCTGCTACAACCGCCCCGGCGTCACCAGCACCATCATCGGCGCCACTTCCCTCGCTCAGCTGGATGAAAACCTGGCCGCCTGGGAACAGCGCCCCACGGGGGAGCGCTGGCAGGCCCTCCTGGCCGATATCGACGCGGTGCATCAGCGTTACCCGAACCCGGCCCTGTGAGTCCTGGGGGCAGGCGGCTGCGTTTTGCAGCCCCAGCCCCGAGCGCGATTGGCGCTGCCTTAAGGTGACTTGGGGCCTGCGTTGGGGTCTGCGTTGAGGCCGCCTTGCTCCCCATGGGCCGCTAACACCGCTGCATCAGGTCTGTATTAGCCCTGCAGCCAGGCCCGTAGTTCGTCCTTGCTGGGGATGCGGCCCGAGACCTTGACCTGCTCATCCACCACCAGGGCCGGAGTGGTCATGATGGGGTAGGCGAGGATGCGGTCCATCTCCGTCACGTGCTCGAAGCTAGCCTCCAAGCCCAGTTCGGCCACCGCTTCCCGGGTCAGTTGTTCCAGGCGGTTGCATTTGGCACAGCCGCTGCCGAGGATTTTGATGTGCATGGCGTTTCTCCGGTGTCAGCGCGCAGCGCGCCGGTCGATGAGTTGCAGGGTGGCCACCAGCAGGCCGACGAAAAGGGCCACGGCAGCAGCCAACAGCACTAGGGAGGCGCCGTCCACCCAGGCCCCGTAGACCAGGCCGGAAACGGTGGAGAACAGGGCCACCAGCCCCACATAGGTCCAGGCCCGCAGCTTGCCGATGATGGCGGCGGTGATGAGGATGCTCTGCAGGGACAGCTCCGGGTCCGCCATCAGGTAGGCGATGAGGGGGCCGGGGTGCATGCCGAGGGAAAGGAACATCTTGGCGATGGGCACTTCCACCAGGGTGGGGAAATACATGAAGACGCCGAACACCACCCCGGCCAGGTTGGCGGTGAGACTGTTTTCCCCGGCCACGCTGCGAATCCACTCGGGCTGGATGAAGACCCGTACCACCCCCACCAGGAACACCCCCACCACCAGCAGGGGGAAAATTTGCCGCACGAAGCGCCAGGTCTCCCATAGCCACTGCTGCATGTCCCAGGCCTCGAAGCGGCGGGCCTGGGGCACCAGGGCGGCGCAGAGGGCGGCCACCGCCACACTGCGGCCGGTGACGGCCAGGGTGAGGCCGGCGGCACCCACCGTGACACCCAGGGCGGCGAAGACCAGGGTCAGGGCGGTGAGCCCCAGGGCCCAGGGGGTCAGGCGGTTGAAGCCCTCATCCACCTTGCCCAGGCCGCGCCAGGCCAGGGCGCCGATGGCGGCCAGTAAAGCAATCAGCAGGGCCCCCTGGAGGCTGAGACCTTCAGCACCCACCGCTTCGTTGATCGGCACCCAGCGGTCCAGGGCCTGCTGGATGGCCGGGGCTACTGCCCAGGGCAATTCGGTACGGAAGAGCACGGCCCGCAGGAAATCCAGCTTGAGGGTGCCGGCGATGAGCAGAGCCACCAGGGTGCCGAGGAACCACAGCACCGCTTTGGGAATGCCGCCGTCACCGGCGAAGGCGGCAGCGGCGGCCGGGTCGATCCGGGCCGCTTCGCTACGGCGGAAGAGCAGGGCCATGATCATGCCGATGCCCACGCCAAAGCACAGGGCCAGAAGGATGCGGGCGATGGCGAAGTCGGCCCCCAGGGCCACGCCGGTATAGGCCAGGGCCAGGATGTTGGCGGCTGGGGCGAAGAAAAGGAAGGTGATGGCTGGCCCCAGGCCGGCGCCCTTCTTGTAGATGCCGGCGAAAAGGGGCTGGATGGTGCAGGAGCACACCGCCAGCAGGCTGCCGGCCCCGGCCGCGGCGGAGTAGGACATCCACTTGGAGGCATCGGGGCCGAGAAAGCGGATGATGGATTGCTGGGGCACCAGGGCCGAGAGGGCACCGGCGATGAAGAAGGCCGGCACCAGGCAGAGCAGCACATGGGCCGCCAAGTAGGAGGCCAGGCTGTCCAGCCCGCCCTGCAATGCGCTCACCATCCAGTCCATCTGCGCTCCCTGTGTCGTTTTTGATTATTTCGGATCGCCTTAGCGGGCCTCGTACCAGCCCCGGGAGGCATTTACCAGCCGCACCACCAGCAGCATCACCGGCACCTCGATCAGCACCCCCACCACGGTGGCCAGGGCGGCGCCGGATTCAAAGCCGAAGAGGCTGATGGCGGCGGCCACCGCCAGTTCGAAGAAGTTGGAAGCACCGATCAGGGCCGAGGGGCAGGCCACGCTGTGCTTTTCCCCCACGGCCCGGTTGAGGCCGTAGGCCAGGGCCGTACGGATAAGTTTTAGCTGTTTGAACGATACCTGCAAGTTATCTAGGATGGACAGGAAATTGTTCAGTAGGAATCGTCATG
>NZ_BFBP01000005.1:0-296 GCF_003112695.1 Azospira sp. I13
CCCCCGCCGCGAAAGAAGGCCGAATTATAGGGAGCGTTGCGGGGGTTGTAAACCCTTTTAGGATTTTTTTGCGCATCCGCTGTGAATTTGCACCTTTTTCTCGATAAAGGGCAGTTTTTCCTGCCTGGTGGGGCCGCTTGTTGGAGCAGTGGAGCAGGGGGGGCTTAGCGCCTGTGCCTTACTGAAATGAGGCAGATGGGAGTAGAAAAGCAAAAAGCCAGCATTTCTGCTGGCTTTCTGTTTTTTGTTGGCGGAGCGGACGGGACTCGAACCCGCGACCCCCGGCGTGACAGGCC
>NZ_BFBP01000005.1:438-191699 GCF_003112695.1 Azospira sp. I13
GGGGTTTCGCCTTGTAAACCCCTCCCTTAACTTTTTTTAGCTTCCGGCGGCGGTCAGTCGCTTCAGCACCACTTCCCGGGGGAATAGGGCTACCACGGCATCGACGGAGGGCGTCTGGGCCTGGCCGGTGAGCAGGACGCGCAGGGGCATGGCCAGCTTGGGCATCTTCAGGCCGTGCTTGCCCACTGCTTCCTTAATGAGGGCACCGATGGCCGGGGCTTCCCAGTTCACCTGTTTGATTCCTTCGATGAAGTCCGCCAGGGCCGGCTTGGCTTCTTCGCTCAGGTGCTGGGCCAGGAGTTCCGGATTGGGGTGGATGTCGATGTAGAACACTTCAGCCGCATCCGCCAGTTCGTTGAGGGTATGTACCCGTTCCTTATAGAGGGCGATGATGGCTTCCAGGGAAGGAATATCGCCGACTTTGACGCCCCGGGCTTCGAGGCGGGGCTGCACCAGGCCTACCAAGCGGGCGTTATCCGCCTGCTTGATGTAGTGGGCATTGAGCCAGTTCAGCTTTTCGGTGTTGAACTGGGCGGCAGAGGGGGTGATGTGGTCCAGGTCGAACCACTGGCAGAACTGTTCCATGGAGAACACTTCGTCGTCGCCGTGGGACCAGCCCAGGCGGCCGAGGTAGTTGAGCACCGCTTCCGGCAGGTAACCGTCTTCGTCGTATTGCATGACGGATACTGCGCCATGGCGCTTCGACAGCTTTTGCCCATCGTCGCCCAGGATCATGGAAAGGTGGGCGTACTGGGGTACGGTGGCACCCAGGGCCTGCAGCACATTGATCTGGCGCGGGGTGTTGTTGACATGGTCGTCGCCACGGATGACCTGGGTGATACCCATGTCCCAGTCGTCCACCACCACGCAGAAGTTGTAGGTGGGGGTGCCGTCAGCCCGGGCGATGATGAAGTCGTCCAGTTCCGTGTTGCTGATCTCGATGCGGCCTTTGACCAGATCATCCCAGGCCACCACGCCGCTGGTGGGGTTCTTGAAACGTACCACCGGTTGCACGCCAGAGGGAATGGAGGGCAGGGTCTTGCCCGGCTCGGGGCGCCAGTGGCCGTCATAGCGGGGCTTTTCACCCTTGGCCCGCTGGGCTTCGCGGATCTGCTCAAGCTCTTCGGGGGAGGTGTAGCAGTGATAGGCCGCACCGGCTTCCAGCATCTGCTGGATCACTTCCTTGTAACGGTAGATGCGCTGCATCTGATAGAAGGGGCCTTCATCGTGAGCCAGGCCCAGCCAGTTCATACCGTCGATGATGGCCTGTACCGCTTCCGGGGTGGAGCGGGCCACGTCGGTATCCTCGATACGCAGCACGAATTTCCCCCCATGGCGGCGGGCATAGGCCCAGGAGAAGAGGGCGGTACGGGCGCCGCCGATGTGCAGGTAGCCGGTGGGGCTGGGAGCGAAACGGGTACGAATCATGGTGTTTAGTCAGGCGTTGAGCAAAAGAAGGCTATTGTAATAGATAGCGCACGGGGAGCGGCCGGGGAGAATTCCGGCAGCAGGAATTGGCCGAGGCAAAACATTATTTTCTGAAAATGTTTGACCACTCCGAATCGTTATGGTCTAATGCGCACCTCTTCGACGCACCGGGTGGTTAGCTCAGCGGTAGAGCACTGCCTTCACACGGCAGGGGTCACAGGTTCAATCCCTGTACCACCCACCAGAAACCTCTGGAATCTGATGTGTCGAAAAGCAAGAAAAGCTGCCTCCGGGCGGCTTTTTTGCTTTGTGGCGTCTGAAAGCAGTATTTTCCCATCGCCTCGGGTGAGTGGCGATGTCAGCGCACCGGGCCTTGTTTTCTCCCTGCTTGGTTCTGTTGCTCCCGGTATTCTTGCCGATCTGTAGTCCCTGCGTTGTCCCCTTGTTGCTCCTTTGCTGTTCCCTCCTGATCTTCTCCTCGCACCGTAGCTATTGCTTCCAGCAATGGGCTGGTCTTCGTATTTTGTGCGCTAATTCCCCTGCTTCATGATTTTTGCCATTTTTCCCTACTTTGCCGTGGGGCGGCTGTCTTTCCTCGGGGAAGCCGGTTCTCTGTCGGTCCCTGGCGGCTATGTCTAAGTGCCTAGGTCATGAATGCCGGGTGGGCGGAGGTAGCGCAGATTTGGTAATCTGACGCCCGTTTTTGTTTCGTTTGCCGCCTTTGGCTGCGCGCCCCCGTCACGGGCGGGCCTTTCTCCTCTGTGAGCACCATGAGCAATCCTTCCGATTACAACGCCTCGTCGATTACCGTCCTCAAGGGACTGGAGCCGGTGAAGCAGCGCCCGGGCATGTACACCCGGACCGAAAATCCCCTGCACATCATCCAGGAAGTCATCGACAACGCGGCGGACGAAGCCATTGCCGGCTTCGCCAAGAGCATCCTGGTGACCGTCCATGTGGATGGTTCCATCTCCGTGGCCGATAACGGCCGGGGCATTCCGGTGGATCTGCATCCGGTGGAAAACGCGCCCACCGTGGAAGTGGTGTTCACCCGCCTGCACGCCGGCGGCAAGTTCAACAAGGGTGCCGGCGGCGCCTACAGTTTCTCCGGCGGCCTGCACGGGGTCGGCGTCTCGGTGACCAACGCGCTGTCTACCCGTCTGGAGGTGGAAGTGGCCCGGGAAGGCGGTATGCACCGCCTGGTCTTCGCCGCCGGCGACGTGGTGGAGCCTCTGGCCCGCATCGGCGATGCGCCCAAGAAGGCCAGCGGCACCCGGGTGCGCGCTTGGCCCGATGCCAAGTATTTCGATTCCCCCACCATCCCCATGGGCGAGCTGGAGCACATCCTGCGTTCCAAGGCCGTGCTGCTGCCTGGTGTTGCTGTCACCCTGCACATCGAGCGCACGGGCGAGACCAAGGAATGGGCCTACAAGGACGGCATGCGCGGCTATCTGGCCGAGCTGCTGGGCGGCTCCGACCTGGTGATTCCCATGATCGTCGGCGAGAAGTACGCCGGCAAATCGGTGGATGGCGACGGCTTCGCCGAAGGTGAGGGCGCCGCCTGGGCCGTGGCCTGGACGGAAGAGGGCGCTCCGGCCCGTGAATCCTATGTGAACCTCATTCCCACCCCCGGCGGCGGTACCCACGAATCGGGCCTGCGGGACGGCATCTTCCAGGCCGTGAAGAGCTTCGTGGATATGCACAGCCTGCTACCCAAAGGCGTCAAGCTGCTGCCGGAAGACGTCTTCGGCCGCTCCAGCTTTCTCCTCTCCGCCCGCATCCTGGACCCCAGTTTCCAGGGCCAGACCAAGGACCGCCTCAATTCCCGGGACGCGGTGAAGCTGGTCAGCGCCATGTTCCGCGACACCTTCGAGCTGTGGCTCAACGAGCATGTGGAATACGGCAAGAAGCTGGCCGAGCTTTCCATCAAGCAGGCCCAGAGCCGCCAGCGTTCCGCCCAGAAGGTGGAAAAGAAGAAGGGCAGCGGCGTCGCCGTGCTGCCGGGCAAGCTCACTGACTGCGAATCCGACGACATCGCCCGTAACGAACTCTTCCTGGTGGAAGGCGATTCCGCCGGCGGTTCCGCCAAGCAGGGCCGGGACAAGGAATTCCAGGCCCTCCTGCCCCTGCGCGGCAAGGTGCAGAACAGCTGGGAAGTGGAGCCGGACCGGCTCTACGCCAACAACGAAATCCACGACATCGCCGTGGCCATCGGCGTGGACCACCACACCCTGGAAAGCGCCGCCAGCATCGACGGCCTGCGCTACGGCAAGATCATCATCATGTCCGACGCGGACGTGGACGGCAGCCACATCCAGTGTCTGCTGTTGACCCTGTTCTTCCGCCATTTCCCCAAGCTCATCGCCAACGGCAACATCTACGTGGCCCGTCCGCCCCTGTTCCGCGTGGACGTGCCGGGCCAGGGCAAGAACCGCCCGCCGCGCAAGATCTACGCCCTGGACGAAGCCGAACTGGTGGCGGTGAAAGACAAACTGGTGAAGGAAGGCGTCAAGCCCGAAGCCCTTTCCATCTCCCGCTTCAAAGGCCTGGGCGAAATGTCCAGCGAACAGCTGTGGGACACCACCCTCAACCCCGACACCCGCCGCCTGGTGCGGGTGGAATTCGGCGACTTCCCCATGGAAGAGACCATTGCCAAGATGAACATGCTGATGGGCAAGGGCGAAGCCAGCTCCCGCCGCGAATGGCTGGAAGTGCACGGTAACGAAGTCGAGGCGGATATCTGACCATGACCACCCACAAGAACGATGACACCTTGAGCGGCGATCTTTTCGCCAATAACGCGGATCATGCCGATCACGCCGAGAACGAAGCCTCCGCCGCGGAAGTGGCCCAGGCCGAAGTGGTGGCCGGCCACCTGATCGAACAGGCCGCCCAGATGGACGGTGCCCTGGAAGCCACGTCCAGCGCGGACCTTGCCGACCCCTCGGTGGAGATGCCCGCCCCTGCTGCCTCTGCGGGCAATGGTGGTGGAAATCGCCATCTGGCGCCCCTTCCCGCCCTGCCGGACGACGCCGATGCCGTGCCCCTGGCTCTCTTCGCCGAGCGGGCCTATCTGGAATACGCCGTCAGCGTGGTCAAGGGCCGGGCCCTGCCCGATGTCTGCGATGGCCAGAAGCCGGTGCAGCGCCGCATCCTCTACGCCATGAACGAGCTGGGCTTGACCAGCGGCGCCAAGCCGGTGAAGTCTGCCCGGGTGGTGGGCGACGTCATCGGTAAGTACCACCCCCACGGCGACTCCTCCGTCTATGAGGCCATCGTCCGCGTCGCCCAGGATTTCTCTCTGCGCTACCCCCTGGTGGATGGCATCGGCAACTTCGGCTCCCGCGACGGCGACACCGCCGCCGCCATGCGTTACACGGAATGCCGCCTCACCCCCATCGCCCAGCTGCTGCTCGGCGAGCTGGACATGGGCACGGTGGATTTCCAGGCCAACTACGACGGCGCCTTCCAGGAACCGGCCCTGCTGCCGGCCCGCCTACCCATGCTGCTGCTCAACGGCGCCTCCGGCATCGCCGTCGGCATGGCCACGGAAATGCCCAGCCACAACCTGAAGGAAGTGGCCGAGGCCGCCATCGCCCTCATCAAGAAGCCCGAGCTGTCGGTGGCCGACCTCATGGAATACATCCCGGCGCCGGACTTCCCCGGCGGCGGCCAGATCATTTCCACCCCCACCGACATCCGCAACGCCTACGAAACCGGTCGCGGCTCCCTCAAGGTGCGCGCCCGCTGGAAGGTGGAAGAACTGGCCCGGGGCCAGTGGCAGCTGGTGGTTTATGAACTGCCGCCCGCCGCCTCCAACCAGAAGATTCTGGAAGAGATCGAGGACCTGACCAATCCCAAGGTCAAGACCGGCAAGAAGACCCTGACCCAGGAACAGACCCAGACCAAGCAGCTGATCCTCTCGGTGCTGGAAAAGGCCCGGGACGAATCCGACAAGCAGCACCCGGTGCGCCTGGTGTTCGAACCCCGTTCCAGCCGCCAGGATGCGGGCGAGTTCATGAACATCCTGCTGGCCCACACCTCCATGGAATCCTCGGCCCCCATCAACATGGTGGCCATCGGCCTGGACGGCCGGCCGCGCCAGAAGACCCTGAAAGACCTGCTGTCCGAGTGGATCGCCTTCCGCTTCGACACCGTGCGCCGCCGTACCGAGCACCGCCTGGGCAAGGTCAACGACCGCATCCACATCCTGGAAGGCCGGCACATCGTCTTCCTCAACATCGACGAAGTGATCCGCATCATCCGCGAGTCGGACGAGCCCAAGGCGGCCCTGATCGCCCGCTTCAACCTCTCCGACCGCCAGGCCGAAGACATCCTGGAAATCCGCCTGCGCCAGTTGGCCCGCCTCGAAGGCATCAAGATCGAGCAGGAACTGGCCGAGCTGCGGGAAGAAAAGGCCGGCCTGGAAAACCTCCTGGCCGACGACAAGGCCATGAAGAGCCTGATCATCAGCGAGATCAAGGCCGACACCAAGAAATACGGCGACGAGCGCCGCACCGTGGTGGAAGCCGCCGAACGGGCCGCCGTGGCCCAGGTGGTGGTGAACGAACCCGTCACCGTGCTGCTCTCCGAAAAGGGCTGGATGCGTACCCGCCAGGGCCACGGCCTCGACCTTTCTACCGTCGGCTTCAAGGAAGGCGACAAGCTCTTCGCCGCCCAGGAATGCCGCACCGTGGATAACGTGGTGATCCTGCTCACCGACGGCCGGGCCTGCACGGTGCCCGTCTCCAGCCTGCCCGGTGGGCGCGGCGACGGCGTGCCGGTGGCCACCCTGGTTACCATCCCCAGCGGCGCCAAGGTCGCCCAGATGGTTTGCGGCAACGCCGAACAGCGGGTGCTGCTGGCCGTCTCCAGCGGCTACGGCTTCACCTGCCGCATCGCCGACATGCTGGGCCGCAACAAGGCCGGCAAGCAATTCCTCAGCGTCGAACCGGGCGACACCATCCTGGCGCCCTGGACCTTCGACACCCAGGAAAATCTCCTGGCCATCAGCACCGGCGGCCGCCTCCTGGTCTTCCCCGTGGCCGATGTGAACGAACTGCCCCGGGGCGGCCGCGGCGTCATCATCATGAAGCTCAACGACGGCGACACCCTGGCCGCCGTCTCCGTCGCCGGCTCCGACGAAACCCTGCTGATCCGCTGTATCTCCAAGGCCGGCAAGGAAACCCAGATGTCCGTGACGCCCAAGGACGTACAAATCTTCCTGAGCGCCCGGGCCCGCAAGGGCGAGCCCTTCGTTGGACGGACTCAGCCGGTGGGGTTTGTGCGGGAGACGCCGTTGAAGTAGGGCGGATGTGGGAATAAAAAAGGGGCGCTAAGGCGCCCCTTTTTGTTTGGGTGTTCCCGATAAATTGTAAGTTTTGAGCGGTCCAGAATGCAATTGATCGGAGGTGGTTGATAGTCTGGTTATCTGCCTTTGTAGATCTTGACAGAGTGATCCCAATGAGTCGGCAGTTCCTTGGTAACCAGTTGTTGCTGTGAATTCATTTGAACGGTAGCTCTACTCAATACCCTGGGGGGCATTCTCGGTATTACCCGCGACTTGTACCCCTTGGCTAAAGGTTTGGGCTACGATGTCCTCCTTCGCTTTCCGCAGCAGCGCCCAACTTCGTATCGAACTCACCCCCTATTATGCAAGTCTCTACGGCCATTCCCCTCGACGGAGTCCGTTGCCTTCTCGCCCCAGCTATGACATGCGCGCATGACTACCAGTCCGAAACCTTTTGTGTCTTCAAAAACAAAGAAATGCGAGAATTCGGCGAATGTCCCACGAAAAGGCTGGCACTCGCAGCGTGAGATGCATTGGAAATTGGAGAATTACACTGATGAAATTTCATTTTGAAAACCTCGGCCTGTTGGATGAAGCCGATATTGAACTTGCTGATCTCACGCTGATTTGTGGTGAAAACAACACTGGTAAAACCTATGCCACCTACGCCGTTTATGGTTTTTTACGGAGTTGGCGGGGAATTTTGCGATTCGTGCTTGAAGATGAAATTAACGCACTGCTCAAAGATGCGCAGCAGTACCGCATTGATCTGGTCGCAATGTTTGAGGGAAAGGTAGATGCTTACCTTGAGAAAATGGGGAGTGAATATGTGGGCGGTTTACCGCGTGCATTTGCTACGGAGAGCAATGTTTTTGAGCACACAATTTGTGCTATTCGCTGCTGCAAAGCAACTGACTTCCTGACACGCAGCTACCAGCGAACGGTGCAAGCGGGGGCCAGTGGAAAAGTGTTGGCTACCCTCAAGAAAGAAGCTGGCAGCACAATGCTTGATGTGCTGGTGGCGGATGCTGAAGTGCTTCAGCAACCGTTTGGTGGATTGAGTGACTTCATCTCGGATGCAATTGCCGACATTGTGTTTGCACAACACTTGCCGCGTGTGCACATTGCAAGCGCGGAGCGTACCGGAGCTGCCATTTTTCGCAAAGAACTGGATATGGCCCGAACCCGCATGCTGAAGGCTATTCATCAGATCGATTCTAAAGAACTCAAGAGGAACCCTTTCAAAATCCTTCAAGAAATCGATGGTGGCTACGCTTGGCCGGTAGAAGACAATGTGGATTTTGTGCGCCAGCTTGAAGACATTGACAAACGCACGGGAGAATTGGCTGAAGCCAATCCTGAGTTGCTGTCAGCCTTCGATGCCATTATTGGCGGCAGTTACAAGGTGGTGAAACAACAACTGGTGTTTCAGGCTAAGGGGGCAGGCAAACAGCGTTTCACCATGAACGAGGCATCTAGTTGCATCCGAGCCTTGCTGGACGTTGGTTTTTACCTGCGTTGCAGGGCTAAGACCGGTGATTTGTTTATCATCGATGAGCCCGAACTGAATCTTCATCCCAAAAACCAGCGTGCTTTTGCCCGCTTGGTGGCTCGCATGGTTAATGCAGGTATTAGGGTATTCATCACGACCCACAGTGACTATCTGGTTAAGGAACTGAATACGCTGATCATGCTGAATCAACGTACCCCCCACACCCAGGCTGTACAGCGGCAATATGTCTATGACGAGGCTGAGTTGATTGACCCGCAGCGCATCCGCCTATACATGACCGGTGTTAAAAAAGCGACCTCTGGTCGTGGCAAGGTACGAACGCTGGTTTCGGCAATGATCTATCCTGATCGTGGGATTGAGGTGAGTACTTTCGATGACACCATCGAAATTATGAATGCCATTCAAAGCGAAATCCTATATGGGGGCGAGCTCTGATGGCCTTGACGGCAGCTCTGCAACAATTACACGACTCCTTGTCTTGCTGCACTTTCAACGGGGCCCAGCACTCCCATGTGTTGATAAAGGAAACCTCGGCGGAAGCAAAATTGAAAAGCGTGACGCTCGCTGCATCGGCGGGTGACTGGTTTAGTTTTGATCCGGATAAAGGTCGGGGTAAGTTTGCACAGATGTCGCCCTTGCTGGCCACTGGATCGACTCATGACCATCACCGCGCGTGCGATTGCGTGATTCTCATTAATCGAGACGGTCTGCTGACCGCCTTATATGTGGATTTGAAGTCAGGCAATCCTAGCGGCTATTCCGGTCAATTCAAAAGCACGCGGCAGTTTGTGCGTTATGCCTTGGGCTTGCTGGAGGAGTTTCATGGCAGCAAGATCACACTGGCCGAAGAACGTTTTGTAGTGCTCTACGGCGGTAAACCTGCATTACTGCAAAAGACAACGACGGTGCCAAAACTCAAAAAAATCGGGAAAACGCAGCCAGACAATCCACATAAGCGCGAAGTACCGCAACCAGCAAGGCTGTATCTCAAGGAATTGCTGACTTGAGAACAATCAACACAATTTCCGACTGAACGGCAGGGGACCGGTGTCTTGACGTCCGGCACCGAGTCATAGGACTGTGGCTGTTATTCCGATAAGAAGACAAAGGGCCGCCACGTTTCCTTGATGGTCTTCTATGTTTGTCGAACCAGTGTCTAGCAGGTTCAACCTGCCGACAACCTCGCCACCTTCACCCACGCTGCGTGGGCCCTCTTGCAGCTGTCGATCAACCGCTGATGCCGGTCAGTCCTTCCTGCTTCAGTCCTGTCCCTTCTCCGCCGGCAACAACCGCCGATACTCCCCTGGCCTTGCCCCCGTCCATTTCTTGAAGGCCCGGTGGAAGGCGCTGGGTTCGGCGAAGCCGAGTTCGTTGGCGATGGCCATGATGCTGTTTTCCGAGTCGCTGAGCAGGGAAATGGCCAGGTCGCGGCGCAGGTCGTCGAGGATGGTGCGGTAGGAGTTGCCTTCGTCTTCGAGGCGGCGGCGCAGGGTGGAGGGGGAGTAGTGCAGTTCTTCGGCCAGGGTGTCGAAGGCGGGCCAGGCGGCGGGGGGGGTTTCCCGCAAATGGCGGCGGATACGGGCGGTGAGGCTGGCGCTGTTCTTGTACTTGACCAGGAAATTGACCGGGGAGCTGCGCAGGAATTCCTTCATGCTGCGCTCGTTCTGGATGTTGGCCATGTCCAGGTATTCGGCGGCGAAGGTGATGCTGGTGCGGGGCTGGTCGAACTTAAGGTTGGGCGAGAAGAGCATGCGCCATTCGCCGCTGTAGTGGGGTTCGGGGCAGCGGAAGCTGGCTTCGATGAGGGGGATGCGCCGGCCTACCAGCCAGCAGGCCAGGCCGTGCAGGATCACCAGCACGGTGCCGTAGGCGAAGGGGCGGGCGGGGCAGGGCGGGGCGCTGCCTTCCGCCGGCCGGGGCAGGTCGTCGATGACGATGCGGGCCAGGTCGCCTTCCCGTTCCAGATGGCCTTCCAGATCGTCCAGCACCAGGCGGAAGAAGCGTAGGGCCCGCTGCAGGGCCCGTTCCAGGGTGTCGGCGTGGATGGCGGCGTGGCAGAGCAGGGTGAAGCTGCCCACCTTCATGCGGTGGCTGTCCATACCGAAGAACTCGTCGTCCAGGGTGCGGGCGATGAGGTGCCAGAGGTTGCCGAAGTGGGTGGAGGAAACCCGGGCCTCGGGCAGTTTCAGCAGTTCCGGAGAGATGCCGGCTGCTTCCAGCAGGGCGTCGGCATCCAGGCCCCGTTCGCGAATGGCCACCAGGGCTTCGTGCACGAAGCAGATGGATATGGTGTCGCGGTCGGGGCTGGGAGCGCTCATCCTGGAGGGGGCGAAGAGGGAAAGAGGGGCAAAGCGAAGCAAAAGGGCCCGGGATGCTTGTGACGGGCCTGGAAAACAGTGGCAAATTCTACCATTCAATTTGAGCGGTTTCGGCATGGAGCCTTGCCCCGGCTGTGCCTACACTGCTTGTTTTGGCCGGTCTGCCCAAGGTGCACCGGCCCATCCCTGGATAAACCATAAAAGGAGCCCATTCCATGCAGATTAAGGACAACGTATTCGTGGTGACCGGTGGCGGTTCTGGCCTGGGCGCTGCCACGGCCCGCATGATCGTTGCCAAGGGCGGCAAGGTGGTGCTGGCCGACGTGAACAAGGAAGCCGGCGAGGCCGTGGCTGCCGAGCTGGGTGCCAACGCCCGCTTCGTGGCGACCGACGTGACCAATGAGGAAAGTGCCAAGGCCGCCTTCGCCGTGGCCCAGTCCCTGGGCAATCTGCGTGGCCTGGTGAACTGCGCCGGCATTGCTCCCGCCGAAAAGGTGGTGGGCAAGGAAGGCGCCCACAAGCTGGAATCCTTCTCCCGCGTCATCAGCATCAACCTGGTGGGCAGCTTCAACATGATCCGCCTGGCTTCTGAAATCATGAGCAAGCTGGAAGCGGACGAGCAGGGCGAGCGTGGCGTTATCGTCAGCACCGCCTCCGTGGCCGCTTTCGACGGCCAGCTGGGCCAGGCTGCCTATGCCGCTTCCAAGGGTGGCGTGGTCGCCATGACCCTGCCCATCGCCCGCGAACTGGCCCGCTCCGGCATCCGCGTCATGACCATCGCCCCCGGCATCATGGAAACCCCCATGCTCATGGGCATGCCCCAGGATGTGCAGGATGCCCTGGGCAAGATGGTGCCGTTCCCCTCCCGCATGGGCAAGCCGGCCGAGTACGCCGCCCTGGTGGAACACATTTTCGGCAACCAGTACCTGAACGGCGAAGTGATTCGTCTCGACGGTTCCATCCGCATGGCCGCCAAGTAAGAAGCGACAGAAAAATGGTCCTGGCGTCGTTGCGCTGCCTTGCCGTACTACTCGGTACTGTCTGCGGCAGCACGCCTAGCCAGGATCGCTTCGCTCCATTTTTTTACCGCTTCCGAGACTGCTTTTAAGCCAGTTTTGTCTCCGACACGCTGAAAGGAATTCACATGTCCCAACAAGATCCCATCGTTATCGTTTCCGTCGCCCGTACCCCCCTGGGCGGTTTCCAGGGTGACTTCAACGCCCTGACCGCCCCCCAGCTGGGCGCCGTGGCCATCAAGGCCGCCGTGGAGCGCGCCGGCATCAAGGCCGAGCAGGTGGAAGAAGTGGTGTTCGGCAACGTGCTGCAGGCCGGCGTCGGCCAGGCCCCCGCCCGCCAGGCCGCCCTGGGTGCCGGTCTGCCCCTCTCTGCCGGCTGTACCACCATCCACAAGGTGTGCGGTTCCGCCCTCAAGTCCGTGATGATGGTGCATGACGGCCTGCTGGCCGGTTCCTACGAGATCGGCGTGGCCGGCGGCCAGGAATCCATGTCCAACGCCCCCTACCTGCTGCCCAAGGCCCGCGGCGGCTATCGCCTGGGCCACGGCCAGCTGCTGGACCACATGTTCTTCGACGGCCTCGAAGATGCCTACCAGAAGGGCCGCCTGATGGGTACCTTCGCCGAGGAATGCGCCGAATCCTACGGCTTCACCCGTGAAGCCCAGGACGAGTGGGCCATCCAGTCCACCGTGCGCGCCCAGAAGGCCGTCAAGGAAGGCCTCTTCAAGTGGGAAATCGCCCCCGTCACCATCGCCGGCAAGAAGGGCGACACCGTGGTGGAGCAGGACGAACAGCCTCTGAAGGCCCAGATCGACAAGATCCCCGGCTTGAAGCCCGCCTTCAAGAAGGACGGCACCGTGACCGCCGCCAACTCCTCCTCCATCTCCGACGGCGCTGCCGCCCTGGTGCTGATGAAGGAATCCAAGGCCAAGGCCCTGGGGCTCTCCCCCGTGGCCAAGATCGTTGGCCACACCACCCATGCCCAGGAACCCAACCTGTTCACCACCGCCCCCGTCTTCGCCATGGAAAAGCTGCTGAAGAAGACCGGCTGGAACGTGGGTGACGTGGATCTGTGGGAAATCAACGAAGCCTTCGCCGTGGTCACCATGGCCGCCGTGAAGGACCTGAAGCTGGACCCCGCCAAGGTGAACGTGCACGGCGGTGCTTGCGCCCTGGGCCACCCCATCGGTGCTTCCGGCGCCCGCATCCTGGTCTCCCTGATCGGTGCCCTGAAGCAGTACGGCAAGAAGAAGGGCGTGGCCTCCCTGTGCATCGGCGGCGGCGAAGCCGTGGCCGTTGGCGTCGAAATGTACTAAACGGCGGTACCAAGCCTGGCTTCAACCAGCCATTGAGTAACAGGCGGGGCCCTGGGGGCTCCGCCATCCAGAAATATTCGGAGTAGCAAATGATTCTGACCCAGGAACAGGAAATGATCCGTGACTCCATGCGCGCCTTCGCGCAGGAGCGTCTGGCCCCCTTCGCCGCCGAATGGGACAAGCACCACACCTTCCCCGCCGAAGCCCTGAAGGAACTGGGCGAGCTGGGCGCCATGGGCATGTGCGTGCCCGAGGAGTGGGGCGGTGCCGGCATGGACTACATGAGCCTGGTGCTGACCCTGGAAGAAATCGCGGCCGGTGACGGCGCCACTTCCACCATCGTTTCCGTGCAGAACTCCCTGGCCTGCGGCATCACCCAGAAGTACGGCACCGACCAGCAGAAGGAAGAATGGCTCAAGCCCCTGGCCCGCGGTGAAAAGCTGGGCTGCTTCTGCCTCACCGAACCCCACACCGGTTCCGATGCTTCCGCCATCACCACCCGGGCCGACCGGGACGGCGACCACTTCGTGCTGAACGGCGTGAAGCAGTTCATCACCACCGGCAAGCACGCCCACATGGCCATCGTCTTCGCTGTCACCGACAAGGCCGCCGGCAAGAAGGGCATCTCCTGCTTCCTGGTGCCCACCGACACCAAGGGTTTCATCGTTGGCCGCACCGAAGAGAAGATGGGCCAGCACGCTTCCGACACCGTGCAGATCATTCTGGAAGACTGCCGCGTACCCGCCTCCGCCCTGTTGGGCAAGGAAGGGGAGGGCTACAAGATCGCCCTGTCCAACCTGGAAGCCGGCCGCATCGGCATTGCCGCCCAGTCCATCGGTATGGCCCGCGCCGCCTATGAGGCCGCCGTACGCTACGCCAAGGAGCGTGTGACCTTCGGCGTGCCCATCATCGATCACCAGGCCGTCAATTTCCGCCTGGCCGACATGGCCACCCTGCTGGATGCCGCCCGCCTCATGGTGTGGCGCGCCGCCAGCCTCAAGGATGCCGGCAAGCCCTGCCTGACCGAAGCTTCCATGGCCAAGATGTTCGCCTCCGAAGCTGCCGAGAAGATCGCTTCCGACGCCATCCAGATCCATGGTGGCGTGGGCTACACCGCCGACTTCCCGGTGGAGCGCATCTACCGTGACGTGCGTATCTGCCAGATCTACGAAGGCGCCAACGATATTCAGCGCCTGGTGATCGGCCGCTCCATCGCCCAGCAGTAATCTTCCAACGTTCCGCCGTATGAGCCAAAGCCCCGGGTACTTTTAACGGGGCTTTGGTTTTGCTCGGCCAAGGAAAACCGAATGGGACCTTTACACGGTATCAAGGTGGTGGAATTCGCCGCCCTGGGCCCCGCCCCCATGGGCACCATGCTGCTGGCCGACCTGGGCGCCCAGGTGGTGCGCATCGAGCGCAAGACCAGCGGCCGACCCACGGCCGACCTCTTCGATCCCAAGATCGACATCCTCAACCGCAACCGCCAGGTAGTGGCCCTGGACCTGAAGAAGCCGGAAGGCATCGCTGCCGCCCTGCAACTCATTGCCGGTGCCGATGCCCTGATCGAAGGCTTCCGCCCTGGCGTCATGGAACGCCTGAGTCTCGGCCCTGACGTATGCCTCGCCCGGAATCCGCGCCTAGTCTATGGCCGCATGACCGGCTGGGGTCAGCGCGGCACCCTGGCCCAGGCCGCCGGCCACGACATCAACTATCTTTCCCTCTCCGGCGCCCTGCATGCTATCGGCGAGAAGGGCGGCAAGCCCGTGGCGCCCCTCAACCTGGTGGCGGACTGCGGCGGTGGCGCCCTGTTCCTCGCCATGGGCGTGATGGCCGCCCTGCTGGAAGCCAAGGGCTCCGGCAAGGGCCAGGTGGTGGATGTGGCCATGACCGACGGCTGCGCCACCCTCATGACCATGATGTACACCTTGAAGGCCATGGGCCAGTGGACCCAGGAGCGGGGCAGCAACCTGCTCGATGGCGGCGCCCACTTCTACGACACCTACCGCTGCCAGGACGGCAAGTACATCTCCATCGGCCCCATCGAACCCCAGTTCTACGCCCTGTTCCTGGAAAAGGCCGGCCTTGCCGCCGATCCGGATTTCAAGGCCCAGTGGGATCGGGGCCAGTGGCCGGCCCTGAAGGAAAAGCTGGCCGCCGTGCTGGAACAAAAGACCCGGGACGAATGGTGTGCCCTGATGGAAGGCACCGATGCCTGCGTGGCGCCGGTGCTGGACATGGAGGAAGCACCCCACCATCCCCACAACGTTTCCCGCGGTACCTTCATCGAGGTGGAAGGCGTGGTGCAACCCGCCCCGGCGCCCCGCTTCAGCCGCACTGTGCCGGATACCCCGCGGCCCCCCACCGATACCGGCGTGCCGGCGGAAGTGCTGGCCCAGTGGGGCTTTTCTGCCGACGAGGTGGCCCGGCTGCAGGCCTGCGGCGCCCTGTAACGCCCCGTTCATACCCTTTCGACCCGGCGGCCAGGGATAAAACCGGCCGTCGGGCCAGCCCCGGCGGGCGCCCGCAGCGGTGGTCCCGCGTCATTCGCATTATCTGGAGAAAGTTGTGGCTGCTAACAATCCCTACAGCACCGGCCTCGAGAAAAACCCGGCCAACTATGTTTCCCTCTCGCCCCTGAGCTTCCTCGAACGCTCGGCCTATATTTACCCGAAGCGAATTTCCGTCATCCAGGGCGATCGCCAGTACACCTGGGTCGATTCCTACCGTCGCTGCCGCCAGCTGGCTTCCGCCCTGGTGAAGCGGGGCATCGGCAAGGGCGACACCGTGGCCGTGATGCTGCCCAACGTGGCCCCCATGTTCGAAGCCCACTTCGGCATTCCCATGGCCGGCGCCGTGCTCAACACCCTCAACACCCGCCTCGATGCCGAGGCCGTAGCCTTCATGCTGGATCACGGCGAGGCCAAGGTACTGATCACCGATCCGGAATTCACCAACATCATCAAGGGCGCCCTGGAACTGATGAAGGGCCCCAAGCCCCTGGTCATCGACGCCATGGACCCGGACTACACCGGCGGCGAGCGCCTGGGCGTGATGGACTACGAAGCGTTCCTCGCCGAGGGCGACCCGGAATTCGCCTGGTCCCTGCCTGAAGACGAGTGGGATGCCATCGCCCTCAACTACACCTCCGGCACCACCGGCAACCCCAAGGGCGTGGTCTACCACCACCGGGGCGCCTATTTGAATTCCATGTCCAACATCGTCTCCTGGGGCATGCCTCCCCATGCGGTGTATCTGTGGACCCTGCCCATGTTCCACGCCAACGGCTGGTGCTTCTCCTGGACCCTGGCCGCCAATGCCGGCACCAGCGTCTGCCTGCGCCGTATCGAGGTGGGCACCATCTTCAACCTGATCCGCCAGCACAAGGTCACCCACATGTGCGGCGCCCCCATCATCTACGGCATGATGATCAACGCCCCGGCGGAAGTCCGGGCCGGCATCGAGCATCAGGTGAGCGGCCTCATCGCCGGCGCTGCGCCTCCCGCCGCCATCATTGAGGGCGCCGAGTTGATCGGCCTCAACATCACCCACGTCTATGGCCTGACCGAAACCTACGGCCCGGCTTCCGTCTGCGCCAAGCATCCGGAATGGGACAAGCTGCCCCTGGACCTGCGCACCGCCCGCAACGGCCGTCAGGGTGTGCGTTATCACGCCCTGGAAGCCATCACCGTGATGGACCCGGAAACCATGGAGCCGGTGCCCTGGGATGGCGAAACCATGGGCGAGATCATGTTCCGCGGCAACCTGGTGATGAAGGGTTATCTGAAGAACCCGGCCGCCACCGAGGAATCCTTCGCCGGCGGCTGGTTCCACTCCGGCGACCTGGCCGTGGTCCATGCCGATGGTTACGTGAAGATCAAGGATCGCTCCAAGGACATCATCATCTCCGGCGGCGAGAATATCTCCTCCCTGGAAGTGGAAGACGTGCTTTATCGCCACGCCGCGGTGATCGCCGCCGCCGTGGTGGCCAAGCCCGATGCCAAGTGGGGCGAGGTGCCCTGTGCCTTCGTTGAACTGAAGGCCGGCGCCAGCGTCACCGAAGCCGAGATGGTGGCCTTCTGCCGTGAGCACATGGCCCACTTCAAGGTACCCAAGCAGATCGTCTTCGGCGAACTGCCCAAGACCTCCACCGGCAAGATCCAGAAATTCGTGCTGCGCCAGAACGCCAAGTCGGCCCTGGCCATCGAATAAGCTGGGCGAAGCTGCAATGAAAAACGGCGACGGATCATCCGTCGCCGTTTTTGTTTGGCGGGCCCGTATGGCGGCCCGCAACCGGGATCAGGCGGCGGCCTGGGGGGAGAACTGGCGGGCCCCGGCGTGGGTGCGGTTCACCCCGCTGATGAGGGCCTTGATGGAGGCGGTGACGATGTTGCTGTCGATGCCCACCCCGTAGCACTCGCCCTGTTCGCCGCCGGCCACTTCCATGAAGGCACAGGCCCGGGCGTTGCCGTCTTCGCCCATGGGCACCATGGAGCGTTCCTCGTAGCTGCGCACCTGGATCTTGACGCCGGCGCTCTGCAAGGCATGGACGGCGGCGTTGATGGGGCCGTTGCCTTCACCCGTGAGGATGTGGGGCGTGCCGTGGATATCCACCGAGAGGCGGATGCCCTGGTTGCCGCCTTGCTCGGTCAGGTGATGTTCCCGGTAACGCACCGGCATGACGTTATCGAGATAGGTGTCGGAGAAGAGCTTCCAGATGTCGCTGGCCGTTACTTCGCCGCCGTGGGCATCGGTGTGCTGCTGCACCACGCCGGAGAACTCCACCTGGAGGCGGCGGGACATGACCACGCCGTGCTCGTTTTCCATCAGGTAGGCGATGCCCCCCTTGCCGGACTGGCTGTTGACCCGGATCACGGAGTCGTAGCTGCGTCCCACATCGGCGGGGTCGATGGGGAGGTAGGGCACGTTCCACAGCGTTCCGGCCTCTTGAGCCGAGAAACCCTTCTTGATGGCGTCCTGGTGGGAGCCGGAGAAGGCCGTGAAGACGAGATCACCCACGTAGGGATGGCGCGGGTGAATGGGCAACTGGGTGCAATGCTCGTAGGTACGGGCAATGGCGTTGATGTCCGAAAAGTCGAGGCCCGGATTGACGCCCTGGGTGTGCATGTTGAGGGCGAGGGTCACCAAGTCCACATTGCCGGTGCGCTCGCCGTTGCCGAAGAGGCAGCCTTCCACCCGGTCAGCGCCGGCCATGAGGCCCAACTCGGCGGCGGCCACGGCGGTGCCCCGGTCATTGTGGGGGTGGAGGCTGAGGATGATGCTGTCGCGGCGCGGCAAGTGGCGGTGCATCCACTCGATCTGGTCGGCGTAGATGTTGGGGGTGGCCACTTCCACGGTGGTGGGGAGGTTGAGGATCACCTTGCGGTTGGGGGTGGCATCCCAGGCTTCCACCACGGCGGAACAGATTTCGAGGGCGAAATCGAGTTCGGTGGCGGTGAAGGTTTCCGGGCTGTACTCGAGGGTGAATTCGGTTTCCGGCTGGGCCTCGGCCAATTCCTTCATGAGCTTCACCGCATCCACGGCCATCTTCACCACTTCGGCCTTGCTCATGCCGAAGACGTTTTCGCGGAAGGGCTTGGAGGTGGCGTTATAGACATGCACGATGGCCCGCTTGATGCCCTTCAAGGATTCGAAGGTGCGGCGGATGAGATGTTCCCGGGCCTGGGTGAGCACTTCGATGCTGACGCCCTCGGGGATGTGTCCACCTTCGATGAGGCCCCGCACGAAATCGAATTCGGTCTGGGAAGCGGAGGGGAAGGCCACCTCGATTTCCTTGAAGCCGATGGCGCAGAGGGTCTTGAACATCTGCATCTTCTTGTCGATGTTCATGGGCTCGAAGAGGGACTGGTTGCCGTCCCGAAGGTCGGTGCTCATCCAGATCGGCGCCTTGTCGATGACCTTGTTGGGCCACTGGCGGTCAGCAAGCTGAACGGGAGGGAAGGGCTGATACTTGGTTTGCGCTTGTTGTGCCATGGTCGGCTCCAAAGAATGAATTTCGATGGAGGAATTCTACGGAAAAGCCCTTGGCAGACGATTGCGTTGTTTGCCGTCATAGGTGCTATGATCGGCAGAAAATATCGTTATTATTTTAAATGGCGCAACAATATGGAACTTGATCGCTACGACAGGCAAATTCTCGCCGTATTACAGCAGGATGGCCGCATCAGCAACCAGGACCTGGCCGACCGCATCGGCCTCTCGCCGTCGCCCTGCCTGCGCCGGGTGCGCACCCTGGAAGAGGCGGGGCTGATCACCGGCTACCGCGCCCTGGTGGATGCGAAGAAGCTGGGCCTGACCCTGATGGCCCTCATCGGCATTTCCATGGACCAGCACACCCCGGAGCGCTTCGCCAATCTGGAAGCGGCCATCCGGGATATTCCCGAGGTGCTGGAATGCCTGCTGATCACCGGCCAGCAGTCGGACTACCAATTGAAGGTGGTGGTGCGGGACATGGATGCCTACCAGGACCTGCTGCTCAACAAGCTCACCCGCATCCAGGGGGTGACCGGGGTGCACACCAGCTTCGTGCTGCGGCGGGTGGTGGATCGTACCGAGATTCCCGTTTCCGCCTGAGCCTGGCGGCGGCTGGCCACGCCTGTTGTTGCCCCGCCCTGAGGAGGGCACCGGTACAGGTGCGTTCCTGGCGTTCCTGCCGCGTCTTTCGATGGCCGCCAGGGGCCGTTGCGGGCGCTTTTCGCCTAACCCAGGTAATCTTCGGCAAAGCGCTGGCGGATGGCCAGTACCTCTGCTTCGTGGCGCACCAGGGCATCCACGCAATCCCGGTCGAACTTGCTGCCGGCCATCTCCTGCAGGAAGCGGAAGGTGGTTTCCGGCGTCCAGGGTTCCTTGTAGGGCCGGCGGCTGGTGAGAGCATCGAAGACATCCGCCACCGTGACGATCCGCGCTTCCAGGGGGATGTCTTCGCCCTTGAGTCTGTGGGGGTAGCCGGTTCCATCCACCGTTTCGTGGTGGTGCAGCACGATATTGCGCAGCATGTCGGCATGGGCCATGCCCCGGATGCCGAAATTGTCCAGCATGGTGTCCACGATTTCCGCGCCCTTCACCGTGTGCTGCTGCATCACGGCAAACTCCTCTGCTTCCAGGCGGCCCGGCTTGAGCAGGATGGCATCGGGAATGGCGATCTTGCCGATGTCGTGGAGCGGGGCGAACAGATAGAGGTATTCGACGAAGGCATCATCCCGCTGGCAGCGGGGCGCCAGTTCCCGGGCGATGATGCGGGAGTAGTGGGCCATGCGCTCCAGGTGGGCACCGGTCTCGAAATCCCGGAACTGGGCGATCTGGGTCACCGTGCGCACCGAGGCGCCAAGGGTGCGCAGGCAGCTCAGCTCGTTGCTCACCATCAGGGAAAGCTGATGGCCCAGCATGTTCAGGTAGCGCAGGGCCTGGGCATCGAAGACCCACTTCTGGCGGGAATTGAAGAAGAGAAAGCCGTACAGCTCACCATTCTGCTTCACCGGCATGGTGTAGCTGGCGCCGTAGCCTCCGGCGATGCGCCGGGTGTGCTGGCGGCTGGCATCCCGGACCAGGGCCTCCATGTCGTTGATCACCCGGGGCCGCTGGAGGGTGGCGATTTCCATCAGGGAGCGGGACTGGGCCAGGGTGCTTTCGTAGAACGAAAGCGGACTGTCCTGATCACTGGAGTGGAGAAAGGTCTTCAGCTTGTCCGTCAGGGGCTCGTAGGACACCACCGAGATGCGGTCGAGAAAGGGCAGGGCCTGCTGCACGTGGCGGTGAATCTGCCGCAGTTTTTCTTCCAGGGGCAGCGCCGAATGCAGGATGCCCAGCCCATCGTCGTGGGAGAACGACGGCTGGTGCAGGGGCACATCCTCCGGAATGGCCGGGTTGGCACTGACAGGGAGGGAAAAGGGCATGGCGCGGGGCCGGGGGCGCATTGAGGGAGGCGCATTATATGAACGGTGAATTTGGCCGTGCAACCGGTAAGGCTATTTTTCGCCGCGCGGTTCATCATCCATGACCGGCCTTACCGATACCACTACCACCGCTGTTGGGGTCACGCCCGGGATTGGGGGCGTGGTGTTGCCAGGCAGCTTGAGCCCATACAGGGCATGGCCTGGGCAAGTCACGGAAATGGCGCGGGACTAACCGGAACGGCTGGAGTAGGGCGCCTGTCGCAGAGATCGCAGCAGGGCCCGTTGGCGATGGAGAAAGGTGCCGCTGTCGGGGAGCGGGAGAGGGGCACCGTATCGGGGCCGAGCCCCACCATCGTTGAAGCGCCCGACCGGCGGCAGGGCGAGGGCGGAAGGTCAGTCGCCGTGGGTCGGTGCGGCAGTCTGGGGCTTGGCAGCCCGGCGCAACAGGCGCGGCCGGGGTTCGCTCGGGCGGTTCTCGGAAACCTGGATGTGGGCAGGCTCGATGACGCTCTGGGCCGGGGCTTCATCCACCTGGGCGGAGGCCATGGTCAGGGCCGCAACCAGCGCATTGAGCAGCTCGCAGGACTTCATGACAGGTCTCCCGGGCCTTGGGCCCACAAAAAATTGATGGAGCGAGTATGGCAGGAAAATATAGCTCCATAAGTAATCAATATTTATATTTCTATATCTGTTTTGGAATAAGTAATGGACTAAGGCCTGACTCCCTCTTTCTGGGCGTATCGCCAGCTATTTATAACCAAAAGTTAGAAGTTATAGGTTAATAAAGTTTTTTGAATTATATGCCGTGTTGATTAGGATGCCTCCCTGAAAACCCCGGCCAGCTCCGCAACCCTTACAGGACGGGCCTGGCCGAGGCGAGAACAACATTTTTCAAGGGAGAATCCTATGCCCCATTGGTTTGACCGGGCGCCTGCCCGGCGCCCCCTCACCCTGGCGGCCTGTCTGGTCGCCGGTCTGGCCGTGACCCTGCCCGGCACCGCCCTGGCCCAGTACGACGGCAAGGCCGTGGACAAGATGGCCGACACCGCCGCCAAGGCCCTCAAGCAGCCCGACAGCGTGGCCAGCTTTGCCCAGTTGGTGGATCCCAAGACCCTGACGGTCTGGGTCCAGGTGCTGACCAGCCCCGACACCCTGGAAGCCCTGCTCAAGCAGGGCAACCCGGAAAACCTGGCCCGCTGGGCCGAGGTCATGACCAACCCGGCGGTGGTGGGCAATGTACTCAAGGCCACCGACCCGGCCCTGATCCAGCAATGGGTGAACGGTTTTGCCGACCCGCGCATTGTCAATGCGGTGCTGCAACTGAGCGACCGCAAGGTGGTGGGGCAGTGGATCAAGACCTTCACCGATCCCCGCCTGATTGCCGCCGTGCTCAAGCTGGGGGACCCGAAGATCGCCGGCGCCTGGGTCAATCTGCTGAGCAACCCGGCCCTCATCCAGGCCACCCTGGCCTGGGCCGATCCGGTCTATGTCTCCCGCCTGGCCCGGGCCTTTGCCGACCCCAAACTGATCGAGCGCCTCGCCGTCCTGGCCGATGCCAGCCTGTGGAACCAGTGGCTGCAAGCCGGCACCGACCCTCGCCTGGTGGCCACCTTCCTGCAGTTCGCCGACGACAAGGCGGTACAGGCCTATGCCACGGCCTTCACCGACCCGCGCTACGTCCAGGCCCTGGTGCAGTACGCCGACCCCAAGCTGATCAACCAGCTGGCGGCCCTGGCCACGGACCCGAAGATCATCGCCGCCGTGCTCAAGTTTGCCGACCCCAAGCTGGTGGGCCAGTGGATCGAGGCGGTAACCCATCCCAAGACCATCGAGGCGGTGACCCGTTTCGCCACGCCGGAACTGATCAACCACTGGATCGCCGCCCTCACCGAACCCAAGCTGCTGGCCGCCGGCCTGGCCTGGAGCGACCCCAAGATCGCCGTGCCCTACGCCAACGCCCTGACCGAGCCCAAGGTGCTCAATGCCTTGCTGCTGGCCTCGGACCCCAAGCTGGTGGATGCCACCCTGCGGGCCATGGCCCAGGTGCTGAAGGCCTCCGTGCAGGGGGCTGACGGCCTGCATCACGCCGCCGCCAAGGGTGAAACCAAGGCCGAAGCCAAGAAAAAGGGGAAATGACATGACCCAGAACATGACCAAACTTCGTCAATCCGCCCGGGCCCTGCTATGTGCCGTCGGCGCCCTCGGCACCCTTGCAGCCCCCCCCGTGCTGGCCCAGAGCAGCTATGCCGTGCCCGAGAAATACACCGCCCCGGCCCCGGCCAAGAAGCAATTCACCCCCAATACGGTGATGGACCCCATCACCCCCGAAGCCCGCAAGCGCTTCATGCAGAGCGGCACCGCCTTCAACCCCCTGTCGGTGCGGGACATGGTCAATCTGCTGGCCTACAAGGTGGAAGCCAAGCCCGGCGTTTCCTACGACGACGTGGTGGCTTCCCTCAAGGCCCGGGCCAACAAGCTCAATTTCAAGTTCGTCGGCGTCAATTCCATCTACAAGGACGTGGCCGCCCTCACCGGCAAGCCCACCCCCAAGGTGGAAGTGTTCAATTTCTGCGACGCCCAGCTGGCCCGGGACATTCTGGATTACAGCCTGGAGTTCGTCATCTTCTTCCCCTGCCGCATCGCCGTGGTGGAAGACGCCGCCGGCAAGGTCTGGCTGGTGATGCTGGATTGGGACGTGAGCTGGTTCGACGGCTCCCCCAATCCCAACACCCTGCCCGACAACGTGCGCCAGGGGGCCGAGCGCATCCGCAAGTCCCTGGAGGAAATCATCCAGGCCGGCGCCAACGGCGACCTGTAAGGAGCGATCTCATGAAATTGACTGCTTTCCCCGCTGTTTTTTCCGCGACTTTCTCTTTCCGGCAAACCGCCCTGGCGGCCGCGCTGGTGGCCAATCTCGGCCTGTCAGCCCTGGCCTGGGCCGAGCACCCCCTGGATGCCGCCACCTTCCACGCCATTACCGAAAAGCTGGCCAAGTTGCCGGCCAAGGCCGGCGCCCGGGAAGCCAACGCCATTGCCGGCCCCGAGCAGCTGAAGGCCTGGATTCGCCAGCTGGCGGACCCGGCCGCCTTCGAGGCCATCGTCACCAGCACCGACCGCAACGTGGTGGGCACCTGGATTCAGGCCGCCACCCACCCGGCCCTGGTGGAGGCGGCCCTGAAAAGCGCCGATCCGGCCCTCATCGAAGCCTGGGTGGCCGCCATTGCCGACCCCCGCCTGGCCGAGAGCCTGAGCCGCCTGGCGGACGACAAGCTGCTGGCCCAGTGGGCCAACGCCGCCTACTACCAGCCGGCCTTCGAGGCCATCATCGGCAGCGCCGCCGACAAGCAGAAGCTGCAACGCTATGTGGATGTGCTGCTGGACCCCCGCAGCATCAGCGTCGCCCTGCGCCTTTCCGACCCGGCCCTGTTCGAGAAGTGGATCGTTGCCCTTTCCAACCCCAAGCTGCTGGACAGCTTTGCCAAGCTGGCCGAGCCCCGCCTGGTCAATGACTGGATCCGCCTGCTGACCCGGGAGGAAACCCTCACGGCCCTGACCCGGCTGGCCCGCCCTGCGTCCCTGCTGGGCTGGATCAACGCCATGACCCAGCTCGCCCAGAGCGATTTCGTCTCCCACAACCTGGAGCCGGCAGCCATGCTGGCCTGGGCCAACGCCCTGGTTAATCCGGCCCTGGTGGAGAGCGTGGTGCGCCTGGGGGATGCCCAGGTCACCGGGCGCTGGGTCACCACCCTGACCGATCCCCAGATCATCGGCGCCTTCCTCAAGGCGGCCACGCCGGACAATCTGGTGACCCTGCTCAAGGCCATCGCCGGCGTCAGCGGCGCCAGCCAGGCCGCTCCGGGCGTGGCTGGCAAATGAGCCGTCTCGCCATGAGTGCCCGTCGCACCGGCGTCTCCCGGCCCCCCGCTGAGGCGGGGGAGCGGGGAGATCGGGGTGCGGTAGCCGTGCCGGCCCTGGCGGGCGCGGGCCAGGAATCCCGGAGCCGGCGCCGTTTCATCGCCGCCTCCGCCGGTGCCCTGCTGGCGGCCCTGCTGGCCTCGCCCCGCTGGGCCCGGGCGGCCAGCCGCAATGAAAACGCCTTCAACGCCCGCAGCCCCGAATCCGTATTCGGTGCCCTGGGCCTGGCGGCGCCAACGGAACTGGCGGAAGGGCAGGGCATCCGCATCCACGCCCCGGACGTGGCGGAAAACGGCGCCAACGTGCCGGTGGAGGTGTCTGTCAGCCTGCCCCGGGTGGAGCGGGTGCTGCTCATCGCCGAAAAGAACCTTTTCCCCCTGCTGGTGGATGCCGCCTTTGCGCCCGATGCGCCGATCCAGGTCCAGCCCTGGCTGGAGCTGAAGGTGAAGCTGGGGGAAAGCTCCCGCCTGCGGGCCATCGTCCAGGCCGACGGCCGGCTCTACACCACCACCCGGGAGGTGAAGGTCATCGTCGGCGGTTGCCTGCCGGGGTGATGCCATGAGCCAGAACAGCAGTTACCCCATTCGCCTGCGGGCCAGCCTGGAGGGGGACGCCCTGGTGGTGAAAACCCTCTTCAGCCATCCCATGGAGAACGGCCTGGCCAAGGACGAGGCCGGGCGCCTCATCGCCGCCCGCTACATCACCCAGGTGCAACTCCAGCTCAACGGCCAGACCGTGATCCAGGTGGAAACCGGTTCCGGCGTGGCCAAGGACCCGCTCTTCGGCTGGCGCCTCAAGGGCGCCAAGGCCGGCGACACGGTGCGGGTGGGCTGGCGCGACAACCGGGGCGACGAGAACTGGGCCGAAACCGTGGTCCGCCCCACGCCATGAAGCCCGAGTCATGAGCCCATGGGTCATGAACCTTTTTCGCATCCACCGCCTGCCCTGCCGGGCCGGCATTAACCTTTATTTCATCCAAGGAGCCAGCATGAATAAACGCGCACTCTCCCGGGGCCTGGGCGTTCTCGCCTTATCCACCCTGACCGCGCTGTCAGCCCTCACCGCGCTGCCGGCGGCGGCTCAGCCGCCCGCCAAGGCGGCACCGGCAGCTACCACGCCCACCCCCTATTTCGTCGCCAACTGCTTCAACTGCCACGGCACCGACGGCCGCAGCAACGCCGCCATTCCGGGCCTGGCCGGCAAGGAGGCGGTGTACATCGTCGAAACCATGAAGGGCTTCAAGGACGGCAGCCGTCCGGCCACCATCATGCATCAGCTGGCCAAGGGCTATACGGACGAGGAAATCGCCGTCATCGCCGACTACTTCGCCAAACAGAAGCCCTGAGGAGGATAGCCAAGATGGAACAGATCAAATTTTCCCGCCGTACCCTGATCAAGGCCCTGGGCGCCGCGGCTTCCGTGGGCGCGCTTTCCGGCAACGCCCTGGCGGCGGTGAAGGGCAAGCCCCTGGGCCGCGTGGTGGTGGTAGGCGGCGGCTTTGGCGGCGCCACGGCGGCCAAGTACCTGCGCAAGTGGAGCGAAGGCCGCATCGAGGTGGTGCTCATCGAGCGCAACCAGGAATTCATTTCCTGCCCCACCTCCAACGAAGTGCTGGGCGGCAACCGGGATTTCAAGACCCTGCGCCACAGCTACGATGCCCTGAAGAAGACCTGGGGCGTCAAGGTGGTGCACGCCAGCGTCACCGCCATCGACACCGACAAGCGCCAGGTCAAAACCGACAAAGCCGGCGAGTTCGCCTACGACCGCCTGGTGGTGGCCCCCGGCTTCGACTTCGACTACAGCCAGATCGCCGGTTACGACGACAAGGCCCGGGAAACCATCCTCCACGCCTGGAAAGCCGGCCCCCAGACCCTGGCCCTGCGCAAGCAGCTGGAAGACCTGCCCGACGGCGGGACCTACGCCCTGACCATTCCCAAGGCGCCTTACCGCTGCCCCCCGGGGCCCTACGAGCGGGCCTGCCAGATCGCCTACTACTTCAAGACCCACAAGCCCAACAGCAAGGTGGTTCTGCTGGACGCCAACGACAAGGTGCAGTCCAAGGAAAAGCTCTTCCGCAGCGTCTGGGAGAACGACTACAAGGGCATCGTCGAATACCGCCCCAACTGGAACGTGGTGGCCGTGGATGCGGCGAGCAAGACCGTCACCAGCGAGCTGGGCGACAAATTCACCGCCGACGTGCTCAACGTGCTGCCGCCCCAGCGGGCCGGCGACATCGCCCGGGAAGCCGGCCTGGTGAACGTCAATAACCGCTGGTGCGACGTGGATTGGGTGACCCTCGAATCCACCGCCGTGAAAAACGTGCACATCGTCGGCGATGCCCTGCAGGCCGCGCCCCTCATGCCCAAGTCCGGCCACATGGCCAACCAGCATGGCAAGGCCGTGGCCGCCGCCATCGTCGAACTGCTCTCCGGCCGCACCCCGACGCCGACCCTGCTGGCCAACACCTGCTATTCCCTGGTGGATAACCGGCGGGCCATCCACGTGGATTCGGTGCACCGCTACGACCCGGAGAAGAAGGTGCCCCTGGTGGTGCAAGGCTCCGGCGGCGTCTCCACCGAGCCTTCGGTGAGCGAAGGCTTGTACACCCGGGCCTGGGCCGAAACCATCTGGAAGGACACCCTGGGGTGATATTGGCTTGATCTAGGCGCGGCCCCGGAGGGATTCCGGGGCCATCCCGGGTTGCCTCAAGCGAAGTTCCGCCCGGATTGGCCGGGCAATGTTGGCAATGAAAAAGGGCATGGCCGGTAACGGTCATGCCCTTTTCACTGGGGGGGCTAGCGCCTTGAGCAGCGGCTGTCTGTGCCGCCTAAGTCAGCACTACTTAAAACTGCCCGGAGAGGCAAGCAGGGCGCGGGGTTTGTCCAGAGGCCCCGCCCCGCTTGCCGCTCCGGGGTGATGACGGGAAGAATGGCGTCCCTATTGCCTTCCAGGGATGCCACGGTTCACCCGTTCAGCGTTTGGGCAGGAGCTGGAAGGCCAGCATCCCGGCCAGCATGGCCAGCACGAATACCAGCCCCTGGGGAATGCCGCTGCCTACCAGGATGAAGCCCGGCCCCGGGCAGATGCCGGCCAGGCCCCAGCCGATGCCGAAGAGGGCGTTGCCGATGACGAGGCGCTTGTCCAACTGCCGGGCCGTGGGAATCTGCATGGGGTGGCCGAGGAAGGAGCGGGCGCGCTGGCCGCCAATGCGGAAAGCCACCAGCCCGACGGCGATGGCGCCACCCATGACGAAGGCCAGGGAAGGGTCCCAGGCCCCGGCCAAGTCGAGAAAGCCGAGCACCTTGGCGGGGTTGCCCATGCCGGAAACGATGAGGCCGAGGCCAAAGACCAGGCCGACGATGAAGGCGCTGAGGATGTTCATGCCAGAACTCCCGGGAAAAGATGGCGGGTGACGAAAACGGTGGTAAAGCCCAGGGCCATGAAGGTGAGGGTGGCCACCAGGGAGCGGGGGGACAGGCGGGAAAGCCCGCAGACCCCGTGGCCGCTGGTGCAGCCGGAGCCCAGGCGGGTGCCGAAGCCCACCAGCAGGCCGGCGATCACCAGGGTGCCCCAGCCCGCATCCACCTGGCTGGCGGGCAGGGCGGCAAAGAGGGAATAGAGCAGGGGGGCCGCCAGCAGGCCGCCGGCAAAGGCCAGGCGCCAGGCGCTGTCGCCCTTGGGGGGCTTGGGCAGCAGGCTGCCGATGATGCCGCTGATGCCGGCAATGCGGCCGTTGAAGAGCAGCAGCAGGGCGGTGGCCAGGCCGATCAGCAGGCCGCCGGCGAGGGCGCTCCAGGGGGTGAAGTGGGTCCAGTCCAGGGTCATGGGGTTTCCTTTCGTCAATTGGGGCGGGCCGGGCTGCTCTGGCGGGCGGTGCCCGGTGCGGGCTGGCTGTTGGGGCAGGGCTTGCGGGGAAAATTCATGGGAGTGTCTGTGGGCGCGCTGCCGTATTTACTTGGCCGGGCAGTAGAGCTGGTAAAGGATGCCCAGCAGGCTGTGCACCCGGGGGTCGGCTATGGCGTAGTAGATGCGCTTGCCGTCCCGGCGGGTAGTCACCAGACCCTCGCTGCGCAGCACCCCGAGCTGCTGGGAGAGGGTGGGCTGGTGCAGGTCCAGGGCCGATTCCAGGTCGCTGACGGATTTTTCCCCGTGGGTCAGCTGGCAGAGCAGCAGCAGGCGGTTTTCATTGGCCAGGGCGGTGAGCATGGCCTTGGCCTGGCTGGCGCCTTCGCGCATCAGGGCCATATCCAGGGGCGGGCTGGCAGTTTCCATGGGCAGCTTTCAGAGTCGGGATGGCTTTCATTATATTGATTGATATTATGTGAATCAATATATTATTATTCGATAATGTATTCGACAGGCGATCAGGCGTTGCAGTAAAGCAGCGCCCCTCGCCGTCCTGTACGCTTCCTCCCATCCATTGGCCCGCGCCGGACGACCCCAAGGAGCGCCATCGTGCATATCGACAGCTTTTTCGACCCCGCCACCAGCACCGTCAGCCATCTGGTGTTCGATCCCCAAAGCCGGGCCTGTGCGCTCATCGACAGCGTGCTCGACTACGACCCCAAATCGGGGCGCACCAGAACCGCCAGCGCCGACCGGCTCATCGCCCGGGTCCAGGAACTGGGCGCCAAGGTGGCGTGGATTCTGGAAACCCATGTCCATGCGGACCATCTTTCCGCCGCCGCCTATCTGAAGGAAAAGTTGGGGGGAAAGACCGGCATCGGCAACCAGATCGGCGTGGTGCAGAAGGTCTTCGGCCAGCTCTTCAATGCCGGGGAGGGCTTTGCCACCGATGGCCGCCAGTTCGACCACCTTTTTGCCGACGACGAAACCTTCGCCCTGGGCCAACTCACCTTCCGGGTGCTGCACACCCCCGGCCACACCCCGGCCTGTGTCAGCTATCTGGTGTCGGATGGCGAGGAGCAGGTGGTGTTCGTCGGCGATACCCTGTTCATGCCCGATACCGGCACCGCCCGTTGCGACTTCCCGGGCGGCAATGCGGAGATTCTTTACCGCTCGGTGCGGCGCCTGCTGGCCTTGCCGGCGGAGACCCGGCTCTACCTCTGCCACGACTACCCGCCTGAGGGCCGTCCCCTGGGCTACATCACCACCGTCGGCGCCCAGCGGGCGGCCAACATCCATGTGCATGACGGTGTCAGTGAAGCGGATTTCGTCGCCCTGCGCAGCAAGCGGGACGCCACCCTGGAGATGCCGGTGCTGATCCTGCCGTCGGTGCAGGTGAACATGCGGGCCGGCCAGTTTCCCGAGCCGGAGGCCAACGGCACCCGCTACCTGAAAATTCCCCTCAACGGGCTGTAAGCAGCGATGGCCTGGTGGACTGAAGTGCATGGCCTGGCCATCCTGCTGGGCGGGGTGGTGGGGCTGATCCTGGCCATGAGTGGCGCCGGCGGCGGCATCATCGCCGTGCCGCTGCTGGTTTTCGGCCTCGGCCTGCCCATGCAGCAGGCGGCGCCCATCGGCCTCCTGGCGGTGGGGCTGGCGGCGGGCCTGGGGGCTTTCCTCGGCTGGCGCCAGGGCATCCTGCGCTACCGGGCGGCGGGCCTGATCGGCCTGGTGGGCATGGCCACGGCTCCCCTGGGGGTGTGGCTGGCCCATCAAGTGCCCAACCGGCCCCTGATGGCGGCCTTCGCCCTGGTGCTGGTGTGGACTGCCCTGGCCACCCTGCGCCGGGCCCGGCAGGGTGCCCGGGGAGCAAAGGGCGGGGGCGGGGAGGCCGACTGCCTGGCGGCGGCCCGGCCCGGTGTTGCCTGTCGCCTGGACCCGGCCCAGGGGCGCTTTCTCTGGAACCTGCCCTGCGCCCGGGCCCTGGCCGGCACTGGCCTGGTGAGCGGCCTGCTCAGCGGCCTGCTGGGCGTCGGGGGCGGGTTCGTCATCGTACCGGCCCTGGGGCGCCATTCCGACCTGCCCCAGCGCAGCGTGCTGGCCACCTCCCTGGGCGTCATCACCCTGGTGGCCCTGGGGGGCATCGGCGCCGCCGCCTGGCACGGCGCCATTCCCTGGGCCGCGGCCCTGCCGTTCGGCGGCGGTGCCGTGGCCGGCCTGCTGCTGGGGCAGGGGATAGGGGCCCGTCTGGCGGGCCACCGTTTGCAGCAAAGCTTCGCCCTGGTCAGTCTGCTGGCTGCCGCGCTGCTGCTGTTGCGCGCCAGCGGCCTGCTCTGGCAGGGCTGAGGTTGGGGGTGACGGGTGTTGCCGCCCCGCTGTCTGGCGGGGCTGCTGGCTCCCCTTGGGGCGAGGGCGTATCCGCCTTGTCGTGACGAAGGGCTAGTACCAGGCCTCGATGGCAGCCATGGAGATGCCGTAGGTGTGGGCCAGCTGGGCCGCGTCGTAACGGTGTTCGGCGCCCACGGGGCAGGCCAGGCGGGCCAGGCAGGTGGCCTTGCAGGCGGAATCCTTGGCCTTGCGGTAGGGCACGCAGGCGGTGAGGGAAAATTGCCCCGTGGCCATGGCGCCGCCGGGGCAGGCCGCCACGCAGGGCCGCCCGGCACAACTGGCGCAGGGGGGCGGGGCAGCGTAGGCCGGCGTTGGGGCGAATGCCGTATCCGCCAGGATCACCGCTCGGTAGGCGAACCAGCTGCCCCAGTCAGCCCGCACCCCGAGCATGAAAGGCCCGGGCTGGTGCCAGCCCGCCAGTTCTCCCAGACTTTGCAGCCCCACGCCGGGGGCCGAATCCGGTGCCGGGTACAGCAGGGTGTAACGGGCCGAGGGGTAATGGCGAGCGAACCAGTCTTGCAGGGTCTGCACGGTGAAGGTGTCGATGGGGTCCGGCCCCGGCGGGTGGGCGGCTTGCACGGCCTGCCAGAGGCGGCGTCCGCCGTGGCCGATGAGGATCAGCTGCCGGTAGTTATCCCGCCCGGGGCCGGCGTCCGCCAAGGATTGCCGTAGCCCGGCGGGCAGGTCGGCCAGATTGAAAACGGCGTGGAGATTGAGGCCGGCGTCGGCGAGGGGGGAGGCGGCAAAGGGCTGGGAAGCATCCATGGGGAACACATGCTGACGAAACGGTGGGTGAAAGGCGGTGCCGCAGACCAGGCGCCACCACGACCCCGGCGACGATAGCAAAGACACAGCGGAGGCGCCTAGCCCGGTCGTTCCCAATGCCCTCAATCGCTCCTTAAATCATCAGATCAAGCCCAGCCATCGCCAGCCCAGGCCCAACAGGGCGCACAGGCCGATCAGGGGCAGCACGCCGAGGCGCAGGCGGAAGAGGGCAACGGCGGCAATCAGGGCAATACCGGCGGCGACGGGGTCAAAGGGGGCGCCCAGGCCGGCCGGCCAGAAGACGTGGTAGGCGAAGAAGAGCGCCAGGTTGAGGATCACCCCCACCACGGCGGCGGTGATGGCGGTGAGGGGGCCGGTGAAGGCCAGGTCGTCACGGGTGCGCTCCACCAGGGGGCCGCCGGCCAGGATGAAAATGAAGGAGGGCAGGAAGGTGAACCAGCTGACCAGGGCCGCGGCCACGGCGCCCGCCAGGAAGCGCCCTTCCGGCCCAAACAGCAGTTCCGGCGTCGGGCTGCCATAGGCACCGATGAAACCGACGAAGGCCACCACCATGATCAGCGGCCCCGGCGTGGTTTCCCCCAGGGCCAGGCCGTCGATCATCTGGGTCGGGCTCAACCAGCCGTAGTGGGTGACCGCCCCCTGATAAACGTAGGGCAGCACCGCGTAGGCGCCGCCGAAGGTGAGCAGGGCGGCCTTGGTGAAGAACCAGCCCATCTGGGTGAACGTGTGCTGCCAGCCCAGGGTGGCAGTCATCAGGGCCATGGGCAGCAGCCACAGGGCCAAGCCCAGGACCAGCACCCGGGCCAGTCGGCTCCAGCTGAAGCAGGCGTGGGGCGGCGGCGGGGTGTGGTCGTCGATGAGGGCCGGGGCGTGTTCCCCCGTGGCCTTGCCATGGCCGCCGCCAGCCTGGAACTGCCCGGGGGCCCAGCGGGCGCCAACGATGCCGGCCATGGCCGCCGCGGCAACGATGAGAGGAAAAGGCAGGTTGAAGGCAAACATGGCGATGAAGGCCGCCCCTGCCAGAGCCCACAGGCTGCCGTGACGCAGCACCCGGGAGCCGATGCGGTGGGCAGCCTGGAGGACGATCACCGTCACCGCCGGCTTGATGCCATAGAACAGCCCAGCCACCAGGAGGGTCTGGCCGAAGGCGGCATAGCCCCAGGAGAGGAGAATCAGCAGCAGCAGGGAGGGCAGGACGAACAGGGCGCCGGCGATGACGCCACCCCAGCTACGGTGCAGCAGCCAGCCGATGTAGGTGGCCAGCTGCTGGGCTTCCGGCCCGGGCAACACCATGCAGTAGTTGAGGGCGTGGAGAAAGCGCCGCTCGGAAATCCAGCGCCGTTTTTCCACCAGCTCCTGATGCATGATGGCGATCTGCCCCGCCGGGCCGCCAAAGCTGATGCAGCCCAGCTTCAGCCAGAAGCGGAAGGCTTCCCAGAAGCCGGCGGCGGGGGGCGGAGGAGCGGCAGGGGTGGTCATGTTGGGCTGGCGGAAGGTGGCGTGGTTTGGTGGGGTATTTGATAGGGAAAAGATAGGGAAAAAGGAGCGACGGGCTGGGCGCTATTTTCCTGCTTTGCTCGATGTCCCGATGTTCCGACGTCCAGACATCCTGCTTCATCAGGCGGCTCCGGCTCAATGGCGAGGTTAGGGCTAATGCCGCAGTAAGGGAAATTATCTCGGGTTATGACTAAATCCTGATGAATTATTTCCCGCCGGGGCAGGCATGTGGATACGCTTCCTCCCTGATGTTTTGCCTCCGGCCCCGGGGGCCTTTACCATCCCCCTCCCTTTACCGCCTTGTCGCCCAGGAGTTTCCCCCATGGCCCAGGAAGCCAGCCGCCGCGTGCCCAGCGTCTGCCCCCACGATTGCCCCAGTGTCTGCGCCCTGGAGGTGGAGCTGCTGTCCCCCGATCGCATCGGTCGGGTGCGTGGGGCTCCTCAGCCCTATACGGATGGCGTGGTCTGCGCCAAGGTGGCCCGTTACGCCGATCGGGTCCATCATCCCCTGCGCCTTACCCAGCCCTTGCGCCGCACAGGCCCCAAGGGCAGCGGCCAGTTCACACCCATCGGTTGGGGGGAGGCTCTGGACGAAGTGGCTGCCCGCCTGCAGCAGGCAGTGGCCCGGCACGGGCCGGAGACGGTGTGGCCTTACCACTACGCCGGCACCATGGGATTCGTGCAGCGCGGCGCCATCCGCCGGCTCGGCCATCTGGCCGGCTGGTCCCGCCAGCGGGAGACCTTCTGCGTGGCCCTGGCGGATGCCGGCTGGCTGGCCGGGGTCGGGCAGAAGCGGGGCGTGGATCCCCGGGAGGTGGTGCATTCGGACCTGATCGTCATCTGGGGCGGCAACCCGGTGCATACCCAGGTCAATTTCATGAACTGGGTGCAAAAGGCCCGGCGCCAGAACGGCGCCCAGGTGGTGGTCATTGACCCCTACCGCACGGCCACGGCGGAAAAGGCCGACCTGCATCTGGCCCTCAAGCCGGGCACCGACGGCGCCCTGGCCTGTGCCGTGATGCAGGTGCTGCTGGCGGAGGGACTGGCCGATCAGGCGTATCTGGCCCGCTACACGGATTTTTCCCCCACGGTGGCCGAGCACCTGGCCCACCGCGGCCCGGCCTGGGCGGCCCCCATCACCGGTCTGACGGAAGCCCAGATCGTGGACTTTGCCCGTCGTTACGGGGCCAGCGGCAAGACCTATCTGCGGGTGGGCTTCGGCTTCACCCGGCAGCGCAACGGTGCCGCCGCCATGCATGCGGTGAGCTGCCTGCCCGCCATCACCGGGGCCTGGCGCCATCAGGGGGGCGGTGCGCTGTTCAGCAACGGCGGCCTCTACGGGCTCAACAAGGATTTCCTGCATGGGCTCGACCAGCCCCTGCCGCCGGCCCGCACCCTGGACATGGCGCGCATCGGCCCCATCCTGGCCGGGGACCGGCGCGATCTGGGGGATGGCCCCCCCGTTACGGCCCTGCTGGTGCAGAGCACCAATCCCGCCGTGGTGGCGCCGGAAAGCGCCCGGGTGTTACAGGGGCTGGCCCGGGAGGATCTCTTCCTCTGCGTGCACGAGCAGTTCATGACCGATACGGCCCGTTACGCCGACATCCTGCTGCCGGCCACCACTTTCCTCGAGCACGACGACCTGTACCAGGCCTCGGGCCATACCTATCTGCAGGCCGCCCGGGCCGTCATTCCGCCCCAGGGCGACGCCCGCTCCAACCACTGGGTGATGGGGCAGCTGGCCCAGCGTCTGGGCATTGCCCACCCGGCCTTCGCCCTGCCCGAATGGCAGGTGGTGGACCGGATTCTCAAGGATTCGGGCAAGGCCGGAGCCGAGGCGCTGCTGGCCGAGGGCTGGGAGGATTGTGCGCCGCCCTTTGCTGTGGCCCATTTTCTCGATGGTTTCCCCCAGCCCGACGGGCGCTTCCATTTCGCCCCGGACTGGTCCCGGGTAGGGGCCGACCACGGCGTCATGCCGGCCCTGCCGGACCATCTGGCGGTGATCGAAACGGCGGGGCCGGATCATCCCTTCCGCCTGGTGGCGGCGCCGGCCCGCCATTTTCTCAACACCAGCTTTAGCGAAACACCCGGTTCCCGGGCGGCAGAAGGCCGGCCCACGGTGCTGGTGCATCCGCAGGTCTGTGCCAGTTTGGGCATTGCAGAGGGCGACCGGGTGCGGCTGGGCAACGAGCGGGCCAGCCTGCTGATCCACGCCCGGCCCTTTGCCGGCCTGCAGCCGGATACCCTGGTGGTGGAGAGTCTGTGGCCCAACGATGCCTTCATCGAGGGGCTGGGCATCAATGCCCTGGTGGGGGCAGAGCCGGGCTTTCCCGCCGCCGGCGCGGCCTATCACGACACGGCGGTGTGGTTGCGGCGGGCCTGAAAGCGTTTTTGAGGGCTTTAGCCCGGCCCGCTGCAGCGGGTCTCAGACCTGGAGCAGGTCGAGCAGCTCGGTTTCAAGCTTGATGCGATTCTGGCTCTGGTCCAGGTTGCCGCCGGAGACGAGGAAGGTATCTTCCACCCGTTCGCCGAGGGTGGCGATTTTCGCGGTCTGCAGCCCGGCGCCATGGCGGGCCAGGGTTTCGGCGATGGCGAAGAGCAGCCCCGGCCGGTCGGCGGCGACGATGGACAGCACACAGTGGCCCCGGTCGTCCGGCAGCAGGCTGACCTGGGGGGTGATGGGGAAGTGCCGCACCTGGCGGGACAGCCGGCCCGTCGGCGGTGCTTCGGCCGGGGCTGGGTGGAGCAGCATTTCGCTCAGTTCGTGCTCGACGTAGCTGGTCATTTCCCGGGTGATTTCCCGGTTCGAGACATCGAGCAGGACAAAGCTGTCCAGGGCGTAGCCGTGGCGGGTGGTGTGAATCTTGGCATCGACGATGTTGAAGCCGGCGCGGCCGAAGAAGCTGCAGGTACGGGCGAAGAGGTCCGGCTGGTCCCGGGTGTAGACCATCACCTGGAGGGTTTCCGTGGGCTCGTTTTCGCCCTGGCGCAGACGGGCCTTCACCACCGGCTCGTCGTTGTGGATGCGGTAGTGCAGGCAGCGGGTGTGCCAGGCGATTTCCTCCGCCGAGTGGCGCAGGAAATAGACGGTGTCCAGCTGCTTCCACAGGCCCTGGTGCACGGTGTCGGATAGGGCGAAATAGCGCAGCAGGCGCAGGGCTTCCTGCTGGCGCTCGTCGATGACGCCACGGGGTTCGGGGGCTTCGCCCTTTTCCAGGCGGCGCAGGGTCATGCCGTAGAGGTCTTCCAGCAGCTTGCCCTTCCAGGCGTTCCATACCTTGGGGCTGGTGCCCCGGATGTCGGCCACGGTGAGCAGGTAGAGGGCCGTCAGGTGGCGCTCGTCCTTGACCCGGGCGGCAAAGGCGGCCACCACATCGGGGTCGGTGATGTCTTCCTTCTGGGCCACCTGGGACATGACCAGATGCTGGCCCACCAGCCAGACCACCAGCTCCGTGTCTTCCGCCGAGAGACCGTGGTTTTCGCAGAAGGCCTGGGCATCCGCCATGCCCAGGGCGGAGTGGTCGCCCCCCCGGCCCTTGGCGATGTCGTGGAAGAGGGCGGCGATGTAGAGCAGCCAGTGGCGCTCGAAGGCGTTGATGAGGCGGGAGCAGAGGGGGTATTCGTGGGCAAATTCCTCCATGGTGAAGCGGCGCATGTTGCGCAGCACCTGGAGGATGTGCTGATCCACGGTGTAGGCGTGGAAGAGGTCGTGCTGCATTTGGCCGACGACGGCGCCGAAGGCCGGGATGTAACGGCCCAGGATGCCGTATTGATTCATGCGGCGGAATTCATGCACCACCCCCTGCTGTTGCTGGAAGAGCTGAAGGAAGAGGGCCCGGTTGGCCGGGTCGGCGCGGAAGTCGTCGTTGATGAGCAGGCGGCCGCGCCACAGGGCGCGCAGGGTGCGGGCCGTCATGCCCTTCAGTTCGGGATGCTGTTGCAGCAGCAGGAAGGCTTCGAGCAGGGCGCCGGGGTGGCGCTGGAAGACTTCTTCATCCACCGCGTCGAGGAAGTTGCGGGTGTTCTGGAAGCGTTCGTTGATCGGCTCCGGCGGCTGCCCGTGGCCCGGGAAGATGGCGGCGCCGATGTTCTGCATGAGGATGATGTTGAGTTGTGTGACCAGCTTGGCGTTGCGGTAGTAACGCTGCATCAGCAGTTCGCTGGCCCGGCGCGTCGGCGCAGCCTCGATGGCCATCTGGGCGGCCATGGGGGTTTGCACGTCAAAGAGCAGGCGGTCTTCCCGGCGGCCGGTGAGCAGGTGCAGGCGTGCCCGCAGGGTTTCCAACAGGCCCTGGGCATCGATCAGGGCGGCGGTTTCCTCCGCCGTGATGAAGCCACCGGCTTCCAGATCCTGCCAGCTGCGGCCGAGGCCGGCGGCCTGGGCGACCCATAGCACCACCTGCAGGTCCCGCAGACCGCCTGGGCTTTCCTTGAGGTTGGGTTCCAGGGCGTAGGGGGTTTCCTGGAAGCGCAGGTAGCGTTCTTCCTGCTCCAGCTTCTTGGCCTTGAAGAATGCCTGGGGGTCGAGGCTGGCCGCCAGGCCCTTGCGGAACTTCTCGAACAGGACCTTGCTGCCGGTGAGCAGGCGGTTTTCGATGAGGGCGGTCTGCACCGTGATGTCGCCCTTGGCTTCTTCCAGGCATTCGTCGACGGTGCGTACGCTGTGGCCGATTTCCAGGCCGATATCCCAGAACAGGCCCACCAGCTGTTCCAGCTTGCCCTTCAGCTTGTCGTCCGGTGCCTTGGGCAGCAGGATCAGCAGGTCGATGTCGGAGGCGGGGTAGAGTTCCCCCCGGCCGTAGCCGCCCACGGCGATGAGGGCGAGGCTGGTGGGGAAATGGTGGTCCTGCCACAGTTCGGTGAGGACGCCGTCGATGTGGCGGCAGCGGGCCTGGAGCAGGGCAGCGGCATCGCCGCTGGCTTCGTAGGCGGCCTTCAGCGCCTTCTGCCCCTCCTGGAGCCTGGTTTTATAGACACTCAAGGGGTGGGGCGAGGTGGCGCTGCGGGACATGGCTCAGATCCAGTCGGGTTTGGGGCGGGTGCCGGCGGAGACGGTGAGGGCTTCGTAGCCCGTTTCAGTGACGAGAATGGTGTGTTCCCACTGGGCGGACAGGCTGCGGTCCTTGGTGACGATGGTCCAGCCGTCGCCCATTTCCCGAATGGCGGCCTTACCGGCGTTGATCATGGGTTCCACGGTGAAGATCATGCCGGGCTTGAGTTCAATGCCAGTGCCGGCCTTGCCGTAGTGCAGCACCTGGGGGTCTTCGTGGAACTTGCGGCCGATACCGTGACCGCAGAATTCGCGGACGACGGAGAAGCCGGCGTCCTCGGCATATTTCTGGATGGCGGCGCCGATGTCACCCAGGTGGGCGCCGGGCTTGATCTGGTTGATGCCGATCCACATGCAGTCGTGGGTGATTTCGCACAGTCGCTTGGCCAGGATGGAACCTTCGCCCACCACGAACATGCGGCTGGTGTCGCCATGAAAACCGTCCTTGATGACGGTGATGTCCAGATTGACGATGTCGCCGTTCTTCAGGGGCTTGTCGCCGGGGATGCCATGGCACACCTGATGGTTGATGGAGGTGCAGATGGACTTGGGATAGGGCGTGTAACCCGGGGGCGCGTAGTTCAGCGGGGCCGGAATGCAGCCTTGCACATTGACCATGTAGTCGTGGCAGATGCGATCCAGCTCGCCCGTGGTCACGCCGGGTTTGACGTGGGGAGTGACGTGGTCCAGGACTTCTGCCGCCAGGCGGCAGGCGATGCGCATTTTTTCGATTTCTTCGGCGGTTTTGATGACGACGCTCATTGTTTCTCTTTGCTAGACGCAGGGTGAAGGGCGAAGGATATAAGAAAAAGACGCCACAGGAAAAATACGCCGTAGAAGTAAACAACTCCGAAACAACTCCGGCGGCACCCCTTGGGCAATTTCCGCAGGCGATGGTTCGCCTTGAGAAAAGGCGGGGGAAATGCTAAAATCCTGCGGCTTTTTCGGCTTCGGGCTTTCCCGAGTCGGAGAAACCGCCGGTTTGGCTTTTGGGTCAGGCCGGCATGTCATGGAATCGGGTGGTCCGGTTCCGGGCAAATCACTCACATCCGCCTCTATCTAGGGTGCCCGCTTTGCGGGTGGCAGTAGTGGCTTTAAAAGCTGTAATGCGGCGGATGGCGGTTCAACCCTTGAGGAGTTTTCAATGTCCGCAACGATGCGTCAAATGCTGGAAGCCGGTGTCCACTTCGGTCACCAAACCCGTTTCTGGAACCCGAAGATGGCTCAGTACATTTTCGGCGCCCGCAACAAGATTCACATCGTCAACCTGGAAAAGACCCTGGCCAAGTACAACGAAGCCATGGCTTTCGTGAAGAAGCTGGCCGCCAACAAGGGCACCATCATGTTCGTCGGCACCAAGCGCCAGGCTCGCGAGATCATCGCCGAAGAAGCCCAGCGCGCCGGCACCTCCTATGTTGACCAGCGCTGGCTGGGCGGCATGCTGACCAACTTCAAGACCGTCAAGCAGTCCATCAAGCGCCTGCAAGACATGGAACAGTCCATCGAGGACGGCTCCATTGAGCGCCTGGGTAAGAAAGAAGCCCTGATGCAGAAGCGCGAACTGGAAAAGCTGCAGAAGTCCATCGGCGGCATCAAGAACATGGCCGGCCTGCCCGACGCCCTGTTCGTGGTGGACGTGGGTTACCACAAGATCGCCATCACCGAAGCCAACAAGCTGGGCATCCCCGTGATCGCCGTGGTTGATACCAACCATTCCCCCGAAGGCGTGGATTACGTGATCCCCGGTAACGACGACTCCTCCCGCGCCATCCGCCTGTACGCCCGCGGCGTGGCCGATGCCATCCTGGAAGGTCGCAGCATGTCCCTGCAGGAAATCGTGGCCGCCACCGGCGGTGACGACGAGTTCGTTGAAGTGGAAGAAGCTGCCGAGTAATCGGTCCCTTCCGACGCCGCTCCCGAGCGGCGTTTCTGATTCGTTTATGACAATCCGGAAGGGCGCCTGCGTGGCGCCCTTCCAGTAGCAACCGGAGAAAAAATATGGCGGCAATTACCGCAAGCATGGTGGCTGAACTGCGCGCAAAGACCGATGCGCCGATGATGGAGTGCAAGAAGGCCCTGACCGAAGCCGATGGCGACATGGGCAAGGCCGAAGAAATCCTGCGCGTCAAGCTGGGCAACAAGGCCACCAAGGCCGCTGCCCGCGTGACCGCCGAAGGCGTGGTCGGCATCTACATTTCCGCCGACGCCAAGCTGGGCGCCATCGTCGAAGTGAACTGCGAAACCGACTTCGTGGCCAAGAACGACGACTTCCTGGAACTGGTGAAGAACGCTGCCGAGCTGGTGGCCACCAAGAACCCGGCCGACGTGGAAGCCCTGTCCGCCCTGGAAGTGGGTGGTCAGACCCTGGAATCCATCCGCGCCGCCCTGGTCGGCAAGATCGGTGAAAACATGTCCTTCCGCCGCTTCGTGCGCGTGGAAGCCCAAGGCAAGCTGGCCTCCTACATCCACGGCGGCGCCAAGATCGGCGTGCTGCTGGATCTGGTGGGTGGCGACGAACAGCTGGCCAAGGACATCGCCATGCACATCGCCGCTTCCAAGCCCAAGGCTCTGGACGCCTCCGGCGTGTCCCAGGACCTGATCGACACCGAGCGCCGCGTTGCCATCGAGAAGGCCCGTGCCGACAACAAGCCCGAAGCCATGCTGGAAAAGATCGCTGATGGCACCGTGCAGAAGTTCCTGAAGGAAGTGACCCTGCTGGCCCAGGTCTTCGTCAAGGCTGAAGACGGCAAGCAGACCATCGAACAGCTGCTGAAGGCCAAGAGCGCTTCCGTGGCCGCTTTCACCCTGTTCATCGTGGGCGAAGGCATTGAGAAGAAGGTCACCGACTTCGCTGCCGAAGTGGCTGCCCAGGCTGCCGCTGCTGCCCAGAAGTAATATTGTTTTAAAAAAGGATGTCCATGCCCGATACCACGCCCCAGCCGGCTTACAAGCGTATTCTCCTCAAACTCAGCGGTGAGGCCCTGATGGGTTCTGATGCTTACGGCATCAACCGCCAGACGATCTCCGAGATCGTTTCCGAGATCAAGGAAGTGGCCGAACTGGGTGTGGAAATCGGCGTGGTCATCGGCGGCGGCAACATTTTCCGGGGTGTTGCACCGGCCGCCACTGGCATGGATCGGGCTACCGCCGACTACATGGGCATGCTGGCCACGGTCATGAATGGCCTGGCTCTGCAGGATGCCATGCGTATGGCCGGCCTGAACAGCCGGGTTCAGTCCGCTCTGGATATTGAGCAAGTGGTGGAGCCCTATATCCGGGGCAAGGCCATCCGTTATCTGGAGCAGGGCCGGATCGTTATTTTCGCCGCCGGTACCGGCAATCCCTTCTTCACCACCGATACTGCCGCCGCGCTGCGCGGCGCCGAAATCGGCGCCCAGATCGTGCTCAAGGCGACCAAGGTGGACGGCATCTATACCGCCGACCCGAAGAAGGACCCGACCGCAACCCGTTACGACAAGATCAGTTTCGACGAGGCCATCGCCCGCAATCTGGCGGTCATGGATGCCACCGCATTCGCCTTGTGCCGCGACCAGAAACTGCCGATCAACGTGTTTTCCATCTTCAAGCGCGGCGCCCTGAAGCGTGTGGTGCTGGGTGAAGCCGAAGGCACGCTGGTCTACTGCTGAGGGGAATAGGCAATGATTTCCGAAATCAAGAAAAACACCGAAAGCAAGATGCAGAAATCCATCGAGGCGTTGAAGAACGACCTCGCCAAGGTACGTACCGGCCGCGCCCACACGGGCCTGCTGGACCACGTGCAGGTGGATTACTACGGCAGCATGGTGCCGATCAGCCAGGTGGCTAACATCACCCTGGTGGATGCCCGTACCATCGGCGTACAGCCCTGGGAAAAGGGCATGGGTGCCAAGGTTGAGAAGGCTATTCGCGATTCCGACCTGGGCCTCAATCCGGCCGCCCAAGGCGACCTGATCCGCGTGCCGATGCCCCCCCTGACCGAAGAGCGCCGCCGCGACCTAACCAAGGTGGTCAAGGGTGAAGGTGAAAACGCCAAGGTGGCCGTGCGCAATCTGCGGCGTGATGCCAATAGCGCCCTCAAGGATGCCGTCAAGGCCAAGGAAATCTCCGAAGACGACGAGCGTCGTACCCAGGATGATGTCCAGAAGCTGACCGATAAATACATTGCCGAAGTGGACAAGCTCGTCGCCCAGAAGGAAAGCGAGCTGATGGCGGTCTGACCGCCTTCAGCCCCCTTCCGGGAGACTTCACCGGATGTCCATTTTCAAAAGCTCCACCCGGGAAATTCCCCGGGCGGCAGCGGTGCCCCGGCACATTGCCATCATCATGGATGGCAATGGCCGGTGGGCCAAAAAACGTTTCCTGCCCCGTTTCGCCGGCCATAGCAAAGGGGTGGAGTCCGTCCGTGACATGGTGCGCGCCTGCCTCGAAAAGGGAGTCGCCTATCTGACCCTGTTTGCTTTCAGTTCCGAAAATTGGCGCCGTCCCCAGGACGAAGTGAGTTTGCTCATGCAGCTTTTCGTCAAGGCGCTAGAGCAGGAAGTGGAACGTCTGCATAGCAACGGCGTGCGCCTGCGCATCATCGGCGACCTTTCCCGCTTCGATCCGGCCCTGCAGCAGCTTATCCGCCAGGGTGAGGAACGTACTGCCGGCAACGACCGCCTGACCCTGACTATTGCCGCCAATTACGGTGGTCGCTGGGATATCCTCCAGGCAGCCAACCGTCTGGCGGCGGAGCAGCCGGAAAAGGCGGGAGCCTGGGAGGAGGCGGACCTGGAACCTTATCTTTCCATGGCCTACGCCCCAGAGCCTGACCTTTTCATCCGCACCGGCGGTGAAGAGCGGATCAGTAATTTCCTGCTCTGGCAGCTGGCCTATTCCGAGTTTTACTTCACCGAAACGCTCTGGCCGGAATTCGGCCAGGCCGCCCTGGAGGCTGCCATTACCTCTTACCAGAAGCGGGAACGGCGTTTTGGTCGGACCAGCGAACAACTGGAATCAGAACTCAAGGGAAATCAGCCCCATGCTTAAGGCTCGGGTCATCACCGCCATTTTCCTTCTCATCGGCTTTCTCGGCGCCCTGTGGGGGCTTTCCACCACGGGCTGGACCCTGCTGGCCACTGCGGTGGCCATGCTGGCAGCCTGGGAGTGGGGTGGCCTGATGGGCCTGGGGCGTCTGCCCCGAGTGGCTCTGGGCTTGCTGATGGGAGTGCCTTGCACCGTTATCATGCTGTGGTCACCTGAATCCCTGGGGCTGGGCGGCATCCTGGATAAGGCGGCTGCCCGTTCGCTGGCACTGGTGCTACTGCTTCCGGCCGCGGCTTTCTGGATTTTCTTGGTGCCGTTGTGGCTGAGCCGCCGCTGGCCCCTGACCGATTTCGTGGCCGGCCTGCTGACAGGTGCCGTGGTGCTGCTGCCGACATGGCTGGCTTTGGTGCTGTTGCGCCATCTTGGTCCGGAAGTCCTCCTGGCCATCATGGCTTTGGTCTGGATTGCCGATATTGCCGCCTACTTTACCGGGCGGGCCTTCGGGCGGCGCAAGTTGGCACCCCAGATCAGTCCCGGGAAGACCTGGGAGGGGGCCTACGGGGCTACCGCCGGAGTGCTGGTCTACGGGCTGGCTATGTATGGCCTGTTCGCTCCGTCGAACGGGGTATCCCCGCTGTTGCTGGTTCCCGTCTTGCTGCTGCTGACAGCCGTCAGCATCATCGGTGACCTGTTCGAGTCCTTGCTTAAGCGCCAGGCCGGCATCAAGGACAGCAGCCAGCTTTTGCCCGGTCATGGCGGCATTCTCGACCGCATCGATAGCCTCACTTCCACCTTGCCGCTGGTCACGCTGTTCTGGCTGCTGAGCTGATTCAGCCTGGCGCCAGCTGCTTTCTTGCGCTGCCTTTCCTTCCCCCGCCGGATCTTTCATGCAACTCCAGCAACTCACGGTTTTAGGCTCTACCGGTTCCATCGGCGTCAGCACCCTTGATGTGGTGCGCCGCCACCCGGAGCGCTACAGGGTGCGCGCACTGTGCGCCCATCGCCAGGTAATGCGCCTGGCGGAGCAGTGCCGTGAATTTCGTCCCGATTTTGCCGTGGTGGGGAGTGCCGAGTCTGCGTCGCTTCTGGCGCAGGAATTGACCGGGATGCCGATTGAAATCCTGCACGGCCCCGAGGCGCTGTGCAGGATGGCCAGCCTGCCCGAAGTGGATGCAGTAATGGCGGCCATTGTCGGTGCAGCCGGTCTGGCGCCGACGCTAGCTGCTGTACACAGCGGCAAGAAAGTACTGCTGGCAAACAAGGAAGCCCTGGTTATGGCTGGCCCGGTATTCATGGCGGCAGTGGCCCGTCATGGTGCTACCTTACTGCCAATAGATAGCGAACATAATGCGATTTTTCAATCACTTCCGATTAATTTCTCAAGTGATTTATCGAAAAATGGCGTACGCCGCATTCTGCTGACCGCCTCTGGCGGCCCCTTCCGCAATGCAACGGCCGAGAGTCTGGAGTCGGTGACTCCGGATCAGGCTTGCGCCCACCCCAACTGGGTGATGGGGCGGAAGATTTCCGTCGATTCCGCCTCCATGATGAACAAAGGGCTGGAGGTGATCGAAGCCCACTATCTGTTCAATGTGGCGGCGGATCGCATCCAGGTGGTGATCCATCCCCAGAGTGTCATCCATTCCCTGGTGGAGTATGTGGATGGTTCGGTGCTGGCTGAACTCGGCAACCCGGACATGCGGACGCCCATCGCCCATGCCCTGGCGTTCCCGGAGCGGATCGAATCAGGTGTCGGCCCGCTGGACCTGTTCCAGGTGGCTCGTCTGGATTTTCAGGCACCGGACCTGCAACGCTTTCCCTGCCTCTCCCTGGCGTATCGGGCGTTGGCGGAGGAGGGCAGTGCGCCGGCCCTGCTCAATGCGGCCAATGAAGTGGCTGTGGAGGCTTTCCTTGCCGGGCAGGTCGGCTTTACCGCTATTCCCCGCATCATTGAAGCGACCCTGAACGCCATTCCGGCAACCCCTGTCGCCAGCCTGGAGGCCGTGATGGAGGCTGACCGGCAGGCTCGTGAGAAGGCTCGGGCGCTACTGGCCCGAGAGGTTGCTCGGTGAGCAATTTCCTCTTTTATCTCGCGGCTTTCGCCCTGATCCTCGGGGTGCTCATCATCGTCCATGAGTTCGGCCACTACAGCGTGGCCCGCTGGTGCGGTGTAAAGGTGCTGCGCTTCTCCGTCGGGTTCGGTCGCCCCCTGTTTGCTCTGCGCTTGGGGCGTGATGGTACCGAATGGGCCCTTGGGGCCTTTCCTCTGGGCGGCTACGTGAAAATGCTGGACGAGCGGGAGGGGGAGGTGGCTGCGCATGAGCGGCATCGGGCCTTCAATACTCAGCCGGTGCTGAAGCGCATGGCCATCGTCGCCGCAGGCCCTGGCGCCAACCTTCTGCTCGCCATTCTCGTCTATTGGCTGCTGTTCTTTAGCGGCATGGAAGAACTGCGGCCCATCCTCGGTACCCCGCCGGCAGCGACACCGGCTGCCGCCGCCGGCATTCATAACGGTGAAGTGGTGCGGAAGGTGGGCGCCACCGCGGTGGCGACTTGGCAGGATTTCCGCTGGGAGTTGCTGCAGCAGGGAATGGATGGCCAAGCGTCGGATCGTCAGGTCACCCTGGAGGTCATGGACGGGCAGCAGCAGATTTTCATGCGGCGACTGGATCTTTCTTCCCTCGCTGAGCAAGGCTTTGAAGGTGATCCCCTGGCCCACCTGGGGGTGATTTTCTTTCGCCCCCAGATTGCAGCAGTTCTGGGCACTATTGCGCCGGGTAGCGTTGCGGAAAGGGCGGGGCTGCAGTCGGGGGACCGCATTGTGGCGATTGACGGCGATGTCATCGAGCTGTGGCCCGAGGCGGTACAGAAGATTCGCTCCGCCGCCGGGCGTTTGCTGGCTCTGACCATTCAGCGTGGTGAGCAGCGTTTGTACCTGGAAGTTATTCCTGAAACCCATGAGGAACGGGGGCTGCGCATCGGCCGCATCGGGGTTGGCGTGCGGGATCCCGGGCCATCCCGGGAAGATGTCATGGTTACCGTACGTTATGGTGTAGGAGTGGCGCTGGCCAAGGCCGTGGCGGAAACCTGGGACAAGGCGTCTTTCTCCCTGGTAATGATGGGCAAGATGCTGACCGGCGAGGTTTCGTGGAAAAACCTCAGTGGCCCGGTCACCATTGCCGATTACGCCGGCCAGTCGGCACGCATGGGAAGCGACTATTACCTCAAGTTTCTGGCCTTGGTCAGTATCAGCCTGGGGGTGCTCAACCTGCTTCCCATCCCCGTGCTGGATGGTGGGCATTTGATGTATTATATGATTGAGATTATCAAGCGAGGCCCAGTCTCCGAGCGGGTTATGGAGATCGGCCAACAAATCGGGCTGGCGCTGCTGGTGTTGCTTATGGCGTTCGCCTTCTACAATGACATCAATCGATTGATTTCCGGCTGAATATGAAGAAAAACCTGTTGGCAGGGGTAATTGCGGCGCTTTTCGCTTCCGCAGCCCAGGCCTTCGACCCTTTTGTGGTCAAAGATATTCGCGTTGAAGGCATTCAGCGCACCGAGGCCGGCACCGTATTCAGCTACCTTCCCGTGCGGGTGGGCGATACCTTGAATGATGAAAAGGCGGCACAGGCGATCAAAGCCCTGTTTGCTACCGGTTTCTTCAAGGATGTGCGTATTGAAGTCGAAGCGGACGTGATGGTGCTGGTGCTCGAGGAGCGCCCGGCCATCTACCAGATCGATTTTGTCGGCCTCAAGGAATTCGACAAGGATCAGCTCAAAAAGGGGCTGAAGGATATCGGTCTGGCTGAATCCCGGATTTTCGACCGCGCCCTGCTCGACAAGGCCGAGCAGGAACTGAAGCGCCAATATCTTTCCCGTGGCCGCTATGCGGTGGAAGTGAAAACCACGGTGACGCCGCTCGAGCGTAACCGGGTCTCCATCAACTTCACCATCGACGAAGGTGAAGCTGCCAAGATCAAGCAGATCAACATCGTCGGCAACCAGGCCTTCAAGGAAAAGGAACTGCTGGAGCTGTTCCAGTTGCAGACGCCGGGCTGGCTGACCTGGTATACCAAAAACGACCAGTATTCCAAGCAAAAACTGACGGCTGACTTGGAAAGTCTCAAGTCCTACTACCAGAACCGCGGCTACCTGGAGTTTGGTATTGAATCAACCCAGGTGTCCATCAGTCCGGACAAGAAGGACATTTTCATCACCATCAGCGTCAATGAAGGGGAGCGCTTTATCGTTTCCTCCGTCAAGCTGGCGGGTGATCTGGTGGCTCCGGAAGAGGATTTGCGCAAGCTGGTGAAGGTCAAGCCGGGCGATATTTTCTCCCGTGAACGCCTCAATGAAACCCAGAAAGCCATCTCCGAGCGTCTCGGCAAGGAAGGCTATGCCTTTGCCAACGTGAACTCCGCGCCCGAAGTGGACAAGGAAAAGCGCCAGGTTGCCTTCACCATTTTCGTGGATCCGGGCAAGCGGGTTTATGTTCGCCGCATCAATATCGGCGGCAACAGTCGGACCCGGGACGAGGTGGTGCGCCAGGAAATGCGCCAGATGGAAGGCGGCTGGTACGACGCCGAGAAGATTCAGCTCTCCCGTCAGCGGGTGGACAAGCTGGGTTACTTCTCCGAAGTGACGGTGGAAACCCCGTCGGTGCCTGGTACCAGCGACCAGGTGGACGTCAATATGAACGTCACGGAAAAGCCCACTGGCAGCCTCATGCTGGGTGCCGGCTTCTCCAGTTCCGACGGCATCATCCTCTCCGGCTCCATCGCCCAGCAGAACCTATTCGGTAGCGGTAAATCCGTGGCCGTGGCCGTGAATACCGCCAAGTCCCGGGAAACCTACTCCTTCTCCTACACCAACCCCTATTTCACGGTGGATGGCATCAGTCAGGGCTTCGATATCTACAAGAAGACCTATGACCCCACTGGTACTTCCTACGCCAAGAGCTACAAGACCTCCTCCATTGGTGGCGGCCTGCGCTGGGGCGTACCCATTGCCGAAAAAGAAAGCATCAATTTCGGCGTGGCAGTGGACAAGACCGACATCGAGACCTTTGCCGACAGCCGTCGCATCTACAAGGATTTCATCAAGGAATTCGGTAATTCCAATACCTCCGGCACGGTCAATCTGGGCTGGGGCCGCGATGCCCGCGATAGCCTCATTTACCCCACCTCGGGTACCTATACCCGCGTTAACGGGGAAATGTCTCCGGTGGGCAGCCTGAAGTTCTATCGCATGAACTTCCAGCACCAGCGCTTCATTCCCTTTACCAAGGATCTGGTGCTGATGCTGAACGGTGAATTCGGCATGGGCAATGGCCTGGGTGGTAAACCCTTGCCCTTCTATCGCAGCTACTATGCCGGCGGCGTGACCTCGGTGCGTGGCTATGACGTTGCCAGCCTGGGCCCCCGTCAGAGTGACGAAGCCATCGGCGGTAACAAGCGGGTGGTCATGAATGCCGAATTGCTGTTCCCCATGCCGGGTTCCGGGATGGACAAATCCCTGCGTCTGGGTTGGTTCGTCGATGCGGGTCAGGTGTTCGGGCCGAAGGATGATTTCGGCCGCTACTCCAAGGTCAGCCTGGCTGATCTGCGTTACTCTACGGGCCTTGCCGTGGCGTGGACCTCGCCCATGGGCCCCCTCAAGTTCAGCATTGCCCAGCCCCTTAACGATAAGGAAGGGGACAAGACCCAACGGTTCCAATTCACCATGGGCACCACTTTTTAATCAGGAGAGACTGATTTGAAACACACTATCCTCAAAGTCGGCGCTGCCGCTGTCCTGTCTGCCTTTCTGGCTGTGCCGGCCTTTGCCAACGAAGCGAGCAAGATCGGTTATGTAAACACCCAACGCGTTTTCCGCGATGCTCCGGCCGCAGTCAAGGCCCAGAAGAAGCTGGATGCCGAGTTTTCCCGTCGTGACCAGGATCTTCAGTCCATGGCCAAGAAGCTCCAGTCCCTGCAGGAAAGCCTGGAAAAGAACGGCGTTACTCTTTCCGACAGCGATCGCCGCAACAAGGAGCGTGAGCTGAATGATCTGAATCGCGACTTCCAGCGTCGTCAGCGTGAATTCCGTGAAGACCTGAACCTGCGTCAAAACGAAGAAATGGCTGCCGTGCTGGAAAAGGCCAACAAGGCCATCAAGCAGATCGCCGAGAACGAGAAGTTCGACCTGATCCTGCAGGATGTGGTCTGGGTCAGCCCCAAGCTGGACATCACCGACAAGGTCATCAAGGCCCTGTCTGACGACAAGGCCGCCCGGTAAGGCGTTTCCCGGGGGATCCGTGGCCGGGGAGGGGGTTCGTCTCGACGCAATTGTCGCCCAGCTGGGAGGAACCTTGCTGGGCGATGGTGCCATTGGTGTGCACGGCGTCGGCACCCTGGCCGGGGCAGGGGAGGGACAGATCACCTTTCTTGCCAACCCCAAATATCGCAGTCAGCTGGCGGCAACCCGTGCGGCAGCGGTGATTCTCTCTCCTGCCATGCAGGAGGGATACGACGGGCCCCGTATCGTCGCAGACAATCCCTATGTCTACTACGCTCGGGTCGCCCAGCTGCTTTACCCTTCCCGGATTCCCGAGCAGCCCATCCATCCGACGGCCGTGATTGGCCGCGATGTACTGCTGGGGGAGGGGGTGGTCATCCATGCCGGTTGTGTCATCGGCGATGGCGCCAGCATCGGTGACGATTCGATACTGCATCCCAACGTAACGGTTTACGCCGGCTGCCGCATTGGCAAGCGGGCATTGATTCACGCCGGTGCCGTGATCGGCGCCGACGGCTTCGGCTTTGCCAAGGCCGGCGAAGCTTGGCTGAAAATTCCCCAGGTGGGCCGGGTGATCATTGGTGACGATGTGGAGATCGGCGCCAATACCACGATCGACCGAGGTGCCATCGAAGACACCGTGATCGGCGATGGGGTCAAGCTGGACAACCAGATCCAGGTGGGCCACAACGTCGTCATCGGTGATCACAGCGCCATGGCCGGGTGCGTCGGCATTGCCGGCAGCGCCCGCATCGGCCGGCGCTGTACCGTCGGCGGCGGCGCCATCATCCTCGGTCATCTGGAGCTGGCTGACGACGTGCATGTCTCGTCCGGTACCCTGGTCGCCAAGAGCCTAAAGCAACCCGGGCAGTACACCGGGGCCTTCCCCGTCGAACGCCACGACGGCTGGCTGAAGAATGCAGCCCATCTGCGCCACCTTTCGAAGCTGGCCGACCGGGTCCACGAACTTGAAAAAAAACTTAGTGAGCTGGAGAAAAAATCTTGACCAACATGGACATCCACCAAATTCTTGAATACCTGCCCCACCGCTACCCGATCCTGCTGGTGGACCGGGTGCTCGAGTGCGAGCCGGGCAAGAGCATCCATGCGATCAAGAACGTAACCATCAATGAACCGTTCTTCAACGGTCACTTCCCCCATCATCCCGTCATGCCTGGCGTGCTGATCCTGGAAGCCCTGGCCCAGGCTGCCGCCATCCTGTCGTTCAAGACCATGGGCTCCAAGCCTGACGACAAGTCCGTGTATTACTTTGCCGGCATTGACGGTGCCCGCTTCAAGAAGCCGGTCAGCCCCGGCGACCAGCTCAACCTGCACGTCGAGATCATCGCCAGCAAGCGCGGTATCTGGAAGTTCAAGGCCGAAGCCCGGGTGGATGGCCTGCTGGCCACCGAGGCTGAACTGATGTGCACCGTCCGCTCCATCGAGTAAGCCCATGATCCATCAGACGGCCATCGTCCATCCCGGCGCCCGCCTCGGAGAGAACGTCTCCGTCGGCCCCTATTCCATCGTCGGCGAGCATGTGCAGATCGGTGACAACACCGAGATCGGTCCCCATGTGGTGATCGAGGGGCATACCTCCATCGGGCGGGACAACCGGATTTTCCAGTTCTCCTCCCTCGGCGCCGTCCCCCAGGACAAGAAGTACGCCAACGAGCCGACCCGGCTGGAAATCGGCGACCGCAACATCATCCGCGAGTTTTGCACCTTCAACCTGGGCACCATCCAGGATGGCGGCATCACCCGCCTGGGTAACGACAACTGGATCATGGCTTATGTGCACCTGGCCCACGACTGCCAGGTGGGCGATCACACCATTTTCGCCAACAATGCCCAGCTGGCCGGGCATTGCCATGTTGGCGATTACGCCATTCTTGGCGGCTTCACCGTGGTGCACCAGTTTGTACGTATCGGTGCCCATTCCATGACCGGCATGGGCACTATCCTCTTCCAGGACCTGCCGCCCTACGTTACGGCCGCGGGCAACACCGCCTCGCCCTATGGCATCAACAGCGAGGGGCTGAAGCGTCGCGGTTTCTCCTCCGAAGCCCTGATGGCGCTGAAGCGTGCCTACCGGGCCATCTACAAGTCTGGCCTGACCCTGGAAGAAGCCAAGGCCAAGCTGGAGGCCGATGTGGCCAAGCATCCCGAATACCAGCTGCTGCTCGATTTCCTCGCCGTGTCCAAGCGCGGCATCGTGCGGTGAGGCCATGGCCGGTAACGGAATCCGCATCGCCATGGTGGCGGGGGAAGCCTCGGGCGACCTCCTGGCCAGCCATCTGATCAAAGCGCTCAAACAGCATCTGCCGGACGCTACTTTCTATGGTATCGGCGGCCCCAAGATGGCCGCCCAGGGCTTTGATGCCTGGTGGCCCCTGGAAAAGCTGGCCGTGCGTGGCTATGTCGAAGTACTCAAGCATTACCGGGAAATCACCGGCATCCGGCGGCAACTGAAGAAACGCCTGCTGGAGGAAAAGCCCGATGTCTTCATCGGTGTGGATGCCCCTGATTTCAACCTGGACCTGGAACGGGCTCTGAAGAACAAGGGTGTCCCGGCCATCCACTACGTCAGTCCTTCCATCTGGGCCTGGCGCGGTAAGCGTATTCACAAGATCGCCCGCTCCGTCTCCCGTATGCTGTGCCTGTTCCCCTTCGAACCGGCCTTGTATGAAGCCAAGGGCGTGCCGGTGGACTACGTGGGCCACCCGGTGGCCGACATGGCGCCCCTGGAAGTGGATCGCAAGGCCGCCCGGGAAAAGCTCAATCTGCCCGTGGATGCGCCGATTTTCGCCTTTCTGCCCGGCAGTCGTCAGTCCGAGCTGGAATACATGGCGGATACCTTCATCGAGACGGCCAAGCGCCTCCATGCCCGGCTGCCCCGGGCCATTTTCCTGGTGCCCCTGGCCACCCGGGAAACCCGGCTGCTCTTTGAAACCGCCATGTATCGCCATCAGGCCCTGGATTTGCCTTTCAACCTGCTCTTTGGCCACTCCCATGACGCCATGGCGGCGGCCGACACGGTGCTGGTGGCCAGCGGTACCGCCACCCTCGAAGCGGCTTTGCTGAAGCGCCCCATGGCCATTGCCTACCGCATGGCGCCGTTTTCCTGGCGGCTGATGAAGCGCATGAAGTACCAGCCCTGGGTCGGGTTGCCAAACATCCTGGCGGGCCAGTTCGTGGTGCCGGAATTCCTGCAGGAAGATGCCACGCCGGACAACCTGGCCCAGGCCCTGCTCAATCTGCAGACAGACAAGGTGCTGCGCCAGCGCATCGAGGAGGAGTTCCTCCGCATCCACCTGCTGCTGCGGCAGAACACCGCCGAAAAGGCGGCAGCGGCGATTCTCTCCGTGCTGGGCCGGCGGCCCCTTGTTGCCCGCGATGTCCCTGCAGCTGTTTGACGAGGCCGTGTGCGGCATCGACGAAGCCGGCCGTGGTCCCCTGGCCGGTTCCGTCGTGGCGGCGGCCGTCATTCTCGATCCGGCCCGGCCCATTGCCGGGCTCAACGATTCCAAGAAGCTGACCGCGGCGCGCCGCGAGGCCCTGGCCCTGGAAATCCGCGAGAAGGCCCTGGCCTGGTGTGTGGCCGAAGCCTCGGTGGCGGAAATCGACCAGCTCAACATCCTCCACGCCACCATGCTGGCCATGCAGCGGGCGGTGGCAGGGCTGGCCGTGGTGCCGCTACGGGCCCTGGTGGATGGCAATCGTTGCCCCAAGCTGGCGGTGCCGGTGGAGGCCGTGGTCAAGGGGGATGGCAAGGTGGCCTGCATCGCTGCTGCCTCCATCCTCGCCAAGACGGATCGGGACCACGCCATGCTGGCGCTGCATCAGCAATACCCCGATTACGGTTTTGACCGCCACATGGGCTATCCCACCGCCGACCATCTGGAGCGCCTGCGCTGCCATGGCCCGACGCCGGTGCATCGCCGCTCCTTCGGGCCGGTCAAGGCCCTGCTGGCCCAGGCCAGCCTGTTCTGAGCCTATCTGAGTCTGATCCAGGCCTTCTCCGACCATGCGTGAAATCCAGTCCGCCGACAATCCGGCCTACCGCCAGTTGCGTCGCCTCTGCCAATCCGGCCGGGAGCGCCGCAAGACCGGTCTTTCGGTGCTTGACGGCATGCACCTGATCACCGCCTACGAAGAGCGTTTCCAGCGGGTGCGGGAGCTTTTTGTCAGCGCCGGCAGCCAGCACAAGGATGAAATCGCCGCCTGTCTGGCCAGCCATGGTGGCATCAAGCAGACCCTGCTGCCCGATCGCCTCTTCGAAGAGCTGGGGCTGGTGGATTCCCCCACTGGCATCGTTGCCCTCATCGACACGCCGGTGCCCGGGGCTGGCCCGGACTTTCAGGCTGATGCGGTGCTGCTGGACGGCGTGCAGGACCCGGGCAATCTCGGCTCCATCCTGCGCAGTGCGGCAGCAGCCGGCTTTCGCCAGGTGCTGTTGAGCCCGGATTGCGCCCAGGCCTGGTCGCCCAAGGTGCTGCGGGCGGGGCAGGGCGCCCATTTTCAGACCACGCTCCACGAAAGTCAGGACCTGTGCGCCTTCCTTGCCCGCTATGCCGGCCAGGCCGCCGTGACGGTGCTGGGGGCCTCCCGGTCCCTGTTTGACGGGAATTTTGCCGGCCCCACCGCCTGGGTCTTCGGTTCCGAAGGGCAGGGCGTTCGGCCTGAGGTTCAGGCCGCGGCGGGCCTGCATCTGGCCATTCCCATGCCAGGGGGCAGCGAATCCCTCAACGTGGCTGCTGCCGCTGCGATCTGCCTGTTCGAGACGGTGCGCCAACGGCGCTGAGTTGCCGGCCCGGAGGGTATGCCCTGAGATGCAGCAGGGGCGCCGTTCTTCCGCGATAGGCTGCGGAGAAGGGCGCCCCTGTTGCGTTGTGGCGCAGGTAGCTTGGACGGCGCTTAGAAGCTGAGTCGTTCCAGCTTCACTTCCTGCATGATGGTGGTGGAAATTTCCTCGATGGACTTGGTGGATGAATCGAGCCAGCGGATGCCGTGGCCGCGCATCATCTTTTCCGCTTCCTTCACTTCGTAGCGGCAGTTTTCCAGAGAGGCGTACTTGCTGTTGGGGCGCCGTTCGCTGCGGATCTGGTTGAGCCGTTCCGGCTGGATGGTCAGGCCGAAGAGCTTGTCCTGGTGCTTGATGAGGCTGTCCGGCAGCTTCATGCGCTCGAAGTCTTCGGGAATCAGAGGGAAATTGGCGGCCTTCACGCCGAACTGCATGGCCAGGTAGAGGCTGGTGGGGGTCTTGCCGCAGCGGGAAACGCCCACCAGGATCACGTCGGCCTGCTCTAGCCCCTGGTTGGTCACCCCGTCGTCGTGGGAGAGGGTGTAGTTGATGGCCTCGATGCGCTGCTTGTAGTCGTTGGTATCGATGGAACCGTGGGTGCGGCCGATGGTGTGGGTGGATTTCACCCCCAGCTCCGCTTCCAGGGGCACGATGAAGGTTTCGAAGAAGTTCAGGCAGAGCGTGTCCGCATTGCTGATGATGCGGTTCAGCTCCCGATCCACCAGGGTGGAGAAAACGATGGGGCGGGCGCCGTCCTGCCGGGTAGCTTCCTGCAGGCGATCCAGGCATTCCCAGGCCTTTTCCGGGGTGTTGACGAAGGGAATGCGCACCTGCTTGAGCCGCACGCCCTCGAATTGGGTGAGCAGGCTGTGGCCCAGGGTCTCGGCGGTGATGCCGGTCCCGTCGGAGATGAAGAAAATGGTTCGGGCGGGCAGCGGGGGTGCAGCTTGGGTCATGGATTTCCCTAATCGGCGGGTCAAGTGTTGTGGAAGGCGCTAAAATATCGGTTTCCCGACTTTGAAACAATCTTCAGGAAGGACTTCATGAGCGATTATGTGATCGGTTTCGACCAACTGCGCATGACCGATGTGGATCGTGTTGGCGGCAAGAACGCCTCCCTCGGCGAAATGATCAGCCAGCTGGCCAATACCGGTGTGCGGGTTCCCGGCGGTTTTGCCACCACGGCCCATGCCTATCGGGAGTTTCTTGCCCATGAAGGCCTGGCCGCCCGCATCGAGGCAGAACTCTCCACGCTGGATGTGGATAACGTCAATGCCCTGCTGGCTGCTGGCGCCAAGATCCGCCAGTGGATCATCGATACCCCGTTCCCGGCCCAGCTGCAGAACGAGATCAAGGCCCACTACGACGCCCTGATCGCCGATTCCACCGCCGACGCCTCCTTCGCCGTGCGCTCCTCCGCCACTGCCGAGGATCTGCCCGACGCCTCCTTCGCCGGCCAGCAGGAAACCTTCCTCAACATCCACGGCTTCGACAACATCCTTCACGCCATGAAGGAAGTGTTCGCCTCCCTGTACAACGACCGGGCCATTTCCTACCGGGTGCACAAGGGCTTCACCCACGCCGAAGTGGCATTGTCTGCCGGCGTACAGCGCATGGTGCGTTCCGACAAGGGCGCTGCCGGTGTGTTGTTCACCCTGGATACCGAATCCGGCTTCCGCGATGCCGTCTTCGTCACCGCCTCCTACGGCCTCGGCGAGACCGTGGTGCAGGGCGCCGTGAACCCGGACGAGTTCTACGTGCACAAGCCCATGCTGGCCGCCGGCAAGAAGGCCGTGATCCGCCGCAACCTGGGTTCCAAGCTGATCAAGATGACCTTCTCCGCCGAGAAGGTCGCCGGCAAGTCCACCATCACCGAGGACGTGGCCGAGGCCGACCGTCACCGTTTCGCCATCACCGATGCCGAAGTGGAGGAACTGGCCCGCTACGCCATGATCATCGAGAAGCACTACCAGCGCCCCATGGACATCGAGTGGGGCAAGGATGGTGTGGATGGCAAGCTGTACATCCTGCAGGCCCGCCCCGAGACCGTGAAGTCCCAGGAAAGCCACGGCCGCCTGGAGAAGTTCAAGCTCAAGTCCTTCTCCAAGGTGCTGGCCTCCGGCCGTGCCATCGGCCAGAAGATCGGCGTCGGCCCGGTGCGCGTGGTGCGCGATCCCTCCGAGATGGACCAGGTCAAGCCCGGTGATGTACTGGTGGCCGACATGACCGATCCCAACTGGGAGCCGGTGATGAAGCGGGCTTCCGCCATCGTCACCAACCGCGGTGGCCGTACCTGCCACGCCGCCATCATTGCCCGCGAACTGGGCATTCCCGCCATCGTCGGTTGCGGTGACGCTACCGAAACCCTGGGCGAAGGCGAAGTGGTCACGGTCTCCTGCACCGAAGGCGACACCGGCCACGTCTATCGCGGCAAGCTGGATTACGAAGTGATCTCCCGCGATCTGGGCACCATGCCCGAGATTCAGACCAAGATCATGATGAACGTGGGTAACCCGGAGCTGGCCTTCGAGTTCTCCCAGCTGCCCAACGCCGGCGTTGGCCTGGCCCGGGTTGAATTCGTCATCAACAACGTCATCGGCATCCACCCCAAGGCCATCCTGGAAATCGATCGCCTGCCCGCTTCCAAGCGGGAAGAGATTCAGCGTCGCGCCCGGGGTTACGCCAATCCGGTGGAATTCTTCGTCGAGAAGCTGGCCGAAGGCGTCTCCACCATTGCCGCCGCTTTCTGGCCCAAGCCCGTCATCGTGCGTCTCTCCGACTTCAAGTCCAACGAGTACCGCAAGCTGCTGGGTGGCGATCTCTACGAACCCGAGGAAGAAAACCCCATGCTGGGCTTCCGCGGTGCTTCCCGCTACATCGCCAGTACCTTCCGCGACTGTTTTGCCCTGGAATGCCGTGCCATGAAGAAGGTCCGGGAAGAAATGGGCCTGACCAACGTGGAACTGATGGTGCCCTTCGTGCGCACCGTCGATGAAGGTAAGGGCGTGGTCAGCCTGCTGGCCGAGCACGGCCTGAAGCAAGGCGAGAACAATCTCAAGCTGATCATGATGTGCGAGATTCCCTCCAACGCCCTGCTGGCCGACCAGTTCCTGGAAGTGTTCGACGGCTTCTCCATCGGCTCCAACGACCTGACCCAGCTGACCCTGGGCCTGGACCGGGATTCCGGCCTGGTGGCTTCCCTCTTCGACGAGCGGGACCCGGCGGTGAAGACCCTGCTGGCCATGGCCATCGCCTCCGCCAACAAGAAGGGCAAGTACGTCGGTATCTGCGGCCAGGGCCCCTCCGACCATCCCGATCTGGCTGAGTGGTTGATGGATCAGGGCATTTCCTCCATCTCCCTCAACCCGGATACGGTGGTGGATACCTGGACCCGCCTGGGCGCCCACAAGGCCGGCTAAACCTGGACTCAAGCTCCAGCCAAAAGGCGCCGCAATTGCGGCGCCTTTTTTATTGCCGTAATGCATCTGGATGCTATTGGGAGATGCGGAACCGCTCGCAGTTACCCATCATGGCCATGGGCCTGAGAGGCAGGCGGCAAGCGGCAGAGGGCGGGCAGGCTACGGAGAATGGCGTCCTTCCTGCCTCTCCGGGAGGGGACTGCTCAGCGCGGCTTGAAGGTGGGAACAGAAATCTTGAAGACGATGGCGGCCCAGCGCAGGCCGAAAATCAAGCCAGCGGCCAGCCAGGCTGACCAGACGGGGGAAACGCCGAACTCCTGCAGGCCGATGAGCAGCAGGCAGCCGGCCAGGGCGGCCGAGGCGTAGAGTTCTCCCGGCAGGAAGATGAGCGGCACCTGGTTGCAGAAGATGTCCCGCACCACGCCGCCGAAGACGCCGGTGATGACCCCCATGAGGCTGGCCACCAGCCAGGGGGCATGCCAGTGCAGGGCCGCCTGGGTGCCAAGGACGGCGAAGAGGGCCAGGCCCAGGGCATCAGGGTAGAGGAAGAGGCGGGGCGACACAGGATGCCGGCGCACCAGGAAGAAAGTCAGCAGGCCAGTGCCGAAAGCGGCCAGCAGATAGGTCTGGTCCACCACCCAGAAGACATTGCGGTCCAGCAGCACATCCCGCACCGTGCCGCCGCCGAGCCCGGTGGCCACGGCGACCATGACCGCACCCACCAGATCCATGCCCTTGCGTTCGGCTTCAAAAACGCCCGTGGCGGCGCTCACTGCCACGGCCACCAGGCCGACCCAGTAAAGCAGATCGGCCAGGGCCATCAGGCCTTCACCCGCAGGAGGCGCTGCTTTTCCCGGTCCCAGTCCCGCTGCTTTTCGGTTTCCCGCTTGTCGTGCTGCTTCTTGCCCTTGGCCAGGCCGATCTCGGCCTTGATGCGGCCCCGGGTGTAGTGCAGGTCGATGGGCACCAGGGCATAGCCGGCCCGCTCCACCTTGCCGATGAGCTTGTCGATCTGCTCCCGGTGCAGCAGCAGCTTGCGGGTGCGGGTCGGCTCCGGGGTGACGTGGGTGGAAGCGGTGGGTAGGGCCGTCAGATGCATTCCCAGCAGCCAGATTTCGCCACGCTTGATGACGACGTAGGCTTCCTTGAGATTAACCCGGCCGGCACGGATGGCCTTGACCTCCCACCCTTCGAGGGCGAGGCCAGCCTCGACCTTCTCCTCGATGAAGTAGTCGTGAAAGGCTTTCTTGTTGTTGGTGATGCTCATCGGGCCGGGCTTTCCGCTAAAAGTCCGCCATTTTAATGGTCTGGCGGGGATAAAGCCATGGCGGTGAATGGGTCGGGTGAAGCATCCCGGGGAAGTCGAACCATGGTTTGGAGTGATTGTACGTAGATGGCCGTACAGCGGGTGAATTCATGGCTTTGATCCTGCCGAAGCCCTGGGTTGGTGGGTGGTGGCTGCGGTATGATCCCGGTATTAGATTGGCAACATTCGTAAAACCTCCGTCATCAGCCAGCCCCGGTCTTGCCGGGCAGCCATTTCAAAGAAGAGGATAACCCCATGCCCCAAGCCTACCAGCGGCAGCCCATTGCCCGACAGATCATCATGGCGGCCGCCGCCCTGCTCATCGCCATATTTTCGGTGATGACCTACCTGGCCACCTCCATGGCCGCCAAGTCCTCCATCCAGCTGGCCGAGAGCGACCTCAAGGAACAGATGCACATCCTCGGCGATGTGCTGGACAGCATGTTCGAGGGCGTATTGGCCCGGGGTGAGCGGCAAGCCGGCTTCTTCAAGCGCCAGTTGCCCGGGGAGGTGACCCTGGGCCAGGGCATGGTGGCCTCTGGCGGTGTGGAGCTGCCGGTGATCCGGGTCGGCAATGAAGTTTTCAACAACAACCATCGCCTGCTGCAGAATTTTCAGGATTTGACGGGTGAAGATGCCGCCGTCCTGGTGATCCACGATGGCAAGCTGTACCGGGCTGCCACCCTGCTGAAGAAGGATGGTGCCTACATGGATGGCGTGCCCCTGGGTGCCGACGACCCGGTGAGCAAGGCCATCCTCCAGGGCAAGGACTACGCCGGCTTGGTGATTCGCAACGGCGCTTATTTCTTCAGCACCGTAAAGGCCCTGAAGACGCCGGAAGGTAAGGTCTTCGGCGGCCTTTCCGTGCGCATCAAGCTGGATACGGAACTGGCCCGCACCCGGGAGCTGTTTTCCAATATCAAGGTGGCGAAGACCGGCTATGTCTATATCGCCCGGCCAACCCAGGACGAGAAGACTGTCGCCGAATTTGTCGTCCACCCCACCCTGCAGGGCAAGACCCTGGAAGGCGCCGCTGCGGAAGCCCGGGACAGCCTGACCAAGGTGGTCAAGGGGCCTGATGGCCTGCTGCGCTACAGCGTTGCCGATGAAACCGGTCGGCTGCGGGAAAAACTCGGCGTCGCAGCAACTTCAGAGCGCTGGGGCTGGCGTCTGGTGGGGGCGGCCTGGCTTGATGAATTTCTTGAGGAAAGCTTGAAGCTGCGCGATTTTCTCATCATTGCCAGTGCCATTTCCGCCTTGCTCTCCTGCGCTGTCATCTTTTTCCTGGTGCGCCAGCGCCTGGGGCCCCTGGCTGATTTCATGCGCCAGATGGACCGCCTGGGCAGCGGCGACCTGACCATCAGCGTGGCTGAGGCCGATGCTCGCAGCGACAACGAAATCCATCGGCTGGGGCATTCCCTCAATGTCACCGCGGCCAGCGTGCGCAGCCTGGTGGGTGAGATTTCTACTGCTGCCAGCCGGGTTGGCCAGGCTGCTGCGGAAGTGGAAAGTGCTTCCCGCAACGCCATGGAGGCCGCCGAGCAGCAGTCCCAGTCGGCCTCCGGCATGGCGGCTTCAGTGGAGCAGATGTCCGTCAGCATTTCCCATGTCGCCTCCAGTGCCGGCGATGCGGCCCACATCGGCGAAGAGGCTGCTGAATCCGCCCATCTGGGGCGCCGCATCGTCCAGGAAAACGAGCAGGAAATGGAGCGCATTGCTGGGGATATCGGCCGCTCCGCCGAGGTGATCGAAAGCCTGGGCCAGCGTTCCCAGCAGATTTCCGGCATCGTCGGCGTGATCAAGGAAATCGCCGACCAGACCAATCTGCTGGCCCTCAACGCCGCCATCGAGGCGGCCCGGGCCGGTGAACAGGGCCGGGGCTTCGCCGTGGTGGCGGATGAAGTGCGCAAGCTGGCGGAGCGCACCAGCCAGTCCACCCAGGAAATCGCCAACACCATTTCGGCCATCACCAGCGAAACCCAGAGCGCCGTGTTGGGCATGCAGGTGGTCAGCCAGCAGGTGGAAGCCGGCGTGGTCCGGGCCCGGGAAGCCGGCCAGGCCCTGGAAGTGATCGATACCAACACCAGCCGTTCGGTCTCCACGGTGCGGGATATTGCCGACAGTACCCGGGAGCAGAGCGTGGTAAGCCAGGAAATCGCCCGCATGGTGGAGCAGATCGCCCAGATGGCGGAGGAGGGGAGCGCCTCTTCCACCCAGAACACGGCCTCGGCCCAGAACCTGCAACTGCTTTCCAACGAGCTTCAGCTGGCCTTGCAGCGCTTCAAGGTCTGAACTCCTGCCCCGGGTCCTGGCGCCCCGGCATGACTCTGAACCCCGGCTCCGGCCGGGGTTTTCCTTTCCGTGGCGTCATGGAGCTGGCGGCAAGGCTACAATAGCGGCCTTCCTCTTATCCCCCGTCCGCCCGTGCCCTATCTGCAACTCAAATCCGCCTGCCTGGCCTTCGGCCACGTGCCCCTCCTGGACCACGCCGATTTCCAGCTGGACCCCGGCGAACGGGTGGCCCTGATCGGTCGCAACGGCTGCGGCAAATCCTCCCTGCTCAAGGCCCTGGCCGGCCAGGGCGGGCTGGACGATGGCGAGGTCTGGCGCCAGCCCGGCGCGCGCATCGGCTACGTACCCCAGGAGCCGCCCTTCGACCCGGAACAGAGCGTCTTTCAGGCCGTGGTGGGGGGCATGGGGGATACCTCGGTGCTGCTGGCCGAGTACCACGAGGTTTCCCATCGCCTGGCAGAAGAGGGGGCCGACCACGAGCCCCTGCTGGCCCGCCTGCACCAGTTGCAGACCGACCTGGAAGCCCGGGGTGCCTGGGCCGTCAATGCCCAGGCCGAAGCCGCCATCCAGCGCTTTTCCCTGGACCCGGAGGCCCGGGTGGGCGGCCTTTCCGGCGGCCAGAAGAAGCGCCTGGCCCTGGCCCAGGCCCTGGCCGTGGCGCCGGAAGTGCTGCTGCTGGACGAACCCACCAACCACCTGGACGTGGGGGCCATCGCCTGGCTGGAAAATCTGCTCGTTGAAGCCAACGTCACCCTGCTCTTCATCACTCACGACCGGGCCTTCCTCAACCGCCTGGCCACCCGCATCGTCGAGTTGGACCGGGGCCAGCTGGTGAGTTTTCCCGGCAACTTCGCCACCTACCAGGAGCGCAAGGAGCGCATGCTGGCCGACGAGGCAGTGGTCAATGCCAAGTTCGACAAGTTTCTGGCCCAGGAAGAAGTGTGGATCCGCAAGGGCGTGGAAGCCCGGCGCACCCGCAACGAAGGCCGGGTGCTGCGCCTGGAGCAGTTGCGGCGGGATCGGGCGGCCCGGCGGGATCGCCAGGGCAAGGTCGAACTGAACCTGGATGCCGGCGAAAAGAGCGGCAAGCTGGTGGCCGAGCTGGTGCATGTCACCAAACGCTACGGCGACCGCACCATCGTGCGGGATTTCTCCACCCGCCTCATGCGCGGCGACAAGATCGGCCTGATCGGCCCCAACGGTGCTGGTAAGACCACCCTGCTGCGCCTCATTCTGGGCGAACTGCAGCCCGACGAGGGCACGGTGCGCCAGGGCACCAAGGTGGAAGTGGCCTATTTCGACCAGTTCCGCAGCCAGTTGGACGAGGAAGCCGCCCTGGCCGACGTCATTTCCCCGGGCTCCGACTACGTGGAAATCGGCAACGAGAAAAAGCACGTCATCAGCTACCTGGGCGACTTCCTTTTCGCGCCACAGCGGGCCCGTTCGCCGGTGAAGTCCCTCTCCGGCGGCGAGCGCAACCGCCTGCTGCTGGCCCGGCTCTTCGCCCGTCCGGCCAATGTGCTGGTGCTGGACGAACCCACCAACGACCTGGATATCGAAACCCTGGAGCTGCTCGAACAGCTGCTGCAGGACTACCCGGGCACCCTGTTCCTGGTCAGCCACGACCGGGCTTTCCTCGATAACGTGGTAACCCAGACCATCGCCGCCGAAGGCGACGGCGTGTGGCACGAGTACGCCGGTGGCTACAGCGACTGGGCGGCCTACCAGCAGAAGCGCCAGGCCGCCGAAGCAGAAGCCGCCAAGGCCCAGGCCCGGGAAGAAAAAGCTGCGGCGCCGAAGGAAGAGAAGGGCGCCAAGGCCAAGCCGGTCAAGCTTTCCTACAAGGAAACCAAGGAACTGGAAGCCCTGCCGGACCGCATTGCCGGACTGGAGGCGGAGCAGGCCGGCATCAGCCAGCGTCTGGAAGACCCGGGCCTGTACCAGCGCGACCCCCAGGAAGCCCAGCGCCTTTCCGCCCGTCTGGGCGAGATCGACGAGGAGCTGCTGGCGCTGCTCGAACGCTGGGAAGCGCTGGAAGGCAAAACCGCCGCCTGACCCCGCCTGCGGGGCGGCCCCGCCGGATGCCGCCCCCGGCCCTGTGATAAACTCCGAAACCTTTCCAGCACAAGGTTTTGACGCCCATGTCCGGCAATACTTTCGGCACCCTGTTTACGGTGACTTCCTTCGGCGAATCCCACGGCCCGGCCATCGGCTGCGTGGTGGATGGCTGTCCTCCCGGACTGGAACTGACCGAGGCGGACATTCAGGCCGAACTGGACCGGCGCAAGCCCGGCACTTCCCGCCACGTCACCCAGCGTCGGGAGCCGGACACCGTCGAGATTCTCTCCGGCGTCTTTGACGGCAAAACCACCGGTACCCCCATCGGCCTCTTGATCCGCAACCAGGATCAGCGCAGCAAGGACTACGGCAACATCGCCCAGACCTTCCGCCCCGGCCATGCCGATTACGGCTACACCCAGAAATACGGCTTCCGCGACTATCGCGGCGGCGGCCGCTCCTCCGCCCGGGAAACCGCCGTGCGCGTGGCGGCTGGCGCCATTGCCCGCAAGTGGCTGCAGCAACGCTACGGCATCGGCATCCGGGGCTGGATGAGCGCCCTGGGCCCCATCGAGATTCCCTTTGTCAGCGCTGCCGACATTGATGGCAATGCCTTCTTCGCCCCCAACGCCGCCCTCGTGCCGGAGCTGGAGGCCTACATGGATGCCCTGCGCAAGTCCCTGGATTCCGTCGGCGCCAAGATCACCGTCACCGCCACCGGGGTTCCTCCGGGCTGGGGCGAGCCGGTCTATGACCGTCTGGATGCGGAAATCGCCTACGCCATGATGGGTATCAACGCCGTCAAGGGCGTGGAGATCGGCGCCGGCTTTGCTTCCGTGGCCCAGAAGGGTAGCGAACACGGCGACGAAATCACCCCGCAAGGCTTCCTCTCCAACCATGCCGGCGGCGTGCTGGGGGGGATTTCCACGGGTCAGGAGATCGTGGTGAACATGGCCATCAAGCCCACGTCTTCCATTGCCCAGCCGCGCCGCTCCGTGGACCTGCAGGGCAATGCCGTGGAAGTGGCCACCGAAGGCCGCCACGACCCCTGTGTCGGCATCCGCGCCACGCCCATTGCCGAGGCCATGCTGGCCCTGGTGCTGATGGATCACGCCCTGCGCCACCGCGCCCAGTGTGGTGACGTGCAGTGCGCCACCCCGCGCATTCCGGCCAGCCCGGCCTGAGCATCCCAGGCACGGGGCCACGCCGTTTCCCTCCAGCCGGAATCCGGGGAGGGGAGCGGTTTCTTCCCGCTACTTCAATACCTTCGCAACACCTGCCCTGAGCGGCAATAGGGGCGCCATTCTTGCCACCCCCTGCCGCGCCGGGCAGGCGGGATGCGCCTTGGCAGCTGGGGCGAGTGCCAAGCCGCGTCCCTGCTGCCTCTCAGGGCAGGGCGGGTTAGCATCCTCTCTCCCCAGCACCGTTTCCCTCGTCATCGCCATGACCGTCACCCGGCGCCACTCCGCTGGCCATGAGTTGGGGCTATGGCCCATGGGCCATGGATGATTAAGCACCGACTATGAATGAAAAAGGACGCCCGCAGGCGTCCTTTTTTGTCACCGGAATATCCGGCCGGGGGATCAGGCTTCCAGCAGGATGCGCAGCATGCGGCGCAGGGGCTCGGCAGCACCCCACAGCAGCTGGTCACCGCAGGTGAAGGCAGCCAGGTACTCGGGGCCCATGGCCATCTTGTGCAGACGGCCGACGGGCACGGTGAGGGTGCCGGTGACGGCGGCGGGGGTCAGCTCGCGCTCGGAAATCTCGCGCTCGTTGGGTACCACCTTGGCCCACTGGTTGGCCTTGGCCAGCATGTCGCTGATCTCGTCCAGGGGCGCATCCTTCTTCAGCTTGATGGTCAGGGCCTGGGAGTGGCAGCGCATGGCGCCGATACGCACGCAGAGACCATCGATGGGGATGGAGCCGGCGCTACGGAAAGCGGGCTTGCCGAGGATCTTGTTGCATTCGGCGCCACCCTTCCATTCTTCCTTGGACTGGCCGTTTTCCACGGGCACGTCGATCCAGGGGATCAGGCTGCCGGCCAGGGGGGTGTTGCGGAAGTTCTTCTTGGGGAAGGCGTCGGAACGGATGGTTTCAGCCACCTTGCGGTCGATTTCCAGGATGGCGGAGGCCGGATCGGCCAGCAGGTCGGCCACGGAGGCGTGGATGGCCCCCATCTGGGCGATCAGCTCGCGCATGTTCTGGGCGCCGGCGCCGGAAGCGGCCTGGTAGGTCATGGAGGTGGCCCACTCGATCAGGTCGTTCTGGAACAGGCCGCCCAGGCCCATCAGCATCAGGGAGACGGTACAGTTGCCGCCGATCCAGTTCTTGCCGCCCTTGGCCAGGGAATCCTGGATGACGTTCTTGTTCACCGGGTCGAGGATGATCACGGCGTCGTCGGCCATGCGCAGGGCGGAGGCGGCGTCGATCCAGTGGCCGTTCCAGCCGGCAGCCCGCAGCTTGGGGAAGACTTCCTTGGTGTAGTCGCCACCCTGGCAGGTGATGATGATGTCGCAGGCCTTCAGTGCGTCCACGGACATGGCGTCCTGCAGGGGCGCAGCGGCTTCCTTGCCACCGAACACCGGGGCCTTGCCGCCGGCATTGGAAGTGGAGAAATACACCGGCTCGATATGGGCGAAATCGCCTTCTTCCACCATGCGCTGCATGAGGACGGAACCGACCATGCCGCGCCAACCAACCAGACCAACTCGCTTCATCACTGCTTCCTTGGGTAAAGAACTAATTAACGAATATGTAACGGTATCACAGGCGGCGGGCTTTTCCACTCCGCCGCCCTCATGGTTTTCCCTGAATGCTCAGAGGGCCGCGAGAACGGCGTCGCCCATCTGCTTGGTGCCCACCTTGGTGGTGCCCGGCTCGTAGATGTCGCCGGTGCGGTAGCCCTGGGCCAGCACCTTCTTCACGGCGTTTTCCACCTTCACGGCGGCTTCTTCCATATTGAAGGTGTAGCGCAGCATCATGGCGGCGGAGAGGATGGTGGCCAGCGGGTTGGCCACGCCCTTGCCGGCGATGTCCGGAGCGGAACCGTGAGAGGGCTCGTAGAGGCCCTTGTTGTTGGCGTCCAGGGAGGCGGAGGGCAGCATGCCGATGGAGCCGGTGAGCATGGAGGCTTCGTCGGAGAGGATGTCGCCGAACATGTTGCCGGTGACCATCACGTCGAACTGCTTGGGATTGCGCACCAGCTGCATGGCGGCGTTATCCACCAGCATGTGGGAGAGTTCCACGTCCGGGTATTCGGGGGCCAGTTCGTTGGCGATGTCGCGCCAGAGCTGGGTGGTTTCCAGCACGTTCATCTTGTCCACCGAGCACAGCTTCTTGTTGCGCTTGCGGGCGGCTTCGAAGGCCACGCGCAGGATGCGGCGGATTTCGGATTCGCTGTAGTGCATGGTGTTGAAGCCGAAACGCTGCTTCTGGCCGTCAATCTCGCGCTCCTCGATGCCGCGGGGCTGGCCGAAGTAGATATCGCCGGTCAGTTCGCGCACGATGAGGATGTCCAGGCCGGCCACCACTTCGGGCTTCAGGGTGGAAGCATTGGCCAGTTCCGGGTAGAGGATGGCGGGGCGCAGGTTGGCAAACAGGTTGAGTTGCTTGCGGATGCCCAGCAGGCCGCGCTCGGGGCGCTGCTCCCGGGGCAGGGTGTCCCACTGGGGGCCACCCACGGCGCCCAGCAGTACGGCATCGGCTTCCTGGGCCAGCTTCTGGGTGGCTTCCGGGTAGGGGGTGCCGGTGGCATCCACGGCACAGCCGCCGAGCAGGGCGGTTTCCATTTCAAAGCCCAGGTTCAGGGCTTCCAGCACACGCACGGCTTCCGCCATGATTTCGGGACCGATGCCGTCACCGGGGAGAACGCAAATTTTCATTTTCAGAACCTTAAAGGACTTGGCCACAGAGGGCACAGAGAACACAGAGGTAAAACCCCCTGGGGCATCACGGAACCTGCATCAACAGGCCAATCCCGCAACTTCCTCTCTGTGAACTCTGTGTCCTCTGTGGCAAAAAAAGATCAGGAAAACAGCCAGGGCTGTTCAGCCCGGCGGCGTTCCTCGAAGGCCTTGATCTTGTCGGCGTGTCTCAGGGTCAGGCCGATATCGTCCCAGCCGTTGAGCAGGCATTCGCGGCGGAAGGCATCCACCTCGAAGGGGATGGCGTGGCCGTCGGGGCGCACCACCTTCTGCTGCTCCAGGTCCACCACCAGCTTGAAGCCCGGGGTGTATTCGGTGAGGCCGAACAGGGCATCGATCTCGGCCTTGGGAAGGACGATGGGCAGGATGCCGTTCTTGAAGCAGTTGTTGAAGAAGATGTCGGCGAAGGATTCGGCGATGACCACGCGGAAGCCGTAATCCAGCAGGGCCCAGGGAGCATGCTCCCGGGAGGAGCCGCAGCCGAAGTTGCTGCGGGTCAGCAGCACGGAAGCGCCCTGGTAGCGTTGCTGGTTGAGCACGAAATTGGGATTCAGGGGCCGCTTGGAGTTGTCCATGCCCGGCTCGCCGTGATCCATGTAGCGCCACTCGTCGAAGGCGTTGGGGCCGAAGCCGGAACGCTTGATGGACTTGAGGAACTGCTTGGGGATGATGGCGTCGGTATCGACGTTGTTACGGTCGAGGGGGGCCACCAGGCCGTCGAGTTTGGTAAATGCCTGCATTACTTGGTCGCCTTCTGGATGGCCTCGCCACCCTTTTCGATGTCCTGGCCGATGCCGCGCACGGTGTTGCAGCCGGCCAGCAGAACGGCCAGGGCTGCGACGATCAGGGTCAGTTTTTTCATGGCTCTAATCTCCTCGGTCTTCAGAGAATGTCACGCACGTCGGCAAAGTGGCCGGCGATCCCCGCCGCTGCAGCCATGGCGGGACTGACCAGGTGGGTACGCCCGCCGGGGCCCTGACGGCCTTCAAAATTGCGGTTGGAGGTGGAGGCGCAGCGCTCGCCCGGCTCCAGCCGGTCGGCATTCATGGCCAGGCACATGGAGCAGCCCGGTTCGCGCCACTCGAAGCCGGCGGCGATGAAGATCTTGTCCAGACCTTCGGCCTCGGCCTGGCGCTTGACCAGACCGGAGCCCGGCACCACCAGGGCCAGCTTGACGTTGGCGGCCTTCTGGCGGCCCCGCACCACGGTGGCGGCTTCGCGCAGGTCCTCGATACGGGAGTTGGTGCAGGAACCGATGAAGACCTTGTCGATGGCGATCTTCTTGATTTCCAGATTGGGCGTCAGACCCATGTACTGCAAGGCCCGCTCCATGCCTTCGCGCTTGACCGGATCGGCTTCCTTGGCGGGATCGGGCACGGTCGCACCGATGGCCACCACCATCTCGGGGGAGGTGCCCCAGGTCACCTGGGGCTGGATTTCCTCAGCCTTCAAATCCACCACGCGGTCGAAGGTGGCGCCTTCGTCGGACTTCAGGGTGCGCCAGTGGGCCACTGCCTTGTCCCAGGTCTCGCCCTTGGGGGAGAAGGGGCGGTCCTTCAGATAGTTGATGGTGGTGTCGTCCACCGCCACGAAACCCATGCGCGCACCGGCTTCGATGGCCATATTGCACAGGGTCATGCGGCCTTCCATGGAGAGGCCGCGGATGGCGGAGCCGCCGAATTCGATGGCGTAGCCGGTACCGCCGGCGGTACCGATCTTGCCGATGATGGCCAGGGCCACGTCCTTGCCGGTGACGCCCTTGCCCAGCTTGCCCTCGACGCGGATCAGCATGGACTTGGACTTCTTCTGGATCAGGCACTGGGTGGCCATCACGTGCTCCACCTCGGAGGTGCCGATGCCGTGGGCCATACAGGCGAAGGCGCCGTGGGTGGAGGTGTGGGAGTCGCCGCAGACCACGGTCATGCCGGGCAGGGTGGCGCCGTTTTCCGGCCCCACCACGTGCACGATGCCCTGCCGCATGTCCTTGAAGGGCCAGTAGGCGAGGGCGCCCACTTCACGGATGTTGGCGTCCAGGGTTTCCACCTGCTGACGGGAGATCGGGTCCTTGATGCCTTCTTCCCAGTGGTCCGTCGGGGTGTTGTGGTCCGCCGTGGCGACGATGGAGGAAATGCGCCAGGGTTTGCGGCCTGCCAGCTTCAGACCCTCGAAAGCCTGGGGGCTGGTCACTTCGTGGACCAAATGACGATCGATATAAATCAGCGCGGTGCCATCGGCTTCTTCATGCACCACATGGCTCTGCCAGAGCTTGTCATAGAGGGTTTGGGGCATTTTCGGTACGGCGTAGGGGAAAGGGGGAAATTCTATAGCAAAACCGGCTATTCAGGGCTGTGCGGGGGCCGCCGGGACTGGAAAGCAGCCCCTCATTTCCCGTGCTTGGCCGCTTCCGGCACCGGCTTGTAGTACTGCATCGCTTCGGGCAGCCAGTCCTGGATCTGGCGGATGCGGGTGGAATCGGCCGGGTGGGTGGAGAGGAACTCCGGCGGCTTGCTTTCGCGCTTGGCGGCTTCCGCCATGCGTTTCCACAATTCCAGAGAGGCGTGGGGGTCATAGCCGGCCTTGGCCATGTAGACCAGGCCCATGCGGTCCGCCTCCGATTCCTGCAGGCGGGAGTAGGGCAGAAGGTAGCCCACCGCGGCTCCGGCGCCCAGCAGGCCGGCGTAGAGGTTGGCTTTGCGGGAATCGCTGGAGGACACCACCACGGCGGCGGTCAGGCCGGCCACCAGCATCTGCTGGCTCAGGCGCTCACCCCCGTGGCGGGCGATGGCGTGGGCCACTTCATGGCCGATCACCGCCGCCAGGCCTGCATCGTCCTGGGTCACCGGCAGCAGGCCGGTATAGACCGCCACCTTGCCACCGGGCAGGCAGAAAGCGTTGATGGTCTTGTCGTTCTCGATGACCTTGAATTCCCACTGGTAATTCTTGCCCGTGGCGGCGGCGATGCGCCGGCCGACGCGCTGAATCTGGGCGTTCAGTTCGGGGTCGTCCGACACCTTCTCCTTCTTCAGGATGTCCTGGTAGGAGGTCAGGCCCATGCGCATTTCCTGGCCTTCGCCAAGGAATTGCATCTGGCTGCGGCCGGTGATGGGCACCGTCTGGCAGGCAGCGAAAAGGGCAGCGGAAGCAGCGAGCAACCAGGGAGTCAGTTTCATGGGCGTCGGCAGCGAGAAAAAAGGTGCAGTTTAGCCAGTTTGACCCAAAAAAACGCCGAAGATTTTCAGGTCTTCGGCGTTTCGGTTGAGGCTAGGGCCTCAGGTATTGAGGGGCTGCGGGGCCCCGTCGCTCAGTGGTGGCGGCTGCCGTTGCGATGGCTCGGGCCGTTGCCGCCGGTCCCGCTGTTGCCGCCGCTGCCGCTGTTGCCGCGGCCCCGGTTTTCGCCGAAGCGCCGGCCTTCGCCGCCGTTGCCACCATTACCGCCATTGCCGCCCTGGGGGCGGCCCCGGCCCTGGGATTGGCCGCCACTTCTGCCGCCTTCCCGGGAGCCCTCGCGGCCACCGTTACGGCCGCCGTTATTGCCGTTGCCACCGCGTCCCTGGCCTTGACCCTGGCGCTGGCCACCACGATTCTGGGGGGGCGGAGCCGGAGTAGGATTGGCGCTGGGCTCGAAGCCGGGCAGGATGACCTTGCCCAGATCCATCTTGATCAGGCGCTCGATACCCCGCAGGTTGTCCTTCTCTTCGTGGCAGACCAGGGAAATGGCTTCCCCTTCGGCGCCGGCCCGGCCGGTACGGCCGATACGGTGCACATAGTCTTCTGCCACGTTGGGCAACTCGTAGTTCACCACGTAGGGCAACTGGTCGATGTCGATACCCCGGGCGGCAATGTCGGTGGCCACCAGGGCCACCAGCTTGCCGTCCTTGAATTCGGTGAGGGCCCGCACTCGGGCGCCCTGGGTCTTGTTGCCGTGCAAGGCGGCGGAGCGGATGCCTTCCTTGTCCAGGCGGCGGGCCAGGGCATCGGCGCCGTGCTTGGTGCGGGTGAAGATCAGCACCTGGTTCCAGCCGCGGTTCTCGAAGAGGTGCAGCAGCACATCCTTCTTCTTCTCCCGGTCCACGTGGATGATGGTCTGGGCGACGGTTTCCACGGTGGTATTGCGGCGAGCCACTTCGATGGACTGGGGGTCGTGCAGGAAGCTGCGGGCCAGATCCTTGATCTCGTCAGAGAACGTGGCGGAGAAGAGCAGGTTCTGGCGCTGGCCGTTGGGCGGCAGCAGGGCCAGGATCTTGCGGATGTCGCGGATGAAGCCCATGTCCAGCATGCGGTCGGCTTCATCGAGGACGAGGATTTCCACAGCGGAGAGATCCAGGGTGCGCTGGTTCACGTGGTCCAGCAGGCGGCCCGGGCAGGCCACCAGGATATCCACGCCGCGGCGCAGGGAAGCCACCTGGGGATTCATGCCGACGCCGCCGAAGAGGGACATGGACTTGAAGGGCAGGTGCTGGCCATAGGTACGCACGCTCTCTTCCACCTGCAGGGCCAGTTCCCGGGTCGGTGCCAGGATCAGGACGCGGGGCTTGAGAGGCGTCGGGGCGCGGCGGGGAGCTTCGGCGAGGCGTTGGAGAATAGGCAGGGTGAAGCCGGCGGTCTTGCCGGTGCCGGTCTGGGCGCAGGCCATGAGGTCGCGGCCGGCCATGACGGCGGGAATGGCTTGTTGCTGGATGGGGGTAGGTTCGGTGTAACCCTGCTCGGCAATAGCGCGCAGGATTTCGGCCGAAAGGCCGAGATCAGTAAACAGCATGGATGCTCCTGGTGGGGTAGCCCTTGGGCCTTGCGTGCCAGCGGCACGAACCAGTCGAGGCGAACTACGGGATGGGGTAAATCACGCAGAATTCCTTGTTTCTCAAGGAATTCCGGGGGAATTTCGACGACCGCCGCGACTGATAGCGGCGAAGCGAGGCGCGGAGTGTAGCACGGGGCCGCAGCCGGCTGCGGAGAATCTTCCGTCCCGGCAGGGCGTCCGGCGGGTACTGCGGGCAGCGCCCCGGAGGGCGCCGGCCCTCAGCTCAGGCTGCCGGAGAAGCCGCCCCGGATGAGGCCCACGGCCACCCCTTCGATGGCGAAGTCTTCCCGGGCAGGATCCACCAGGATGGGGCCGAAATCGGGATTTTCCGCCAACAGTTCGATGCGCCCCAGATTGCGCTTGAAGCGTTTCACCGTCACCTCGTCGGCAATACGGGCGACGACGATCTGGCCGTCCCGCACCTGGGTGGTGCGATGCACCGCCAGCAGGTCGCCGTCGAGGATGCCGGCGCCGAGCATGGAGAGGCCCCGCACTTTGAGGAGAAAATCGGCCCGGGGCTGGAACAGGTCCGGCGCCACCGAATAGCGGCCCTGCACGTTTTCCACTGCCAGAATGGGGGAGCCGGCGGCGACGCTGCCCACCAGGGGCAGGCCCAGCTGTTCCACCAGGCGGATGCCGCGGGCCGAGCCGGGCTCGAGCACAATGTGGCCCTTCTTGGCCAGGGCCTTGAGATGGTCTTCCGCCGCATTGGCGGAGGCGAAATCGAAAGCCCGGGCGATTTCTGCCCGGGTGGGCGGCGCCCCCAGGGTTTCCAGGTGGTTGCGGATGAACTCCAGGATTTCCTGCTGGCGGGGGGTCAGTTTGATCATGGCGGGTGCCTCGGGCTGGGTAACTGTATTTTCGTACAGTTATCGGGGAAAAGGCAAGGCATCTCCTGCCTTCGGGAAGATGACGGCGGCCTGGAGGACGGGCTACCATCGGGGCCTTTCCCACTTTTCCCCTTCCTGACCGTGACCATGACCCCCGATGCCATCCGCACCGCCTTCACCGAGGCAGGCCTGCTGCACCGCTACGAGCCCCGCTCGGAGTTGGGCCGGGGGGCCACCGGGGTCGTTTATCTGGCGGACGACACTTTTTCCCAGCGCCAGGTAGCGGTGAAGATCGCCCACGCCCAGATTTTCCGCGAGGATTCCCAGCAGCCCCAGGTGCGCAAGGCCTGGCTCAACGAGGTGCACCTGGCGGGCACCCTGCAGCACCCCTACATCGTCTCGGTCTTCGATGCCGGGGTGACGCCGAGCACCGCCTATCTGGTCATGGAATACCTGCCCAAGGGCACCCTGGAACCCTTTACCCGGGCGGATAGCCTGAAGCCGGTGGAGGAAGTGCTGGAAATCCTCTACAAGTGCGCCAGCGCCCTGGATTACGCCTGCCGCGCCGGCATCATCCACCGCGACATCAAGCCCGCCAACCTGCAATACGTGGGACCCGGCGAAGTGAAGGTGGGGGATTTCGGCGCTGCTTACTGGAGCCAGGGTGGGGAAGAGTCCACCCAGGTGCTGGATATCGGCTCCCTGGCCTACATGGCGCCGGAGCTGTTCCGTCAGTGGATCACCCCCCAGGCCGACATCTACGCCCTGGGGGTGGTGCTCTACCGCCTGCTTACCTCCCGCCACCCCTTCGAGGCGCCGACCCAGGCCGCCCTCATGTACCAGATCCTCAACGGGACGCCGCCCCGCCTTTCCGAACTGCGCAACGACCTGCCGCCGGAGCTGGATGCCATTGCCGCCCGCATGATCGCCCGCAGCCTGGAGGAACGCTACGAAAGCTGGCCCCATGTGCTGATCGCCCTGGGGGAGCAATTGCAACGCCTGGGCCGCCGCACCCTCAACAACACCACCGCCGGCGCCCGTACCCCGCCTCAGGGCGAGCTGCACGATCAGTTGAGCCGCCTTCCCCTGCTGGGGGAGCTGAACGGTGCCGAGCTGTGGGAGCTGCTGCGCATTTCCCGCTGGCACCGGGTGCCGACCAACACCATCCTGGTGGAGGAGGGGGCGCCGGCCCGCTCCTTCTACGTGCTGCTGGAAGGGGAAGCCAAGGTGACCCAGGAGGGCAAGCTCATCAACTGCCTTTCCCCCGGCACCCTGTTCGGCGAGCTGGCCTTTGCCGAGGCCACCCCCACGGTGCGGGCCGCCACCGTCACCTCCACCAGCGACGTCACCATAGGCCGCTTCTCCTATGAGCGCTTGCACCACGCCTCCACCGCCCTGCAATCAAAAATGCTGCAGATTTTCTTCCGCTTGGCCGCCGAACGGCTGAAGAAGGTGGATGAGCAATACCTCACGCTCTACCACCAGCACATGCAGATGCGGGAAGGCAATCCGGCCTGAGGGGCCGGCCCCCTGGCCGTCCGGCGCTGCGGGCGCCCCGCTTCAGGGCTGCGTGTCGGCCCGCTGCAGCCAGTTCTGCAGGAACTCCACGCAGACCCGCAGCTTGGCCGAGGTGGACAGGCGGGAGGGATACACCGCCCATACATCGGCCGCCTGGGCATAGTCCGGCAGCACCCGGCGCAGTTCGCCCCGGGCCAGGCTCGGCCCCACATCCCACTCGGAGCGCAGGATGATGCCGTGGCCGTCCGCCGCCCACTGGCGGGCGATTTCGCCGTTGTTGGCGGAAAGGGGGCCGCCCACTTTCACTGTTTCCGCCCCTTGCGGCCCCTGCAAGGTCCAGCGGCCGAAATCCTGGTCCCGCTCCCGGATGACGATGCAGCGGTGTCGGGGCAGGTCGGCCAGTGCCCGGGGCTCGCCCCAGCGCGCCAGGTAATCCGGGGCTGCGCACAGCACCCGGGTGTTACTGGCGATGCGGCGGGTGATGAGATGGGATTCCCGCACCGCGCCGACCCGGATATCCAGGTGGAAGCCTTCCTCGATCAGGTCCACCGGCCGGTCCATGAGTTCCAGTTCGATTTCCAGCTCCGGGTACTCCCGGGCCAGGGCCGAGAGGGCCGGCGCCACCCGGTTGCGGCCGAAGCCTGAACTGGTGCACAGGCGCAGCCGGCCCCGGGGGGAAAGGCGCTCACTGGAAACCTCCGCCGCCATCTGGTCCACGTCTTCCAGGATGCGCTGGGCCCACTGCAGCACGATTTCCCCCTGGTCGGTGAGGCTGACCCGGCGCGTGGTGCGATGCAGGAGCCTTACCTGCAGGGCCTCTTCCAGCAGGCCGATGCGCTTGCTGACGAAGGCGTTGGAGGTACCCAGTTCCCGGGCCGCAGCGGCAAATCCCTGCTTGCGGGCCACGGTGCAGTAAAGGCGCAGGTCTTCCAGGAGGGGTTTATTGTTCACGATTCGTGTCTTTTGAAGTTACGGATGGCGGGATTGTAGATTCAATGGTTGGGGATATGCTGCCGCTCCATGAAGCCCCCGCCGTTGCGGGGCCGGCCATCGACCTGGAGACTCACCATGAACCCCACCCCTGCCCAGCATCCCAACCGCCCCCACCGCATCGCCGTCATTCCTGGCGATGGCATCGGCAAGGAAGTCATGCCCGAAGGCCTGCGGGTGGTGCAAGCCGCTGCGGCCCGATTCGACATTGCCCTGGAATTCACCCATTTCGACTGGGCCCACTGCGACTACTACCTGCAACACGGCAAGATGATGCCGGATGACTGGTTCGACCAGTTGAAGGGCTTCGATGCCATCTACTTCGGCGCCGTGGGCTGGCCAGCGACCGTGCCGGACCACGTTTCCCTGTGGGGTTCGTTGCTCAAGTTCCGCCGCGACTTCGACCAGTACGTGAACCTGCGCCCGGTGCGCCTCATGCCCGGCGTGCCGTGCCCCCTGGCCAACAAGCAGGCTGGCGACATCGACTTCTACGTGGTGCGGGAAAACACCGAAGGGGAATATTCCACCGTTGGCGGCCGCATGTACGAAGGCACGGAACGGGAGACGGTGCTGCAGGAATCCATCTTCACCCGCAAGGGGGTGGATCGCATCCTCAAATACGCCTTCGACCTGGCCCAGAAGCGGCCCAAGCAGCACCTCACCTCCGCCACCAAATCCAACGGCATCGCCATCAGCATGCCCTACTGGGACGAGCGGGTGAAAGCCATGGCCGCGGACTACCCCGAGGTGCGCTGGGACCAGTACCACATCGACATCCTGGCGGCCCGCTTCGTCCTCAGCCCGGAGCGTTTCGACGTGGTGGTGGCCTCCAACCTCTTCGGTGACATCCTCTCTGACCTGGGGCCGGCCTGTGCCGGCACCATCGGCATCGCGCCCTCGGCCAATCTCAACCCGGAGCGCACTTTTCCTTCCCTCTTCGAGCCGGTGCATGGCTCGGCGCCGGATATCTACGGCCGCAACATCGCCAATCCGGTGGCCATGATCTGGTCCGGCGCCATGATGCTGGACTTCCTCGGCAACGGCGATGCCCGCTACACGGCCGCCCACGACGCCATGCTGGCCGCCATCGAGAAGGTGCTGCTGCAAGGGCCGCGCACGCCGGACATGGGTGGTACGGCGGATACCACGGCCATGGGAGAGGCCGTAGCCGCTGCCCTCTGAGGGCGAGCGCTGCCCGTTTCCGCCCCGCTCGGGGGCTGGCGAGGTGGGCTTGCCAGGGGCAGCCAGACCGCATGGATCAAGACGGATTGGGGCGGGCTGGAACGAATCGGACAGCTACGCCGCACAAGGAAAAGGGGCCATTCGGCCCCTTTTGTTTCCCTGCCCCCCTTTGCTCAGGAGCGGTACATCCAGCCCTCGACGCGGCTTACGCCGGCAGGGGGGAAGGCGCCAGGGGGGCGATGCCGGTGTCCCGATAGGTCTGGCAGCGGGCGATGTATTCCTGGGTGCTCTTGGGCATGGGGGTGCGGGCCCGGGTGATGTCCACGATCAGGTCCCGGCCGTTGCGCAGCAGGTGCAGGCCGTCGGAGACGCTGTAGGCCGGCGAACCCTGAGGGGCGGCCAGTTCCGGCGTGAAGTGGGCCAGGCGCTCGCCCGCCGTGACCAGGGACGACCAAATATCGAAGATTTCCGGATCGGTACGCAGGGTTTCGGTCTTGATCTTGGCCGCTTCGGCAAAATCCCGGATGGGGCCGGCAGCGCCGGCGAAGAGGGGCACCCGGCAGAGGGTGGCGGTCATGGCCGCAGCGATGCGGTCGATATCCCGCAGGGTCTGGCCGATCTTGATGTAACGGCTTTCGTAGAAATCCTCCACGGGAATGGAGAAGGCGCGGAAAGGCTCGCCCCACAGCTCGTCGATGCCTTCGTCGCCGCTGCGGTGGAGGACGAAGCGGCCCAGCTCCATGGCTTCCATCAGACAGTTGCCGCATTCCCGCATCAGGGCGTCGTCGCTGCCGATCTCGATGCCGTCCGCCTGCAAATCCACCAGCTTGCGGAAAATGTCCGTCGCCCGGTTGAACAGGGCGCCGGCCAGCATGGCCCCCTTGACCCGCTTGCGCGCCGGGTCGGCCTCGCCCTGGTAGGTGGCCCGGGCCTCGGCCAGGCGGCTGCCGGGAATGTTGAGGCCGTGCTCGGTGTGGTTGAAGAGGCGCCGGGTGAGGGCCTCGATGAGGCGCTTCTTGGCCTCCAGGGAGTCTGCCGGAACGGGGTAGGACTTGATCCAGTAGCCGTCGTAATAGACCCGCTCCCGGCCGTCGATGAGGCGGCGGGTGCCTTCGGGCGGCGGGCTGGCGTCCTGGGTGACTTCCAGACGGTAAAGGGTGTTCATGGTCCCGGCTCCAGGGGAAGGGATGATCGTTGCGAAGCAAGAGTCGTGCAGCTCAGGCTGGGCGGCGATTCTCCCTGATTCGCCGGATTTTTTCCCGGCAAAGTGGGGCGGCAAGGTACCAAATGGGGGAGGGACTGCGGAGAAAACAACAAAAAGATGCCCCAACCTGGGGCATCCGGGGGGACCGGCCTGTGCCATCCCCGTGCTATCCGGCGGCAGTCCGAACCATTCCGCCCCAAGTCCACCCCAAGTCCACCCCACTCCCAACCAGTCTGCGCCAGTCCGGCGCAGTCCCAGGGTTACTGGCGGGGCAGAGGCCGGCGCAGGCGGCGGAAGCCGATGACGGCGCCGCTCAGGCTGAGCAGGAAGCCCCCCAGGCTGGCGCCAATCAGCAGCACATCCCATACCGGGCGGTGCTGCAGCAAGGGCCGCCAGTCCCAGCTATGCAGCAGGGCGAAGAGCCAGCGCTTGAGCCGCAGGGCATCATTGAGCCGGTGCACCACGGCGCCGCTGGCCGGGTCCAGATATAGCCAGGTGTGGGCCGGATCGTCGAAGGTCAGGCGCAGTACCGGCAGGGGGCGCTCCATGTGGCCGGTCATGCTGTGGGGTGCCCGGGCGTAGTAATGCCAGTCGTAGTCGGCCTGGAGTTGCTGGTCGACCACGCCGTAACCCGGCAGGAGGCCCTGGCCGGCGAGGGCCAGGGCTTCCTGCGAAAAGGCGGCGAAGGGCTGTTCGTCCCGCTGCAGGGGCCAGTCGAGGAGCTGCGAGTGGCCCTGGCCGTCCCGGGCCAGTAGGTAGCTGCGGCCGGCCAAGGTGGTCCATTCCACCTCCTTGGCGGCCAGGCCGGCAGCGTGGAAGCGGCCCAGGGCATCGGTTAGGGCCATCGGCTCCCGCAGGCTGCTAACGTCGGGCCGGGACAATGCCGGGCGCGGGGCCGGGCGGGGGCCGGCGCTGTCGAACATTTTCCAGGGATTGACCGAAAACAGGCCGCTGGCGATCCAGGTCACGCTGAGGAGGCCGAAGCCCAGGCCCAGCCAGTGGTGCCAGCGCATCCAGGGATTGCGGTAGGGGCTGCGGCTGCCGGAGGCGTAGGGCCGGCGGCGCCAGCGCAGTATTCCCACCCAGAGACCGACAATGCCGAGCACGGTGGCGGCGACGGAAAGCGTGATGACGATGTCCGTCCACCAAGCGTCCAGCAGCCCGCCGCGCAAGGGGTAGAGCCAGTGCAGCCAGGCGCCGAGCCAGTTCCAGGTGCGCTCGGTGGCGCTGGCATCCCGCACCACCTCGCCGGTGCTGCCGGAAAGGTAGAGCCAGGTTTCGTCTGCATCGGCCAGGGCGACGCGGTGCAGGGGGCGGTGGCTGTCCAGTGCCTTGGAATGGCTCCAGGCATCTTCCTCCACCTGATCGAGATAGGTGGCGGCCACTCCGGGGCGGAAAGCCTGGGCGGTGGCCAGGGCCTGCTCCCGGGTGACCGGGCCCCGGGGGCTGCCATCGGTGGAAAAGACTCGGTAGCGTCCCTTTTCCAGTCCGGCGATGAGTGCCGGGTCCTTGCCCAGGGTGGTCAGGCGCAGGCTGCGCAGCGTGCCGCTATCGGCCAGCCCGGCAAGTTCGGTCAGCGCCGTCGACAGCCCGTTGCAGCAGTGTTGCGGCTCCAGGGGCGGCAGGGCGGACAGCCGTTCCTGGGAGGAAAGCTTGGGGTAGCCCACATACATCATGACCACGCCGGAGACGAACCAGAGGGCCATGAACAGGCACAGGGCGATGCCCAGCCAGCGGTGGAGGAGATAGAGGGTGCGTTTCATGGGGCGGTCGGGGTGTAATTGCCTGGGCGGTGTGGCTGACGGTTTGCTGGCGGAGGCCTGACGGATGCGGCAGACGTCGCGCTGGGAAATGAATGGCGGAAGATCCGGGAAAGAAGGCGGTCCACCGGGCCGGGGGGAACCCGGCGGACCGCCCAAGGGGGCTTAGAAACTGGTCTGCACCGACAGGTCCAGGGTGCGGGGGGCGCCCAGGTACACCTGATTGGTGCCGGAGAGGCTTTCCGCGTAGATCTTGTCCGTCAGGTTCTTGATGCGGGCGGTGAAGGTGGTCTTCTTGTCCAGCTTGTACTGGGCGAAGGCCCCCACCAGGGTGTAGCTGCCGTCCTTCAGGGTGTTGGCGGTGTCGGCGTAGCGTTCGGCCACGTAGCGCAGGTCGGTGCCGAAGCGCCACTGGGCGTGGGGGCTCCAGGTCAGCCACAGGTTGCCGACCCGGGCCGGGATGTTGGTGGGCTTGTTGCCGGCGCGGGACACGGCCTTGCCGCCGACGGTCTCGGTAAAGTCGTCGTACTGGGCATCCACCAGGGCCGCGTTGCCGGAAACCTGCAGGCTGCTGGTCAGCTGGTAGGCCAGGGCGCCTTCGATGCCCCGGGAGGATTGCTGGCCCACGGGAATGGTGGTGCCCGGATTTTTGGGGTCGCTGACGGCGATGTTGCGGCGGGTGATCTCGTAATAGGCCACGGAGCCGTTGCCCTGGCCCCCGGCGAAGGAGAACTTGCTGCCCAGTTCCCACTGCTTGCCGGTGGTCAGGTCGAAATCCCGCACCTGGCTGAAGGAAGCGGTGGTGAGAATTCCGGCAGGCGGATCGGCGGCCGTGCTGTATTGCACATAGACGTTGGCGTTGGGCGTCAGGTCGTAGGCCAGGGCAGCCCGGCCAGTGAGGGGCGTGTAGGTGCGCTTGAAATAGGCCGGGTTGGTGGGGCTGGCGGCCCGGTGGTTGGTCACTTCCAGGTCGATATTGTCCTGCCGCAGGCCGGTCAGCAGGGAGAGGCGCTGGGTCAGCAGGGTGCGGTTTTCCAGGAAGAAGGCCAGGGTGGTGACCTTGTTGGTGCGGTCTGGGTTGAAGCCGGGCTTCATGCCGGGCAGGCTGAAGAAATTCTCGGTGCTGAAGGCATAGGGATTGACGTTGCCGAAGGGCCCGCTGACGGAAAGGGGAAAGCGGGTCTGCTGATTGACGCTGTAGTCGAAGCCGCCGGCCCAGGCGCTGGGCAGGGAACCGAGATGGGAATTCCAGTTGAATTCAAAGCGGTCGCCGTTCAGCTCCTGGTCGTGGCGCTGCAGCAGGGCGCCAGAGCGGGTGACCCGGGTGTTGGCAGCGTTGAAGGCGTAGGTTTCCACGTTGCGGTAATCCCGCAGGGCGTCGTAGTGGTAAAGGGTGTTGCGCAGTTGCAGATGGTCCGAGACCCGGTATTCCAGCACCGAGCGCAGCCACTGCACGGTCTGTTCATACACGCCGTCCTGGCTGTTGTAGTTCTTGAAGCGGGTGCCTTCGTCGATGCGCACCGAATCCCGGGCCGGCTTGAGCAGAGGCGTGCCCCAGTAGGGGCGATCCACGTTTTCCTTCTGGTATTCCAGGGCCAGGGTATGGCTCAGCTGGGGCGTCAGGTCGGTGAGCAGCGAAGCGGCCAGCTGCAAGGCTTCCCGTTCGGTGCCATCGCTCCAGCCGCGGGCGCTGTTGCGGTTGAGATCCAGGCGCAGGGCATTGCTTTCCCCCAGCTTGCGGTTGGTGCCAATGGCCAGCTGGCTGGCGTTGTAGCTGCCGTAGCCGGCCTTGGCTTCGGTGAATTCCCCTTCCCGGGTGGCCAGCTTGGTCACGTAATTCACTGTGCCGCCCACGGCGCCGGCGCCGTAGAGGAAGGAGGAGGGACCGCCGACGGCCTCCACCCGGTCGTAGATCCAGCTATCCACCGGCCGCGCCGCGATACTGTCGTACTGGACGGTGATGCCGTTGAAAAGCTGGGTCAGGCTGGCCCCGGAGAAACCCCGGTAATAAACCGAGCCGGCAGCCCCCGGGGGCGAGGCGGCGGTCATGCCGGGCACCCCCTTGAGGATTTCCTGGGTGTTGTCGGCGCCCCGGCGCTCGATGGTTTCCCGGTCGATGACGGTGACCGAAGCCGGCGTTTCCTTGATGCTGAGACCCAGGCGGCTGCCGGTTTCCGACTTGCGTTCCAGCACCAGGTCCAGGGGCGCAGCCTGCTCCCGCACCACCACTTCGCCCAGGACCTTGGCGGTTGCGGGGGTGGAGGGAGAAGCGGAAGCGGCGGGCGTAACGGCTTGGGCGTTGGCCCGCGGCGTGAACGCCGTCAGGATGGAAAGGGCGAGCAGGGCCCGGGGCAGGGGAGCGTGCAGCATGTCGGTCCGATCAAAAGGGCGGCCGAACACGGTGTCGGCGCCGGTTGAAAAGACCGGGATGCTAGGGGAGGGGGAAGGGCAGCGGAATGTGACACGTTGTCACAGGGGGCCGTTACGGCGGGCAGTTGGTGGGAATGCCGAAGTTGCCAGTACCGCCGCTGCCGGGCGTGGCGTAGGCCTCGGCAAGGATCGGATTGTTGCGGTGGTCGGTGATGCAGTAGCGGCCCCAGGCGGTGCGCACTTCCACCCGCTGGCTGGCGCCGGCCGGGCCGGTACGGCTTTCCAAGGCCCCCCCCGGGGCGATGATGCGCACCGGATCGCCCTCGTCCAGAGTAATGCGGCGGGGCGGATTCTCCTGGGCCTGGGCGGTGCCGCCGCCAAGCAGGAATGGGGCGGCTGCCAGGGCGAGGGACGCGAAGAGGGCCTGGGCCCCCCTTTGCCGCCAGGGCGCCCAAGGGGCCGGCCGGTGGGGTTGCGAGGCCGGTTCCGTGTCTCCGCCAGGGAGGTGCCCAGGCACGGCCGTGGCCTTATTCCGGTAAGGCGTCATGCCCATCCTGCTCGTCTTCCGCACGGTATTCCAGCAGGTCCCCGGGCTGGCACTGCAGGTGGCGGCAGATGGCTTCCAGGGTGGAAAAACGTACCCCCTTGACCTTGCCGCTCTTCAGCAGGGAAAGGTTCTGTTCCGTCATGCCGATGGCCTCGGCCAGTTCCCGGGAGCGCATCTTGCGCCGGGCCAGCATGACATCGAGATTCAAAACGATGGCCATGGCGCGCTCACAGGATCAAGGCGTTATCTTCCTGCAGCCGGCGCCCTTCCTCCATCACCTGGCCGAGCAGGTATACCGCCAGCCCCAGCAGGCCCATGGCCAGGGTATCGCTGCTGATGCTGATGACGACCAGTTGTTGTCCGGGGGGGAGGTCCAGGGTCAGGGCCAGCACCAGCAGCGTTTGCGCCAGCACCCGCAGGGCGCCCCAGATCAGCAAGGCAAGGGCGAAGCGGCGATAGGCCCGGGCCACTGCGGCGGAAAACAGCTCCCCCTGGCCGTAGCGACGACAAATGCCAGCCAGGATGAAGAAGGCGGCGCTGCCGGCCACCAGGGCGGGCAGGTCGGTGAGAAAGCCGAGCAGGCGTTGGGAAGGGGCCAGCTGGGCGGGCGTTATGCCGCAAATCCTGAAGGCGTCGCTCCAGGTGATGCCCCAGTCGGCCCAGTGCGCCGTCTGGCTCCACAATAGCGCCACCAGGATGGGAAGCAGGGTGGCACTGAGCAGGGCAATGATGCGCAGTAGCCGGGAGAGGGTGCGGATGCGGGCAGGAATGGGCGCCATGGCGGTCTCTACAAGGGAAAGCGAGTTTGTTAATTATTTAATGTTTTATATTAAGTTTTTACGACTATAAGATAAGTACTCCGACCCGACAAGCCACCTTTCATCCCTTTTATCCATTCCATTCCGGCCATTCACGGGGCCATGTCCGTAATTCCCCGTATCCGGGAGGTGGGGCAGGCTCTGCTAACATCCGCCCCATGCTGCGCCGCCTGTTCGCCCTCCTGCTGCTGATGTTCCTGCCGCTCCAGTTCTCCTGGGCCGCGGTGGCGGGCTATTGCCAGCACGAGGCGGGGGGCGTCGATGCCCATCCGGGCCATCACCAGCATCAGCACCCGGTTGCCCACGACGGCGCCCCGGCAAGCCCGGAAAACGTTACGGCTGGCACTGCCTCTCCCTTGTCCGATGGCGAGCCTTCCCTCCGTCTGGCGGTGGATAACGACTGCGCTGCCTGCCATGCCGGTTGCGCCGTGGCCCTGCCGACTCTGGCGGTGGCCTGGCCGGCCTTGCCCACGGCGGCCCGCTGGCTGGCGCCGCCCCTGTTCCCCGATTCCCTCCCCAGCGATCTCCCCGATCGTCCCAACTGGTTTGCTGCGCGCTAAGCGGCGGGCCTTCCCTTCCTTGCCCTGACGGTTTTCTCCCCGGCTGCGCCACCCGCGGCCCGGGAGCCCATGGCGCCATGCCCTGTGGATGCCCGATGGACGCCATCTTTGGCCCTGCCGCTTCTCCTGTCTCGATGCGTTTGACTGATCGAAACCCGTACCTGCGGAGAATCGGATGTATTTCTTTGGATGTAATGCCCTGCGGCGCGCTGCGCCCGCCCTGCTGGGGCTGGTGTGGTGGAGCGCCCCCCTGACCCTGGCGGCTGCTCCCCCAAACCTGCCTAACCCGTCCGGCCCGGCCAATCTGCCGGCGGGCACCGTGTCCGCTCTGGTGCCGGTGGCGCCGCCCACCCTGGCCCAGGCCTTTGACCAGGCCTGGGCCAGACAACCCGAGGGCCAATCCCTCGACTTGCGACGCCAAGCCGCCCAGGCCCGTCGCCAGGCGGCCCAGGCGTGGACCGCCGAACCCCCGGTGCTGGAAATGTCCGGCCAGTCCGACCGACTGCTGAAAAACCAGGGCAGCCGGGAATACGCCGCCGGCGTGGCCTTGCCCCTGTGGCTGCCCGGTGAGCGGGAGGGCACGGCGGCTCTTGCAGAAGCCGAATCCCGGGTCGTGGATAGCCGCAGCGGTGGTGCCCGGCTGCGCCTGGCCGGTCAGTTGCGCGCCGCCTGGTGGGCCTGGCTGGGCCAGCAGGCCGAGCAGCAGCTGGCCCAGGCCCGCCTGGAAGGCGCCAGCCGCCTGGCAGCCGATGTGGCCCGGCGAGTCCGGGCCGGTGATCTGGCCCGAGCCGATCAGCATCAGGCCGAAGGCGCCCGGGCCAGCGCCGCCGCCGCCCTGGCGGAAAGCGACCGTGCCCTGGCCGGTGCCGCCCGGGAATTGCGGGCCATCGTTGGTGGCTGGCCGGAAGCGCCGCGGGTGAGGATGAACGGATCTGTCAGTGCCACCCTGTCAGTGCCGTCACCCGAGCCGGAGCCCTGGCCCGCCCTGCCCGACGCTGGGGCTGGTGTCCCCGAGGGGCATCCGGCCTTGGCGGAATGGCGGGATCGGGCCGAACTGGCCCGTCAAAGCGCCGAACTGGCCCGTCTGCAAACCCGCGGCAACCCGGAACTGGTGCTGTCCACTGCCCGGGAGCGGGGCGCCTTCGAGGAAGGCTGGCAGCGCAACCTGACCGTCGGCGTGCGCATTCCCATCGGTTCTGAAGCTCGCCACCAGGCCCGTCTCGGCCTGGCCCGGGCCGAAGCCCTGGAGGCGGAGCGCCTTGGCCAGCTGGAGCAGGAACGCCTGGAAGCGTCCCGGGAAGCCAGCCGGCACCAGGTGGACGCGGTGCGGCGCCAGCTGGAGGCCGCCACCGAGCGGGCCCGCCTGGCCGGCGAAACCCGCCAGTTCTTCGACAAATCCTTCCGCCTGGGGGAATCCGACTTGCCCACCCGCCTGCGTATTGAGCTGGAAGCGGTGGAGGCGGAACGCCAGGCTGCCCGCGCCCGTATCGCCCTGGCCGCCGCCATATCCGACCTGCGCCAGGCCCTGGGCCTGCTGCCCGAATGAAATTCCGGAGATTTCCCATGTCACTGTCTTGTTCATTGCAGAACCCGCTGCCCGCACCCGCTACGCTCCTTGGGCTTCCCCTTGCGCTTGGCCTGCCCGCTACCGATCGCCGGGTGGTAAGTCCGGTGCCTGTCGGCCTGTTGCTGGTGTTTGCAACACTCTCCTCACTGAGCCTGCCGGCCTTTGCCGGTGCTGGCCACGACCATGGTGAAGTGCCGGTAGTGGCCCCTGCCGCAGTCAGCCCCCGTTTTGCGGCCACCTCCGAAACCTTTGAGTTGGTCGGCGTGTTGGCAGGGCGGCAACTTACGCTGTATCTGGATCACTTTGCAGATTCCCGCCCGGTGGAAAACGCCCGCCTGACCCTTAGCCTGGATGGCAGCGAGGTTCCACTGACGCCCCATGGGGCCGGGGAATTCATCGCCACCCTGGCGGAAGCCCCGGAAGCTGGCTCCCGGGCCGTATTGGCCCAGGTGCAAGCGGGCGGCGTCGACGATCTTCTCGCGGCGGACTGGGATATCGCGGCATCCCACGATGACCATGGGGCTGATGCCGGGCGTTTCTGGCAACGCGGGAGTGCCTGGGCTCTCGCCGCCTTGGGGGCCAGTCTCTTGCTTGGCGGGATCTGGCGCCATCGACGGGGCCGGCGCACCCGCGCCCATGGTCAGATCGGCGGTGCCCAATGAGCCGCCGTTGGACGACCGTGCTGCGGGGGGCGTGTTCGCAACACCCGTCGCTGTGGCTGGGTGCGCAGAAGTCGCCATCCGAACGATTGGCCCGGGCGGCCACCTTGGTGGTGGGCCTGCTCCTGGCTTTGGTGGGTGCGGCTGTCCAACCGGCCCTGGCCGGCCCCGGCCACGACCATGGCGAAGCGCCGGCGCCTGCGGCCGGCAACGGCCCCCGCCGCCTGCCAGACGGCAGCGTCTTCTTGCCCAAGGAAGCCCAGCGCCAGTACGGTCTGCGCACGGTCCTGGCGGAGACGGGAGCCTGGCCCCGCAGCTTGGAGCTGAACGGCCGGGTGGTGATGGACCCCAACGCCGGCGGGCGCGTCCAGGCCATGGTGGCCGGGCGTCTGACCCCCGGCCCCGGGGGCTTGCCCTATGCCGGCCAGCGGGTGCGCCAGGGTCAGGTGCTGGCCTATGTGACGCCGGAAGTAGGCGGCCAGAACCGTTCACTCAACGAGAGCCGCCTGCGGCGCCTGCGGGAACTGGCGGACACGGTGCCGCGCAAAGCTATCGAGGAAGCGGAGGCGGCGGTGGCCAATGAACGTCTGGTGGCCCCGGTCAGCGGCGTCATTGCCCGGGCCAACGGGGTGGCCGGCCAGGTGGTGGAGGCCCGGGAAATCCTCTTCGAGGTGGTGGACCCGGAGCGCCTGCTGGTGGAGGCCCTGGCCTACGACCCGGGCCTGGGCGCCAATGTGGCCGGCGCATCCCTTGGCGTGGGTGGCGACAGCGTGCCCCTGCAATTGCTGGGGGCCGCCCGCAGCCTGCGGGATGAAGCCCTGCCGCTGACCTTCCGGGCCCGGGGCACCGCCCTGTCGGCCCTGGCCGTGGGGCAGCCAGTCAAGGTGGTGGTGCAGACCCGGGAAAACATTCCCGGTATCGCCCTGCCAGCCGCCAGCCTGCTGAAGAATCCAGCCAACCAGACCATTGTCTGGGTCAAGCAGGGGGCCGAGCAGTTCGTGCCCCGCGTCGTCACCCACGTGCCTCTGGATGGCGCGCGGGTGGCGGTGACATCCGGCTTGGCGGCGGGGGAGCGGGTGGTGCTGCAGGCCGCCGGTCTCGTCAATCAGGTTCGCTGAGGAGAACACCATGTTTCAGTGGCTTCTCGATGCCAGCCTGCGCAACCGCCTGCTGGTGCTCATGATCAGCCTGGTGCTGATGGTGTATGGGGTGATGAGCCTCTCCCGCACCCCGGTGGATGTCTTCCCCGACCTCAACAAGCCCACCGTCACCCTCATGACCGAGGCTGGCGGCATGGCGGCGGAGGAGGTGGAGCAGCTGATTTCCTTCCCCCTGGAAACGGCCATGAACGGCCTGCCCGGGGTGGAGGCCATCCGCTCCACTTCCAGCGCCGGGCTGTCCTTCGTCTATGTCACCTTCGACTGGGAGACGGATTTCTACCGGGCCCGGCAGATGGTGACGGAGCGGCTCAGTGCCCTGGAAGGGGCCTTGCCAGCCGGGGTGGTGCCGCGCCTGGGGCCCATCAGCTCGATCATGGGGGAAATCCTGCAGATCGCCTTGCCCATTGACCCGGCCCGTCGCTCCGCCATGGAGGTGCGGGAATACGCCGACTGGGTGCTGCGGCCTCGGCTGATGGCGGTTCCCGGCGTGGCCCAGGTGATTCCCATCGGCGGCGAGGTGCGCCAGTTCCAGGTGCAGCCCCTAGCCGCCCGCATGGCCGCCCTGGGCATCACCCAGACCCAGCTGGAGCAGGCCTTGCAGGGCTTTGCCGCCAATACCTCCGGCGGCTTCCTGGAACGTAACGGGCGGGAATACCTGATCCGCCATCTGGGCCGCACTTCCCGCCTGGAGGACTTGCGCCAACTGGCCCTGACCGCCCGCAACGGCCAGCCGCTGCTGCTGCAACAGGTGGCCGAGGTGACTTTCGCCACGGCCCTGAAGCGCGGCGATGCCGGTTTTGCCGGCGGCCCCGCGGTAATTCTGGGGGTGCAGAAACAGCCCACGGCCGACACCATCCGCCTCACCCAGGCCATTGAAGCGGCCCTGGAAGCGCTGGGCCGCACCCTGCCCGAGGGCATGGCGGCGCCCCAGGTGACCTTCCGCCAGGCCAGTTTCATCGAATCTTCCCTGCACACCCTGCAGGGCAAGCTGGTCGGCGCCTCGGTGTTCGTTGCGGTGATCCTGTTCGCCTTTCTCGGTACCCTGCGGCCAACCCTCATTGCTCTGACGGCTATCCCCGTTTCCATCTTCGTCACCGCCCTGGTCTTCCGCTACTTTGGCCAATCCATCAACACCATGACCCTGGGGGGGCTGGCCATCGCCATCGGCGGCCTGGTGGACGATGCGGTGGTGGGGATCGAAAACGTCATGCGCCGCCTCAAGGCCGCCCAGGAGCAGGGCGACGGCCCCCACGGGGAGCGCCTGTCGCCCCTCATGCTGGTGGCCCGGGCCACCCTGGAGGTGCGTTCGGCCATTCTTTACGCCACCCTCATCATCGTCCTGGTGTTCCTGCCCCTGTTTGCCTTGCCGGGCATGGAGGGGCGGCTCTTCGTGCCCCTCTGCATCGCCTTCATCGTCTCCACCCTGGCTTCCCTGCTGGTCTCGGTGACGGTGACGCCGGTGCTCTCCTACTACCTGCTGCCCACCATGAAGGGGCTGGATCACGGCGATACCCGGCTGCTGCGCTGGCTCAAGGCCGGCTACCGGCGCAGCCTGGCGACGGTATTGGCCCGGCCCCGGGCCGCCATGGCAGCCGGAGTGGCCGCCGTGCTGCTGGCAGCGGTCGCAGTGCCCCTGTTCCCCCGCACCTTCCTGCCGCCCTTCAACGAAGGCACCTTCCTGGTGGGCCTGCGCCTCAATCCGGGCGTGACCCTGGCCGAATCGGCCAACGTGGCGCGGCAGGCCGAGCTGCGAGTCAAGGAAATCCCGGAGGTGGCCTACGTGGGGCGGCGCAGTGGCCGGGCAGAGCTGGATGAACATGCCGAAGGCGTCCACGTCAGCGAACTGGATGTGGGCCTGAAGCCGGTGGCCGAACTCACCCGACCCATGGGGGAGATCGCCGCCGACATCCGCCAGCGCCTGGCTTCCCTGCCAGTGGCCGTGGCGGTGGGCCAGCCCATTTCTCACCGTATTGACCACATGCTGTCCGGGGTGCGCTCCCAGATCGCCCTCAAGCTTTTCGGCGAAGACCTGGACACCCTGCGGGGCCAGGCCGAAGTGCTGCGCAGCCGACTTGCCGCCATTCCCGGCGTCGCCGACCTGGAGGTGGAAAAGCAGGTGCTGGCGCCCCAGATCAAGGTGCGGGTGGATTACGGTGCGGCGGCCCAGTACGGCATCGCCGTGCCCCAGTTGCTGGCTTCCCTGCAGCGTCTGGTGGAGGGGGAGAAAATCACCCAGGTGGTGGAGGGCGGGCGCCGCTTCGCCCTGGTGCTGCGCCTGCCGGAAAGCGCCCGGGGGCCAGAGGGCCTGGCAGGCTTGCTGGTGGAGGCACCGGGCGGCCCCATTCCTTTATCCCGGGTGGCGACGGTGGAGGAGGGGGATGGCCCGAACCAGATCAGCCGGGATGATGGCCGTCGCCGTATCGTCATTTCGGCCAATGCCCAGGGGCGGGCTCTCTCCGACATCGTTGCGGACATTCGCCGGGTAGTGGCGGAAACGCCACTGCCGGAGGGCTATTTCGTCACCCTGGGTGGGCAGTTTCAGGCCCAGGAGGAAGCCTCGCGGCTGGTGGGCCTGCTTTCCCTGGTGTCCCTCATCCTGATTTTCGTGGTGCTCTACAGCCGTTACCGTTCGGCCACCCTGTCGGTGCTCATCATGGCCAACATTCCCCTGGCCCTGGTAGGGGCGGTGGTGGGGCTGGGGCTATCGGGGCAGCCGCTTTCTGTGGCGGCCCTCATCGGCTTCATCACCCTGGCCGGCATTTCCGTGCGCAATGGCATTCTCAAGGTCAGCCACTACCTCAACCTGATGCGTTTCGAGGGGGCCGCCTTCGATCAGGCCATGATCCTGCGGGGCTCCCTGGAGCGTCTGGCACCGGTGCTGATGACGGCCCTGGTCACCGCCTTTGCCCTTGCGCCCCTGCTCTTCGAGGCGGAGCGGCCGGGCACGGAGATTCTTCATCCAGTGGCAGTGGTCATCTTCTCCGGCTTGGTCAGTTCGACCCTGCTGGATACCTTCCTCACCCCCGTGCTGTTCTGGTGCTTCGGCCGCCCGGCGGCAGAGCGGCTGCTGGCCGATGACAGCGCCAGTGCCCTCTAGGCCCTGAGCAACCTCGACTTCTCTCCAAAGATAGGCATGACCATGATTCCATTGCTTCACACACGGCGTACCGGCTTCCGTTTCGTCGTTGTTTCCACGCTCCTGTTCCTGGCCAGCCTGTGGGCGGGGCCTGGCGTTTTGGCGGCCGGCGGGCATGATCACCAGCACGATCTGGCGCCACGGCGGGGTGGTGGCCCAGGCCCGGGACCTCACGTATGAACTGGTGGCCGGCCCGGGGGTGTTGCAGCTTCACGTTCGGGATCACGGCCAGCCGGCGGATGTTAGCCAAGCCTCAGCCCAGCTGGTTCTGCAGGGCAAGGGAGCGCCCCAGCAGGTCGTCCTGGCACCGGTTGGCCCGGGGCTGCTAGAGGCTCGGGGGAGCTTTGTCCTGGCGCCGGGAAGCAAGGTGGTTGCCCAGGTGCGCGGGAAGACCCAGAGCAGTTCCCTGCGCTTCGTGCTGCCCTGATTGGCAACAAGCAGGCGTTGATGCGAAAGCCCCGGGGCAAGGTGCCGCCGGGGCTTTTTTATGCCGAGCTATGCTGGCGGTGGTTCTGCAGCCCGGGGGCGCGCCGAATCAGAGCCGTTCCAGCCATGCCAGTAGTTTTTCCGCGGCCTTGGGCCAGGGGCGATCGAGCATCAGCATGTGGCCGCAATGGGGAATGATCTTGAAATCCCCGTTCCAGCGCAGGGCCGTAAAACCGATGCTGGAGGGCGGAAACACCGCATCGTGCTGGCCCCCCATGACCAGCACCGGCAGGCTGGGCCGGGCACGGTAGAGGCGGCAGCCGAGGGAGGCCATGTCGGCCACGGCCGTCGCGGATTCCGGCTGGATCAGCGGGGCGAAGGCCAGCAGTTCTTGCGCCGGGGTCTCGGGATCGAAATAGATGTCCCGCATCAGGGGCAGGGTCTTTTCATCCAGGTCGCCGTGGCTGACAGCCTGGATGCCGGCAAAGAAATCCGGCTGGGTCAGGGCCAGGTTGACGATGGAGCCCTGGGTGCCGGTGGTGGGCACCGGGGAGAGGAGGGCGGCGGCCCGGGCGCTGTGTCCTTCCAGCACCCGTTCGATCACGGCGCAGCCCATGGAGTGGCCGATCAGCACCGGCGGCTCGGCCAGGGTGGCCATGACCTGCAGCACGTCGTCGGCGTAATCGTCGAGGCTGAAGGCATCCAGGTAATCCCGGCCTTCGCTCTGGCCGTGGCCGGAGAGGTCCAGGGCCGTGCAGTCGTAGCCGGCCTGGGCGAAAAAGGGCAGAAAATTGATCTCCCAGCAGCGGGCATCCATATAGCCGCCGTGGATGAAAAGCAGGGGAGGGCGCTGGCCCGGTGGGGAAGCGGGGCGGTGCAGGGTATGGATATGGCGGGGTTTCATGGGCAGTGCGGCGTGTTGGGGTTGAGGGAAGGTCGTTGGCGATCATGGGCAGGCCTTGCGGATAGGCCCAGCGATCATTTTTATGCCGCAACGATAACACCATTGTTTTTAAGCTGTGTGACGCCCGGCGGCCTCCATCGGGTGGCGTATCATGGCGGCTCCCGTATTTGCGGGCTGGTGCCGCCAGCCCCTGCTGTTCCTGGAAAACGACATGAGCGAAACCTCCCAAACCCCCCAGACCATCCACCTCAAGGACTACACCCCGCCCGCCTATCTGGTGGACACGGTGGACCTGGATGTGGACATCCGCCCCGGCAGCACCACCGTCACCGCCACCCTGGCCTGTCGCCGCAATCCGGCGGGCGCCGGGGCCCAGGCCCTGGTGCTGGATGGCGAAGAGCTGGAAACCGTATCGGTCGCCATCGACGGCCGGACGCTGGCAGCCGGCGAGTACACGGTGGCAGCCGAAACCCTGACCATCCCAGGGGTGCCTGAGCAGTTCACCCTGCGGACCGTGGTGCGCATCGTGCCGGAAAAGAACACCCAGCTCTCCGGCCTCTACCGCTCCGCCGACGGCTACTTCACCCAGTGCGAAGCCCAGGGCTTCCGCCGCATCACCTGGTTCCCGGATCGGCCCGACGTCATGGCCACCTTTAGCGTCACCCTGCACGCCGACAAGGCGGCCCTGCCGGTGCTGCTGGCCAACGGCAATCCCGTCGCCAGCGGCGACGAGGCCGATGGGCGTCACTGGGCCCGCTGGCAGGACCCCTTCAAGAAACCCTGCTACCTCTTCGCCGTCGTCGCCGGCAAGCTGGACGTGCTGCGCGACACCTTCACCACCGCCAGCGGCCGCACGGTGCAGCTGGCCATCTACGTGGAGCCGGGCAAGCTGGACCAGTGCCCCCACGCCATGCTGGCCCTGAAGAAGTCCATGGCCTGGGACGAGCAGCGCTTCGGCCTGGAGTGCGACCTGGACCACTACATGATCGTCGCCGTGGGCGACTTCAACATGGGGGCCATGGAGAACAAGGGCCTCAACATCTTCAATACCAAATACGTGCTGGCCCGGGCCGACGTGGCCACCGACGTGGATTTCGAGAACATCGACCGGGTCGTGGCCCACGAGTATTTCCACAACTGGACCGGCAACCGGGTCACCTGCCGGGACTGGTTCCAGCTTTCCCTGAAGGAAGGCCTCACCGTCTTCCGCGACCAGGAATTCGGCGCCGACCTGCACAACCCCACCACCGCCCGCATCCGCGAGGTGCGCGGCCTGCGCGCCGCCCAGTTCCCCGAGGATGCCGGCCCCATGGCCCATCCGGTGCGTCCCGCCTCCTACATGGAGATCAACAACTTCTACACCGCCACGGTCTATGAAAAGGGCGCCGAGGTGGTGCGCATGATCCAGACCCTGATCGGCCGCGAAGCCTTCCGCGCCGGCATGGACGAATACTTCCGCCGCCACGACGGCCAGGCCGTCACCTGCGACGATTTCGTCGCCGCCATGGCAGCAGCCTCGGGCTTCGACTTCACCCAGTTCATGCGCTGGTACAGCCAGCCCGGCACGCCCCAGGTCAAGGCCGAGGCTGCCTACGATGCCGCGGCGAAGCGCTACACCTTGAGCTTCACCCAGAGCAATCCCAAGGCTTCGGACAGCGCGCCCTACCTGATCCCCATCCGCGTCGCCCTGTTCGACCGCCAGGGCCAGGAACTGGCCGGCCACAGCCGCACCCTGCTGCTCACCGAGAGCACCCAGCGCTTCGATTTCGAGGACGTGGCGGAGGCTCCGGTGCCCTCCCTGCTGCGGGATTTCTCCGCCCCGGTGGTGTTGGACTTTGCCTACAGCGACGCCGACCTGACCCTGCTACTGGCCCACGACAGCGATCCCTTCAACGCCTGGGAAGCGGGCCAGCGCCTGGCCTCCCGCCTGATCCTGGAAGCCACCGGGGCCATCGTTGCCGGCCAGGCGCCGGCCGTGCCGGAAGGCTTCATCGCCGCTGCCCGCCGCCTGCTCAGCAGCCATGAAGAGGCCGGCGCCGCCTTCGTCGCCGAAGCCCTGACCCTGCCCGGCGAGGCCACCCTGGCCGAGATGCTGGAGGAGGTGAATCCGGATGCCCTGCACGCCGCCCGCAACCATCTGCGCCTCTCCCTGGCCGAGGGCCTGCGGGCCGAGCTGGCTGCTGTCTATGCGGAACTAGCCCCCAGCGGCCCCTACCAGCCCAGTGCCGAGGATGCGGGCCGCCGCGCCCTGCGCAACCTGTGCCTCTCCTACCTGCTGGAATTCAACACCGCCGGCATGCGCCAGCTGGCCGTGCGCCAGTTCGAGGACGCGGACAACATGACCGACCAGTTCGCCGCCCTGGCCGCCCTGGCCAACGTGCTGGGCGACTGCCCCGAGCGGGAGACGGCCCTGGCCGCCTTCTACCAGCGCTGGCAGGGCGAGGCCCTGGTGGTGGATAAATGGCTGGCGGTGCAGTCCTCCAGCCGCCAGCCCGACACCCTGGCCACGGTGCAGCGCCTCACCGGCCACCCGGCCTTCGACCTCGGCAATCCCAACAAGGTCTATGCCCTGCTGCGCACCTTCGGTGCCAACCTGGTGCGCTTCCACGCTGCCGACGGCGCCGGCTATCGTTTCTTCGCCGAGCAGATCAAGGCCCTGGACGCCCGCAATCCCCAGGTGGCTTCCCGCCTGGCCCGCTGCTTCGATCGCTGGAAGAAGTTCGACGCCGGCCGCCAGGCCCACAGCCGGGCGGCCCTGGAGAGTCTGCGGGACCATCCCGGCCTGTCCCGGGACGTGTTCGAGATCGTCACCCGGGCCCTGGGTTAAGGCGGGGAGAGTCGGGGCCGCCGCCCAGCAAGGTGGCGGCTTGAAAAAGAGGGTGCCGGGAAGGCGCATGGCGCCTTGTTTCCGGCCTGCCGTGCCTGAAGGTGGCCGTCCCTATTGGGCTGCAGCCGGCAGGGGCTGGCTCCGAATGGCCGCGGCTATCTCGGCGGCGGCCTGACTGAGAGCCCGGCGCTGGGCCGCTACCAGGGCGGCGGCGCCACCGTCGCCCGTCATGGTTTCGTTCCCCGCCGCCAGCGGCTCATGCACCTGGCTGCGGCCGAGCAGCTCCTTGCCCTGCCGCGGCTGCAGGGTCCACAGCAGATCCAGATCGACGCCCCGGCCCACCTGGGCCTCCAGGCGCTGCACGTGCAGGGTGAGGCGGAAGTCGGCGTCGAAATGGGGGGCGCCGTTGGGCAGGGCCGCCACCCGGGAGGAGGCCAGCAGGCGTCCCAGGTCGGCGGCGATGCTGCGGGCGATGCCGCTGCGCAGGGGCTCGGCCCAGCGCTGCTGTTCGCTGAGCAAGATGCGCTGGTCCGGGCCCCGCAGCACCAGCTGGGGCCGGTCCAGCAATTCGGGCAGGCTGGCGCTGAGCAGCAGCACGCTGGGGCCGTTGCCCTGGCCGCCGGGGCGGCCGTCGTCCAGGGTGTAGAGGCTGGCCTTGGGCGTGGTGCCGCAGGCCGCCAGGAGCAGGGCGGTGCCCAGGATGGCGAGGGCGCCGCGCCGGGCGGCGGCGAAGGCGGAAAGGGTAGAAGGGGCGGCGATGGGGCGGCGCGTGGGCATGGTCGGCATTTCTCTCAATCCTCTCAATCGTCCTTCTTGCCCTTGAGCAGGGCTTCGGGCTGGCGTTCCAGCAGGTCCGCCAGGTTGCGCACGGCGCTGGCGGCCCGGCCCACTTCCCGCAGGGTGTCGCGCACTTCCTGCTGCATCGGGGCGTCGCTGGCCAGGACCTTGTTGGCCTGGTCCAGGGCCTTGCGGGCGTCGCGCAGGGTGTCGGCCAGTTCCGGCACCACTTCCCGGTCCAGGCGGGTGATCAGCTTGTCCGTGTGCTGCAGGGTGTGCTGCAGGGTCGTGGCGATGGTTTCCAGCTGGTCCTGCAGGGAGTCCAGGCTGCCGGGCTGGGTCGGCAGTTCGGCAATGCCCTTGCCCCAGCGCATGGCGGCGGGCTTGGCGTTGGGGAAGTAGTCCAGGGCCACGTAGCGCTGGCCGCTGACGATGTTGCCGGTGCGCAGCTGGGCGCGGAAGCCCCGGGCCACCATGGCGTTGAGGACTTCCCGGATGTCCTTGCGGCTGGGTTCCGCGTTGCCCATGCCGCGGCTGCGGCGGCTGAGGCGTTCCGGGTAGAGCTTGATCTCCACCGCCATGGAAAAGTTCTTGGTGGTCTGGTCGAAATCCAGGTCGATGCGGGACACCTCGCCGGCGGTGATGCCGCGGAAATCCACCGGGGCGCCCACCGTCAGGCCCCGCACCGATTCGCGGAAGATGAGCACGTATTTCTGGTAGCTGCTGTCGGGAATGCGCTGGGCGGTGGCCTGGTCCGGATGGAGGACGAAGGTGCTGGCGGCGGGGGCCGCTGCCGGCATCTCGCCGGGCTCCCCTTCCGGGCTGGAGAAGGCAACGCCGCCCAGCATCAGGCTGAGCACGGACTGCATGTTGAGCTTGACCCCGTCCGCGTCCATGGCCACATCGACGCCGCTGGCGTGCCAGAAGCGGGAATTGGGGCTGACGAAGCGGTCGTAGGGGGCATCCACGAAAATCTGCACATCGACGCCGCGGCCATCGGGCTGCATGGCGTAGCCGATGACCCGGCCCACCGGCATGCGTCGGTAATAGACCGGGGCGCCGATGTCGAGGGAACCCAGGGTGTCGCTGCTGAGCTTGAACTGGCTGCCCCGGGTGTCGCTGGTGATGGCCGGCGGCTCCTCCAGGCCGACGAATTCCCGGGCGTCGCTGCCGGATTGGCCCGGGTCGATGGCGATATGTACCCCGGAGAGCAGGGTGGCGAGGCCGGAAACGCCGCCCACGGTGACCCGGGGCCGCACCACCCAGAAGCGGCTGTCCTCCACCAACAGGCCCTTGGCGCTGTTGTTCACCTGGACCTTGACCTGGACCGAGCTGCGGTCCGGGCTCAGGGTGATGTCCGTCACCGTGCCGATGTCCACGTCCTTGTACTTGAGGCGGGTCTTGTTGGCCTCCAGACCTTCGGCCCGGGCGAACTGCAGGGTGATCTGGGGCCCCCGCTCGAGCAGGGCCTTGATGCCCAGGCCCAGGCTGAGGGCCACCGCCAGCAGGGGGATGATCCACACCAGGGTGGGGCGGCGGCGGGGCGGGGTGACGCGGACCGTCTCGGCGGCGGGCAGGGGCGTGTCGTCAGGCATGGCGGTGTTCCTCGGCGGAGGCGGCAGAAGTGTCAGGGGGTACGGTCTGGGGAACGGCCCGGTCCCAGATGAGGCGCGGGTCGAAGGCCATGGTGGCGAGCATGCTCAGCACCACCACGGCGCCGAAGGCCACCACCCCGGGGCCGGGGGAAATGATGGCGAGGGACTGGACCTGGACCAGGGCCACCAGCAGGGTGACCACGTAGACGTCCAGCATGGACCAGCGGCCGATCAGTTCCAGCAGCCGGTAGAGCCGGGCCCGCTGCCGGGTGTTGCGGTGGGAGCCGCGATGCACGCTGAGCAGCAGGTAGGTGAGGGAAAAGAGCTTGAGCATGGGCAGCACGATGCTGGCACAGAAGACCACCAGGGCCAGTTCCCAGGAGCCCGTGTCCCACAGCACCACCACCCCGCTCATGATGGTGTCGCGCTGGGTGCCGAAGGGGGAGCGGGTCTCCATGATGGGCAGCAGGTTGGCCGGCAGGTAGAGCACGTAGGCGGCCAGCATCAGGGCCCAGGTGCGCGCCAGGCTGTCCGGCTTGCGCAGGTGCAGGGGCGCCTGGCAGCGGGGGCAGTGTTCGTGCTGTTCCAGGGAAGCCAGCAGGCCGCAAACCTCGCAGACGGCGAGCCCGCGGCTGGCGGCGGTATGGCGGCGGCTCATGCCGGGGCTGCCTCGTCGTCCGGGCGCGCCTCGTCCCAGGCCTGCCACAGGGTATGGCCGTCGAGCAGGCCAGCCAGGGCGGCCAGCAGCAGCATGAGGCCGCCGAAGCACCAGATGGCCGGCCCCGGCAGCACGTCGGCCAGGTGGGCCAGCTTCACCAGGGAGACCAGGACGCCGAGGATGAACACTTCCACCATGGCCCAGGGATGGGCCAGGCGGAAGGCGCGAAAGACCGGGGCGAAGGCCGGCGAGCGGCGTCCCAGCCACAGGGGCAGCACCAGCCACAGCACCGCGCCCAGCTCGATGGCCGGCATCAGCACCGTGGTCAGCAGCACCAGGCCGCCCAGGGCCTCCCGGCCGTCCTGCCAGAGATGGTGGACGGCGCCGATGACGGTGGTTTCGGTGTAGTTGCCCTGGATGTTGAGGCCGACGATGGGGTACAGATTGGCGGTGAGCAGCAGCACCAGGGCCGCCAGGGTCAGGGCCAGGATTTTCTCCAGCCGGTCCCGGTGGAAGCTGTAGAGGCGGGCGCCGCAGCGGGGGCAGTGGGCCCGGCTGCGGGGCAGCGTCAGGGCCACCGGCTGCAGCAGCAGGTCGCACTCGTGGCAGGCGGTGAGGGGGGCGGGCATGGCGGCCTCGCTCGGCGGTGCAGGCATGGGGCGCGTTTCAGTGCAGCAGCACCCAGGCGTTGATGCGCCGGCCGTCGTGCCAGATGTCGGTGATGCGGGTGGTGAGGTCGAAGGCGGCCTGGTCGGTGATGCGCATCTCGACGATGGCGATGGGCTGTTGCGGGTCGCCGTCGCGGACGATGGCAATCTCGCCGACGGGGCCGAAGCGCGCCAGGACCTGGCGCAGCCCGCTTTCGCTGACGTCGGCGGGGAGGCCGGAGAACATGATCTTTTTCATCGGAAGTCCAGGGAGCTGGTGGAAGGGTGGTGCTTGTCAGGGGCGCCCGGCGGCGCTCCGGGGCGGGGCGCCAGGCCGGGCGGTCGTCCGGGGGCCTGATGGCATATTACCCGCAGCGCGGCGGGGGCGGCGGGAGCGCAGCCCCGGAGCCGGCTGCCTACTTCAGCAGGACGTAGCTGCCGGGGGCGTCTTCCAGGGGCGGATAACGCTTGGAGCCGGTCTTGGCCGGCGCTGCGGGGGCGGCGGAGCGGGCCGCCAGCCATTCCTGCCAGGCGGTCCACCAGGAGCCTTCCCGGGTGGGCGTTTCCGCCAGCCATTGCTCAGGGGCCACGTACACCTCGCCGGCGGGCCGGGTGTGGAGGCGGTAGTGGCGGCGCGGGTGGCCGGGTTCGCTGACGATGCCGGCATTGTGGCCGCCGCTGGTGAGGACGAAGGTGACTTCGGCCGGGCTCAGGTAGTGGATCTTGTGCACCGAGCGCCAGGGTGCCACGTGGTCGCTTTCCGTGCCTACGGCAAAGATGGGGATGGTGATGTCGCCCAGGGACACGGGCCGGCCGCCGACCTGGTAGCGGCCTTCGCTGAGGTCGTCGTTGAGGAACAGCTGGCGCAGGTACTGGCTGTGCATGCGGGCCGGCATGCGGGTGGTGTCCGCATTCCAGGCCATCAGGTCGTTCATGGCGCCCCGTTCGCCCAGCAGGTACTGGCTCACCATGCGCGACCACAGCAGGTCGTAGGAGCGCAGCAGCTGGAAGGCGCCCGCCATCTGGCCGGCGGAGAGGTAGCCCTTTTCCGCCATCTGGGCCTCGAGCAGGCTGATCTGGCTGTCGTCGATGAAGAGGGCCAGCTCCCCCGGCTCGGTGAAGTCGGTCTGGGCGGCCAGGAGCGTGATGGAGGCCAGGCGCTCGTCCCCGTCCCGGGCCATGGCGGCGGCGGCAATCGCCAGCAGGGTGCCCCCCAGGCAGTAGCCGGTGGCGTGCACCCGGCGCTTCGGCACGATGTCGTTGATGGCCTGCAGGGCGGCGAAGAAGCCGTTTTCCAGGTAATCGTCCATGCCCTGGTCCCGGTCTTCCTCGTCCGGATTGCGCCAGGAAATGCAGAAGACGGTATGGCCCTGGTCCACCAGGAACTTGATCAGGGAGTTGTGGGGCGAGAGGTCCAGGATGTAATACTTCATGATCCAGGCCGGCACGATGAGGATGGGCTCGGGATGGACCTTGGCGGTGGTGGGGGAGTACTGGATCAGTTCCATCAGCCGGGTGCGGGCCACCACCTTGCCCGGGGTGATCGCCACGTCCCGGCCTACCACGTAATCCTCGCTGCCGGCGGGGGGCTCGTTGTTCATGGCCCGTTGCAGGTCCTCCTGCAGATGGGCCATGCCGCGCCACAGGTTCTGGCCGCCTTCGCGGATGGTGTGTTCGAGCACCACCGGATTGGTGAGGGGGCTGTTGCCGGGGGAGAGCAGGTCAAGAATCTGCCGGGCGGCGAAGGAGACGATGCGTTCGTGGTGGGCGGAGACCCCCCAGATGCCGTGGGTCGCCGCCTTCCACCAGCGCTCGGTGAGGAGGAAGGACTGCTGCATGACATTGAAGGGCCAGCGGTGCCAGGCCTCTTCCTTGAAGCGGCGGTCGGTACTCCAGGGGGCGACGAAGTCCGGCCCCTCGTTGAGCATGGAAAGCTGGGCCGCCTGCAGGGCGGCGGCTTCCGTCGCCGCCAGCTTGAGCAGTTCCAGCTGTTTGCCGGGGGAGACGGCCAGATGCCCGGCCCAGTCGATCATGGCCATGGCCATGGTGTGGGGCGAGAGGGAGTTGGTGAGCTGGGCGATGGTGGCGTGCACGTGCTGATCCAGGCGCTGGGTGGCGCTGTCGGCCTGCAGGGGCGTCAGCACCTGGGCGGCCGGGGAGATCAGGGGCAGGAGGGAAGAGGTGGCGACGGCGGGGGGCATGGGGTCTCCTTTCTATCGGGCGGGGGCCGCTGGCGGCCCCCGGGAAGAACATCATTTTTTGCTTTTTGCGGCCGCTTTCGGCATGGCGGCGGCAACCTGCTGCAGCGACTGGGTCAGGGCGCCACCCTGCTTGATGGCGGCCAGGGCCAGGTCCTTGCCGAAGGGCAGGGTGGCGGCGGTCTGGCGGGCGCCATCCTCCACGGCTGCCTGCCATTCTACATATTGACTTTGCATGACGGGGGTCAGTTCTTCGGCGGCGGTCGTGGTCAGCTCGTAGGCAGCCTGGGCATAGGCGGTGCCGTTTTTCAGCAGGGTGTGGGCCAGGCCGGTCTGGATATCCACCGCCTGTTGGACGCTGGTGCTGCCGAGCAGTTGCTTGTAGCCCGCCGCCTCGTCTTCCAGCATTTGCCGCACGGCGCCGAAATTGAGTTCGGCCAGGTTCTGGATGGTGTCGAAATAGACCTGGGTGGCCCCCAGGAAGGAGGTGGCCAAGGCGTTGTTGGCCTGGGAAAGCGAGGCCAAGGAGGCGAAGTTCAGCTTTTCTGACATGGGTGACTCCTGTTCTTGGATTGGATGGAAAACCGTCCCGGAGCCTGATGGTCGGCCATTTGCAGGCCGGCCCCGGGTCGATCCATTATTCAGCGATCGTTTAATAATGACAAGGGGCTCTTTGTAACCGTCTGTGCCTGGCCGAACGTGATATCTTTGCGCTCCGAATATGAGCCCGCCACCTTCATCCCCGCGCCGTCCCGGGCGCCCCCGCAGCACCGATGTGGACAGCCGCGAAAAGCTGCTGGCCGCGGCCTTGCTGGCTTTCTCCGAACTCGGTTTCGCCGGCGCCAGCCTGCGGGCCATTGCCGTCTCGGCGGGGTTCGACGTGGCCATGATCTTCCACCACTTCGGCTCCAAGGAGGGACTGTGGCAGGCGGTGGTGGAATCCATGGCGGCCGATTTCCAGGCCTCCCTGGCCCATGAATTGCTGCCCCTGATTCAGGGCGAAGGCCCGCTGGTGCAGCGCGTCACCCAGGTGCTGGACATTTTCATGGACAAGCTCGTGCAGCGGCCCACCCTTACCCTGCTCATCATGCGGGAGACCTCTCTTCCCGGGGAGCGCCGGGATTTCCTGGTGGCCCAGCTGCTGGGGCCGTCCTGCGAACGCTTTTCCCCCTTCTGGCAGGAGGCCATGGAGGCCGGCGTACTGCGCCGTTCCGACCCGGTGCTGTTCCACGTCGGCATCTTCGGCGCCATGGCCATGATCCTGGCCTTCCGCCCCATCCTGCCGAGCCTTGGGGCGGCCGAGATGGACCTGGCGGAATTGAAGGCCCATATCCACCGCGGGCTGCTGGCTGATGCAGTCTGAGGATTCGCTAGTTGCCACCGGTGCTCACCGGCTGTTCTCGGCGCCCATCGGTTGCGGTCTGTTCCTCTGACCCCCGGCCCAGCGGCCCCCTATGCTGAAGCCGCGAAGTCGGCTACCTTTCGCCCCCATTCCTTCCCACTGAAAAACTGATTTCATGGCACTTAAATCCACTGTTTTCAAGGCCGATCTGAGCGTCGCCGACATGGACCGGCATCATTACGCCGACTATTCCCTGACCCTGGCCCGCCACCCGTCGGAAACCGACGAACGCATGATGATTCGCCTGCTGGCCTACGCGCTCTATGCCGACGAGCGCCTGGGCTTCTGCAAGGGCCTCTCCGACGACGACGAGCCGGACCTCTGGCGCAAGGACTACACCGAGGCCATCGAACAGTGGATCGAAGTCGGTCTGCCCGACGAAAAGCGCATCAAGAAGGGGCTTTCCCGCTCCGCCCAGGTGGTAGTGCTGGCCTATGGCGGCCGGGCCGCCGAAATCTGGTGGTCCCAACTGGCGACCAAGGTAGAGCGGCAGGAGAAGCTCACCGTACTGTTCATTCCCGAAGCCCAGAGCCGCGCCCTGGCCGAACTGGCGGACCGCACCATGCGCCTTTCCTGCTCCATCCAGGACGGCCATCTGATGATCAGCAGCGACAAGGGCACCGTCACGGTGGAGCCGGTGAAATGGCTGGCTAGGGACTGAACCCAGTTCCCGCCGCCAGGGGGCAATCGCCGGGCGGAGAATAAGCCGCTCGCGGCAATCCGTCAGATGGCGCTAAAATTCCGTAGGTTGTTGTACGGATGTTTGTGGCGCAGGTTTACCGTGCGACTGCATCCGTTTTCCATTCATCCAGCGGAGATTCAAATGCATACCTTTGAGATTCGGGTCCGTCTGCCCGGCGGTGGTGAACAGCGTCTCGTCATTCAGGCGGCGACACGGGAAAAAGCGGAAGCCCAGGCAGAAGCCCAGACCGGCGGCAAGGTGCTGGGTGGGCGTCAGTTGCCGTCCTGAGCCGCCGGCCAAAGCTCGTTAAGCGCGGGAGCAGGGTGTCGGGCTCCCCCAGCCCTTTCCGGAGTGCTTCCGGGAAGGGACTTGAAAATCACAGTGAAGGGAAAAATGGGATGGAGTACCGGGTGCTGAGAGCAACGTCCACCAATTCCGATGAGGCGCTGGACCGCCTGGAGGGGGCGGTCAATGCCTGTCTGGGGGTGGGCTGGGAGATCAGCGGTGGTGTATCCCTCGTGGCAACAGGTGACTCCCTGCAGCCCTGTGCCTTGTTCATTGCCAGCCAGGCTGTGATTCGCCGCTGATCATCAGGAGCGTGGGGCAGCCTCGCATTGACGGTCAGCCCCTAGAAAACCTGCCGACCGCTGATCAGTTCGGCGGCGCTAGTGTTTCGGCAGCATCTTGGTACCCCGCTCGGGGCCTGTTGCACTAGTCCCGTTCTTCTTCGCCAGCATCGGCACCTTCCCAGCCGGGAATCCCATGGAGCCGTTCAGCGCATGTCCGCGCTTCCACGGTTCGTTGTTGCAGGGTGTAGAGCTTGAGCAGCTTTCGGAGCACCCGGCCGACCGGAATGCTGTTTTTGCCAAAGAGGGCCTCCCGTGCCGCCAGGGCCCGGAGCAGATGGGGTTCGGCCTTGGCAGGCGATCCCTGCTGCAGGTAAAACGATCCCAGATTGGATTCGGCCAGGGCAATGGAGGCATCGTACTGGCTGCCCCGGGTACGTTTTGCGGCGATGGCCCGGAGGTAGCATTCCTCCGCCTCTTCGCGCCTGCCGGCTTGGTTGTAGAAAAACCCCAGATTGTTCAGCGTTGCCCCGGTCTTGGGGTGAGATTCTCCCAGCAGTTGCTGGCGGATGCGCAGGGATTCCCGCAGGCAGGTCTCTGCTTCGCCATGGCGCTCCGGTACCCGGCTCCACATGCGCCCCCCGTTGTTCAGCAGTTCGGCACGCAGCAAGTTGCCCTGGGGATTGTTGGCTAATAATTCTGATGATAAAACAAAGAATTGACCGGATTTATTAAAGTCGTTTGTTACGTAATGGGTGAGTCCGTATTGACGATAGATGGCGACCCGCAGGGTGGGCTCCGCCGGTTCGGGAGGGAGCAGGGCCTCGGCACGGGCCAGGGTTTCCAGGGCCGCCCGGGGCTGACCCGCCATGCGCCATCCCGCAGCCTCCTGGCAGCGTGCTTGGACCTGTAACGGCAGGTTTTCCGGGTACCGCTCGGCCAGAACCAGGACAAGCCCGGTGAGCCGCCGGGCTTCCGGGTAGCGGTAGGCGCGATGCAGTAGCCGAGCCAGGTTCAGGAGTTGTTCCGGCTCGTGCCATGCCTGACACCGCTCCACGACCCGGGGCAGGGCGTCAAGGCAGGCGAGCCGAATATCGGCGGGCGTGTCTTCCCAGTCCGGGGCCGTGACCTTGGCGGTGATCCAGTCGCCAAGACCTTGGTCTCCCTCGTTTTCCAGGGCAAAGGGACCGCTGCGGTGGGGATTGTGCAGCCAGTCGGCCAAGCCGGCGTGCAGCAGTCGGTAGGCGCCGTTCTCGTACAGCACCAGATGGCCCAGCAGCGGGGTTAGCCGTTTCATGAGTTGCCTGGGGGTCTGGCCCGACAGGGCGCAGAGCAGGGGCTCCGGAAAGGGGCTGAGGCTGCCCGCGAGGAAGGTCAGGAGGGGGGCATACTGTTCCGCGAATAGCCCGCTATCAGGGCAATGCTGGCGCAGGATTCTGCCGTAGGCCTCGTCAAGCCCGGTGGGGAGAGCGCCGGGCCGCGCGGTGGGGTGTTCCAGTCCGCTGGCCACGGCTTCCAGGTAAAGAAAGCTGCCACCGCCTGCCGCCAGGATGTCGGCAATGCCCTTTTCGGACAGACGCCCGGCCAGACGATGGCGGGCGCAGGCGGTCAGATCAGCCTGATGCCGGGGATCTTCCTGGGCCAGGGGAATGACGGGGAAAATGCCGGATACCTGGGCCAGGGCGGGGATGGGCCGGCTGGCCAGGATCAATTGCAGGCTCGCCGGCAACTCCCTCCGTACCTCGAGCAACAGTTCGAGCAGGGCATTGCGCCCATCGCCCAGTCCGAAGCGCTCCACACCATCCACGACGACCAGCCAAGGAACGGGAGGGGATGGGCATTGGGACAAGGGCTGCAGCACCAGTTGCCGGAAGTGTGCGGCGAGGGTGCGCGGTTCCCGAGTTTGCGCATCGATTTCCAGTTGCCGCGCGAGGGGCGGGGCAATGAAGGGATGGGCGGTGGCCAGGTGGGCCGAAATCGTATGGATCAATTCCTCCAGCAGGGCTTCCGGTACGCGTCTGTCGGCCTCCGTACAAGCGTAGTAGGCCAGGCTCCGACGGCCGGATTGCGCCCAGTAATGGGCCAGGAAGGCACTTTTACCCACGCCCATGGCGCCCTGTAGCACGCAGAGGTGTCCCGGTGTTGCCGCAGGGTCAGCGGCAAGACGGCCTTCCAATTCGGCAAAGAGCCACTCCCGGCCGAAGAAAGGGAGGGGCGCTACCGGGGCGCTGCTCCGGGTGGGGGCGAGATAGGGGGCCAGGGCCGCGGGGGGAAAGTCATGGGCTGGCGCCCGGCGCATTCCGCCCGGGAGGCCAAAGGCCCGGCTTCTGGCTTCCCGGGGCCAGTACCAGCCATAGGGCTTGCCCTTGTCGTTGCAGGCAATGCCCAGGAAATGCAGGCCTTCCAGGTCCGCCAGGTCCCGCTCCACCTGGCGTTTGGTGACCTCGTAGGATTCCCCGAGGGCTTCCGTCAGCTCGCCTGCCGTGCGGCCGGGCGGATGGGAGGGCAGCAACGCCAGCAGTTCCCAGTGGCGTTGCAGGGTCTTGGTGCTCTTGTTCTGGGCGGACATGGGGTGGGCGGATGAAGTGAGATGGAAAGGCTGACGGCAGGGCGAAGGGTAATCGGAGCCTACTTCCGGAGGGAAGGGCCAGTGTAGGTCAGCTTGCCGATCACCAGCAGCGCCATGAAGAAGAGGACGATGTGCACGATGAAGTTGCTCATGACTTCATAGGTGCCCTTGCCCGATTCGTTTTCCAGGTCCCGCTCGGCCTGGCGGAAGAAGGCGCAGGCCAGGAAGCACCAGCTCAGCTTGGTAATGAAGGCCGCCGTGGTGGTCAGGGCATTGCGGTTATAGGCATACAGCCGGGCGTACAGCCAGATGGCGCCGGCAAGCCACAGGGCGTACATCAGGTAGAAGCCGGCATCGTCGTAGCGGGGCGGCTCCATATGGGCTGGAAAGAGCAGCCAGGAGCCCAGGGAAAGCAGCAGCCACACCGTCACCGCAATGACCGGCGCCCCCAGGAAGATGCCGAAGGTCCACAGGGCATCGTTGTAGTTGGGGGTGATATCGTCATTGATGTAGATGACCGCGCGGTGGCGGGCTCCCTGGAGGGTGCCCCAGAGGAACATCACCAGCCAGAGCAGGACCCCAATGCGGGTAGCGGAATAGCCCACCAGGTCTTCAAGCCATTGGTCACGCGCCACATCGGAGGCTACGAAGACCAGGAAGGCGGTCAGACCGGCGATCAGGATGAAGAGCGGGTCCCACCAGGCGCGCCGGAAAAACAGGGACGTTTCAGGCGGGGGAAGGTCGGGGGCGTCCAGGTCGTCAAAGTTCAGCATGATGGTCTCGGTGATGTCGATGGTGTCCGAAGATGAAAGGCCGGGCCGGCTTGGGAAAATTGCTGGCGGCAAAGGCGCCTCAGGCAAGAAAGCCCATGCCGGGCCGCTGTTCCCCCGCCTTGGCGGTGTGTTCGCGCAGCAGTTGGGCGAGGAAATGCGCCGGGGAATAGCGTTCTCCCAGCATCCGCTCCTGTCGCTGCACGGTGGCGAAGTCCCCCGGCGTGAGGGCGTGCAGTCGGTCCAGTGCCCGGCCGATGTCTGCCGGCAGGGGATGGGAGGGGATGCCCATCACCTGGGCGGCAAACATCGCCCGGCGCTGCGCGGGGGCAAGGGCGTCGAAACGGATCTTGAAGGTGAAGCGGCGCAAGGCGGCCGGATCGACCTCCTGCATCAGGTTGGTGGTGCAGATGAAGACGCCGGCAAAGGATTCCATCTGCTGCAACAGCTCGTTGACCTGGGTGACCTCCCAGGAATGGGCTGCCAGACGGCGATCCCGCAGGAAGCTGTCAGCCTCGTCCAGCAACAGCACCGCACCTTCCTGGGCGGCTTCCCGGAACATGCCGGCGATGCGCTTCTCCGACTCGCCGACATATTTGCCCAGCAGGTCCGAGGCCCGCTTCACCAGCAAAGGCCGGCCCATGGCTTCCGCCAGGTGGTGGGCCAGGGAGGTCTTGCCGGCTCCCGGCACACCGTAGAAGCACAGGGTGCCGAGCGGACGCCGCACCAGGGCCTGCCGGATCTGCGCCACCGGCAGTTCGCTGTCCAGGTTCAGGTAGTCGAACTGGCAGGGGCGTTGGCCGTCTTCCGTCGCCGCGGCCAGGAGGGGGCGCCCCATGGCCCCCTGGCTGGCGCGGATGGCCTGCAGCAGGAGCTGCTCATCCACGGTTTCCTGATTGCCGGCGCAGATTTTGGCGAAACGGCTGGCCTGGTGGATCTGGGCCGGGGTCAGGCTGTCATCGGCTGCCAATTGGGTAATCAGCGGGGGGCTGACGGAGAGATTGGCCAGGCAGCGGCTGATGACCCGTTGCCGAGCCGCCTTGGGCGGCGTACGGAACTCCAGGTGAAAGGCGAAACGGCGCAGATAGGCTTCGTCGATTCCGTCAATGGCATTGCTGATCCAGATGGCGGGAACCGGTGAATGCTCCAGTTGGTGATTCAGCCACGCTTTCGATTGGTCGGGACGGGCGGTATTGCGGCCGCGGCCGAAGAAGGCGGCCAGGCCCATGCCCGTGTCGGGGAAAACATCTTCGATCTCGTCGAAGACCAGCAGGCTGTCCTGGCGATCGGCAAGAAAGCGCTGAGCGATGACGAAATTGGCCATGCGCAGCTTGCCGGAGACGGAATCACCGTCGTTGTCGGACGATTTCACGTCAAAGGCCGCCAGCCCGCAGCTTGCTGCCAGGAGGCGGGCAAATTCGGACTTGCCGGTTCCCGGAGGCCCGTAAAAGAGGATGTTTGCGCCGGCAACCTTGCCCGCCGCCGCCTGGGCCATATAGGCCTGGAGCCAGGCAAACTCCTTTTCCATGTGCTGAAAGTCAGCGTGTTCCAGCGCCGGCGCAGGGGAGGCCTGCAAGACATGGCGCAGCATTTCGGCTTCGGTGCGGAATTGCTCGGTCAGGAACATCCGCCCCGTTTCGCCCAGGGCGACAAAGTCCTCCAGGTCCCGGGGAGAGACGTCCAGCCGCACCAGGCCGAGGGCCCGCAAGGGGCCCTGGCTGCTGAGAGCAGCCCGTACCTGGTGGGCTGGCGCAGCGATCGCCTGGGCCAGCAGCTCGAAAGCCTCGTTCGGTGCAAATCCGCTGATGGACCGCAGAAACTGGCGGAACGGTTCGAAATGACGCAGTTCGGCGAAGTCCAGCAGGCGCAGTTCCAGGGGGCTCAGGCGCAGCAGGCGGCCCAGCAGGGCGATGTTGGGGTTGCCCGGCTTTTTCCATTGCTTGCCGGGGGCCAGATGGGCCAGGTTGTCTTCCAGGGCTTCCTGGATCAGCCTGGGGGCTTCCACGAACTGGCGGGAAATAACCTCGTTGTAGGTTCGGAAGGCCTGGCGCCGCCGCAGCAGGGGACCGATGTGCAGCGTCGTGCCGTTGGGCTGCTCGCCGTCTTCGTCGTCCCGTTCCCGCGCCAGGGCCTTGCCCAAAGCTGCCTGGATGGGGGCCGGCCAGCGGGCCTCTTCACCCAACAGGCGGAGCAGGTTTTCGCTGTCTTCCACGTAGGCCCCCGGGTTGGCCAGCAGGATGCGCAGCGCAAATACCGCGCCCCGCCGGTTGCATTTGTGGGGGACAGCAAGGGCGGGCGGGTCGTCAAAATCCAGTTCCATGATGGTCTCCATTCCCAAACTCGGGGTATGGAGACCATCATAGGGATTGATGCGACATTTGATGTCGCGGCTCTTGAAGGGGGCTACAAAGCTGCTGCTGCCGAACCTTCCCCATGCTGGTCACGGACGAAGGCGGAGGGCGGGGCACGCCGATTTAGCGAGCCCGGCCTTTCAGGGCCCGTACTTCAAAGGCCACTTCATCCACCACCTTCCGGCTTCCATCCAGCAGTTGCAGGCGGTGGCGGCCGGGCTGGGGCAGCCAGCGGGGTGCCGGGTGGGCCGCCGCCAGCCTCTTGCCGTCGAGTTGCCAGTGCCAGCCCGGGTCGGCGGGGCCGCTCAGGCGCAGTTCGATGCGTTGCCGGCTGGGTGGAATGTCCGGGTCCAGGGCCAGGATGGTGCCGTCGGTCGGGTAGGCAATACGACTCAGGGCCTGGCCACCGGCCTGGCGGATGACCGCCTGTTCCGTGCCGGCGAGGAACCACTCCTGGCGGGCCGGCTCCCGGGCTGGTTCGAAGCGGATGCGCTGGTGCACCACCCCGGCAGGGGCCGAAGGTGGTCGGCTCGATTGGGGGGGCCGGGCCCGGGCCGGATCGCCGCGGTGCAGCCAGTCCATGACCTCCCGCCACACCGGCGCTGCGCCGCTGATGCCCGAAACGTCGTGCATGGGGCTGCCGCCGGCATTGCCCACCCACACCGCCACGGTGTAGCGGCGGGAATAGCCGGCGCACCAGTTGTCCCGCATGTCCTTGCTGGTGCCGGTCTTGACCGCGCTCCAGTAGGGCGTGGCGAGCCAGGATTCCAGGCCGAAGGTGGAGGCCCGGGCATTGCGGTCGGCCAGGATGTCTCCCACCAGGAAGGCTGCCGCCGCGGTGAAGGCCGGGCGGGGCACGTCGCTGAAAACCCCGGTGCAGCCTTCGCGGCGGCAGGGAATGGGCTGGGCCTTGCCATTGCTGCCGGCAGTGGTGGCAGTTGCAGCAGCGGCAGGCACGGCCCGCAGGGGGCTCCAGCGCCCCCCGTTGGCCAGGCTGCGGTAACCATTGGCCAGCATCAGCAGGGAAATGTCCGCCGAGCCCAGGGCCAGGCTGTAGCCGTACCAGTCGCCATCCTGGTTGAGGCTGGCCAGGCCGGCCTGCAGCAGCTTGCGGCGGAAGGGTTCGGGCCCCAGGCGCACCAGGGTGCGCACCGCCGGCACGTTGAGGGAGCCGGCCAGGGCGCGCCGCACCGAGACCCAGCCCTGGTAGTGGGGCTCGTAGTTCTGGGGAGCGTAGAGGCCGTTGCCCGTATCCAGGGCCAGGGGCGCATCCTCGATGAGGGAGGCGGGCGTCAAGGCCCGCTGTTCAAAGGCCAGGGCGTAGAGAAAGGGCTTGAGGGTGGAGCCGGCCTGGCGCAGGGCGGTGACCCCATCCACTTCCGCCGCCTCCGAGAGGTCGCCGCTGGAGCCGACCCAGGCCAGGATTTCGCCGCTGGCGTTGTCCAGCACCAGCACCGCGCCGTCTTCCACGTTCTGGTGCCGCAGGGCATGGAGGTGGCGCCGCAGGGCGTGGCTGGCGAACTGCTGCAGGTCCCCGTCCAGGCTGGAACGCAGGGCCTGGCCGGGGTGCTCCAGCAGCTTGCGGGCCAGGTGGGGCGCCAGTTGGGGGGAGGGGGCCTGGCGCGTACGCTGGGCGCCGCTGAGGGCGTAGTCCACATAGGCGGCGAAGGCCTGGGCGTCGCTGCATTCCTGTTCCCGGCCCATTTCCGCCAGCAAGCGGCAGGCCCGGCGGGCCACCACGGCGGGGGAGGCATTGGGGGAGCGCAGCAGGGCTGCAGCCAGGGCGGATTCCCGCTCGTCCAGGCCGTGGGGCCACTTGCCGAACAGCTCCTGGCTCATGGCGCCGACGCCCTGCAGTTCGCCCCGGAAGGGCACCAGGTTGAGATAGGCCTCGATGATCTGGCGCTTGTTCCAGGTGCGCTCCAGGCGTCCCGCCGCCATGGACTGGCCGAGCTTGTCGAGGAAGGAGCGGCGGCCCCGGCGCTGCCCGTCCTCCTCCAGCAGGCCGGCCAGTTGCATGGTCAGGGTGCTGGCGCCCCGGGTGCGGCTGCCCCAGAAGTTGCTCCAGGCGGCCTTGCCGGCGGCGCGCCAGTCCACGCCCTCATGCTCCATGAAGCGCCGGTCTTCGGAGACGATGACGGCCCGCACCAGGGCCGGGGAAATTTCCGCCAGGGGCGTCCAGGCCCGGCGTCGGACGTTGCGGTCGAGGCGCAGGCTCTGCAGCACCTGTCCGTCCCGGGCCAGCAGGGTGGCGTCGGAGGCCCGGTATTCCCGGCGCACCTGGGCGTAGTCCGGCAGGGCCTGGGCGGCAGGCGCGGCCAGCCCCAGGAGCAGGGCCAGGGTGGGGAGCAGCGCCCATCGCCGCAGCGGCGGGCGGCGCGCCCCAAAGCCTGAAGAGCGGGGCACGGCCGGTCTAGTCGCCAACCTTGACCCGGCTGTTGGGCACTTCGCCGAACACGTCGGGGGCGTAGAGGGCCTCTACCCGGGTCGGCGGCAGGGCGAAGTCGCCGCTGTTGTTGAGGCGCAGGGTGTATTGCAGGACGAAGCGGCCCTTGGGCAGCCACTGGTAATAGGCCCGGAAGGCGCTGAAGCTGCGCTCCACGTAGCTGGGCCGCAGGCCGTGCGCGTCCCGGTTCTCATCCAGGGTGCCGATGGCGCTGTCCCGTCCGTCGCCGTCGCCCAGGATGCGGGCACCGGCGGGAATGGGGTCGCTCAGGGCTACCCAGGTCATGTCCTGGTCCGCATCCACCGTCAGGGTCACGCGCCACAGATCGCCGCGGCTGACCTTGCCCGGGGTCTTCTCTTGCAGCGGCGCCACCTTGCGGCTGATGCGGTAGCCCATGGCCCGGGCCGGGCCGTCGGCCACGGCCGCCAGCACCTGCACGGTGGCCCAGGGCTTGCCGCTGCCCTGGTGGCTCAGCTGCAGCTTGTCCTCCTTGCCGGCCGGATTGGGCCAGGGCAGGGCCAGGGGGGCGGGCAGGGCGTCACCAGTCTGGCGCCAGTCCACCTCGGCACTGGCTTTCGCCAGGCTGGCCACGGTCTTGCCGGCCACCGGCTCCCGCTCGAACTTGCGGGCGAAGCGGTCCAGGGTGACCCGGGCCCAGGCATTGGCCGTGGTGGTCAGCCAGCGGCCCCGCACCTGGCGCTCCATGGCGCCCTGCACCAGGCGGGGCAGGTCCTCCTGCCAGGCCGGGTTGTCGAGCATGGCCTCGATGAGGCGGAAGGCGTTGGCGTCGGCGTTGAGCATCATCCACCACCAGTAGTCTTCCCGTTCCGTGGTGAAGGTCAGGCGGCCGCCGGTGTAGGAGAGGCGGTTGCGCAGTTCCTGCTGGGCCTCGGTCAGGCGCTTGCTGCGCTGGGGCAGGTCGGCGGTGCGCTGCAACACCAGATACCAGTCGATGAGGGCCGCCGTGGGCAGGCGCAGGGGATCCACCTCCAGGGCCGCCACCGTGCGCGGCAGTTGCACACCCTGCCGGCCCAGGGCCTGCAGCACGTTGAGGCGGCGCAGCAGCAGCGGGTCGCCGTAACTGGCGGGTGCCCATTCTCCGGTGCGCAGGCGGCCTTCGGCGTAGGCGGTGAGGCCCTGGATCATGCGCCGTTTGCTCTCCTCCGGCACGGCGAAGCCGGCCAGGGTGGTGAGGTCGAGCAGATAGGCCGTCAGGGTGGCGCTGCCCGGAGTGCCGGGGAAGTAGCCGGCCAGGCCGTTGCTGTCCAGCATGCCGGGGAGGCTGTCGGCTACGGCCTGCCAGCGCCGGGCATCGTTGAGGCCGACGGCGACGGAGGTCTTCTGTTCCAGGCAGGAGAAGGGGTACTCCTCGAAGAAGCGACGCAGGCTCGGCGGCGGCACCGCCAGCTTGGGCGACAGGCTGATCTCCAGCCCGCCCTTGCCGGGCAGGGCGCCGGCCGGCGGACTGACGCCGACCTCGTACTTGCCGTCGACCCGGGTGAAGGTGGCCTGCTGCACCGTCACCGGCACGGCGGGGGCGATCTGCTGGGTAATCTTCAGGGCATCCTGGGCCTTGCCGCCTTCTTCTTTGGCGGTGAATTCCCAGTCCTGGTGGTTGGCACCATCGGGGGCGTCCGCCTCCCAGCTGAGTTCGGCGGCCCCTTCGGCGGCCAGGACGACTTGGCGTTCGGGCAGGCTCTGGCTGCCATGGCGGGCCTGGAGGCGCACCGTCATCTGGCGGGCGGTGCCGTTGCGCAGGGTGACCAGGGCCTTGAAATGGTCGCCCTCCCGCACCAGGGGCGGCAGGCCGGAGATGATCTGCAGGTCCTGCCGGGTGCGCACGCTGCTGCTGCCGCTGCCGAACAGGCCGGCTCCGGCCGTGGCCACGCCCACCAGGCGGAATTCGCTGAGGGAATCGTTCATCGCCACCTTGAGGGTGGCGCTGCCGTTGGCATCCAGCTTGACCCGGGGCTGCCAGCTGAGCAGGGTGTCGAACAGTTCCCGGGCCGGGGCGCGGCCGCCGCCGCCGCCGGGGGGCAGGGCCTTCTTGCCGAAATGGCGCTTGCCGATGACCTGGGATTGGGCGGTGGCGGTTTCCACCTGGTAGGCCCGCTTCTGCAGGAAGGCCTGCAGCAGGTCCCAGCTGTCGTTGGGGCGCAGTTCCAGCAGGGCCTGGTCCACCGCGGCAAAAGCCACCTCGCTGCCGGCGGGGGCCGGCTTGCCGTCCGGCGTGGTGACGCGGATTTTCACCGTGGCCTCTTCCCGGGGCCGGTAGTCGCTCTTGTCGCTGTTCACCTCCACCTTGAGGCGGAAGCCGTCGTTGCCCACGGCGATTTCCCCCAGGCCCAGGCGGTAGGCCGGCTTGGCCAGGTCCACCATGGCGGTGGGCTGCTCCGGGTGCCACCATTCCTTGAACCAGGCCAGGGGCTCGCGCCAGCCCCAGTGGAAGAAGCTGGTCCATTTCAGGGGCTCCACCCGGCCCCGCACGGCGAGCACGGAGACATAGACATTCGGCCCCCATTCGGGTTTGACCGGGATTTCCACGGTGGGCTTGAAACGGGAAAGGGGCTGCACGTAGGTGTCGATGATGCCACCCGCCTCCACGGAAACCAGGGCGGTGGCTTCCCGGAAGGGCGTGCGCACCTGGAAGCGGGCCGTCTCCCCGGGCTGGTAGCTGCGCTTTTCGGGAATGACGTCGATGCGGTCCTGGTTGCCGGCGGTGAACCACAGGTCGCCGCCGCCGCTGACCCAGTAGCTGGTGCTGGCCCGGGCCACGTTGCCCTGGCTGTCCCGGGTTTCGGCTAGCAGGTGGATGGCCCCCGGCTCGCCGGCCTTGGGCTCGCACAGCAGCAGGCCCCGGCTGTCCGTGGTGCCGGCGCAGACTTCGCCCATGTCCTGGTATTCCTGCTGGTTTTCGTAGGCGTAGAAACCGCCGACGATGCGCCGGCGGTGGCTGTAATCCACCCGCCGCTTGGCCTTGACGCTCACCGCCTGGCCCGCCACGGGCTTGCCCTGGGTATCCAGCACCGCCACTTCGATGCGGTTCTTGCCGTTGCCGGAGGCCCAGTCCGCCACCTTGATGCCCACCGCCACATTGGCCGGCCATAGCTCCACCCGGCCCCGCAGGGTCTGGATTTCCCCGTTGGGGTCGGCGAAGGTCATTTCCGCATAGACTTCGCTGGGGCCCTTGGGCTTGGCAGGCAGCACCACCTCCAGCTTGCCGGCGCCGGCCTGGTCCAGGGTCACGGCCTGGCGATCGAGGATGAGGGTTTCCTGTTCCCGATTGGCCTCCACCTTGAAGGCGGCCAGGGCGGCGGCATCGAAGTCGATGTGGAAGTTGTAGGCCTCGTAGTTCTTGTACACCGGCCAACGCGGGCGCAGGGTGGCCGAGACCTGGACTTCCGCCCGCTTGGCTGCGCCGCCGTTGAGGAAGGACAAGCCCAGGGCCAGGGGCACCTTGCCCGGCGCCACCTGGCGGGCCGGCACGCCCTGCACGCTGCCGGTAAACACCGGCAGGCGGAAGTCGGCGACCCGGAATTCCCCGGTGTACTGCTCGCCCCGCTTGCCGCCGGAGAGCACGATTTCGTAATTGCCCAGCTTGGCCGAGTCCGGCACCTTCCAGCTGCTGGTGGCGGCGCCCTGGGCATCCCAGCTCAGGGGCTGGGGATATTCGGTACCGCTTTCGCCGTGGCGGATGACCAGGCGGGTGGGCAGCTCTTCCGCTGCCAGAATGGCAAAGCCCCGGCTGTTGCGGCTGCGGGCCAGGTGCTTCATGGAGAGGGTCTGGCCGGGACGGAAGAGGGTGCGGTCAAGCACGGAGTGGATCTTGAAGTCGCTGCTCTCGCCCCAGGTTTCCACACCGAAGCGCCAGGGTTCGATGCCTTCGTTCCAGTCGGAGCGGACGAAGCTGTAGTCGCCGTTGAGGCGGGCGCTGGCGAAAAGGAACTGGGATTCGCGGCAGTAGGGCGCTTGCAGGGCCTGATCCACCCGGGCCCGGCCTTGGGCATCGGTGCTGCCTTGCCAGAGGGACTGGCCGTTACAGCCAGAGATGCGCACCTCGGCGCCGGCCACCGGCTTGCCGCTGTCCAGGGCGGTGACCCAGACCAGGCCGTTGTCCCGCCCCGTCTTCAGATGCACCGCCAGATTGGTGACCAGGGCTGCGGCCCGCACGTACATGGGCTTGGGCGTTGCCAGCAGGGCCTGGCCCAGCAGCTGGCTTTCGATTTCGACGATGTGGTAACCGGGTTTTTGCAGGGGCACGCCGATCACCTCGAACTCGCTGCTGCCGCCGGGCTTGGGCAACTCCTGGCGGGCGACGCCGGCCCGCCCCTGGAGGAAGGAGAGCTCCCGGGCGTAGTAGGGGTCGATCAGTTCCCGCCATTCGCCCTCCACCTTCAGGCGGACCTTGCGGCTCTGTTGCTCGAACTTTTCCAGGGCCAGCATGGCGGCAATCACATCCGCATCTTCCGTCAGACGCTGCTGGCTGAAGCGGTGCTGGCCCGGCAGGGTCAGGCCGGCGGTCTTCAGGCTGGCTTCCACGTTGCGCAGGGTGACCGGGAGTAGCCCGCCTTCCTTCAGCTCCACAATGCCGAAGGCGCCGGGAAACTTGGCCAGGGGCGGCAGCCCGCCGGTACGCAGTTTGAGGGGGAAGCTGGCGGCGTTGGCCAGGGGGCGGCCCGCGTCATCTTTCAGCCCGGCGGGGATTTCCAGGGTCAGCTCCGCATTCTGGGGCAGAGGGCCAGGGAAGCTGAGGGATTGCAGGGAGTCGCTCTTGCTGCTGCTGTTCTGGTTGGGGTCCTGGGGCTTGCGCTTGCCCTCCGGGGTGACCAGGACGAACTGGCCGATCTGTTTGGCATCGAAAGGAGCGTTGAACTGGATGCTGAGGCCCGAGAGGGGGGAGCAGGGCGCACCGGCCTTTTCCCGCTCGCAGGAGAAGGTGGCCTTGAAGGGGTCCCGCACCTTGTAGACGAAGCTTTCTTCCTTTTCCGTCGGCGTACCGTTGGCGGCGCGGATGCCGGCGCCCCAGACCAGGCGGGCCCGGCTGCCGGCGGGCAGGCGTTCGCTGCAGGTCACCACCAGGGGCGCGGCGCCCCCATTGCCCACCCGTTGCAGCACCTCCTGGCGCACCTTGGCCGTCACCGGCTGGGCCGGTAGGCGCTGGCCGACGCCGTCAGCTTCGCACCAAAGATTGTTTTCCAGGGAACGGGCATCCAGCTCGCTGCCGCCGTTGATGACGAAAGCCTGTTCCTCGTCGATGGCGCTGCCGGGGGACGGAACGATGCGCCAGGGCCGGGGAGGGGCGCCGAACAGCTCGAAACGGGTTTTGCCGCCGATGCTCTCCCCGCTCAGGGCAAGCTGTTGGGATTTGACCGTGAAGACGCAGCGTTCGCCGGGTTGCAGGGCGCGCGCCAGCTGCCAGGCCCAGGTGCGGGCATCTACCCAGCGGCCTTCGCCGGAGATGCGGGCGCAATCCACCTCGAAGGGCGCGGCCGCCGTGGCCTCTCCCAGCTTCACCATGTCGGCGCTGAAGCGGGCTGTGATGCGGGTCTGGTCCCCCACCTTGCCCTGGGGTTGGAACTGCTGCACGGTGGTGGCGGATGCTGCGCTGGCCAGGGCCAGGCTGCCAATGATCTGGGCCAGTTTTTTCATGGCGTACCTTCAGGATGGGGATGCACGGCGCGGCAAGCGCACCGGAATTCCGCATTTTATGACGATCGGCTCTGGTGGAGGCGCATCAGGGGGCGGAAAAGCGGAGATTGGCATGGTGATGCCAGGGCCGGAGGTGTTAATGGTGCAGTGGCGCGGGAAGACGGGATACCCCATGAGCAAACAGCCCCTCCGGACTGCCCCGAAACATCTGGGGTCAAGTGGGAAGGGCTGCTGGCGTTGCTGACGAACCGACCATCAGGGCCGACATGAGCGGCCGGGGCATTGCCGGTTGCCGGAGTGGGGTTGCCGGGCCCCATTTCCGGCGGCTGGCTTACAAGGAGGACTTGCGCTTGCTGCGCAGCAGGCGGGCCAGATCCTCGTGGCCGCCGGAACGGGCGTAGTCGGCGGAATCGGAATTGCCGCAGGCGGTTTCATGGGCGGTGACCTCGGCGCCCGCGGCCAGCAGCAGTTCCGCCGCCTTGGTATGGCCGGCGCTGGCTGCCCAGTCCAGGGCCGTGTTGCCGTCTTCGTCCTTCTCCGCCGGGCGGGCACCCCGCTTCAGCAGCTCGGCCATCAGGCCGGTATTGCCGCTGCCGGCGGCGTACATGAGGGCGTTGCGCTTGGGACGGTCGTAGAAGTGGATGTCCACGCCCCGTTCCAGCAACTGGGCGGCCATCAGCCGGCCCTTCTCGGCATCGGGCAGGCTGGCTGCCGCCATCAGGGGTGTGACGCCGAGGCGGCCCGGCTGATGGGGGTTGGCGCCGGCCTTGAGCAGGCGCTGGAAGAGGGCGCTGTCCCCGGTACGGACTGCCGCTCCCAGCAGGGTGTCGCCCTGGCTGGTGTGGGCGTTGGGGTTGGCGCCATCGGCCAGAAGCTGGTCGATGAGGGCCAGCAGGGCGGTGAAGTCCTTTTTGTCGTCTTCCTCCCGGGCCTCGTCGCCGGCCAGGCCGCGGCCGTAGTTGAGGATGGCATTGCCCAGGGGCGTGTCGCCATCCTTGTCCCGGTAATCGCCCTTGGCCGAGGTGTAGAGGCCGGCCTGGAGCATGGCCCGGGCAATGGGGGCAGTGCTTTCGGCAGAGGTGGCGTAGAGGAAGATTTCGTCGGTATCCGGCCAGGCCTTGCGGGCAGCATCGAGTTGTCGGGCCGTGTCTTCCGCCTTGCCGGGCTGGTTGCGGGCGCTCTCGTAACTCTTGCTCCAGAGCATGTAGAGGGCCAGGGCCTCGGTGATCTTGGCCTGGTCGGAGCCCCGCTGCAGCAGGGCTTCCCGGGCTTGCAGGGCGCCATTGACCCAGTCGCCGCGGCGGTAGATGAGGAAGTTGGCGTAGCGTTCCCGCAGGTCCGGGCTGTCGGGCATGGCCTGAATGGCCTTGCGCATGGTCAGGTCGGCCTGACCGTAGTGCTTGCGGTAGCTCTGGATTTCGAAAACGTTGGCCAGGATGCCGGCCCGGCGCACCGGGGAAGGCTGCACCTTGACCGCCCGTTCGAAGAATTCCAGGGCCTTGCCGTAGTAGTCCTGGCCCTTGTCTTCGCGCCGGGCGGCATTGGCGGCGGAACGGATGCGCCAGCCTTCACGCACGTTGAAGTGGCCCAGGGCCTCCAGCACTTCCGGCTCCTCCGGCGCCAGGCGCTGGGCTTCGTCCAGGCTGCGGCGGGCACAGGGAGGGCAGTTGTCCAGGGCTTCGCTGGTGCCGCGCAGGACCAGGGCATAGGGGTGGCGGGGATTTTTCTGCAGCACCTGGTCGAGCAACTGGGTGGCCCGGTGCTGCCCCCGGGAACCAAAGATGGCCAGTTGCGCCCGGGCGGTCAGCAGTAGCAGGCGCTCATCGGCGCTGCTTTCGCGGCTGGCCTTGTCCAGGGCCATGGCCAGCTCCTGCAGCTTGCGGTAGCCGTAGCGGCTGCGGTCATTGAGCATTTGCTCGGCAAAATCGAGGGACAGGCGGCCGCTGTCTTCCCGCAGCAGTTCGTCGGCGGCTGAGGCACCGAGGGGCAGCAGGCAGAAAAGCCAGGGGAGGGCACGACGGCGGAAAGCGGCGGAGCGGGACATGGCGGCCTTTATTGGGGAAATATGCGTTCAGCATTTTCTCCGCCGTTTCCCGTTCTGGCAAGGCGTGGCTTGGTATTGGATGGGAGTGGTGGGCAGAAGTCGCCGCGATACTGCCACTCGGGGCCGCGGAAAATGGGCGCGGGGCCCAAGCCCTGACTCGCTCTCCCCGTTGCGGATTTTTGCCGGATACTTGCCTGATTCCCGTCGAATTACTGGCTGAACAAGCCCTTGAGGGCCTTGCCGACGCCCTGGGCGGCGCTGCCTGCGGCTTCCATGGTTTTGCGGCCGACAGTGCCGACGCCCTTGGCCAGGCCCTCGATGCTGATGCCGAAAGTGTCGGCGATGGAGGCGCCGATCTTGGTGGCAAAGCTTTCGTTGAGGTGGAACTGGGGGTCTTTCAGGTTGCCCTCGAGGACGAACTTGATGTCGATGCGCCCGTTCTTGTCCTTCAGCAGCCCCAGCACCGCCTGGCGCGGCATGCCCATGAAGGTGCTGCCCGAGGTGTCCAGTTCCAGGCCGTTGAGCACCAGGGTGCCCGGGGCCTTCAGCCGGTGGTCCTTGACCACGGCGTGCAGGTCCAGATCCAGGCTGCCCTTCTTGACGCCGGTTTCGGCGGCCTTGATCAGATAGGGTTGCAGGGCGACCAGATCCACCTGACGCAGGGTGGTGCTGAGGTCCGAATCCTGGGTGGCAAGGTCCATCCAGCCTTGCACGGCGATGCGGCCATCCTGGCGCACGCCCTTGAGCAGGCCGGCCAGCTGCAGCTTGGTACGGCCGTTGAGATCCGGCACCACCAGGTCTTGCACCGTGGCATCGAGTTGTTCCAGGCGCAGCTTGAGGGCCGGCTTGCGCACGGTGGTGTCGAAAAACTCCAGCGCCGCGCCGGTCAGCTCGATGCGGCCGATTTCCACCCGAGGCGGAGCGCTCTTCTTGTCTTCTGCCGCGGTCGGGCGTTCCAGCAGGCTGGGCACCACCCGCAGCTTGCCTTCCGGCGTGCGCAGGGCGGACAGATAGGCGCCTTCGATGCGGATCGAGGCCACCCGGATGCTCGGGCCAAGCAGGCTGCGCAGGTCTGGGCGAATGATGATGCGCTCGGCCCGCAGGGTGTCTTCCACCGGCCAGCCCTGGGGCGCCTTGAGCCGCAGCCCCCGGATTTCCACCTGATCCCAGGCCAGGCGGATTTCCCCGATTTCGCTAGTGTTGCCCAGGGCCTGCTGCACCTGGTCTTTGAGCAAGCGCGCGCCGAAATGGAGACCCCCCACGGCGAGTGCAGCCAGGGCAAGGGCCAGAATGAGAAGGGCGGAGAGCCAGTGTTTGGTTCGGGTCATGACAATGTAGCGGTGTGGCAGGCGTGATTTGGAATGGCGGCAGCTTAACACCGGCAGGATGTTGGCATGGCGCTGCCCCCAGGGCGGGGGGCTGCTGGGCCGCCCGCTCGGCAGGGTCAGCCGAACAGCTCCAGGGGGCCTTCATCCATCAGGGCGATCTGTTCCTTCAATTCCAGGATGCGTTCTTCCCAGTAGCGCGGGCTGCCGAACCAGGGGAAGGCGGCGGGAAAGGCCGGGTCGTCCCAACGGCGGGCCAGCCAGCCGCTGTAGTGGATCAGGCGCAGGGTGCGCAGGGCTTCCACCAGATGCAGTTCCCGCGGATCAAAATCCATGAAATCCCGGTAGCCCGCCAGCACCTCGTCCAATTGCCGCTGCTGCTCCTGGCGGTCACCGGAAAGCAGCATCCACAGGTCCTGAATGGCCGGCCCGAGGCGGCTGTCGTCGAAGTCCACGAAATGGGGGCCGGCATCGGTCCACAGCACGTTGCCCATGTGGCAGTCGCCGTGCAGGCGCAGCTGGGCCACCGGCCCGGCCCGTTCGAAGCAGCGGCGGACGCCTTCCAGGGCCACGTTCACCGTGCCTTCCCAGGCGTTGCGCAGTTCCGGCGGAAGAAAGGGGGATTGCAGGAGAAAATCCCGGGGCGCCTCGCCGAAGCTGTGGATGTCCAGGGTGGGCCGTTCCCGGTAGGTTTCCAGGGCGCCGACGGCGTGGATGCGGGCGATGAAGCGGCCCAGCCATTCCAGGGTGTCCGGGTCCGACAGTTCCGGCGCCCGGCCGCCGTGGCGGGGAAAGAGGGCAAAGCGGTGATTGCCGGCCCGGTGCAGGGTGCGGCCGTCGAATTCCAGGGGCGGTACCACGGGGATTTCGCGCCCGGCCAGCTCCCGGGTGAAGGCGTGTTCCTCCAGGATGGCGTCGTCGCTCCAGCGCTCCGGGCGGTAGAACTTGGCTACGAGGATGTTGCGGCCGTCGGCGGGTTCATCCAGCCAGACCTGGTACACGCGGTTCTCGTAGCTGTTGAGAGCCAGTTGGCGGCCATCAGGCACCAGCGCCAGGGTTTCCAAGGCATCCAGCACCGCATCGGGGGTCAGGTCGGCGTAGGGCGCGAGGGCGCCTTGAGCGGTTCCTTGGGAAAGATCAGGCGGCAGGCTGGTGGTTTCGGGCATGGGCATCCGGCTTCGGCGTAGAATCCGGTCATTGTAACCGGCTCGCTGGAAAGCCGCGCCCTGTAAGGAGTTTCCCATGTCCCCCCTGAGCCCGGATGCCCTGAAGGTGTATTGGTCCGCCAACGAGGTGGCTACCAACCTGCTGGTTTTCGTCAATCTGCTCGGCGCCCTGCTGCTTGGTTTCATCGTCGGCTACGAGCGTTCCTACCACGGCCGGGCCGCCGGGATGCGCACCTACGGCCTGGTTTGCATGGCCTCGGCAGCGTTGGTGGTGATCGTCGGTTATCCCAACTCCTGGTATGGCGGCCAGGCCAGCCTGCCAGGCACGGGTGATCCGACCCGGGTGATCCAGGGTGTGGTCACCGGCATCGGCTTTCTCGGTGCCGGGGTGATCATGCGGGAAGGCTTTTCCATCAGCGGCCTGACCACCGCGGCATCGATCTGGGCCTCCTCGGCCATCGGCATCCTGGTAGGGGTGGGTTTCTATGCGGCGGCCATCCTGCTGGCCCTGCTTTCCGCCAGCTGCATGATGTTCGTTTCCCGCTTGGAGGCCTGGTTGCCGTCCCGCCCGGCGGTGGCCATCACCATGCGCTTTCGGGAGGGTTTCACTCCCCGGGAAACAGTATTGGCCCAGGCAGCCCGGGACCGGGGCTACGAAATGGCCGGCGGCTCCCTGGCCATCAGCTACGACCAGGGCATGGCCGAATGGCGTTTCGTGGCGGTGGCCCTGGCCAAGGGCAGTGGCGCCCCCATCGCCGTGCTGGCGGAAGAGCTGGCCGCCTTCGAGGGGGTGGAGAGCTTCAAGCTTTCCCATGCCCGCAACTGACCGCGGCGGCGGGCTGCTGTGGCAGACCACCGTGGCCGGTCTACGGCCTCCTCAATAAGCGCCAGCCTTACTGCAACGGAAGGGGCGAAAAAAATGGCAGGCCCCGCTTGGGGACCTGCCATTTTTCATGGGCCAGGGGCGCAGGGCCCCCGGAGGGTTTGCTTAGTCCTTGCCGCAGCAGGCCTTGTACTTCTTGCCGCTGCCGCAGGGGCAGGGATCGTTGCGACCCACCTTGTCGCCTTCACGGCGCAGGGTGGCGGGATTCCGCTTGGCTTGCCAGAAGCGGTGGATTTCGGCCACGGCGAGGGGCAGATCGTCCTGGCATTGCTTTTCCAGATCGGCCTTTTCCTGGCCGGTGGGCCATTCTTCGCCGTGTTCCTGGGCAGCGGCTTCGGCTTCGCCAGTCAGCACCATGAACGGGAAGAGGCGCTCGTCCAGCCATTCCAGTTCCTCTTCGTCGGCGATGGCGTCAAACCAGTCTTCCGGTGCGGCATCCACACCCAGCAGGTAGGCGGCACACCAGGGTGAGAAATCGCTGGGGGCGTCGTCGCCTTCTTCCTGGCCGTAGAGCAGCAGCACGGGGGGCTCGCCGGTGGCCAGCAGCTGGGCCTGGGCGTCGGCAAAACGGCGCAGCAGGCCGGTCAGTTCCTGGCCGGCGGGGCTGGCGGCGGCTTCGTCGCTACCCAGCACTTCGGCCAGCCAGTCGGCTTCGGGGATGGGTACCGGGCCGGTCAGGGCGGCGCAGAGGTAGCCCTGAATTTCGTCCAGACGCAGGGCATCTTCCAGGGCCGGCTCGTCGAGCAGGGCTTCCAGGCGGTCCAGGTCGGCGTCGTTGAGGGGAGTGGCGGGTGTAGTTGCGGTCATGGATCAGCCCCGGGTGTTGGAGTTGGTGTCGAAAACGGAGAGGTCAACGCGGGGCGCCGGGTTCCAGCCTTCCTTGCGGTAGTCGGCGACGACGTTGGTGAAAATGCCGCCGCGCACGTAGAACTTGGCGGTGAGGCGCATGTAGCGGGGGGCCGTGGCCTGTACCAGGTCGTCCAGGATGCGGTTGGTGACGGCTTCGTGGAAGCAGCCTTCATCCCGGAAGGACCACATGTAGAGCTTCAGGCTCTTCAGTTCGACGCAGGTCTGGTCGGGGATGTAGTCCAGGTACAGGGTGGCGAAATCGGGTTGGCCGGTCTTCGGGCACAGGCAGGTAAACTCGGGAATCTGCATGTGAATGTGGAAATCCCGTTCCGGAGCCGGGTTAGGGAACGTTTCCAGGGACTTGGAAGGCTGGGTGGTCATGACAGGGTAGTTCGTCCGAAGGGTGCAAAATGCTATTATACGCGCCCTGGCCGGCGGATTTCCGGGGGGTGCCTGCAGCGCCCTTTCCGCCAGGCGACGTTTAATGACAGAAAGAAAAACGGGATGCCGGAAAATCGGGGGGAATGCGGCCGTGAAGGGTTGGCTTTTTGCGGTGTTTTTCTCCTGGATGATTTTCCGCCCCGCCTGACCCCCTGATGCGCCTGACCAAGCTCAAACTTGCCGGCTTCAAGTCCTTCGTCGATCCCACCATGGTGGCCCTGCCCGGGCAGCTGGTGGGCGTCGTCGGCCCCAACGGCTGCGGCAAGTCCAACATCATGGACGCGGTGCGCTGGGTGCTGGGGGAATCCAAGGCCTCGGAACTGCGCGGCGAGTCCATGCAGGACGTCATCTTCAACGGCTCCTCCAACCGCAAGCCGGTGTCCCGCGCCTCCGTCGAACTGATCTTCGACAACTCCCTCGGCCGGGCCATGGGCCAGTGGAGCCAGTACGCCGAACTGTCGGTGAAGCGGGTGCTGACCCGGGCTGGCCAGTCCGACTACCTGATCAACAACATCAAGGTCCGGCGCAAGGACATCACCGATCTCTTCCTCGGCACCGGCCTGGGCCCCCGAGCCTACGCCATCATCGGCCAGGGCATGATCTCCCGCATCATCGAGGCCAAGCCCGACGAGCTGCGGGTGTTCCTCGAAGAGGCCGCCGGCGTCACCCGCTACAAGGAGCGGCGCAAGGAAACCGAAGGCCGCCTGGCCGACACCCGGGAAAACCTGCTGCGGGTGGAAGACATCCGCCTCGAACTGGGCGGCCAGATGGAGCGCCTGGAAGCCCAGGCCGCCGTGGCCCGCCAGTACCACCAGCTGAACGACGAACTGACCCTGAAACAGCAGGTGCTGTGGGTGCTGCGGCGTAACGAGGCCAAGGCCGAGCAGCAGCGTTTCGCCCTGGAAATCGAGCGGGCCGGCACCGACCTGGAAGGCCAGACCGCCATCCTGCGGGAGACCGAAGCTCAGCTGGAAGCCTCCCGGGAAGCCCACTTCGCTGCCAGCGACGGGGTGCACCAGGCCCAGAGCGACCTCTTCACGGTCAATGCCGACGTCGCCCGTCTGGAAACCGAAATCCGCCACCAGCGCGAATCCCGCCTGCAGCTGGAATCCCGCATTGCCCAGCTGGAAGGCGAGCAGCAGCACTGGCAGGAGCAGGGCGAAAACCTGGACATGGAAGAGGAGCGCTGGCGCGAGCTGCAACTGGTGGCCGAAGCCCGCCTCGAGCAGGCCCAGATGAAGCTGGAAGCGCGTCAGGAACGCCTGCCCATGGCCGAAGAAGCCCAGGCGGCGGCCCAGGAAGCCCTCAACCAGCAGCGCAATGAAATGGCCAAGGTGGAGCAGGTTCTGCAGGTCGAACAGACCCACCGCAGCCATGCCCAGCGCACCCTGCAGACCATCGCCCAGCGCCGGGACCGCATGGAGCAGGAGCGGGACAGTCTGGCCGAGCCCGATACCAGCGAACTGGACCTGAAAACCGAGGAACTGGAAGAGCAGAAGGAACGCCTGATCGCCCTCCAGGACAAGCTGGGCGCCGCCCAGGGCGAATTGCCCCAGCTCGAATCCCGCCGCCGCGACCTGCTCAACGAGGTGCAGCAGGCCATGAAGGACGTGGCCGACGTGCGCGCCCGTCGGGCCGCCCTGGAGCAATTGCAGGCCCGGGTCCAGTCCGGCGGCAAGGTGGGCGAGTGGCTGCGTCGCCACGGCCTCGAAGGCCGCACGCCCCTGTGGAAGCGCTTGCACGTGGAGGCTGGCTGGGAAGACGCAGTGGAAGCCGTGCTGCGGGAACGCCTCAACGCCGTGGCGGCAGAAGACCCCACAGCCTTGGCGGCCCTGGTGGCCGACAAACCCGCCGGCAAGCTTACCCTGCTGCTCTCCGGCGCCGCGCCGGTGGCCAGCGGCGGTCTCCTGGCCCGCATCCGTTGCGACGAGCCGACCCTGGCCGGCGTCATTGCCGACTGGCTCCACGGCGTGGATGGTGTCGATAACCTGGAAGCCGCGCTGCCGCGGCGCGAAAGCCTGGCCCCCGGCCAGTCCCTGGTGACCCGGGAAGGCCATCTGGTCACCCGCCACAGCCTCACCCTGTTCGCCCCCGACTCCACCGAACACGGCCTGCTGGAACGGCAACGGGAAATCGAATCCCTGGCTTCGGTGCTCGAAGACAAGCAACTGGCAGTGGAAACCGTGCAGGCCCAGCTGGCCGAAGTGGAGGCCCGCATCACCGACCTCCAGGCCGACAGCCAGAACCTGCGTCGTCGCACCCAGGAACAGCAGGACCGCATCCACACCCTGCAGATGGAAGTGCTGCGGCAGAACCAGATTCTCGACCGTATCCGGGAGCGCCACGCCCAGATCGAACAGGCCGCCACCGAACTGGCGGCGGAAGAGGAAGTGGAGCAGGAACGCCTGTTCATGGCCGACGAGGCCATTGCCGTGCAGCGCGAAATCCTCGACGAACTCCATGCCCGCTTCGCCGGCGTCCGCGCCCGCCTGGAAGAGGCCGACCGTGCCCTGCGCGAAGAGCGGGAAGCCCTGGCCGGCGTCGAGCGGGAACAGCGGGAGGCCCAGTTCGCCCTGCGGGAATGCCAGAGCAAGCTGGCGGAGATGGCCAACAACCGGACCATGTCCCAGCGCCAGCAGAACCGCATTCAGGAAGACCTGGCCCAGTGCCGGGAGAACTACGACAACCTGCAGGTGGAAATCCTCGAACCCCGGCTCCAGGAGGCCCTGGAAATGCGGGTGCTGCGGGAGCAGGCCCTGGCCCATCAGCGGGAAGCCCTGGAAAACGCCACCCAGGCCCTGCGCCATCTGGAAGAACAGCGCCTCAAGGTCGAACAGGGCCTGAACCCCATGCGTGACCGGGTGGGCGAACTACGCCTCAAGGAACAGGCCGCCGCCCTCAATGTGGAGCAGCTCACCGCCCAGCTACTGGAAGCCGGCGCCAACGAGGAAATCCTGGCCGAACAGGCCCAGGCCTTTGCCGGCACCAAGGCCAGTACCCTACAAGGCTCCATCGGCAGCCTGCAGAAGGCCATCCTCGAACTCGGCGCGGTCAACCTGGCCGCCCTGGAAGAGCTGGAAGCGGCCAAGCAGCGCAAGGAATTCCTCGATGCTCAGGCGGACGACCTGAACACCGCCATGGAAACCCTGGAAAACGCCATCCGCCGCATCGACAAGGAAACCCGGGACCTGCTCCAGGCCACTTACGACACGGTGAACCGCCACTTCGGCGAGCTTTTCCCGACCCTGTTCGGCGGCGGCGAGGCCCGACTGGTCATGACCGGCGACGAAATCCTCGATTCCGGGGTGCAGATCATCGCCCAGCCCCCGGGCAAGAAGAACGCCACCATCCACCTGCTCTCCGGTGGCGAAAAGGCCCTCACGGCCATCGCCCTGGTCTTCGCCATGTTCCAGCTCAACCCGGCGCCTTTCTGCCTGCTGGACGAAGTGGATGCGCCTCTTGACGATTCGAATACCGAGCGCTTTGCCGACATGGTCAAGCGCATGTCCTCCAATACCCAGTTTTTGTTCATCAGCCACAACAAGATCGCCATGGAAATGGCCCAGCAACTGGTGGGCGTGACCATGCAGGAATCCGGGGTCTCCCGCGTCGTCGAAGTGGACATCGCCGAGGCCCTGCGTATGCGCGAACAGGTGGCCGCATGATTACCAAGGAAAAGCCATGACCGAATTGCACATGGGCCTGCTGGCTTTCGGCGGCGTCGCCGTGGTCGGCGTGCTGGCCTACAACAAGTGGCAGGAACGCAAGCACCGGCAGGTAGCCGAGCAGATGCTGCGTCCCACCGACGACGATGTGCTGCTTGATGCCGCAAGCGCGCCAGAAGTCGAGTCTGGGGCAGCGGAGGGGGGCGAGGAGGAGTACGCCGTACTCATTCAGCGTGATGCCAACGGACAAATCATTCGCCCCGGCCAGCGTCGCGAACCCATGCTGGACCCGGAACCCCAGGCTCAGGAACGTCTGGAGCCCGTTCTGGCACTGGATGACGAACCGCCCCTGGAACCGTTGCGCCCCTTCCTGGCCGACCCGGAACCCCAGCCGGCTGCACCGCTGTTCGCCGCACCCCCGGCCGCAGTAGTCGCGCCTCCGGCGCCGGCGCCCACCGCGCCGGAAGTTGCCGTACCGGCCTATCAGCCCGCGCCGCTGGGAGAAAACCGTACTCCGGCAGTGCAGCCCGAACTGGCCCCCTGGGATGACCCCGTGCCGGTGGCTGCACCACTGGCGGCGAGTGCAGTTCCGGTCGCTGCAACCGAAGCGGAAGCACCCCGCAGCCTGATGACGCCGGCCCTGCCGAGCTTCCTGCTGTCCGCTACTGCCGATTACATCGTTGCCCTGGAAACGGTGGATTTCATTCCCGCCGGCCAGTTCATCGAATCCCAGCGCGACGCCCTGCTGCGCATCACCAAGCGCATCACCTGGGTTGGCCTCAATGAAGGCAGCGGCGAGTGGGAAGTCATGAGTTCCAGCAATCCCCAGGAGTACCGCCGCTTGCGTATTGGCGTGCAACTGGCGGATCGCCGCGGCGCCATTTCCGACGCCGAGTTGTCCATTTTCCACACCGCCATGCGCCAGCTGGCCGAGGAGTTCATGGCCGTGGCTGACCTGCCAACCCGCAAGGCCGCCCTGGAAGACGCTTACGAGCTGGATCGCTTCTGCGCCGACGTGGACATCCAGATCGGCATCAACGTAGTGGCCGTGGGCCAGCTCTTCCCGGGAACCAAGATTCGTGCCCTGGCTGAAGCCGCTGGCATGGCGCTGGATGGTGATGGCGCTTTCGTACGGCGCGATGACGATGGCCGGGTGCTGTACACCCTCAGCCACCAGGGCCAGCAGCCCTTTACCGTGGAGGCCATGAAAAGCCTATCCTGCCATGGTTTGACCTTCCTCCTGGATGTGCCCCGGGTGCCCAACGGCGACCGGGTCTTCAACCAGATGAGCGATCTGGCCCGGCGCTTTGCTGATTCCCTCCACGGCGTGGTGGTAGACGACAATCGCCAGCCCCTCACGGAGGCCCTGCTGGAGCCGATCCGCAAGCAGGTGGCGCAATACCAGGGCGTCATGGCCCAGCGTGGCCTGGTGGCCGGCGCCCCCCTTTCCCTGCGCCTGTTCGCCTGATGGCCGTGCCGGAAGCAAGCCAGGCCCGCGCGCAGGCGTTGCGGGCCGAACTGGAACGTCACAACCACGCCTACTACGTCCTCGACGCCCCGACGGTGCCGGATGCGGAATACGACCGCCTGTTCCGGGAACTGCAGGGCCTTGAGGCCGAATTTCCCGAGCTGCGCTCCCCCGATTCCCCTACCCAGCGGGTTGGCGGCAAGGCCCTGGACTCCTTTGCCAGCGTCACCCACGCCGTGCCCATGCTCTCCATTCAGACGGAGACGGACACCACGCCCAGCGGCGCTGCCAACTTTGACGCCCGGGTGCGCAAGGAGCTGGAACTGGAGGAGGGCGCCACCGCCGTGGAATACGCCGCCGAGCTTAAATTCGACGGCCTGGCGGTGAACCTGCGCTACGAACACGGCCTGCTGGTGCAGGGCGCCACCCGGGGCGACGGCGCCACTGGCGAAGACGTTACCCAGAACCTGCGCACCGTCCACAGCATTCCCCTGCGCCTGCGGGGTGACGCTGGGCCCATACCGCCCCTGCTGGAAGTGCGGGGCGAGGTCTACATGCGCCGGGACGACCTGGCCCGCTACAACGAAAAGGCCCTGGCCCGGGGCGAGAAAACCCTGGTTAATCCACGCAACGGCGCTGCCGGCAGCATCCGCCAGCTGGACCCCTACGTGGCCGCCAGCCGGCCCCTCAATTTCTTTGCCTACGGCATTGGTGCCGTGGAAGGCTGGGCCGTGCCCGCCACCCATGCCGGCCTGCTCGACGCCCTGGCCGCTTTCGGCCTGCCGGTGTGCGAGCACCGGGCCGTGGTGCGGGGCGCCGACGGCCTGGCCGATTTTCATGCCCGCATGGGCGCCCTGCGGGACAGCCTGCCCTTTGACATCGACGGCGTGGTGTACAAGGTCAATGCCCTCGACTTGCAGGCGCGGCTGGGTTTTCGCTCCCGGGAGCCGCGCTGGGCCGTGGCCCACAAGTATCCCGCCCAGGAAGCCCTGACCCGGGTGCAGGCCATCGATATCCAGGTGGGGCGCACCGGTGCCCTGACGCCGGTGGCCCGTCTCGAGCCGGTCTTCGTCGGCGGCGTCACGGTCACCAACGCCACCCTGCATAACGAGGATGAAATCGTCCGCAAGGGCGGCATCTGCATTGGCGATACCGTCATCGTGCGGCGTGCCGGCGATGTCATTCCCGAGGTGGTGAGCGTGGTGGCCGAGCGACGGCCGGCCGATGCCCGGCCCTTCGAGATGCCCCGCAGCTGCCCGGTATGCGGCTCCCATGTGGTGAAGGAAGCAGGCGAAGCCGTGGCCCGCTGTTCCGGCGGCTTTGCCTGCCGGGCCCAGCGTACCCAGGCCATCCTGCACTTTGCCGGCCGCCGCATGATGGATATCGAGGGCCTGGGGGACCGCTACGTGGAACGGCTGGTGGAATTCGACCTGATCCATGGCGTCGCCGATCTCTATCGCCTGACCCTGCCGGATCTGCTGGAAATGAAGCGCCTCGCCGACGAGCGGGACGGCATCACGCCGGAGACGGTGAAGCAGGGCCAGATCCCCACCCGCTGGGCAGAAAACTTGCTGGCCGGCATTGCCGCCAGCAAGACGCCGCCCCTGGCCCGCCTGCTCTTTGCCCTGGGTATTCGCCACGTCGGCGAATCCACCGCCAAGACTTTGGCCGACTGGCTCGGTTCCCTGGCCGTGGTGCGCCGGGCCCCGGCGCCCTTGCTGGCCGCCCTGCCGGATATTGGTGCCACCGTCGCCACTGCCATTGCCGATTTCTTCGCCGAGCCCCATAACGGCGCCGCAGTGGATGCGCTGCTGGCCGCCGGCGTGGCCCCGGCCGACGAGCACGCACCCAGTCCCGAGCTGGCTGGCCGCCTCGGCTGGGCCGAACTCTACGGCGCCCTGGGCATTCCCCGCCTGACGCCGGTACGGGCCCGCCAGCTGGCCGATCTGGTACCGGAAGGCGAAGGCCTGGCTGCCCTGGCCCCCGGCGGCCTGGAGCTTTCGGCCCTGCCGGCAGAAGTGGCCGCCGCCGTGCTCGAATGGCTGGCGGAGGAGGGCAACCGGGCCCTGCTCACCGCCCTGGCCAGCCTGCGCCGCGAACTGCTGGCGGCCCTGCCAGCCGAAGCCGCCCGGCCTCGCCCCCTGGCCGGCATGACTTTTGTGCTCACCGGCACCCTGCCGACCCTCAAGCGGGATGAGGCCAAGGCCCGCATCGAGGCCCAGGGCGGCAAGGTCAGCGGTTCGGTGTCGAAGAAGACCGATTATGTGGTGGCCGGCGAGGAAGCCGGCTCCAAGCTGGAAAATGCCCTGAAGCTGGGGGTGCCTGTCCTCGACGAGACGGCCCTCCTGAATCTGCTGAATGAGGAAGGATCCGATGAAAAAAGTGCGTAAGGCCGTCTTCCCCGTGGCCGGCCTGGGAACCCGCTTCCTGCCGGCCACCAAGGCCAGCCCCAAGGAAATGCTGCCGATCGTGGACAAGCCCCTCATCCAGTACGCTGTGGAAGAGGCCTGCGCCGCCGGTATCACTGACATGATTTTCGTCACCGGCCGCAGCAAGCGGGCCATCGAAGACCACTTCGACAAGGCCTACGAGCTGGAGAAGGAACTGGCGGAGCGGGGCAAGACGGAAATGCTCAAGTTCGTGCAGGACATGCTGCCCAAGTCCATGAACTGCATCTACATCCGCCAGCCCGAGGCCCTGGGCCTGGGCCATGCCGTGCTGTGCGCCAAGCCGGTGGTGCAGGACGAGCCCTTTGCCGTGATCCTGGCCGATGACCTGCTGGACGGCGACGTGCCGGTGATGAAGCAGATGGTGGATACCTTCGACGACCACCACTGTTCCGTCCTCGGGGTGCAGAACGTGCCCCGGGCCGACACCAAGAGCTACGGCATCGTCGATGCCAGCCCGGTCACCGATCGCCTGGAGAAGATCGCCGCCATCGTCGAAAAGCCCAAGCCCGAAGAGGCACCTTCCACCCTGGCGGTGGTCGGGCGCTATATCCTGACGCCGCGCATCTTCCATCACCTGGAACGCATCGGCAAAGGCTCCGGCGGCGAGATTCAGCTCACCGACGGCATTGCCGCGCTGCTGGCGGAAGAGCAGGTGCTGGCCTACCGTTACGCCGGCACCCGCTACGATTGCGGCTCCAAGCTCGGCTACCTGCAGGCGACGGTGGACCTGGGCTGCCGCCACCCCGAAGTCGGGCCGGCTTTTGCCGCCTATCTGCAATCCCTCAAGTAAGGAACCCGCCATGGCAAGCCGCGAAGAAGCCCTCGACATGCTGGCCCAGGCGGAGCTGATCCATTCCGCCGAAACCCTCGCCGCCGCGGTGGACCGGGTGGCCGGAGAAATCACTGCACGCCTGGGGGAGAGTAATCCCCTGGTGCTGTGTGTGATGACCGGCGGCATCATGTTTGCCGGCCAGCTCATGGCCCGTCTGCCTTTCCCGGCGGATTTCGATTACCTGCACGCCACCCGCTACGGCCAGGATACGGCCGGTGGCGCCCTGTCCTGGCGCGCTGCGCCGTGGACCAGCGTGAAGGACCGCACCGTGCTGGTGGTGGACGACATTCTGGACGAAGGCGTCACCCTGGCCGCGGTAAAGGATCGCCTGCTGCACCAGGGCGCCAAGGCTGTCTACCTGGCGGTGGTGGCGGACAAGGAAAACGGCAAGGACAAGCCGGTAGCGGCCGACTTCACCGCCCTGACGGTGCCGGACCGCTTCGTTTTCGGCTACGGCATGGATGCCTACGGTGCCTGGCGCAACCTTCCGGCCATTTACGCCCTCAAAGGGCAATAAGCCCGGCACTCCCGGCAAGGCCAACCTGGCCGACCCGGCAAATAATCAGCCACCACGGCACCCGGCGTTGAAAAGCGCCGCAGAACCCACCTCGGAGTAATCCTGCAATGCTCGCAATCATTGGCGGAAGCGGCCTGACCCAACTGGCCAACCTGGACATTTCCCACCGGGAAATCATCCGCACCCCCTACGGCGAACCCTCCGGCCCCGTCACTTTCGGCAACATCTGCGGCGAGCCCGCCATGTTCCTGGCCCGTCACGGCTATGGCCACACCATCCCGCCCCATGAGGTGAACTACCGCGCCAACCTCTGGGCCCTGTGGTCCAAGAAGGCCACCGCCGTGGTCTCCGTGGCTTCCGTCGGCGGCATCCGGGCCGACCTGGCCCCCGGCGACATCGTCATCCCCCACCAGATCATCGACTACACCTGGGGCCGCAAATCCACTTTCCACGAAGGCGATGGCTGTACCGTCACCCATGTGGATTTCACCCATCCCTACGACGAAGTCCTGCGCTGCCACATTCTCACCGCCGCCTCCATGATCGGTGAGGAGGTGCGCATGGGCGGCGTCTATGCCGCCACCCAGGGCCCGCGCCTGGAAACCGCCGCCGAGATCAACCGCATGGAGCGGGACGGTGCCGATCTGGTGGGCATGACCGGCATGCCGGAAGCCGTGCTGGCCCGGGAGCTGGATCTGCCCTATGCCGCCATCAATGTGGTGGCCAATTTCGCCGCTGGCCGCGGCGAGAGCGCCGACGGCATCCACTTCGAATCCATCGAGGATGTGCTGCAGAACGCCATGGGCCGAGTGCGCGGCATCATCGAGCAACTGGTGGCCAACCACGGGGCCCGGGACTGACCGCCATGGCCGGTACCGCCCGCCCCATCCTGCGCATGGGCCATCCGGTGCTGACCCGGCCGGCCCGGGAAATCACCCGCTTCGGCACGCCGGAGCTGGCCGCCCTGATTGCCGACATGCAGGCCACCATGGAAGCCGCCGGTGGCGTCGGCCTGGCGGCCCCCCAGATCGGCGTGGACCTGCGCCTGGTGATTTTCGGCTTCGAGCATAGCGAGCGTTACCCCGAGGCGCCGGCAGTGCCCTTCACCATTCTCCTCAACCCGGTGCTGGAACCCCTGGGGCCGGAGATGGAGGAGGGCTGGGAAGGCTGCCTTTCCCTGCCCGGCATGCGTGGCTGGGTGCCCCGCTGGCAACGCCTGCGCTACCGGGGCTTCACCCCTGACGGCCAGCCCCTGCTGCGGGAGGTGGAAGGTTTTCACGCCCGGGTGGTGCAGCACGAGTGCGACCATCTGGACGGGCTGCTTTACCCGGCCCGCATCCGGGATTTCAGCCGTTTCGGCTTTACCGACGAGTTGTTCCCCGAAGACCTGAACTGAGGCGGCAAGCCGCAGCCAAGAGTCCCGCGGACCGGCCGGAAGCCGCTATAATCCGGCCTTTCCGTCCGCCCGGGTGGTGAAATTGGTATACACAGCGGACTTAAAATCCGCCGCCGCAAGGCTTACGGGTTCAAGTCCCGTCCCGGGCACCACTGCTTTGTTCCGCCACACGCCAGACACGCCAAGTGATCGTCTTTGAACTTTCCTGCGACCAGGAACACCGTTTCGAGGGCTGGTTCCGCTCCGCCGAGGACTTTTCCCGCCAGCAGGAACAGGGCCTGGTGAGCTGCCCCCACTGTAATTCGCCCCAGGTGCGCAAGCTGCCCTCGGGCCTGCACATCGGCCAGCGGGCCACAGAACCCGCCGCGCCTGCCGGAGCAGCGGAAGGTCAGGGCACCGGGGCGATGGCCGATCCTGCTGCCAACCCCATGGCCGCTTACCGCCAGGTAGTGGATTTCCTCATGAACATCAGCGACGACGTGGGTAACGCCTTCGCCGAGGAAGCCCGCAAGATGCACTACGAGGAAGCGCCCCAGCGCTCCATCCGCGGCCAGGCGACGGACGACGAGTTCGCCGAGCTGGAAGAGGAGGGCATCGGCGTCTTCCGCCTGCCGGTGCCGAAGAAGGGGAACCTCAATTGATCGTCCATAACCAAGACCGCGTTCTGGCCGTGGTGATCCGCCATGACGGCCGTCAGGTCAGTCTGGTGCCCATGAAGACGGGCAAGCTGGCCGTGCTGCGCCTGCTGGCGGCCCAATTCAGCCAGGAATGGCAGCCCTGCGATTGCGCCCTGGCGGCGACGGTGGAGAGCTTTTTGCGCCACGCCCGGGACCACGGCGCCTCCAAGGAGGCCCTGGCCGGCCTGGAACGCCTGGCGGTGCGCGATCGGGACGTGGTAGCTTCGCTGTTCTAAGCCAGGCCCCGGGGGTTTGTGTCTCGGAGTTGCATCCGCCATGGCCGTCCGGCCATGGCTTCAATCCGCTGAAATTTCCTCTTCCCCCTCAAGGTGCCTCCACAAGGCAATAGGGACGCCATGCTTCCCCTTGTTACCCCGGAGAGGCAAGCAGGGCGCGGCGTTTCAGGCATGTCCGCGCCCCTATTAGGTTTTCAGGTAGTTTTCATGGATTTTAGGCAGGTAGCCTGAGCCGGTACGTAGACCGGCCGCGTGGGAAGCGAGAGAAATGCCCGAGGCAAGCAGGCTGCCCCCCATCGAACCGTCGCACTGGGGCCGCCAGCCTGGCGGCCACTGCCGGGGCTAGCGGAACATGCGGGGCGAAGGGTCCCGCAGGATCAGGGTCGGGTGGGAGAACGGCGCCAGCCGTTCGAGGAAATCCAGCAGCTCCAGCACCGGTGAGTTGCGGAAGAAGCGGGCCGCCGGGGTATCCATCCAGATACGGTCGGCGTAGGCGTAGATTTCGTGGGGGGTATCCCCCTGACCGTCGTGGTTGCGGTCAAAGCCTTGGTAGTCGTCCCAGGAATTGCCAATCCAGTAGTCGTTTTCCGGGTTGCCCGAGTCGCTGGCGCTGACCTGCCAGAGATTGTTCTCGAAGCGGTTGGCCAGGCTGATATGGCCGCCCCGTTCGCCATAAAAATTGATGCCGGTGACGTTGTGGGCCAGGCGGTTGCGGTGCAGCACGATGCGGTTGAGGGGGTGGGATGGGGAGTCGGCCATGATGCCGACGGCGCAGTGGATGATGTCGTTATCCTCGATGAGGATGGCCGCCGTTTCCTTCAGGGCAATGCCGGCGCCGGAGGCATCCATGGCGTGCAGCACCCGGTTACGCCGCACGATGGCGCCTTCGGAATTCATGATGATGATGCCGGTGGAGTTGCGCTCCAGCACGTTGTCTTCGATCAGGCTGCGGTTGGAAAAGAGGAAGTTCATGCCGCGACGGCTATCGCGGATGGTGTTGCGGCGGAAGACGTTGCGCGGGGCGTTGCTGATGGTCAGGTCCCGGGTCTGGGCGATGTCGTTGTCTTCGATCAGGTTGCCGCTGCTGTACCACAGGCGCAGGGCATCGCCCCGGTCCGCCGAATCCACCGGGCGGGAGCGGATGCGGTTGCGGCGCAGGATGTTGTGGTTCGATTGCTTGAGGGAAATGCCGAAGAGGCTGTCGTCGATGCTGTTGCCTTCGATGATGTTGTCGTTTCCCACCACGGCCATGGCCGAATCCAGCTGGTCGTGGGAATCGCCACTGCCGGTCAGGCGCAGGCCGCGGATCTGGGCGCCGCTGGCTTCGAGTACGAGGATGGTGCCGTGGCCGCCGTTATCGACGGTGACCTGGCCCTGGCCATCCAGGGTCATGGCCTTGTCGATGCGCACTGGCCCCCGGTAGGTGCCGGGTGGGGGCACCAGGGTGCCGCCCGCCGGCGTGGCGTCGATCCAGGGTTGCAGCGGCGGCGGGGGAGGTGGGGTGGTCGCCGATGTGGCCAGGCCGATGGCCGGGAAGAGGACTGAAAACAGGGCGGAGCACAGAAGCGCCAGCACGGCGCTGCCAAACACGGCCGACAGGCGCAGGCAACGGCCCAGGAAGGTGTGCGGGCGGCTCCGGGTCACGGTGCGGCGGGGAGCGGTTCCGGCGGCAGCCACAGGCATTTGCCCTTGCTTTCCTTGTTGATGCCGGCCAGCACCTGCTGGTGGGCCGCCAGTTCTTCGTCGCTGGCCCGCAGCACCCGGGTGGGCCGGCGCTCCCGGTTGGCCACCGCCAGATCGGCGGAGTGGCTGGGGGATTGGCCCAGGTCGATCATCAGGCTTTCCTGGCCCCGGGTCATGGCGACATAGACTTCGCCAAGAATCTCCGCATCCAGCAAGGCGCCGTGCAGGGTACGGTGGGAGTTGTCCACCTCGTAGCGGTCGCACAGGGCATCCAGGTTGTTTTTCTTGCCCGGATGCAGGTCCTTCGCCATTTTCAGGGTATCCACCACCCCGGAACAGACTTCACCAATGGGTGGCAGCTTGAGGCGCGCCAGCTCGGCGTTGAGGAAGCCTACGTCAAAGGGGGCGTTGTGGATGACCAGCTCGGCACCCCGGATGAAATCGAGGAATTCGGCAGCGATGGCCGCGAATTTCGGCTTGTCTGCCAGGAATTCCAGGCTAATGCCGTGCACCGCCTGGGCGCCTTCATCGATGGCCCGTTCGGGATTGACGTATTTGTGGAAGTGGCGGTTGGTGAGCCGCCGATTGACCATTTCCACCCCGGCCACTTCGATGATGCGGTGCCCCTGCTTGTGTTCCAGGCCGGTGGTTTCAGTATCGAGAAAGATCTGGCGCATAACGGTTCCGATGGTAAGCAATGACGGGCGGTTGATCCCCCGCCTATATCAAATCCGGTGAAAATCGGGCACGACCGGGCTGGTTGGGTGAGGCGGACGGATCAGGATCCGGCGGCCTCCAGCATCTCAGGCGCTCCGGCGCAAATCCTCGATGCCCCGGTTGGCCAGCTCGTCAGCCTTCTCGTTGCCCGGGTTACCGGCATGGCCCTTGACCCAGATCCACTCCACCTGGTGTTGCCGGGCCAGGGTGTCGAGCTGCTGCCAGAGGTCGGCATTCTTCACCGGCTTCTTGTCGGAGGTTTTCCAGCCGTTGCGCTTCCAGTTATGAATCCAGGTGCTGATGCCCTGCTGCACGTACTTGGAATCGGTGTAGAGCTTGATCGGCACCGGCCGCTTGAGGGCGGCCAGGGCACTGATGACGGCCATCAGTTCCATGCGGTTGTTGGTGGTATCCCGCTCACCGCCCCACATTTCCTTGACATGGGCGCCCGAGCGCAGCAGGGCGCCCCAGCCGCCGGGACCCGGGTTGCCCTTGCAGGCGCCATCGGCATAAATTTCAACGGTATTCTCCGGGGCGGCGCCCGGCGTCTTCGCAGGCTCATTGGCCATGGGGATTCATTTCCTTTTGTGTGACAGGAGCCAGGGCCTTGGCCCGGGCCCGACGTTCTTTCCAGGCGGGCAGCACCAGGCGCATGCCGGCGACCCGCTTGATACCGCGAAGCACGTAGGTGCCGCCGGCGAAGCCCCACCAGCGGTCGCCGGCCGGCTCCATGAAATGGGCCCGCTGCAGCCACTTTTCCTGCTCGAAGGGCGGGGCATAACAGCCGAAATTGCCCCGATCCACCTCGAAACCGAGCAGGGCCAGCCAGTCCTTAAGGCGCAGTACCGAGAGATAGGCGCCGTTCCAGGGGAACAGGCCTTCCCGCGGGCCGGGGAAGTAACGCCGCAGACCCCACAGGGAGAGGGGGTTGAAGCCGACGATGACCACCTGGCCTTCGGGAATGAGCACCCGCTCCACCTCCCGCAGGATCTGGTGGGGATCGTCGAGGAATTCCAGGATGTGCGGCAGGACCACCAGGTCCAGGGAATCGCTGGCAAAGGGCAGTTGGCGGAGATCGCAGCGCACATCGACGATGCCGATGTTGCCGGCCTTCTGGCGCAGGGGAATGCGGTTTTCCCGCAGGTAGTCCACCTGGGGCAGGCCAAGCTGGATGGCGTGGAAACCGAAGATGTCGGCCACCAGGGCATCCACCCGCTTTTGCTCCCAGGCGAGGACATAACGCCCCTGGGGGGAGTCCAGCCAGTCGTCGAGTCCGGGAATTGACATGGGGGCGGGATCTGCCAATAGTGCTGACATGGAAACAAGTGTACCTGCTTGCAGCCCCGTGCGGGGCATCGCGGCCATTCTGGCCTTCAAGGACAACTACATCTGGCTGCTGCACCGCCAAGGCCAGGCCGTGGTGGTGGACCCGGGCGAGGCCGGGCCGGTGAAAAACGCCCTGGCGACGATGGGGCTGCGCCTCGAGGCCATCCTCATCACCCACCACCACGCGGACCACTGCGGCGGCATCCCGGAATTGCTGGCGGAGGCCGGCCAGGTGCCGGTCTTCGGGCCGGCGGCGGAGTCTATCACAGGCATCAGCGTACCGCTGTCGGGGGGAGAAAACCTGCAGTTCCCCGGCATTGGCCTGGCGCTTCAGGTGCTGCCGGTGCCTGGCCACACCCGGGGCCACCTGGCCTATCAGGGCAACTGGGAAGACCAGCCGGTGCTGTTCTGCGGCGATACCCTGTTCGGTGCCGGCTGTGGCCGGCTGTTCGAAGGCACGCCGGCCCAGATGGCAGCCTCCCTGGGGCGCCTGGCGGCACTGCCGGCAGAAACCGCCGTCTTTTGTGCCCACGAATACACCGCGACCAACCTGGGGTTTGCCGCGGCGGTGGAACCGGATAACCCGGACATTGCCCGCCGCATCCGGCAGGTCGACAGCCTGCGGACCCAGGGATTGCCGACCTTGCCCAGTACCCTGGCGGAAGAATTGCGCAGCAATCCCTTCCTGCGCTGTGGCGTACCGGCGGTGCGCGCCCGGGCCGAGGCCCAGGCAGGCCATGCCCTGGCCGATGAGGTGGCGGTGTTTGCAGCGCTACGGGAGTGGCGGAACGGTTATTGAACCGACGGGGAAGGGGAGGTGGCGGCCGGCTCAGCGGCAGAAGGGGCTGCGGGGGAAGTCCCCCGCTTGCTACTGCTGACCCGGGCCAGGGCTTCGAGCACCCGGGCGGCATTGAAGGGCTTGACCACGAAACCATCGGCGCCCAGTTCCAGGGCTTCCTGGACGTTCTCCATGCTGGCATTGCCGGTGATCATCACCACGCCCATGGCGGGATAGTCCCGCTTCAGGGTCTTCAGAGCTTCCAGACCGTCCAGCTCCGGCATGATGACATCCAGGCACACCACGTCCGGCGTCAAGCGCTCGGCCATTTCCAGGGCCTGCATACCGTTGCGGGCCTCGCCGACGACCTGATAGTCCTCGTTGCGCAGGATGCCTCGCAGCAGGGCGCGCATGACGTCGTTGTCGTCCACGATGAGGATTTTCGGGTGGTAGGCCATGATGCAAATTCAGTTCTGGAGTTCAGGTCGTGGGCGTCAGGGCCTGGGCCATGCGACAGACCTGGTTGCGGCCGGCCTGCTTGGCCTGGTAAAGGGCCTGGTCGGCAGCCAGCAGCAGTTCTTCCGGCTTGCTTTCCGGCGTGGCGATGATGGCGGAAACGCCGCAGCTGATGGTGACCTGGCCATGGTGGGAGCCGGCGTGGGGCATTTTCAGCTGGGCCACGCTATGGCGCATGCGTTCGGCCACGAAGGCGGCACCGCCGAGCTTGGTATCCGGCAGGATGATGGAGAATTCCTCGCCACCGTAGCGGGCCAGGAGGTCGCCGCCCCGCTCCATGGCCTTGGCCATGGAAGAGGCCACCCGCTTGAGGCACTCGTCGCCGGCCTGGTGGCCGTAGGTGTCGTTGAATTTCTTGAAGAAGTCCACGTCGCACATGACGATGGCCAACTCGCTGCCCTGACGCATGGAACGGCGCCATTCCCGGTCCAGGGCCTCGTCGAACATGCGACGGTTGGCCACGCCGGTCAGGCCATCCACCGCCGACAGACGCTTCAATTCCTGGTTGGCCACATCCAGCTTGCGGGTCAACACCAGCAGGGAATGGCGCATCTGCACGATGCGCTGCATGGCGCGGATCTTGGCCCGCAGCACCACGTCGCTGACAGGCTTCTGCAGGTAGTCGTCGCCGCCGGCGGCGATACCTTTCTCCAGATCCGCATCGCCGCTCATGGCAGTGAGGAAGATGATGGGCGTCCATTCACCGGACTTTTCCAGTTCCCGGATGCGGCGGGCCACGGTGTAGCCGTCCATATCCGGCAACACCACGTCGAGCAGGATCAGGTCGGGGCGCTCCGACTGGAACAGTTCGATGGCCTGAGCACCGCAGGTGGCGGGAACAGGAATGTTGCCGAGGCGCTCCAGATGGTGGCAGACCACGGCGAGGGAGGTTTTGGCGTCCTCAACGACCAGGGTTTTCATTGTTGTTGTCGCGTCCCGTAAAGGATTGTTTGGCTCTCGGCATTTTATCCGTTTGGGCTGAATCGGGGGCAGCAATCCGTCACGTTCCATCGGCCATTTTCTGCCGGCGGGTAGAATGCCGCTTTTGCCTGTACCGAACCTGCCTCCATGACCGATATCCTGTTGCCAATTCTGGCCGTTCTGGCCTTGCTCTCGCTGGGTTTCCAGCTGCTCGCCCTGCGTCGCAACCGGGCCGGCGACGATGTTTCCGCCCAGGTGGCGGCCCAGTTGCAGCCCCAACTCTCTGCCCTGGATGCCGCCCTGACCCGCCAGGAGCGGACCCTGCGGGAAGAGCTGGCGGCCATCCGCCAGGAAGCGGCCCATGAAGCCCGGCGGGACCGGGAAGAGCAGGGCGAGGCCCTCGCCCGCCTGACCCAGGCCCTGCGGGAGCAGGTCGCCCAGTTGGGGCAGTTGCAGGCCCAGCAGCTGGAAGGTTTCGCTCAACAGCTGGCCCGCAGCCGCCAGGAAGCGGCCGCCGAGGCCCACCAAGCCCGGGAGGCCCAGGCCGCCGGCCTGGCCCGCCTGGCTGAAGCCCTGAACACCCAAGTGGGCCAGTTCGGCCAGACCCAAGGACAGCATCTGGAAGCCTTCGCCCAGCAACTGGCCCAGGTTTCCCAGGCCCTGGAGCAGCGTTTCGAGCAATTGCGCCAGGGCGTTGAAGCCCGACTATTGGCGCTCCAGGCCGACAACAGCGGCAAGCTGGAGGAAATGCGCAAGACGGTGGACGAAAAACTCCATGCCACCCTGGAACAGCGCCTGGGAGAATCCTTCAAGCTGGTTTCCGACCGGCTGGAGCAGGTGCACCGGGGCCTGGGGGAAATGCAGACCCTGGCGGCCGGTGTCGGCGACCTGAAGAAGGTGCTCACCAACGTCAAGACCCGGGGCTCCTGGGGCGAAGTACAGCTTTCCAACCTGCTGGAACAAATCCTCACGCCAGACCAATACGCCACCAATGTGGTGACTCGCCCCCGCAGCAACGACCGGGTCGAATTTGCCATCCGCCTGCCCGGCAAGGGCGACGGACTGGCCGATACGCCGGTCTGGCTGCCTATCGACGCCAAGTTTCCCATCGAGGATTACCAGAAGCTGCAGGATGCCCAGGAGCGGGCTGATGTCGCCGGCGTGGAGGAGGCTGGCAAGGCCCTGGAAAACCGGCTCAAGCTGGAAGCCAAGAGCATTCGGGAAAAGTACGTGGAACCGCCCCATACCACGGATTTCGCGCTCCTCTACCTGCCCATCGAGGGCCTCTACGCCGAGGCCCTGCGCCGGCCTGGCCTGGCCGAGCTGCTGCAGCGGGAATATCGGGTGTCCCTCTCCGGTCCCACCACCTTGACGGCCATGCTCAACAGCCTGCAGATGGGCTTCCGCACCCTGGCCATTGAAAAACGTTCCTCCGAGGTGTGGGCCGTGCTGGGGGCGGTCAAAACGGAATTCGGCAAGTTCGGCGAAGCCCTGGCGGCCACCAAGAAGAAACTGGAACAGGCCACCAGCAGTATCGGCGCAGCGGAAGTGCGCACCCGGCAGATCGAGCGCAAGCTGAAGAGCGTCGAAGCCCTGCCCGCGGGTGAAGCCTCCGGCGTACTGGCCGGCCTGGAAAACCTGGAAGTGGCGGACGACAGTTCCGCCTAGGTGTTGAGTTGCAAAAGGCCTGCTCCATGACGCCCTTTGTGCCGCCCCCGGCGCTGCTCCAGGCCTATGAGGCCACCGTGTACCGGGTCCATATCCCTGGGGAGGCTCTGGATTTGCGGGTTGGCGCCCGCCATGCCGGCCTGGCGGCCTGGCTTGGGGGAGCGGGAAAGCATGGGGAGGAAACGGTTGAGGAGGCTGAAAGGGCGTGCTGGATGGTCATCACGGCTGACAATCCAGGCTCACGACTCTTGAGCCCGACAGAGAACGAAGCGCGCCGGGAGTATCTTGGCCAGCACCTGGCCGCACTGGACCTGCATTGCCTGGCGGCAGAAAACCTAGCCCCGGCCGGAGACTGGCCGACGGAAAGGGGCTTCTTCGTTACCGGCCGCCCCCTCGACAGGTCCCTGGCCCTCGCCCTGGGGCGCCAGATGGGCCAGAACGCCGTGCTCTTCGGGGAGGCGGGAAGTCTTGTCGAACTGCTGTGGTGCCTGGAGGCGAGCTAAGCGGGGCTTGGACATTCCCCGGAACGTCCCGCCACATGATGACTGGCAGGGTCGGACATGGCCGACATTGCCGGTAAAAGGGGCGAAATTGAGGGAATTACTTCTGCTTTTTGGCCTTCTAAGGGAAAATCGACAGAAACTCAAAACTGACTGCCTTGGGGCCAACTGCCGGGCTGTGACTTTATACGCGTCCGTGGCCCCACTGACAGGCTAGAATGAAAGCCTATACCCGAGGGGCAGACATGACGCAGCAAAAGATCGGACGCTTCGAGATCCGGCATGAATTGGGGCGAGGGGCGCAAAGTGTGGTTTACCTGGCGTATGACCCGCAGCTGGAGCGGGAAATTGCCATCAAAACCCTGCACTTTTCCCAACCGGATCCTTCCCAGAATGCCTCGCTATTGGCGGAGGCCCGGACGGTCAGTCAGCTGCGACATGCCAATGTAGTACCGATTTTCGAAGCTGGTGAAGAAGCCGGGGATATTTACCTGGTTTTCCAGTACATCCCGGGCCGGAATCTGGCCCAACATTTGAAGGAAGCGGGGCCCCTCTCCCCCGTCAAGGCCATCACCCTCATGCGTTCGGTCCTGGACGCAGTGGCCAGCGCCCACGAGCATGGCATCATCCACCGGGACCTGAAGCCTTCCAACATCCTGCTGGACGAGGAGGGCATTCCCCAGGTGATGGACTTCGGCATCGCGGCCCGGGTGGAATCCACGGACCGGGATCAGGGCGATTTCACCGGTACCCCGGCCTACATGGCGCCGGAATACATCCACGATCGCACCGTCAGCGTGCGGGGCGACGTCTTCGCCGCCGGCCTCATCCTCTATGAACTGCTCACCGGCCATCGTGCCATCCAGGGCAATGATCCCTTCCAGGTGATGCATCACATCGCCAATGTGGATGTTCGCCTGCCAGCGGAAATCACCCTGGACGAGCGCATTGTGGACATCCTTTATAAGGCCACGGCCCGCAATCCGCAGCAGCGCTACGAATCTATTTCCCAATTCCGCCAGGCCCTGGAGCATTACCTGGACCCGGAAGAGGAGAGCAGCGAATCCGGCGGCAAGCAGAGCACCCTGGAATTCCTGCTGCGGCGCATGCGCCACAAGAGCGATTTCCCGGCCCTTTCCGAATCCGTCAGTGCCATCAACAAGATTGCCACCTCCGAGACGGAAAGCATCGCCCGGCTGTCCTCCACCATCCTCAAGGACTTCGCCCTCACCAACAAGATCCTGCGCCTGGTCAATTCGGCCTATTACCGCCAGGCCGGTGGCGGCAATATCAGCACCGTTTCCCGGGCGGTGATCGTGCTCGGCTTTGACGCGGTACGCAACATCGCCATCACCGTGCTGCTCTTTGAGCATCTGCAGAACAAGGCCAATGCGGCCCAGCTCAAGGATGAGTTCCTGCAGGCCAACCTGGCCGGCATCCTGGCCAAGGACGTGGGCGCCAAGACCAATACCCGGGATGTGGAGCAGGCCTTCATCTGTTCCATGTTCCACAATCTGGGCCGCCTGCTGTGCCAGTACTACTTCCCCGAAGAGAGTGAGGAAGTGAAGAAGATCATGGCCCAGAAGAGCGTCGGGGAGGAATCTGCCTCCCTGCAGGTCCTGGGTATGTCCTATGAGGAATTGGGCATCGGTGTCGCCCGCACCTGGGGTTTCCCGCCCCTCATCGTCAACAGCATGCGCAAGCTGCCGGCCGGTAACGTGCGCGCCCCCAATACGCCGGAAGACAAACTGCGGGTGCTCTCGGCCTTCTCCAACGAGCTGTGCCTGGTGATTGCCCAGGCCACGCCGGAAGATCGGGCCCGGGAACTGAAGAAGCTGACGGCCCGCTTTGGCGACAGCGTCAAACTGGACGAGCGGGAAATCCGCAGCACCATCGAGCGCTCCATCACCCAGGTGAAGGAATTCGCCAGCATCATCCGGCTCAACCTGCAGCAGACCAATTTCGGCCGCCAGTTGCGGGTCTGGTCCGGCGACAAGTTTTCGCCAGCGGATGCTACCGCTACCACCGAATCCAGCATTCCCGGTACCGTGCTGAGCGAGCATCCGGGAGGCGAGCTGCCGCCGGCATCCGCCGTACAGGAAGGGGAAGCGCCGGATTCCGCCGCGGCCCAGGCCATTCTCACCGCCGGCATCCAGGATATTTCCAACACCCTGGTGGAAGACTACAAGCTCAACGACATCCTGCGCATCATCCTGGAAACCATGTACCGGGCCATGGGTTTCAAGCGGGTTATCCTGTGTATCAAGGACACCCGCAACAACACCATGCAGGGCCGCTTCGGCTTCGGCCCGGAGACAGCGGAAATCTCCAAGCAGTTCCGCTTCTCCCTGAATTTCTCGCCGGATATTTTTCACGCGGCCATTTCCAAGGGCGTGGACATCCTCATCAGCGACACCAACGAGCCGAAGATCAAGCCACGGATTCCCGACTGGTTCCGCAAGGCCCTGGCCTCGGAAACCTTCGTTCTTTTCCCCCTGACCATCAAAAATAACCCGGTCGCCCTGATTTATGCGGACAAGGACCGGGCGGGGGAGATCGTCATTCCGGAAAAGGAGTTGTCCCTGCTGCGAACCCTGCGCAACCAGGCACTCCTGGCCATCAAGCAATCGATCTGAAGCCTCTGGCGCTGTGCCGGAATGGAAAAGCAAAAGGCCGGGATTTCCCGGCCTTTTTTACATGGGGGCAGCAGTGTTTTTGCTTACCAAAGCTTCCACCAGGGTTCGGGACGATCCAGGCCCCGGGCATAGTAGGCGCTGTTGGGGAAGTTCTTGCGCATGACGCGCTCCGCATCGTCCCGCAGGTCGGCCATGCCCAGGTTGTCGTAGGCCTTGACCATGATGAAGAGCGCTTCTTCCACGGCCGGGGCATCGGGATAGTTCTTGATGGCGGTCTGGGAGCGGTTGGCGGCTGCCACGTAGGCGCCGCGTTTCATGTAATAGCGGGCCACATGGACTTCATTGGAGGCCATGGCATTGACCAGATACTTCATGCGCTGGATGGCATCGGGCGTGTATTTGCTGTCAGGAAAGCGGGCGGAGAGGGTCTTGAAGGCCTCGAAGGATTCCCGCATACCCTTGGGATCGCGCTCGGTCTGATCCTGCATGCTCAGGTGGCCCATCATGCCCTGGTCTTCGTTGAAGGTGACCAGGCCCTTCAGGTAGTAGACGTAGTCCACATTGGGGTGATCCGGGTGCAGCTTGACGAAGCGCTCGCAGGCGGCGATGGCGGAAGCCTGTTCACCGGCCTTGAAGTAGGCGTAAGCCACTTCGATCTGGGCCTGCTGGGCGTAGCGGCCGTAGGGGTAACGGGATTCCAGCTTTTCGAAATACTTGATGGCCTTTTCCCAGGAGCCCTCGGAAGCGGCCTCCTTGGCCTCGGTGTAGAGCTTGTTGGCAGACCAGCCGGCGGTCTCGTCCTTCACCTCCGGCAACAGGCCGCAACCGGAAAGGGAGAGCAGAGCAGCGAAAATCAGGGCCAAAGCCGGTAAACTACGCATGATGAACAGTCCAAAAACGAAAGCCAAGGCGCACCAACCGGGCGCACCCGCCGAAATGAATGGGGCCGATTATAGCGCAAAGCCCCTGTCATCTTCGCCTTCATCCCATGCCGAGGCGCCCCTGCGCGTGCCCCTCGATGCGGGCGGGCGCCGCCTGGATCAGGTGCTGGCCGAGCTGCTGCCCCAGCATTCCCGCAACCGCCTGCAGACCTGGATCAGGGAAGGTCGGGTACAACTGGACGGCAAAGAGGTCACCGAACCCAAGCGCAAGCTGCTCGGCGGCGAATTCCTCGCCGTCCAGGTAGTGCATGACGAGAAGCTGGCAGCGGAAACGCCGGAAGACATCCCGTTCCCCGTGATCTACGAGGACGAGGCCATCATCGTCATCGACAAGCCGGCCGGCCTCGTCGTCCATCCCGGTAGCGGCAACTGGAGCGGCACCCTGCTCAATGCCCTGTTGCACCATGCCCCCCAACTGGCCCAGGTACCCCGGGCTGGCATCGTGCACCGGCTGGACAAGGACACCTCCGGCCTCATGGTGGTGGCCAAGACCCTGGAAGCCCAGACCGATCTCATCCGCCAGTTGCAGGCCCGCACCGTAAAGCGGGAATACCGGGCCTTGCTGGTGGGTTACCTGAATCGCAACGGGACCGTGGATGCGCCCATCGGCCGCCATCCGACCCAGCGCACCAAAATGGCGGTACTGCAGCATAACGGCCGGGAGGCACGCACCCACTACACCGTGCTGGAGCACTTTGAACGCAGTACCCTGGTGCAATGCCGCCTGGAAACCGGGCGCACCCACCAGATTCGCGTACACATGGCGGCCCTGGGCTTTCCCCTGGTGGGTGACGGGGTCTACAACCGAGGCAAGACTGGCGGCGTGAAGTTCCACCGCCAGGCGCTCCACGCCTATCGCCTGGGCCTGATTCACCCGATCAGCCGGGAACCCATGCAATGGGACGCGCCCCTGCCGGAGGACATGGCCGTGCTGCTTCGCCAGCTGCGCAGCGAATGGGAAGAGCGCAAGGCCCTGCGCCGCCAGCGTCAGGAAGAGGCATGGGCGGCCGAGTGGGGCGATGACGAGTGGGATGAAGACGAGGCGGAGGAAGTGGAAGGCGCCGAAGACGAAGCCTACGACGATGCCGAGATGGACCCAGATTTTGACGACGAATCTGACGTACCCGACGATAGCGAAGATGCCTGACACCCCACCCGGCGGCTACCTGCCAGACTGGCCGGCGCCCCCCACGGTCCGTGCCTGGCAGACGACCCGCCCGGGAGGGCTGAGCCAGGGCGCCTATGCCGCCCTCAACCTGGGGGACCACGTGGGGGATGATCCCGTCCTGGTGGCGGGCAACCGAGCCTTGCTGGCTGCCCAGCTACCCCAGGCGCCCTGCTGGCTACAACAGGTTCACGGTACCCAGGTCGCCACCATCGACGGCGACGACTACCTGCGCGAAGCCGATGCGGCGGTCGCGCACCGGCCTGGTCGGGTGTGCGCCATCATGACAGCAGACTGCCTGCCCGTGCTGCTCTGTGACCGGCCCGGCACGGTGGTGGGCGCTGCCCATGCAGGCTGGCGGGGACTGGCCGCCGGGGTGCTCGAGCAAACGGTGGCGACCATGGGGAAGGCGCCCGGCGACCTGATGGCCTGGCTGGGCCCGGCCATTGGCCCGGCGGCCTTCGAGGTCGGCCCCGAAGTCCGTGAAACTTTCGTCGCAGAAGACGCGGGGGCGGCCGCTGCCTTCGTGCCCAGGGCACCCGGCAAGTATCTGGCCGATATCTACCTCCTGGCCCGGCGGCGCCTGCAAGCCTTGGGTATTACGGATATCCACGGGGGAGGGGAGTGCACGGTGAGGGATGAGGCCCGTTATTTTTCCTATCGGCGAGATCGGGTCTGCGGCCGCATGGCTACCCTCATCTGGCTGGCACAAGACTAGCCCCACCGCTCCCTGGCGGCCAGGCTGAGAAAACAATATTCGGAGGGGGCATGTCACCTGTTTTCACCGCTGCCATCCTGGCCCTAGCGCTGGGGAGCGTCGCCCCTGGCTTGCAGGCGGCGGACTACAAGCCGGAATACCGGCTATCCACCGTCCTCGGGCCGGCATTTCCCTGGGGCAAGGCGGGGGAGCGCTGGGCCGAGCTGAGCCGGCAGAAGACGGAAGGGCGCATCAACATCCGCCTCTATCCTGGCGCCCGACTGGTGGGCGGCGACCAGACCCGGGAGTTTTCGGCCATCCGCCAGGGCGTGATCGACCTGGCCATCGGCTCCTCCATCAACTGGTCGCCTCAGGTCCGGCAACTCAACCTGTTTTCCCTGCCATTCCTCACCCCGGATACCAAGGCGTTGGATGCCCTGATCAAGGGCCCGGTGGGCAAGGAATTGCTGGCGCAGGTCGAGCAGCAGGGGGTAGTGCCCCTGGCCTATGGTGAAAACGGCTTTCGCGAACTTTCCAACGCCCAGCGTGCAGTCCGCACGCCTGCCGACCTCAAGGGGCTGAAGATACGGGTGGTGGGTTCCCCCATTTTTTCTGATGCCTTCACCGCTCTGGGGGCTCAGCCGGTGCACATGAGTTGGGCCGACTTGCAGGCTGCCCTGGTCAACGGTGTGGTGGATGGCCAGGAAAATCCCCTGGCGGTGTTCAACGCGGCCAAGCTGGGCGGCCTGGGCCAGCGCCACCTGACGTTGTGGGGTTACATGGCTGATCCCCTGATCTTCGCCGTCAATCGCCAGGTATGGGAAAGCTGGAGCGAGGCTGACCGGCGGGCCGTGCGGGAAGCGGCGGAACAGACGGCGGCTGAGAACATCATCGCCTCCCGCAAGGGAACCGGCCCCGGAGATGAGGGCCTGCTCAAGGAACTGGAACGGCAGGGCGTCACCATTACCCGCCTGGACCCCGGGCAGCGTAGGGTTTTCAAGGAACTGACCCGGCCGGTCTTTGAAAAGTGGGCGGATACCGTGGGCCGGGATCTGGTGAAGCGGGCCGAAGCCGCCATTGCGGCTGCCAAGTGAAGCCGGTTGCAGCATGGGCCGGGAACGGCAGGTATGCTCGGGTGGAAATGCCGGGTGAGAGAGCAGGGAACATCAACCAACATGGAAAATGCTCAGGGAACCGACGCTTGCCCGGCACTGTCTGGGACATGCCCTTAAAACATGAGGCGGCGGAGGGGCGTATAATCCCGCCCTCCCTGCCTTTTCCCTCCTCTCCATTCTTTTCCCCCGGAAGACCATGACTACCCTCGGCTGGATCATTACCGCCAGCGCCCTGGGCGGCGCCCTCAGCGTCGTCGCCGCCGGCCTGGTGACCTTTACCTTGGGGGCGGGCAGTGTTTCCCATCTGATTTCCTACGCCATCGGCGCACTGCTCGGGGCCGTCTTCCTGGAGATCCTGCCCCACGCCCTGGAGCATGGCGATCCCCACACCATGGCCGCCACCATCCTCGGAGGCATTCTGGTCTTTTTCGTACTGGAGAAGCTGGTGTTGTGGCGCCACTGCCATGACCACCACTGCGAAGCCCACGATGCCCATCCGCCGGCCCACGACCATGGCCGTTCCGGCCTGCTGATCCTGATCGGCGACACCTTCCACAATTTTGTGGACGGCATCCTCATCGCCGCCGCCTTCATGGAAGACACCCAGCTGGGCATCGTCACTGCCCTGGCCATCATTGCCCACGAAATTCCCCAGGAGCTGGGCGATTTCCTGGTGCTGCTCCATTCCGGCTATTCCCGCGCCAAGGCTCTGGCTTTCAACCTGCTCTCCAGCCTGGCCACCCTGGTGGGGGCGCTGCTGGCCTATTTTGCCCTCTCTTCCCTGCAGGAGTGGGTGCCTTCCCTGCTGGGCCTGGCAGCGGCCAGCATGCTCTACGTGGCGGTGGCGGACCTGATTCCCGGCCTGCACAAGCGGCCGGAACTCAAGGCTACCTTGCAGCAGGTCACCCTCATCGGGCTGGGTATTTTCTCCATCTGGCTAGCCAGGGAAATGATCGCCGGCCACGGCTGAACCCAGGCACCCCAACCTGCCGGCGGCTCCTGGCCGCCGGATGGCTCACTCCTCCTGGGAGGCGCTTCGCCCGGCGAGATAGCGGGCTCGCTGGCGGCGAATCTTGCGGACGATCAGCCAGGCGGGAAATATGCAGGGCATCAGACCGTTGAAGAGGAAGGTCATGATGCCGGCCACGACGGTCGGCTCGTTGACGGCCATGAGGACGGTCACATAGAGCCAGCCGATGATGATGATCAGGAGGATAGACATGCTCCCGATTATATCGCCCGCCTGCGGCCCATCCCGTTAGCCTTGCCGCCGTCCCACCTTTCCCTGCAATCATTCCGTCATCTGGGCGTAAGTAGCCTGTCAGGACAATAGGCTACTTTCCTCACTACTGGTGCGGCGCCTGGAACATCCCGTATCCCCCGGTCATTGACAGGGTTGAAGGGGCCAATGCAGAATCGAAAGCCCTATCGGTTCCTACGTCAGTTCCCGCGTGTTGTCTGCGCGCATCCCGCACATATCCCGCGCCCGAAGCCGTTTTGTGCGCCCTCTGGAGTTTCAACAAGAATGGTAAGTCCGCAGGAAAACCTCCTCCCCGCCATGCAGAATTTCGTTTCGGCCGGGCAGGCTCTGGCCCAGAACTTTTTTGCATTCCTGTCTTCCCAGCCCGGCATGACGCCCCCTAGTGGCACTCCCGGCGCCATTCCGCCCTTCAAGCTACCCAGCCCGGAAACGCTGCAATCCCTGCAGCAGAGCTATCTGCAGCAGCAAACCGAGCTATGGACTTCCATGCTCGGCAAGCAACAGGGCAAGCCCCTGGAAGGGGCCTTCAGTGTGGCGCCGGAACCGGGTGACCGCCGCTTCAATGCACCCGAGTGGTCCGAAAGCCCGTTTTTCGATTACGTTCGGCAGGCCTACCTGCTCAATTCCCGCTTCCTTAACCAATTGGTGGAAAGCGTCCCGGCGGATGACGAAAAAGCCAAGAACCGCTTGCGTTTCCTGGCCCGGCAGTACATCGATGCCCTGTCTCCCGCCAACTTTGCCGCCACCAACCCGGAATTCATCAAGCTGGCGGTGGAAAGCAAGGGCCAGAGCATCACCACCGGTATCCAGAACCTGATCGCCGACATGGAGAAGGGCCGTATCTCCATGACCGACGAGAGCGTCTTCGAAGTCGGCCAAAACATCGCCACCACCGCTGGTCAGGTGGTCTTTGAAAATGAACTGATCCAGCTGATCCAGTACGATCCCCTGACGCCCAAGGTGGCCAAGCGGCCCTTGCTGATCGTTCCGCCCTGCATCAACAAGTTCTACATCCTCGATCTGCAGCCGGAGAACTCCCTGGTGCGCTATGCGGTGGAGCAGGGCAATACCGTGTTCCTGGTCTCCTGGCGCAATCCCAAGGCCGACCTGGCCAAATACACCTGGGAAGACTATCTGGAGAAGGCCGCCGTCACTGCTATCGAGGCGGTGCGGGCCATCTGCAAGGTGGACCAGATCAACGCCCTGGGCTTCTGCGTCGGCGGTACTATTCTTTCCAGCGCCCTGGCGGTGCTGGCCGGACGCGGTGAAGACCCGGTGGCCAGCCTGACCCTGCTGACCACCCTGCTGGATTTCTCCGACACCGGTGAAATCGGCCTGCTTATTGACGACCACTTCCTCGCCCTCAAGGAAAGCCAGATCGGCCAGGGCGGCCTGCTTACGGCCAAGGAGCTGTCTTCGACCTTCTCGGCCCTGCGCGCCAATGACCTGGTGTGGAACTACGTCGCCAACAACTACCTGAAAGGCAAAAAGCCGGAAGCCTTCGACCTGCTGTACTGGAACTGCGACAGCACCAATCTGCCCGGCCCCTTCGCCTGCTGGTACATGCGCAACCTGTACCAGAACAACAGCCTGCGCATCCCGGGCAAGCTGGAAATGTGCGGCGTCCGCGTCGATCTGGGGCGTGTCGCCATGCCCAGCTACATCCTGGCTACCCGGGAAGATCACATCGTCCCCTGGCAGACCGCCTACCAATCCACCCGCCTGCTGGGCGGCCAGTCCCGCTTCGTGCTGGGTGCCTCCGGCCACATTGCCGGGGTGGTCAATCCGGCCGCCAAGAACAAGCGCAATTTCTGGACCGGTGGTGACCAGAAGCTGGATGCCGATGCCTGGCTGGCCGGCGCCGACGAGGTCAAGGGCAGCTGGTGGTCCGACTGGAGCGCCTGGCTGAAGCAATACGCCGGCGGCGAAGTGGCGGCCCGCAGCAAGCTGGGCAACACCCGCTACAAGGCCATCGAGCCGGCTCCCGGCCGCTACGTCAAGGAAAAGGCCGTTTAAGGCTTCTGAAATACTTGCGGGACGGGGGAAGGGGCTCCCGTGTCGATAACTTTTTGCCCCACGACATAAGGAAGGATGAGCTATGAGCAAAGTTGCACTCGTCACCGGCGCCCTGGGCGGCCTGGGTACCGCCATCAGCCAGGCCCTGGCCAAGGAAGGCTACAAGGTGGTGGCCGCCTATCACCCCGAGTTCGACAACAAGGATGCCTGGCTGGCCGAGCAGGAAGCCGCCGGCTTCAAGGATTTCGTCCTGGTTCCCGGTGACGTTTCCGACTACGAATCCGCCAAGGCCATGATCGCCGAAGCCGAAGCCAAGGCCGGCCCCATCGACGTGCTGGTGAACAACGCTGGCATCACCCGCGACAAGTTCTTCGTCAAGATGGACAAGGGCCAGTGGGATGCCGTCATCAACACCAACCTGAACAGCCTGTTCAACGTTACCCACCACGTCGCCGCCAAGATGGGCGAGCGCGGCTGGGGCCGTATCGTGAACATTTCCTCGGTGAACGGCGTCAAGGGTCAGGCTGGCCAGACCAACTACTCCGCCGCCAAGGCTGGCGTGATCGGCTTCACCAAGGCCCTGGCCCAGGAATTCGCCGCCAAGGGCGTGACCGTCAATGCCATCGCCCCCGGCTATGTGGCCACCAAGATGGTTACCGCCATCCGTGAAGACATCCTCAAGGGCATCATTGATTCCGTGCCCATGAAGCGCCTGGCCAAGCCCGAAGAAATCGGTGCCGCCGTGGTGTATCTGTCCTCCGAACTGGCTGGTTTCGTCACCGGCGCCACCCTGAACATCAACGGCGGCCTGTACTACCAGTAAGCTGCGGTCTACTGCCGCACCCCAGGCCCCGCCCCGGCGGGGCCTGATTTTTTCTGTATAATCCCGCGCAGCCCATCCGGCACTGCCGGACCAATAAAATCAACAAGATCGGTTTGCTTCAGGCTGTTTTTCGGCCACTTCCCGGCTGTCTTCTGGCCCTCAACGCACCGGAGCTTCCTCCATGACGGAACAATCCCGCCTCGTAAAGAAGTACCCCAACCGCCGGCTGTACGACACCAAGACCAGCGCCTACATCACCCTGGCTGACATCAAGGAACTGGTACTGCGGTTCGAGGACTTCAAGGTGGTGGATGCCAAGAGCGGCGAGGACCTCACCCGCAGCATCCTGTTGCAAATCATCCTGGAAGAGGAGTCCGGCGGCGTCCCTCTGTTCTCTTCCGAACTGCTGTCCCAGATCATCCGCTACTACGGCAACGCCATGCAGGCCATGTTGGGCAAGTACCTGGAAAACAACATCAAGGCCTTTGCCGACGTGCAGCAGAAGCTGCAGGAGCAATCCCGTTCCATCTACGGTGAAGCCAATCAGGTCCAGGCCCAGGCCGACCTGTGGGCTCAGTTCCTCAACTTCCAGGGGCCGGCCATGCAGAGCATGATGTCTGCCTATGTGGACCAGAGCAAAAAGATGTTCCAGCAGATGCAGGACCAGCTGCAGAACCAGACCCGCAACATGTTCACCGGCTTCCAGTTTCCCGGCGCCCAGCCGGAAGACAAGAACACCGAAAAGACCGGCTAACCCCGCCGGTTTGGCCCAGCACTAGCCCCGGTACCTGCCGCCTAAGGCAGGAAGAGCCGGGCGCTGGCTTCCGGATTCGACGGAAAGTAGAAGTGCACGTAGGAGGCCGTCAGTCGCCCCAGGCGATAGATGGCCTCGCCGCTGCTGCCATCCAGCTTTTTCGCCCGACACAGGGGTTGCAGCCCCGTTTCCGCTTTCGAGTAGTGGAAGGTATGGCCTTGAATGGCCCCCTCCGGCAGCGTCACGCCTTGGGTCCCGAGGGCCGACAAGCGGCCCTGCATCACCGTTTTCCCCTCCAGCAAGCCGCCCATGGTGTGGCTGGTCCCCGCCTTATCCACCAGCGTCTCGAACAGGCTCATCATGCCACCGCATTCGGCCACCAGGGGCTTGCCCTGGGCCACATGCCGCTTCAATGAATCCCAGAGGGGCGCCGCCCGGGACAAGAGCGGCCCATGCAACTCTGGATAGCCCCCCGGCAGCCAGGCTCCATCGCAATCCGGCAGGGTTTCACCCGCCAGGGGCGAGAAGAACTGCAAGCTGGCGCCCAGGGCCCGCAAGGTGTCTAGATTGGCAGGGTAGATGAAACCGTAGGCCGCATCCCGGGCAATGGCGATACGCTTGCCCGCCAGCAGGGGAGTAATGGCGGCCGGGGCCGGGGCCTCGAATGCGACGGCTGGCGGCAGTTCCGCAGCGCCGGTGGCCTGGAGATGATCCGCCAGGCGATCCAGGCGCTGGCCCAGATCAGTGATTTCATCCGCCTGCAGCAGGCCCAGATGCCGTTCCGGCATGGCCCCATCGGCATCCTTGGCCAGGGCACCGTAGAACACCATGCCGGGAGGCAGGCTTTCCTGTAGCAATTGGGCATGGCGCGGGCTGCCCACATGGTTGGCCAGCACCCCGGAGAAGGGCAGCCCCGGTCGGAAGGTGGCCAGGCCATGGGCGACGGCGCCGAAAGTCTGGGCCATGGCCTTGGCGTTGATGACCGCCAGCACCGGCAAGCCGAAACGGCAGGCGATGTCTGCCCCCGACGGCTGCCCGTCGTAGAGCCCCATGACCCCTTCGACCAGGATCAGATCCGCCTCGCCGGCCGCCTGCCAGAGCCGCCGGGCACCATCTGCCTCGCCGCACATGCCCAGATCCAGGTTGTAGCAGGGCTGGCCGCTGGCGAAGGCATGGATCTGGGGGTCGAGAAAGTCTGGGCCACATTTAAACACCCGGACCCGGCGGCCCTGGCGGGCATGGAGCCTGGCCAGGGCCGCCGTGACCGTGGTCTTGCCCTGGCCGGAGGCGGGGGCGGCAACGAAGAGGGCGGGGCAGGTATGGCGGGGCAGGGCAGTCATGGGTCAGTACTCGAGGCCCGGCATGGCCTTGATGCCGGCCTGGAAGGCGTGTTTGAGCAGGTGCATGTCGGTAGCCGTATCCGCAACGGCCAGCAGGGCCTCGGGGGCCGCACGGCCGGTGATGATGACGTGCTGGGTTGCGGGGCGGGCCTGGAGTGCCGGCAGCACCTCGTCGAGGGTCAGCCAGCCGTACTTCAGGGCGTAGGTGAATTCATCGAGGATGAGCAGGTCGGTGCCGCCATCGGTCAGGTAGGTGCAAGCCTGTTGCCAGGCGGCACGGGCGGCGGCGGCATCCCGGGCCGGGTCCTGGGTTTCCCAGGTAAAGCCTTCCCCCATGACGTGCCAGTGCCCGGCCATTTCCGGCTGGCGCTGGAAGAAGGCGGATTCCCCGGTATCGCTGCGGGCCTTGACGAACTGCACCACAGCGCAGTGCTGGCCATGGCCCAAGGCCCGGGCCAAGACGCCGAAGGCCGCGGAGGACTTGCCCTTGCCAGTACCGGTATTCACCAGCAGCACACCGCGTTCGATACTGGCGGCGGCAATTTTTCCGTCCACCACGGCCTTTTTCCGGGCCAGGCGGGCTGTAGCACGGGCTTCAGGAGTGGTGTCGGAGGCAGGCGCGGACATGGGCAATTTCCAAAAAAAACGAGAGGGTAGGGCAGCTAGGGCGAAACGGGAAGGGGCCGGGGCCAGGAATCCAGCATTTTCATGGACAGGGCCGGCCCCGACCCGGATAATTCCGCCTTTGGCGGCCCCACTCCGGGATACCGCTTTCTGCCCCGGGACAGCGCCAATCCTGCCCTGTCCATTCCGTGCCCCAGGCTGCCCGGCAGCCGATCAAAGAGTTACTGAATCACATGAACACCACCTTGAAAGCCCCCAACGTTGGTTTTGTTAGCCTGGGTTGCCCGAAGGCGTCTTCCGACGCCGAGCGCATCCTGACCCAACTGCGGGCCGAAGGCTATGAAATTTCCGCCTCCTACGAAGGCTCCGATCTGGTGATCGTGAACACCTGCGGCTTCATCGATGCCGCCGTGGAAGAATCCCTGGATGCCATCGGCGAGGCTCTCAGCGAAAACGGCAAGGTCATCGTCACCGGCTGCCTCGGCGCCAAGGGGGACATTGTCCAGACCACCCATCCTTCCGTACTGGCCGTCACCGGGCCCCATTCCGCGGCCGAGGTCATGGGCCATGTCCATGCGCACCTGCCCAAGCCCCACGACCCTTTCAAGGACCTGGTACCGGAGGCCGGCATCCGCCTGACGCCGCCCCATTTCGCCTACCTGAAGATTTCCGAAGGCTGCAACCATAGCTGCACCTTCTGCATCATTCCCAGCCTGCGGGGCGACCTGGTCTCCCGGCCCATCGGCGATGTGCTGCAGGAAGCCAAGGCCCTGGCCGAAGCCGGGGTGAAGGAACTGCTGGTCATTTCCCAGGACACCAGCGCCTACGGCGTTGATGTGAAGTACCGCACCGGCTTCGTCGGTGGCCGCCCGGTGAAGACCCGCCTCAAGGAACTCTGTGAGGCCCTGGCCGAGTTCGGCATCTGGGTGCGCCTGCATTACGTTTACCCCTATCCCAGCGTCGATGACCTGATTCCCCTGATGGCCGAAGGCAAGATCCTGCCTTACCTGGATGTGCCCTTCCAGCACGCCAGCCCGCGGGTACTCAAAGCCATGAAGCGGCCAGCCAGCGCCGAGAACAACCTGGAGCGCATCAAGGCTTGGCGCGCCATCTGCCCGGACATCACCATCCGCTCCACCTTCATCGCCGGCTTCCCCGGTGAAACCGAGGCTGAATTCGAGGAACTGCTGCAATTCCTCGAAGAAGCCCGCCTGGACCGGGTCGGCTGCTTCGCCTATTCCCCCGTGGAGGGCGCCACGGCCAACGACCTGCCCGGTGCCCTGCCGGACGAGGTACGGGAGGAGCGCCGCCGCTACGTCATGGAGCTGCAGGAAGACATCTCCGCCGACCTCCTGGCCGCCAAGATCGACAAGGAAATCACGGTCCTGGTGGACGCGGTGGACGAGGAGGGCGCCATTGCCCGTTCCAGCGCCGATGCGCCGGAAATCGACGGGGTGGTCTATCTGGATGGCGTCTTTGACGTGGCCCCCGGCGACTTCGTGCAGGTCCGCGTGGTCGATAGCGACGCCCACGACCTTTACGCCGTGCGGATGTGAAAACCCGGATCGGGCTCGCGCTTGGCAGCGGCTCCGCCCGGGGCTGGGCCCACATCGGCGTTATCCGCGCCCTGCGGGACGCCGGCATCGAGCCCGACATCATCTGCGGTTCCTCCATCGGCGCCTTTGTCGGTGCCGCCACCGCCTGCGGCGACCTGGACAAGCTGGAGCACTGGGTCCGCAGCCTCTCCTGGAAGGAAGTGCTGGGCTTCTTCGATGTGGGCCTCAATGGTGGTCTGATCAAAGGCGAGAAGCTCCTTGATTTCTTCACCCGGCACTTCACCGACCGGGATTTTCACGATCTGTCCCTGCCTTTTGCGTGCGTCGCCACCGACCTGGCCTCCGGCCGGGAAATCTGGCTGAAGGAAGGCAGCGTGGCCCACGCCGTACGCGCCTCCATTGCCTTGCCGGGCCTCTTTGCCCCCCTCCCCAGGGATGGCGGATTCCTCGTTGATGGCGGCCTGGTCAATCCGGTGCCGGTGTCCCTCTGCCGAGCCCTGGGGGCCGATATCGTCATTGCCGTGGACCTGGGCTCCGACATGCTGGGCCGGCGCCTGCGCAACCAGGGTGGGGCTGATGGCGCCCCACCGGAAAATGGCTGGCGCGGCAAGATCAGGCGCTGGCTGGGGCAAGAGGTGGGCGAGGAAAGCGGACCGGCCCGCGGATTGCCCTCCATGCTCGATGTGATGGCCAGCAGCATCAACATTATGCAGGTGCGCATTGCTCGCAGCCGCCTGGCTGGCGAACCCGCTGACGCCGTGGTGGCGCCCCGGGTCGCCCACCTGGGCCTGCTGGATTTTCACCGGGCGGAAGAAGCCATTGCCGAAGGGCGGGCAGCCACCGAGCTGATGCTCCCCATGTTGCAGAATGTCCTGGAGAGTGCGCCGTGAGTCCCTTCCTGCAAGGCCTGGCCAGCATCGTCGGCCCAACCCACGTCCTGACCGGCGCCGACCTGGCACCGGCCCTCACCGACTGGCGGGGCCGCTACACTGGCCAGGCCCAGGCGCTGGTGCGGCCGGCCGATACCCAGGAAGTGGCCGCGGTGGTAAAGGCCTGTGGTGAGGCCGGCGTGCCCATGGTGCCCCAGGGCGGTAACACTGGCCTATGCGGCGGTGCAACACCGGATGGCAGCGGCGAGGCCGTCATCATCAGCCTGTCGCGGCTCAACCGGGTGCGTCAGCTGGATTCGGCCAACAACACTGTCACCGTGGAAGCCGGTTGCCTGCTGGCCCAGGTCCAGGAAGCCGCCGCAACCGCCAACCGCCTCTTTCCCCTGGCCCTGGCATCCCAGGGCAGTTGCCAGATCGGCGGCAATCTTTCCACCAATGCCGGCGGTGTCCAGGTACTGCGCTATGGCAATACCCGGGAGCTGACCCTGGGCCTGGAAGTGGTGCTGCCGGACGGCCAGGTCTGGCATGGCCTGAGCAGCCTGCGCAAGGACAACACGGGCTACGATCTGAAGAATCTCTTCATCGGAGCCGAAGGCACCCTGGGCATCATCACCGCTGCCGTCCTCAAGCTTTTTCCCCTGCCGACGGCCCGCAGCACCGCCTGGGTCAGCCTGCACTCTCCGGAAGCAGCCCTGGCACTGCTGGCCCACACCCAGGAACGCTTCGATGCTCGCCTGACGGCCTTCGAGCTGGTGTCGGCTCAAGCCCTGGGCCTGGTGCTGCAGCATATCCCGGGAGCCCGGCCCCCCCTGGCCGCAACCGCCCCCTGGCAGGTCCTGCTGGAGTTGAGCGATGGCACTCGCTCCGAGGAACTCCAGGAAGCCCTGGAAACCTTTCTTGCCAGTGAAATCGGCGACGGTCGGGTAGGGGATGGCGTGGTCGCCCGTAGCGACACCCAGGCCAGCCAACTCTGGGCCCTGCGGGAGAACATCTCGGAAGCCCAGAAGCGGGAAGGCATCAGTATCAAGCACGATGTGGCGGTGCCGGTTTCCGCGCTGCCCCGGTTTCTCGCCCAAGCGGAACAGGCCCTGGCCCGGGCCTTCCCCGGCATTCGTATCGTTGCCTTTGGTCACATGGGGGATGGCAATCTGCATTACAACCTGTCCAAATCCGATGCCCAGGACAACGCGGCATTCATTGCCGCCACTCCGGAGGTCAATCGCCTGGTGCATGACCTGGTGGCGGAGCTGGGCGGTTCCATTTCGGCGGAACACGGTATCGGCCAGTTGAAGCGGGCGGAGTTACGGCGCTACAAGGACCCGGTGGCCCTGGCCCTGATGGCCAGCATCAAGGCGACCCTGGACCCCCGGGGCCTAATGAACCCGGGCAAGGTGCTGTAGGGTAGGGAATAGCAGGAGAACGAAAAACGGGCTCAGACCCGGCAGGAAGCGGAGCGGAGCCCGGAACGCAGCTTGATGCGCTGCATTTCGCTGACCACGATGCGAATCCGGTCACGGATACGCTCCAGGGAATGGCTGATCTCCCGCTGATTGGCCTGCACTTCGACAATCTTGTTGCGCAGATGGCGGATATTTTCCAGATACTGCTGGTCGATATCCCGGGCAACGTGGCGCGTATTGGGGTGGCGGCTCATGGGCACTCTCCCTCGGGTTGGAGTCCCCATTATGGTGGCTTGAAAATATGAAGGAAAGGTGTCCTTCATGTTTCAACTAGTTGATTTTATAGTTTTATCACCTAGGTATTAACAACTTCGTCATAGCGCCGGCCAGGCTACCCGGCCGGCGCCAGACACAGGCCGATCAGTTCCGCAGCTTGGCGAAAGCGGCCGCCATGGCCCCCTGACCGGTCGGCTGGGCCTGCTCCCGCTGTTTAGCCTTGGCAGTCATCGGCGTTCCCGCCGGCTTGCCACCGCCGGTGCCCTTGCCGAAGGCGTCGTCCAGACGCATGGTGAGGGCGATGCGCTTGCGCGCCATGTCCACTTCCAGCACCTTGACCTTGACGATATCGCCGGCCTTGACTACCTCGTGGGGGTCCTTGACGAACTTGGTGGACAGGGCGGAAACGTGCACCAGGCCGTCCTGGTGCACGCCGATGTCCACGAAGGCACCGAAGGCGGCCACGTTGGTGACCACGCCTTCCAGGATCATGCCGGGCTGCAGGTCGCGCATTTCCTCGACACCGTCCTTGAAGACGGCGGTCTTGAACTCGGGGCGGGGGTCCCGGCCAGGCTTTTCCAGTTCCTTGAGGATGTCCTGGACCGTGGGCAGACCGAATTTTTCGTCGGTGTATTTGACGGGCTGCAGGCTCTTTACCAGGCGGGCATCGCCGATCACTTCCTTGATGCCCTTCTTGATGTCGGCGAGGATGCGCTCCACCAGGGGATAGGCTTCCGGGTGCACCGCGGACGCATCCAGGGGATTGTCGCTATTGGGCACCCGCAGGAAGCCGGCGGCTTGCTCGAAGGTCTTGTCGCCCAGGCGGGGCACGTTCTTCAGAGCCAGGCGGTTGGGGAAGGCACCGTGTTGATCCCGGTAGGCCACGATATTGGCGGCCAGGGTCTGGTTAAGGCCGGAAATGCGGGCGAGGAGGGGAATGGAGGCGGTGTTCACATCCACGCCCACGGCGTTCACGCAGTCTTCCACTACGCCATCCAGGGCCCGGGCCAGCTTGGTCTGGGAGACGTCGTGCTGGTACTGGCCGACACCGATGGACTTGGGCTCGATCTTCACCAGCTCGGCCAGGGGGTCTTGCAGGCGGCGGGCGATGGAGACAGCACCGCGCAGGGAAACGTCCAACTCGGGGAATTCCCGGGCAGCAAATTCGGAAGCGGAATAGACCGAGGCGCCGGCTTCGGAGACCACCACCTTGGACAAGGTGAGGTGGGCCGAAGCGATGCGGATCAGGTCGCCGGCCAGCTTGTCGGTCTCCCGGGAAGCGGTGCCGTTGCCGATGGCGATGAGGTCTACGTTGTGTTTCTGGGCCAGTACCGCCAGGGTGTGCAAGGAGCCGTCCCAGTCCCGGCGCGGCTCGTGGGGGTAGATGGTGGCGGTATCCAGCAGCTTGCCGGTTTTGTCTACCACCGCCACCTTGACCCCGGTGCGCAGGCCAGGATCCAGGCCCATGGTGGCCCGGGGGCCGGCGGGGGCGGCCAGCAGCAGGTCCTTCAGGTTGCGGCCAAAGACGCGGATGGCTTCTTCCTCGGCCTTTTCCCGCAGCACGGTCATCAGCTCGGTTTCCAGGTGCAGGGCCATCTTGATACGCCAGGCCCAGCGCACCGTGTCGCCCAGCCACTTGTCGGCAGGACGGCCCTGGTCCTTGATGCCGAAGCGCTTGGCGATGCGCAGTTCGCAGGGGTTGGGGCCCAGGGGCTTGTTCTCTTCATCCAGTTCCGAATCCAGCACCAAAGCGAGGGAGATGGCGCCCTCGTTACGGCCGCGGAAGAGGGCCAGGGCCCGGTGGGAGGGGATGTCGCTGATGGCTTCGGAGTAATCGAAATAGTCGCGGAACTTGGCCCCGGCTTCTTCCTGGCCGGCCACCAGGGTGGCTTTGACCACCCCGTGCTCTTCCAGATAGGAACGCAGGCTGCCCAGCAGCTCGGCGTCTTCGGCGAACTGCTCCATGAGGATCTGGCGGGCGCCGTCCAGCACGGCCTTGGTGTCGGCAAAGCCGGCTTCGGCGTTGAAGTACTTTTCTGCCTCGGCTTCAGGCACCAGGGTGGCATCACCCAGCAGGGCGTCGGCCAGGGGCTGCAGGCCGGCTTCCCGGGCAATCTGGGCCTTGGTGCGGCGCTTCTGCTTATAAGGCAGGTAGAGGTCTTCCAGGCGCTGCTTGGTGTCCGCCATGTCCACGGCGGCCTTCAGTTCGGGCGTCAGCTTGCCCTGTTCCTCGATGCTGGCGAGGATGGCAACCCGGCGGTCTTCCAGCTCCCGCAGGTAGGTCAGGCGTTCTTCCAGGGTCCGCAGCTGGGTATCGTCCAGACCGCCGGTCACTTCCTTGCGGTAACGGGCGATGAAGGGCACGGTGGCACCTTCGTCCAGCAGGGCCACGGCAGCCATGACCTGTTGGGGGCGGGCGCCCAGTTCCTCGGCAATGCGGTTTTCGATGGAAGGCAGCATGGGACTCGGGGCAAAGGAAAAAAGAGGGCGAACTATGCACCAAAGGCCCGGCTGAAGACAAGGTTCCCCACCGTAGGGGGTAGGCCATGGATGGCCCTGTTCAAACTAAGGTAATATGCGGCATCCATCTTATATGGGATTCCACGAGACTTCCGGGTCAGCCCCCTCCGGAAGAAGGGGAAGTTTCCCGCGCCGGCCGGGTATTGGCGGCCCCTGCCGGCCTGCGTGCTACAAGAATAATCCGCTGAGATCGATTTCTTGACCAAGCAAAACGGTATTTCCTCGCGACAGTTCGTCTATGTCGTTATCGCCCTGTTGGCGTTGGCAGGCTTTTGCGCCTTGCTGGGCCTGGAGCTGAAGCACTCCTACGATACCGAAATCAGCTTTGCCCGCCGTAATGTGGAAAATCTGGCCGTGACCCTGGAAGGGCAGGCCAGGGGCAGCGTCGATAAAATCGATATCGTGCTGCAGGAGGCCCAGCACCTGTTGGCAACCCGCCTGGGCGGTAGCCTCAGCAATGCCGATACGGCGGCCATCAACCAGGAACTGAAGCGCCTGCTGGGCCGTATCCCTGAATCCCAGAGCCTGCGCGTGGCCGATGCCCAGGGGGTGTTCCGCTTCGATGCCACCGGCAAGCCCTCCGGCCAGACCATTGGTGACCGCAGCTACTTTCAGCGCAACAAGCAATCCAAGGACGGTGCGCTGGTCATTTCCGAGCCGATCTTTGCCCGCATCACCCAGAACTGGGTCATTACCTTAAGCCGGCGCCTGGTGGACCGTCAGGGTAATTTTGCCGGCCTGGTCCAGGCGGCGGTCAATGCGGATAGCCTGCAGCAGAACTTTGCCACCCTGAATATCGGCCCGGGCGGGGTCGTCGCCATCTATGACGAGAATCTGCGCCTCATTGCCAGAAGCCCGGCATTGCCCAACCGCCAGGGCAAGAGCATTCTCAACCAGGCTATCAGTGACAACATCCACGACCGGGACCAAGGCTCCTTCGAGGCACTTTCCCACCAGGATGGCATCCGCCGCATATTCGGTTTTCGTCGCCTGGAAAATCTGCCCTTTGTCGTCTTCGTCGGCCTCTCGCGGGATGAAGTACTGGCGGAGTGGTACCGCAAGCTCACCTATTATGGCCTGACGGCCCTGGTGCTGGCCCTGGCCCTGCTGGGCCTGATACTGGTCTGGCAGCGCAGCTACGTCCGCGCCATCGCCATGGCCAACAGCATGAGCAATGCCTATGGGGAATCCGCTTCGCGCATGCGGGCGCTGCTCGACAGCATTCCCGACCTAGCTTGGATCAAGGACCGGGACTTCCGCTTCCATGCCGTGAATGAGGCCTACGCCAGAATGTGCGGACGCCCGGTGCAAGATATCCTCGGCAAAACGGTCTTCCAGATCTGGCCGGAACAACTGGCCCGGGCTTTCCACAATCACGACGAATCGGTGCTGGCAAGCGGCGAGGCCAACCACTTTGAAGTCCAGGTGCCCAATATCGAAGGTAGCCTGCGCACCCTGGATTACATCCGCGTACCGGTGCGGGACGAGGAGGGGAGTGTGGTGGGCATGGCCGGCATTGCCCGGGACATCACGGAACGCAAGGAGGTGGAGGAGAAAATCCGCCGCATGGCCGAGCACGATGCACTGACCGGGCTGCCCAATCGCAGCCTGCTCAGTGTGCGCATGGCCGAATTGATCGCCAGGGCGGCAGACAGCGAAATGCAGCTGGCCTTGCTGTTCCTGGATCTCGACCATTTCAAGAACATCAATGATTCCCTGGGCCATGAAATTGGCGACCTGCTGTTGCAGCAGGTATCCGGCCGCCTGCTCCAGTTCCTGCACGAAGCCGATACCCTGAGCCGCTCCGGCGGGGACGAATTCGCCATTCTCCTTGCCGATTGCAGCGGTGCTCCCATGGTGGGGCGCATTGCCGAGCGACTGCTGGAAGCCATGGCCCAGCCTTTCAGTGTCGATGGGCATGAGCTGGTACTGTCGGCCTCCATTGGCATCAGCATGTATCCCCACGACGGGCATGACCTGGGGACCCTGCTGAAGAATGCCGATGCCGCCATGTTCTCCGCCAAGGCCGCCGGCCGCAACGCCTACCAGTTCTTCACGCCGGAAATGAATGCCCGGGTCTTCGAGCGCCTTTCCCTGGAAAACAGCCTGCGCAAGGCCCTGGCAAGGCAGGAGCTGCTGCTCTATTACCAGCCCCAGTATCGGGTGGAGGATCATCGACTGTTCGGTTTTGAGGCGCTGCTGCGCTGGCGCCATCCTGAACTGGGTTTGGTGCCTCCGGTGCGCTTCATCCCCATTGCGGAGGAAACCAGCCTGATCCTGCCCATCGGCGAATGGGTGATGCGGGAGGCCTGTCGCCAGCAGGTGGCCTGGCAGAAAGCCGGCCTGCCGGCCACGACAGTGGCGGTGAACCTTTCTGCCGTGCAGTTCCGGCAATCCAATTTCGTTGCCCTGGTCCAGAACATCCTTAAGGAAACCGGCCTGCCGGCCCACCAGCTGGAACTGGAAATTACCGAAAGCCTGCTCATGGAGGATACGGAAAGGGCGGTGCAGATCCTCAACGATCTGAAGGACCTGGGCGTACGCCTGGCCCTGGACGATTTCGGTACCGGCTATTCCAGCCTCAGCTATCTCAAGCGTTTCCCCCTGGACAAGATCAAGATCGACCAGTCCTTCGTGCGCGACATGATCCGTGATTCTGGCGATGCCGCCATCATTCAGGCCATCATCGCCATTGCTGGCAAGCTCGGCATGGGTGTCATCGCGGAAGGGGTGGAGAGTAAAGCCCAGCTCGATTACCTGGCTTTCCACCAATGCAGCGAATTCCAGGGCTATCTCTTCAGCCCGCCGGTCCCCGCCGCAGAAGTCCCGGCCCTGCTTAAATCCGCCACTCAAATGCCGGCGTCAATGGCATAATCCAACGCTATATCCAGAACCCAATCCGTCCAGAACACCCCAACAGGAGGCAACCCATGCAAGTTCAGACCCATCTGTTCGGCACCATCGAAATCGATCCCGATACCGTCATCACCTTTCCCGCTGGTCTGACCGGCTTTGAAAAGAGCCTCCGCTACAAGCTGGTCCATGAAGCGGGTGAGGGTGAGCCGGTGAGTTTCACCCTGCAGTCCATCGACGATCCCGCCGTGGCCTTCCAGATTGTCGACCCCACCGCCATCGGCTTCCAGTACGAACTCGAACTCTCCGAGAGCGAACTGGCCACCCTCAAGGTGGAAAAGTCCGAAGACGTAGCCGTCATGCTGCTGCTGTTCAAGCAGGAATCCAACAGCCGCCAGATCGGTGCCAATGTCCGCGCCCCGCTGCTGATCAACGTCAAGACCCGCCTGGGCCTGCAAAAGGTCATCGGCAACGTCCAGCCCCGCATCACGGTGAGCAACCTCAGCTCCCAGGTTGGCTGATCCCGCATTACTCAATGCCCAAAAGGCCCTTGGGAACCCCCAAGGGCCTTTTTTCTGCCTGGCAGGCGGGGAGGGGGCAACTCCCGCAGTACAGAAACACCTTTCACCTGCTTCGGGAACCCAACCCTATCGCTTCTTAAAGTCCATTTCTCCCCCTTGAAACGGACCTGGTGCATCATCCCACGCACTCCTGAAGGAAAAGGGGGTTTGGGCGTTCATTGGCCCTCCCGGACATATCCCTCGATGAGCCGGTAGAACCAGAAAGCCTCGCTGGAGGCGATCTGATTATCAAAGTGCGCAGGCGAAAGCCCCGTTACTCGTCGCACCTCCCGCCCCATGTGGGACTGATCAGCAAACCCGGCATCGACCGCTAATCCCGACAGGTCGATAGCACCGTCCTTCCTGTGTTTTCCGGAGAGTGCAAAGGCCTCCTCCACACGCGAATAGCGTTGTAGCTGCCGATGATTTTGGCCGGTCCAGCTTTTCACCCGGCGTTGCAGTTGCCGCAGGCTGCTTCCCGCTTGGGAAAAGGCGGCTCGACCCAGCAGAGATCGAATCCAGCCTGTCATCAGGGGGCCGCCATAGTTTTCTTGAGAACATTGCCAGAGCGGCTGCAAAAGCGTTTGTAGCTTGAGGAATGGCTCGACTTCACGATCGTCGAACAACGATGTACAGCAGTTCAATAAAGACGCCGGGGCGACTTCTTCCAGAGGGAGCGTTCGGTCGATGTACGCTTCGACGGAGCTCCCCAACAGCCCGCCGATAGCTTCCGGGAAGAAGGCGACGGACATGGCATGGACCGTACCGGGGGACCAGCTCGCAAACGGGCGACTTTGGGGGCCGGAAAACACCAGCGATGGCAGTATCGGACCCAAAACAGGGGGAGAGCCCCTGTCATAAGCTTTCACCATATGCAGCGCCCCCTCAAAAACCCAGGAAATGGAAGCCATTGGGGTGGCGGGGTAATAGTTGAAGCGATCATTCTCCGACAGTAGCGTTCCCCGGGTATCGCGCTCTATTCCCACAAAAATGCAGGCGCCCAGATCAGGGCAGGGGAGTCGCAAGTGGGATCGTGGTGCGGTCATGTCGTTTCCGTTCTAGATACGGCTTCAAGGTTATCGGCACAATTCTACTCATTCAGGCTTTTTCCTTGGATACGTCATGGCGCCACAGCACGGGCTGCTGCCATTTTTTTGTTCACCTGCCAGTAAGAGGCGTTGAAACATGCCAACCACAGTAACCCAAGGCCCTTTTTCCTATCGCGTACGTGGCCTGACGAATTTGCTGGGGACCACATTCCAGGTCTTGGGCCGGCGCGCCGTCGGTAGGCCCTTGGTCAAGGAATGGCCCGTCATTGTCGAAATAGCCACCCTGTTCTGGCGCAAACAGTTCAACCATGCCTTTTCGCTGAAGAGCATCGCCGAAGGGCGCCTCTACTTCGACAGTGTTTATCAGCAACCGGATGACATCCCAGCGGTTGACGTGGTGCCGTCTTCACCCCATGAACCCGCCGGCGACTGGTATGTCCCCCGACACTGCACCAGCGACGTCACCCTGCTGTATTTCCATGGCGGCGGCTACAGTTTCTATGCCGAGGTGTCTCGACTGTTTATTGCCTTGCTGGCTGAGTGGATGGGCACTCGAATATTTGCGCCCAACTATCGCCTCAGCCCTGAACATCCCCACCCGGCACAACTCGACGACGGCATGGCGGCATATCGCTTTCTCCTAGAAGAGGGCGTACAGCCGGAACAGCTGGTGGTCTGCGGTGATTCCGCTGGGGGGCATTTGGCACTGATGACAGCCCTTCATGCGCTGAATGCCGCGTTGCCACTCCCTGCACTGGTGGTGGCACTGAGTCCCTGGACGGACACCGGAATGCGTGGCGCCAGTCAATTCGGCAATGACATCTATGACATGGTTCAGGGGTACATGACCCTTCAGTTTTCCAAATGGCTCAAGGGACAACATCCCTTGAGCGATCGGGAAACTTCTCCGATCTATCACGCATTGCAGGGCTTGCCTCCCATCTATCTGCAAGCAGGCGGAAAGGAAATTCTGGTCGACATGATTCGTGACTTCGCGCGGGAAGTGAAAGGGCAGGGCGGTGCCGTACGCTTGGACGTGTGGGAGCACATGACCCATGAGTTTCACGCCTATGGCAATTTGATACCGGAAAGCCGGCAAGCCCTGAATCTCGTCAAGCAGGCTATCCACCAGGCGACCTCCTCAAAATCCAAAATCAATCTCCCACATCTCCCACAAACTGAAATTGACTGTTTGATTGAATAAGCGATGAAAACTGCAACGCTGGACGAGCAGCTGGAAAATCTGCGGAACATGGGTAAGTCCTGGGTGGGGCTGGCAGCTCAAGGTGTTTTTGTAATACCGGCCCTGATCGTCTTTTACAAGGCATTGACACTGCGTGAATACGGGCTAATTCCGATTGGAATTGGGTTACTTTTCTTTGCACTGATTATTCACCAGGGAATGCCTCATGTCAGGCGGGCGGTTCGAGGAATTGACAGCAATGATCGATGCCGTGGAATTGCAAATATTACGATCGAAGAGACCTCGGAAAATATCTATTACACCGCCGACGTTACAGTCTACCGGCGGGGCCGCTGGGCTATCCCTTTCCGACCACAAGGCTGGATTCCAGAAGCGATGGAATTGTCAGTGGAGTGTCGTTTTATTCGCGGCGTCGATTGGCCGGTATTGCTCATTGCTGAAGTCGGCCTTATCCATCCGACTGGCACACCTAAGGTTATGATTTTGAATACATGACGCAATATCGGTAAATCTATCTTCAATTTTAAATAAAGGAAAACCAAAGTGGCACAACCAAACTTTATTATTCTATTTGTCGACAACCCGCAAAATAGCGCTTCGTTTTATTCAACACTGCTGGGGAAGGAAGCTGTCGAAGCCTCTTCCACTTTTGCCATGTTCGCACTTGATTCCGGATTGATGTTGGGCTTGTGGTCAAAGCACACTGCGGAACCGCTACCGACAGCGGCTGGCGGCGGATGTGAATTGGCAATTTCTGTGGAAAGCGAAGCGCTTGTGGACGAGCATTATGCGCAATGGATCCAGTGGCAGGTGGAAATGTTACAGACTCCAGCCCATCTCGATTTCGGCTATACCTTCTTGGCCCGTGACCCGGATGGTCATCGCCTCAGGGTTTTTTGCCTATCCTAGCCGTGATTTTTCTAGCAGCTCGGAAGGCTGCATTTCATATATACAACATTGATGCTATGCCGTCAGTAAATTGTTAACTTATTAATACTGCTAATAAATGACCGATCCCACCCATAAATCGCCTACTGATCGCACCAAAATTCGCCGCCTTCCTGAACTCGCAAACCATGATCAAGAGATGCTCCATACGATCATTGATGAAGCATACGTCTGCCATGTCGCATTCAGAGCTGGGGATGATGTACATTGCATTCCAACGGCCCATTGGCGGGTCGGTGACAGTATTTATATTCATGGTGCCAATGGCAGCCGTATGGTTAAGGCTCTTTTAAGCGGTGCAAGTGCCTCGGTGGCCATCACACATCTGGATGGTTTGGTGCTGGCAAAGACAGCATTCAACCATGGCATGAATTATCGATCAGCAGTCATCTACGGATGCTTTGATCTCATTGAAAATGATGATGATAAACTTGCTGCATTTGATTATTTCATGGAAAAAATATCAAAAGGCCGCAAGGATGAAGTGCGTCGTGGCAATTCCAAAGAGCTTGGTGCAACATCACTGTTGAAGCTCTCTTTGGAAGAGGCTGCAGTGAAGGTAAGTAATGCCGTACCTAGCGACAGCGAGAAGGATATTGATCGCCAGGTTTGGACTGGCGTACTCCCACTGGCTGTAGTAAGAAAATCACCAATTTCTGCTGATAACAATGCTATTGCAGCCCCGGAATACGTTCAGCACTGGGCAGATTGAGTGCCACCAAGGATATAGCTCCAGTGCCCACATCTGAAGAAACATATAGCATATTGATTTCACGAGCAGGAATTGAAGAGGTTCCCGAGATTGCCGTGATGGTTGGCGAGTTATTGGAGGAAATCATGAATGCCATTAACATCAAGGCGTTTGATCACAACTATTCTGAAACGAATAATCTGCTGATTGATTTTCTCTGCCAAGACAAGTATTTCGTATTTGTTGCTACAGCTTGCGATGGGAACTATCTTGGCTTCATTTCTCTCTATGAAAGCCATGCACTTTACGCAGGTGGATCATTCGGAACAATTGCAGAGCTTTATGTTCGCCCAGATTTCAGAAATAGAAATATTGGTTTGAAATTAGTTTCTTCAGCCAAGTCCTTCGGTTTTTCACGCAACTGGAAACGCCTTGAGGTGACCACGCCACCATTGCCGGAATTTGACAAAACGCTTGCGTTCTATGAACGAGAGGGCTTTGCGGTTAGTGGTGGTCGGAAACTCAAGATTGAACTGGATGCGCACTGATTTAATTCAATCTCGCAGGAAATCCATGACCAGAGATATCACTATTCGCCAGGCCATCCCCGATGACTACCAGCAGGTGATCAGCGTCGTGGATGCATGGTGGGGTGGGCGTCGCATGGCTGACATGCTTCCCAAGCTCTTTTTTGTTCATTTTCAGACTACGTGTTTCATAGCGGAACGGTCTGGTCATTTACTGGGTTTTTTAGTGGGTTTTGTGTCCCAAGCCATTCCAGAAGAAGCCTACATTCATTTCATTGGAATTAGTCCGGAGTTCCGGGGGCGAGAACTCGGACGCGCCTTATATGAACAGTTCTTTGATTCGGTGAGGGAATTTGGCGTCCACACGGTGCGATGTGTTACATCACCCATCAACAAGGGATCTATTGCATTCCATCTACGCATGGGCTTCCATATCCATCCCAGCGTACTGGAAATTGACGGCGTTCCGGTCATTGAAGGTTACGATGGGAAGGGAGAAGACAGGGTACTTTTGGCTAAAGCGTTGTAAGCCGGCCCTGTCTGATTGGTGTCGGAATACGTCTTGGTTCCGTGTTGCCATGCCATGGAAGTACTGGCTGTCCAGCAATAACAGATACAGACAGCTTGTGGTGTTGTCCTTCTCTAACCTGATATTTTTCTAAGTTTAGTTATGGCATTTACGCTGGAAAAAGTTGTTCCCTGGGGACGGTCATATAGGGAGTACATCGATATGTTTTCCCTTTCCGATGAGGATCTACAGCAGCGCATTCTTGGCTGCGGTGACGGCCCCGCTTCCTTCAATGCTGAACATACTAGCCGCGGTGGGTCCGTCGTTTCGCTTGATCCAATTTACGTGTTCGAGGCAGATCAGATTCGGGCACGGATTGGCGAAACATATCAAACAGTAATCACCCAGCTTCGTCAGAATTCAGCGGATTATGTTTGGGACAGCATCCCCTCGGTCGAAATACTTGGCGAGATTCGTCTGTCCGCCATGGAGAAGTTCCTATCCGATTTTGTGAAAGCTAAAGGGGAGGGGCGCTACATCCCTGGGGAGCTGCCGTCGCTACCGTTTCAAGCACAGACTTTTGATCTTGCACTTTCATCGCATTTTCTTTTTCTCTACAGCGACCATCTGACAGAAGAATTCCATATCCACGCATTGTTAGAAATGCTCAGAGTCGCAAATGAAGTTCGAGTTTTCCCCCTGATTACACTTGGCAATACTGCGTCTCCCCACCTGGACGCAGTGCGGAAGCATTTCGAGAATCGTCAATGTTCTGTAGAAATCAGGACGGTAGCGTACGAATTTCAAAGGGGAGCCACAGAAATGCTGGTAATCAAGCAATGAGCGCGATTGACCCAAGATTCCTTCGTACACGTTCGGCTGGGCTACGGTGCCCAGCCGAACTGGCGCATCCAGGACTGGCTAGTGCATATTTGATATTTTACATAATACAAATTATGCGAATAACGAACAGGGAAGGTTCCAGTATCGGCGGCTGATCCAGAGCATCCTTCAAACTCTCCTCACTCATCCAATTCCCGGAATCCTGGCCACTTCTGCGACAAGGAAATCCACCAACCGTCTGACTCTCGGTACGTGAGCCCGTTCCGGCACGATGAGCAGGCTCAAGGGAACTGGTTCAAATACATACTCAGGAAGGATTTGAGTTAGGCGGCCGTCGTCCAGCAGATCATCTACGAGCCACAGATGTGTCAGGGCCAAGCCTCGCCCGGCCAACACGGGTACAGCCGACATACGTGTAAAAATAGGACTTAGCGGCTAATTAAGTCCTGCTGGTGCGGCTTTTCACTTTTCTTCTTCGCTGCCGTTGGCCGCTTTAATGCCTCTTCGAGTCTGGTTTCCGCTCCTATCGCTCTGCGCTCCAGTGATTCAATTTGATCTCCAACGGCGCCAAGTTTGCCACTTGCCGTGGCCACCTGCTGAATTAGTCCTTCGCGCTCCGATTGAAGTTTCTTTATGTCGCCCTGCGCCTGGGTAAAGTCGGCTTGGGCTCGTTCAGCCGTTTGGGTTAGCAATGTGATCTGCCGCCCTATTTGCAGTGCTTCGGCCAGCAACTGCTCATTTTTCTGATTAGCCTTGGAAAGCTGCGACTCAGCCCGTTTCTGGGCCTCCCGGGCTTCGGTGACCTGAAGCATGACATGCTTTTGAACGCCTTCCAGCCTTTCTGTGGCCTTGTTGATTTCCAGCCGAAACGAGCTTTCTTGCGAGGCAATAATCGCCTGTAGCTCCTCAATGCGCTGGCGGTGCTCTGATTTCAAGGTAATGAGCGCCTGTTCAGCATCGGCTTTGGTCGTTGCGATTTGCTGCTCCAGAGCTTTGCTCTTGGCGATGGCAGCATCCTTGGCTGTCCGCTCACCGGCAAGAGCTTCGGACAGTGAATTGAGTTCGGTTTGGCCCCGAACAATATCCGCCTGTAAGCCTTGAATTCGTTGGTCTTGGCCGTTTTTCTCGGATTCCAGGGCTTCGATTTGCGCATTGGCTTGGGCCAGCTGAGATTCAGCCTCTTCTCGGTGTTGATCGAACACCTTTTCTCCATGCTCGACCGCGATTGCCCAGACGTTAATCATTGCGTTCGCCACTGCTGGCGGCAACGCCGCCGTCAGGGCTTCTGCTTTGGCTTGCTCATCTTTCCACAGCTTGAGTTCGTCATTGATTGTGGTTCTGCTGCCTTGCTTGATTTCGGCGTAAATCAGATCCACGGTCAGATCGTGGGGCCGGCGCCCGGCGGCAACGAGGCGTGCGGCTGCTTCTCGGGTACGCAAACGGGTATCGCTGACACGGCTCATGGGCAGGCTCCTGCTGAAGTGGACGACCAACCCCGATCTGGGGTGTAATTGAATAATATATTATCGTATAACGTAATATATGTAATCATTACGACTGAAAATTTACGATAACACCCATAATCAAAATTTTCTGAGGTGTATGCTGCCGAAAGCCAATTTGGAAAATCAGCAGACGCCAAAATCATGTCAGCACCAATACTTCCCATCGAAAACATGCACGTCACAACCTTGCCACCAACGCTGGATGGCACCGAGGGCTCGAACCGTGCCCGGGGAGTTGTTCGTCAGACTGCGGCTGACACCGATGTGGAAGCTATCCGGCTATGGTTGTCCGAATACGCCAATTCCCCGCACACTCTTCGCAACTATCGTAAGGAAGCTGTGAGATTGCTGTTCTGGGCTACCCAAGTCCAGAACAAAGCCTTATCCAGTCTCAACCGCGAAGATTTGCTCGCCTACGAGGCCTTTCTTACTCAGCCATCCGCCGATTGGATTGCTCCAGCCCTACCGCGCCGCGGCGGTGGGCGGCGACTCCTTGATGGACCGCTGTCTGCGTCGAGTGTGCGCCAGGCCATGGGCATCCTGTCTGGACTGTTCGGCTATCTGGTTCAGGCGGGGTATCTGGCAGGCAACCCTCTGGCGCTACGTCGCCAGCGTGGCGGGGTGAAGAACAGCCGTCGTGCAACGGTTGAGCGCTACCTTGAGCACTCCCTGTGGCAAACAGTGCTCGACTTTATCGAGACGCTGCCCCAGGAAACCAATCGGGAATGTCAGCATTACGAACGAGTTCGATGGCTGTTCCGGTTGCTCTATGGAGCCTCGCTGCGTGTGTCAGAAGTGGCTCAGGCGAAGTCCAGCGACCTTATGCAACGACGAGGAAAATGGTGGTTACTGGTGGTCGGCAAGGGGGGCACCGAAGGCGATGTGCCCATAAGTGAGCAATTGATCACTGATTTGGCACGCTATCGGCTGTTTTATGGCCTATCCGCCATGCCTTCAGCACTGGAAAATACACCACTCGTCATGTCGGTCGCCGGTCGGACAGACAAATTCCTCACGCCGACGGCGGTGTATCTAGTGGTCAAGGAGGTCTTTCTCCGTGCTGCCACCTTCATCGAGACGAGTAATCCGTCAGGCGCTTCGACATTGCGCCGCGCCTCTACTCACTGGCTGCGCCACACTTCGGCCACGCATCAGGCCGATGCGGGTAACGACATTCGGTACATCCAGAAAAACCTGCGACATGCATCGATCGAGACGACGGCAATCTATTTACATGCTGAAGATGACCGGCGTCACGCTGAAACAACTGGAGAGAGTCACAAATAGGCGACTTAAAAGCACGCTTTTATAAGAGGTGCTGCAACGATAGGTGCTTGATCACTTTTAATCATCGGCCCCACCGCCATTGATCCGTCTGGCGCTTCATTTCGTGCTCCTCCTCTTCGATGGTGGGCGCGGTTGAGTCTGGCGGACAACCCTTGGGTGGCGGGGGACGGTGCTCCCGCCGCACCACCTTGTGAGCGGAAGAGCCATCCCATGCAAACGGGTTCTTGAAAGGCTCGGGTTCCGGCAGGCAATCCAGTTGATAGCTGGGCGGCCAGCCGGTCTCATAAGATAGAAACGAGATGGTATGGTCAAAGACAAGCGGCTTTCCCGTCGGCGTCGGCGGCATGGGGGGCAGCTTCTGGATAACCTCCCAGGCGAGTTTTGAGGCTGCATCCGACGTTGACCATAGTTCTTTCACGCTGGCGATCGTTCCGTCGGGCGCGATCTCGATACGAAATCGAACCTGTCCTTGGCCGGGACCTTCTACCGCTGTTCCCATCATGCTGCGAACCTGTTGCCCCCAAGCATAGCGATAACGCTTGCTGTTCCTGAGCGTATAGGAGGAAGCCAACTGCCATTCCTCGGCCGTCGGCGCGGGTGGTGCCGGCATGGATACTGGCACCTTTTCCGGAAGTGGGGCTGCCGGAGTTTCTGGCATCGCCTGCGGTATGGCGAGTTTTGGTGATTTTGGCGGTTTGGATGGCCGGGGTGGTTGAGCTTTCTGTGGTTCAGGCGGTAGTGCTTGCATTTCCGGTTCAGCCATGATGCGTAGCTGTAAGGGTTCTTCAGCCAGGGGTGACTTCGACTTTTCAAGCAACCATGACTGCAACAGACTGGCATGAAACGCCAGAGACAAAGTGAAGGCAATGAGAAAGCCCCGCCTCGACCGGAGCATCGTCAAACCCGTGGGCACAGCTGAAATAAAGATGCTGGATAGGTATCGTCAGGCATTTCAGAGTTCTGCAAATCGCTTTGGTTTCCACGGTATATCACAAAGTGCTTATTTGTAGAAATATCTACCTAGCTGTAGAGTATGTTCATGCATACATGGATTTTACTCATTACTAGCCTCCCGACCGAGAACGCGACGGCTCGCATGCGCGCCTGGCGCAGCCTCAAGGCATCAGGTGCCACGGTCTTGCGGGATGGTGTCTATCTGATGCCGGAACGGGAGGACTGCCGAGCCACGCTTGAGTCCGTCGCAACGGATGTTCGGGCTGCCGACGGGACCGCCTTGGTCGTCCGCATTGAAGAACCCAGCGACGGCAACTTCGTCTCCCTCTTTGACCGTAGTGCTGACTTTGCCAATCTGCTGGGTGAAATTTCACTTGCCCGTGAAGGACTGCATCCGGAATCAGCAAACGACGTACTGAAGCAGGCGCGCCGACTGCGCAAGACCTTCACCAATCTTGTTGCCATCGATTTTTTCCCTGGCGAAGCACAGAAACAGGCTGATGAAGCCCTGCGTGATCTCGAACAACGTGCCGCTTGGGCACTTTCCCCGGATGAGCCACGCCCCATCAACGAAGCGATTGGCCGTTTGGATCTTGCCGATTATCGCGGGCGCATCTGGGCAACGCGTCAGCGCCCGTGGGTGGACCGGCTGGCCAGTGCCTGGTTGATTCGCCGCTGCATCGACCCGCAGGCCAAGTTGCTTTGGCTGATGACCCCTTCTGATTGCCCGGCCGATGCCTTGGGTTTTGACTTCGATGGCGCAACTTTCACCCATGTCGGCGCCCGAGTGACCTTCGAGGTGCTGCTTGCCAGCTTTGGCCTGGAAACACCGGCCCTGCAACGCTTCGGTGCCTTGGTGCATTTTCTGGATGTCGGCGGGGTTCAGCCGCCCGAAGCGGCGGGTATCGAAGGCGCCTTGGCCGGTCTGCGCGACACCATCCTCAACGACGACCAACTTCTTGCATTAGCCAGCAACATCTTTGACGGACTACTGGCCTCCTTTGAGAAAGGCCAAAAATAATGAATCAGACCCTGACAGAAAAATCCGAAACGCCCGACAACGCGCCCATTGAGGTCAGCTTCTGGCAGGCCTTCCTGTTCTGGCTGAAGCTCGGCTTCATCAGCTTTGGTGGTCCGGCCGGACAGATTTCGATCATGCACCAAGAGTTGGTCGAGAACCGGCGCTGGATTTCCGAGCGGCGTTTTCTGCACGCGCTGAACTACTGTATGGTGCTGCCCGGTCCGGAAGCCCAGCAACTGGCGACCTATATCGGCTGGCTGATGCACCGAACCTGGGGCGGGATTATCGCCGGGGTCCTGTTCGTTTTGCCCTCGCTGTTCATCCTGATCGCCTTGTCCTGGGTCTATATCGCCTTCGGTGAGATGCCGCTGGTTGCCGGCTTGTTCTACGGCATCAAGCCCGCAGTAACGGCTATTGTCGTCCAAGCTGCCCATCGCATCGGCTCCCGTGCTCTGAAGAACAATGTACTGTGGGCCATCGCTGCAGCCTCTTTCGTTGCCATCTTCGCGCTCAATGTGCCGTTCCCGGCCATTGTCGCAGCAGCGGCGGCTATCGGTTACTTCGGTGGACGCATCGCGCCAGACAAGTTCAAGGCTGGCGGCGGGCACGGTAAGGCTGAAAAGTCCTTTGGCCGGGCGCTGATCGACGACGATACGCCAACCCCGACGCACGCCCTGTTCAAGTGGAAACGGCTGCTGGAGATCGCCGTCATCGGCAGCCTGCTTTGGCTGATCCCGATGGGCCTGCTGACGGCCAGCTATGGCTGGGATCACACGCTGACCCAGATGGGCTGGTTCTTCACCAAGGCGGCACTGCTCACTTTCGGCGGCGCCTACGCCGTACTGCCTTACGTCTACCAGGGGGCTGTCGGGCAATACGGTTGGCTGACCCCGACCCAAATGATCGATGGCCTGGCGCTGGGCGAAACTACGCCCGGGCCGTTGATCATGGTGGTGGCTTTTGTCGGCTTCGTCGGTGGCTACGTCAAGGCGGTGTTTGGTCCGGACAGCCTGTTCCTGGCCGGTGCAGTGGCGGCCTCGCTGGTTACCTGGTTCACCTTCCTACCGTCCTTCATCTTCATCCTGGCTGGCGGGCCACTCGTCGAGACGACCCATAACGACCTCAAGTTCACTGCCCCGCTGACCGCCATCACGGCTGCCGTGGTCGGCGTCATCCTGAACCTGGCCATGTTCTTCGGCTACCACGTGCTGTGGCCAAAGGGCTTCGCCGGCACCTTCGACTGGATTTCCGCCTTTATTGCGCTGGCTGCCGCAGTTGCGCTCTTCCGCTTCAAGGCGAACGTCATTCATGTCATCGCCGCTTGTGCGGTCGTCGGCCTCGTGGTCAAAACGCTGCTGTGATGGCGACCAGCCTTCTCCGCCTCGGTGTCGCTTTAGTGGGGTGCTTCATCGCAACCCTCCCAGTGTTTGCGGCGGAGAAGTTCAAGCGCCTCTCACCCGATGAATTCATGCGCCAGTTTGTCGGCCATACAGTGGGTGACGAGGCTCACTGGTCCTATCACTTCACGAATGCTGCGGTCGACGCCATGGATTTGGGAAAAACGAGACGCGGTCTCTGGCGTTTCACCCACGGCGAACTCTGCATGGATTTTACGGAGCGCGGCAAACCTGTCGCCGAGTGCTACGAGATCCTGATTTCCGGCAAGAACGTCCGTTTCCTGCGTGACGGCGTGTTAATCGTCGAAGGCTGGCTGGTCGACGAGTGAAAGGAGAAACATCATGAAATGGATTACCCGCGAACGCCCGAAGATCGACCGTATCGCCTGCCCCTGGCTGGTGGCGCGTTTTATCGACGAGGCCCCGGAGTTTCTCTACGTCCCGGCCGGCGATGTGATGCGCATCGCCAGCGAAACCGGCGCCACGCCGTATGACGTGCCTGGCGTCGAACTCGGCCACCATGGCGAGTTGTGCAGTTTCGACGCCTTCATCACGAAATATGGGATACGGGACAAGGCACTCGACCGCCTCGCCCTGATTGTCCGCGGCGCCGACTGCGGGCAGCCGGAATTAGCGAAGGAAGCGGCTGGGTTGCTGGCCATATCCAAGGGGCTGTCCCTGAACTTCGAGGACGACCACGAGATGTTCAAGCATGGCATGGTGATCTACGACGCCCTCTACGCTTGGTGCGGCGATTCCCCGCTCAAACAGGCCGGGCGTTTCCTCCGGAAGTTGACAGGCTGATGCAATAGCACCCCATCAGTCAGAGGAAATCATGCTTCCGGACCGTTCGGCGCGAATGATATTGATCGGCAAGGGGCTGCGCTCCTTCGCCGACGGGTATGTCGCTGTCTTGCTACCGGCCTACCTGCTGGCCTTGGGGTTCAACCAGTTCGAGGTCGGGCTGCTCGGCACGCTGACCCTGGCGGGGTCGGCATTGGCGACGCTGGCCATCGGTTCGCTCGGCCATTGCTGGCCGCATCGCCGCCTGTTGCTTGCCGCCGCGCTGGTGATGGCCGCCACCGGCATCGCCTTTGCCTCGCTCACCTCATTCTGGCCGCTGGCATTGATTGCCTTCGTCGGCACCCTGAATCCCAGCTCCGGCGACGTCAGCGTATTTATGCCCCTCGAACAGGCGCGACTGGCCAATACAGCCGATGGTGAGTCGCGCACCGTACTGTTTTCCTACTACACCGTAACGGGATCGCTTTGCGCAGCGGTAGGAGCCTTGGCATCAGGGCTGCCAGTCTGGTTTTCGACTGCTGGCGGCGTTGCTTTGCTTGATGCCATGCGCCTGATGTTCGCGGGCTACGGCTGCATCGGTGCCATGGTCTGGTTGCTCTACCGCAGGCTCCCCGGCAACGGCGGGCAGGTGCCGTTGCCGCCGACTCCGCTCGGGCCATCTCGCCACACGGTATTCAAACTGGCTGCCCTGTTCAGCGTCGATGCATTTGCTGGCGGGCTGGTGGTCAATTCCTTGTTGGCCCTATGGCTGTTCGAGCGTTTCGGCATGTCACTGGCGGCGGCTGGAGCGTTCTTCTTTTGGGCCGGACTCCTGACGACGGCATCGCAATGGATCGCGCCTCGGGTAGCGCAGCGTATCGGGCTGCTCAACACCATGGTGTTCACGCATATACCGGCCAACCTTTGCCTCATCCTCGCCGCACTGGCGCCCAGCCTGGAGATTTCCATAGCATTGCTATTTGCCCGTAGCGCCTTGTCACAAATGGACGTGCCCACCCGCGCGGCCTATGTCATGGCTGTGGTAACGCCACCGGAACGCACGGCGGCGGCGAGTTTCACCGCCGTGCCACGCAGCCTGGCCGCGGCCGTTAGCCCCTCTCTGGGTGGCGCTCTGTTCGCCGCCGGCTGGCTGGCCGCACCGCTGGTCCTCTGTGGGGCCTTGAAGATTGCCTACGATCTGGCACTTTGGCGGGCTTTCCGCCACCAGAATAAATCAGCGTCATGAAACAACACCTTGGCCGGCCTGATCCTGAAGGGAAATTCAGAAATACTTCAGTAGACCTGCGTCATGCCGAGTCATAGATTGTTGGCTTTGGTTTCCACCACTTTGTCATGCGCATCCTGATCATCGAAGACCAGCCGAAAGTCGCCCAGTCCGTCAAGCACGGGCTGGAGACCGAGCGCTTCGACGTGACGGTGGCGGCCACCGGGGAGGACGGTTTCTTTCTCGTCTCGTCGCAGGTGTTCGACCTGCTCATCCTCGATCTCATGCTACCCGGCCGCGACGGCCTGGAGATCCTGCGCACGCTGCGCAGCCGGGGGCTGGCAACACCGGTGATCATCCTCTCGGCGCGGGACACGGTGGAGGACCGCATCCGCGGCCTTGACCTCGGCGCCGACGACTACCTCGTCAAGCCCTTCGCCTTCGAGGAGCTGCTGGCGCGCATCCGGGCGCTGCTGCGGCGCGGGCGGGCCCAGGACGTGCTGCGCTTCGCCGTGGCGGACCTGGAGGTGGACCGGGTCACGCGCCGTGTGGCGCGCGGCGGGCGGGACGTGGAACTCACCGCGCACGAATACGAACTGCTCGACTATCTGCTGCTGCACCAGGGCCGCGTGGTGTCGCGCGAGATGCTCGCGCGCGACGTCTGGCGCGAAGTGGCGCGCGCCACGCCGCTGGACAACGTCATCGACGTGCACATCGCCCGGCTGCGCCGCAAGATCGACAATGGTCACGGACATCCGCTGATCCACACGGTGCGCGGGGTCGGTTTCGTGCTCCAGGAGCAGGCGCCGTGATCATGGCCTGGCGTCGGCTGACCCTGCGCTCCCGGCTCACCGCCGCCTTCGCGCTGGTGTTCGGCGCCATGCTGCTGGCCTATGCGCTGGCCGTCTATTTGCTGATCCGTGACCGCTTCGCCGCGGAGCTGGATCACCGGCTGGACCAGGAACTGGAGATCGCCGAGCGCAGCATCGCGCGCGATGCCGGTGGCCGCCTGGCCTGGCGCCGCGTCCACGGGCCGGAACATGAAGAGGACCAGCGCGGCGAGGGCCAGCGGCTGCGCAACGTGTCCTGGCTCGATGTCTGGCGCGCCGACGGCACGCTCGCCCTGCGCCGCCAGGACGCGGCGACCGACTCGGGGGAGACGCCCGTCCTGCCGCTCGACACGGCCTGGACGGGCCTGCGTTCCCTGGAGCTTCCCGGCGAGGTGCACCTGCGGCTGCTGCAGCGCCGCGTCTCCCTCGAAGGCGAAATGCTGCTGATGCGTGCCGCGCTGCGCGAGGACGACTTCGCGCGCGGCCTCGTGGTCGTCCTGTGGGTGATGGCCGGTGGTCTGCCGCTCGCCCTGCTGGCGGCGGCCGCGGGCGCCTATTGGCTCGCGGGCCGGGGGCTCGCGCCCATCCACCGCATGGCCGAGGAGGCCGAGGCCATCCACGCCGGCCGGCTGGACGCGCGGCTTCCCGTGGCCAACCCGTTCGACGAGCCGGGGCGGCTTGCCGTCGCTTTCAACGCGCTGCTGGCCCGGCTGGAGGCGGCCTTCGGAGAGCTCGGGCGTTTCACCGCCGATGCCTCCCACGAATTGCGCACGCCGCTGACGGTGATTCGCAGCGTGGGCGAGGTGGGTCTGCGCGAGCCGCACTCCGAAGCCGAGTACCGCAACATCATCGGTACCATGCTGGAGGAGGTGGACCGGCTCACTCTCCTGACCACCATGCTGCTCGAACTCACCCGCGCCGAAGGCCGGCGAACGGCGACAAAGCGCGAATCGATCGACCTGCGCGAGCTCATCCGGGACGCGGCCGGCTTCCTCGGTGTGCTGGCCGAGGAGGGGCGCGTGCGCATCGACCTCGACCTGCCCGATGCCCCGGTTCCGGTTTCGGGCGACTGGACGATGCTGCGCCAAGCCGTCATCAATCTACTGGACAACGCCATCAAGCACAGTCCGCCGGACGCCGTGGTGGCCATCGCCTGCCGCACGCATGCCGGCCTCGCCGAAATCACCGTGGCGGACCAGGGACCGGGCATTCCGGCGGAGCATCTGCCCCATGTCTTCGACCGGTTCTACCGGGTAGATGCCGCCCGCGGCCGGCAGGACGGAGACCGCCGCGGCGGTTTCGGCCTGGGGCTCGCCATCGCCCGCTGGGCGGTGGAGGCCCACGGCGGGCGCATCGCAGCGGAAAGCAACCCGGGCCAAGGCAGCGTGTTCCGCATCGCATTGCCTCGCGAAAGAACCCTCTCACATCCAGAAGGAACCACACCATGAAGTATCTGTTTGCGGCCATCGTGGCCGCGCTCACTGTCGGCGGCGTCGCGGCCGGCACCGAGCCTGAAGCATCGGTTTTCCCCAAGACTCTGCCGTTTCCCGAGGTCCGGACCCTGGCTGGAGACGGCCAGCCGGGCGCGGCGGACGGCTCGCCGGGCCGTGTCAACCGGCCTCATGGCCTGTCATACGGCAATGACGGCAGCCTCTATTTCGCCGACCGCGGCAACCATCAGGTGCGGGTGCTGAGATCCGGCGGCACGGTGGCCACCGTGGCGGGAACGGGCAAGGCCGGCTTTGCCGACGGCCCCGCCCACGCGGCCCGGTTCAACGAACCCATCGCCGTTGCGGTCGAGCGTAGCGGGGCCGTCTATGTCGCCGACCGCAACAATCATCGCATCCGCAAGATCAGGCCGGACGGCACGGTCATCACGCTGGCGGGCGGCGATTCGGCCGGCTTCGTCGATGGCGACCTGAAATCGGCGCGCTTCAACCAGCCCTACGGTGTCGCCCTGGATGCCGCGCAGACCACGCTCTACGTCGCCGACTACCTCAACCACGCCATCCGCCGCATCGATCTCGTGCTGGACAAGGTGGACACGCTCGCCGGCAACGGCGCGCCCGGCTTCGCCGACGGCCAGCGCGGCACGGCGCGCTTCAACCAGCCCTACAACGTGCGCATCGACGGTCAGGGGCGCCTGTGGGTGCCCGACCAGTTGAACCATGCCGTCCGCCGGGTCACGCCCGCAGGCGAGGTGACGACGGTTGCGGGTGCCGGCAAGGCAGGCTACGCCGACGGCCCGGCCGCCACGGCGCGGTTCGACAATCCGACCGGTATCGCGCCACTGCCCAATGGCGCCGTCGTCGTGGCCGACCGCAACAACAATCGCCTGCGCCTGGTCACTCCCGACGGCGCGGTCACCACCCTGGCGGGTACGGGCGAAGCCGGATTCGCCGATGGCGAGGTCGCCTCCGCCCGCTTCAACCAGCCGCTGGACGTGGAGTTCGACGACAGCATGTCGCGCGTGCTGGTGTCCGAGGACAAGGGCCATCGCCTGCGCGTGCTGCCCAAGGATACCCGGCGCTGATGATCTTCCCCATCCATCCAACTGAAAGGAAATATCCATGAAAACCCGTCACGCTCTCATTGCACTCACCGTCCTCATTACCGTGCCTGCTGTCGCCCTGGCCGGCTGGTTCGGCGACGAACGCCCCCCCGCCAATGCCAAGCCCTTGTCGGAGATCATCAAGGGGGTCGAGGCGGCCGGTCACAAGACCATCGTCGAGCTCGAATTCGAGGATGGCGTCTACGAGATCGAAGCCATCGACGCCCAGGGCAAGGAAGTGAAACTCAAGGTCGATCCGGTCTCGGGCAAGGTGAACGTGAAATGACCCAGGCGGCGCCCTTGCTGGCGGTACGCGGGATCAGTAAACGCTATGGGGAGGCCACGGTGCTCGACGATGTCGGGTTCGATCTGTCGCCCGGCGAGATTCTCGGCATCATCGGCCCCAACGGCGCCGGCAAGACGACGCTGATGGAATCCCTGGTGGGCCTGCTGCCCGCCGACGGCGGCGAAGTCCGTCTTCATGGCGAGCCGCTGCCGGCGGCGCGCCGGCGGGAGGCGATGTTTTACCTGCCCGACGGCATCGCGCCCTGGAGCGACCAGCCCGTCTGGCGCGCCACCGGCCTCTTCCGCGAGCTGCACGGCCTGGGTGCCGAGCGGGAGGCGACGGTGGTGCGCCGGCTGGAGCTCAAGCCGGTGCTGGCCAAACGGGTCTCCGAGCTTTCCAAGGGCTACCGCCGCCGGCTGCTGCTGGCGCTGGCACTGCTCACGCCCCAGCCCATCCTGATCCTGGACGAGCCCTTCGACGGCTTCGACCTGCGTCAGACCCTGCATGTCATGGACCTGTTGCGCGAGGTGGCGGCCGAGCGGGCACTGATTTTGTCCATCCATCAACTGAAGGACGCCGAGCGCATCTGCGACCGCCTGCTGCTGCTCGACGCCGGCCGCCGTCTGGGCCTGGGCACGCTCGCGGACCTGGCGGCCCAGGCGGGCGCGGCCCACGCCGATCTGGAGGAGGTATTTCTTGGACTCACACACTGACCAGTCCGCAGGGCGCAGGACGCCGCGAAGCGGCGGTCCCGAGCGAAGCGAGGGATGCGGCGTAGCCGCACAAAAGTCGGAGCCGGCGGGACGGCAATTCGGACAATTGAAACGATTAGCCGCCGTCTTCGCCCACGAGCTGCGCCGCCTGTTTGCCGGCCGCGCCTGGTGGGCCATGCTGTTCCTGCTGGCGCCGCTCGCCGGCTACGGCTTTGTCGAGGCGGTGCGCCTGTTCGGCGAGGCGAGCCGCACGGCGCTGCAATTCCCGGAAATGGCCCGCGGCATGACGCCGCTGGACGGCATCCTGGTGCCGACGCTGGGCGCCTTCTATCTGGGCACCACGCTGCTGTTTCCCTTCGTCGCCATCCGCGCCCTGGGCCAGGACAAGGAGAGCGGCGCGTTGAAGCTCGCCCTGCAATGGCCGCTCTCGCCGGCCGCGCTGGTGGCGGTCAAGCTCGCCGCGGTGTGCGCGGCCTGGAGCCTGAGCCTCGCCGTGCCCCTCTCGGCGCTCGTCTTCTGGCAGGTCGCGGGTGGCCATCTCGCGCCGGCCGAGACCGCCAATCTCTTCCTCGGTCATGCGCTCTATGCGCTGGCGGTGGCGGGCATCGCCTTCTTCGCGGCGGCGCTCGCCGAGTCGGCGGCCACCGCCGCCATCGTCACACTCGCCTTCACGCTGGGCTTCTGGGTGCTCGATTTCGCCGCCGCCACCGGCCCGGAATGGCTCAAGACCCTGGGCGAGATTTCGCCGACCCAGGCCCTCAAGCAGTTCGAGCGCGGCCTGCTGCCGGCGGCCCATGGTCTGAGCCTGGCGGGGCTCGGGCTGGGGCTCGCGGCACTGGCCGCCCTCATCCTGCCGCCGGGGCTTTCTCGAAGCGCCCGCTTCAAGCGCGGCGCGGCGGGCGCCGCCGTGCTGGTCCTGCTGCTGGCGGCGACATCCATGCTGAACTTGTCGCTCGATGTCAGCGAGGACCGGCGCAACAGCTTCAACCCCGCCGACGAGGCGGCGCTCGCCCGCATGGACCGGGGACTCGCCATCTCGCTCTACCTCGCGCCCGAGGACAGCCGGGCGCAGGAGTACCAGCGCAACGTGCTGGCGAAGCTCAAGCGCCTGGTGCCCGATCTCACGGTGCGCTGGGAGGAGACCGGCAAGGCGGGGGTCTTCGGCGCCGCCGGAGACGAAGGCTACGGCCGCATCGTCTACGCATACGCAGGGCGCAATGCCACGAGCCGCTCCAACAGCCCGCGCGAGATCCTGCCGCTGCTGCACGAGCTGGCCGGGGCGACGGTGACGCCCGTCGAGACGCCGCCGTATCCGGGCTATCCGCGGGTGGCCGATGCGCGGCCGGCGGAGCTGTGGTTCTACGGCCTGCTGCCCGCCCTGATCCTGCTCGCCTTCTGGCGCCACGCGCGGGCGCGGCGTCTGCCTATCCATCTTCGTTCTATCCAAGGAGAATCCTCATGAAATCGCGTTTCCTCGCTTCCCTGCTGTTTGCCGCCCTGGCGGTTCCGGCCTTCGCCGCGCCGACGGTGCAAGGCTTCGACAACGAGACGGTCGGCGCCGAGCCCAAGTCCTTCGCCGCCGCCGTGGGTAACTGGGTCGTGGTGGACGACACCGGCAACAAGCGGCTGTCGGTCAATGGCGCCAAGTGGGCGCGCGGCCAGACCTCGGCGGGGCTGGCCGACAAGGCGCGGGCGCTTTACGGCGAGCGCTACGCCGAGTTCCTCGACAACGTCCAGTCCTACGCCTACTTCCCCATCGCGGTGATGAACGACGTGGCGGACTTCCGCGAGGGCACGATCACCGTGCGCTTCAAGGGCGTGGACGGGCGCATCGACCAGGCTGCCGGCATTCTCTTCAACGTCCAGCCCAACGGCGACTACCTGACGCTGCGCGCCAACTCGCTGGAGGACAACCTGGTGCTATGGCAGTACGTGAAGGGCCGGCGCTCATCGGTGAAATGGATACGCAATACGCCAACGCCCAGCGGCCAGTGGCATGAAATGAAGCTGACGGTCAAAGGCAACCGGGTCGAAGGCTGGCTGAACGGCAAGCTCCTGCTCACCCACGATCTGCCCAAGCCGGTCTCGGGCCGCGTCGGCCTGTGGTCCAAGGCCGACAGCGTGGTGTATTTCGACGATTACCGCGTCGAGCCGGCGGGCCGGTAAGAGACCGCCGCCATGACCCGCACGCGACGCAATCTGCTGCTCGTAGCCGGCGTGCTGCTGGCCGCCGCCGGCACCTGGGCGGCGTTCCGCTTCCTGATCGGCGAGGCGCCGCCCGCGCAGCCGGAGTACCTGCCGCAAGCCGGCGCCGCGCCCGCGCCGACTACCACCGGGCCGGCAGCGCCGGTGCGGCAGGCCGACGGCACGCTGCGCTTCGAGTTCGAGAATGAGACCGTCGGCGCGGAGCCGAAGGGCGTCGTCCCAGCAGTGGGACAGTGGCTCACGGGCGTCGATGGCGAACGGCGCGTGCTGGTGGTGGACGGTCGCGGCTGGGCGCGCGGCCAGGCCTCGGCGGGGCTCGCCGACAAGGCCCGCGCCCTGTACGGCGAGCGCTACGCCGAGTTCCTCGACAACGTCCAGGCCTACGCCTACTTCCCGCTGGCCGTGGCCCAGGGCATCGACGATTTCCGCGCCGGCGAGATCGAACTGCGCTTCAAGTGCGTGGCCGGGCGCATCGACCAGGCCGCCGGCATCGTCTTCAACCTCAAGCCCAACGGCGACTATCTGGTGCTGCGCGCCAACTGCCTCGAAGACAACCTCGTGCTGTTCAAATACGAGCGCGGCAGCCGGAGTTCGGTCAAGTGGATACGCAATACGCCGACGCCATCCAAGCAATGGCATGATTTGAAGTTGGTTGTTCAAGGGAAGAACATCAAAGGCTATCTAGATGGGAAACTGTATCTGGAACACGCCTTGTCCGAACCGGTTTCGGGGCACATAGGCCTGTGGTCCAAGGCCGACAGCGTTGTGTATTTTGACGACATTCGTGTCGAATCGACCGGCCGAAACGAGTAAGGTCATGCATAGATGGCATCCATTGAACGTACCGCCTACCCACGTTTCAAACGCAATCCACTCGCTAAAGAGTTGGATGCGCTTTACACCCCGACCAACGATGAGCTGAGTTTCGCGAGAGCTTTGGCCCGCAAGGCTCAGTCGCGATTCGGCCTCCTGCTATTGCTCAAATCGTTCCAGCGCCTCGGCTATTTTCCTGCTCTGGTGGATATTCCGCTCGCCATCGTCCAGCATGTGCGGAACGTGAGCGGAATAGATGACGAAATTTCGCCAATCTATGCGGAATTGCGGACCTTGTATCGGCACCACCAGGCAATCCGTGATCGCTTGGCGGTCACCGCCTGGAGCGAAGACGGATTGCATGCGGCTAGCGAGGCCATGTCGGCGGCTGCCGAAGTCATGGACAACCCGGCTGATCTTATCAACGTCGCCATTGAAGAGCTGGTCCGCCAGCGCATCGAGTTGCCCGCCTTCAGTACGTTTGACCGTATGTCGCGGCGCATTCGCACACTGGTCAATGGGCGCTTTTTTGCGGCGGTGATGGAGCGTTTATCCGAGACCGAGCGCGAACAACTCGACGCTTTGCTGGAGATCGGCAACAGTCCCCAGAAAAAAACGCTGTTCTTCGCTCTCAAGCAGTTACCGAAGCGCTCTTCACTGGAGCATTTGCAGGATCTGCTGGACCATATCGTCAAACTCTCAGATACGGTAGGTGCGGATCACCATCTGTCAGGTATTCCGTTCGCCAAGATCAAACATTTTGCTGCCGAGGCCAAGGCACTGGATGCCGCAGAACTCAAAAAATTCGCGCCGCCCAAGCGCTATGTCCTGATACTGAGCCTGATTCACCGTGCCCGTGTGCAGGCCCGTGATGATCTGGCGGAGATGTTCATCAAGCGGATGAACCACATTCACCGGCGCGGTAAGGACGAACTGGAGCGCCTGCGCATAAAATTCCGCCAGAAGACCGAGCATCTCGTCGCCACCCTGGCGGACGTCATCCAGGTGCTGGAAACCCAGTCAGCAGACGAGGTGGCCGGGAAAACCATTCGCTCCCTCTTGGCGACCCGGGGCGGCACCAAGGCCCTACAGGATGACTGCGACGCGATCAACGCGTTCAGTGGCGACAACTACTTCCCGCTGCTGTGGCGTTTCTATCGCAGCCATCGACCGACGCTGTTCCGTATGGTGCATTTGCTGACGATGACCTCGACCAGCGAAGACCAGTCGCTGATGCAGGCACTGGATGTTCTGCTTGAATACGAGAACCGCAAAGGCGCCTGGATTGATGTCGAAATCGATTTTTCCTTCACCAACGAACGCTGGAAAAGGACGGTGGTGGTGAAAACCGAGGATGGCGAGCGAATCAGCCGTCAGCATTTCGAGGTTTGCGTGTTTTCTGCGCTGGCGGCAGAAATCAAGTCGGGAGACGTGTCGATTCAGGGATCAGAGGCCTATGCCGACTATCGCGACCAGCTTCTTTCATGGGATGAATGTGAGCCCTTGGTGGGCGACTACTGCCAGCAGTTGGGGTTTCCGGAGGATGCGCCCGGATTTACCCAAGGCTTGCGTGATTGGTTGAAGGAGGCTGCGGTCGAGGTGGATAGCGGATTTCCCGAGAACAAAGCGTTGGGGATTGATGAATTCGGTCTCCCGGTACTCAAACGGAGTGGCCCGCGGGAGCCGAAGGCATCCGCCCGTGCCCTGGAGGCGGCTCTGCTGCAGCGACTTCCAGAGCGCAATGTCATCGACGTACTGTGCAACGTCGCCCACTGGACCAGTTGGAACCGGCACTTCGGGCCACTATCTGGCTCAGATCCAAAGATTGAGAATCCCGGTGAGCGCTACATCCTCACCACGTTTACGTATGGCTGCAATCTCGGGCCGGCCCAGGCGTCACGTCATCTGCGCGGCGCGGTGACACCGCACATGCTGTCGTTCATCAACCGACGGCATGCCAATGCCAACAAGTTGAATGCGGCACTAAAAGACATCATCAACCGCTACCACCTCTTTGATCTGCCCAAGGTCTGGGGGGAAGGCAAATCAGCAGCCGCCGACGGCACCAAATTCGATATGTTCGACCAGAACCTGCTGGCGGAGTACCACATCCGCTACGGCGGCTATGGCGGGATCGTCTACCACCACGTGGCCGATAACTACGTCGCACTGTTCAGCCACTTCATTCCCTGTGGGGTTTGGGAGGCGGTCTATATCATTGAGGGATTGCTCCAGAACAAATCGGACATCCAGCCAGATACCGTCCATGCCGATACCCAGGGGCAATCTGCACCGGTTTTCGCGCTTGCTTACCTGCTGGGTATCAAGCTGATGCCGCGCATCCGCAACTGGCACGATCTGGTATTTTTCAGGCCGACCAAGGAAACCAGCTATCAGCACCTCGACATGCTGTTCAAGGATGTCATTGACTGGGAATTGATCGAAACCCACTGGAAAGACCTGTTGAGGGTCGTATTGTCGATCAAGGCCGGCAAGATTTCGTCGTCGACCTTGTTGCGCAAGTTGGGTAACTACAGCCGCAAGAACCGGCTCTACCAGGCTTTCCGGGAACTTGGACGGGTAGTGCGAACGGCCTTCCTGCTGAGCTATATCTCCGACATGGAGCTACGCGAACAGATCACAGCGACGACCAACAAGGTAGAAGCCTACAACGGCTTCTCCAAATGGCTGTTCTTCGGTGGGGAAGGGATCATCGCGGACAACGACCCCGAGGAGCAAGAGAAGGTCATCAAGTACAACGACCTGGTGGCCAATGCTGTGATTTTCCACAACGTGGTAGATCAGACCCGTATCTTGCGTGAATTGAAACAGGAGGGATTCCCGGTAAATCGGGAAGATGTCGCCACGCTCAGTCCTTATGTGACAAGCCATATCAAGCGCTTCGGGGATTACATTATCGATCTTGATGTGGTCCCTGAACCGATAGATTCGTCATTGCCGATCTGACGGTCTCTGACGCGCAGCGAGGGTTTTCTGCGTTAAGTCCTATTTTTACATGTATGTCGGCTGTACCCGCAACAGAGCTTCTCGGGCCGCCAGCCCGTGATCAACCCGGAAACGACCGTCAAAACGAACGGCGTGCTCTACACCAGCTGGCCCCAAGAACCTCAACCGGTCGCTGCCCATCACATTGGTCATGCGTACCCCCTCATGCTCGATCAGTTCCTGAGGGGCTTTCGGTGTTCCCCGTTGCTTCAGGTAAGCCGGCGATGAAACCAGCAGGCGGCGGCTTTCGCCCAGGCGTCGCAGTTTCATCGAACTGTCGGCAACGGGACCAAGCCTCAAGGCAATATCAACGCCTTCCTGCACCAAATTCACCCGCTCATCCGCGAGGCTAAGGTCCACCGCAATCTCGGGATAGGCATCCTGAAACGCAAACAACAGGCGCGTTGTTAGCAACACAGTAAAAATGACCCAGGGCATCAACTGAAAATTGACCCACCTCACTTTTTTCAGAAACGCCTAGGTCG
>NZ_BFBP01000006.1:0-101573 GCF_003112695.1 Azospira sp. I13
AACTTGTCTCTTTTTGCCGCGTCGCCGTAGCAACGAAAGACGCGCATTCTACACAACTTCTTTACTACTGCCAAGCTTTATTTTTGAGAAGTTTTAAAAACTCAAAATGAACTTGGTTTTCCTACAAAATCTACCGCAATCAATTGATTTGACTCGGTTTTTTTCTTGCGGAAATCAACAAGAGGAGCGAATTATACAGCCAGGAGAAAGACCGTCAACACATTTTTTCAGTCAATCGCCGAGAGAACCGCCGTCAAAACGTGTTTACCTTAACAAATCCAGATGTTAGCCATTTCTTACTGGTCAATCCGCATCCCCAAGATGGTGCGTGATAGACTTTTGCAGTTTTGTTTCGCCGGACACACTGATCATGCAGGCACCACAGAAAGATCAAGAGTACTACCCCCAAAACAGCCAGCCCACTCGAACATGGATGCACCTTAGCAAACACCACAAGGCTGCACTGGCAACCGGTCTGGTTGGCATGTTCAGCATGGTTGCTGCTTTTGGCCTCCCGACGCCATCAGCGAACGATAGCCAACTTCAGCAACGAACAATCCTCGAAGATCTAACGCTCCATATAGACAAGCCCATCTTCGACGAGGGCCACAACTTCTTTCGCGAGGAACGCATACAAAAAGGCGACACCGTGAGCAGCCTGCTGCATCGCCTAAATATCCTCGATGCCGCCACACTAAATTTCATTCGCCAACACCCTACCACCCAGGTCATATTCAAACAGCTAGCTCCTGGCAAGCTCGTCAGCGCAAAGATTTCCAGTAATGGGGAACTTCACTCTCTCCATTTTCCCTTGAACGGCAAAGATACCCATCTGGTGGTGGAAAAGCGCAACACCACCTTCCACATCGAAGAGAGGCGCCTTGAAACCCAGGTGCTTACCGAAATACATTCAGGGGAAATTCGCACCTCACTATTTGGTGCAACCGACGCAGCCGGCATTCCAGACGGGATAGCGACACAGCTTGCCGAGATATTTTCGGGCGACATCGACTTCTATCGAGATTTGAGAAAAGGCGACCGCTTTTCTCTCATCTACGAAATGCACTATAGCCAAGGTCAAAGTGTAAGAAGCGGACGCATACTGGCCGCAGAATTCATCAACAACGGCCAGCCATTTCGGGCGGTTCTATTCCCTCCCCCTGGCTCTACAAGCAATAGCACTGGCGGGTATTACACTCCGGAGGGAAAAAACCTGCGCAAGGCTTTTCTACGCTCCCCCCTCGAGTTTTCCCGCATCACATCGGGTTTTTCCAACGCCCGGCTTCACCCAATACTTAACCAATGGCGAGCCCATCGGGGCGTTGACTACGGCGCCCCCACAGGCACCCGGGTACGGGCCACCGCCGACGGCATTGTTGACTTCTCCGGCAGACAAGGCGGCTACGGGAATTTGGTGGTTCTACGACACAATGGCAGATACTCGACAGCCTACGGCCATCTCAACGCCTTTGCGTCAGGGATTCGCCCGGGAGCCCGCATAAAGCAAGGGGACACCATAGGCTATGTCGGTGCAACCGGTTGGGCAACCGGTCCCCACTTGCACTATGAATTTCGGATTAACGGGGAGCAGGTTAACCCCTTGGCGGCTGCACTGCCCCCCGCTCCCTCTCTTGATAACAACCAACTCACCCACTTCCGGCGGCATGCTAGTAGCACTCTCTCGCAACTGGATTTGGTCAGCTCCGCTACCGCCCAAATTGCCATGGAATAAACACCACGTTCTCCCCTTCTAACAGCAAGCAGCAAAAACAAAAAGGCGCCCTAGGGCGCCTTTTTTTCCTCACTACACCACACTCTTATGCAGAGAAGGAAGATCCACAGCCACAAGTTGACGACGCGTTGGGGTTCTTGATCACGAACTGAGAACCCTCCAAGCCTTCGGAATAGTCAATTTCGGCACCAACCAGGTACTGAAAGCTCATCGGATCGATCAGCAGGGTCACACCGTCCTTTTCCATAACGGTATCGTCATCGTTGGCCGCTTCATCGAAGGTAAAACCATACTGAAAACCAGAACAGCCTCCGCCAGTTACGAATACGCGTAACTTGAGCTCAGCGTTACCCTCTTCCTCGATCAGTTCGCGCACCTTGGCCGCAGCGTTATCAGTAAAAACTAGGGGCAGGGCATCAACAGCAGCGTTCATATGAAACTCCTCAATACTATAGACAAACAGGACCAGCCCAACAGCGCTCGATCAATTGCTGGAAGCGGCCAATTTTAATTCGACGGTTTTGGCATTCGACTGATGAATCAACCGCCCCTGAACTACGGCCCCTTGTTGCATCTCTAGGCTGTTGTACTCAACATCCCCTGTGACCTTTGCATTTGGCTGAAGTTCCAAAGACTCAGAAGCATGAACCGGACCAATCACGGTTCCATTGATCACCAAATGCGCCACATTGATCACCCCTTCGATTCTGGCGTGCTCGCTCACCACCAATGTAGAAGGCTGATCCTTCACCGCCTCGACATTACCCTTGATTTCTCCATCAATCCGCAATCCGCCACTGAACCTGACGTTGCCTTCAAGACAAGTACCGACGCCGATCAGGCTATCGATACGATTCTGGGGCTTGCTGCTGCCATTTTTTTTGCCACCGAACATGGCGCCTCCGCAAGAAATCAGAGGTTAAGGGTTTGCCGGGCTCGAACAGTACCATCTTGAACCAATCGTGCCTCAACGCTTTTGATCACACCGCCACCGGGGATAGATAAGACTCCCTCAGTACGCAAGAACCGCTTGATTTCTAAACGGAATTTTCCGGCGGAGCCCTCTCCCTCGGAGGGGATCGTCATCATAGCATCTTTACCCCCCTGCTGCACTTTCAGGGAAAACTGAAGCATCCCTCTAAACTCTTTAGCCTGTCGTCCCGGCTCCACCACCACAAGTAAGCGATATCGATACTTCCCTGGCTCAAAATCCGGCTCTACCCGCAGGCGGCTGATCCTCAATCCCTCGTCCGATGCGTCTGTACCCGGCACAATGCTTTCGAAGAAAGCCAAATCTTCCTTCAGACTGGCGTTCTCCTGCTCCAATTGGGCCACTTGGCGCACCAATCGCTCCTTTGCAGAGCGCTCAATCAAGACACTACTCTCACCGGCGGTCGAGGCTTGCCGCAACCCTCCCAGTTCGGATTCCAACTCTCCCAAACGGGAGCGCAAACTGGAAATTTCCCGGTCGGATTCCTGACTATGAAAACCTGCCAAACGGCGCCCGACATCGTAAATCCAGGCTGCGATCAGCAAGGAAAGTAAAAGCAAGGTCAACACAGCCAAAGCACGTAAATACCAAGGGACCTGAGTCCGCACGGCAACTTTTGGCGCACTGATCCCAAAACGCTGCCGCAAACGCTTGCGTATTAGCGACGTCCCTGTAACAGCCATAAGAGCACATCCCCTAAATCGGACAAATCACCTTCCCCAACAACCCAAGAGAATAGCCCACCTGATCTACTAATGCAGCGCGAACCGAGACGAAAAAACAAAAGCCGCCCACTGGGCGGCTTTTGTTGGGTACAAGCAGCAATAATTAGCGCTTGGAGAATTGCTTGCGACGACGCGCCTTGTGGAAACCGACCTTCTTCCGTTCAACTTCACGAGCATCACGGGTAACGAAGCCGGCCTTGGAGAGCGCGGACTTCAGGGAAGCATCGTAGCTGATCAGCGCACGGGTAATGCCGTGACGAACTGCACCTGCTTGGCCAGATTCACCACCACCGGTCACGTTGACCTTGATGTCAAAACCAGCAACCTGCTCAACCAATTCCAGCGGTTGGCGCACGATCATGCGACCAGTTTCGCGAGAGAAGAACTGATCAACGGGCTTGCCATTGACGACGATATTGCCAGAGCCGCGCTTCATGAAGACACGGGCTACGGCGCTCTTGCGACGGCCAGTGCCGTAAAAGTAATTTTCAGCCATAACTCGCCTCAGATATCCAGGTTTTTGGGCTGCTGAGCGGAATGCGGATGCTCGGCGCCGGCATAGCACTTCATCTTCTTCAGCATTGCATAGCCGAGAGGCCCCTTGGGCAGCATGCCCTTGACAGCCTTCTCGAGCACGCGAGCGGGGAAACGCTGCTGAAGCTTGGTGAAGTTGGTTTCGTAAATGCCACCGGGATAACCGCTGTGCCGATAGTACTTCTTGTCTTCAGCTTTGTTGCCGGTAACACGCAGCTTCTCAACGTTGGTCACGACGATGTAATCGCCCGTATCAACGTGAGGGGTGTAGATAGCTTTGTGCTTACCACGAAGCCGGCGAGCGATTTCAGTGGCGAGGCGGCCGAGCACCTTGTCTGTGGCGTCCACCACATACCACTCGCGCTTCACCTCATGGGGTTTAGCGGAAAAAGTTTTCATCTGGGCCGTCCTTAGCCTAATCACAGAAAGCCGCGGATTTTATTGGAGAGATGGCGCCCGTGTCAATGCCCTTGCAACATTAACCGCACAAGAGAAACGCTCCCTGTGTCGCCAGCAACGAATGAACGCTTCTGCACCGCGAATTGGCGACGCCAGCGAACACTCCTGCAAAGAAGATCCGCAAAAAAAAGCGCGACTCATAAGAGTCGCGCTAAATCCACACCAAAGGAGGAGGGTGGAGGAGACAAACTGCAAGCGAAGCTGAAGGAGAACATGACATCCAAAGCAGCTAGCACTTAAGTTGGCTCAATTATCAACCTCGGCCGTAAGAAATGCAAGCCGTTTTTGTGCATTGCACCAGCAATTTTTGTATGCGGGCATAAATTATTATAATTCATCTTAACACCATGATTTACATATAAATTATGCGCTTTTTTGAAATAGATATTACATATCGTAATTTTCACCCGCCCACCTCAATTGCTTGATTAGCGCCAAACTTGTGCGCTGCAGCAATTTGCATTACTTCGCCCCCACACGTCCATTCGCCCATTCAAGCGACCCATGCCATTAAAATCACATCCTTTCCACGACAACACAGGATTCGCAGCAATGGAATGCAAGGTCAAATGGGTTGATGGTATGGCGTTTCTGGCCGAAACCGGCAGTAACCATGCACTGATGATGGACGGAGCCCCTGAAGCTGGGGGCCGGAATATTGCCCCCCGCCCCATGGAACTGCTGTTAGCGGGCACCGGTGGCTGCACGGCCTTTGACGTGGTGTTGATTCTGAAGAAGGGGCGCCATGCGGTGACCGGGTGCGAGGTTGAGCTCAAGGCGGAGCGCGCGGAAACTGACCCCAAGGTTTTCACCCGGATTCATTTCATTTTTCGAGTCAGCGGACGCCAATTGAAGCCCGAAGCAGTCGAGCGCGCTATTCAGCTATCAAAGGAGAAGTACTGCTCCGCCTCCATCATGATGGGCAAGACGGCTGAAATCACGCATGAGTTGGTGCTTACGGAAGCGGAGGTCTGATTGACGATCGCCATCGCCAGTCAAAGACGATAGGCGATGGCCGTCATGATCCGGGAGGCAGCTTTCATCCCGGCTTTGACCAGCGAGGGCAACTCGCGCGCCCCCAGATGTATTGCTGTTTCGGCGTGATTAACCTCGTCCTGCTTCATCTGGAGCAGGATTTCCCTGGACTTATCATCCTGCGCAGGTAAGCGGGAGAGATGACCCGCCAGATGCGCCTCAACCTGTCGCTCGGTTTCCGCCAGGAAACCAAGATTCCAACCATCCCCCGCCTTTCCGGCCAGCGCCCCCAACGCCAGGGAGCCACCATACCAGAGGGGATTCAGGAGACTCTTCCGCCCCCCCAGCTCGGCGATACGACGCTCCGTCCAAGCAAGATGTTCGGTTTCTTCCCAGGCGGCATGCTCAAGTGCCGCGCGAATCCCCGAGGTGCGGCAGGTGATGGATTGGCCTTGGTACAGGGCCTGCGCACATATTTCGCCGCAGTGATTGATTCGCATCAAACCAGCGACATGCTGCCGCTCGGGCAGTGTCATGGGGCTTTCTGGCAGATCACATCCCGGTACCGGACGACGCGTCGGAGCCGGAGCGAACACGGCCCGCAACGCCTTGTCGAATTCAATAATCAACGAATCAAGCAACTACAACCTCTCCCACACACATCCAACGCCACAGGTCGGACTGAACCAATCAGCGAATGGCATCCGGATGACCGCCAGCCTTGAGCGCGGCAACCCCCTCCTCGGCTTTCCAGATAGAAACACCGCCAGGGCAAAAGTAGTCTCGGGAAAGGGCGGCATGATGGCGATTGACGGTCTTGTTCTCGATCAACTGCCACTGATTGGAGCGGGCCTTCGACCATGTTCCATCCGGGCGACCAAAAGCATACAAGCGCCGCTCCTGGGTCTCACACCGCAACCCCTCGAAACTGACATTGCGGGCGCCACCGGGGGTTTCCACCACCAAGACATAACGCACCACCCCATCCTTGCCGAGGGAGAGCGTACTGGTATCAATACGGAAGGTACTGGTTGCCGTGGCACTGACATAGAAGGGGACCAGATTGGCCTCCTGGGGAGGCGGAGGCAACTGGGCCTCCATCTCCTGCCAGGACTTCCGATCATAGTCATCTTCGAAAGAAAAACTCTCCTTCGGAGAATCAGTAATCGGCTTCATCTGGGCGAACACGGGACCCGCCAGCAATACGGACAGCACGCAGGCACGCAACGGTGAAATCAAGCTTCAGCTCCGGAAATGGCGGCCTCGATTTCAGCAAAGGTACGAGCCACCTCAGTGGTATGTAACGGCACCCCCAACTGGCGAGCTACCTGTGACGCGGAAAACACACCACGTACCATTTGGCGCCCGGAGAGGGGATCCACATCGACGACCAGCGCATGCTGTCGCCCAGAATGTCGCAGGGTTTCAACCACATGCCCCACATCGGCGCGCAGAACATCACCGATATGCAGCACCTCGATCACATCGTGAGGCGTCATGATGTCGCAGACTCGAATATCTTCATGGCGAACACCCCGGCTGCGCACGACCTGCATGGGCCGCTCCCCCAGGATATCGCGAGCGGTCACCAGCCCCACAATCCCGCCGAGATGATCCGCCACCAGCAGGGAGCGAACCCCCCGGGCAATCATGGCCTGGTTGGCGACGTCAATATGGGTATCAGCCTCAATGGTGGCGGCCGCCACCAGCTTTAGGTCCGTCATAACCTCGACCGCTGGCGAATCCACCCTCACCGGCTGGGGCGAGAAATAGGTCGGCTGGTGGTAGCTCGCACCACCAGCCAGACGGGTTAGAGGGAGGGGCTTGTACTCAGCTTTCGCGACCATGGTTATCTCCTTAGGACAGGATGACGGACTGCTGGCGAAACCTCGTTAAACCTTGTCTCCGATGTCGGTGGTGCGGCGCACACCCTTGCTGGGCAAGCGTCCACGATCAGCATCAATGTAACGGACCAATTCGTTCAAGGCCTGTTGATAGACCCCACGCTTGAACTCGATGACCGAATCCAGAGGGACCCAGTAATCGTTCCAGCGCCAAGCATCGAACTCCGGGTGGCTGGTCGCCCGAAGACACACATCGTTGTCGCGGCCTACCAGGCGTAGCAGAAACCAAATCTGCTTCTGCCCCCGGTAGCTGCCGCGCCATTCGCGCTTGATCCATTGCGTCGGCACGTCATAACGCAGCCAATCCTTGGTTCGCCCCAGGATGCGCACGTGTTCGGGCTGCAGCCCGACTTCCTCATGCAATTCCCGGTACATGGCCTGCTCCGGCGTTTCGCCGCGCTTGATGCCGCCCTGTGGGAACTGCCAAGAATGCTCACGAATACGCTTGCCCCAGAAGACCTCGTTTTTTGCGTTACAAAGAATGATGCCGACGTTCGGGCGATAGCCTTCACGGTCGAGCATGGAAAACCTGCATTAAATATTGGGTTGAGAGCATTCTTTCACAATTCGACAAGCTTGGAAAGGAAGGCCACAGGCCGGAAACACGCCAATACCCGGCATCCCACGATGCTCCGCTGTCTTGTAGAATTGGATTTTTAGCCCGTCCAAAGATTCAATCCCATGCGCACCTCCCAATTTTTCATTTCCACCCTCAAGGAAGCCCCCTCTGACGCCGAAGTCGTCAGCCACAAACTCATGCTTCGCGCCGGCCTGATCAAGCGCCTGGCTGGGGGTATCTATACCTGGATGCCCCTCGGCCTGAAGGTTCTGCGCAAGGTGGAAAAGGTGGTGCGGGAAGAAATGGACCGCTCCGGCGCCATTGAACTGCTCATGCCCGCCGTGGTGCCCGCCGAGCTGTGGCAGGAAACCGGCCGCTGGGAAAAATACGGTCCTGAACTGCTGCGTTTCAAGGACCGCCACCAGCGCGACTTCGTTATCGGCCCCACCCACGAGGAAGTCATCACCGACGTGGTGCGGAAGGAAATCAAAAGCTATCGCCAGCTGCCGGTCCATTTCTATCAGGTACAGAGCAAGTTCCGCGATGAAATCCGCCCCCGTTTCGGCGTCATGCGCGGCCGCGAATTCCTGATGAAGGACGGCTACTCCTTCCACACCTCCTTCGCCGATTTGGAGCGGGAATACAAGCACATGTACGACACTTACTGTCGTATCTTCACCCGTCTGGGCCTGCAATTCCGTGCCGTGGCGGCGGATACCGGCTCCATCGGCGGCACCGGCTCCCATGAATTCCACGTGCTGGCCGACTCCGGCGAAGACGCCATCGCCTTCTGCCCGGATTCCGACTACGCCGCCAACGTGGAGTTGGCCGAAGCCCTGGCCCCCACGACTGCCCGTGCGCCTGCCGGCCAGACCATGGCCAAGGTTGCCACGCCGGGCAAGACCCAGTGCGCCGACGTTGCCGCCTTCCTCGGCGCCAGCGCCGCCCAGACCGTCAAGGCCGTGGCCGTGATGCGTACGGAAGGGGGCTTTGCCCTGCTGCTGCTGCGGGGCGACCATGAGCTGAACGAGATCAAGGCCGAGAAACTCATTGGCGAATTCCGCTTCGCCAAGGACGACGAAATCATCGCCGCCCTGGGCTGCAAGCCCGGCTACATCGGCCCGGTGGGCATCAAGGCGGAGATTCCCGTGATTGCCGACCGCACCGTGGCCGCCATGTCCGATTTCATCTGTGGCGCCAACGAAGCCGAGCATCACCTCACCGGCGTCAATTTCGGCCGCGACCTGCCCGAACCGGGCCAGGTGGCGGATATCCGCAACGTTGTCGAAGGCGACCCATCTCCTGATGGCAAGGGCCAGCTGGGCCTGTGCCGCGGCATCGAAGTGGGCCACATCTTCCAGTTGCGCACCCGTTACTCCGAAGCCCTCAACTGCAAGTACCTGGACGAAAACGGCAAGGAACAGATCATGGAGATGGGGTGCTACGGCATCGGCGTCTCCCGCATCGTCGGCGCCGCCATCGAACAGGGCAACGACGACAAGGGCATCGTTTTCCCCGCCGCCCTGGCTCCCTTCGAAGTGGCCATCGTGCCCATGGGCTACCACAAGAGCGAGACCGTCAAGGCCGCAGCCGACCAGCTCCTGGCCGACCTCAAGGCCGCCGGCATTGACGTGCTGCTGGATGACCGCAACGAGCGCCCCGGTTCCATGTTTGCCGACATGGAATTGATCGGCATTCCCCACCGCATTGTTGTTGGCGAGCGAGGCCTGGCCGAAGGCAAGCTGGAGTACAAGGGCCGCCGCGACGCCGAGGCCCAGATGGTGGACGCCGCCGGCATTGTCGCCCTGCTGCAAGGGAAGCTGTGCGCTGCGTAAAGGCACTGTTGCTGCTTCTCTGCCTGGGCGCCGCAACGGCTGCCCAGGCGGGGGCACAAAAATACGAGCCACTCTCGGCCAGCGTCCAGGCGGCACTCTCCAAGTCCGTCTCGGACCAGAAGCCGCCTCATAGTTCCTTCAAGGATCCGATCAGTGCCGCCAACTGGCTCACTGAAATGTCCCAACGCCTGGAAAAGCGCATCCCGGACCGGGATGCGCGGCTGGAGCTGCTGCGCTCGGTGCATTACGAAGCCACCCGGGCCGGGCTGGACCCGCAACTGGTACTGGGCCTGATTCAAGTCGAAAGCGGCTTCAAGAAGTATGCGGTGTCGTCCGCCGGCGCCCGAGGCCTCATGCAGGTCATGCCCTTCTGGGTCAAGCTGATCGGCGAACCCAACCACAACCTCTTCCATCTGCGCACCAACCTGCGCTATGGCTGCACCATCCTGCGGCACTACCTCGACATCGAGAAGGGCGATCTCTACCGCGCCCTGGGCCGTTACAACGGCAGCCTGGGCCAGCCCGAATACCCCAACTTGGTGAAGGGTGCCTGGCACGGGCGCTGGCTCTACAACGAGCAGGTCGCCCTGCGCTAACCACATTTCGGCACGCCGCCGTTTTCCGTATTTGCTTTCCCGCTTGGGGGACTTGCTTCCATGACCTTCGCCGCCCTCGGCCTCGCTCCAGTCTTCCTGCCCATCCTCGACCGCCTCGGCTATCGGGAACCCACCCCCGTGCAGCAGAAGGCCATTCCGCCCATTCTGGAAGGGCGGGACGTCATGGCAGGCGCCCAGACCGGCACCGGCAAAACCGCTGCCTTCGCCCTGCCCCTCATCCAGCGGCTGGATGAGGCTGACTACGCCGCTGAGCCCGACACCATGGGGGTCCTGGTACTGGTCCCCACCCGGGAGCTGGCCCAGCAGGTCAGCGAAAGCTTCCGTACCTATGGCCGCACCCTGGGCCTGCGCTGTACCGCCCTCTTCGGCGGCGTGCCCATGGCACCCCAGATCGAAAAGCTGGCACGGGCACCCCACGTCGTCGTCGCCACGCCGGGCCGGCTGCTGGACCTGGCCCGGCAGCAGGCCATCCACTTCCATCGCCTTCAGACCCTGGTGCTGGACGAGGCCGATCGGATGCTGGACCTGGGCTTTGCCCGGGATCTCAACACCCTGTTCGGCCTGATTCCCGCCAAGCGCCAGACCCTGCTCTTCTCTGCCACCCTCTCCCCTGCTGTCCGGCAGCTGGTGGCACCGCTCCTGCACCAGCCCGTCAGCATCGCCATCGCCGCCCCCCATGCCACCGCCCAGGGCATCCGGCAGTGGGTGGTCCCCGTGGACAAGAAGCGCAAAGCCGCCCTGTTCTGCTACCTCTACAAGCAAAAGGGCTGGGATCAGGTACTGGTCTTCGTCAAGACCCGCAAAGGAGTGGAGGAACTGGCCGAGACCCTGGCCGCCAAGGGCATCCCCGCCGATACCATCCATGGTGACAAGCCTCAGCCTGCCCGGCTGCAAGCCTGGGAGCGCTTCAAGCGGGGAGAGGCCCGGGTGTTGGTAGCGACCGATGTCGCCGCCCGCGGGCTGGATATCGAACAATTGCCCCGGGTCGTCAATTTCGACCTGCCCACCGTGCCGGAAGACTACGTGCACCGCATCGGGCGCACCGCCCGTGCTGGCGCCACGGGAGAAGCGGTTTCCCTGGTCTGTGCTGATGAGGTGAATCTGCTGGGAGCCATCGAAGTACTCATCCACCAGCCCCTGAAACGTATTGAGCAGCACGGCTTCGAGCCGGAGCACCGGGTCCCCGGCACCGGACCCGGCGGCCAGGTGATCCGGCAGGGCAAGCCACGCAAAGGGCCGGGCCCTGCAGCGCCGGGTGCGCGCCGGGCAGGCGCCCCCTCTCCCAGCCGTCACAGCACCGGCAAACCGGTTGCCCCGGGCCGCAAATCCGGGCCGAACAAACCAGGCGGCAAGTCGGCAGCGAAGAAGCCTGCCAGCCGGGGGCAGTAGCGGTGCCCAGCCAGTTTCATCTCCTGGGGAAGCGCCGTTTCCTGCCTTTTTTCGGCACCCAGTTTCTCGGGGCATTCAACGACAATCTGTTCAAGAACGCCCTGGTGGTGGTCCTGACCTTCCAGGCAGCCAGTTGGACAACCCTGGACCCAAGCCTGCTGGCCAATCTGGCCGCCGGCATTTTCATCCTGCCCTTCTTTCTCTTTTCCGCCACAGCCGGCCAGCTCGCAGACAAATACGACAAGGCGGCCCTGGCCCGCCTTGTCAAGCTGCTGGAAATTGCCATCATGGGCCTCGCCGCCCTGGGCTTTGCGTTGCACAGCCTGCCCCTGCTACTGACGGCGCTGTTCCTCCTGGGAGGCCATTCCACCCTGTTTGGCCCGGTCAAGTACGCCATCCTGCCCCAGCATTTGCATCCCCAGGAGCTGATTGGTGGCAACGCCCTGGTGGAAGCCGCCACTTTCGCCGCCATTCTCCTGGGCACCCTGGCTGGCGGCCTGCTGGCCGGTCTCGGCAATGCCCCGGGCTGGATCAGTCTGGGGGGGCTGCTGGTAGCCCTGGCCGGTTATCTGGCAAGCCGCGGCATACCTGCGGCTCCGGCACCAGCCCCCGAATTGCAGCTGAACCCCAACCCTCTGGTGGAGACCTGGCGCAATCTGCGACTGGCCCGCCAAGACCCTTCCGTTTTCCAGGCCTTGCTGGCCATTTCCTGGTTCTGGCTCTTCGGCGCCCTCTTCCTGGCCCAGTTCCCGGCCTATGCCCGGCATGTACTGGGGGGGGACGAAACCTCGGTCACCCTGTTGCTGGGCATATTCACCATGGGTATCGGCGGCGGCTCCCTGCTCTGTGAACGCCTTTCCCGGCAGCGACTGGCGCTTTGGCTGGTTCCCCTGGGAGGCATCGGCATGAGCCTGTTTGGCGCCTTCATCGCACTGGCTTCCCCTGCGCCGCCAGCCATCACCAACGCTTTGCCCCTGAGCGCGATACTGACAACCCCCGGGGTACCCTGGGCACTTCTGGCCTTGTTGCTGCTAGGCATCAGCGGCGGCCTGTTCATCGTCCCCCTCTATGCCTTGATGCAGGTGCGTAGCGCCCCGGCACAGCGAGCCCGTATCGTCGCCGCCAACAACATTCTCAATGCCCTGTTCATGGTCGTTGGCGCCCTGGGAGCCGGCGCCTTGCTAAGCAACGGATTGAGCATCCCCGCCCTGTTCGCCGCCGCCGCCGCGCTCAACATTCTGGCCTTGGCGCATCTGTGCTGGCACCAGCCGGAGTATCTGCAGCGCTCAAGCTCTCCCCCCGCAACGACCGGCCCGGCGTCAGGCGACTAACACCCGGGCCAGCAATCCCAAGCCGGCGGCAACCAGAGCGCCGTTGAGCAGACGGAGGAAGCGCTCCTTCGACAGGCGCAAATCCAGGTGGTGACCCAGCCAGGTGCCCAGCAGCATGGCGGGCACCGCCAGCAAGGCCAGCCCGAGGAGGAGGGGATCGACCAGACCGGTGGCGGCGCACAGCAGCACGCGCCAGCCCGTGCTCAGGCCCATCAGCACCGCCTGGGTGGCACGGAAGGATTCCCGCGCCAGGGGTTGGCGGCTGAGATAGGCGGCGTAGAGAAAGCCGCCGCTGCCGAAAAGACCGCCAAAGACTCCGCCAATCAGCCCACAGAGCGGCCCCCAGCGCAGCAGCAGGGCTGGTGGCCGTGGTGCCGCCAGCCCCCAGAGGCCGTAAGTCAGGATGAAGCCCCCCAGCACGCCGGCCATCCATGCCGCCGGCAGACGGCCCAACAAAACAATGCCCAGAATCTGGCCGATGACCATGGCCGGCACCAGGCGCCGGAGTTGCCCCCGATCGATATGGGCCCGCTGGCGCCAGCCCCGGCCGGCGGCGCCAGCACAATCCAGCAGGGCCAGCAGGGGGATCACCCGGGCGACCGGGAGCACGGCTGCCAGGGGGCCAGCTGCCACCATGGCCGAGCCAAAGCCCACCAGGGTGAAGATGGCGTAAGCGGCCACCAGGGCCAGTGCCGCCACCGCCAGGGCACCGGGAGACGGCCAGGCGGAAGGATCGAGCCAGGAGAAGACGGGGACCAGGGACGACATGGATGCTCCTTGAGCGAATCTCGGCCGTTGCCGACAAGACTTGCATGATGCCGCCCCGGTTCGCTATAACACCAATACCATTTCACCCCATTATTCATGCCGGATTGCGATGCCAAGCCTGCGCCAGATTCGTTACTTTCTTGCCGTTGCCGACCAGGGCGGTTTCACCCCGGCGGCCGAAATCCTGCACATCGCCCAGCCCGCCCTCAGCCGGCAAGTCGCCTTGCTGGAAGCTGAATTGGGATTTCCGCTCTTCCGACGCGAACCCCGGGGGGTGACCCTGACCGAGGCCGGCCAGCTCTTCCGCCAGCGCCTGGGCGGCCTGGAGGAAAGCCTGCACAGCGCCGCCGATGATGCCCGCCGCCTGCATCACGGCGAAGGCGGCGTGTTGCGCCTGCTCCATTCCAGCTCCACGCCCGTCGCCGGCGCCCTGCTGCAAACCCTACGCGCATTTGCCACCAGCCACCCCGGGGTACGCGTCGACCTCGACCGACTCTCCTCTGAACTGCAACTGGAAGCCCTCGCCCAGGGCCGGGCGGACTTGGGCTTGGGGCGCCTGCCGCTGCTGCGCCGCGATGCCGCGGTGACGGTCCGCCCCCTGGCGGAAGAGACCCTCTGGGCAGCCCTGCCAGCCGACCATGGGCTGGCGGCCCACTCCACCCTGGCCCTGGCGGCCCTGGCGGAAGAGCCCTTTGTCTTCGGCGTTCACCGGGAACGGGGCGGCCTGGCGCGGCGGGTGACGGATCTTTGCCTGAGCCAGGGCTTCACGCCCCGGCTGGCCCCGGTCACCTCGCGCAAGACGGCAATGCTGCAACTGGTGGCCGCTGGCTTCGGCATCGCCATCGTGCCGGCGTCCATGGCGGCCCTGGGCGCCCCCGGCGTCGCCTTCCGGCCTCTGGCGGAAGCCGATTCCCGGACCCAGGCCGCCCTCTTCCTCCCCAAGGCCCCCTCGCCCCTGGCCGAGGCCTTCGCCGCCACCCTCGCCGCCCGCTGGGCGGTGGCCGGGTGATAGGATGCGAACTTTGCTAATGGGAGCCTCATCGTGACCCTGCTGTTGCGCCTTGCCGGCCTAGGAGCCGGCGGTTTTCTCGCCGTGGCCGGACTGGCCAGCCTGATCCTGGGATTCGCCGCCCTGGGAGATCATCCGGAACGGGGCATCCAGGTCCTGCTGCTTTCCCTGCTGATTGCCGCCGCGGGCGGCTGGATGCTGTGGGAAACCTACCGCAGCTGGCGCAACGGCCGCACGCCCAAGCCCTGACCGCCCCCAACACAGTCTCCCCAAAACATTGCCCGACCGGCCTGCCGGCGGGGGTATGGCATAGAATCGCCACCTCCCCGCAGTCCCTCGCATTACCCCCAGACCCATGCCCAGTTCCCTCTCGCTCCCCCATCTACGCGACCGCCTCGACCAGTACGAGAAGCTGATGCGTCTCGACAAGCCCATCGGTAGCCTGTTGCTGCTCTGGCCTACCCTGTGGGCGCTGTGGCTGGCCTCCCTGGGGCAACCGGATTGGTGGCTGGTGGGCATTTTCAGCCTCGGTACCGTGCTCATGCGCTCCGCCGGCTGCGTCATCAACGACTACGCGGACCGGGATTTCGATCTGCATGTGGCCCGCACCAAGGCTCGCCCCCTCACGGCTGGCAAGGTCAGCACCAAGGAGGCCCTGGGTCTCTTTGCCTTCCTGGTGCTTTGCTCCTTCCTACTGATCATTCCGATCTGGAGCACGCTGATCTTCGTTCTGGCCCTGGTGGCCCTCTTCCTGGCTGCCAGCTACCCCTTCACCAAGCGCTTCTTCGCCATTCCCCAGGCCTATTTGGGCATTGCTTTCGGCTTTGGCATTCCCATGAGCTACGCCGCCCAGTTGGGCAGTGTGCCCGCCGAGGCCTGGTGGCTGCTGTTGGCCAACGTGTTTTGGGCCGTGGCCTACGACACCGAATACGCCATGGTGGACCGGCCCGACGACCTGAAGATCGGCATCAAGACCTCGGCCATCACTTTTGGCCGCTACGACGTTACGGCCATCATGATCTGCTACGCCGCGGCCTTCGCCCTGATCGCCTGGGTTGGCCTGGATCTGCGCCGCAGCTGGCTGTTCTTCGCCGGCCTGGCGGGCGCGACAGGCCTGGCCCTATACCACTACTCCCTGATCCGGGGCCGCCAGGGGCCGCCCTGTTTCAAGGCTTTCCTGCATAACAACTGGGTGGGCGCCAGCATCTTTGCCGGGATTGTCCTCGACTTCTGGTGCTACCCGGTGGGCGCCCCGCCCCGCCTGCCTTTCTGACGGAATCCCCATGAAATACCGCGACCTGCGCGACTTCATCGCGCAACTGGAACAGCAGGGCGAACTGAAGCGGGTCCGCGTGCCCGTGGATACCCGCCTGGAAATGACCGAAATCTGCGACCGGGTGCTGCGGGCCGAAGGGCCAGCCATCCTCTTCGAGAAGCCGGTGGGGCCTAACGGCGAATTCACCATTCCGGTGCTGGCCAACCTCTTCGGCACCCCCCGGCGCGTCGCCATGGGCATGGGCCAGGATTCGGTGTCGGCCCTGCGCGAGGTGGGTACGGTGCTCTCCATGCTGAAGGAACCGGAACCGCCCAAGGGCTTGAAGGATGCCTGGGAGAAATTCCCCCTCTTCAAGCAGGTGCTCAACATGGCGCCCAAGGTGCTGTCCTCCGCCCCCTGCCAGGAGGTGGTGTGGGAGGGCGACGCGGTGGATCTCTCCCGCCTGCCCATCCAGCACTGCTGGCCCGGCGACGTGGCACCCCTGATCACCTGGGGCCTGACCATCACCCGGGGCCCCTTCAAAAAGCGGCAGAACCTGGGCATCTACCGGCAGCAGGTGATCGGCCGCAACAAGCTCATCATGCGCTGGCTGGCCCACCGGGGCGGGGCCCTGGATTACCGGGACCACTGCCAGAAAATTCCCGGCCAGCCCTATCCGGTGGCGGTGGCCCTGGGGGCCGATCCGGCCACCATTCTCGGCGCCGTGACGCCGGTGCCGGACAGCCTCTCCGAATACCAGTTCGCCGGCCTTTTGCGGGGCGCCAAGACCGAGCTGATCAAATGCATCGGCAACGATCTGCAGGTACCGGCCTCCGCCGAGATCGTCCTGGAAGGGGTGATCCACCCCGGCGAGACGGCCCTGGAAGGGCCCTACGGCGACCACACCGGCTACTACAACGAGCAGGCCGAGTTTCCGGTGTTCACCGTCGAGCGCATCACCATGCGCAAGAACCCCATCTACCACAGCACCTACACCGGCAAACCGCCGGACGAGCCCGCCGTGTTGGGCGTGGCGCTGAACGAGGTGTTCGTGCCTCTGCTGCAGAAGCAGTTCAGCGAGATCGTCGATTTCTACCTGCCGCCGGAAGGCTGCTCCTACCGCCTGGCCGTGGTCAGCATCAAGAAACAGTACCCGGGCCACGCCAAGCGGGTGATGTTCGGCATCTGGAGCTTCCTGCGCCAGTTCATGTACACCAAGTTCATCATCGTGGTGGACGACGACGTAAACATTCGGGACTGGAAGGAAGTGATCTGGGCCCTCACCACCCGTATGGATGCCACCCGGGACACCACCCTGGTGGACAACACCCCCATCGACTATCTGGACTTCGCCTCCCCGGTGGCCGGCCTGGGCTCCAAGATGGGCCTGGACGCCACCAACAAGTGGCCCGGCGAGACCACCCGGGAATGGGGCCGCCCCATCGTCATGGACGAGGCGGTGAAGGCGCGGGTGGATACCCTGTGGGCTGAACTGGGGCTCTAGGGAGATCGCGGAGCGCTTGGCGGCGGCATATCACTTAGGTATTAATGGGCAGTCTGTGACAAAATTCTCACTTTCTTGCAAAAACTCTCCACAGGAAGCGCCATGACGCCCGCCGAACCCTCCCCCGACCTGTCGGTATTTCTCGCCTCGTCGGTGCACGACATGAAGAACTCCATTGCCATCCTCATCGGCAGCATGGAGAAGATTCTCGCCGGCAGCGATCCCGGGCGCCCCGAATTCGGGGAAATGACCCACATGATGTACGAGACCAAGCGGATCAACGGCAACCTGATCCAGCTGCTGGCCCTCTACAAGCTGGGCAACCACCTTTATCCCTTTTCGCCGGAAGACTGGCTGCTGGACGACTTCGTCGCCGAAACCCTCTCCCAGCACCTGCCCCTGCTGCGCTTTCGCGGCATTGCGTTCGAGGCCGCGGTGGAAGCGGATCTGGTCTGGCCCTTTGACGGCGACCTGGTCGGCGGCATTCTCGGTCATGCCCTGAACAACACCATTCACTACACCCGCAGCAAGGTGCGACTGGTGGTACGGGAATCGGCGGAAGGCCTGGAGATTCGCGTCGAAGACGATGGTGCCGGTTACCCGCCGAAAATGCTGGCCGACGGCGCGGCCGCCATGAAGGGCGTGGATTTCCAGGGCGGCAGCACCGGCCTGGGCCTCTACTTTTCCGCCATGGCCGCCCGCCTGCATCGCAACAAGGGCCGGCATGGCGCCATCCGCCTGGAAAACGGCGGCGCCTGGGGCGGCGGCTGTTTTGTCCTGACCCTGCCCTGAGAGCCACACCATGGAATTTTCCAACAAGACCTTCCTCGTCATCGACGACTTTCAGGGCATGCGCACCGTGCTGCGGGATATCCTGCGCTCCATGGGCGTCAATCCCAAACTCATCGCTACTGCCGCCAACGGCAACGAGGCCATCACCCTGCTGGCCCAGACCCGCTTCGACGGTGTGCTCTGCGACTTCAACCTGGGCCACGGCAAGAACGGCCAGCAGATCCTGGAAGAGGCCAAGTACCGCAACCTGGTGGGCCCCAGCTGCGCCTGGGTAATGATCACGGCGGAAAAGACGGCCGATGTGGTCATGGGCGCCGCCGAGTATCAGCCGGATGCCTACCTCCTCAAACCCATTACCGAATCCACCCTGCGCCTGCGCCTGGAAAAGATCTGGGCCAAGAAGTCCGCCTTCATCGACATCGACCAGGCGGTGATGTCCCACGATCTGCTGCAGGCCATTCGCCTCTGCGATGAACGGCTGGCGGTGGACAAGGCCAATGCGGGAGAGCTGCTGCGCCTCAAGTGCCATCTGCTGCTGGTCAGCGGCGAGCATGAACAGGCCCGTGCCCTCTGCCAGGCCCTGCTGGCGAAGCGCGACATCCCCTGGGCACAGCTGGCCCTGGCCCGGGTGCACATTGCCGCTGGCGAACTGGAGGAAGCCCGGCAAATGCTGGAAAACCTGGTAGCCGACAACCGCAGCTACCTGGAGGCCCATGACTGGCTGGCCAATGTGCATAACGCCCAGGGGGATTTGCACAAGGCGGAAGAGGTGCTGGAAATGGCGGCCCGGCTATCGCCCCATTCGGTCATCCGGCAAAAAAACCTGGGCGAGGTGTCCTTGCAGCTGGGCAAGGTGGATAAGGCGGAGCGCGCCTTCCGCAAGAGCGTGGCCCTGGGCGAGCACTCCATTCTGAAGACGCCGGACGCCTACCTAGGCCTGGCCCGGGCCTGCAGTGCCCAGGACAATCCCAAGGAAGCCCTGCAGGTGCTGGGCAGCCTGAGCAAGCAGTTTGAAGGTGACGACGTCAAGGTCAAGGCCATGGCCACCGAAGGCATGGTGCACCACCGGGCCGGCGATACGGAAGCCGCCCGGCGCATCGCCATCCAGCTGGGGGACACCCTGGGCCAGCACAACGGGCCCCAGGTGGAAAGCGCCGCCATCGTCGAGATGGCCGAACTGATGATGGTGACCGGGGAAAAGGAACGGGCCGCCGCCCTGCTGCAGAGCGAGGTGCGCAACAACCCGGATGACCGCATCCTGCTGGAGCGTATCCAAACCGTCTTCGACACCGGCGCCATGAGCGAGGAGGGCAGCGCCCTGGTGGAGGCCTCCCGCAAGGAGGCGGTGCAACTGATGAACCAGGGCGTCCTGCTGGCCCGGGACGAGCAGTACGAAGAAGCCCTGGCCGCCATGCGCGACGCCTGCGAACGTCTCCCCGGCAATGTGCGGGTACTCTTCAACTTTGCCCACCTCGGCATGGTGGTGATGCGCAAGACCGGCGTCGAACCCGGGCTGGTGGAAGAAATCCGCCAGCATCTGCAAACGGCCCATCGCATCGCCCCGGTGGAAAAGCGCTACGCCCAACTGATGAGCCAGCTGAAGGCCCTGGCCGGTTAAGCGGGCACCAGGCTAACGCTGCAATGAAAAGGGGCGCCGCGGCGCCCCTTTTTACTGACTCAACAGTGAGCAGTGTGCTCAGCGCATACCGGGCATCATGCCCTTCATGCCGCGCATGAGCTTGGAGAGCCCGCCCTTGGCGAAGGACTTCATCATTTTCTGGGTCTGCTCGAACTGGTTGAGCAGGCGGTTCACTTCCTGCACCTGGACACCGGCACCAGCCGCAATGCGACGCTTGCGGCTGGCCTTGATCAGTTCGGGCTTGGCCCGCTCGGCAGGGGTCATGGAATTGATGATGCCTTCAATGCGATTGACGGCCTTTTCCTCGGCACCGCCCTGCAGTTGGCCAGCGGCCTGGGCGAACTGGGCCGGGAGCTTGTCCATGAGGGCTGACATGCCGCCCATCTTGCGCATCTGGCCGATCTGGTCCTTGAAGTCATTGAGGTCAAAGCCCTTGCCGGACTTGAGCTTCTTGGCCATAGCCAGGGCTTTTTCCTCATCCACGCCCTTACGAGCTTCTTCCACCAGGGAAAGGATGTCGCCCATGCCTAGCACCCGCGAGGCCATCCGCTCGGGGTGGAAGGGTTCGATGCCGGTCAGTTTCTCGCCCACACCGACATACTTGATGGGCTTCCCGGTGACGTGGCGCACCGAGAGGGCAGCACCGCCCCGGGCATCGCCGTCCAGCTTGGTCAGCACCACGCCGGTGAGGGGCAGGGCCTCGCTGAAGGCCTTGGCGGTATTCACCGCATCCTGGCCGAGCATGGCATCCACCACGAAGAGGGTTTCCACCGGCTTGATGGCGGCGTGCAACTGCTTGATTTCAGCCATCATCGCTTCGTCGATGGCCAGACGGCCGGCCGTATCCACCAGCAGCACATCGTGGTAATGCTTACGCGCCCAATCCACGGCCGCCAGGGCGATGGCTTCGGGCTTGTCGGTACTGAGGGAGGGGAAGAAGTCCACGCCGGCCTGGGCCGCCACGGTCTTCAACTGCTCAATGGCGGCCGGACGATAGACGTCGCAGGACACCACCAGCACCTTCTTTTTCTGGGTTTCCTTCAGTTGCTTGGCCAGCTTGCCCACCGTGGTGGTCTTGCCGGCGCCCTGCAGGCCTGCCATGAGGATGATGGCCGGTGGCTGGGTCGCCAGGTTGAGGGCGGCATTGGCGCCCCCCATCAGCTGGGTCATTTCCCGATGGACAACACCGATGAGGGCCTGGCCCGGGGTCAGGGAACCGATGACCTCCTCGCCCAGGGCCTTTTCCTTCACGGCGGCGATGAAATCCTTGATGACCGGCAGGGCGACGTCCGCCTCCAGCAGGGCCAGGCGGACCTCCCGCAGGGCGTCGGAGATGTTGGCCTCGGTCAGGCGGGCTTCACCCCGCAGGGTCTTCATGACACCGGCAAGGCGTTGAGTCAGGTTATCGAGCATGGGCAGGAGATGAGCTTAAGAGGTGGCTTGGTGTAAACTGCACTGATGTCGCCCATTTTACTGCACTTCCTGCCCCACTACCTGGCCAGCGCCCTTTATGGGTTGCTGGGATTCCATTTCTGGCGCACCCGCTGGGCGGAAACCGACAAGCCCATGGTCACGGCCCCCATGCAACCCTGGGAGCGCTGGGGCATTTTCGGCGTACTGCTGCTTCATGGCGGCGGGCTCTACGACGGCCTCTTCGGCACCGGCGACATGCGCTTTTCCTTCAGCTTCGCCCTCTCCCTGATGCTCTGGCTGGCTGTCTTCATTTACTGGATGGAGAGTTTCAAGGCCCGCATGGAAGGCCTGCAGCCCATGGTGCTGCCCCTGGCGGCCCTCTGCGCCATCCTGCCGCCCCTGTTCCCCTCGGCCCATGTGCTGCCCCATGCCGATTCCATCGGCTTCAAGCTGCACTTCATGGCGGCCATGCTGGCCTACAGCCTGTTCACCCTCTCGGCGCTGCACGCGGTATTCATGGGGTTTGCCGAACGCAAGCTGCACCAGCGCAGCCTGACCAAGAGCCTGACCAGCCTACCGCCTCTGCTGACCATGGAAGCCCTGCTGTTCCGCATGATCATTGCCGGCTTCCTGCTGCTGACGGCCGCCCTGGGCTCCGGCCTGTTCTTTTCCGAAACCCTATTCGGCAAAGCCATGGTGCTGGATCACAAGACGGTCTTCGCTTTTGCTTCCTGGGGCATCTTTGCTGCCCTGCTGGCCGGCCGCCAGGCCTACGGCTGGCGCGGCCGCACTGCCCTGCGCTGGACCATGGCGGGATTCCTGGTCCTCTTGATGGCCTATGTGGGCAGCCGTTTTGTCCTGGAAGTTCTGCTGCATCGGGCGTAAGCCATTGCACCCAGGCGCCCGCCATGTGAAATCGGATTCAGTTCCGCAGCCAACCGACTGATCCTAAAGACTTTACAAAACACAGGTTGGCGGGCATCATCGGCCAAATAACGACAGCATAAAGTTGGGCGCCTTTCGCCCGGCTCTCTACCTCATACATAGACGCCATGGCAGCCACTCTTCAGATTCCCCTCAGCGGCCTCGCCCGGGCCCTGGTTCAGGCCGGTCGCTTGAAGGAGGCCGAGGCCGAGGCGCTGATGGCCCAGGCCAGCGAGAAGAATACTTCCTTCATCGATCAGATCATTGCGGCAAAGCGGGCCAGCGCCAAGGACATCGCCCTCTTCGCCGGGGAAACCTTCGGCTACCCGGTACTGGATCTAAGCGCCTTCGATGACGCCCACATTCCGGCGACGGCCATTGACCGCAAGCTGATTGCCGCCCATCGCATCATCCCGCTGAACAAGCGCGGCAATCGTCTGGCCGTTGCGACCTCGGACCCGACCAATCTGCGGGCCCTGGATGAAATCCGCTTCCAGACCGGCCTGGCCGTGGACCCGGTCGTGGTCGAGGAAACCAAGCTGGCACCGCTGGTCGCCAAGTATTCCGAATCCACCGAGGACGCCCTCAAAAATCTGGCCAGCGACGACCTGGATCTGGAATTCACGGACGAAGAAAATCAGGCCAAGGCCGATGAAGGGGCAACCTCCGAGGTGGATGACGCCCCGGTCGTCAAGTTCATCCAGAAGATTCTGCTCGACGCCATCAATGACGGGGCTTCCGACATTCACTTCGAGCCCTACGAAAAGTTTTACCGTATCCGCTACCGTATCGACGGGGTACTCCGGGAAGTGGCCACGCCCCCCCTGGCCATCAAGGAAAAGGTGGCCTCCCGCATCAAGGTAATCTCCCGCCTCGACATCTCGGAAAAGCGCGTTCCCCAGGACGGGCGGATGAAGCTGGTGCTGTCGAAGAGCCGTGCCATCGACTTCCGGGTCAGCACCCTGCCGACCCTGCATGGCGAAAAGATCGTGATGCGGATTCTTGACCCCACCTCCGCCACACTGGGCATTGAAGCCCTGGGCTATGAGCCGGAGCAGAAAGAAGCCATTCTGCACGCCATCCACCGCCCCTACGGCATGGTGCTGGTAACCGGCCCCACCGGCTCGGGCAAGACGGTGTCGCTCTACACCTGCCTGAACATCCTCAACGAGCCGGGGATCAACATTTCCACAGCCGAAGACCCTGCTGAAATCAATCTGGCTGGGATCAACCAGGTCAACGTGAACGACAAGGCCGGCCTGACTTTCTCGGCCGCCCTCAAGTCCTTTCTGCGCCAGGATCCGGACATCATCATGGTGGGCGAAATCCGCGACCTGGATACTGCCGAGATCGCCATCAAGGCCGCCCAGACCGGCCACATGGTGCTCTCCACCCTGCATACCAACGATGCTCCAACTACGCTGGAGCGTTTGAAGAACATGGGCGTACCCACCTTCAACATCGCCTCCTCCGTCATTCTGATCACTGCCCAGCGCCTGGCCCGCCGCCTCTGCACCTGCAAGATCCCGCTGGAAGTCCCGGTAGACACCCTTATCGACGCCGGTTTCAAGGAGGAAGACCTGGATGGCTGGACCCTCTATGGCCCCAACCCCCAGGGCTGTGAACGCTGCAAGGGCGGTGGATTCAAGGGGCGGGTCGGTATCTACCAGGTCATGCCTATCTCGGAAGAAATTCAGCGCATCATCATGGGGGACGGCAACTCCATCGATATCGCCGCCCAGGCCCAGCGAGAAGGTATTAAGGACCTGCGCCAATCCGGCCTGTTGAAGGTGAAGCAGGGCGTTACGTCCCTGGATGAAGTCCTGTCCACCACCAATGCCTGACACCATAACTAGATAGAAGAGGCGCCCATGGCTACCGCCGGAAAAAATACAAAACAGGAAAAGCGCTCGGACCCGGGAGTGAAGGAATTCACCTTTACCTGGGAAGGTAAGGACAAGGGGGGCAAGATCATCCGTGGCGAACTACGAGCCACCAGCGAAACCGTTGTCCAGGCCACCCTGCGTCGCCAGGGCGTGCTCGTCTCGAAGGTCACCAAGCAACGATTCAAACGCGGCGGCAAGATCACCGACAAGGACATCACCTTGTTCACGCGCCAGCTGGCCACCATGATGAAGTCCGGCGTCCCTCTGCTGCAGGCCTTCGATATTGTCGGCAAGGGCCACTCCAATCCAGCCGTCGGCAAACTGTTGCTGGACATCAAGGCGGATGTGGAGACCGGCAGCTCCTTGAATCAGGCCTTCCGCAAATACCCCCTGTATTTCGACGCCCTGTTCTGCAACCTCATCGCCGCTGGCGAACAGGCCGGCATTCTGGATTCCCTGCTGGATCGCCTGGCGATCTACAAGGAAAAAATTCAGGCCGTCAAAGGAAAGATAAAATCAGCGCTGTTCTATCCAACGGCCGTGATTGCCGTGGCTTTCATCATCACTGCTGTCATCATGATTTTCGTCATCCCGGCATTCCGGGATATCTTCAAGTCTTTTGGCGCAGACCTTCCCGCTCCAACACTTATCGTTATCGGCATCTCCGATTTCTTCGTTGCGTACTGGTATCTGATTTTTGGCACAGTTGGCGGAGGCCTCTACGCTTTCCTCGAATCCTGGAAGCGTTCTGAAAAAGTCCAGATCGTCATGGACAAGGTCATGTTGCGCATGCCAATTTTTGGGGAAATCATTCGAAAATCGGTCATCGCGCGCTGGACCAGAACGATGTCCACCATGTTTGCTGCAGGCGTCCCCCTAGTCGAGGCCCTCGACTCCGTTGGCGGAGCTTCCGGAAACTATGTCTATCGGATAGCCACCAAGCAGATTCAGAGTGAGGTGAGCACTGGCACCAGCCTCACCAACTCCATGCAGAACGTGGGGCTTTTCCCCAACATGGTCATTCAGATGGTAGCTATCGGCGAGGAATCTGGAGCTCTAGACTCCATGCTGTCTAAAGTTGCCGACTTTTATGAGCAAGAGGTAGACGATGCAGTGGACGCCCTCTCAAGCCTGATGGAGCCTATCATCATGGTCGTTTTGGGCACCCTGATCGGCGGCATGGTTATCGCCATGTACCTGCCTATCTTCAAGATCGGCGGGGCCGTTTAACATGGATTTCATCAGTTTGTTCCCGCTGTTTGCGGGTTTCATCGGCCTGACGGTCGGCAGCTTTCTCAACGTAGTGATCCACCGCCTGCCGCGCATCATGGAACGGGAATGGCAACATCAGTGCGCCGAGTTACGGGGAGAAGCACCACCAGCGAAGGAAACCTACAACCTGGCCACCCCCCGCTCCAAGTGCCCCCACTGCAGCCATCCCATTGCTGTGTGGGAGAACATTCCCGTCATCAGCTACCTGCTGCTGAAGGGGCGTTGTTCCAGTTGCAAGGCAGGTATCTCTCCACGCTATCCCATCGTTGAATTCACCACTGCGCTGCTCTCGGCCTGGACGGCCTGGCATTTCGGCCCCACCCTCGCCACCCTCGGGGCGCTGGTGTTCCTGTGGAGCCTTGTCGCCCTGACCGGCATCGACTTCGACACCCAACTGCTACCGGACTCCATCACGCTGCCCCTGATCTGGCTGGGACTGATCTTCAATCTTTTCGGCACCTATACCGATCTTGGCTCTGCCGTCATCGGCGCCGTCGCCGGCTACCTCTCCTTATGGACGGTCTATTGGCTCTTCAAGATGGCAACCGGCAAGGAAGGTATGGGCTATGGCGATTTCAAGCTATTGGCGGCTATTGGCGCATGGCTCGGCTGGCAGATTCTGCCCATGACCATCCTGCTGTCATCCCTCGTAGGCGCTGTCGTCGGCATCGCCTTGATCCTGCTGGCACGCCGGGGCCGCAATGTCCCCATCCCCTTCGGCCCCTACCTGGCCGCTGCTGGATTGCTGGCCATGTTCTGGGGCCAGGACCTGACCCAAGCCTACCTCCGCCTCCTTTAATCCCCGGCGGAGAAAGCGGAAAAAAAGGCCAATCCCGAAGGATTGGCCTTTTTCTTTGTTCTGGTGGTGGTGAGCAGAAACAGCGGGGTGTCAATGTGTTGCATAAAAATCCACTGGTTATCTGCTGGGCCTCACGTTCTGAGCCACATCCACTACAGTGACTTGTAGCTACAGTCTAGCGACCCATTAAATTCAGGGAAAGAGGGCACGTCCGCCAAAGCGACAATGAGAAGAAGTGGGCGAAGTTCTTAGCCCACGAAGCGTAGAGTCTCGTGGCGGCCAAGCACATGGCAAGAAGTAGGGATGCTGTCATGCTTTGTGGCCTACTCCTCCAACGCTAGACTACCGCTCCCCTGTTATCAATCAGTAATACAACAAACGCCAAATGCTCGATATTTTCCTGAATGTGCTTTATCTGGGGGCCCTTACTGCCACTGAAGTAAATCTGATGGCAACCCAAGAGGTAGCTCCGCAAGAATTGCACGCGGTGGTGCCGGTGGAGTTCCGTGCGGTGTCTTACATCTGGAGTGATGTCTATCCTTGCCGATTCTCGGGGGTGACTGTTCCGGTGGAGCGCGACTGGGAAGAGGTGGTTGATAATGGTTTCGTCAAGACGACGCTCCCTCCTGAACCGGGGAAGATTTACACCTACGCCATCATTATCAATAAGAAAACTTGCCCTGGTAAGGAAGCTGAAGCCATGTTCAGTACCGGGAACTGGAATGGGGCTTTCACGAACCTGGGGGTTCCACTAGGGGCTAAGTTCATGGCACGCAGTTTGAGCATGGACGTTGAGCGCCAACCGAGGTGGCTTTCGCAGGCTATTAAGGTGATTGAGGAGGCCTCCACAAACAATGCAGCAGCCCTAAACTTCGTCACTTTTTCAAACCAACTCGCTGTGCGTAATAAGGAAATGTCCGCACAGGTGAGGGAATAGCCTGTTCAGTAAGGACTGTTAAGGCACTACCGTTCTCGTTCTTTGTAAGATTGACTGATGCCAGAGGTTAGGGGGCTACGGCCGGTTGAATCGCCCCGGAGCCAGTAGACACCTTTGAGCCTTAAACTAAGGACAATCTGGATGCGAATTGATCTAGCTCTGACCAGATATCGACCAAGCAACAAGAAAGCCAACCGGTCTCGGCTGGCTTTCTCTTTTGCAGATCAACGCCCTGCTGGAATTCGATGTGGAGCGAACGAAGGGAATCAAACCCTATTCGCGTCTTGCTGGAACTGAACCCTGCTGGATCGTGCCAGCCCTGGCTAGGGCCAGAAATTCACCAGAAAGAAAAACGGCCAACCCGCTTGGGTTGGCCGTTTCCTTGTATCTGTTGGTGGTGATGGGCAGAATCGAACTGCCGACCTATGGGTTATGAATCCATCGCTCTAACCGTCTGAGCTACATCACCAACTTTGCTGAATTGCCCGCTAAAATTACGGTTGGGCAAAACAAGGTGGGCGATTCTATCCGCAGATCAAACGATGGTCAAGCGCCCCGCCCTCCTCCGCCTCATCGCCCCCCAACCATGGCGGGCGGGCCCGCACAACCGGCGGCCAACGCCGCTACCTACATAGCCAGCAGAAGGATGAACATCATGGAACCGGGAATACCAGGCGGCCTGCAACTGCTGGGAGTCGGCAAGGCATTCCAGGAGGAACTTTGCGACACCCTGGCCGACACGGCGCTGTTCAACGATCTGGCCTGGCCGGAAATAAAGGCCCTTGGCGCCTTCATGCAGGGCTACCAGGCGCCCGCCGGCACCACCATCTTCAAGGAAGGCGAAGTCGGCCAATACATGTGCGTGATTCTCTCCGGCAGCGTCGCCATCGAGAAGGAAGACCGCCAGATGGAACACAAGACAGTCGCGGAGGTCGGCGCCGGCAAGAGCATCGGCGAGATGGCGATGATCGACGGTGAGCGCCGCTCAGCAACCTGTCGGACACAAAAGGAAACCACGCTGGCCATTCTGACCCGGGACAAATTCGAGCGCCTGGTGGACGAATACCCGGTTCTCGGCGTAAAAATCCTCCACAAACTGGCCCGACTGCTCAGCCAGCGCCTGCGCCTGGCCAGCGGCATCCTGGTGGATTACCTGGAGCAGTAAGCCAGAAAAGCCTAACGTCTCTCTGGTGTATAATTAATCATATGAATTTTAGACGTTTTTTCACATCGCTCCTGCTGACCCTGGGATTGCTTTGGGTGCTGCCGGCCCAAGCCCAATTCGTTACCCGGGTCATCCCTCCCCAGGCTTCGGCGGGCAAGCTATACGCCGTCCGGCAAGGGCAGGCTGCCATCAGCAACTATGTGTACCGTCTGGCCCCCGGGGTGCAGTTCCGTAATGGCGACAACCTGATCATTCTCTCCGACACCCTGGCCAATCTGGGTGAGCCCCTGATCGTCCGCTACACCGTGGACGTGAATGGTGACCTGTTCCGGGTCTGGATCCTGACCCCGAACGAAATCGCAAATCTGGATCTGCGCACCATCCCTCCGCAGCCCCTGCCGCTGGCAAGCGACCCGGCCATGGCGCTACCTGGCCGCCCGGCCACTTCCTCGAACAACTGACAACCCCGCTGCCGGGCTCACTGCCCGGCAGCCTTTTTCTTCCCTCATTGCCCATCGTGTCCAAGAAGCTTTACATCAAAACCTTTGGCTGCCAGATGAACGAGTATGACTCGGACAAAATGGCTGACGTCCTCAACCAGTCCGAGCCCCTGGAAAAAACCGACAACCCGGAAGAGGCCGACATCATCCTCTTCAACACTTGCTCCGTGCGGGAAAAGGCCCAGGAAAAGGTCTTCCACGACCTGGGCCGGGTCAAGCACCTGAAGAAGCTCAATCCCAACCTGGTGATTGGTGTCGGTGGCTGCGTCGCCAGCCAGGAAGGCGCCGCCATCGTGGCTCGGGCGCCCTATGTGGACGTAGTTTTCGGCCCCCAGACCTTGCACCGACTGCCGCAGCTGATCGCCGACCGCAAAGCCCAGGGCAAGGCGGCGGTGGACGTTTCCTTCCCGGAAATCGAGAAGTTCGACGCGCTCCCGCCCGCCAAGGTGGAAGGCGCCACCGCCTTCGTCTCCATCATGGAAGGCTGCTCCAAGTTCTGCACCTTCTGCATCGTGCCCTACACCCGGGGCGCCGAAGTCTCCCGTCCGTTCGAGGACATCCTCACGGAAGTGGCCGGCCTGGCCCAGCAGGGCGTCAAGGAAATCACCCTCCTCGGTCAGAACGTCAATGCCTACCGGGGCGAGTTCGGGGGCGAGACGGCCGACCTGGCGATGATCATCGAATACATTGCGGAGATGCCCGGCATCGAGCGCATCCGCTACACCACCTCCCACCCCCGGGAGATGACCCAGCGCCTCATCGATACCTACGCCAAGGTACCCAAGCTGGTATCCCACCTGCACCTGCCGGTCCAGGCCGGGGCTGACCGGGTGCTGGCCGTCATGAAGCGCGGTTACACCGCCATCGAATACAAAAGCATCATCCGCAAGCTGCGGGCGGTGCGTCCCGACATTTCCCTCAGCTCCGACTTCATCGTCGGTTTCCCTGGCGAGACGGAAGAGGACTTCGAAAAGACCATGAAGCTGATCGAAGATGTGGGCTTCGATACCTCCTTCAGCTTTGTTTACAGCCCCCGCCCCGGCACTCCTGCCGTCGAGCTGGAAGACGACACGCCCCAGGACGTCAAGCTGGCCCGCCTCGCCCGCCTGCAAAAGCGCATCGAAGACCAGGCCATGGCCATTTCCAACACGATGGTGGGCACCGTGCAGCGCGTCCTTGTCGAGGGCACCTCGAAGAAGGACGCTAACGAACTGGCTGGTCGCACCGACAACAACCGGGTGGTAAATTTTGTCGGCAATCCCCGACTCATCAACCACTTCGTCGATGTCACCATCACCTCCGCCCTGCCCCATTCCCTGCGCGGCGAGATCGTCACCCGGGAAAGCGAAGCCGCCTGATGTCCCAGCCAAAGCCCCGCCCCCTGGAGCTCTTCCTGTCGCCGGTGAACAACGAGCACCTGGCCAACCTGTGCGGCCCCCTGGATGAAAATCTGCGTCAGATCGAAGCGGCCCTGGACATCACCATCGCCCGCCGCGGCGAACGCTTCACCTTCCACGGCCATGCCGGGCAGACCCGGCGCGCCTCGGATGCCATCAGCCGCTTCTACGCCCAGGCCAAGGCTCCGCTGACGGTGGACGACATTCAGCTGGGCCTGATCGAGCTGCTCAATCAGCCCATCCGCGGCACCATGGCCGACCTGGATCCCACCTCGCCAGCCCTGCTGACGCGCAAGACCGAGCTGCACGGCCGCACGCCGCGGCAGATCGAATATTTGAAGCATATCCAGGATCACGACATCACCTTCGGCATCGGCCCCGCCGGCACCGGCAAGACCTATCTGGCCGTAGCCAGTGCCGTGGATGCCTTCGAGCGGGACCTGGTGGAGCGCATCGTTCTCACCCGCCCGGCGGTGGAGGCCGGTGAACGCCTCGGCTTCCTGCCCGGCGACCTGGCCCAGAAGGTGGACCCGTATCTGCGCCCGCTCTACGACGCTCTTTACGACCTGATGGGCTTCGACAAGGTGACCAAGCTCTACGAAAAGGGCGCCATCGAAATCGCCCCCCTGGCCTTCATGCGCGGGCGCACCCTGAATCACGCCTTCATCATCCTGGACGAAGCCCAGAACACCACGCCCGAGCAGATGAAGATGTTCCTCACCCGCATCGGCATTGGCGCCAAGGCCGTGGTCACCGGCGACCTGACCCAGATCGACCTGCCCCGGGGCCACCAGAGCGGCCTCAAGGAGGCAGCCCAGATCCTCCGCGAAGTCCGGGGCATCGCCTTCACCGAATTCCTCAAGGAAGACGTGGTGCGCCACCCCCTGGTGGCCCGCATCGTCTCCGCCTACGAAGAACACGGACGCAAGCCTTCATGAACCAACCTTCCCGCCGCCTCAATCTTTCCGTGCAATACGCCTGTAACCGGGATGGACTACCCTCCCGGGAGGATTTTCGCGCCTGGGCCCGCGCCGCCCTCAACGCCGACGGCATGAAGGGGGGGCAGGTCACCATCCGTCTGGTGGACGCCGAGGAAGGCCAGGACCTGAACCGGGACTACCGGGGCAAGGACTACGCCACCAACGTGCTCTCCTTCCCCTATGAGACCGAACCTCTGGTCATGGGCGACCTGGTCATCTGCCACAGCGTGGTCGCCCGGGAAGCCGCCGAACAGGGCAAGCCCCTGGCCGCCCACTACGCCCACCTGGTGGTGCATGGTATGCTGCATCTGCAAGGCTACGACCACGAAGAAGAAGAGGACGCCGAGCATATGGAGGCCCGGGAACGCGACATCCTGGCCGGCCTCGGCTACCCCGACCCCTACGCCTCATAAGCGTTTCCGGCGGGCCCGCCCGGGTTCCCCATTCCCCTTTTGCGTTGCCAACCCCAGCCCATGGACAGTTCCCCCAGTTCGCCGAAACCCAGTCTCCTCGAACGTCTTTCTTCCCTCCTCCTGCGCGAGCCCGAGGACCGGGAGCAACTTCTCGCCCTGCTGCACTCCGCCTTCGAGCGCAACCTGCTCGACGCTGACGCCCTTTCCATCACCGAAGGGGCCCTGGCCGCTTCCGAAACCTCCGTGCGCGACGTCATGGTGCCCCGTGCCCAGATGGACGTCATCGACATCGACGGGCCACCGGAACAGCTCATTCCCACCGTTATCGCCGCTGCCCACTCCCGCTTCCCGGTGGTCGGCGAAAACAAGGATGACGTGTTGGGCATCCTCCTGGCCAAGGACCTGCTGCGCTCCAGCATCGAAGCCGACTTCAACCTGCGGGACTGGCTGCGCCCGGCGGTGTTCATTCCCGAATCCAAGCGCCTCAATGTGCTGCTGCGGGAATTCCGCGTCAGCCGCAACCACATGGCCATCGTCGTCGATGAATACGGCGGCGTTGCCGGCCTGGTGACCATCGAGGACGTGCTGGAGCAGATCGTCGGTGAGATCGAAGACGAATACGACTTCGATGAAACCGAAGCCAATATCCAGCTGGACCAGTCCGGCCGCTACCGGGTGAAGGCCCAGACCGAGATCGCCGCCTTCAACCACGCCTTCAACACCGATTTCCCGGACGACGATTACGACACCGTGGGCGGCATGGTGCTGCACCACCTGGGCCGGGTGCCCAAGCGCAATGAAATTGTCGATTTCGGCCCCCTCCAGCTGAAAGTCCTACGGGCCGACAGCCGCCGCCTCTACACCTTGCTGGTGACGCCGCCCCGCAGCATCGGCGATACCGAGTAAGCCCCCCCGCCCCTTGCCGCCCCCGACTTTTCCCGTAGCGCCTGCCGCCCTCGCCCCCCTGCTCCGCACCGAACGCCGCCGGCAAGGCCTGGCGGCGGCCGCAGGCCTCCTGGGGGTAGGCGCTTTCGCCCCCCTGGAATGGTTCTGGCTCGCCTGGCTGGCCTGGGGCATCCTCTTTCTTCTGGTCACCAGCGCAGTGACGCCCCGGCAAGCCGCCGGGCGTGGCCTGGCCTTTGGCCTGGGGCACTTCCTCGGTGGCGTCTCCTGGGTCTATGTCAGTCTCCACGACGTGGGCGGCATGCCCTTGCCCATTGCAGCGGCCGCCACCCTGGCCCTCTGCGCCTACCTGTCCCTTTTCCCCGCCCTGGCGGCCTGGACCGCCCGGCGCCTGAATGGCCGGGACACCGCCGCGGGATGGCGGGCCATCGCACTTTTCGCCGCCACCTGGATGCTCTGGGAATGGGCGCGGGGCTGGCTGCTCAGCGGCTTTCCCTGGCTCGCCCTGGGCTATTCCCAAACACCTCCCTCGCCCCTGGCAGGCTTGGCGCCCGTGCTGGGAGTTTACGGCCTCAGCCTGGCAACGGCCGCCGTCGCCGCCGGCCTGGCCCTGGCTGCCGCCAGCCGGCGCCTCGTCTATCTGGCCCTCCCCGCCATACTCCTCGCCCTGGGCGGCAGCCTGACCCCGGTCGCCTGGAGCGAAGCAACCGGAGCCCCCCTCAAGGTGGCGCTGCTCCAGGGCAACATTCCCCAGGCCCTGAAATGGCAGCCGGAACGTTTCATCGACTCCCTGACCACCTATATCACCCTGGCCCGGGACAACCCGGCGGACCTCACCGTATTGCCCGAAACCGCCGTACCGGCCCTCTACGATCAACTGCCGGCAGAATTCCTCGGTGACCTGAAGGCCCTGGCGGCCCGTCGCCAGGGCAACATCATCCTCGGCGCCCCCGCGGCCGAAGCCGCGGGAAATGCCGGAGATGCTGGAGAAACGGCTGGGGAAGGCCGGCGCTACTTCAACAGCGCCATCGCTTTTGGCCAGGCGCCGGAACAACGCTACAGCAAGGCCCATCTGGTACCCTTCGGTGAATTCGTGCCGCCGGGTTTCCGCTGGTTCCTCGACCTGATGCACATGCCCATGTCGGACTTCACCTCCGGCGGCCCGGCCCAGCCCCCCCTGGCCCTCAATGGCCAGCAGGTGGCCGCCAACATCTGCTACGAAGATGTCTTCGGCGGCGAAATCATCCAGGCCCTGCCCCGGGCCACCCTGCTGGTGAATCTCTCCAATACTGCCTGGTTCGGCCACTCCCTGGCCCAGCCCCAGCACCTGCAGATTGCCCGCCTGCGCGCCCTGGAAACAGGCCGCCCCATGCTGCGCGCCACCAATACCGGTATGACCGCCATCATTCGGCCCGATGGCAGCATTCAGGCCGTTCTCCCCCCCTTCACCCGAGGCGCCCTGGTGGCCGAGGTGCGGGGTTACCAGGGGCTGACGCCCTTTGCCCGCATCGGCAATGCCGGCGCCCTGGTCCTGGCAATTCTCCTGCTGCTGTCATGCGCTTTGGCACGGCGGCGGGAAAGCCAGTAAAATCCGTCGTTTCCGATCATTTTCCAACGTTTTTTGGCGAATCCAAGACCCATGCCTACCTTTCAGGAAGTGATCCTGCGCCTGCAGGAGTACTGGAGCAAACAGGGCTGTGCCCTCCTGCAACCCTACGACATGGAAGTTGGCGCCGGCACCAGCCATACCGCCACTTTCCTGCGGGCCATCGGCCCCGAGCCCTGGAAGGCCGCCTACGTGCAGCCTTCCCGCCGCCCCAAGGACGGCCGCTACGGCGAGAACCCCAACCGCATGCAGCACTACTACCAGTACCAGGTGGTGCTCAAGCCCGCCCCCGAGAACATCCTGGAGCTGTACCTCGGCTCCCTGGAAGCCCTGGGCTTCGACCTGAAGAAGAACGACGTGCGCTTCGTCGAGGACGACTGGGAAAACCCCACCCTCGGCGCCTGGGGCCTGGGCTGGGAAGTGTGGATGAACGGCATGGAAGTGACCCAGTTCACCTATTTCCAGCAGGTCGGCGGCATCGACTGCAAGCCCATCACCGGCGAAATCACCTACGGTCTGGAGCGTCTGGCCATGTACCTGCAGGGCGTGGAAAACGTCTACGACCTGAAGTGGACCGACACCCTGACCTACGGCGACGTGTACCACCAGAACGAGGTGGAGCAGTCCACCTACAACTTCGAGCACAGCGACGCCGATTTCCTGTTCACCGCCTTCGGTGCCCACGAAAAGCAGGCCCAGCACCTGATGGGCGCCCAGCTTGCCCTGCCGGCCTACGAGCAAGTGCTGAAGGCCGCCCACACTTTCAACCTGCTGGATGCCCGGGGCGCCATTTCCGTCACCGAGCGGGCTGCCTACATCGGCCGCATCCGCAACCTGGCCCGCGCCGTGGCCCAGGCCTACCTGGACTCCCGCGCCCGCCTGGGCTTCCCCATGGCGCCCAAGGAATGGTCTGCCGAAGTGCTGGCCAAGCTTGAAGAACAGAACGCCAAGAAAGTCGCCTGATCATGTCCGCAAAGAATTTGCTCGTTGAACTGTTCGTCGAGGAACTGCCGCCCAAGGCGCTGAAGAAGCTGGGCGAGGTTTTCGCCCAGACCCTGGCCCAGTCCCTTAAGACCCAGGGGCTGGCGCCCGAAGCTGCCGCCGTCACCGCTTACGCCTCGCCCCGCCGTCTGGCTGCCCATGTGGCAGGCGTACTGCCCGTGGCCGCCGACAAGCCCGTGGTGCAGAAGCTGATGCCCGTGGCCGTGGGCCTGGACGCCGCCGGTAATGCCACCCCGGCCCTGCTGAAGAAGCTGGCGGCCCTGGGTGCTGACGCCTCCGTCGTCCCCAGCCTGCGCCGCGAGAACGACGGCAAGGCCGAGGTGCTGTTCTACGACAGCCTGGCCAAGGGCGCTGCCCTCGCCGAAGGCTTGCAGAAGGCCCTGGAGGCCGCCCTGGCTGCGCTGCCCATTCCCAAGGTGATGAGCTACCAGCTGCAGGACGGCTGGACCAGCGTCAATTTCGTGCGCCCCGCCCACCGTCTGGTGGCCCTGCACGGCAGCGAGGTGGTGCCCCTCGCCATTCTCGGCCTGACCTCCGGCAATACCACCCTGGGCCATCGTTTCGAAGCCGCCAAGGAAGTGGTGACCTTCGCCGACGCCGACAGCTATGCCGACACCCTGAAGCGGGACGGTGCCGTTATCGCCAGCTTTGCCGAGCGCCGCGCCGAGATCGTGCGCCAGCTTGAAGCCGCTGCCGCCAAGGCTGGCCCCAATCTCAAGCCCATCGAGGACGAGGCCCTGCTGGACGAGGTCACCGCCCTGGTGGAGCGCCCCAATGTGCTGATCGGCAAGTTCGAAGCCGAATTCCTGGCCGTACCCCAGGAATGCCTGATCCTCACCATGAAGGCCAACCAGAAGTATTTCCCCCTGCTGGACGCGAGTGTGGGCAATGCGGGCAAGCTGACCAACCAGTTCCTGGTGGTGAGCAACATCGCCCCGGCCGATCCTTCCGCCGTCATCGGCGGCAACGAGCGGGTGGTGCGCCCCCGTCTGGCCGACGCCAAGTTCTTCTTCGACCAGGATCGCAAGAAGACCCTGGAATCCCGCGTCCTCGGCCTGGCCAAGGTGGTCTATCACAACAAGTTGGGCACCCAGGGCGAGCGGGTGCAGCGGGTCTGCGCCATCGCCAAGGCGATTGGTGAAAAACTCGGCCAACCGCTCGGCGGCGACGCCCTGGCGCTGCAGGCCGAACAGGCTGCCTTGCTGGCCAAGGCCGACCTACTCACCGACATGGTGGGCGAGTTCCCCGAACTGCAGGGCATCATGGGCCGCTACTACGCACTGCATGACGGCCTCGCCGCCGACATCGCCGACGCCATCGAGGACCACTACAAGCCCCGCTTCGCCGGCGACAGCCTGCCCCGGGGCCATGTGGGTACCGCTGTGGCCCTGGCCGACAAGCTGGAAACCCTGGTGGGCCTCTTCGGTATTGGCCAGATTCCCACCGGCGACAAGGACCCCTTCGCCCTGCGCCGCCACGCCCTGGGCGTGATCCGCATGCTGGCCGAGGGCGATCTGAACCTGCCCTTGGCGGACCTGCTGGCTGGCGCTGCCGCCACCTTTGCCCAGGTGGAAGGCTTCAAGGCCGCCAACGAGGCCCTGGCCGACTTCATCTACGAACGCCTGGCTGGCAGCCTGCGGGAGCAGGGTTACAGCGCCCAGGAAGTGGACGCCGTGGTCTCCCAGCGGCCCCAGCGCCTGGGCGACATTCCCAAGCGCCTGGCCGCCGTGCGCGCCTTTGCCGCCCTGCCGGAAGCCGAGGCCTTGGCCGCTGCCAACAAGCGGGTGGGCAACATCCTGAAGAAAGTAGAAGGGGGCGTCGCCGCCAAGATCGACAGCGCCCTGCTCCAGGAAGCCGCCGAAGTGGCCCTGGGCCAGGCCCTGGCCGAAGTGAAGCCGGCCGCCGAAGCCGCCTTCGCCAAGGGTGACTACGCAGCCTCCCTGCAATCCCTGGCCGCCCTCAAGGCGCCGGTGGATACCTTCTTCAACGACGTCATGGTCAATGCGGAAGACCCCGCCCTGCGGGCCAACCGCCTGGGCCTGCTGGCCACCCTGCACCTAGCCATGAACCAGGTGGCCGACATTTCCAAGTTGTCCGCCTGACCGCAAGGAGCGCCCCGTGCACACCATCAAGCTCGTGATCCTGGATCGGGACGGCGTCATCAACTTCGACTCCGCCCAGTTCATCAAGAGCCCGGCGGAATGGAAGCCCATCCCCGGCAGCCCGGAAGCCATCGCCAAGCTGAACCAGGCGGGCTACCGGGTGGTGGTAGCCACCAACCAGTCCGGCGTGGGCCGGGGCCTCTTCGACATGGATACGCTCAACGCCATCCATGAAAAGATGCACAAGACCGTGGCCGCCGCCGGTGGCCGCATCGACGCCATTTTTTACTGCCCCCACGCCGCCGATGTCGACTGCGAGTGCCGCAAGCCCAAGCCTGGCATGTTCCAGCGCATCGCTGCCGTGTACAACACCAACCTGAAGGGCGTGCCGGCCATCGGCGATTCCCTGCGGGACCTGCAGGCGGCCGCCCGGGCCGGCGCCTCCCCCATCCTGGTACTCACCGGCAAGGGGGAAAAGACCCAGGCCGACGGCGACCTGCCCTACGCCACCCAGACCTTTACCGATCTTGCTGCCGCCGTCGATCACCTGATCGGCAACGGCCAGAACTGACCTTCCCATGCCCCTGATCCGTTCCCTGATCTACTCCCTGCTGGTGGTGCCGATCACCGCCTTTTTCGGCGTCCTGGTCTGCATCGTCGCGCCCCTGTCGGCCAGCGTGGCCTACACCATCATCGACCTCTGGCGGGCCATTTTCCTCAAGGGGCTGGTGGCCGGCGTACTCGGCATCCGTACCCAAGCCCGGGGTACCGAGAACATTCCCGCCGAAGCCGTGGTGGTGCTTTCCAAACACCAATCCGCCTGGGAAACCGTGGCCCTGCAGCAATGGTTCCCGCGCATGGTCTTCGTGCTGAAAAAGGAATTGCTGCGCCTGCCCTTCCTGGGCTGGGCCTTTGCCGCCATCGGCATGATCGCCATCGACCGCAAAGCCGGTAAAGACGCCCTGAGCCAGGTTTCCGACCAGGGTGCCGAGCGCCTGGGCCGTGGCATCAGCGTCATCATCTTCCCCGAAGGCACCCGGGTGCCGCCCGGCCAGAAGAAACGTTACAAGCCTGGCGGCGCCCATCTGGCGGTGCAGGCCGGCGCCAAGGTGGTACCGGTGGCCCACAATGCCGGCGAACTGTGGAAGCGTAACGCCTTCATCAAGAAGCCGGGCACCATCACCATCAGCTTCGGCCCGGCCATCGACGCCACCGGACTGACGGCGGAAGAAGTGAATCGCCGGGTGGAAAGCTGGATCGAGGAAGAAATGCAGCGCATCTCTCCCCATCGCTACCGCCATGGGGCCCAGGCGTCCTGAGTTGGCCCAACTGGAACTGCCCCTGTTCCGGGATGCGGCAGAACGGCCGCCGGCCGACGCCCGGGGTGCCGCCCTGCTGCTGGGGGAGCGCCTGGTTCCCTACGAATTGCGCCGCAGCCGGCGCCGTACCATCGGCCTGACCATCGACCACCGGGGCCTGCGGGTCGGTGCCCCCCTGCGGGCCAGCCTGCGGGAGGTGGAAAACCTCATCCGCCGCCATGAAGCCTGGGTGCTGCAAAAGCTGGACCTCTGGCGCCAGCGCCAGGCCCCGACCCTGCTCACCATCAGCGACGGCATGAGCCTGCCCATCCTCGGCGAGGCGCGCCAGCTGGGCATCTCCGTCGGCCCTGCCCGCATTTCCTGGAACGACGGGCATCTCCAGCTCACCCTGCCGGAGAACAAGGATCCACGCGCCCTGCTAGAGCGAGCCCTGAAGGAACGGGCCCGGGCGCTCTTTGTCGAACGCCTCGCCCACTACGCCGCCCCCCTCGGCCTCACCGTGCCGCCCCTGGCCCTCAGCTCGGCCCGCACCCGCTGGGGCAGTTGCAGCCGGGTCAGCGGCATCCGCCTCAACTGGCGGCTGATCCACTTCCCCCTGGCGGTGGTGGATTACGTGGTAGCCCACGAACTGGCCCACCTCAAGGAAATGAACCACTCCCCCCGCTTCTGGTCGGTGGTGGAGCAGCTTTATCCGGACTACCAGCCGGCCCGGGCTCAGCTCAAGCACCTGGGCCAGAGCCTGCCCCGCTGGTAACCCTTCCCACCATTTCGAGGAGACATCCCATGCGTCTGCTTCACACCATGCTCCGGGTCGGCGACCTGGACCGTTCCCTGGCCTTCTACACCGAAGTGCTGGGCATGCAACTGCTGCGCCGCCAGGACTACCCGGATGGCCGCTTCACCCTGGCTTTCGTTGGCTACGGCCCCGAATCCGAAGGTGCCGTGATCGAACTGACCCACAACTGGGACACCCCGTCCTACGAGCTGGGTACCGCTTTCGGCCACGTCGCCCTGGAAGTCGAAGACGCCTACGCCGCCTGCGCCGCCATCAAGGCCCGGGGCGGCAAGGTGGTGCGGGAGGCCGGCCCGATGAAGCACGGCACCACCGTCATCGCCTTCGTCGAAGACCCGGACGGCTACAAGATCGAACTGATCCAGGCCAAGACCTGACCCGTACGGAGCAGAGCGTGAATTTCATCCTTGCCAGTCCCCACGCTTCTGCCCCATGCTGAAAACCGAGATGCATCAAAGCAGCACAACAGGGCCCGGCACTACACTGGGGCCAACACTGGAGACAAAGGCATGAGCAAACGCGTGCTGGTAGTAGACGACAGCCGGGTCAGCCGGATGATTATCCGCGCCATCGTTCTGGACAAACACCCCGACTGGTCCGTGGATGAAGCCGCCAACGGCGACGAGGCCCTGGAAAAGGCCAAGGCCGCGGCCTACGACCTGATGACCCTGGATTACAACATGCCCGGCATGGACGGCCTGGAACTGGCCGGCCGCCTGCGGGAGCAAGGCAGCCAGGCTGCCCTGGCCCTGCTCACCGCCAACATTCAGGACGCCATCCGGGAAAAGGCCGCCTCCTTGGCGGTACGCTTTGTCAAAAAGCCGGTCACGCCGATTTCCGTGGCCGAAGCCATGGCCCTGATCGGCGGCTGATTCCGGCCAGGTAATTCCGGCCCGCTGATCCCAGCAGCGCGGCTTTGCGGCGCCGGCAAGCATTCCGGGCCGCATAGTCGCCGGACCTTTCTACCCTCCCAGACTTTCCCCTTCCTCCGCCACCGCCCAATCACACATCTCCGCCCCATGAACACGCTCCAGACCTCCCGTTTTCCTGCCTTCTTCGCAGAAGTGCCGGGCATCACCCTGCGGGATCCACTGGCCGAGTTTCTCGGTGCGGCCGAGGGCGGGCGTATCGCCTATCGCTATGAGGATGCGGTGCGCCTCGCCGGACACTCCTGCCCCACCGTGGCCGGCGCCTACCTGATGACGGTGCGTGCCCTGCAGGCCCTCTACGGCGAGGCCCTGCCGGAACGGGGCGGAGTGCAGGTGCAGTTGAGCGGCCTGGCCGACGCGGGCGTCACCGGCGTCATCGCCAGCGTCGTCACCCTGCTTACCGGCGCGGCGGCCGAAGGCGGTTTCAAGGGGCTGGCCGGGCGCTTTTCCCGGCGCCATCTGCTGGAATACGGCGTCGACCTGCAGGCCGATGCCCGCTTCCGCCGCCTGGATAATGGCCGGACCGTCACGGCCCGCCTGGATCTATCCTCGGTTCCTGCCGACCCGGCCATGGGCCCGCTCCTGCAGGATCTACTATCTGCCGACGACGACACCCCGGACCCGGCCAAGGCCGCCCGCTTCGCCACCCTCTGGCAAGAACGGGTCGCCCGGGTGCTGCTCGAACACTGGGATGATCCCCAGGTGCTGCAGCTTCGCGCCGACTGAATCCCTGAATGGCATCCGTTTGCCGATCCCAGCCGACCGTCCGCTCCGGCCACGGCTCGGCAACATCCCCATAACGCGCCGCCAGCCATTACAGGCAAGTATTTTTGGCACCTCGTGCCACATAATTTCCCACGCCACGGCCCCCACCGGCCCCGAACCGCTTACTGCCCCCCAGGCCATTCTAGCGCCTGGACGGCACTCACTGCCCCCCCAACACCGCCCCCTTAACGGGAAACGCTGCCCGGCGCCATCTCCAGCAGGCCGCCCAGACGGGTCGCCACTGCCATTGCCTCGCTACGGCTGGCCCAGCCGCCGACGCGCAAGCGATAGGCGTAGCCTTCTTCGCCCTGGCTATCCGCCGTCACCCGCACCCGGGCCGGGTAGCCCGCCGTCCGCAGACGGTCATAAAGGGCCAGGGCTTCGGCCTGGCTGCCGAGCGCAGGGAAATTGACGCCCCAGGCACCGTCCCGCCGCAGAACGCCCTGCCCCGGCTGCAATTCCGTTTCCCTGGACCACTGCTCCACCTGGGCCGCATCGGCCCGAGTCACCGGCTGGGGCGGCTGATCGCGCAGGGCGCTGGCAAAAGCCAGGGGCTCGGTCAGTTCCATTGCTTCACCCTGAGGATGGGTGACCACCACATGCCCTTCCAGCAGGCAGATAAGGTCTTTCTCCCCGTCGGACTTGCCCCACAGGTCGGTGCCGCGGATGCCGGCGGTGAGCGTGGCAGCGCGGATATTCACCGCCCGATGGGCGAGGCGTTTCTGGAACAAGTCGGTGGTGAAACGAAAGGCTCCCTGCAAAACATCCAGGGCCGCGGTATACACGCCGCCCGACCGCGTCCCCAGGGCATTCAGCTTCAGTTGGGCGTTTTCCCCCAACTTCACGGCGCTGCCCTCGGGCAGCTGGATCAGCACCCGGGCGCCATTGCCGGTGAGCACTTGGTCCCGGTTGCCGAGGACATCCCCCGGCACCAGGGGGCGGCGCTGGCCCTCCCGCTCCAGCCAGGCCGGCGACTGCACAGCCGTGACAGCGGGGCCGGCGGCGGCAGGGGTCGTTGCGCTGCCCGGGGCGGCCAGGGCAATAGTGCTGAGGGCAAGTAGGGAAAAGGCCAGCAGGGGTTGCCGCAGGGACATGGGGGGGTCTCCGGAGTGGGCCATTTTGCCCGGTGGGATGACGGTGGAGCGGTTATAATTTCCCGCTTTGCAACGAATTTCTGGTCCCCACATGCAGGAAAAATACCAACCGGCGGAAGTCGAACTGGCCGCCCAGCAACACTGGGTCAAAACCCAGGCTGCCCGCGCCGTCGAAGACACCACAAAACCTAAGTACTACTGTCTTTCCATGTTCCCCTATCCGTCGGGGAAGCTGCATATGGGGCACGTGCGCAACTATACCATCGGCGATGTGCTGACCCGTTTCCACAAGATGCAGGGCTACAACGTGCTGCAGCCCATGGGTTGGGACGCCTTCGGCATGCCGGCGGAAAACGCCGCCATCCAGAACAAGGTGCCGCCCGCCAAGTGGACCTACGCCAACATCGACTACATGCGCAGCCAGCTGCAGCGCCTGGGTTTCGCCATCGACTGGGAGCGCGAGTTCGCCACCTGCACCCCCGAGTACTACCGCTGGGAGCAGTGGCTGTTCACCCGTCTGTATGAAAAGGGCCTGATCTACAAAAAGCTGGGCACCGTGAATTGGGACCCGGTGGACCACACCGTGCTGGCCAACGAGCAGGTCATCGATGGCCGCGGCTGGCGCTCCGGCGCCCTGGTGGAAAAGCGCGAGATCCCCATGTACTACATGAAGATCACCGCCTACGCCGAGGAACTGCTGGCCGACCTGGACCAACTACCGGGCTGGCCCGAGCAGGTGCGCCTGATGCAGAAGAACTGGATCGGCAAGAGCACCGGCGTGCGCTTCGCCTTCCCCCTGGCCGACAACAGCAACGAAAAGCTGTGGGTATTCACCACCCGAGCCGACACCATCATGGGCGTCACCTTCGTCGCCGTGGCCGCCGAACACCCCCTGGCCACCCGGGCCGCCGCGAACAACCCCGAACTGGCCGCCTTCATCGAGGAATGCAAGAAAGGCGGCGTGGCCGAGGCCGACATCGCCACCATGGAAAAGAAGGGCATGCCCACGGGCATCTTCGTCCAGCACCCCCTCACCGGCGAACAGGTGGAAGTGTGGGTCGGCAACTACGTGCTGATGGGCTACGGCGAAGGCGCCGTGATGGCCGTGCCCGCCCACGACGAGCGGGACTTTGCCTTTGCCAAGAAGTACAACCTGGCCATCAAGCAGGTCATCGCCGCTGAAGGCGAGACCTTCAGCCTGGACGGCTGGCAGGAATGGTACGGTGACAAGAGCCGCGGCACCTGCGTCAATTCCGGCAAGTACGACGGCCTGGCCTATGAAGCCGCCGTGGATGCCATCGCCGCCGACCTTGCGGCCAAGGGCCTGGGTGAGAAGAAGGTGCAGTTCCGCCTGCGCGACTGGGGCATTTCCCGCCAGCGCTACTGGGGCTGCCCGATCCCGGTGATCCATTGCGAGTCCTGCGGCGACGTGCCGGTGCCTGACGACCAGCTGCCCGTGGTGCTGCCGGAGAACGTGGAAATCACCGGCGCCGGTTCCCCCCTGGCCAAGATGCCCGAGTTCTACGAGTGCACCTGCCCCAAGTGCGGCAAGCCGGCCCGTCGCGAAACCGACACCATGGATACCTTCGTCGAGTCCTCCTGGTACTTCCTGCGCTACGCCTGCCCGGACAACACCCAGGCCATGGTGGACGAGCGCGTGGCCTACTGGTGCAAGGGCGGCATCGACCAGTACATCGGCGGCATCGAGCACGCCATCCTGCACCTGCTCTACTCTCGCTTCTTCACCAAGCTGATGCGGGACGTGGGTCTCTTCGGCGAGCAGAAGCTGGACGAGCCCTTCGCCAACCTGCTGACCCAGGGCATGGTGGTGGCCCCCACCTTCTATCGCGACGCCGAAGGCGGCAAGAAGGACTGGATCAACCCGGCCGACGTGGATGTGACCACCGACGAGCGCGGCCGCCCCACCGGCGCCACCCTCAAGGCCGACGGTCAGCCGGTGGTCATCGGCGGCACCGAGAAGATGTCCAAGTCCAAGAACAACGGCGTGGACCCCCAATCCCTGATGGACGAGTACGGCGCCGACACGGCCCGCCTGTTCATGATGTTCGCCGCCCCGCCGGACCAGTCCCTGGAATGGTCCGACGCCGGTGTCGAAGGCGCCTTCCGCTTCCTGAAACGCCTGTGGAAACTGAGCCACGACCACGTGGCTGCAGGCATCGTCCCCGCTTACAGCGGTGGCGAGCTGGACGGCGTGCTGAAGGACTTCCGCCGCCAGCTGCACCAGACCATCGGCAAGGTCAGCGACGACTACGGCCGGCGCAAGCAGTTCAACACCGCCATCGCCGCCGTCATGGAGCTGCTCAACGCCTTCGCCAAGCTGCCGGACAGCCCGGAAGCCCGCAGCGTCAAGCAGGAAGCCCTGGAAGCCGCCGTACTGATGCTCTTCCCCATCGTGCCCCACGCCTGCCAGGCCCTCTACGCCGAGCTGAAGCCCGGCTGCGATGCTGGTCAGGCCACCTTCCCCAAGGCCGATGCCGCCGCCCTGGTACAGAGCGAGATCGAGCTGATGCTGCAGGTGAATGGCAAGCTGCGCGGCAGCATCAAGGTGCCGGCCGATGCAGCCAAGGACGCCATCGAAGCCGCCGCCCTGGCCTCCGAGACGGTGCAGAAGCACCTGGACGGGCAAGCGCCGAAGAAGGTGGTGGTGGTTCCCGGCCGCCTGGTCAACATCGTCGTCTAAGGAATGCCTGTGCGCCCTCGCCTGTCTGCCGCCTCCGGCCTCTCCGCCCTGCTGTTGTGCCTGACGCTGGCCGGCTGCGGCTTCCAGCTGCGGGGCGCACAGTCCATGCCCTTTCCGAGCCTGTACGTGGCGATGTCGGAAAACTCCGAAATCTCCACCAACCTGAAACGGCAGATTCGCGCCAACGCCGCCACGGAGCTGGTGGGCAACCGGGAAGGCGCTGCGGCCATCCTCAGCCAGCAAGGCGAGACCCGCATGCGTCAGGCCCTGTCCTATAACGCGGCCGGTCGTGTGCGGGAAATCCAGCTGCAGTACCGCACCACCTTCCTGCTGCAGGACCCCCAGGGCAAGTCCCTCTCCACCCCCATGGAAATCTACCTGACCCGGGACGTCACCTACGACGACTCCCAGGTGCTCTCCAAGACCCAGGAAGAAGAGCTGCTGTGGCAGGACATGCAGCGGGACCTGGTGCAGCAGCTGCTGCGGCGCATGTCCAAGGCCAAGCCTCCGGCCGCCGCCGACGAGGACTGAGAACACCATGCCCCTGCTCAAGGGAGAGCAGCTGGCGGGCCTCTTGGAACGGCCCCTGGGGCCGCTCTACGTGGTCTACGGCGACGAGCCCCTGCTGGTCATCGAAGCGGGGGATGCCCTGCGGGCCACCGCCCGGCGCCAGGGCTATAGCGAGCGGGAAGTGCTGGTGGCCGGCCAGGGCTTCAACTGGACCCAGCTGGCCATGGCCGGCGGCAATCTTTCCCTGTTCGGCGACCGCAAGCTCATCGACCTGCGCATTCCCAACGGCAAGCCCGGCCGCGATGGCGGGCAGGCATTGCAGGAGCATTGCCAGCGCCTTTCCCCCGATGCCATGACCCTCATCACCCTGCCGGAACTGACCTGGCAGGACGAAAAGGCCAGCTGGTTCCAAACCCTGGTGGAAGCCGGCTACGTCCTCAAATTCCAGGCCCCCGGCCTGAATGAACTGCCGGCCTGGATCGCCGGGCGCCTCAAGCGCCAGGGCCAGAGCGCCGACCCGGAAGGCCTGCGCTTCATCGCCGAGCGGGTGGAAGGCAACCTGCTGGCGGCCCATCAGGAAATCCAGAAACTGGGCCTGCTCTACCCGGCCGGCGCCATCAGCCTGGAACAGGTGCGGGAAGCGGTGCTCAATGTGGCCCGCTACGATATCGACGGCCTGCGGGAGGCCCTGCTGCAGGGCGACATGGCCCGCCTGACGCGCACCCTGGACGGCCTGCGCCAGGAAGGCGAGGCGCCTCCCCTGGTGCTGTGGGCGGTGACGGAGGAAGTGCGGGCCCTGGCGGCTTTGAAAGAAGGGATGAATGCCGGCCGCCCCGTGGATCTGCTGCTCAAGGAACAGCGCATCTGGGGGCCGCGGCAAATGTTGGTGAAGCGGGCCCTGGGGCGCCTGGACAGCCAGCGGCTGAATGCCGCCCTGGCCCGGGCCGCCCAGATCGACCGCTGCATCAAGGGCCTGGCGGCGGGCGATGTGTGGGATGAATTCCTGCGCCTGGGCCTGAGCCTGCGCTAGGCCGGCGAAGCCGGGAAAAACCGGCAGCGGGAGAGGGGGCAATGCAGGCAGCGGCCCAACACCAGACACGCAAGGCCGCAAACCATCAAGAACTACCGCAGAACAACGGAAAAGCCGCGCCCACAGCAGGGGCACGGCAGTGCCCGCCGGTGAGGCGGGCCGGGCTTAACGGCAACAGTCGGGATAGCGGGAGACCCACGGCCTCCTGAGATCAGGCCCGGTTAGGCGGCCTTCTCATCGTCCGGCGGCAGTTCCGCCAGCACGGCCGGAACATCTTCCGGCTCATCGGGAACCAGATGTTCCCATTCACAATCGCTATCGCCAGACTTGTGGCGCAATGCCGGCAGGGATGATTCCCGCACCAGGCATTCGCCCTGGCAGCACTCATCCACCACCACCACGCCGACTTCGGCGTCCACCTTGCGTTCCCCATCCCAATAGCTGCAGGTAGCGCAGACTTGCACTTCGGTGGGAACAATCAGCTTGCGACTCATAGGGTCTCCTGCGACGTCAAACGGCCATGTAACGGTTAATGACACCGCAACGGCAAGAAAGTTTAGCCCAATCCCATATTTTGAGTAAGGGAATGGCCTTTCGGGGCATTTGAGGCCGCTATAATGGGTCGATTATGTCTTGCCTGAAGCGCTGAATACCACCATGGATATCAAGGAATACATGCAGAACCTGGGCCGCCGCGCCCGGGCCGCCTCACGCCAGATGGCCAAGGCCGACACCAATGCCAAGAACCGCGCCCTGCTGGCCATCGCCGCCGCCATCCGCCGCGACGAGGCCAAGCTCCTGGCTGCCAACGGTGAAGACCTGGCCGCCGCCCGGGCCGCCGGTCTGGAGCCGGCCATGGTGGATCGCCTGACCCTTTCCCCCAAGACCGTCGCCACCATGGCCGAAGGCCTGGAGCAGATCGCCTCCCTGCCGGACCCCATCGGTGAAATGACCGACCTGCGCTTCCGCCCCTCCGGCATCCAGGTGGGCCACATGCGGGTGCCCCTGGGCGTCATCGGCATCATCTACGAAGCCCGCCCCAACGTCACGGTGGATGCGGCCGGCCTGTGCATCAAGTCCGGCAATGCCTCCATCCTGCGCGGCGGCTCCGAAGCCATTCGCTGCAATCAGGCCCTGGCAACCCTGGTGAAGGAAGGTTTGCAGGCCGCCGGCCTGCCGGCCGACGCCGTGCAGGTGGTGGAAACCACCGACCGGGCCGCCGTAGGCGAGCTCATCACCATGCGCGAATTCGTGGACGTCATCGTGCCCCGCGGCGGCAAGGGCCTTATCGCCCGTCTGTTGGCCGAATCCCGGGTGCCCATGATCCAGCACCTGGACGGCAACTGCCACGTATACCTGGACGACAGCGCCGATGCGACCAAGGCCATGGCGGTGGTGGAAAACTCCAAGACCCAGCGCTACGGCACCTGCAACACCGCCGAATCCCTGCTGGTGGCGCGCTCCGTTGCCGCCACCCTGCTGCCGCCCATCGCCGCCATGCTCACCGCCAAGGGCGTGGAAATCCGCGGCTGTGCCGAAACCCGCGCCCTGGTGCCCAATGCCAAGGAAGCCACCGAGGCCGACTGGGGCGAGGAATACCTGGCGCCGATCATCGCCGTGAAGGTGGTGGCCGGGCTGGACGAGGCCATCGAGCACATCAACAAGTATTCCTCCAGCCACACCGAGGCCATCGTCACCGAGAACCACACCCACGCCATGCGCTTCCTGCGGGAAGTGGATTCGGCCTCGGTCATGGTGAACGCCTCCACCCGCTTCGCCGACGGCTTCGAATACGGCCTCGGCGCCGAGATCGGCATTTCCACGGACAAGATCCACGCCCGTGGCCCGGTGGGCCTGGAAGGCCTGACCAGCCAGAAATGGGTGGTCCTGGGCAACGGCCAGGTGCGCGGCTAAGCGCCGGCCCGCCAGCCTGCGCCCCTAAAGCCCCTAAAGCCCCTAAAGCCCCTAAACCCGCTACCCGCTTCAGTTTCAAGGCAGCACCGCAGCACCCCTAAAAGAATTGCCCCGGCGACGTGCGGACGGCGCCGGGGCTTTAATAAAGTCCGCAAAAACCAAAGGAGACAGTACCCAATGAACATGAAATTTTTCATGGCGGCCCTGGCCGCCCTCACGCTCTTCACCGGCAGCGCCCGGGCCACGGAAGTGGCCGGGGTGAAGTTTGAGGAGCGCCTGAAACTGGATCAGCAGGAACTGGCCCTCAACGGCGCCGGCCTGCGTTCCAAGGTCTTTTTCAAGGTCTATGCCGTGGGCCTCTACCTGCCGGCCAAGGCCGGTGAGGTGGAAGGCGTGCTGGCGGCCAAGGGCGCCAAGCGCCTGGCTATCGTGCCCCTCATGGAACTGACCGCTCAGCAGTTCGTGGACGCCCTTTCCGGCGGCATCGCCAAGAACCACAGCGAAGCCGAAACGGCGGAGCTGAAGGACCGCATCCAGACCTTCGAAGCCAATCTGCTGGGCCTGGGCAAGGCCGCCAAGGGCACGCCCATCACCCTGGACTGGATTCCCGAGCAGGGCACCCGTCTCACCGTGGCCGGCCAGCCCCAGGGCAAGGTGATTCCCGGGGAGGATTTCTACAAGGCCCTGCTGCGCATCTGGCTGGGTAACAAGCCAGCCCAGGGCGATCTCAAGGACGCCCTGCTCGGCAAGGCCCAGTAAGCTTCTTCAACGGGGGTGGCCGGTAGGCCGCCCCCTTCTTCATTCTCCCGATCCTCATGACCAAGACCGCCGCCCAGCCTGCCTTCCAGGCCATCACCCTGGCCCCGGGCTTCGCCCTCGGCATCCGCTGCGACGGCGACGAGATCATCGAGATCGTCTATCTGCCCCCCGGCCCGGCCCAGGCGCCGACAACTCCCCTCGCCGCCGAGGCGGTGCGCCAGATTCAGGCCTACCTGGCCGACCCGGGCTTTGTCTTCGGCCTGCCCCTGCGCCCCTCCGGCACCTTGTTCCAGCGCCGGGTGTGGCAGCAGATCAGCGCCATTCCCCGGGGCCAGGTGCTGCGCTACGGCGACGTGGCCAAGGCGCTGCACAGTGGCCCCCGGGCGGTGGGCGGTGCCTGCGGCGCCAACCCCTTTCCCCTGGTGGTGCCCTGCCATCGCGTCGTTTCCGCCAGCGGCCTGGGCGGTTTCGGCCGCAACGGCGGCGATTTTCTGCTCGACATCAAACGCTGGCTGCTGCGCCATGAAGGCTGCACGCCCTGCTGAGGGCCCCGCGCCATGAGCGATACCCCGTCCCTGGAGTTCGCCAGCCAGAGCGAGATCGACGCTTTCTGCGACGCCCTGTGGCTGGAAGACGGGCTCTCCCCCAATTCCCTCGCCGCCTACCGCAGCGACCTGCAACGCTACGCCCTGTGGCTGCAACAGCAGGGCCGGCCGCCCCTGGCCCAGGCCGACACGGCGGACCTGACCGCCTTCCTGGCCAGCGTCGCGCCCCAGATGAAATCCAGCTCCCAGGCGCGCTACCTCTCCTCCCTGCGCCGCTTCTACCGCCGCCTGCTGGCCCAGGGGCGCCGCCAGAGCGACCCCACCTTGCAGACGGCCATGCCGGTGAAAGCTTCCCGCCTGCCCAAGGTGATGAGCGAAGCCCAGGTGGAAGCCCTGCTGGCGGCGCCGGAGGTGGAAACGCCCCTCGGCCAGCGGGACCGGGCCATGCTGGAAACCCTCTACGCCACCGGCCTGCGGGTCAGCGAGCTGGTCAATCTCAAGCTCCACGAAATCAGCTTCGACATGGGGGTGGCCCGGGTTTTCGGCAAGGGCAGCAAGGAGCGCCTGGTGCCCCTCGGCGAAGTAGCCCTGGACTGGCTACAAACCTACCTGGGGGATGGCCGCCAGACGCTGCTGGCCGGGCGCCAGAGCGACTTCTGCTTCATCACCGCCCGGGGTACGGCCATGACCCGGCAGATGTTCTGGACCCTGGTGAAGAAGTACGCCCTCATCGCCGGCATGGACCCGGCCCGCCTCTCCCCCCACGTGCTGCGCCACGCCTTTGCCACCCACCTGCTCAACCACGGTGCCGACCTGCGGGTGGTGCAGCTCCTGCTTGGCCACGCCGATATTTCCACCACCCAGATCTACACCCACGTGGCCCGGGAACGGCTGAAGGAACTGCACGCCGTGCACCACCCGCGGGGGTAGCCCGGACTCGCGCCGCCGCCCGCTGGCGGGCGTAGAATGAAGCCATTCCTCCACAAGACACCTTCGAGGTGCATCATGAGCCGCCAACACGAATTCGACGCCAGCCACGCCCCGGAAACCCAGGCCACCCGCTTCCTGCGCCAGCACCGTATCGCCCACTCCAACCACCTCTACGCATACGAGGAACACGGCGGCACCAAGGTGTCGGCCCGGGAACTGAATGTGGACGAACACGCCGTGGTGAAGACCCTGATCATGGAAGACGAGCAGGCCAAGCCGCTCATTGTCCTGATGCACGGCGACTGCAAGGTATCCACCAAGGAACTGGCCCGCCAGATCGGCTGCAAGAAGGTAGAGCCCTGCAAGCCGGAAGTGGCCAACCGCCACACCGGCTTCCTGGTAGGCGGCACCAGCCCCTTCGGCACCAAGAAGACGATGCCCGTGTATGTGGAAAAGTCCATCCTGGACCTGCCCCTCATCTACATCAACGGCGGCCGCCGGGGCTATCTGGTTGGCATCCACCCCCACGACCTGCTGGCCGTACTGCAACCCAAGGTGGTGGAAGCGGCGCTGAAGGACTAAGCGCCCGGGCCGTCGGCTAGCGCTACCGCTAGCCGACGAACGTTCGCCGGCCGCCAGTCACTGGGCGGGGCCGGCCGGGGCTGCGCGGGAAGGGAGAACACCCTCGGCGCCATTGGGCATTGCCACCTTCCCTGCATCGGCTGCCGCCCTGGCTGCGGCCTCGGTGAAGCGCAGGAATTCTGCTGCCAGTGGGCTGTTCGGCGCCGCCTGGGCCAGCGTTTCGAGCACCTGCGGCACCCACTTGGGGCGCCCCGCCTCCGGCAGTTGGCCCAGCTCCAGCACGACGCACTGAGCCCCTTCACCCAGCACATCGCCGTTGAACAGGGTGCGGCGATGGGTGGCGACGCGGAACATGGCCTCGGGCGGGCGGCCTTCGCAATCCTTGCGGTTGATGATCAGCGCGTAGGCGGCAATCTTGCCCGGCTGGGGCGGGGTGACGCTATCCATGCCGAAGGTGGTGACGCGCTCTTCCCAGCGTTGCTCGTAGGGCGCGACGATGCCGCTGTAGCGGCAACGCTCCTCCTCCGTTTTGGGGCGCACGCGAATCGTCACGTAGGCGGCCGAACTCATTTCCAGCGGCGCCACCTGGCCCAGCTGCTGCGGCAGGCTGACATCGGCCAGGGCGAACAGGGTGATACCCAGGGCCTTGCCGGCCACCGTGCCGGCATTGAACAAGAGATTCAGCAGGTCAAACATGCTTGCCCCTGGATGGGAGTGATTTCATGGGAATTTGAACTGGCAGCCAGCGCCGAAAATTTGACCACAGGCTGGGAAGGCAATAGGGACGCCGACCTTCCTCATGCCACCCCGGAACACAAGGCCTGGCGCGGCGCTGCGGAGAGGCCCCCGCCCCTTCTAGGTTTCCGGCCCGTTTGTGAAGCAGGGAATGGGGAATGGCCCGGGAAGGGCCTCAGGCGCTGCGTTCGATGATGACGCCGACCCGCCGCACGCCGGGCATCATCCCCAGCTTGGCGACGGAAACCCGCACCCAGCTGCAGCGAAACTCTTCCAGCACCAGGGTGGACACGTGCTCCGCCAGCTTTTCCAGCAGGCCGAACTGGGTGGTGGAAAGGTCCTGGCGCAGGCGGTCCACCACCTTGGCGTAGTCGATGGTGTCGCGGATGTCGTCGCTGGCCCCGGCGCTGGCCGTGGAGGAAACGCCCATCTGCAGGGACAGCTCGACGGTCTGGGGCATGATCTGCTCCCGCGGGTAGATGCCGATGCGGGTCTGCACGCGGAAGTCGTCGATAAAAATGATGTCCATGGGATTTTTCGGCTGCTGCCGGGCCTTGCGGGTAAAATGCTGGCCCGCATTGTACCTCTATCGCCCCCAACCCTGACCGGCTCCCATGACCTCCACCCAAACCCTGCCCCTGGCCCTGATCGCCGCCTACCTGCTGGGCTCCGTGCCCTTTGCCGTCATCGTCAGCCGCGGTTTCGGCCTGGCCGACCCCCGCTCCTACGGCTCCGGCAACCCGGGGGCCACCAATGTGCTGCGCAGCGGTAACAAACTGGCGGCCCTGCTGACCCTGCTCGGCGACGCCGCCAAGGGCGCCCTGGCCGTCATCCTGGCCCGGCTCTTCCTCGATGGCCAGGCGGTGGAGCCTTCCGCCGAGCGCCTGCTGCTGGGCGGTGTGGCCCTGGCCGTGTTCTTCGGCCATCTTTTCCCGGTATTCCTGAAATTCAAGGGCGGCAAGGGCGTTGCCACCGCCGCCGGCGTGCTGCTGGCCCTGGACCCGCTGCTGGGCCTGGCCACCCTGGGCCTGTGGCTGGGCACCGCCGCCCTCTCCCGCTATTCCTCCCTCGCCGCCCTGGTGGCCGCCAGCGGCGCCCCCCTGGTGGCGGGCATGTTGTGGGGTTTCAACCTGCTGGTGGCCGCCGTGGCCATCATGGCCATGGCCCTGGTGGCCAAGCACTGGGCCAACATCCAGCGCCTGCTGGCCGGCCAGGAGTCGAAGATCGGCGGCAAGAAGAAGGCGAGCACCAAGGCCCCGAAGGGCCATTAGTCGCTCCCAGGGGCATTGACCCATGCCCCTGTCGGCCAGTCACTCCCGACCCGCCCGGCTTGTTCCTCCTGGGCGGGTTTTGAAAAGACGCTTGCTCCGCCATTGCGTGGCAGCCACAAGCCCTGGTGGTGGCGCTCCATTGCCGCCCTGGCAGGCTTATCCCCCCGCCAACGCCTTTTCCAGACGCCGGGCAAAAACCGTCATTTCCTTGGCGGCCTGCACGTCGCCCCGGACTTCTGCCGCCGCGATGCCGCTGCGGTAGGCGGCCAGGGCTTCCTCCGTCCGCCCCGCTTCCGCCAGGGCCTTGCCCAGCAGTTTCCAGGCCGCAGAGTAGTGGGGATCCTTCTCCACCGCCTGCCGCAGGCGCTCCGCCGCCTTTTCCCATTCGCCGGCCTTGAGCCATTCGTTGCCCAGGGAATAGCGCAGCAGGGCACCGTCCCGCGGGCCGTCCAGCAGCTTTTCCAGATTGGCGATGATCGCTGTCGTCATTTACCATTTCCTTTTTTGAAGGCTTCATTCTAAAGGACAGCAAAATGGCCAAAACGATCATCGCCACCGACAAGGCTCCCGCCGCCATCGGCACCTACTCCCAGGCTGTGAAGGCCGGCGACACCGTGTACCTGTCCGGCCAGATCGGCCTGGACCCGGCCACCATGCAGCTGGTGGACGGCATCGACGCCCAGATCGTGCGCGTCTTCGACAACCTCAAGGCCGTCGCTGAAGCCGCCGGCGGCTCCCTGGCCGACACCGTCAAGCTCAATGTGTATCTCACCGACCTGGGCAATTTCGCCAAGGTGAACGAGGTCATGGCCCAGTACTTCAGCCAGCCTTACCCCGCCCGGGCCGCCGTGGGCGTCGCCTCCCTGCCCCGGGGCGCCCAGGTGGAAGCCGACGCCGTGCTGGTGCTCGGCTAACGCCGGTCCCTGACCTTGGCGGAGAAAAAGGCCGGGCCGGCCAAGGCCGCCAAGGCCACCAAGTCCGAGAGCAAGAGCAAGTCCCAGAGTGCCCTGCAACAGAAGCTGGGCAAGCTGGGGCTGCGTTCGCGCAACGACCTGATCCTGCACTTTCCCCTGCGCTACGAGGACGAGACCTCGGTGGTCACCATCGCCGAGGCTCCTTGGGACGGGCCGGTGCAGGTGGAGGTGCGGGTCACCGACGTCTCCATCCAGTTCCGCCCCCGGCGCCAGCTGGTGGCCCGCTGCGAGGATGATTCGGGGGAGCTGTGGCTGCGCTTCCTCAACTTCTACGGCAGCCAGGCGAAGCAGCTGGAAACGGCCCGGGATGAAGGGCGGAAACTGCGGGTCTTCGGTGAAATCCGGGGCGGTTTCTTCGGCAGCGAGATGGTTCATCCCCGCTACAAGTCCCTGGCACCGGAAGGCACTGGCACCAGCCTGCCCCAGTCCCTCACCCCGGTTTATCCCACCACGGCAGGCTTGGCCCAATCCGCCCTCAGGAAAATCATCGGCAAGGCCCTGGCCGAAAGCGACCTGGCCGAAACCCTGGATGCCTCCCTGCTGCAGGAACTGGACCTGGCGCCCTTCGCCGCCAGCGCCCGCCTGCTGCACGCGCCGCCCCCGGGCACCGATGAGTTTTCCCTGCAAAGCCGCCGCCACCCGGCCTGGCGGCGCATCAAATTCGATGAGTTGCTGGCCCAGCAGCTTTCCCTGCGTCGCGCCTATCTGGCCCGGCGGGAACAGGGGGCGCCGCGCCTCAAAGCCTCCGGCGACCTGGCCCAACGCCTGCTGCAACAACTTTCCTTCCAGCTCACCGGCGCCCAGCAGCGGGTATGGCAGGAGATTGCCCGGGACCTGGGCGAGGCCCATCCCATGCAGCGCCTGTTGCAGGGGGACGTGGGCAGCGGCAAGACCATCGTCGCTGCCCTGGCCGCTTGTCAGGCCATCGAGTGCGGCTGGCAGGCGGCCTTCATGGCACCGACGGAAATCCTTGCCGAGCAGCACTACAAGAAGCTTTCGGCCTGGCTGGAGCCCTTGGGGGTTTCCGTGGCCTGGCTCTCCGGCAGCCTCAAGTCGGCGAAGAAGAAGGCCGCCCAGGCCGAAGCTGCCGCCGGGGCCCAGCTGGTGGTAGGGACCCATGCCCTGATCCAGGAAGATGTGGATTTTCTACGCCTGGGCCTGGCCATCGTGGACGAGCAGCACCGCTTCGGCGTGGCCCAGCGCCTGGAACTGCGCAAGAAGGGCAAAGCCGGCATCCCGCACCAGTTGATGATGTCTGCTACGCCCATTCCCCGCACCCTGGCCATGAGCTACTACGCCGACCTGGATGTCTCGGTGATCGATGAACTGCCGCCGGGGCGTACCCCCATCCGCACCAAGCTGGTCTCTGATGCACGCCGCGACGAGGTGGTCGGGGCAGTGCGCCACGCCGTGGAAAGCGGGCGCCAGGCTTACTGGGTCTGTCCCCTCATCGAGGAGAGTGAGAAGCTGGACCTGCAGGCCGCCATCGACACCCACGCCATCCTGGCCGAGGAGCTGGAAGGACTGTCGGTAGGCCTGGTGCATGGACGCCTCAAGCCCGACGAGAAGGCCGCCACCATGGCCGCCTTCGCCGCCGGGGAGATTCACGTGCTGGTGGCCACCACGGTGATCGAAGTGGGGGTGGATGTGCCCAACGCCAGCCTCATGGTCATCGAGCACGCCGAGCGCTTCGGCCTGGCCCAGCTGCACCAGCTGCGCGGCCGTGTCGGGCGGGGTGCCCACGAATCGGCCTGCGTCCTGCTCTATGCCACGCCCCTCTCCCAGACCGGGCGGGCCCGGCTGAAGATCATCTACGAGAACACCGACGGCTTTGAAATTGCCCGCCAGGACCTGCAACTGCGGGGCCCGGGGGAATTCGTTGGCGCCCGCCAGAGCGGAGTGCCCCTGCTGCGCTATGCCGATCTGGAAATGGACGGGGAACTGGTGGACCTGGCCCGGGACCAGGCCGAACGCCTACTGCGGGAGCGGCCAGCGGAGGCGGAACGACACCTGCAACGCTGGCTGGGCAGCAAGGAAGAACTGCTGAAAGCCTGAGACCGCCTGCGAGAAAGGGCCGACGGGGCTGGCAGAGGACAAAAAACAGGGATAGGCAAAACAACACGCGGCAACCGCGCCGAGATGGGCGGATGGGTGCACTACTGCAGGAAAAGCGGAGAAAAACAGGCCGCCGCCGGCGGGAAAGGCCGGCGGGGTGGAGTCAGTGCCTCAACAGCCGACCTTGCGCTTGGGCAGGTCGGGGGTGAACACGTTGGTCCAGGTGTCCTGCCAGAACTTGGCGGCATTCTGGGCGGCGGTCAGGCCGAACAGGGCCATGCGACCCTGGTGGCGCCACACCCAGCTGACCTGGGAGGTGCTATTGCTGTAGGGCTGGCGCACGGTGCTGCCGGCGCGGGCCTCCACCAGATCGAGAAAGCGCTCGATGCTGTGGCGGTGGAATTCAGCAGTCTTCGGGGAACCCTCGGTGTAGCCACAGGCGCTCTTCGCTTCTTCAACGGCACGTTCCCACAGCTTAAGGGCCATGGTGTCGGTAATGCCGGCCTTGCGGGCAATCCAGGGCAGAATCTTCGGGCTGTTCATACTGTTTCCTTTCATACTTGGCGGTAACCAATGTCAGTGCGCCTTTGGCCTTGTGGGCACGGCGACTCGTTTTTGCTGCATTGCAATATGGATTATATCCTGACTGCCGGAATGAACACCTAGGGGTTTCACGTACCGGCTTATAACTATGATGCTGCTACGCAACAAAAGTTCGCGGCTGGTAGCAGGGCTATAATCCGCCCCTGGCCTCTTATCGGCCGCCCCGCCCCAACCTTTACGGTCTTCCGCCCGCCCCTGCCATGTCCGACCTGCTCGCCAATCTCAATCCCGAACAACTCCAGGCCGTCACCCTGCCGGCCCAGCACGGCCTCATCCTGGCCGGCGCCGGTTCGGGCAAGACCCGGGTGCTGACCACCCGCATCGCCTGGCTCGTATCCACCGGCCAGGTAGGGCCCCACGGTATTCTGGCGGTGACCTTCACCAACAAGGCGGCCAAGGAAATGCTGGCCCGGCTCTCGGCCATGCTGCCCATCAACACCCGGGGCATGTGGATCGGCACCTTCCACGGCCTGTGCAACCGGCTACTGCGGGCCCACCACAAGGAAGCGGGCCTGCCCACCCTGTTCCAGATCCTGGATAGTGCCGACCAGCTCTCCGCCATCAAGCGCCTGCTGAAGAACCTCAATGTGGACGACGAGAAGTTCCCGCCCCGGGAGTTGATGCACTTCATCAACGCCCATAAGGATCAAGGCGTACGCCCCACCCAGGCCGAGGTCTGGGACGACTACACCCGCCGCCGCGTCGAGCTGTGGGCCGAATACGAAGCCCAGTGCCAGCGCGAAGGGGTGGTGGATTTTGCCGAGCTGCTGTTGCGCTCCTACGAGCTGCTTTGCCGTAACGAGCCCCTGCGCCGCCACTACCAGGAACGCTTCCGCCACATCCTGGTGGACGAGTTCCAGGACACCAACCGCCTGCAATACGCCTGGCTGAAGCTGCTGGCGGCCCACGACGGCACGCCCGGCGCCCCCCAGGGGGCTGCGGTCTTCGCCGTGGGCGACGATGACCAGTCGATCTACGCCTTCCGCGGCGCCGAGGTAGGCAACATGCGGGATTTCGAGCGGGAATTCCAGGTACAGAACGTCATCCGCCTGGAGCAGAACTACCGCTCCCACGGCAACATCCTCAATGCCGCCAACGCCCTCATCAAGAACAACCAGGGTCGCCTGGGCAAGAATCTGTGGACCGACCAGGGTGCCGGCGAGCCGATCCGCCTGTTCGAGGGCTTTTCCGATCTGGACGAAGCCCGCTGGATCGTGGACGAGGCCCGGGAGCTGATCCGGGACGGCATTTCCCGCAACCAGATCGCCTTCCTCTACCGCTCCAACGCCCAGTCCCGGGTGCTGGAGCACGAACTGTTCACCAAGGGCGTTCCCTACAAGGTGTACGGCGGCCTGCGCTTCTTCGAGCGGCAGGAAATCAAGCACGCCCTGGCCTACCTGCGCCTGCTGGCCAATCCGGACGACGACACCGCCTTCCTGCGGGTGGTGAACTTTCCCACCCGGGGCATCGGCGCCCGCAGCCTGGAAAACCTGCAAGAGGCGGCCCACCGTTCCAATTCCCCCCTCTACAACGCCGCCGCCAGCCTCACCGGCAAGGCCGGCACCAGCGTCGGCGCTTTTATCCGCCTGATCGAAGACCTGCGCCGGGAGACGGAAAACCTGCCCCTGCCCGAGGTGGTGGAGCACGTCATCGAAAAGAGCGGCCTGCGCCAGCATTACCTGGGCGAAAAGGAAGGCCAGGAGCGGCTGGAGAACCTGGACGAACTGATCAACGCCGCCGCCTCCTTCATCTCCGAGGACGGTGCCCTGCCTGCCCCTGATCCGGCAGCGCCGGACTTGCCGCCGCCTTCCCACCTGGCCTCCTTTCTCGCCCACGCCTCCCTGGAGGCCGGCGACCACCAGGCCGGTGAAGGCCAGGAGGCGGTGCAGCTGATGACGGTGCACGCCGCCAAGGGCCTGGAATTCGACGTGGTCTTCATCTCCGGCCTGGAGCAGGGTCTCTTCCCCCACGAAAACTCCGTCATGGAGAAATCCGGCGAAGAGGAAGAGCGGCGCCTGATGTATGTGGCCATCACCCGGGCCCGCCAGCGGCTCTATCTCTCCCACGCCCAGACCCGCATGCTGCACGGCCAGACCCGTTACTGCGTGGCCTCCGCCTTCCTCGACGAACTGCCCCAGGAGCTGCTGCTCAAGCTCAACGTCCGGGCCAAGAGTTACGACAGCGGCAGCAGCTACAGCGCCCCCCGAGCCGCCACACCGGCATCTGCCTACGAGGCTCCGTCCACCGGTGGCCTGCGCGTGGGGCAAAGCGTCAGCCACGCCAAGTTTGGCCAGGGGGTCATCGTCTCGGCCGAAGGCCGGGGTGCCGATGCCCGAGTACAGGTCAATTTCGGTGCCGCCGGAATGAAGTGGCTGTCCCTGGAATTCGCCAAGCTCACCCCGCTGTAACAAGGTGTTTCCGCCCTTCCTTCCGGGCGGAAAAACCGTTAGCCTGCTAGGCTTTTCCGCCGCCCTGCGCCGGGGCGGGGGCCCATCTGCCAGGGAGCACCTTTCGTGAAGTCCAAGCCCATCGCCATCGCCCTGGGAGCCGTCCTGCTGGGCGGCGCCCTGGTCTACAGCCTCCTGCCGCGCAAGGATGCCGGCGACGGCAAGGGCGCCAAGCCGGTGCCGGTGAAGGTGGCCCAGGCGGTCAGCGCCGACATGCCGGTGACCCTGTCGGTCATCGGCCGGGCCGAAGCCTATGAATCCGTAACCCTCAAGGCCCGGGTGGACGCCCAGGTGCTGGCCGTGCCGTTTGTCGAAGGCCAGCGGGTGAAGAAGGGTGAAGTGCTGGTGCGCCTGGACCCGGCCACCTTCGCCGCCCAGTTGCGCCAGGCGGAAGCCGCCCAGGCCCGGGATCAGGCCCAACTGGCCAAGGCCCGCCTGGATGTGCAGCGTTACCAGGAGCTGCGCACCAAGGGTTTCATTTCCGAAGAAAAGCTCAACGAGGTGAAGGCCAATGCCGACGCCCTCGCCGCCACCGTGCAGGCCGGCGGCGCGGCCGCCGAACTGGCCCGCCTGCAGCATTCCTTCACCACCGTCACCGCCCCCTTCGCCGGCGTAGTGGGGGCCAAGCAGGTGCACCCCGGCGCCCTGGTGAAAAACAACGACACGGTGCTGGCGGTGGTGAACCGGGTGCGTCCCCTGCACATCACCTTCACCGTCCCCGAAAAATACCTGCCGCGCCTCAAGGAATCCCTGGCCGGCGCCGGCCTCCAGGCCGAAATCACGGTACCCGGCAGCAACGCCCCGGCGATGCAGGGGCCGGTACGCTTTGTAGACAATGCGGTGGATGCTTCCACTGGCACCATCCAGCTCAAGGCTGTGCTGGAAAATGAACAGGAAGCCCTGACCCCGGGCCAATTCGTCAATGTCAGCCTGGTGCTGCAAACCCTGGCCGGCGCCGTGGTGGTGCCGGCGGAAGCCATTCAGCAGGGCCAGGAGGGCAGCTTCATCTACGTCGTCCAGGCGGACAAGAGCGTGCAGCCCAAGGCCGTCACGGTAGCGGCCAGCCAGGGCCGCCGAGTGGCGGTGAGCGGCGGCGTTGCCGCCGGCGACACGGTGGTCACCGACGGCCAGCTGCGCCTCACCCCCGGGACCAAGATCGAAGCCGCGGCCGAAGCAACGACGCCGGCCCCCGCAGCCGCCCCGACTGCCGCCAAGGGCTGACGCCATGCAACTGCCCGAGCTTTGTATCCGCCGGCCGGTGATGACCACCCTGCTGATGGTGGCCTTCCTGCTGTTCGGCATCATGGCCTACCGGGGCCTGCCGGTCTCCGAACTGCCCAATGTGGATTTCCCCACCATTTCCGTATCAGCCTCCCTCCCCGGGGCGGCGCCGGAAACCATGGCGGCCGCCGTGGCCACGCCCCTGGAGGGCCAGTTCTCGACCATCGCCGGTCTGGACTCGATGACCTCCACCAGCGCCCAGGGGGCCAGCACCATCACCCTGCAGTTCTCCCTGGATCGGGACATCGACGCCGCCGCCCAGGACGTGCAATCCGCCATTGCCGCCGCCCAGCGCAAGCTGCCGGCGGACATGCCGACGCCGCCCTCCTTCCGCAAGGTGAACCCGGCGGATTCCCCCATCTTCTACATCGCCCTGCATTCGCCGACCCTGCCCCTGTCCACGGTCAACGAATACGCCGAGACCCAGCTGGCCCAGCGTCTCTCCACCATCGCCGGAGTGGCCCAGGTGCAGGTCTATGGCTCCCAGAAGTACGCCGTGCGCATCCAGGCCGACCCGGACCAGCTGGCCTCCCGCGGCATCGGCCTGGACGAGTTGCAGGCAGCCATCAAGGGCGCCAACGTCAACCAGCCCACGGGCACCATGGATGGCCCGCGCCAAAGCTTCGCCATCAAGGCCAACGGCCAGCTGGAGAATGCCCTGGCCTACCGCCCCATCACCGTGGCCTACCGGGACGGCCGGCCGGTGCGCCTGGATGAAGTGGCCACCGCCATCGACTCGGTGGAAAACAACAAGATCGCCAGCTGGTATGTGGACAAGCGGGCCATGGTGCTGGCCATCCAGCGCCAGCCCGGAGCCAACACGGTGGCCACGGTGGATGCCATCAAGAAGGTGCTGCCGGCCTTCCAGGCCAAGCTGCCGGCGGCCATCCACATGGACATCATGTATGACCGCAGCGTCTCCATCCGGGAATCCATCGAGGACGTGCAATTCACCCTGATCCTCTCCGGCGTGCTGGTGATCCTGGTGATCCTGCTTTTCCTGCGCAACCTGTCGGCCACGGTGATTCCCAGCCTGGCCCTGCCCATTTCCGTGGTCGGCACCTTTGCCGTCATGTACGTGCTGGGCTACAGCCTGGACAACCTTTCCCTGCTGGCCCTGACCCTCTCCGTGGGCTTCGTCGTGGACGACGCCATCGTCATGCTGGAGAACATCGTGCGTCACGTGGAGGCCGGGGAGCCGCCCTTCCAGGCCGCCATCAAGGGGGCGCGGGAGATCGGCTTCACCATCATCTCCATGACCATCTCCCTGATCGCCGTGTTCATTCCGGTGCTCTTCATGGGGGGCATCGTCGGCCGCCTGCTGCATGAGTTCGCCGTTACCATCTGCGCCGCCATCCTGGTCTCCGGCATCGTCTCCCTGACCCTGACGCCGATGCTGTGCAGCCGCTACGTGCGCCACAGCGAACCCAACGAGCACAACCGCATCTATCAGGCCTTTGAGCGTTTCTTCGACAACCTGCTGGCAGGCTACCGGCGCTCCCTGGAATGGGCCATGGCCCGGCCCCGGGCCATCCTGGCCAGTTTCTTCGCCACCCTGGCCGCTACCGTGGGCCTGTTCATGGTGGTGCCCAAGGACTTCTTGCCCAGCTCCGACACCGGCCAGATCATCGCCTTCACCGAAGGCGCCCAGGACGCCTCCTTCGCCGCCATGGTGCAGCACCAGCGGCAGGTGGCGGAAATCGTGCAGGCCAATCCCAACATCAAGGGTTTCATGTCCTCCGTCGGCGCCGGCGGCGCCCGGCCCACGGCCAACACCGGCACCCTCTTCATCCACCTCAAGCCCCGGGAAGAGCGGGATGCCAGCCCCGACCAGATCATCCAGCAACTACGGCCCCAGCTGGCCAAGGTGCCGGGCATCAAGGTCTATCTGCAAAACCCGCCGGCCATCCGCATCGGCGGCCAGGTGACGGCGGCCCAGTACCAATACACTCTGCAGGATTCGGATCTCAACGAACTGTACGACTGGACCAACGTGCTGCTGGGCAAGATCCGCCAGCTGCCCGGCTTCGTGGATGTCACCAGCAACCTCAACAACCTCAGCCCGACCCTGACCCTGGAAGTGGACCGGGACAAACTGGGCACCCTGGGACTCACCTTCGGCCAGGTGGAGGATGCCCTGCAGAGCGCCTTCAGCTCCCGGCAGATTTCCACCATCTACGGCTCCACCGCCCAGTATCAGGTAATCCTTGAACTGCAACCCCAGTACCAGGCCGATCCAGGGGCCCTGGCCCGGGTCTACGTGCGGGCCACCGGCGGCAAGCTGGTACCCCTGGATACGGTGGTCAAGGTCGCCCGCAAGACCCAGGTGCTGACGGTGAACCACCAGGGTCAGCTGCCCTCGGTGACCATCTCCTTCAACCTGCAGCCCGGCGTTTCCCTCGGCGACGCGGTGGACCGGGTGAAGGCCCTGGAACGGGAAATGAACCTGCCCGTCTCCCTCACCACCAGCCTGCAGGGCACGGCCCAGGCCTTCCAGTCCTCGTTGCAGGGCCTCGGCATCCTGCTGCTGATCGCCGTGCTGGTGGTGTATCTGGTGCTGGGCATTCTCTACGAGAGCTTCATCCACCCCCTGACCATTCTCTCCGGCCTGCCTTCGGCGGGCCTGGGGGCGCTACTGACCCTGTGGCTGTTCAAGGTAGACCTGAGCCTCTATGCCTTCGTCGGCATCATCATGCTGGTGGGCATCGTCAAGAAAAACGCCATTATGATGATTGACTTTGCCCTGGAGAAGCAGCGGGGCGAGGGCGTGGCGGCCCGGGAGGCCATCTTCCAGGCCTGCCTGATCCGTTTCCGGCCCATCATGATGACTACCCTGGCCGCCCTGGTGGGCACCCTGCCCATCGCCCTGGGCATTGGCGCCGGCGCCGAGGTGCGGCGCCCCCTGGGCCTGGCGGTGGTGGGGGGGCTGATGCTGTCCCAGATCCTCACCCTCTACCTGACCCCGGTGGTCTATCTCTACCTCAACCGTTTCACCCGGGAAGAGCGCCTGCCCGACGAGGAAAGCGCCGTATCGGGCACCGGGCACTGATTCCGGGGGAGCGCCCTGGCGCGCCCTCGGACAACGCCGGCAACGCAGGCAACGCAGGCAGCGGGCCGGAATGGCTCAGGTCAGGGCTCAGGTCAGCGGCGGCTCAGCGATCCAGCAGACCGTTGAAAAAGTAATGCTCCACCCGGGCCGTCATCAGGGCCACGATGGCGCCTTCGTCCAGACGGTTGAAGCGTTCCAGCAGGGGCGGGGCCACGGTGGCAAAGGTGGCGGCGAGGGTCGGATCGAAATGGCTGCCGGCATCCTTGGCGATGATGGCCAGGGCCTTTTCCAGGGGCATGGGCTCCTTGTAGGGCCGCCGCGAGGTCAGGGCATCGAAGACGTCGGCCAGGGCGAAGATGCGGGCATTGAGGGGAATTGCCTCCCCCTTGAGGCCTTGCAGATAGCCGCTGCCGTCGTATTTCTCATGATGAAATTCCACCACCTCCCGGGCCGCCTGCAGCCAGCGTGACGGTGCAATGATCTCCACCCCCAGGGCGACGTGGGTGCGCATCACTGCGAACTCTTCCGCCGTCAGGCCGGCGGGCTTGAGCAGAATGGTGTCACTGATGCCGATCTTGCCCACGTCGTGGAGGAAGGCGCCGATGATCAGGGCCCGCATGGCGTCGCCCTTCACCCCCACCGCCTCGCCCAGGGCGCAGGCGTAGAGGGTGACCCGGTAGTTGTGGATGTTGGTATCCGAATCCCGCTGGGCGATGGCGGCACCGAGCACCGAGGCCATGTCCAGGTTACCCCGCAGGATGTCCCGGGAATGGCGCAGCACGTTGCGATGCAAGGAAAGGATCACCGGGTAGAGCACCACGGTGGTGATCAGCACCGCCGCCAGCACCACGCCCAGGATCAGGTAGAGGTCCTGCCGCAGCCGGGCCTCTTCTTCCGGCGACACGAGGAACACCCCCTCGAAGAAACCGGAGACACGCCGCTCCCGGTCCAGGATGGGTACCAGCACCTGCACGACCGTATTGCCCAGGACCCGGTATTTTTCGTAATGATGGCGGCCATCCCGGGGGAACACGTGGATGGAGCCCTGGAGACTGGCCTCAATATCCTCATGGGCCGGATTCACCGCCTCCACCACCTTGCGTTGCTGCCGGTCATACAGTTCGATGACCACGAAATGATCCCGCACGAAGCCGAGGGCCCGTTGCCGCAGATAATCGAGCTGCTGGGCCGACATTTCCGCCGCTTCCAGCTCGCCGGCCTGGAACTTCGCCGATTCGGCCTGGGCCAAAGCCACAACGGCATCATCGATGCGTTCCGTCGCCACGTACCAGGTCCCACCGCCCAGCAGCAGGGAAACCAGGGCCCAGGCCAGCAGCAGCCGGCGAATGACGATGCGATGAATGTTGTCCATCCGCATATTCTAATGCCGTTCGCGCCGTACGGTCGGAACGGTATAGTAATGCTCCCCCCCGCACCGAGAACAACAAGGAGACAAGCCGTGACTACTGCCACCCATGCCATCCGTTTCCACCAGACCGGCGGCCCCGACGTGCTGCAATGGGAAAGCGTGGAAGTCGGCGCCCCCGGCCCCGGCGAAGCCCGCATCAGCCATGCGGCCGTGGGCCTCAATTTCATCGACACCTACCATCGCACCGGCCTCTACCCGGTGCCCCTGCCTTCCGGCATCGGCCTGGAAGGCGCCGGCACGGTGGAAGCCGTCGGCCCCGGCGTCACCCATGTGGCCCCCGGCGACCGGGTCGCCTACGCCGGCGGCCCCCTCGGTGCCTATAGCCAGGAGCGCCTGATTCCGGCGGACCGGCTGATCCGCCTACCGGACAACATCGACTTCACCACCGGGGCCGCCATGATGCTGCAGGGACTCACCGCCGCCTACCTGCTGCGCCGCACCTTCCCGGTGAAGGCCGGCGACACGGTACTGATCCACGCCGCCGCCGGCGGGGTCGGCCTGATCGCCTGCCAGTGGGCCAAGGCCCTGGGGGCCACGGTGATCGGCACCGTCTCCACCGAGGCCAAGGCGGAACTGGCCCGGGCCCACGGCTGCGACCATCCCATCCTCTACACCCGGGAGAACTTTGCCCAGCGGGTACGGGAAATCACGGGCGGCGAAGGAGTGGCCGTGGCCTACGACGGCATCGGCAAGGACACCTTCGCCGGTTCCCTGGACAGCCTGCGCCCCCTGGGCATGATGGTGAGCTTCGGCAACGCCTCCGGCCCCGTGGGCCTGATCGACCCCCTGCAGCTGTCCCAAAAGGGCTCCCTCTTCTTCACCCGCCCCACCCTGGCGCATTACACCGCCCGGCGGGCCGACCTCGAGGCCCTGGCTGGCGAACTTCTGACCATGGTGGGGAGCGGCAAGGTGCGCATCAACGTCAACCAGACCTTCGCCCTGCAGGATGCGGCCGCTGCCCATCGGGCCCTGGAGAGCCGCAAGACCACCGGCTCCACGGTCCTGGTGCCCTGACGAGGAGTGCATATGGGAGAAAAAGTCCGCGCCAGCCTCGTTTCCCTGCGAGATCTGCTGGCCACCGCCTGGCCCATCGTGCTGGTGGTGACCATTGGTTTCATCATCGCCGTGCAGTTCATCAAGCCGGCACCGCCCCGTCATGTGGTCATGTCCACCGGCGCCGACAGCGGCGCCTACTACGCCTTCGGCAAGAAGTACGCGGAGATTCTGGCCCGCAGCGGCATCACCCTGGAGGTACGCACCTCCGCCGGCTCGGCCGAAAACCTGCAACGCTTGCTGGACAAGGACAGCGACGTGGAAATCGCCCTCGTCCAGGGGGGCGTGGAGCCTCCCCGCCCGGCAACGGCAGAAGGGGAGGCGGTACCGGAAGCCCTACCCCTGGAGGCCCTTGGCAGCATGTACTACGAGCCAGTCTGGGTCTTCTATCGTGGCAGCCAGGATCTGGAGCGCCTGCACCAGCTAGCCGGCAAGCGCATCGCCGTGGGGGCCGAAGGCAGCGGTATCCGCGGCCTGGCCCTGCAACTGCTGGCGGCCAATGAAATTGCCTTGGACAGCCCGCTGATCCACTCCCTGGGCGGCCTCAAGGCGGCCGAGGCGCTGCAGCAGGGGCGCATCGATGCGGCCTTCGTCATTGCCGCCCCGGAAGCGCCGGTGGTGCAGGTGCTGCTGCGCTCCCCCGGCATCAAGGTCATGAACTTCGCCCAGGCCGAGGCCTATACCCGGCGCTTCCCCTACCTGTCGAAGATCGTTCTGCCCGAAGGCGCAGTGGACCTGGTGCGCAACTTTCCGCCCCACGACACCACCCTGCTGGCGGCCACGGCCAATCTGGTGGTCCATGACAGCCTGCACCCGGCCATTCAGTCCCTGCTGCTGCAGGCCGCCGGGGAAGTGCATGGCAAGGCGGGCTTCTTCCAGCGGCGTGGCGATTTCCCGGCGGTGAAGGACCAGAGCTTCCCGGTGGCGGATACGGCGGAGCGGCATTACAAGTCGGGCCCGCCTTTCCTGCAACGCTACCTGCCGTTCTGGGCCGCCATTCTGGTGGACCGCCTGGTGGTGCTGCTGTTGCCAGTCTTCGCCCTGCTCCTGCCCCTGCTCAAGGTGGCGCCTTCCCTCTACAGCTGGCGGGTGCGCTCGAAGATTTTCCGCTGCTACGGCGATCTGAAATTTCTGGAAAACGAGATCAAGGAAGACTACGATCCCGGCCGCAAGCTGGAGTACCTGGACCGCCTGGATCGCATTGAGGAAGCCGCCTACCGGCGCAACATTCCCCTGGCCTACTCGGACCTGCTGTACACCCTGCGTGAACATATCGAGCTGGTGCGCCACACCCTGGACCGGCTCGGCCACCCGGATCGCAGCCCCACCGTAGAGGAAACGTCGTAGATGAAGGCTTACCTGATCGCCAACCCCAAGGGCGGGGCCGGCAAGAGCACCTTGGCCACCAACCTGGCCGGCTACCTGGCCCAGGCCGGCAAGCCGGTGATGCTGGGTGACCTGGACCGCCAGCAGTCGGCCCGGGAATGGCTGGCCTTGCGCCCGGGCTTCCTGCCCGCCATCCGTAGCTGGGAGCTGAAGCACGACGAGCCCGCCCGCCCCCCCAAGGGCACCACTCATGCGGTGCTGGATTCCCCAGCCGGCTTCCACGGCAAGGTGCTGGACCGCAGCCTGAAGCAGGTCAGCCACGTACTGGTGCCGGTGCAACCTTCCCTCTTCGACATCCTGGCCACCCGCCATTTCCTCGATACCCTGCTGGCGGAAAAAGCGATACGCAAGGGCGACCTGAAGCTGGCGGTGGTGGGCATGCGGGTGGATCCCCGCACCCGGGCGGCGGGGGAACTGGAACGCTTTTTCTCCGCCTACGACCTGCCGGTGCTGGCCTTCCTGCGCAACACCCAGCTTTACGTCCAGGCGGCCGCCCAGGGCGCCACCCTGTTCGACTTTCCCCCCGGCCGGGTGGAGAAGGACCGGGAGCAATGGCAGGGCATCATCGACTGGATTGACGCCTGACCCCTCCCGGCTTGGGCGTTGAGTGCAGCCTCTGCACCGACGCTCGCCAGAAAGAAAAAAGCCGCCAGATTCTGGCGGCTTTTTTTGGTGCCCGGCAGACCGGCTTACTTGTGGCTCTGCAGGAAGCGGTCCATGGTGGTGTCGGCCACGCTGAACCAGGCGTTCTGGGTCTTGCGGTACTTGTCGTATTCGACCCAGATTTTCTTGAAGGCCGGATTCTTCGCCGCCTCTTCCGCATACAGCTCCATGGAAGCCTTGTAGGCCGCCTCCATCACCGCATCCGGGTATTTCTGCAGCTTGACGCCTTGGGAGAGCAGACGGGAAAGGGCGGGCGGGTTCTTGTGGTCGTACTCGGCCAGCATGGTGATATTGGCCTCGTAGGCAGCGGCCTGGAAGGCTTCCTGGTATTCCTTCGGCAGCTTGTCCCATTCCTTCTTGTTCACGAAGAAATGGATGGTGGGACCCGGTTCCCACCAGCCCGGGTAGTAGTAATGCTTGGCCACCTTGAAGAAGCCCAGCTTCTCGTCGTCATAGGGGCCGACGAACTCGGCGGCATCGATGGTGCCCTTTTCCAGGGCCGGGTAGATGTCGCCGCCGGCGATCTGCTGGGGCACAGCCCCCAGGCGCTCGAAGACTGCACCGCCGAGGCCGGCGATACGCATCTTGAGACCCTTCACATCCTCCAGGGTCTTGATCTCCTTGCGGAACCAGCCACCCATCTGGGCCCCGGTGTTGCCGCCGGCGAAAGAAACGACGTTGTAGTTGGCGTAGAACTCGTCCAGCAGCTTCTGGCCTCCGCCGTAATAGAGCCAGGCATTCATCTGGCGCGGGTTCATGCCGAAGGGAATGGAGGTGCCGAAACCGAAGGTCTTGTCCTTGCCGACGTAGTAGTAGGAGCAGGTATGGCAGATTTCCACGGTGCCCTGCTGCACGGCATCCAGGGCCTGCAGGCCGGGAACGATCTCGCCGCCGGCGAAAACGCGGATGTCGAACTTGCCGCCGGTGATGGCACGCAGGCGGTTGGCCATGACTTCAGCGCCGCCGTAGATGGTGTCCAGGCTCTTCGGGAAGCTGGAGGTCAGGCGCCACTTGATGGTGGGCTGGGATTGGGCAATGGCAGGCGCTGCCACGGTGGTGGCCACACCGGCACCGGCAGCGAGGCCGGCATTTTTGAGGAATTTGCGACGGTCCATGTATTTGTCTCCTTGTTGTTACCGAACGGAACGGTGCCCGGGCAACCTTACGGCGCAGCAGCCGGGCTTATCGAGTGCAGCATGGGGTACCAAGAAAAAAGCCCCAACCGTCGTCAGAGGGCTGGGGCTTTTCGAATCTGAATCGCGAGAACCTTACTTGTGGCTCTGCAGGAAGCGGTCCATAGTGGTGTCGGCCACGCTGAACCAGGCATTCTGCGTCTTCCGGTACTTGTCGACTTCCGTGTAGATCTTCTTGAAAGCCGGGTTCTTGGCAGACTCTTCCGCGTACAGCTCCATGGAGGCCTTGTAGGCGGCGGCCATGATTTCGTCGGAGTACTTCTGCAGCTTGACGCCCTGGGAGAGCAGGCGGGAAAGGGCGGTCGGGTTCTTGTGGTCGTACTCGGCCAGCATGGTGACGTTGGCTTCGTAGGCAGCGGCCTGGAAGGCTTCCTGGTATTCCTTCGGCAGCTTGTCCCATTCCTTCTTGTTCACATAGAAGGAGAAGGCAGGACCCGGCTCCCACCAGCCCGGATAGTAGTAGTTCTTGGCGACCTTGAAGAAGCCCAGCTTCTCATCGTCGTAGGGACCGATCCATTCGGCGGCGTCGATGGTGCCCTTTTCCAGGGCCGGGTAGATGTCGCCACCAGCGATCTGCTGGGGCACGGCCCCCAGGCGCTCGAAGACGTTACCGCCGAGGCCGGCGATACGCATCTTGATGCCCTTGATGTCGGCCACGGTCTTCACTTCCTTGCGGAACCAGCCACCCATCTGGGTGCCGCTGTTGCCGCCCATGAAGGAGACGATGTTGTAGTTGGAATAGAACTCGTCCAGCAGCTTCTGGCCGCCGCCGTAGTACACCCAGGCGTTCATCTGGCGGGCGTTCATGCCGAAGGGAATGGCACAGCCCAGGGCAAAGGTCTTGTCCTTGCCGACGTAGTAGTAGGGGGCGGTGTGGCAGCACTCGACGGTGCCTTGCTGCACGGCGTCCATAGCCTGCAGGCCGGGGACGATTTCACCGCCGGCGAAAACGCGAATGTCGAACTTGCCGTTGGTGATGGCACGCACCCGGTTGGCCAGCACTTCGGCGCCACCGTAGATGGTGTCCAGGCTCTTCGGGAAGCTGGAGGTCAGGCGCCACTTGATGGTGGGCTGGGTCTGGGCGATCGCGGGGGCGGATACGGTGGTGGCAGCAGCGCCGGCGGCGATGCCGACACCTGCTTTTTTAAGAAAGGAACGACGTTCCATTTTGTCTCCTCCAGGGATTGTTCGGTGTGTTGCAGCCGAAGCATTATAGCGACGGCCCGAAGCCGTCCGGCAATAGGGATTACCCTAACCCGGACGGGCTGGAGGAGCTTGTGGGAAGCGGCTTTCGGCCGGGTACTCAGGCCCCAGCGACGGTCATGCGGCGGACCAGTACCGAGCCGGATTGCTTCGAACCGCGGACGGCCACGTCGTTGCCCACGGCCTCGATGCCGAGGAACATGTCCTTAAGGTTGCCGGCGATGGTAATTTCCTCCACCGGGTAGGCGATCTGGCCGTTCTCAATCCAGTAGCCGGCGGCCCCGCGGGAATAGTCGCCATTGACGTAATTGACGCCCTGGCCCAGCAGTTCAGTGACCAGCAGGCCCCGCTTGACCCCACGAATGAGCCCCGTCAGGTCTTCCCGACCCGGTTGCAGGATCAGGTTGTGGCTGCCGCCGGCATTCCCGGTAGTGGTCATGCCCAGCTTGCGGGCGGTGTAGACGCTGAGGAAGTAGCCGTTGAGCACGCCGTCGGTCACCACTTCCCGGGCCTTGGTGGCCACGCCGTCGTTGTCGAAGGGGCCGGAAGCCAGGCCCTTGGGCAGGTCGGGACGCTCGCTGATGCTGATGCCGGGGGCGAAAATGCGCTGGCCCAGGCTGTTTACGAGAAAGCTGGCCTTGCGGTAAAGCGCACCGCCGCTGGCGGCATAGACGAAGTGGCCGAGCAGGCCGCAGGCGATGGGGGCCTCAAAGATCACCGGCACTTCGCAGGTCTTCACCTTGCGGCCACCAAGACGGGCCAGGGCGCGGCGGGCGGCGTAGTCGCCGATGCTTTCGGGAGCGGGAAAATCGGCCGGATCGCGGTGGGTGGAATACCAGTCGTCCCGCTGCATCTCCGCATTACGCCCCTTCTTGCCGGTAATCACGGAACAGGCGATGTAGTGGCGGGAGCTGGGGTAGCCACCAGAGAAACCCAGGCTGTTGGCGGTGGCGAACTGGCCTTCCTGCAGGGAGACGGTGGCGCCTTCGGAGTTCTTCACCAGGGGGCTGACGGCAAAGGCCGCATCCTCGCAACGGCGGGCGATATCGATGGCGCCTTCCACATCCAGCTGCCAGGGGTAGTACAGCTGGGGGTCCTGCCATTTCTTGGCCAACAGGGATTTTTCCGGCAGGCCGGCACAGGGGTCTTCGGCGGTGTAGCGGGCGATGGCCAGGGCAGCATCCACCGTCTGCTTCAGGGCCTGACGGGAAAAGTCGCTGGTGGAGGCATAGCCCTTGCGCTGCCCCAGGTAGACGGTGACGCCAATGCCCTTGTCCCGGTTGTATTCGATGGTCTCCACCTCGCCCTGACGGACGCTCACCGACTGGCCGAAGCCCTCGGAGACATCCACTTCGGCGGCAGAAGCCCCGCCCTTGGTGGCCAGCGCCACGGTATCCCGGGCCAATTGCAGCAGGTCACCCTGGGGCAGGGAAAAGCGATCGGAGGAAGCCGCAACGGCGGCGGCGGAGGAGGAAGTTGCTTTCTTGGCCATGAACAGCGGGGGAGCAGGGTAAAATCGCTATGATAGCAGCCCGCTCCACCCCCACCCCGGAAACACAAGGAATCATGGAAGAACTGGAACCCCTCGACGACGATCAATACGTCAGCAAGACCAAGCGCAAGCAGGCCATGCAGGCCATGCAGGACCTGGGGCAGGAATTGGTGGAGCTGCCGCCGGACCGCCTGAAGCGCCTGCTGGAGAAAGTGGAACTCTCCGAGACCCTGGCCAATGCCCTGCGGGAATATCAGCGCCTGCCCAAGCGGGAGGCCCAGCGCCGCCAGCTGCAATACATCGGCAAGCTGATGCGGGATGTGGATCCCGAACCGATCCAGGCGGCACTGGACGTAGTGAATGGTGCCTCTGCCGCCGAGAATGCGAAGCTGCACCGCCGCGAACGTCTGCGCACCCTGCTGCTGGAAAACGAAGCCCTGGCCCTAGCCGACATCGCCGCCCAGTGGCCCCAGGCGGATCTGACCCACCTGCGCCAGCTGCGTCGCAGCGCCCTCAAGGAGCAGGAGCAGAACAAGCCGCCGAAGAGCTTCCGCGCCATTTTCCAGCTGCTCAAGGAACTCGAGGACGGCACCGCCGCCCCAGGGGAGGAAGCGTGAGCGCAGCGGACCAGCGCCAAGCGCCCCGCCTGCGAGTCGGCCTGGTCTCCATCAGTGACCGCGCCGCCACCGGAGTTTACGAAGACAAGGGCCTGCCGGCCCTGCGGGAATGGCTGAACAGCGCCCTGGTGGATGCCTGGGAAGAAGAAACCCGGCTGATCCCTGACGAACAGGCCACCATTGAAGCCACCCTCATGGAGCTGGTGGATGAGGAAGGTTGCCATCTGGTGCTGACCACCGGCGGCACCGGCCCGGCCCCCCGGGACGTAACGCCGGAGGCCACCCTGGCGGTGGCGGACAAGGTGATGCCCGGTTTCGGCGAGCAGATGCGCCAGATCGGCCTACAGTTCGTGCCCACCGCCATTCTCTCGCGCCAGGTGGGGGTCATCCGCAAGCAGGCCCTGATTCTCAACCTGCCGGGCCAGCCCAAGTCCATCAAGGAAACCCTCGAAGGGGTGAAAGATGGTGAAGGCAAGGTACTGGTGCCCGGCATCTTCGCTGCCGTGCCCTATTGCCTGGACCTCATCGGCGGGCCCTATGTGGAAACCCGGGAGGCGGTCGTCGCCGCATTCCGCCCCAAATCGGCCCGGCGACCAGCGGCCGCCTGAGCCACTCCCCAAGCGGAGCCAGGCCCCCGCATCAGGAAGCTTGCCCGCTTGCCGGGCAGGCTTTTCAGCCTTCGCTACGCAGTTCCCGGTAGCGGGCGATTTCGTAGTCGCTCCCGCTTTCCTGCAAGTCCATGGGCGTCAGCAGCAGATGCTGGCCATCCACCACACACTCCAGGTTTTCCTTGGGATCGAAGGTGGCGGGCGGCACCACCACCCGTACCTCCCCTTCCTCCATGCCGTCCCGCAGCAACATGCCACTGACTTTTTCGGCCAGGGAATAGGAAGAAGCGCCCCGGGGCCGCAGCTCTACCGCGATGGCCTGACGCGCCAGGGTCTGAATGCCGACAGCAGCCTCGGTGTCCGAATCCCGTCCGTAACGCCTTACCACGCCAAGCAGCCAGTTGTTACCGCCCTCCGGCTGCATGGCCAGCAGGGCGCCGATGCGCAGCCAGTCGCCGCGCAGATTCGGCACATGGGCACCAAAGCCGCCCAGGCTGACGTTTTCGGCAATCCAGCTCTCCGTAGCCCCCTCCGGCTCCTGGCCGCCGGTGAACACCCGGAAGGCATTGTCGAAGCCATTGACCACGGTCAGCAGGGATTTCACTCGGTGCCGCTGATGCTCCCGCAAAGGCGGATTGGGCGCCCAGTACATGGCCAGATGCTGCAACACCGGCAACAGCACCCGGGCCGAATACTGGCCGCCCAGGTTGAGGTCGGCCGGCAAGCTGCCCCGCTCAACGCTGCGGATCAGCTCGTCCAGCGTCTGCTGCGCCGCCCCCGGTGCGAAAAAGCGCAGATGGGGACTGGCCTGGGGCTCCCGGGCCAGGCGCACCGGCGGCGACGGCTGGGTGGGGTCGATCCAGTACACGCTCTGGGGCGTGGCCTGGGGTGTGAACAGGAACTGGGACAGGCAATAGACGATGACCCGTTCCGCTAGCTCGATCTCCAGGGGCAGCAGGCTGTCCATGGAGGAGGCGTGGAACATGAGAATCTTGGTGTATTCCTGGGTCGCGGTCGTGGGATTGGCATGGCCGGGATAGAGCAGCAGGGACTTGCCTGCCACACCTTCGGCCTCGGCCAGCAGATAGGCCGTGCCCAGGCGCTGCCAGAGGCCGCCATCCACCGGGCCGTAATGGTATTCCCGCCACTTCAGCTGGGTGCCGAAGGCCAGGATGAGACGGCAGAAGATCAGCGGCAGGTGGGGCTTGAGGGCATCCGCCCCCTTGTCCTTGCGGCGATAGGATTCGATGCAGAGGCCGTAGAGACGGGAAAGCAGGTCCCAGAAGCTGGCGTTCACCATCCACAGGCGCTTTTCTTCGGTCTTCGACAGACGGGGCGAGTGGAGGTAATCCCGGGCCAGGCGGCGCAGATGAGGCTGGGCAGCCTCCTCCAGCTGGCGCACGGTCTGAAAGAGATGCTCGGGCTTGAAGCCTTCCGGCACCTGCAGGGATTCCAGCCAGCCGAGCACCTCGTCCACCGCCTTGTAGGCGTTGTCCAGCGGCAGCTCGGCAATGGCCCGACGCAACTCCTTGGCGTCCGCCAGGGGGTGATCAGGTTTGGCAGAAAACAGATCGAGGATCACGGCGACATTCCTAGACAACGCTCCGGTCAGCCTCCCAGGCCCCGGGATGTTTTTTGAGTATAGAACCGGATTTCGCCGAATGCGCCGGAAAACCCGGGCTACAGCCGAAAAAACGGCAAACGGAACCAAGCATACGTCATTAGCCCCACTCTTCCCAAGGCCATTCGCGCCGTTCATGGCCGACCGACAAGCGGCTGCTTTACAATGCCACCGGTTATCGCCTTCGCTTTAGGGTCACCGCCATGCAGCAGTATCACGATCTCATGCGCCACGTGCTGGAACACGGCCACGTCAAAACCGACCGTACCGGTACCGGCACCCGCTCCGTCTTTGGCTGGCAGATGCGCTTCAATCTGGCCGACGGTTTTCCCGTCATGACGACCAAGAAGCTGCATCTGCGCTCCATCATTCACGAACTGCTATGGTTCCTGCAGGGCGACACCAATATCCGTTATCTCAAGGACAACGGCGTCTCCATCTGGGACGAGTGGGCCGATGCCAACGGCGACCTGGGGCCGGTCTACGGCAAGCAGTGGCGCCGCTGGCAAACGCCCGATGGCCGGGTGATCGACCAGGTGGGGCAGCTGGTGGAAAACCTGAAGAAAAATCCGGATTCCCGCCGCCATGTGGTTTCCGCCTGGAACCCCGGCGATGTGGATTCCATGGCGCTACCGCCCTGCCACTGCCTGTTCCAGTTCTACGTGGCCGACGGCAAATTATCCTGCCAGCTCTACCAGCGCAGTGCCGACATCTTCCTCGGCGTGCCTTTCAATATTGCCTCTTACGCCCTGCTCACCCACATGGTGGCCCAGGTCTGCGGCTACGGCGTCGGCGACTTCGTGCATACCCTGGGCGATGCCCACCTCTACAGCAACCATCTGGAGCAGGCCCGCCTGCAACTGACCCGGGATTTCCGGCCACTGCCGCGCCTGGAGCTCAATCCCGAGGTGAAGGACTTGTTCGCCTTCCGCTTCGAGGACATCGCCCTGGAAGGCTACGACCCCCACCCCTCCATCGCAGCCCCCATCGCCATCTGAACGACCGCATCCGCCTTCTATGACCCTGGACATTACCCACAGCGACGCCTGGCAGGCCCTGCTGGCCCACCGCCAGGCCATCGGCAGCAAGCACTTGCGGGAACTCTTCGCCCTCGAGCCCCAGCGCTTTGAGCACCTCTCCTGCCGTCTGGGGGATTTTCTCGCCGACTTTTCCAAGCAGCGCATTGCGACCGAGACCCTGCCCTTGCTGACGGCCCTGGCCCGGGCCGCTGATGTGGAAGGCTGGCGGGACCGCATGTTCGCCGGCGAAACGATCAATGTCAGCGAGAACCGGGCCGTGCTGCACCCGGCCCTGCGCTTCATGGGCACCGGCCCCTTCCCCGGGCCGGAACGGGATGTGATGCCCGATGTCCGCGCAGTACGGGCCCAGATGCGGCAGTTTTCGGAGCGGGTCCGCAGCGGCCTGTGGCGCGGCTACTCCGGCGAAGCCATTCGCCATGTGGTGAACCTGGGCATCGGCGGCTCCGACCTGGGGCCGAAGATGGCGGCCCGGGCCCTGTCGGCCTACGACCACCCGGCCCTGCATGTGCACTTCGTCTCCAACCTGGATGGCGCCCAGCTGGCGCCCCTGCTGGAGACGCTGGACCCGCGCAGCACCCTCTTCATCATCGCCAGCAAGACCTTCACCACCCAGGAAACCCTGCGCAACGCCCAGACCGCGCGGGACTGGCTGCTGGCCGCTGCAGGCCCGGAAAACGAAGCTGCCGCCCTGGCCCGCCATTTCGTCGCGGTCACCGCTGCCCCGGCAGAAGCCGGCCTGTTCGGGCTATCCCACGACAACATCTTCACCATGTGGGATTGGGTGGGCGGCCGCTATTCCCTGTGGTCTGCTGTGGGCCTGGCCCTGGCCCTGGCCATCGGCATGACCCAGTTCGAGCGGTTGCTCTCCGGCGCCCAGGCCCTCGACAAGCACTTCCAGGAAGCGCCCCTGGAGCGCAACCTACCGGTGCTGATGGCCCTCATCGGCATATGGAACACCAACTTCCTCGGCGCCTCCACCCTGGCCATCCTGCCCTACAACGAATCCCTGCGTTCCCTGCCCGGCTACCTGCAGCAGCTGGAAATGGAGAGCAACGGCAAGATGGTCAATCGCAATGGCCAGCCCCTCTCCTGCCAGCCCAATCCCATCGTCTGGGGCGAGATCGGCATCAACGGCCAGCACGCCTTCTTCCAGCTGCTGCACCAGGGCGGCTGGCTGATCCCCAGCGACTTCATCGTCGCCGCCACCAGCGACTACCCCCTGCCCGGCCACAACGGCCCCCTGCTGGCCAATTGCCTGGCCCAGAGCGCCGCCCTGGCCTTTGGCCGCACCGAAGCCGAGGCCCGGGCCGAGCTGGAGCTGGAAGGCCGCAGCGCCGCCGAAATTCAGGAGGTCCTGCCCTACAAGGTGTTCGCCGGCAACCAGCCCGCCACCACCCTGCTGCTGCCCCGCCTGGACCCTTACCACCTGGGCCTGCTCATCGCCCTCTACGAACACAAGGTTTTCGTTCAGGGCGTCATCTGGGGCATCAACTCCTTCGATCAGTGGGGGGTGGAGCTGGGCAAAAAGCTCGCCGGCCGCCTGCTGCCCGCCCTGGAAGGAACGCCCGACGACGGGCTGGACGATTCCACCCGGGGCCTCATCGCCTACTGCCGCCGCCATGGACAACTCTAAGACCGCTCCCACCGCTCAGATCGCAGGCCAGATCGTCGCCCTGATTGCCGCCGTCGGCCGCAACGGCGAAATCGGCCGGGACAACGCCCTGCTCTGGCGCCTGCCGGAAGACATGGCCTATTTCAAGCAAACCACTCTGGGCCGCCCGGTGATCATGGGTCGCAAGACCTGGGAATCCCTGCCGGAGCGCTTTCGCCCCCTGCCCGGCCGACTGAATGTCGTGGTCAGCCGCAATCGGGACTATGCCGCCCCCGGCGCCACCCTCTGCCACTCACTGGAAGAGGCTCTGGCGGCCGCTGGCAGCGGCGAAGTGTTCGTCATGGGCGGTGCAGAGCTTTACACCCTGGCCCTGCCCCAGGCCCACCGTCTCTACCTGACCCGGGTCGAGGACGCGCCGGCTGCCGATGCTTTTTTCCCCACCGTGCCCGCCGGGGAGTGGCAGGAAACCCGGCGCCAGGCGGGCACCGGCAGCGAACCGACCTATGCTTTCACGCTGCTGGAACGCCGTCCGTCCGCTACCGTCCGCTAAGTACTTCGCCTGGCATTGACTCCCGCCAGAATCGCGCGCCAGCGAGTAAGCGAATCAGTGCCAACCCCACCGGGGTTTCGGCAAAGGAAAAGGGGCCTGACGGCCCCTTTTTTACTGAATGGCGTCCGCCTCAGCGCACGCAATCCACGTAGTACCCCACCTTGCCATTTCGCTCTTCCTTCACCAGCCCGTGGATGTCGGTCTCGAAGCCGGGGAATTTCTCGTTGAAGTCCCGGGCGAATTGCAGGTACTGCATGATGGTCTTGTTGAAGCGCTCGCCGGGGATCAGCAGGGGGATGCCCGGGGGGTAAGGCGTCAGCAGCACGGAAGTAACCCGGCCTTCCAGTTCGTCGATGAGCACCCGGTCGATTTCCCGGTGGGCCATCTTGGCGAAGGCATCGGCGGGCTTCATAGCCGGGACCATGTCGGAGAGGTACATCTCGGTGGTGAGGCGGGCCACATCGTTGGCGCGGTAGACGGCGTGGATTTCCTTGCACAGGTCACGCAGGCCGACGCGCTCGTAGCGCGGGTGCTTGGCGACGAAGGCGGGCAGGACCTTCCACAGGGGCTGGTTCTTGTCGTAGTCGTCCTTGAACTGCTGCAGCTCGGTCACCATGCTGTTCCAGCGGCCCTTGGTGATGCCGATGGTGAACATGATGAAGAAGGAATAGAGACCGCACTTCTCCACGATCACGCCGTGTTCGGCCAGGTACTTGGTGACGATGGCGGCGGGAATGCCCCGCTCGGCGAACTCGCCGTCCACGTCCAGGCCCGGGGTGATGATGGTGGCCTTGATCGGGTCCAGCATGTTGAAGCCGTCGGCCAGGTTGCCGAAGCCGTGCCAGCGGTCGCCGGGCTTGAGCATCCAGGCGTCCCGCTCCTCGATGCCTTCCTCGGAGAGGTCGTCCGGGCCCCATACCTTGAACCACCAGCCGGAGCCCCACTCCTCGTCCACCTTGCGCATGGCGCGGCGGAAGTCCAGGGCCTCGGCGATGGATTCCTCCACCAGGGCGGTGCCGCCCGGCTCTTCCATCATGGCAGCGGCCACGTCGCAGGAGGCGATGATGGCGTACTGGGGGCTGGTGGAGGTGTGCATGAGGTAGGCCTCATTGAACACGTCCCGGTCCAGGTGGCTGTTCTCCGCATCCTGCACCAGGATCTGGGAGGCCTGGGAAAGGCCGGCCAGGAGCTTGTGGGTGGACTGGGTGGAGAAGACCATGGACTCCTTGCAGCGGGGCCGGTCGGCGCCGATGGCGTGGTAATCGCCGTAGAAGTCGTGGAAGGCGGCGTGGGGCAGCCAGGCTTCGTCGAAGTGCAGGGTGTCGATCTTGCCGTCCAGCTCTTCCTTGATGGCTTCCACGTTGTAGAGGATGCCGTCGTAGGTGGACTGGGTGATGGTCAGCACCCGGGGTTTGGCGTTCTTGTCCGTGGCGAAGGGGTTGGCGGCGATCTTCTTCTGGATGTTTTCCCAGGCGAACTCGCTCTTCGGAATGGGGCCGATGATGCCGAAGTTGTTGCGGGTCGGCATGAGGAAGACCGGGATGGCGCCGGTCATCATGATGGCGTGCAGGATGGACTTGTGGCAGTTGCGGTCCACCACCACGATGTCGCCGGGGGCCACGGTGGAGTGCCAGACGATCTTGTTGGAGGTGGAGGTGCCGTTGGTGACGAAGTACAGGTGGTCGCAGTTGAAAATGCGTGCCGCATTGCGCTCGGAGGCCGCCACCGGGCCGGTGTGGTCCAGCAGCTGGCCCAGTTCCTCCACGGCGTTGCAGACGTCGGCGCGCAGCATGTTCTCGCCGAAGAACTGGTGGAACATCTGGCCCACCGGGCTCTTCAGGAAGGCGACGCCGCCGGAGTGGCCGGGACAGTGCCAGGAATAGGAACCGTCCGAGGCGTAGTGGGTGAGGGCCCGGAAGAAGGGCGGCGGCAGGGATTCCAGGTAGGCCTTGGCTTCCCGCACCACGTTGCGGGCGATGAATTCCGGCGTGTCTTCATACATGTGGATGAAGCCATGCAGTTCCCGCAGCACGTCGTTGGGGATGTGGCGGGAAGTGCGGGTTTCGCCGTGCAGGAAGATGGGAATCTCGCTGTTGCGCAGGCGGATTTCACTGACGAAGGCGCGCAGGCCGGCGATGGCCTTGGCGGAAGCCTCGGGGGAGGAGAACTCCTCGTCGTCGATGGACAGAATGAAGGTGGACGCCCGGCTCTGCTGCTGGGCAAAGGAGGTCAAGTCGCCGTAGCTGGTCACCCCCAGCACTTCCAGGCCCTCGGCCTGGATGGCCTCCGCCAGCGCCCGGATGCCCAGGCCCGAGGCATTCTCGGAGCGGAAGTCTTCGTCGATGATGATGATGGGGAAGTGAAAGCGCATGGCAGAACCCTCAGGGAATAGCCGGGTGGTAAATGACATGACGGCCGGACGACAAAGGATGGAAAGACATCGATTGTGGTCCGGCCGGATGAAGAGCGGATGAAAGCGGTGGCGACCGACGCGGCAGCGTCAGATCTTGGGCAGGGTGACGCCCACCTGGCCCTGGTACTTGCCCCCCCGGTCCTTGTAGGAAGTCTCGCAGACCTCGTCAGACTCGAAGAACAGCACTTGGGCACAACCCTCGCCAGCGTAAATCTTGGCAGGCAAGGGCGTGGTGTTGGAAAACTCCAGGGTCACATAGCCTTCCCATTCGGGCTCGAAGGGAGTGACGTTCACGATGATGCCGCAACGGGCATAGGTACTCTTGCCCAGGCAGACGGTGAGTACGCTGCGGGGAATGCGGAAATACTCGACGGTGCGGGCCAGGGCGAAGGAATTGGGCGGAATGACACAATAGCCCTTGCCGGAGACTTCAACGAACGACTGGGGGTCGAAGTTCTTCGGATCGACGATGGTCGAGTTGATGTTGGTGAACACCCGAAACTCGTCGGCACAGCGGATATCGTAGCCGTAGCTGGAGGTGCCGTAGGAAACGATCTTCTGGCCATTCACTTCGCGCACGAGCTCCGGCGCGAACGGTTCGATCATGCCGTGCTGCTCCGCCATACGGCGGATCCACTTATCGGATTTGATGGCCATGTGTGCCTACCCAAGCGCCAGAAAAATTAAAGGGCCTCATTTTACTGGCACTTAGGCTGAGGGAATAGGAAAAATCGTCCTGTTACGCATTTTCCTTGTCTGCCGACAATGGCTGGGCTATGGAGGAGGGAGGCGGAACGGCATCCACCGCTGCCAGCCCCTCAGATGCCACCGCAGGAATCAGGCCGTTGATATCTCCTCCCTTCAGGCCGATTTCACCCAGTAAGGCATCCACAAGGGGTTGCTGGGCCCGGTAACGCAGCATGGCATTGGCCGCCTGGTCAGCCAGGTTGCCATTACCTCCGGGTTCGCCGGGAGCGCTGCGGGAACTACCGGTCAAGCCATCAACCTGGATAATCTTGATGCCCTCAATAGCCTCCATCGGTTTGACGGTCTCGGCAATGATTTCCGGCAAGCGTTCAATCAGCGCCAGCTTGATCTGCAGTTGAATCTGCGCATCCCGCAAAGTATTGACGGCCTCGTTGATCAGCTGCTTACCCTGGGCCTCCACTTGATAGGCCAAACGTTGGGCTTCTGCCTTGATACGAATGGCTTCGGCATGATTTTCCGCCGCGGCTTTCTCTGCTTCGGCAGCAACCGTTACGCCAATAGCCTGTTGCTCGGCATGACGCTGAGCTTCAACCAATGCCACCTGCTTTTCCCGTTCGGCGGTTGCCACTTCCCGCGCCGTTGTCACCAACTCTTCCGCGCGAGCCGCCTGGGCCCGGGCCTCATTGGCCAGACGCTCAGCTTCAGACTGAGCCCGGGATTTTTCGGCCACCGAAATCTGTTTGTCCTGCTCCGCCAAGGTCGTGGTCCGCTCCTGGGAAATCTTGGCTACCTGCAGCTCTCGTTCAGCCTCGATCTGGCGCTGACGCACCGCCCGGTCCTTTTCCACTTCGGATTCTTTCACCTGACGTTCAGCAGTGATCCTGGACTGGTCAACTTCCTGTTGCGAGATGATCTTCGCCTGCTCCGCCTCTCTCTGTTTGGCCGCCTGCTGCTGGGTCACCAGCGCTGATTGCTCGGCCCGCTGGGTTTCTATCTGTCGCTGCTGGTCGAGGCGGAGAAACTCTTGCTGTCGATCGATCTCCAGCTTGCCTTGTTCCGCCTCCAGATTTTTTTGCCGAACCTGGACTTCCGTGTCCTGCTCAATAGCGTTGCGCTCCTTGCGCCGCCGTTCGGTTTCTTCAGTCAGTTTGGTCAGACCCTCTGCGTCAAAGGCGTTGTTCGGGTTGAAAAACTCCTTGGATGTCTGGTCCAAGCTGGTCAGGGATACGGACTCCAGTTCCAAGCCGTTTTTCAGCAAGTCCTCCGATACAGCATTCTGCACACCCTGCACGAAAACCTGGCGGGCATCCTGCAACTGCTGCATGGTCATGGTAGCCGCTGTTGCGCGCAGGGCATCGACAAACTTGTCTTCCACCAGTTCTTTCAACAGAGCAGGCTCCAGTGTCCGGTTACCGAGGGTCTGGGCTGCATTGGCAATGGATTCAGCGCTCGGCTGAACCCGCACGTAGAAGGCTGCCATGACATCCACCCGCATACGGTCCTTGGCAATCAGGCTATCAACCTTGGCTCGGCTGACTTCCAGGCGCAAGGTATTCATGTTGACCCGGCAAATATCGTGCAAGACCGGCAGTACTAGCGCGCCACCGTCCATCACCACCTTCTGCCCCCCCATGCCGGTGCGGACAAAGGCCGTTTCCTTGGTTGAGCGCGTATACAGCCGAGATAGAACCAGGCCAATCGCCATGATGACAACCAAAAGCAGGCCTGCCAGGAACAGCGGTTCCGATACATTGTTTGACAGCATTTGTTTTGTTCTCCCTGAAGCTGATGCGAAATGTGGCCAAAGAAGGGTTAGGGCTGAAGCAGGCCCCGGTGAGGATTGGGGATGGCGCGATAGCGGGCGCCGAGACGGCGAACCAGCAGAACCTCGGCACCATCCTCCAGAACCTCCGTACCGTCATCGGGCTCTGCCATGACGTAATGGGAGCGCCCATGTTCATCCCGCACCCGGATCTGTGCGGCCACACCAGGACGTGCAGGAGCCCCCACCACAATGCCGGCCCGGCCAACCAGGGCATCCAGGGAGACAGCCGCGGTCTCGTCCCGGGGCAGAATGCGCTCTAGCAACATGCCCCCACCTCTCAACATCGGCACTGCGAAAAACAATGCCGGAACGCTGGCAATAACTGCTGGCAGGGGGGTGCCCAAGAGGCGCGAGGCGATCGATTGAATGAACAGCCCGGTCAGGCCAAAGGCGGTAAGGAATATCAATAGCAACATCAGCAGGGGGACCCGGCCAACGTGCAGCCAACCAAGGAAATCTCCATCGCTCGGCTGCAAATCCAGAATGCCATCCACCGCGCCGGACAGTCCCGTTCCGCTCAACAGGAAAGCAATCCCTTCCAAGATACTCAGGCCGAGCATCACCAGCAGCGATACGGAAAAGGGCAGGCTATGTTCCGCAAAAAAGATGTCCATAACTGATCCAAAGGCCTAATCCGGCTCCCCCCTGGCTTTTAGTACGGCCAGTCGCTCATCGATGCGATGCTGCCGAGCCAGGTCGGCTAGTTCTTTGAGTTTTCCCGCAGTCTGGCTATCCACCCCAGCCCCCAGCCCCGGGATGCCGCTTTGCCGGGCAAGGATTCTGTCGAAACTGGCACCGGCACGGTCCACCTTGCTTGTCAGCGGGGAGGCGCCTTGGGCGGCAAGCACCGGGTTACTCCGGGACGCGAGGAATTGTTGCAGGGCATCTTCCATTTCCCGGTGCTTGGCACGTAGGGCGGCCACATAGCCTTCCAGTTCCTTTTCCTCGCCAGCGATATTGGCAATGGCTTTTTCCAGAACCGGAATCTGAGCTTCGATATCCAGTTGGCGGGCGATGGCAGCCTTCGCCAGATCGTCACGCCCCTGACCTACGGCAAAATCCACTTCTGACGCGAACTGCTCGTGCCGGCGATTCTGCTCCGCCAGGTTGGTAATCGCCAGGTGCTTGTTAGCAGCAGCCCTACCCAGGGAAACGCCCAGCTCGTCAATGGCGCTTTCCACTTCCCGAATGGCCTGTCCCATGCCGGCTTCGGGATTTGCATTCTCCAGACTATCAAGTAAGGAATGAACGTTACCCGCCACAATCCGGGCAACTCGGGTACCAATGCTGTCAGCCATGGTGCAACTCCTCCTTGTTTCCCGATTTCCGGGCGGTAGCGATGATTTCGGCAAGCTCCAGAATACGAGGCAGATAACGATTTATGACGTTTGGATCATAGCATGGAGCCTGATTGCTGACCCCAAGGCGCAATACCCCTTCGAGGAGCTGAAAGCATGACTTGGCCAGCGAGTTCTCCCGTCGGATCAAATCTTGGCTGTTGTCTCCAGCCAGACAAAGAGCCAATACCAAGGGTAGCCAATCACCGAGCAGCGCCAGTAACTCCGAATGTTCGCCTGCCAGCAACTCCTCTCGTCGTACGTGACTATTAAAGGGGGCCACCAAATCCCGGGCCCAAGCCAGGCATGTTTCCAGGTCAGCGGTACCGGCTTCTTGTCGCCTGGCTTCGGCAATGAGGTGACGTATCTTGTCTGAGGGCGTCACGGCACCCTTGACCTGCAGGGAAGCGAGCCATTCGATATCCGATACCGGGAAGCGGACGCCAACCGTTTCCATTCTTTCTTTAGCGGGCTGAATCATAAAAACCTCAATTCGCTAGCATGTGCTAACCAATGTAAACATGCAAACGTATTGTGTCAACGTCATATTTCAGCAACGCCGTCAGGCCAAATCATGGCAATAAAAAAACCGACCCATCAGGGTCGGTTTTTTTATATTTACCCGGGGCCGAACAAACTATTCGGCCAGACTGGGGTTCACGTGTTCTGTACCACGATGTTGGGGAACTTGCTGGTCAGGTCCTTGGCCTTGTCGGCAATCTTCACCGCCACCCGGCGGGCGATGGCCCGGTAGATTTCAGCAGGACGGGAATCGGGGGCGCCGACCACGGTGGGCTTGCCGGTGTCGGCCATTTCACGGATGGCCAGTTCCAGGGGCAGGGCGCCGAGGAATTCCACATCGTAGTCCTTGCACATCTGTTCGCCGCCGCCGTGGCCGAAGATGTGTTCTTCATGGCCGCACTTGGAACAGATGTGGATGGACATGTTCTCGACGATGCCGAGGATGGGAATGCCCACCTTCTCGAACATCTTCAGGCCCTTGCGGGCGTCGATGAGGGCGATGTCCTGGGGCGTGGTGACCACCACGGCGCCAGTCACCGGCACCTTCTGGGAGAGGGTCAGCTGGGTGTCGCCAGTGCCCGGGGGCATGTCGATCACCAGATAGTCCACATCGCGCCAGTTGGTATCCCGCAGCAGCTGTTCCAATGCCTGGGTCACCATGGGGCCGCGCCAGACCATGGGGGTTTCCACGTCTTCCAGCAGGAAGCCGATGGACATGGCCTGAATGCCGTGGGCTTCCAGGGGCTCCAGGCTCTGGCCGTCCTTGGATTCGGGCTGCTTGCCGGCCAGACCCAGCATCTGGGGCTGGGAGGGGCCGTAGATGTCGGCGTCCAGCAGGCCGACGGTAGCGCCTTCCTGGGCCAAAGCCAGGGCCAGGTTCACGGCGGTGGTGCTCTTGCCGACGCCGCCCTTGCCGGAGGCCACGGCGATGATGTTCTTGACACCCGGCAGCAGCTTCACGCCCCGCTGCACGGTGTGGGAGACGATCTTCACATAGACGTTGGCCGACACGTTACCCACACCGGGCAGGGCCTTGACGGCCTCAATCACCCGGTTGCGGATGGTGTCGATCTGGGTCTTGGCCGGGTAGCCCAGCTCGATGTCGAGGGATACGTTGCCTCCGTCCACCTTGATGTTGCGGGCGGCCTTGGAGGTAACGAAGTCCTTCTGGGTATTGGGGTCGATCAGAGACTGCAGGGCAGTCTGAACGTCGGCGACGCTGAGGCTCATGGAACGATGCTCCTGGGTGGATGCCTGGGATAGTTGAGTATTTTTATCAAGTATAAACAATTTTTCCCCGCCGCCCAACGCACCCCTTTGCATAGGCATCACAAAAGCCGGCCATAATGCCGTTTTCATTGCTCCTTCCCGGACACGCCATGCCTCTTATCCTGGCCGATATCCACGACGCCATCGGCACCCTTACCCTCAACTACAGCCTCAAGCGCAACGCCCTCAGCGCCCCGCTGGTCAGGGAACTGGAAGACGCCCTGGGTCGCTTCGAATCCGCCGGTGTACGCACGGTGGTCCTGCGGGCAGAACCCGGCGCCCGGGTCTGGTCCGCCGGCCACAGCGTCGATGAACTGCCGGATGGCCGGGACCCCCTGGGCTGGCGCGACCCGCTGCGCTCCCTGATCCGCAGCATCGAGGCCTTCCCGGCACCGGTCATTGCCCTGGTGGAAGGCGGCGTCTGGGGCGGCGCCTGCGAGCTGGTTTTTGCCTGCGACGTGGTGGTGGCCAGCCCGGCTGCCACCTTCGCCGCCACCCCGGCGAAGATGGGCGTGCCCTACAACGCTTCGGGGCTACTCACCTTCTTCAATGCGGCCCATCTGCACATCGCCAAGGAGATGCTATTCACCGCCAGCCCGGTCAGCGCCGAGCGTCTGGAGCGCCTGGGCATCGTGAATCATGTGGTGGCCGCCAGCGAGATCGACAGCTTCGTTGACGGCATGGCCCGCCGTATCGCCGCCAACGCTCCCCTCGCCATCGCCGTGATGAAGGAGGAACTGCGCATCCTGGCCGGGGCCCATAGCCTCTCGCCCCAGGATTTCGAGCGCATCCAGGGCTTGCGCCGCATTGTTTACACCAGTGAGGACTATCAGGAAGGCGTGCGGGCCTTCAAGGAAAGGCGCAGCCCGGTCTTTCGCGGCCAGTAGGCCCAGCCCCGGGGTGGCCCGGCGTTTGTTAAACTTGCGCCTTTGCTCCATCCACATTCCGGGCCTCCCATGAAGCGCAAGATTCTCGTCACCTCCGCACTCCCCTACGCCAACGGCGCCATCCACCTGGGCCACCTGGTGGAGTACATCCAGACTGACATCTGGGTGCGCTTCCAGAAAATGCGGGGCCACGACTGCTGGTACGTCTGCGCCGACGACACCCACGGCACCCCCATCATGCTGCGGGCCCAAAATGAAGGCATCACCCCGGAAGCCCTGATCGAGCGGGTCTACGGCGAGCATACGCGGGACTTCGCCGGCTTCTTGGTGGGTTTTGACAACTACTATTCCACCAACACCCCGGAAACCCGCCGCTGCGCCGAAGATATCTACGGCAAGCTGAAGGCCGCCGGCCTGATCGAAGTGCGCTCCATCGAGCAGTTCTACGACCCGGTCAAGTCCATGTTCCTGCCGGACCGCTTCATCAAGGGCGAGTGCCCCAAGTGCAGCGCCAAGGACCAGTACGGCGACAACTGCGAGGTGTGCGGCGCCGCCTACACCCCCAACGAGCTGAAGAACCCCTATTCCGCTGTCTCCGGCGCCAAACCGGAAATGCGTTCGTCCGACCATTATTTCTTCAAGCTCTCCGATCCCCGCTGCCAGGACTTCCTGCGTCGCTGGACCCGCCAGGAAGGCCGCCTGCAGACCGAGGCCGCCAACAAGATGCAGGAGTGGCTCGGCGCCGAGGGTGAAAACAAGCTCACCGACTGGGATATTTCCCGGGACGCCCCCTATTTCGGCTTCGAGATCCCCGATGCCCCGGGCAAATATTTCTACGTCTGGCTTGACGCCCCCATCGGCTACATGGGCTCCTTCGCCAACCTCTGCGAGAAGCGGGGCCTGGATTTCAATGAATACTGGGCCAAGGATTCCCAGGCCGAGCTGTACCACTTCATCGGCAAGGACATCCTCTACTTCCATGCCCTGTTCTGGCCCGCCGAGCTGGAGCAGGCGGGTTTCCGCACCCCCACCAAGGTTTTTGCCCACGGCTTCCTCACCGTGGATGGCCAAAAGATGTCCAAGTCCCGCGGCACCTTCATCACCGCTGAGAGCTACCTGCAACAGGGCCTCAACCCGGAATGGCTGCGCTACTACTTTGCCGCCAAGCTGACCAACACTCTGGAAGACATCGACCTTTCCCTGCCGGACTTCACCGCCCGGGTGAATTCCGACCTGGTGGGCAAGTACGTGAACATCGCCAGCCGGGCCGCCGGCTTCATCGCCAAGCGTTTCAACGGCCAACTGGCCGTGGCTGACGAAACCCTGGCGCCCTACGCCGCCATCCGGGAAGCCGCACCGCGCATCGCCGACTACTACGAGAACCGGGAATTCGGCCGCGCCCTGCGGGAAATCATGGCCCTGGCCGATGGCGTGAACCAGTATGTGGACACGGTGAAGCCCTGGGAACTGGCCAAACAGGAAGGCCAGGACGCCGCCCTGCACGCCGCCTGCACCAACGCGCTGAACCTCTTCCGCCTGCTCACCGTGCTGCTCAAGCCAGTACTGCCTGTGCTGGCCGACAAGGTCGCCGCCTTCCTCAACGTCGCCCCCTTCGCCTGGGACGACGTCAATGCCGTGCTGGCCGCCGGCCACGCCATCCAGCCCTATGAGCACCTCATGACCCGTATCGACCCCAAGCTGGTGGAGGCTCTGGTAGAAGCCAACAAGGCTTCCCTGGCACCTGCCGCTACTGCTGCCCCGGCCAAGGCCGCGGAGAAGGGCGCCGAGCATTCCCAGCAGCGCCACGCCGAAAAGCAGCAGAAGGAAGCCCAGGTGGCCCAGGCCGCCGCCGAAGCCGGCCCCCATATTTCCATCGACGATTTCATGAAAGTGGACCTGCGCATCGCCAAGATCGTGGACGCCAGCCACGTGGAAGGCGCCGACAAGCTGATCCGCCTGCAACTCGACATCGGCGAAGAGAAGCCGCGCCAGGTCTTCGCCGGCATCAAGTCCGCTTACGATCCGGCAACCCTGGTAGGCCGCCTGACGGTGATGGTGGCCAACCTGGCACCGCGCAAAATGAAGTTCGGCATGTCCGAAGGCATGGTACTGGCCGCCTCCGATCCGGAAGGCAAGACCGGCGGCCTCTACATCCTGTCGCCCGATTCCGGCGCCCAGCCCGGGATGCGGGTAAAATAACCGGACGATCTAAAGCCGCCGATATTAGTGACTGTAAGTTCTGTGTCAGCCCCACGCCCTAGTCTAGCGCCATGATCCTGCCCCAAGGCAAACGCCGCTTTTCCCTGACCCTGCCGATCCTCGGCTACGCCCTCCTGGACGTGGCCGGGATGGTGGCGTTCGCGGTGGGCCTGGCCTACCTCGCGGGTAAGGAACCCCTGTTTTTCCGCAACTTCCCCACGACTACCGGGGAAGCACTCCTCAGTACTATCGCCGGTCTGGGTCTCATGCTCTGGGCTGCCGCCCGGATTCTGCGCGAGACCCTGAATCAGGTTCCCACACAAGACAGCACAGAACAGCAATGAGCGCCTTCCGACCGAAGCTCCTGGACTGCCTGCCTGATTACGACCGGGCCCAGTTCGGGCGCGACGTGTCGGCCGGTCTCACCGTGGGCGTACTCGCCCTGCCTCTGGCCATGGCCTTTGCCATCGCTTCCGGCGTGGACCCGGCAGCGGGTATCTGGACGGCCATCGTCGCCGGTTTCCTCATCTCCGCCCTGGGCGGCTCCCGGGTACAGATCGGCGGCCCCACCGGCGCCTTCATCGTCATCGTCTACGGCATCGTCGCCCAGTACGGCCTGGCCAACCTGCTCATCGCCACCATGCTGGCGGGGCTGATTCTCATCGGCATGGGTCTGGCCCGGCTGGGTGCCCTGATCCGTTTCATTCCGGTCACGGTAGTGATCGGCTTCACCAACGGCATTGCCGTGCTCATCTTCATCAGCCAGATCAAGGAATTCCTGGGCCTGGACATGGAGGCTCTGCCGGCCGAGTTCTTCGCCAAGATGAAGGTGCTGGCCGCCAACCTGCCCCATACGGACCTGCCCACCCTGGCCCTGGCCTCCGCCTCCCTGGTGTTGCTGGTGGTCTGGAACAAGCGCATCGCCGGTAAGGTGCCGCTGCTGGGCAAGCTGCCCGGCCCCCTGGCAGTGCTCATCGCCGGCACCGCCGCCCAGTCCCTGCTGGCATTCCCGGTGGAAACCATTGGCAGCCGCTTCGGCGGTATTCCCCAGTCCCTGCCCGCATTTGCCCTGCCGGAACTGAGCCTATCCACCCTGCGCAACCTGATTTCCCCGGCCATCACCATTGCCCTGCTGGGCGCCATCGAATCCCTGCTCTCGGCCCGGGTGGCCGACAGCCAGATCGATGACCGGCACGACCCCAACCAGGAACTCATCGCCCAGGGCATCGCCAACGTGGCGGCCCCCCTGGTCGGCGGTTTTGCCGCCACCGGCGCCATTGCCCGCACCAGCACCAACGTGCGGGCCGGCGGCCGTACCCCGGTGGCCGGCATCATCCACTCCCTGACCCTGCTGGCGGTGGTGCTGGTAGCCGCACCGCTGGCCAGCGACGTGCCCCTGGCCACCCTCTCGGCCATCCTCATGATCGTCGCCTGGAACATGGGGGAATGGCATGAGTTCAAGGAGCTCTCCCGCTATTCCATGAATTACCGGGTGATCCTGCTTTCCACCTTCATCATCACGGTGGTCTTCGACCTCACCCTGGCGGTGGAGATCGGCATGGTGCTGGCGTCCCTCTTCTTCATCTACCGCATGTCCGAGCTGACCAAGGTGGAGCGCCTGCCCCAACCGGACTGGGCCACCGGGCAGCCCCTGGTGGCCTACAGCCTTTACGGATCCCTCTTCTTCGGCGCCGTCGGCAAGCTGCAAACCTTGCTGGAGCAGAATGCCCAGGGCACGCGGGTGCTGATTCTCGACATGCACCAGGTCATCAACCTGGACACCACCGGCCTGGACACCCTGGAAGCCCTGGCCCGAATGCTGGCCAAGCGGGATAGCCACTTGATCCTGGCCGGACTCAACCCCCAGCCCGGCTCCCTGGTGTTCCGCTCCGGCTTTGCCGAAGACCTAGGCGACGACAACGTGGTGGCCAACCTGGAAGAGGCCTGGCAGCGGGCAACCATTCTCCTGCCGCCGAAAAGCGAGCCGCAGGCGGCCCAGCCATGACCGAACGGGCAGTGCTACTGCACATCCACGGCCGTGTTCAGGGAGTGGGCTTCCGCTGGAGCTTGCGCCGGGAGGCCGAGCGTCTGGGCGCCAACGGCTGGGTACGCAACCGCCTGGACGGCTCGGTGGAAGCCCTGGCCTGGGGACCGACGGAGGCCGTAACGGCCCTGGAGGCCTGGTGCCACGACGGGCCGCCGGGCGCCCACGTGATCCGGGTGGAGGCGACGGAATGCCCCCTGGCACCTGAATTCCAAATAGGTTTTGAACAGCACCCGACCCTCTGACACAATGCCGGCATGGACAACCTCCTGCACGGCGCCGCCCCCCTCGAACTCTATGTCTGGCTGGAGCCGGAGGAGTCCCTGCCAGGCTGGGACTTCCAGACGGGCGGCCCCCATGCCGAGCCGCGCACCGTCTTCCCCTCCGGCACCAATCCCCAGCTGGTGCACAACTATTTCGCCGAATACAACCTGGAATTTTTCCGCCAGCGCAGTTTCGAGCGTTATCCCTCCCGGCTCCACGCCCAGTTTCTCTTCGCCACCCGCACGGATGCGGAAAACTACCGCCAGAAGCACCCGGGGCGGGTCTTCGGCAAGCAGCTGACCCGGGTAACCACCCGCGGGCCTTATACCTGCTCCTATCACGACGCCAACTGGATCGACTACCTGCACCTGCCCCACAGCCTGGACCTGGACACCCTGGGCGCCATCTCCAAGGCCTACTGGGCCGGCACCCTGGTGGAAGAGGCCGGCCTGACCTTCATGGATCAGCCCTGGCAGGAGCCGCCGGTGATCGAAGCCCTCTTCCAGGGTCACCTGGTACCGGAGCCCGCACCGGCCCGGGCCATCGGCCTGTTGCCAGGCTTTGAAACCGCCCTGCTGCGAAATTGACAGCCGCCGGACCCTCGGTTAGATTTCAAAAGCTGTCATAAAGGGACGCTGTGCCGCGCCTGGCGCAGGATTTGCCCCGAATTCACCTCAAGTACATATTCCAATTCAGTCCCCCATTCCCCCCTTCATCAGGAGAAAAACATGGCCGTTCTCGTCGGTAAGCAAGCCCCCGATTTCAAAGCCCTGGCTGTTTATGGCAACAACGAAATCAAGGAGATGACCTTCTCCGAGCACATCAAGGGCAAGTACGCGGTTCTCTTCTTCTACCCCCTGGACTTCACCTTCGTCTGCCCCTCCGAACTGATCGCCTTCGATCACCGTCTGGAAGAGTTCAAGAAGCGCGGCGTCGAAGTGGTCGGCTGTTCCATCGACTCCCAGTTCACCCACCTGGCCTGGAAGAACACTCCCGTGGAAAAGGGCGGCATCGGCCAGGTCGGCTACCCCCTGGTGGCCGACATCAAGCACAGCATCTGCCAGGCCTATGATGTGGAAGCTGCCCCCGGCGTCGCCTTCCGCGGCTCCTTCCTGATCGACAAGAGCGGCGCCGTGCGCCACCAGGTGGTCAACGACCTGCCCCTGGGCCGCAACATCGACGAAATGCTGCGCATGGTGGATGCCCTGCAATTCACCGAAGAGCATGGCGAGGTTTGCCCGGCTGGCTGGAACAAGGGCAAGAAGGGCATGACCGCCAGCCCCGACGGCGTTGCCAAGTACCTGGCCGAGAACGCCAAGGAACTGTAAGCCGCCCTCCGGCAAGCCCGCCGGAAGACAGCGCAAAAGCCACCCTACCGGGTGGCTTTTTTATTGCATCAAGCCGCCCGCCCCACCACCACTCCTGCCCACATCCTCCACCCCACTCCGCCGACAGAGCCACTCCCGACCTGCCTTGGCGGACTGCGCACCATCCCGGTGCGACACTGTGTCACATTCCCGCGACGCCGCCGGCACGCCAGAATCCATCCCCTAAAACGTCATCACAATAACCTGCTTAGGGGAGCAACCATGCCGTTCACACCCAGCCGGCTCAGCCTGGCCGTCCTTCTTGCCTTCTCCGGTGCCGCCTTGGCCCAGGAGGCCACCACCCTGGATTCCGTCGTGGTCACCGCGCCCCGCATGGAAGAGCCGCTGAAGGTGGTCACCGACCCGAAGGCACCGCGCCAGCCCCTGCCGGCCCACGACGGGGCCGACTTCCTCAAGGCCATCCCGGGCTTCTCCGTCATCCGCAAGGGCGGCACGGATGGCGACCCGGTGCTGCGGGGTTTCTCCGGCTCCCGCCTGGGCATTCTCCTGGACGGCCAGGAAATCTACGGCGGCTGCGGCGGCCGCATGGACCCGCCCACGGCCTATGTCTACCCGGATTCCTATGACCGGGTGACCGTGCTGAAAGGCCCCCAGAGCGTGCTTTACGGCGCCGGCCAATCCGCCGGGGTGGTGCTCTTCGAAAAGGACATCAAGCGCTTCCGCGAACCCGGCGTGAAGGGTAGCGGCAGCCTCACCGTGGGCAGCTTCGGCCGCAACGACCAGGCCGCCGACGTGCGTGCCGGCAACGGCCAGTACTATGTCCAGGCCGGCGCCACCCGGGCCGATGCCAACGACTACAAGGACGGCAACGGCAAGACCATTCATTCCCGCTACACCCGCTGGAGCACCAACGCTGCCATCGGCTTCACGCCGGATGACAACACCCGGCTGGAGCTCTCCCTCGCCCGTAGCGACGGCGAAGCCGCCTACGCCGACCGCACTATGGACGGCAGCAAGTTTGCCCGGGAAAACATCGCCCTCAAGTTCGAGAAGCGCAAGCTCTCCGCCCTGGTGGACAAGGTGGAGGCCCTGGCCTACTACAACTATGTTGACCACGTGATGGACAACTACAGCCTGCGCACCAAGCCGGCCGGCGCTTCCTACATGGTCAGCAACCCGGACCGCAAGACCACCGGTGCCCGGGCCTCGGTGACCCTCAATGCCGGCGAGATGACCAAGGTCACCCTGGGCATGGATACCAAGGAGGACACCCACCGCTTCCGTTCCGGCATGTCCATGATGAGCGGCGGGCTGGCGGAGGCATCCACCTGGAACAAGGCCTGGGCCGAAGACATGGTCTTCCAGCAGCGCGGCCTGTTCGGCGAAGCCACCCACCATCTGAATCAGGACAACCGAGTCATCGGTGGCCTGCGCGTGGATTGGCATGAGGTGCAGGACAAGCGGGCCACCAGCACCACCCGCAATGCCACGGACAAGGAAACCCTGAGCAGCGGCTTCCTGCGCTACGAGAGCGACTTCATTCCCGGCGCAGGCACCTGGTATGCCGGCCTGGGCCACTCCGAGCGCACTGCCGACTTCTGGGAACGGGGCAAGGGCAATCCCCTTGCGCCGGCTAGCAGCGGCTTCCTCAGCAGCGCTCCGGAAAAGACCACCCAGCTGGACGTGGGCGCCAACTATCGCCAGGGCCCCTGGAGCAGCGGACTCTCCGGCTTCTACAGCAAGGTCAAGGATTACCTGCTGGTCCGCTGGGACAACGGCGGCAACCCGGCCGTCACCCGCAACGTGGATGCCACTGTCTATGGCGGCGAAGCCGATCTGGCCTATCAGTTCACTCAGACCTGGAAGGGCTACGGTGCCCTGGCCTATGTGCACGGCACCAATGATACGGACGGCAAGCCCCTGGCCCAGCAACCGCCCCTGGAACTGCGCATGGGTGTCAATTACGACAACCGCACCTGGTCCTTCGGCGCCCTGGCCCGCATGGTGGCCTCCCAGGACCGCTACGACGTAGGTTCCGGCAACATCGTGACCAACGGCAAGGATCTGGGCCGCACCGGCGGTTTCACCGTGTTCTCGGTCAACGCCGGCTATCGCCCGAGCAAAAGCACCCTGCTGACCGCCGGCATCGACAACCTGTTCGACAAGGCCTACGCCGAACACCTTTCCAAGTCCGGCGCCACCATCCCGGGTTATCTGGCTTTCAGCCCCAACACCCGGATCAACGAACCGGGCCGCACCCTCTGGCTGAAGGCCCAGATCGCCCTCGACTGATGTTTCTGTAGTACCTCTCGAAATTTAAAAGCCCGCCAATGGCGGGCTTCTTTTTTGCGGCGGCGACTGCAGTACGGGATCAGGCCCGCAGCCACTCCGCCGCATCCAGAGCGAAATAGGTGAGGATGCCGTCGGCCCCGGCCCGCTTGAAGGAGAGCAGGGCCTCCAGCACACAGGCTTCCTCGGCCAGCCAGCCGTTCTGGATGGCGGCCTTGAGCATGGCGTATTCGCCGCTCACCTGATAAGCGTAGGTAGGCACGCCGAACTGTTCCTTCACCCGGCGCACGATGTCCAGATAGGGCATGCCCGGCTTCACCATCACCATGTCGGCGCCTTCTTCCAGATCCTGGGCCACTTCCCGCAGGGCCTCGTCCGTATTGGCCGGGTCCATCTGGTAGGTGTACTTGTTGCCCTTGCCCAGGTTGCCGGCGGAACCAACGGCGTCCCGGAAGGGGCCGTAGAAGGCCGAAGCGTACTTGGCGGAATAAGCGAGGATACGGGTATAGATCAGCTTCTCCGCTTCCAGGGCCTGGCGGATGCTGCCGATGCGGCCATCCATCATGTCGGAAGGGGCCACCACGTCGGCACCGGCCTGGGCGTGGCAGACGGCCTGCTTGATCAGCACTTCCACGGTCTCGTCATTGAGCACGTAGCCACTGGCATCGATCAAACCATCCTGGCCGTGGATGGTGTAGGGGTCCAAGGCCACATCGGTGATGACGCCCAGTTCCGGGAATTCCTTCTTCAGGGCCTGCACCACGGTGGGCACCAGGCCGTCCGGATTGTAGGCCTCGGCCGCATCCAGGCTCTTCTTGCTGCCGTCCACCACCGGGAACAGGGCCAGGGCGGGCACGCCCAGCTTAACGGCCCGCTCGGCGGTCTTCAGCAGCAGGTCCAGGCTCTGGCGGGAAACCCCGGGCATCGAGGCCACGGCTTCGGTGCGATTACTGCCTTCGAGGACGAAGACGGGATAGATCAGGTCGTCCGGCGTCAGCACGGATTCGCGCATCAGGCGGCGGGAAAAGTCATCGCGGCGCATGCGCCGCATGCGGGTGGCAGAAAACTGGCCGGAAATGGTTTGCTTGGTCATGGCAGGCAAAAATGGAACCCTGAAAAAATTTTCAAAAAAAATGCCCTGACAGGGAACTTCTCCCCGGGGAGCCTGCTCTGAGTACGCAGATGGCTCACACCGTCTCCCGCTTTACCTCCCTGAGCGGGTGCCTTAATCAAGTTAAGGCATTTTGGCCCCCGGTTACCCCTTTACCGGGGGCTTTTTTATTTCTGCTCCGGGCTCTTGGCAGCCTTGGGCTTGGCCTTGCCACCGGCCAGCACGGCCTTCTTGTTGCCCGGTGCGTGAGTGCGATTCTGCTTGGCGCCGGCAGCGCTCTTGGCCGAACGGATCGGCCGGGGCGCCGGCGCCGGGCGCGGTGGCGGCACTTCCATGCCCATCCAGCCGGCAATCACCTTCTCAGCCTCTTCCACCCCGGTCTTCTTCAGGCTGGAGAACAGTTGCACGGTGCAACGTTCGCCCAGCGCGGCCAGGGCTGCCTTGACCTGGCGCAAAACCAGCACCTGCTCCTGGCGGGTCAGCTTGTCGGCTTTGGACAACAGGATGTGAATGGGCTTGCCGGTCAGGGCAAACCAGTCGATCAGCCCCTGATCCAGCTCGGTCAGGGGGTGGCGGCTATCCATGATCAGGACAACGCCGGCCAGGGGTACCCGCTCCTGCAGGTAGGGGCCGAGCAGGCCTTCCCACTGGGAACGGATTTCTTCCGGCGCCTTGGCGTAGCCATAGCCCGGCAGATCCACCAGGTATTTGCCCTCTTCCAGCTTGAAGTAGTTGAGGTGCTGGGTACGGCCGGGAGTTTTGGAAACGAAAGCCAGCCGGGTATGGTTGGCCAGGGTATTGATGGCGGACGATTTGCCGGCATTGGAACGACCGGCGAAAGCAACTTCGGCCAGGGCATCCGCAGGCACATCCCGCAGGTGGGCGACGGTGGTCAGGAAAACCGCCTTTTGAAACAGGGCCATGGTGGGCCTTCTCCTTTTTCCGCTCCTCGCGTCGGAGCGCCAAAGTGATATAGAATAGCAGGGTTTCGGGTTTCGCTTTCAGGGCTGCTTTGGGAAACTTCTGCGCCTGTCGGCAAAACCGGCCGCACCCAATACCGGACCGCCCCAGGGAAGGTCCTCCACGGCGCCGCTGCGGCGGGTTGCCGCTCTCACCGGATTTTTGGATCGATACAAGGAGTTTGGACATGATTCGCACCACGGCTCTGGCGCTTCTGCTCGCCGCCAGCTTCACCGCCCACGCCAACCCGGAAGCTGCTGCCAAACCGGATCCCGCCAAGGGCAAGCCCATTGCCGAAGGCGTCTGCGGCGCCTGTCACGGCACCGACGGCAACAGCCTGGCTGCTGCCAACCCGAACCTGGCCGGCCAGGTGCCCGAATACATCGCCAAGCAGATTTCCAACTTCAAGCCTGGCGCCGACGGCAAGCCCGCCCTGCGTAACAACGCCATCATGTCCGGCATGGCCGCCACCCTGGCCACCGAAGAAGATGTAAAGAACGTCGCCGCCTACTTCGCCGAGCAGAAGCTCAAGCCCCAGGAAGCCAAGGACGAGAAGCTGGTCGCCCAAGGCCAGAAGCTGTGGCGCGCCGGCGACGTGAAGAAGGGCATTCCTGCCTGTGCCGGTTGCCATGGCGCCGCCGGTGCTGGTCTGCCCGCCCAGTTCCCCCGTCTGGCCGGTCAATGGGCCGAGTACACCGAGAACCAGTTGAAGCAGTTCCGCTCCGGCGAACGCGGCAACGATCCGGAAAAGATGATGCGCACCATCGCGGCCAAGATGAGCGACCAGGAAATCAAGGCTGTGGCCGAGTACGCCGCCGGCCTGCGCTAAGCGACACGAAGGGCCGTCTGCGGACGGCCGCCGAAGAAAGGGTGGTCAAGCCAAGCTTGCCACCCTTTTTCTTTGCCAGCGCAGCCCTTTCCGACATGGCCCAGGGCTTCCGCCAAGCCCTCGCCCGGACCACCCCCCCCTCACGCCATCTCGCCCCACTCTCCACGCCCTCCGGGCCGGCTGGAAATTTTCCGCCCCAGGCGGAACACCGCCAGCCCGGCGCTGCCAAAGCCCCTACGAAGGCAACGGCAGCCAACCTCCCGTGGGCCGCCGCACCTCCTCCGGCAAGGAGAACATCATGAACAAGACGACGAGCCGCCCACCGCTAGCCCTGGCCCTTGGCCTGCTACTACTGACCACTGCCTGCGGTGGCATGTATGCCTCCCACCACGAGCCGGCTGCCCGACACGGCGGCATGTGGTCCGGCGCCAACGGTATGACGCTCTACACTTTTGACCGGGATACGGCCCACAGCGGCAAGAGTGCCTGCAACGGCCCCTGTGCCACCAACTGGCCTCCCTTCCTGGCCGGCGAGATGGCCCAGCCCCAGGGCGAGTGGAGCATCGTGCATCGGGAGGATGGCCGCCGCCAATGGGCCTTCCAGGGCAAGCCCTTGTACTATTGGGCGAAGGACCAGAAACCCGGCGACAGCACCGGCGACGGCGTGAATAACGTCTGGCACGTGGCCCGCTGAACGAATCGACCGAGACCCCGATGCTGATTCGCCCACCTGCCGACATTCTCCCTTCCGAAATCACCTCCCAGGCGCTGTTCCTGCAACGGCGGCGCCTGCTCCAAAGCCTGGGGGCCGGCGCTGCCCTGGCCGGCCTGGGGCAGGATTTGTGGGCGGCCCCGGAAGGCCGCCCGACCTTGGGCCCGCTCAGCGCCAGCCCCTACAGCAGCCAGGAGAAAACAACGCCCCTGGCCTCGGTCACCTCCTACAACAACTTCTACGAATTCGGCAGTGCCAAGGAAGACCCGGCCCGCCAGGCCCCGGGTCGTCTCAAGACCCACCCCTGGAGTGTGGCGGTGGAGGGGGAGGTGAAACATCCCCGCGTCTACGACATCGACAGCCTGCTCAAGCTCGCTCCCCTGGAAGAACGTATCTACCGGCTGCGCTGTGTCGAAGGCTGGAGCATGGTCATCCCCTGGGTCGGCTTCCCCCTGGCGGAGCTGATCCGCCGGGTGGAACCCACGGGCAACGCCAAGTACGTGGAATTCGTCACCCTTGCCGATCCCGCGCAAATGCCCGGCGTGCGCTCGCCCCTGCTGGAATGGCCCTATGTGGAAGGCCTGCGCCTTGATGAAGCGCGGCACCCCCTGACCCTGCTGGCGGTGGGGCTCTATGGTGAAGTGCTGCCCGCCCAGAACGGCGCGCCGATCCGCCTGGTGGTGCCCTGGAAATATGGATTCAAGAGCGCCAAGTCCATCGTCCGCATCCGCTTCGTCGCCGAACAGCCCCGCACCACCTGGGTGAAGGCCGGCCCCAGCGAATACGGCTTCTACTCCAACGTCAATCCGGCGGTGGACCACCCCCGATGGAGCCAGGCCACGGAGCGCCGTATCGGCGAATTCCGCAAGCGCCCAACCCTACCCTTCAACGGCTATGCGGAACAGGTGGCGGACCTTTATCGCGGCATGGATCTGCGCCGCTTCTTCTGAGTCCTACCTGCACCCCGCCAGCACCCAATACAACCTGTCACTGCACCCCATGAACACCACTCCCCATCCGCCGCCCTTGAATCCACTCCGTCTCGTCCTGTTGCTGCTTTCCCTGCTCCCTGCCGCCTACTATGCCTGGGGGCTGGCCGCTGACACCCTGGGCGCCAACCCCATCGAGGCCCTGAGCCGGGGGCTGGGCATCTGGACGCTCAACTTCCTGCTCCTCACCCTCTGCATCACGCCATTACGCAAGCTCTCCGGCTGGCACTGGCTGCTGCGCCTGCGACGCCAGTTGGGCCTCACCGCCTTCGCCTACGGCGTGCTGCACTTCCTCGCCTATGTCTGGCTGGACCAGTTCTGGGACCTGGACGCCATCGCCCGGGACATTCTCAAGCGCCCCTTCATCACCCTGGGCTTCGCCGCCTTCGTGCTGCTCTGGCCCCTGGCCCTCACCTCCAACCAGCGGGCGATCCGCCACCTGGGCGGCAAGCGCTGGCAAGAACTGCATCGCATGGTCTACGCCATCGCCATCCTCGGCGTCGCCCACTACCTCTGGCTGGTCAAGCGCGTCGCCCTGCTCGACCCGATCCTCTACGCCATCGCCCTGGCCGTCCTCCTGGGCTGGCGCATTCAGGCCCGGCTACGGCTGGCCGGCCCCTGGCCGGTCCGTAGCGCACCGCCTGTCGTCCAGCCTGTCGTCTTCATGCCCAAGCGACCCCAAGGCAAGCTACCGCTCCCCCCTGGTCACTAAAGCGCCAGGGCGCCACCCTCAGCGTGGCAGCGCGATGAAGTCCCGGCCCACCGCCAGATAGGGAATAAAGCTCATGGGTGCCTGGGCGAACTGGGGAATGGCCGGCACCACCGGCAGTTGGGGCAGGCGGCTGTCCTTGTCCTCCTCCCGGGTAACCCGGTGCAACTGCCCGCCCCCGGGTACCGCGGTATTGCTGGCGGTGGCCACCGCAGGCGGATTGCGCAGGGTCAGACTGCCATCGACATAAGCGATGTCGTAGTTGTCGCTGGCGAACCCGCCCGGGGTCAGCAGATAGCTGCCGGCCTTGCGGGCTCCCTGGCTGGAGCCGCCGTAGCTCAGGCTGCCGGACAGATCGCTCGCATCATCCCCATTGAGGAAACCGGCAAAGCTCACCCCCATGCCCCCCTGCCAGGGGCGGGAACCGACCCAGCCCCGACCGTCCAGGGCCGTGACCGTCAGGGGCGCCTTGGTGATGGAGAGGGTCCCATCCTGGTAAGTGATGGCGTAGTTGTCCGCCTTGCCCTGGGCAAAGGCCACACTGGAGGGCGTCAGGGCGAATTGCCGGCCGGCCCCGGCCGTGACCTCGGCTGCGGAAGACAAATGCGCCTCGCCGAGGCTGTCCCCCTGGGCCAGGGAACCCCCGGCTACCACCACCTGACCGGCCAGCGGATTGGCTGCCCCATAGCTCCGGCTCCTATCCGCCGCCTTCACCACCAGGGAGCGGGGCGTGATGCTCAACTGGCCGCCGTGATAGGTCATNGGCATAGGTGCCCACATCCACCGCCCCCTGGGCATTGCCGCTATAACTGGGCTGGCCGCTCAGCACGCTGCTGTTCTCGCCATTGACGAAACCGGCGAACTGCAAGGCCGAAAGCCCGCCCGGGCCGCTCCAGACCTGGCCATCGTAGACCTTGCTGGCATTGGCGGCAGTGACGGTCAGCGGTGCCTTGGCCACATTCAGGGCACCATCGACATAGGTAATGGCGTAGTTGCTGGAGGTTAGACCGCTTGGGGCGATGGCGTAGCTGCCGGCGTTGATGGCACCGAAGGCGCTGCCGCCGTAGGTGACAGCACCGCCGAGGACGCTGGCGTTCTCGCCGAGGAC
>NZ_BFBP01000006.1:101582-101804 GCF_003112695.1 Azospira sp. I13
ACCGTTCCAGGCCTGGCCGTCGTAGGTCTTGGCGGCGTTGCCGGCGGTAACGGTGAGGGGTGCCTTGGCCACATTCAGGGCACCATCAACATAGGTAATGGCGTAGTTGCTGGAGGTTAGACCGCTTGGGGCGATGGCATAGCTGCCGGCGTTGATGGCACCGAAGGCGCTGCCGCCGTAGGTGACAGCACCGCCGAGGACGCTGGCGTTCTCGCCGAGGAC
>NZ_BFBP01000006.1:101812-103030 GCF_003112695.1 Azospira sp. I13
GCCGTTCCAGGCCTGGCCGTCGTAGGTCTTGCCGGCGTTGCCGGCGGTAACGGTGAGGGGTGCCTTGGTTACAGTGAGCGTGCCATCCTGGTAGGTGATGGCGTAATTGCTGGCCTGGCCACTGCTGAAGGCGACGTTGCTGCCCACCAGTTGATAGCTCTGACCAGCCTGGGCGTTAGCGGGGGCGCTACTGCTCAGGCTGCCGGTACCCAGGGTATCGCCATTGACCAGGCTGCCGCCGCTCAGGGTGAGAAGGCCGGTGGTGGGGTTGGCCTGGCCGTAGCTGCGGCTCTGGTTGCCAGCCTGGAGGACGATGGGACGGGGGGTGATGGCGAGGCTGCCGTCCTGGTAGGTGATGGCGTAGTTGCCGGCCAGTCCGTTGCTGAAGGCGGCATTGCTGGGACTCAGGGCAAAGCTCTGGCCCGCATTGGCGTTGGCGGTCGCAGCAGACGAGACGCTGGCGTTGCCCAGGGCATCGCTGCCCACCAGGGAGCCGGCGGTGAGGGCCAGGGCGCCCGCGGTAGGATTGGCATCGCCATAGACTCGGCTCTGGTCGGCGGCCTTGACGGTGATGGCTCGAGGGCTGACGGTGAGGGCGCCATTACTGTAGCTGATGGCGTAATTGCCGGAGGTCAGGCCGCTCGGAGTGAGGGTGTAATTGCCAGCATTGACCGCCCCCTGGGCATTGCCGCCGTAGCCGAGGCTGCCACCCAGAACTGCCTGGCTTTCACCATTGACGAAGCCGCTGTAGCTGACGCCGTTGCCGCCGCTCCAGGCGAGTGCGTCGTAGACCTTGGCGGCATTGCTGGCGGTAACGGTGAGGGGCGCCTTGGCCACATTCAGCGCGCCATTGACGTAAGTGATGGCGTAGTTGCTGGAGGAAAGGCCACTCGGAGCGATGGCATAGCTGCCGGCGTTGATGGCGCCGAAGGCGCTGCCGCCGTAGCTCACGGCGCCGCCCAGCACGCTGGCGTCCTCGTTCAGTACGAAGCCGCTGTAGCTGACCCCGGGCAGACCGTTCCAGGCCAGGCCGTCGTAGGTCTTGGCGGCATTGCTGGCGGTGACCAGCAGCGGGGCTTTGGTGACGGTCAGGGTGCCATCCTGATAGGTGATGGCGTAGTTGCTGGACAAGCCTGTGGAGAAGCTGACATTGGATGGGCTCAGCACATAGCTCTGACCGGCCTGGGCGTTGGTGGCGGCGCTACTGCCCAGGCTGGC
>NZ_BFBP01000007.1:0-247920 GCF_003112695.1 Azospira sp. I13
CGACCTAGGCGTTTCTGAAAAAAGTGAGGTGGGTCAATTTTCAGTTGATGCCCTGGGTCATTTTTACTGTGTTGCTAACAACGAACCGCGAACTCATGATGAGATACCGGATTCCCATGCGTTCTGCGTAGCGTCGCTCAAGTTCCAGGCGTTCTAGCGTTCGCCACTTCACCTCCTGATCCGGATCCTCAATCGGCTTACAGGAGATTGCTACCAGGTCGAACTCGTTACCGTTCCGTACGGTGACGAGAAAGTCGATGGTGGCAACATAGGGAATATCAGTACCAGGAAAGTAGCCGTGGTCGATCCCAGCTTCCGCTGCAATGTCAAAGAGGCCAGTACAGTAGCCTAGCTGCAGCCCATCAGTTCCCGGAGTTCCATACAGGGGATGAGGATGCGCAATTGGCCAAAGGGGGTACTGCTCCCGCAGATCATGAATCTGCAGCCATAGAAGCAAAAGTGCGATCTGGTACTCGCCACGGGAAAAGAAATACCCAACTCGATGCAGCGGATGTAAGTGTGCTGCGACTTGATTGGACTCACGAGATGAGTTCTTCCGCCGGAGGGTAAGCCATGGCTGATAGTCAGCGCCGTGCCCCATCCCGTATCCCTGCTGGACGCGCTCATTGAGCTTGTCCCAAGTCATTACGCGGCGATGCTTTTTTTGCGTCCCGGTTGGCGAATTGATGCTGGCCAGCCACCGCTGTAGCTTTTCATTCCTAGTAGGACTGTCGAGTGCAGCATGTCGATGCTTATCGACCAACGCACCGATATCCCGCTGGATCTGCTCAGCAAGTTCCATTCGCGCACCTCCGAACATCCGGTTCGTCTGCCCAGACTTTGTTCAACATCTAAGTGTGGGCTTAACTACGTCTTTAATCGGCCAAACAACTAGCGTCAAACGAGTCTGAGAACGAAACAGCGCTCCGACTTCGGCACCGCCCCCTCATGGGCATCACAAGATTTTCCCCGAGGTTTCAGCAATTGCATTCAGGCAACTCCACTTAGGACAATAATATGCGCCAAATGCATATATAATGCAAAATATACATTATTCGTCACACGCCTCAATGATCACCAACATTCCCGAGTTAATCCGAAAAGCCCGTGGTCGCAGGAGTCAGGCTGAATTCGCCAAATTTCTGGGCGTTTCTCAATCGACGCTCTGTCGCTACGAAAGCGGAGAGGTCAATCCCAGAGCCGAAGTCATTGAGCAATGTATGCACCTGGTGCATGGAAACGACGATGACCAGGGATCCTCCATTGAAGAACTCGTGGCCAAGGTCCGGGGACGGTTAGGGCGAGCGGATCAGGCGCCTTTACGGACGGCCCTCTCCAAACTGATCGACGGCCTTGCAGTCTGATTAACTGGCCTAGTGAGATTAAGGACTACTGCTTGTAGGAAGGAGCTGCTATGACAACTCAAACCAGTATCGAGTGGACTGAACAAACCTGGAATCCCACAACTGGGTGCACCAAAATATCTCCCGGATGCAAGCATTGCTACGCTGAAGTTATGGCTCGTCGGTTGCATGCCATGGGGGCGCCAGGCTATGAAAATGGCTTCAAGTTGGCCATCCTGCCGGAACGGCTGAAGCAACCGCTGCAACGGAAAAAGCCGACCGTCTACTTCGTCAATTCCATGAGCGACCTCTTCCACGAGGACATTCCGGATACGTTCCTAGACCAAGTCTTTGACGTCATCCGCAATACCCCTCAGCACACTTACCAGATTCTGACCAAGCGGGCTGAGCGCCTACCTCAGTACTTCAGGGAGCGGGGATGCCCGAGTAATGTGTGGCTTGGGGTTTCGGTGGAAGACCGGAAATATGGTGTTCCCCGTATCGATTACCTGCGGCAGGTAGAGGCAAGTATCCGCTTTTTGTCGGTGGAGCCTTTGCTGGAAGATATCGGCGAGATCGACCTGACAGGGATTCACTGGGTCATTGTTGGCGGTGAATCGGGGCATCATGCCCGGCCCATGCAAGAGGACTGGGTAACCAACGTCCAGGAACAGGCAGATGCCGCCGGTTCTGCCTTCTTCTTTAAACAGTGGGGAGGATGGGGCGCAGATGGCGTTAAGCGCCACAAGAAAGCAAATGGACGAGTCTTCAAGGGCCGTACCTGGGATGCTTACCCTTCGGCCCAGCAAGTGGCCTACTAGAAAAGTCGTCCTTGGCCCTCCACATTTGCTGCCGTCTCCCAGAATTTGTGCGGCAGTTCGTGCTTGGCGGCCATGAGGAGCCAGTAAAGCGGCTGGTTTTTCGTTCCGGTAATCAGTTTCATCTCCGTTGAAGGCCATACACCAAGATTGGCCACCAATTCTCTCCAGTAATCCACCACTTGTCGGCGAACCTCAAGTTGGGTGGTGGTAGTACACACTCCTTGGCGCCAGCCGGGTGCGAATGCATCAAAGGCAGAGTGTTCTGCAGATAGATTGATCGCCAGGTTGCGTTGAAGATCCATCGCACTTAAGTGGATCAGAAGATCAATCCGTTTGAGCCTCGACAGGGCCTGGATTACCCGAAAATCTAATGCCTCCAGATTGTAGGGGTCGATAAATGCAAAGTGGAGTGCATATCCGCTAACCGCCTTGACCATTAGGTCTGCTGCTTGTGCAGCACTAGCGTGTATCGGATGCACTGGAGCTCCGAGTGCTTTTAGGCGACTGGTGCAGGCCTTCAGCCGTTCTTCGTCTAAATCCGAGATATGGAGGGCAGTGAAGGGGGCGCCTCCCTCGACACTGGTCTTCCAGGCAGCCACGACACCGCCATCAATCCATTCACCGGTATCTCGAACTTTCGAGCGGCCCGTCCCGCAGAAAAGGTCGAAATAAACAGCACCTCCCTTTCGTTCGCCTATGTACTTCCGACGAGTGGCTCGGGAAATATCCAAGTATCGAGTAAGGTACTTGTGCTTGTCTTTGGCCCAGATCCCCACTTCGTCAGCAGGGAGTCCATCATCCCCAACAATCAGCCCCATAAGGCGCGCCTCAATTCATCCAAATATCATTATTGGAAACGATAGCGCCAATGACTTTAATAGGGCAATAGACCATGAATAAAACTTACACGCATATAAGAAGGCCTGGCTACTACTTCTATAGCCTTTAATGTTTATGGAAGCATTCCTGACAATTCTTATCAAAATGCTTTCATAAACGTAACGCCTGGGTCAGCGTTCTGTTGGTTTACGACTCCTAAGATGGCATCACGGTTGGACGCGATAGTCCGCCTCAATTAACTAGATGTCACAAGGAGAAAACCATGAAGACGAAGATTTCCCAACTGATGGCAATCGCTGCTATGAGTCTAGCGGCTGTCGGTACGACTTATGCCCACGAAGACTACTCCGAGGCAGGTGCCATTCATTGGCTTAGCCATGTTGCAGAAAGCACGGGAAGCCCGACGGCAAATCAGCAAGCAGCATTTGGATACGCCGCCACCAAAAGTGCCGATCGAGAAATCACTGTGGATAGCGGTACCAAGCACGTAAATGTCACTCGCCTGGAAACCGTCAAGATCAATGTCGGAGGCAAGACTGTTGTCTGGACCTTTGATACGTTGGGAACTGCCGCGTTTCCTCTTTCGAAAATCATGCCTGGCGCAGATGGCATTACGGTCTATGTAGCTGAAAATCCGAGCTATCAGGGGGGCTAATGCACTGACACCGGGGTGACACAATTGTCACCTTGGTGACGGCAGTTTGTCAGGATGAAACCCCTAATATCGGAACTGCAGTACACCTAAATGAGGAGATAAAAATGCTGAAGAAAGCACTAATCATTGCCGCCCTGAGTACCGCATGTGTATCCGCCTTCGCCGTCGACGCCTCTCAAGTTGAGAAATCGATCGAGTTGAAAGATGGCTCTACTCTCTACATCTTCAAAGATGGGAAAATGAGCATGGAGGACAAGTTCGGTCGTGCCACACGCATGAAGAAGGACACCGTAATGGAAACCAAAGACGGCCAGAAGATCATGATGCATGGTGACGAGGTCATGCGCCTTGATAATCTGTTGCACAGCGGGCATCGCGGTTAATCAATTTTGATGTCCATCTGAACGGCTCCCTTTGGGAGCCGTTTTCGTTTCATACATTCCTATAAATTCTGCCTAACATAGTTGCTCGGCAACTTAGGTCTTTATCGGATATATCCCGGCGTATTTAGGGATAAAAAGCCGAACGCTTCATTTCAAATTTTGCAGCATCTCCATCATGTGCTTGAAATGGCCGCTGACCCGATCCAAGGAGAATTCATACATCGTCGAATTCTCTGCAAACTTTGCTCGCTCAACATCCATCTCTACTGTATTCCCATCAGCTGCTGGTTGATAGGGAACATGATATTTGAGGGGAAAAGGAGGGGGCTGCTTGCTTCCAGATAAGTGACCTTGCACAGTATTTGCCAACGGGAGAGATGCTGAAGCTCCTCGGACGATCTCAGCAGCCTGCTCAATATCAATATCAACGGCCTTATAGCCAGGGGTGTCAGCATTCGCGATGTTCGACGCAATGAGTTGCTGCCGGTAAGCACGCACCCCTAGCATTTTTTGCTGAAAATCGTGACTGCCATGTCCCCCTTGTCCGATCGGGAAATGCGCGGAGTGCCCCGCAGCATTATTGGATAGCATTCCAGATGAGTGCCCAATTCCTTGGCTATTACCACTGGACCCAACTCCACCATGAGCAGCATGGGTGCTCATGGGACTACCTGCCTGTTGCGCAATCGCCTGGCTCAAAGCCCCAGAAAAGGCTCCGCCTTCAGCATTCCCCCCCCCATTCCCATGCCCCTCATGTCCGCCTTGAGCCGAAGACATAGAGGCATTGGCCACAGGAGGAATTGACGATGCCCCAGCCATGAGAGTGATAGTTTGTCGGTATCAGGGGGTTATCTATCTTCCAGAATCTTCCTTCGCCGAATATGCGGTTAGAACCTGGGAAATCCGATACTGATATTCAAAGCAATCGATGGAATGCGTCTTCCAATAATCAATCGCAGAACAACTAAAACCCACTAGCCATTTCCCAGGCCGGTCATAGTCAAGAATAGCCAGCTCTGCTGGCTGGCGCAGAAATTCTTTGGCCGTAGAGAGATGATTTGAGAGTGCTTTGGCTGCGTACTCTAGATTTAAAATAGCCAGTTGACCGGCAAAATCCAGATGAGACTCAACCTGGGCTCTAGCGCTACTGAATGGGGTCACCTCAGACATGATTTCTCCCTCTAACATAAAGGCTCATTGCCTCATAGGGAGAGTTTGCCTGGGGTAACCTGTCCCCCCCATAACGGGGAAATTACAAACCGGTCACGTTTCGGTCAGATTCCATAGCAGTTGCCTAGACGGGAGAAGCCCCCCCTCTATGCGGAGTCACCAGTCTCTTCAACCCGGATTATGGGAATCCACCTTGGAGTGTGCTCAGCATAATCGCGCCATGCCTCACCAAACATAGCTTGGCCAACTTGCTCTTCCCGATGAGCTAGTTTGACGTAGGTCGTCACGAGAAGAGGGAACAATAGAAGGGTAATAATTGTTGGCCACTGCAACAGAAACCCAAACATGATCAGAATAAAGGCTAGGTATTGTGGGTGCCGAATCCGCCGATATGGTCCCTCCGTCGCCAGCGTACTGCTCCTTTGTGCTTTGTAGAGAACTGGCCAGGCATTCGCTAGCAGTAGGAAGCCCCCAAGAATGAATACGGTCGATAGCAAATGGAAGGGGCCAAAGTGCGGGTTATTTTTCCAACCGAACAGCATTTCCGGTAAATGACCTGCATCATGAGATAGCCAGTCGATCCCAGGGAAATACTTCGTCAACCATCCAGACAGCAGATAAATGGTCAGCGGAAATCCATACATCTCGGTAAAGAGCGCAACCAGAAAGGCTGAAAACATCCCAAGCGTCCGCCAATCCTGTTTCGTTTGAGGCTTAAAAAAGCTGGCAGCAAAAAAAATGAAGAAGGCGGAGTTCAGGAGTACGAGAGTCCAAAGTCCGTAACCGGATTCACCATGGTTCATAGCCCAGTCTCCTTCTTTTCATCTTGCTCGTTGTTGTGCCCGTCCTCCTGCGCATGGCGTTCGTGATGGCCATGGTGCATGAACAGATGCATAAAGGGACAAGCCAGCAACAGCAGGTAGGGTAGAACGCCGAATAAATGGGCTTGGTGTTCAGACAGCAGATAGAACAATCCAGCTGCAGCAAAGAACCACCATCCCCACCATATTTTTCGCCCATGTCGTGCATGAGCAGAGTCGTCCTTTGTCTTGCTTTCAGTTCGCATTTCGCGGCTCCTTATCCTGGCGCCTTAGCGGGTATGGGCCGGAGGATGGTTACAACATCCTCTACTAATTGGATGGGCCGCATTCTGAATTTCATTGTCTTCAGTAAAGCGCCATATTGCTCGCATCCAACCATGAAATCCGCTGCACAGAACGAGCCCAGTACCAGCGCAGGTTTTCTCCAGCTGGGCCAAGGTGACCCGGAACAGGTCATATTCGACCAACAGAGCATCTCCCTCCGGAATGGCTGACCTCACCCCCTCCATCCCAAGAAGAAAGCCGCAAACCATACGAATTGCCTCCGGAACAGGAGATATGAAATGCAGTCGGCGTTTCTTGAAGACAGGTGCCAAGCCGAGGCGGCTGTTGGCAGTACATTCACCATACGCCCTGTCAGAGGAAGACTGGGATGCAGTTCTCATCGTGGTACTCCTTATGGCGTTCCTCAACCAATCACTTACTCGTTATGAATGAGGATGGCCTTGATGGAATCCATTTCTCCAAAATTCTTCCAATGGGAACTCTTAGGATCTGCCGGCGGTTGCACCCTCGTACAGCCGTGGTTGCATTGGATCTGCCAGCGTCGCATCAAAACATTCCGACAGAAGCCAAAGCGTATTTCCTTGGGATCACTACCAACTGCATCAGCCAAAAGACGGCATGAACAGAGATTACCGTGTCCAGGGTTTTCATATGGCGACATAGGGATGACGAGCCGGGATACCCGGCCCATACCTTAGTGACTTACTTGCCGTCACGCGGATGAAAGTGCTGCTTCTTGGCAACCTTCTTCTGACCTTCAGCAGGAGTGGCTTCCTTTTGATCCTTTGCAGGAGCGGTAACGCCAGTCTTCTCCTCCATGTGGGAATGGGGCTTGGTCTTGGTAGCCGTTGCTTCGGGAGCCGTTACCTTGTCGGAGTCCGCAGCAGCAAAAGCGCCATTAGAAAACAGAGCAACAGCAGCAACCAGGGTCGCAGCAAGAGTAATTTTGGTTTTCATGACAATCTCCTTGAACAGTTGAGTTGGGATCACGTCCGGTTGCCCCCGGACGATTTCCATCTTGCACCGGAAAAACCGTCAAAACCATTACCGCATCATTATTTTTATGTAAGGTTTGCCGCCTTAATGCCACGTAGTCGTAAGGCATTACTCACCACGCTGAGAGATGAAAGACTCATGGCCGCCGCAGCGATAATCGGGGACAAGACCAAGCCGAATGCTGGATAGAGAATCCCTGCCGCTACCGGCACCCCCAAAGCGTTGTACAAGAAGGCAAAGGCAAGGTTTTGCCGCATATTACCCACCGTAGCAGCCGATAGCAGGCGGGCACGGGCGATACCACGCAAATCACCTTTTACAAGAGTCACCTGGGCGCTGTTCATTGCCACGTCCGTACCGGTTCCCATGGCAATCCCAACATCAGCCTTGGCCAGTGCAGGCGCATCGTTTATGCCGTCTCCGGCCATGGCGACTACCCTTCCTTCCCTCTGCAGGCGTTCAACCAAGGCCAACTTGTCTGCTGGCTTCACTTCTCCATGGACTTCACTGATCCCCAATCGTTGCCCAACAGCCCGGGCAGTGGTGTCACCGTCACCGGTTGCCATTACCACCCGGAGGCCCGCTTCCCTTAAGACCGCTAATGCTTCCGGAGTGCTGGCCTTGACCGGGTCAGATACCGCAAGGACTCCGAGCAAGCGGCCGTCAGCTGCCAGGTACATGACACTGGCCCCTCCTTGGCGTAGCGTCTCTGCTTGCCCTGCCATGGGGGCTACCTCCACACCATCCTGGGACATCAGGACCGTATTGCCCAAAGCCAGCTGCTTGCCGGCGAGCATACCTCTCACGCCAATGCCGCTGGCGGACTCGAAACCCTCAACCTTTTCCAGGTTGAGACTCTGATCCCGGGCTGCTTGAACAATCGCAACAGCCAAGGGATGTTCGCTCCCCTGGTCAAGACTGGCAGCTAAACGTAATACCTCCTGTTGATCGACACCGGGGGCACCAATGGCACACTCAAACGTAGGCTTGCCTTCTGTGAGAGTGCCGGTCTTGTCCACGATCAGCGTATCGATCTCCCGGAGCCGCTCAATAGCCGCGGCATCTCGAAACAATACCCCCTGGGTAGCGGCCTTACCCGTTGCCACCATGATGGACATGGGTGTCGCCAGCCCCAGGGCACAGGGGCAGGCAATAATCAGCACGGAGACACCATTGATTAGCCCAAAGAGCCAACCCTTCTCTCCGCCGAAGAAGCCCCACCCAAAGAAGCTCAGAAGGGCAATAGCGACAACAACAATTACGAAATAGCCAGCCACCACATCGGCCATGCGCTGCATTGGGGCCTTGGAACGCTGGGCCTGGGCAACCATCTGGACAATCTGGGCCAGCATTGTTTCGGAGCCGATCTTTTCGGAGCGAATAATGAGGCTGCCAGAGGTATTCATTGTGGCACCAATCACCTTGTCCCCAGGCCGCTTGGTCACCGGGATCGGCTCACCCGTCAGCATGGATTCATCCACCGCACTGGAGCCCTCGGTAACCTCACCATCCACCGGGACTTTTTCTCCCGGGCGAACTCGCAGAGTATCCCCCACGTGGACATAATTAAGGGGGATGTCCTCTTCAGTCCCGTCAGCATTGATCCGACGCGCCGTTTTGGGCGCCAGCCCCAGCAAGGACTTGATCGCTGCAGAGGTTTGGGAGCGGGCCCGTAATTCCAGCATTTGCCCCAACAGCGTCAGGGAAATAATCACCGCCGCCGCCTCGAAATACACCCCGATCCGGCCGTGAGCTTCAAACGAGGCCGGGAACAGTCCCGGGGCCAAGGCTGCCACCACGCTGTAGGAAAAGGCGGCGCCGGTACCGATTCCGATAAGCGTCCACATGTTGGGGGTCCGGTGGACCAGGGACTGCCAGCAACGGATGAAGAAAGGGGCTCCCGCCCAGAAAACGATGGGAACGGACAACACCATTTCCGCCCAGGTCCGTAGCTGTGGTGCCAGGAATTCGAGTTGATGCCCCGCCATCGCCAGCATTACTACCAAGAGCGTTAGCGGTAGGCTGCCCCAGAAGCGAAACCGGAAATCCCGATACTCCGAATTGCCTTCCTCTGCCTCCAGTTCCGGAATGATCGGCTCCAAAGCCATACCGCACTTGGGACAGGTTCCAGGCCCCAGCTGACGAACCTCCGGATGCATTGGGCAGGTGTACTCAGCACCGGTGGGCGCCTTTTCCTCCTGGCGGGGATGCAGATACTGCCGCGGATCAGCATCGAATTTTGCCTTGCACTTGCCGCTACAGAACCGGTAGTGCGTCCCCCCAAAATCAGACGCATGGGGGGAATCCGGCTTTACGGTCATTCCACATACGGGATCAATGTCACTCATTTCAGCTCCTCCCCACGGCTGCTAGTCGGGTATGCGCAACCTAAACAGTTCCTCTGCAGATAAAGATCAGTGCTTATCTGGCGCCATCATGCGCTTCATCATTTCCATATGATGCTCATGGTTACCGCCCGCAGGCAGGCCTCCCGACATTTCGTCCATCATCGAGCAGCCCTCCATTCCTCCAACCATACCTTCTGCCGTCTGCATGCTCTCGTGGAGGGTATGCATGTATTCAGTCAGCAGTCGCTTACGCTCCTGGTCGTCTTTGGCCTTTGCGATTTTCTGGACCTGCAAGCGGAGTCTGATGACATCAGACTTAAGCGTATTGATTCCCCCACTTTGCTGGAGGGGCGCCGGAGCTGAAGCTGGGGTTTGAGGCTTTTCCGGATGATGTTCGTCATTGGCAAAGGCTGCAGACGACAATCCCAGACACAGACAGAGGATCGGAAGGGATATCCTGGTTCTCATGATATTTCTCCTAATGCGCTTAACTCTCTTTCCCATTCTTCAACCGCCACTGCTTAATCAGGGCGTAGATCGCGGGAATCACTGCCAGAGTGAGGATTGTCGAGGAAATCATTCCACCAACCATGGGGGCTGCAATACGGCTCATGACTTCCGAGCCGGTACCGGTACCCCACATGATGGGCAGGAGGCCCGCCATGATGGCCACCACGGTCATCATCTTCGGACGGACTCGCTCTACTGCACCCTCCATAATCGCTTCGTACAAGTCGCCCAGGCTGGGCTCCTGGCCAGATGCCCGACGCTTGGTCTTGAGTTCTTCCCAGGCATGGTCGAGGTAGATCAACATGACTACCCCGGTCTCCGCAGCCACGCCGGCCAGTGCGATAAAGCCAACCGCCACTGCAACCGACAGGTTGTAGCCCAGCAGCCACATGAGCCAGACCCCTCCCACCAGGGCAAACGGGACTGACAGCATCACAATGAGCGTTTCGGTCAGACGTTTGAAATTGAGGTAGAGCAACAGGAAGATGATGAGCAGGGTGACAGGCACCACAACCTTCATCTTCTCGATAGCCCGTTCCATGGATTCAAATTGGCCGCTCCAGGTGGCGTAATAGCCGGGAGGGAACTTCACCTTTTCAGCAACGGCCTTCTTGGCATCTGCAACATAACCACCGATGTCCCGATCACGGATATCCACAAATATGTAAGCGGAAAGCAGTGCGTTTTCTGTTCGGATACCTGGCGTTCCCTTGGCTACTTGGACCTTGGCCAGTTGCCCAAGCGGAATCATGGCTCCATCCGCAGTTGGCACGAGTACCTGCTGGGCAATTTGCTGCGGATCGGAACGCAACTCCCGGGGATAGCGAACAGTCACACCGAAGCGCTCCCGTCCTTCAACGGTAGTGGTGACCATTTCACCGCCCAAGGCTTGGCCAATCACATCCTGCAATTCCCCAACAGCCAGCCCATACCGGGCAAGCTGGGTACGGTCGGGCTCGATGTTTAGGTAATAGCCGCCAGTGATTCGTTCCGCAAAGGCCGAGGTTGTCCCGGGAACTTCTTTCACAACAGTTTCGATTTCTCGGGCAAGGCTCTCCATCTCACTCAAATCTTTACCAAAGACCTTGATGCCGATGGGCGTACGGATCCCCGTAGAGAGCATGTCGATCCGAGCCTTGATCGGCATCGTCCAGGCATTAGATACACCAGGGAACTGCAGAGCCTTGTCCATTTCGGCTATGAGCTTGTCAGTTGTCATGCCCTGGCGCCATTCAGACTCCGGCTTAAGGTTGATCACGGTCTCAAACATCTCTGTCGGCGCCGGATCAGTCGCGGTATTGGCGCGACCAGCCTTGCCGTAGACCGAGGCAACTTCCGGGAAACTCTTAATGATTTTGTTCTGGGTTTGGAGAAGCTCTGCCGCCTTAGTAATGGACATCCCTGGCAGGGAAGCCGGCATGTAGAGCAAGGTCCCTTCGTTCAGTGTGGGCATGAACTCTGAGCCCAATTTGGAAGCGGGATAGATTGAGATCAGCATCGCCACAATCGCAGCGATGATGGTGGCAGTCTTCCGACGCATCACCCACGCAATAATCGGCCGGTATCCCCAGATGAGGAATCGATTCACCGGGTTTTTAGCTTCCGGCATGATCTTGCCGCGGATAAACAGCATCATCAGGACCGGAACTAACGTGACCGACAGGAGAGCAGCACCGGCCATGGAGAAGGTTTTGGTATAGGCAAGCGGGGAAAACAGCCGTCCTTCCTGGGCCTCCAGCGTGAATACAGGGAGGAAGGAGACAGTGATGATCAACAGCGAGAAGAACAACGCCGGCCCCACCTCCTTGCAAGCGGCAATCATTGCTTCCACCCGCTCAGAATGGCTGTGATTTTCGGGCAGCCGCTCAATGTGCTTATGAGCGTTCTCAATCATGACGATGGCGGCATCAATCATCGCCCCAATGGCGATGGCAATCCCCCCAAGACTCATGAGGTTGGAGTTCATCCCTAACAAACGCATGGAGATGAAGGAAATCAGGACGCCTACAGGCAGCATCAGAATTGCCACCAGGGCGCTACGTAGGTGCAGTAGAAACACAACACACACCAGAGCCACGATGACGCTTTCTTCCGCCAGGGTATGCTTTAGCGTGTCAATCGCCCGATGAATGAGTTCGGAGCGGTCATAGACCGTCTCAATGGTTACCCCCTCAGGAAGACCGGAGGAAATCTCGCCGATCTTCTCCTTGAGGTTATGGATGACCTCTAGGGCATTCTGGCCATAACGAGCCATTGCAATGCCGGAGACAACCTCTCCCTCTCCATTCAGCTCGGTCAACCCGCGACGCTCATCGGGCGCCAATTCGACTCGGGCAATGTCCCGAATCATGACGGGGGTTCCGCCTTGGGCCTTAACAACCAGATTCTCAATGTCTGCGGTGCCACGGAGATATCCTTTGCCGCGGACCATGTATTCGGTTTCAGCCATCTCAACGACACGCCCCCCCACATCGCGATTGGAATCCCGAATAACCTGGGAGACTTTGGACAGGGGGATGCCGTAAGACCGTAGCTTTACCGGATCTACGGTAACTTGGTAGGTCTGGACAAAGCCTCCGATGGAGGCAACCTCAGCCACACCATGCGCTTTGGTCAGCTGGTAGCGCAGGTACCAGTCCTGCAGGGTACGGAGTTCTGCCAGGGTCTTGTTCTTTGCCAAGACGGCATACTGATAAACCCAACCAACACCGGTGGCATCCGGACCAATTTGGGGCGTAACACCCTTGGGCATCCGGCCGGCGGCAAAGTTGAGATATTCCAGGACCCTGGACCGGGCCCAGTAGATATCCGTTCCGTCCTCAAAGATGATGTAAACAAAGGAGGCGCCAAAGAACGAGAAGCCTCTAACCACCTTGGACTTCGGTACAGAGAGCATTGCCGAAGTTAGCGGATAGGTAACCTGATCCTCCACCACCTGGGGAGCCTGCCCGGGATACTCGGTATAGACAATAACCTGTACATCCGACAGGTCAGGCAGGGCATCAAGCGGTGTCCGTACGACAGCAACGACACCGGCAACAATGATGAATAGCGTGGCTAACAAGACCAGGAAGCGATTCCGCCCTGACCATTCAATGATTTTTGCCAACATCGCGCTGGGCTCCTTTTATTTTTCTCAGTGACCAGCGTGAGGATTGGCCTGGACTGGGACAGCGGCAACGGGGCTAATGGTGGTTACAACCCATTCTCCCGGACTGCGCTCCACAAACTCAAATTTGATGGGGGTCCCAGGTTTGAGGTCTTTGAGCAGAGATTGATTGGCCACCTTGAACTCCATCGTCATGGCAGGCCACTTCAGGCTCGGGATTGCCCCGTGGGCAAGCATCACGGTCCCTGCTTTAGCATCAAGGTCTTCAACCTTGCCCTCTGCCTTGTAGCCAACGCCTACAGGCTTATCTTGGCCTGCACCAGGAGAGGAGCTGCCATGGCCGGAATGACCGAATCCACCGACTACAGCCTTGAGGTTACTTTCCGCATCAATGAGGAAGTTGGCTGCAACAACAACCTGCTCACCCTCCCGAACTCCTTCGATTACCTCCACCCGGTTCTCACTCCGGGCACCAAGCTTTACGTCACGCGGCTCAAATCGACCTTCCTTCGCCTGGATCAGAACAATTTGCCGGGTACCACTATCAATTACGGCCGAGTTCGGGATAGTGACTACAGCACCCTTGGCAATAGTGGGGAGTTCTACCTGGGCAAACATGCCGGGCTTCAGCAGATTGCCAGGGTTGGGGAGTTCGAGCCGAACCGGAATGGTCCGTGTATCTGCCTTCAAGGTCGGATACACATAGGAAACGGTCCCTTCGAAGGTCTTTTCAGGGTAAGCGTTGATTTTTACTTTCGCTTTGGCACCGGACTTCACCCATCCAATATCTTGCTCAAAGACATCAGCAATCACCCAGACGGTGCCCAAATCAGTAATTTGGTAGAGCACATCCCCTGGAGCAAAGCGCATTCCCTGAACCGCCTTCTTTTCAGCCACAATGCCATTAACAGGAGAACGAAAAATCAGCGTACGTTTGGCATCGCCAGATTTGGTCAAGGATTTGACTTGTTCCTCAGAAATATCCCAATTTCGCAAGCGAGTCAGACTGGAGTCGGCTAACTGACGCATGCCAGACTGGGCAGCGTCATCAGCAGATTTCATGCTCTCTAGCCCTTGGGAAGCAATTGCGTACTCCCGCTGTGCCGAGACCAGTTCAGGGCTATAGACCTCAAACAGTGGTTGTCCCTTGCCAACCGCCTGTCCGGTCGCATTCACATAGAGGCGTTCGACATAGCCTTCATATTTTGGAGAAATAGCGTAAGTGCGGCGTTCATCGGGTTCGATTCTGCCAGCAGCCCGAACCACCTTATCAAGACTCTCAAGGGTCGCCGCTTCGGTTCGAACACCCAGCTTCTGAATCTTTTCCGTGCTGATCTTGATCTGGTTTGCTGAGGCCGGCTCGTCGTCCTGCTCCCCCTCATATACCGGGATGTAGTCCATCCCCATGGGATCCTTTTTTGGTACCTGGGAGGTATCCGGCAAACCCATCGGATTGCGGTAATAGAGAATCTTCCGCTCTGCCTTCCCAGAGTCAGTGGGGCTAGCCACGGTGTCGTGGGCATGGGGAGCATTTCCACTATTCTGTCCTGCCCAATACCCACCACCTGCAGCCAGAACAGCAACTACGGCAACTGAAATGACTCCCTTGTTCATAGTTCTTCTCCGAGAATACGTTCTACCTCAGCCAGACGTACTTGAGCCTCGGCACGGGACTTAATCTGGTTGAGTTTGGCCTGTCTGATTTGGCGCTGGGCATCCAGCAACGTGGTGAAATCCACCTTGCCAGTCTCATAACCAGCGAGGGCGGCCTTAAATGTCAATTCAGCCTGTGGCAGTAGGTTGTCTGTCGACAAACGCTCCGTCCGTACCGCAGCCTCCAGCGCTGCCAAACTCTCAGAAAGATCCGAGAGCAGTTGGTTAGCAGTTGCTTCGCGTCGGGCACGACTAGCCGAAACCATTGCTTCTGCCTCACGCTCCTGGGCACGGCGGCTGGCTTGTTGTAATGGGATATTGATTTCGAACATCAAATCCCATTGCTTCACATCATTTCCCATCTGGTTGGGAACAAGACCCAGGGTGAAATCGGGATATCGATTTTTGTAAGCCAGATCTCGGCTCTTCTCGGCGGCTTTGATGCGATGCCCTTCAGCCGAGAGCATCGGGTTCTTGGCCTCGGCCCGCTCTACTAGACTGGCGTAATCCAATTTGGCCGGCGGAGGCAAAGGGCGCAGGATTTCGGGAGATGCCAGGGACGCCGATGCCGGCCGTCCGAGCAGAGCATTCATCCGGGTAGTAAGGTGGTGATGCTCAGTTTCCAGGGCAATGAGTTCATTGCGCATTGCAGTTTGCTCAACCTGAGCACGAATAACATCCTGCTGGGCAGCCAATCCGTTTGCGTAGCGAACTCGAGCTATGCGCTCCAAGCGAACCATAAGATCCAATATTTCTTGGGTCAGGGTTTCATTGCGAGCTAGATAGTACAGTTGGGCATAGGTCGTCTTGATTTTGGCAGAAACCTCGCTCCAGACCCCGTAAGCACGCCCTTTGGCCCCAGCAGCCTCTAGTTCTGCAATTTCACGTTTGAGATCGCGTTTGCCGAACCACGGAACATCCTGCATCAGGGTATAACGAGCCGTACCAACACGGTTGGGGGCAAGCGTTGGGCTCTGAGCCCCCCCCTTTGTGATATCCATCAACTCGGTACGCAGCCGGGGGTCGGGCAAGGCGCCTGCCGGAACTATCCGCTCTGCTGCGGCATCGGCTTCGTAGCGCATGCTGGCAAATTCAGGATTGTTCTCCCGAGCAATCGAGAGAAGGCTCTCCACCGTGCTGCCCGGTTGAACCTGGGCTCCGGCACTTATGCTCCAGGCTGCAATAAGCGCGGCGCACAGGATGTTGCGCGAGGTTTTTATTGATTTCATGTTTGGACCCTCGTGGAAGTTTCCGATTACACCGCGCTCAAACTAGAGTCACCTAGTTTTGAGGCTCCAGGCGAACGATGGTCATCGCACCATCAATGTTTTCTGAGGCAAAGCGGATTTTCTGCCCTTCCTTCACCTTGCCAAGCCAAGATGCATCTTTGACCAGGAACGCCATAGTCATAGGAGGCATTCCATTCGGCAAAGCACCATGCGATACCGTCAGTTTTCCACCTGCCTTATCCACCTTTTTGACGATGCCATCAATCAGGGCAGATTGAGTGGCTTCCATGTGCATTCCACCGTGGCTGCCATGATCATCATGGCCAGATGCTGCCATACCAATAGCGGGCCCCAGCAGAGCAACGGCAACAAACGGAACAATCATCTTTTTCATGTCAATCTCCTAATTATGAACTCAGTGCTTGGCAAAAACCTTGTAGCTACCGTCAGGCATGACGAGTAGGGTGTCATACGGCTGCGGGTGATTAGTCTCCATACCCGGAGAGCCTTGGGGCATCCCGGGGACAGCAAGGCCGATGGCTTTGGGCTTTTCTTTAAGAAGGCGCTGAACATCTGCAGCAGGAACATGGCCCTCAATGGCATAGCCGCCAACTTTGGCGGTATGACAGGACCCAAACTTTTCGGGCATTCCGGTTGCCTTGCGTGCAGCAGGAACGTCGGTCACATTCTGGGTTGTTACATCGAATCCTGCCTTACGCATGTGTTCAACCCACTCCTTGCAGCAACCGCAGTAAGGACTCTTGAAGACTTCGACATGAGTAGAGGTTTGCGCGTAAGCAGCACCGGAAGCCGCCACAGCGGCGACCATTAGCAACTGCCGAAATGTCATTTGTAGGGTCATAACTGTCTAGCTCCTGCGTTGTAAGTCCCCAGTTTGAGGACTCGTCCCCTACAGTTGGCTGACTCGCGGATTACATTTTTGTAATCAATGGCTATGTACGTGGCCTGGACTGTGTTCATCTACCGAATGGTGGCTGGGACCACCACTGGCACCATGGGCATCCGGAATTCCAGAATGAGAATGGCCGTTGCTGGCACTCACCAGTTGCTGGTAACTATCGGTAGATTGCGTGGGGAGGACATTCAGGAAAGCAACCAAATCCCAAATAGCTGCATCATCCATCCCTCCTTTTGCCCAGGCAGGCATGCCGGAGGCCTTGATGCCATGTTTGATGATCCAGAAGTCCCGGGCGTCAGAACTCGGGTCATGGGCGTTTTCTCGCACTACCGATAGATTGGGCGGAGTGGGATATAGCCCTTGGCGGATTTCGCTATTTCCAGCACTGGGGGATAGATGGCAGTCGACGCACATGGCCTCGTAATTCCCCGCACCACGGCGGACTCGTTCAGGAGAGCCTAGATCCGCAGGAACATCTACTCCTTTAACCTCTCGGCTTATGGAACGCTCTCTTGCATAAGTGATGAGAGATGTCACTAACTCAGAATGGGGCTCATCCGCGGCAAAGGAGGGAAACCCCATGCTGATGGATGCTCCGACCACGCTTACAAATACTGCAGCTACGCCTACGACAGTAAGAAAGGGCTTTTGCATTGGAATGCGGTTATTTAGGAGTAACCAGGATTCTGGTAGATGCCGCATAACGAGGGACTGACATCAACATTACATTTATGTAATGCGGATGCTTTCTGGGTGATTTCAGCCTCACAATGCGCCTATTCGACCTTCAGGAGAGTGATGTGAAGATACTGGTCGTAGAAGACGAACCCAAAACAGGTGACTATCTGCATAAGGGGCTCTCAGAAGCCGGGTTTGTAGTGGACCTAGCTCGGGATGGGTTCGATGGACTACATTTGGCCCTAACTGAAGCCTATGACTTGGCCATTCTCGACGTAATGCTTCCCGGTATTGATGGATGGCAGGTATTGCAAGGAATCCGTAAGGCCGGCAAGGAAATCCCCGTACTTTTCCTTACTGCTCGCGACTCGGTGGATGACCGGGTCAAAGGCCTAGAACTGGGGGCGGATGATTACCTCGTAAAACCCTTCGCTTTTGCAGAACTGCTCGCAAGAGTTAGAACGCTTTTGCGCCGTGGTACAAAGGCCCGCGAGGATGATGTTTTGCGAATTGCGGATCTGGAACTGGATCTTCGCCGGCGTCGGGTCACTCGTGGAGGGAGAAAGATCGACCTGACATCCAAGGAATTTTCCTTACTGGAACTTTTGCTACGCCGACGTGGCGAGGTGCTGCCCCGATCCCTCATCGCATCCCAGGTCTGGGATATGAATTTCGACAGCGACACCAATATTATTGAGGTCGCCATTCGTCGCTTGCGGTCCAAAGTGGACGACGGATTCGAGCTAAAGCTGATCCGGACAGCACGAGGCATGGGGTATGTGCTGGAGGATGGGGAATGAAGCCCTTAGGCAAGAAGTCTATAACGCTTCGGCTAACACTGCTTTTTACTGTTGTTTCCGCCCTGGTGCTGACAACACTTGGGCTAGCGGTAGGTGCTCTGGTTGAGCGCCACTTTGAAGAAATGGACACAGAACTGTTGGTGGGGAAGTTCGAGCTCGTCAGCCATGCTCTATGGGAGCACAGTCAGAGTGCCTTGAGTGACCGACTGGACGCAGCACTGGTTGGGCATCACGGACTGGCAGTAGCTATTTGGGACGCTTCCGGCAAGCCGATTTATTCCCACGGCAGTGTTGATTTCCCATCAATCATGAAGGTGCCAGGCACTGACCTTAGAACTCACCCTAAGCTCTGGCGAAATGAAGATGGGCAGCTTTTCCGAGGCATATCCGGCACTGTTACCGGAGGTGCCATCGTTGCGGTCTCCACTGAATTGCAAGTCCATGAACATTTCATGCACTCTTTCAATAAGACGTTCTGGGGTTTAGTCGCCTTGGCCGCGATAGCTAGTGGTCTATTCGGCTGGCTGGCTGCCAGAGGGGGGCTTTCCCCCTTACGGGAAATATGCCGCGATACTGCGGGGATTACGGCCGACCACTTAGACCGCCGGCTGACTGCAGAAGACTTCCCCATCGAACTTGCGGAAGTAGCTAGGACGCTAAATGAAATGCTCGGTCGCCTTGAGGCGTCCTTCCGTCGACTCTCCGAATTTTCCTCTGACCTTGCACACGAGTTGCGCACACCAGTTAGTAACCTCCTTACCCAGACACAAGTCACACTATCGAAAACTCGCACTGCCGAGGAATATCGAGAGGTATTGGTATCGAACTCCGAAGAATTCGAGCGGCTTTCCCGAACCATCGCAGATATGTTGTTTCTGGCTAAAGCTGAAAACGATCTAGTTGTGCCGGAACTTGGGCCGCTGAACTTGCGTGAGGAAACCGATGACTTACTGGAGTTTTATGAAGCTCTGGCGGATGAAAGGGGCGTAACCCTATCCATCAAAGGAGAGGCTTCCGTAGCAGGTGATAGGTTGATGCTCCGGCGAGCTATTGGCAACTTGCTATCCAATGCTTTCCGACACACCCCTAGGAGTGGCGTCATTGCCGTGTTGCTAACAAACGTCGATGGAATGGCAACTATCAGCATTAGCAATACAGGCCAAACTATCTCTCCGGAGCATCTTCCTCGATTATTTGACCGCTTTTATCGGGCCGATCCGTCAAGGCAACGGGACTCCGAAGGAGCGGGCTTAGGCCTCGCTATTACGCGATCTATCCTGCGCGCCCACGGAGGCAATGCGACGGTGCGCTCTGAGGATGGATTGACAACCTTTGAACTACGGCTGCCGTCTATTCAGCAGTAAGCAGCCTGCCACTACTTAAGCATTCTCGACCCTGAGGGGCATATAGCCAGCTTCAGAAATTGCACCTTCCACCTCTTCAACACTGACGCTTACTGATTCAATAGATATCAGATGCTGCTCCAGAGTGATTGTGATCTTGGCATGTTTGTCCAGATCCCGAAGCGCCTGGGTGAGCTTGCTGACGCAATGGCCACAGGTCATGTCATCAACTTTGAAGGTAATCACGGTTTTCTCCTTTCATTTTTTGGGAAGTTACCCTGACCACTTTCTTCCTTCCTACAGGGGGAAGGTCAACACCGTGATGTCGTTATTTGGATGAAGTCGTTTTTTTCAGTTTGAACCGTTGACCTTCCCTCCATGGGAATCTTCAGCATAGGCGCTATAACGCTTCTGGAGAGTTCCATGTCTGCCTTTACTTCAACTATTCGCACTACGAACCACACCCTTTTAGTCGACGGGATGAGTTGTGCCTCCTGTGTCGCCCGGGTGGAGAAAGCCCTTTTAAAGGTGCCTGGAGTGCAAGAGGCTTCAATAAATTTGGCCTCTGAAAAGGCGACGGTGATCACGTTGCCCGACGTATCGTTTGCCACGCTTGCCGCAGCCATTGGGAAAGCCGGGTATGCCGCCAGCCCCGAGACAGCTGGAGAAGTTCCTGCTGTGAAGCGACGTTTTCCGGAATGGTGGCCGGTCGCAGTCAGTACCGTCCTTACACTTCCGCTACTTGCACCGATGTTGCTTGAGCTCCTGGGGAAGGAATGGATGTTGGATGGCTGGTGGCAACTTGCATTGGCAACCCCCGTTCAGCTCTGGCTGGGCTTACGGTTTTACCGGGCCGGGTGGAAGGCAGTTCGGGCCCGTGCCGGCAATATGGACCTATTGGTGGCCCTGGGAACTTCTGCTGCCTATGGCTTATCGGTGTATCTGCTTTGGAGAAATACAGATACCAGAATGCCCCATCTTTATTTTGAGGCATCTGCGGCTGTCATCACCTTGGTGCTTCTGGGGAAATGGCTGGAAACACGAGCCAAGCGACAAACTACCGACGCTATCAGGTCCCTTAACGCACTTCGCCCAACGGTGGCTCGCGTCCTGATAGAAGGGCAGGAAGTCTCTATTCCTGTCCAGCAAGTTGCAATCGGAGACAAGGTGGTGGTGCGGCCAGGAGAGCGGATCCCAGTGGATGGGACTGTCATCAATGGACAAAGCCACGTCGATGAAGCTCTGATTACCGGAGAAAGCCTCCCTATCGCGAAGGCTCCTGGTGATCAGGTGACAGGCGGATCGGTGAATGGTGAAGGATTAATGGTTCTGCGAACCATCGCCATCGGTACAGAAACCACTCTAGCCCGCATCATCCGGATGGTGGAATCTGCGCAAGCAGCCAAAGCTCCGATTCAGCGTATCGTTGATCGAATCAGCGCTGTCTTCGTACCAGTCGTCCTTTCCATCGCCATACTGACATTTATTGTTTGGGTGCTACTCCTGGCAGACTGGGAGGTCGCATTGATCAACGCGGTAACAGTCTTAGTAATTGCCTGTCCATGCGCCCTTGGCCTTGCCACCCCTACCTCAATAATGGCGGGTACCGGTGTGGCGGCCCGACATGGCATCCTGATCAAAGACGCTGAAGCACTCGAAATTGCCCACTCGGTAACAGCCGTTGCTTTTGATAAGACGGGAACACTGACGGAGGGAAAGCCAATGCTGGTCGCTGTCGAGGCTGTTGAAGGCATGGACAAGAACAACATCCTTCAGTTGTCGGCTGCGCTGCAAAAGACCAGTGACCACCCCTTGGCCCATGCTGTCCTGGAAATGGCCAAATCACAACGACTAGCAGTACCCGACACGGTGAATGCCAAAGCCCTTCCTGGACGTGGAGTGCAAGGAGTAGTTGGTGGGGAAATCCTGATGCTGGGTAGCACCCGACTAATGTTGGAGTCTGGAACAGCCCCCGCTCGACTACTGGAACGTGCGGCTGCCCTTGAAAAGCAAGGGCGAACTATCTCCTGGCTACTTCGTAGCCGCGGAAATGAAACAGAGACATTGGGCCTTCTAGCTTTTGGTGATGCTGTGAAAGGTGCTTCTTACCAAGCGGTGGCCAACTTGCATAAGCTAGGCATCAAAACAGTGATGTTGACTGGGGATAATCAGGGAAGCGCCAACGCCGTTGCCGAGAATCTGGGTATTGATGAAGTCTGGGCTGGATTGTTGCCAGAGGATAAGGCCTCAATCATTCAGGACCTCCGTGACCGTGGATACGTTGTGGCAATGGTTGGAGATGGACTGAACGATGCTCCCAGTTTGGTCGCCGCTGATGTTGGGCTCAGCATGTCCACTGGGACCGATGTGGCGATGCAGGCAGCCGGAATCACCTTAATGCGAGGAGACCCCCGCCTGGTTGCCGATTCTCTCGATGTTTCTCGCCGCACTTACGGAAAAATCAAACAGGGTCTTTTTTGGGCTTTTGCTTACAACATCCTCGGTATTCCCCTCGCAGCTGCCGGAATGCTAAGTCCTGTTGTTGCAGGGGCAGCGATGGCATTCAGTAGTGTTAGCGTAGTAATGAATGCGCTATTACTTCGCCGCTGGCGTAGCGCCAGTGATATCAGACATCCTGATTGAATCTAGCCAGGGAGCTAAAAATGAATATTGGAGAGGTAGCAAAGGCCGCCGGCATCTCGACCAAGATGATTCGTCATTATGAGAGTGTAGGGTTGTTGCCACCGGCCTGTAGAACTGCGGCGGGCTACCGCCAATACGGATTAGCTGACATCCGGACCCTGCAGTTTATTCGTCGCTCTCGAGATCTCGGATTCTCCATTGATGAAATTCGAAATTTGCTAAGTCTTTGGCAGAACCGAGACCGTACCAGCCGCGAGGTAAAAGCCCTGGCCAAGGAGCATCTAGACGAGCTCGAAAAGAAGCTCCAAGAGCTTCTTGCAATGAAAAAGGCGCTCCAGCATCTAGTCAGTTGTTGCCAAGGAAATCACCGGCCCGATTGCCCCATCCTGGAAGAACTGGCTGGCGATAGTAACCATCTTTCCATGACGGGTCTTAGCCTATCGCCATAGCTTCAGAACGATTGAAGAAAATGCGCTGAGCCAAGGAATTTGTCAAATGCATGGAACTACGCCTAGGTAATTAGGGGAACGAGGCGTTCTGATTACCTTTTGTACTAGCAAAAGTAATTCCGCCCTTTCATAATGCTTCGTCATGAAGCAACTTCTCCTGCCCATAGCGCAAGCCTATAAGGCTGACCCCGAGTCTGTTTACAACACTTGGTTTGTTAGTAGTGAAGATCGCCTCAAAGCGTTTCGAAGCATCCGGCGCGGTGTTGGTACGGTTGTCGAGGACATCAAGCAGAAGCGTTTCCCCAACGACTTCAAAGGATCATCGCTGGAATTTGTGCTGAGCTGTATTGCTGAGCAAAAGCAGGTGTTTGAAGGGGCGGCCCATCCCTTCTATTGGAAGCCTAAGCTTCGCATCCCGGATATCTACGAGAACGATGAAAATAAGGGGGCGTTCGGGGAATTTCTCTTCGCCTGCCTGGAAACCGCCGACATCCGGATTCTGGAAAGGGAAGTTTTGAAGCTTGCCGGCCGCAGCATCAAGGGCCTGGGGCCAGCGGTCGCCAATATCCTCTACTTTCTTCATCCCACACTGTTTCCGCCATTTAATACGGCGATGCTCAACGGTTTCAATGCCCTCTTTCAGGCCAAGAAGAAGTTAGGGTCTTGGGACAGCTACCTGGAAATGCGCGAGACGATCATCGAAGCCAATTCGACGCTTGGAACACTTTCCAAGGATCTTGGCGCGTTCAGTGGCATGTTGTTTGAGATCGGGGTAGGACGCTTGGCCCCCGATTCTAATGGCCAGCAAACCTTGGCTGCGGCGCAGGAAAAACTGGAGAAAAGTCGCCGCAAACGGCACGCACAGGTTGAACAGGATGTTGTGGAGGAACGGCTGCACACCAAGGTTCAGCACCAACTTTCTGAACTAGGGCGTACCCTGGGATATGACGTCTTGGTCGCACGCAATGACCGTAGTGCGCAATACCAAGGCCGCCCGCTGGGATTCCACTGCCTAGAGCATCTTCCAGACTTGGGATTGTCTCCGGAGGTGCACGCTACGGCGGAACTGATCGATGTCCTTTGGCTGTACAAGGGGAAGGCGCAGATTGCCGCCGCCTTTGAGGTTGAAAAAAGTACCTCCATCTATTCCGGAATATTGCGCCTCACCGATATGGCCCTTTCCATTCCGGGAAAGGAGGAACATCTTTATCTAGTGGCGCCAGCGGCCCGCGAGCGGGAGATTGTTGATCAACTGAAACGCCCGATGTTCCAGCGACCTGATGAGTTTTCCTTGGGATACATCCTTTTTGAAGAGCTCGATCGGCATTTTGAGTCCCTCTGCAAACTTGGCGATAACCATCATATCCTAGACAAGTTGGCCTGCCGCTGTTGCGTTTGAGCCGTCCAGTGGGGAATCCGGATACGCCTGACCAAGTGCAGTCTAGCCCCCAACATTCCACATCGTGGTCATCGGGCATACGTGCCAGTAAGCGAACGATCTCTCGACATAACTGCCACATGACCCCTTCCGGCTTTGTAGCCACATCATCGAAGCAATAATGCACTCATCACACATAAAGCAGCCGGAGCTAGTGAAGTAACGCAACCATAGTAGCCACATTGAAGCCTTTCACTCGGGGCGATATCGATTGAGCTATGGCAACCAAATGAAAAAGAGGCCACGCAATTGCGGGGCCTCTTTTCCATTGTTGTCCGGCCGACTTTATTTACTACCATCAGTTCATTTTTGCAGCAAAACAGCTATCTCCTTGTTTTTATTTAGTTTCAAGATTCTCTATTTCATTTCAAGAAACTATTGTCCGGAAACACGAACCGCTGGCTTACCAGAGCGTCTCCCGCTCCGCGGATGCGGAAATTTTGTGGATGGTCAGGTCAGCGCCGTTGTATTCCTCCTCCTGATCGAGGCGAATACCCAGCACCGCCTTGAGGGTGCCATAGACCAGGCCACTACCCACCAGGGCAACCACGATGGCCAGCAGGGTCATCAGGACCTGGGCCACGAACGAGACGCCGCCGGCGCCACCCAGGGCTTCCAGGCCGAAGATGCCGGCAGCGATACCGCCCCAGGCGCCGCACAGGCCGTGCAGGGGCCAGACACCGAGGACGTCGTCGATCTTCCAGCGGTTCTGGGTGAGGGTGAACATGACCACGAAGAGGGCGCCGGCAACGCCGCCGGTGACCAACGCACCAAGGGGGTGCATCAGATCGGAGCCGGCACAGACTGCCACCAGACCGGCCAGGGGGCCGTTATGCACGAAGCCCGGGTCGTTCTTGCCCAGCACCAGGGCGGCCAGGGTGCCGCCCACCATGGCCATGAGGGAGTTGATCGCCACCAGGCCGGAAATCTTGTCCAGGGTCTGGGCGCTCATGACGTTGAAGCCGAACCAGCCGACGATGAGAATCCAGGCACCGAGGGCCAGGAAAGGAATGGAGGACGGGGGATGGGCGCCGGCGATGCCGCCATCCTTGTGGTAGCGGCCACGCCGCGCGCCGAGCAGGATCACCGCCGGCAGCGCAATCCAGCCGCCCATGGCGTGGACCACCACGGAGCCAGCAAAATCGTGAAACTCGGCACCGAAGGTGGCCAGCAGCCACTCCTGGATACCGAAGGCGTGGTTCCAGGCGATGCCTTCGAAGAAGGGATAGACGAAGCCCACCAGACAGAAGGTGGCCACCAGTTGGGGATTGAACTTGGCCCGCTCGGCGATGCCGCCGGAGATGATGGCGGGAATGGCCGCAGCAAAGGTGAGCAGGAAGAAGAACTTGGTCAGCTCGTGGCCGCTGTTCTCCATCAGGCTGTGGGCGCCCTGGAAGAAATGCACGCCGTAGGCCACACCGTAGCCGATGAAAAAATAGGCCAGGGTGGACACGGCGAAGTCCGCCAGGATCTTCACCAGGGCATTGATCTGGTTCTTGCGCCGCACCGTGCCCAGTTCGAGAAAGGCAAAGCCGGCGTGCATGGCGAGCACCATGATGGCGCCCAGCAGGATGAAAAGGGTGTCCGAGGCGGACTTGTACGCTTCCATGGTGCCTCCAATAAGAGTTTGCACCACGAAAAGCAAACGTCGTTCCAGCCCATGAAACACCGTAAATCAATTGCTTACGCCATTGCCCTGTGGGTGCACGCACCGATTATGTGCGTCAAACCCCTTACATGCAGCATCCTGGTGCAATTTGCACCGCTGTGGTGCCGCTCAGCGCGGCCCCAGGCCGGGGGGCAGCAGCACCCACATCTGGCCGGACTGCTTCATGCGCCCGGCCAGGGCACCTGCCTCGGCACCATAGCCCCAGAAGTAGTCGGCCCGCACCACCCCCTTGATGGCACCGCCCGTGTCCTGGGCCAGCACCAACCGGCGCAGAAGCTTGTTGCTGTTGGGCTGGGTGGCGGAAAGGAACACCGGCGCCCCCAGAGGCGTACTGCGCGGATCCACGGCGATGCTGCGCTCCGGCGTCAGGGGCACGCCCAGGGCGCCGATGGGGCCTTCCGTGGCCGGCAGGTCCAGCTCCCGGAAAAAGACGTAGCTGGGGTTGGCATTGAGGAGTTCATTGACCTTCGCCGGATTGGCCCGAGCCCAGGCCTGGATGCCCTGCATGGACGCCTGCTCCGGCTTCAGGTCGCCCCGTTCGATCAGCACCCGGCCGATGGACTGATAGGGGTGGCCGTTCTGGTCCGCATACCCCAGGCGAACGATACCGCCGTCGGGCAGCTTGACCCGCCCCGAGCCCTGGATCTGCAGGAAGAACAATTCGATGGGATCCTCCACCCACAGCAGGGTACGGGCCTTGAGTCCATCTCGCCCCTCCCGATCTTCCTTGGCCATCAGTTCCGCCCGGGACCAGTAGGGCACCACCTTGTTGCCCACCAGGCGGCCTCGCAGGCGGTAGTTCTTCAGATCCGGGTAGAGCTCGGAAAGGTCGATGGTCAGCAGATCCTCCGGCACCCCCAGGACGGCGTAACGGCCCGGACCGGTGGGCTTGCGGCTGCCCTTGAGCAGGGGCTCGTAGTAGCCGGTGATCATGCCCTCCGTCGTGCCTTCCGGGTTGGTCAGCAGGTAGGGCTGGAAGCGGGATTCGAAGAAACGCCGCAGGGTCCCGTTGTCCGGCTTGCCACCCGGGCTGGCCGCCAGGCCCTGGGCCTCGTCGCAGGCAGGGCGCCACAGGGCCCATTCCTTTTTGCCCACTAGGCCGCGGCAGGATTGCAGGAAGGCAGGCCAGGCCGCCCCCAGGTCATCCTCGCCCCAGCCCGGCAGGTCTTCCCAGCGGGCAGCCTGCAAGGGCTTGGCGGCAGGTGGCGGCGGCAATGCCGTGGTCGGCGGACACATCGGCGCCGCGCCCGGCGCCGGGCAAGCGGGACAGGCCGGGCAAGCCCCGGCGGCAGTCGCTGCAGTGGCGGGGGGGCGGGACGGCGTGGCGCAGCCTCCCAGCAGGAGCAGACTGGCGGCAAGCAGGAGGAGGAAAGGCTGGCGCGGGGGCATTTGGCTTACGGGCATGATTGGGCTATGTTCCGGACTTTTCCCGAAGTATACCGGTAGCCCCATGTCCGCTCCCTCCAAGACACAACGTACGGCCCCCGCCGTGACCGATCCGCTGGAACGCCTGGTCCGCTTTCTCGACAAGGCCGAAGCCCTGCTCACCCGCCTCGAGCCCCTGCTGCCCGAAGCCCTGCCGGCACCGGACTGGAAGGCTGCGGCCTTCCGCTGGCGGCGCAAGAACGGGCGCGGCTTTCTGCAGGCGGTGGCCAAGCCCCACCCTATCCGCCTCAAGGACCTGCAGGACATCGACGACCAGAAGCAGCGCATCGTCGCCAATACCCGCCAGTTCCTCGCCGGCCGGCCATCCAACAACGTGCTGCTGACGGGCACCCGGGGCTGCGGCAAATCCTCCCTGGTAAAGGCCCTGCTCAACGAATACGCGAAAAAGGGCCTGCGCCTGATCGAGGTGGACAAGTCGGACCTGATTGACCTGCCGGACATCGTGGATCTGTTGGCCAATCGGCCCGAGAAATTCATCGTCTTCAGCGACGATCTCTCCTTTGAATCCGGGGAAGACGGCTACAAGGCCCTCAAGTCGGTGCTGGATGGCTCCGTCACCCATCTGCCGGATAACGTGGTGATCTACGCCACCTCCAACCGGCGCCACCTGATGCCGGAATACCACGCCGAAAACCTGGAAACCACCCGGGTGGGCGACGAAATTCATCCTGGCGAAGCGGTGGAGGAAAAGATTTCCCTCTCCGAGCGTTTCGGCCTGTGGATTTCCTTTTACCCCTTCAGCCAGGACGACTACCTCAACATCGCCGCCTACTGGCTGGTCCACTTCGGCTGCGACGCCAGCGACCGCAGCGCCTGGGAACGGGATTCCCTCAACTGGGCCCTGCAGCGCGGCTCCCGCAGCGGCCGGGTGGCCTGGCAATTCGCCCGGGACTACGCCGGCACTTTGCAGGGCAAGGGCCGTCGATGAACGAAGGCATCAAGATCACCGAAGTTTCCGCCGCCGTCATCGAGCGGGCCGACGGCCAGGAATTCCTGCTCGCCTGCCGCCCGGAAGGCAAGGTCTACGCCGGCTACTGGGAATTCCCCGGCGGCAAGGTGGAGCCCGGCGAGACCCACCGCCAGGCTCTGGACCGGGAACTGCACGAGGAACTGGGCATCACCGTCACCGCGGCCACGCCCTGGCTCTCCCGCCGCTTTGTCTATCCCCACGCCACGGTGCGCCTCAAGTTCTTCCGCGTCACCGCCTGGGAGGGGGTGATTGCCCCCATCGAACACTCGGGATTCGCCTGGGCCCATATCGGCGCCGACCCCGGCGTGGCCCCCATCCTGCCGGCCAACGATCCCATCCTGCGGGCCCTGGCCCTGCCGCCGGTGTATGCCCTGACCCAGGCCGAGCACCGGGGCGCTGCGGCCGAACTGGCGCGTCTGGAGCAAGCCCTGCAAGGGGGCTTGAAGCTGGTTCAGGTGCGGGACAAAACCCTGCCGGCGGCCGAACGGGCCGCCTTCGCCGCCCAGGCGGTAGCCCTGGCCCATGCCCACGGTGCCCGGGTACTGCTCAACGCCGCCGACGCCGCCGCTGACGCCCTGGCCCGGGAGATCGGTGCCGATGGCATCCACCTGCCGGCCAGCCGCCTCATGGACCTGGCGCAGCGACCGGACTTCCCCCTGGTGGCCGCCTCCTGCCACGACCCGGCAGAACTGGCCCAGGCCGACCGCCTGGCGCTGGATTTCGCCGTGCTCGGGCCGGTCAGCCCGACGCCCACCCACCCGGGCGCACCGGTGCTGGGCTGGAAGCATTTTGGGGAATGGGTGTTCGACTGTGCCCTGCCGGTTTATGGCCTGGGCGGCCTGACGCGGCATAGCCTGGCGGAAGCCCGCCAGCACGGCGCCCAGGGCGTTGCCCTGATGCGGGGCTGGTAAGCCCCCCAGCCGTGCCGCCGGCAATACAGGAGAAGATCGGCCCCCTACAGTCCGACAGGAGCAGCCCCCGGAACGGGGCTGCGAAAGCCCGTCAAGGCTTGGGGAAGGGGCTGTCCAGCGACGCCCCGTCTTCCCCGGGCCCTGCCGCTTCCTGCACCGGCACCCGGTAGGACTCGGAGGCCCAGGCACCCAGGTCGATCAGCTTGCAGCGCTTGCTGCAGAAGGGGCGTTCGGGATTGTCGGTGGACCAAAGGGATTCGCCGCCGCACTGGGGGCAGCGGACTTTGCGGGCTTCGCTCATGGGATGGGTCACCGGAAAACGTCGCGGAATGACATCGGCGGCAGCTAGATCGGCAAAAGGCCGAAAATCACTGTTGCAGCGACGAGAAAATCAGAGATTGCAGAAGGTCATGTCGAAAGCGACTTCCCGCTCGCAGGCACGGGGCTTCAGGTCGCCATCGGGGCAGGTGAAACGGATGTTGAGGGCGTATTTGTTGGCGCTGATCTCGGGAATGGCGGGATCGCCCTCCCGCAGGCTGACCCGCACCATCTGGGCGTTGCTGCCGCCCAGCATCAGCTGAAAGCCGCCGGCCGGGGCCACCTGGGGCTTGGGTCGGCCGGAGGAGCGCAGCAGGCGCAGCACGATGGTCAGGCCGTCGCGCAGGGGCAGCAGGGGCTTGAGCCAACCCATCAGGGCTGCACGCCGCATCTCGGCCGGGTGGTGCTGCCAGAAATGATAGGAGGGCAGGTCGAATTCGCAGAGGCCGCCGGGAATCGCGGCCCGACTCTTGATGCTCATCAGCCACTCGTTTTCCCGCAGGTACTGGCCGATCTTGCCGGTCATGGCCAGCAGGGCGGCGGCGGCCTGCTCGATTTCATAGAGGGCGCCGGAGAGGGCTTCTTCGGAGATGTCGGGATTGTTGCGGAAGGCCAGCAGGGTCTGGCGCTGGCGTTCCAGTTCCTGGATCAGGTCGGTCTTCAGATCGGCCCGGGAAACTTCCAGGATTTCAAACAGCGTGAGGAGGACGACGTGGTGATCCTGGGGACCATCGAGCTGCATGAAATGGGCGGCCTTGTCGAACAGATCCTCCAGCCGCAGCAGGGTGCGGATACGCTCGTTGAAGGGATATTCGTAGGTGATCACGCCGAGGATTCGCCAGATTTCGCCAGGTTTTACGAGGATCGGCGCCGTACATGCGGCTATGGCGCTGATTTTGCCGTCAAAGTGCGTGGATTCTGAACCATTCAGCAACAAACCTCAATACTCTTAGGCCTTTAGGCTGAAATTTGCAGAACATGCATCAATTTGGTGCATGATTTTGGTGCGCCTGCCCGGCCCGCTGCAGATATTCCTGGTGCAGACGCGCCACTTGCGGGGGAAGTGCCGTAGGGGCGCCGCCGTTATCCACCACGTCATCGGCCACCGCCAGGCGTTCTGCCCGACTCGCCTGGGCGGCCAGAATGGCCCGCGCCTGGGCTTCCTCCAGGCCGCTACGGGCCATCACCCGGGCGATTTGGGCGGCTTCGGAACAATCCACCACCAGCACCCGGTCCACCCGCTCCCGGTAAGTGCCGGATTCCACCAGCAGGGGCACCGCCAGGATGACGTAGGGCGCCGCGGCGGCAGCGCAACGGCGGGCGCTTTCTTCACGGATGAGGGGGTGCAGGATGGCTTCCAGGCGCTGCCGGGCGGCCGCATCGGCAAAGACCAGGCGCCGCATGGCAGCCCGGTCGAGGGCACCGCGGGCATCCACGACGCCATCGCCAAAGGCAGCCCGGATCGCCGCCATGGCGCCGCCGCCGGGGCCGGTCAATTCGTGGGCGATGGCATCCGTATCCACCAGGGCCGCACCGTGGGCGACGAACAGATCGGCCACGGTACTCTTGCCGCTGCCGATGCCGCCGGTGAGCCCGACGACGTAGGGACGCTGCCCAGACATCAGGGCTTATTGGCGGCCTTGGGGTCGCAGGCGGCCGGCGTGGCGGTGATGGCGGTGCCGGAATCCTTGAGGCCCTGGATCTGGGTCGCGTCGCCCCGGGCTTCCAGATGCACATTGGTCACCTTGCCGCCCCGCAGCCCCACCTTGGCGGAACGTACGCCCTTGGCCTTGAGGGCCTCCAGCAGATCCTTGGCCCCCTGCTCGGAGGAAAAGAGGCCCAGGGAAATGGCGTACTGGTTGGCCCCGGCTTCGCTGACGATGAAAAACTCGGTGACACCCAGCTTCTTCAGTTCGCCGGCCTTGCGCTCCGCATCGGCCTTGCTCGGCAGGGGCGGAATGAAGACCCAGTTGTTGCCGCCTTCGGCCGCCACGGTGCTACGACTCAGAGTGACGCCGGGATAGCGTTTGTGGGCCAGGGCCACCAGGCGGTCGGCATCGGCCACCGGCAGGTCAGGCCAGGCCAGGCAGGCCGCCTGTTGGGCTGCCTGCTGGGCGGCTTTCTTCTCCTCGGCCTTTTTCTCTTCCGCCCGCTTCTCTTCGGCGCGCTTTTCTTCAGCGCGCTTTTCTTCGGCTTTTTTCTCCTCGGCCTTCCTGTCTTCTACCTTCTTTTCCTCGGGCTTGCTTTCAGGCATGGCCGCCGGGGCAGGAGGGACGGGGCTCTCCGCCCCCCCCTTACCAGGAGCCGCGTCCGGCGCGGCCTCCGGGGATGGGGTGGCGCCGGATGGCGTCCCGCTTGCCTCCTGGGCCGGCTCGCCCTTGCTGACGATATGGATGCGCTCCGGCTGCAGTTGCTGGCGCAGCCGCTCCGCGTCCGGATTGTCGCCACCGCCCAGGTAGCCCCGGGCGAACGCGAAGAACAGCAGGTTGGCCAGAACCAGGAGAAAAACCAGAACGCGCATGTCGTCAGCTCCGCAACAGACCGGCTCAGCCGACCTTGGGCAGGTGTTCCAGGGAACGGGCCACCGCCTCGGCCGGGTAGTCGTAGTCCTCCAGCTTGCCGCTGAAGAAACGCTCGTAGGAGGTCATGTCGAAGTGGCCGTGGCCGGTGAGGTTGAAGAGGATCACCTTGGACTCGCCGGTAACCTTGGCCTTCAGGGCCTCGTCGATGGCGGCGCGGATGGCGTGGCAGGATTCGGGGGCGGGGATGATGCCCTCGGCCCGGGCGAACTGCACGCCAGCCTCGAAGGTGGCCAGCTGGGAGACGGCCACCGGCTCCACCAGGCCCTCATGCACCACCTGGGAAACCAGGGGCGAGGCACCGTGATAACGCAGGCCGCCGGCGTGGATGCCGGGGGGCATGAAGTCGTGGCCCAGGGTGTACATCTTCATCAGCGGCGTGAAGCCGGAGGCGTCGCCGAAGTCGTAGGCGTAGGCGCCCTTGGTCAGGGTCGGGCAGGAGGTGGGTTCCACCGCCAGGCAGCGCAGGTTGTTGGCCCGCTTGTCACCGGCAGCCTTGTCGGCCAGGAAGGGGAAGGCGATGCCGCCGAAGGAGGAGCCGCCACCGCAGGGCCCGATGACCACATCCGGGTATTCGCCGATTTTCTCGAACTGCTTCTTCGCTTCCAGACCGACGATGGTCTGGTGCAGCAGCACGTGGTTGAGTACGGAACCCAGGGTGTAGTTGGTGTCGGCCCGGGAAGCGGCCTCTTCCACCGCTTCGGAAATGGCCAAGCCGAGGGAGCCCTGGTTATCAGAATTTTCGGCCAGAGCGGCGCGACCCGTCTGGGTCAGCTCGGAGGGGCTGGCGAAGACTTCGGCCCCCCAGGTCTGCATCATCAGGCGGCGGTAGGGCTTCTGGTCGTAGCTAACCTTGACCATGTACACCCGCACCGGCAGGCCGAACATCTGACCGGCGAAGGCGATGGAAGAACCCCACTGGCCGGCGCCGGTTTCGGTGGTCAGACGCTTGATGCCGGCCTGCTTGTTGTAGAAGGCTTGCGGCACGGCGGAGTTGGGCTTGTGGGAGCCGGCCGGGGAGACGCCTTCGTACTTGTAGTAGATCTTGGCGGTGGTGCCCAGGGCCTGCTCCAGGCGCACGGCCCGGACCAGGGGGGCGGGGCGCCACAGGCGGTAGATTTCGCGCACTTCCTGGGGAATGGGAATCCAGCGCTGGTCCGACATTTCCTGTTCGAGGATGGCGCCGGGGAAGATCACGCCCATCTGCTCCGGCGTCGCCGGCTGGCCGTCCGGACCCAGGGGCGGGGCCGGGGGATTCTTCAGATCGGCGACGATGTTGTACCAGTGGGTCGGAATCTCGTTCTGCTCGAGCAGGATGCGGGTGTTCTCCATGATCTCCCTTTGTGTGTTTTATTGACGATTCAGCCAGCCACCCCGAACGGGGGATGGCGAAGTATAGCGCGAGGCCCTCAGGCCGGCCCGCCGTCGGCCACCCGGGCCAGGCCTTCGAGCACCAGGTAATCGACCCGGCGCACCGGCAGGGCCGGGTCCAGACAGGCATCCAGCTGCACTGCGCCGCCGCCGGAAAGCAGACAGGGGGAAGCGGGCGGCAACTGGCGGTAGATTCGCTCCACAGCCCCAGCCTGGGCATGCAGGCAGCCGCTGACGATGGCGTCGTCGGTGTTGCGCGGCAGCTCGACCCATTCGCCGCTGGCCAGGGGCAGCTGGGCGGTATGGCGGTTGAGGGCGGCGCGCATCAAATCGAAGCCGGGCAGGATGCAGCCGCCGGCAAAGAGACCGCCGCCGGGGCTCTCCGGATCGGCCAGCAGCACGTCGACGGTCAGTGCGGTGCCCGCATTGACCACCAGACAGGGCCGGCGCTCCTGGTTCCAGGCGCCCACCAGGGCTGCCCAACGGTCCGCCCCCAGTTGGGCAGGGCGCGCATAAGCATTGCGCACGCCGGCCGCCTGGGGCGTCGAGACAAATGCCTCCAGCCCGGGGGACAAAGCCGCCACGGCCTGGGCGACGGCCGCCGCCACTTCCGGGCCGGCCACGTTACAGAAGAGGATGCGCTGCAGACCCTGCCCTGCAGGCAAAGCCTGGCGCAGAGCATGGGGCAGGTCGCCGATGCGCTCCCGTTCCAGAGCGCCCCGGGCACGCCATGCGCCACCTTGGCGCAAGCCCCATTTGAGGCGGGTGTTGCCAGCATCAAGCAGCAGAATCATAGGGGCCTCAGGGAAAGATCACCGGCGTAGTGCCGCACCAGGCCTTGGGGACCTTCCAGCAGCAGGGCACCATCATCGTCGGCACCGCGGCAGAGGCCGCTGGCCATCACCCGGCCATCCTCCAGCAGGTGCACCGGCTGGTCCTGCCAGGCGTTACGGCGCCCCCACTCCTCCGCCAGCGCGGCGAAGCCGGCCGCCTCAAATACGTCCAGCACCTGCACCAGATGGCGCAGCAGGGTGGCGAGCAGGACATGACGATCAGCCGGCCCCGTCAGCAAGGGCGCCAGGCCGGCCGGCGCCAAGCCCCCCGGCACGGTCACCGGCGGCGCCTGCAGGTTGAGGCCGATGCCGATGATGGCCTCCATGCCCTGGCGCCCCGCCGAAAGCTCCACCAGGATGCCACCCAACTTGCCGAGCCCTCCGGCAACGGGCGCCAGGATATCGTTGGGCCACTTCAGGCGGACCGCCGTGGCCCCCTGTGCCTCACAGGCCCGGGCGACGGCGACGCCAACGGCCAGGGAAAGGCCGGCCATGCGCTCGAAATTGCCGGAGAAGCGCCAAAGTAGGGAAAAGGTCAGGCTGTCCTCAGGGCTGGAAACCCAGCCCCGGCCGCGCCGCCCGCGGCCGGCGGTCTGCTGATCGGCGACCACCACGGTGCCGCTGGGCGCCCCTCGGGCAGCCCGGCGCGACAGTTCGGAACTGGTGGAGTCGCAGCTTTCCAGGTTGTCCACATCCACCCGGCCCAAGGCGGGGCCAAGCAGGGGGACGAGCAGGGCGGGGTCGATCAGGGTTGCAGCCATGGCAGCGCCAACGCAAATGAAGGCGCCATTATCCGGGATAAGGGCTGCCTGCCGGAAGGGTGGCGCGATGGCCGGCGCCGGTGCACCGGGGCCAAGCCCCGGCCGGGCCTATTCAGCGGCCATTTCAGCGTATATCTCAGCGGTTGTCTCAGCGCGCCATCCTGCGGCCGGCTCGGTCCGCTTATTCGGCGACCTCTTCCGCCGCAGCGCCCTTGCCGCCTTCCAGACCCAGTTCCTGGATCTTGCGGGTGATGGTGTTGCGGCCGATGCCCAGGGCCTGGGCCGCCTCGATGCGACGGCCGCCGGTATGGGCCAGGGCCCGGGCGATGAGGATGCGCTCGAAGATGTCGGAAAGCTTGCCATGCACATCGGGCACGCTCCGAGCCAGCAGCCGGTCGGCCTCCGCCGCCAGGGCTTCTTCCCAGCCGCCCACCACGCCGGCGCCACTGGCCGGGCTGGCTTCCCGCAGCTCCGGCGGCAGATCCCCCACTTCCACCAGTTGGCCGGGGGCCATGACGGTGAGCCAGTGGCAGAGGTTTTCCAGCTGCCGCACGTTGCCCTGAAAGTCGAGGGAGACAAGGAACTTCACGGCGCCGTCGGAGAGGCGCTTGGGCTCCACGCCCAGGTCCTGGGCGCTCTTGGCGAGGAAATGGCGGGCCAGCAGGGGGATGTCTTCCCGCCGCTCGCGCAGGGCCGGCAGGCGGATGCGGATGACGTTCAGCCGGTGGAACAGGTCTTCCCGGAAGAGGCCATCCTTGACCCGGGTTTCCAGGTTCTGGTGGGTGGCGGCGATGACCCGCACATTGGCCTTCAGGGGCTGATGACCACCGACCCGGTAGTAGTGGCCATCAGAAAGCACCCGCAGCAGGCGGGTCTGCAACTCCTGGGGCATGTCGCCGATTTCGTCGAGGAACAGGGTGCCGCCCTCGGCCTGCTCGAAGCGACCCCGGCGCTGGGTGGCGGCGCCGGTGAAGGCACCCCGCTCGTGGCCAAAGAGTTCGGATTCGAGCAGGTCCTTGGGAATGGCTGCCGTGTTGATGGCGATGAAGGGCTTGTCGGCCCTGGGGCTGTGGCGGTGCAGGGCGCGAGCCACCAGCTCCTTGCCGGAACCGGATTCGCCGGTGATGAGCACGGTAGCGTGACTCATGGCGAGGCGGCCGATGGCGCGGAAGACTTCCTGCATGGCCGGGGCCTGGCCGAGAATTTCCGGCGTGATCCCCGCCTCTTCCACCGCACCATCCTGGTGCATGGATTCATCCAGGGCCCGGCGAATCAGTTCCAGGGCCTGATCCACGTCGAAAGGCTTGGGCAGGTACTCGAAGGCCCCGCCCTGGAAGGCGGCGACGGCGCTCTCCAGGTCCGAGTAGGCGGTCATGATGATGACCGGCAGGGAGGGAATATGGGACTTCACGTGCTGCAGCAGCTCCAGGCCGGACTGGCCGGGCATGCGGATGTCCGAGAGCAGGACCTGGGGCACTTCGCCATCATCCAGGGCGGCCAGGGCATCCACGGCGGAAGCGAAGCTCTTGTGGGCGATCTGCTCCCGGGCCAGGGCCTTTTCCAGGACCCAGCGGATGGAGCGGTCATCGTCGACAATCCAGACGGGTTTCATCGTATTCCCTTGTAGTTTCTTTTTGATCAGGCCGATACAGAGCAATTAGCCTGCCAGGCTAGCTCAGGCGTGTTCCAGAGGCAGGCGGATGATGAAGCAGGTACGCCCGGGTCGACTTTCGCATTCCACCGTGCCCTGGTGCTGCTGCACGAAGCTCTGGGCCAGGGTCAGGCCCAGACCGGAACCGCCGTCGCGGCCGGAAACCAGGGGGTAGAACATGCGCTCCCGGATATCCTCGGGAATGCCCGGGCCGTTGTCGATGACCTGCAACTCCAATGCCAGGCGGAAGCGTTTCTTGGCCAGGGTGACCTGGCGCACGGCCCGGGTGCGCAGGACGATCTCACCCTTGCCGGCCATGGCCTGGGCAGCATTGCGGGCGATATTGAGGATGGCCTGGATGAGCTGCTCCCGGTCGCCGATGAGGTCCGGCAGGCTGGTGTCGTAGTCGCGACGGATCTTCAGCTGGCCGGGGAATTCGGCCAGCAGCAGGCTGCGTACCCGCTCCAGGATTTCGTGGATATTCACCGGCCCGGGCTGCATCGGCCGGTGGGGCGAGAGCAGGCGCTGCATCAGGTCCTGCAGGCGATCCGCTTCCTTGATGATGACCTGGGTGTATTCCCGCAGGCTGGGGTTGTTCAGCTCGAACTCCAGCAACTGGGCGGCACCCCGGATGCCGCCCAAGGGATTCTTGATTTCGTGGGCCAGGTTGCGGATCAGCTCCCGGCTGGCCTGTTGCTGCTGCAGCAGGCGCTCTTCCCGGGAGGCACGGATTTGCTGGTCGATGGGCCGCAGTTCCAGCAGCAGGCGGGCATCCCGGGCTTCCTTGGCCTGGGCCTCCACCGGGGTCACGGTGCAGTCGATCTGCAGGGCCTCACCGTCGTCCCGGCGGATTTCCACGTTGTGGCTGGTGTAGCTCCAGTCCTTGGCCAGGGCCGCGTCCAGGGCCTTCTGCAAGCCGCTTGATGCCTGGATGATGTCGGTCAAGGGCCGCTCGAGCAGCACCCGGCCGCTGGTGGCGAGGAGGTTTTCCGCCGCCGGGTTCATGTGGCGGATGCGCAGCTGTTCATCCAGCAGGATGACGGCGGAAGACAGCAGGTCGAGGCCGCTGAAGGGCCCGTTGGTCAGATTAGGCATGGCGGATGGTTAGCAGAAAACATACCAACCTCGCCGAGGTCAGCGCAGATTGCCGATTTCCTTGCGGATGGCTTCGATGTTGCGCTCGTGCAGCTGCACCTTGTCCTTGTAGGCCTGAAGCCGCTCCGCCACCTTGGCGCCATTGATGCCGCCGCCGGCATTGCGCTCCGTCGGCAGGATGTTGTTTTCCTGGTCGGCCAGTTCCTTCTTCGCGGCCTCCAGATTGCGCTGCTCCGTCGCCAGCTCCTGTTCCAGGATGGTCCGCCGGTCATTGTCCCGGGAACGCTGGGTTTCGCTGCCCACCTTGGGGAAATCCGTCGGCGAAGGCGTGGTGACACGGGCCGGTGCCCGGCTGGTGCCGGAGGCGGGGGTGCTGTTGGTGGGATCGGTGATGATGCGCTTGCAGCCCTTGCTCTGCACGTTGGAGAAGGTGACGTGGCCAGCATCGTCGGCACACTTGAAGATATCGGCCCGGACCGGGCCGGTGAGCCCGAGGGCCAGCAGGCCGGCCAGCAGGGAGGCATGGGGAAGCTTGATGGTCATTGCCGCTCCTAAAGTTCGGGGCAAGTGTATTGGATCAACCCGGGTTTTACAAATGCATTCGCCATGGTTCCGGGGGCGACCAAAGCCGCTGCCGGAGCCCGTCGACAGCGTATTCTGCGGGCAAAAAAAAGGACGGCCGCAGCCGTCCCTTTTTCCGTACCGAAGCTGATTAGCAGCTGTAGTACAGGTCGAATTCCACCGGGTGGGTGGTCATGCGCAGCTTGTTCACTTCTTCCATCTTCAGGTCGATGAAGGAATCGATCCAGTCGTTGGAGAAAACGCCGCCACGGGTCAGGAACTCGCGGTCCTTGTCCAGGTTGGCCAGAGCTTCGTCCAGGCTGGCGCAAACGGTCGGGATCTTGGCATCTTCTTCGGGCGGCAGGTCGTACAGATTCTTGTCGGCAGCGTCGCCGGGGTGAATCTTGTTCTGGATGCCGTCCAGGCCAGCCATCAGCAGTGCGGCGAAGCACAGGTAGGGGTTGGCGATGGGGTCGGGGAAGCGGGTTTCGATGCGGCGGGCCTTGGTGGATTGCACGAAGGGCACGCGGATGGAAGCGGAACGGTTCTTGGCGGAGTAGGCCAGCTTCACCGGAGCTTCGTAGTGGGGCACCAGACGCTTGTAGGAGTTGGTACCGGGGTTGGTGATGGCGTTCAGGGCCTTGGCGTGCTTGATGATACCGCCGATGTAGAACAGGGCGGTTTCGGACAGGCCGGCGTAGCCGTTGCCAGCGAACAGGTTCTGGCCATCCTTCCAGATGGACTGGTGCACGTGCATGCCGGAACCGTTGTCGCCAACGATGGGCTTGGGCATGAAGGTGGCAGTCTTGCCGTACTGGTGTGCCACGTTGTGCACGATGTACTTCAGGATCTGGGTCTGGTCGGCGCGACGCACCAGGGTGTTGAAGACGGTGCCGATTTCGTTCTGGCCGGCGGTGGCGACTTCGTGGTGGTGCACTTCGACGGGCACGCCACAGGCTTCCAGCAGCAGGCACATCTGGGCGCGCATGTCGTTGAAGGAATCAACGGGGGGCACGGGGAAGTAGCCGCCCTTGACCATGGGACGGTGGCCAGCGTTGCCGCCATCGAACTTTTCAGCGGTGGACCAGGCAGCCTCTTCGGAGAAGATCTTCACGTAGGTGCCGGACATGTCGGTCTTCCACTCCACGGAGTCGAAGATGAAGAATTCGGGTTCCGGACCGAAGAAGGCGGTGTCGCCGATGCCGGAGGACTTCAGGTAGGCTTCAGCGCGCTTGGCGATGGAGCGGGGATCGCGATCGTAGCCCTTGCCGTCGGCGGGTTCCACCACGTCACAGGTCAGGATCAGGGTGGTTTCATCGAAGAAGGGGTCGATGTAGGCGGTGTTGGGGTCCGGCATCAGCAGCATGTCGGAAGCCTGGATACCCTTCCAGCCAGCAATGGAAGAACCGTCGAAAGCGTGGCCGGATTCGAACTTGTCTTCGTCGAAGGCGCTGACGGGCACGCCCACGTGTTGTTCCTTACCGCGGGTGTCGGTGAAACGGAAATCGACGAACTTGACGTCGTTTTCCTTGACCATCTTCATGATGTCTTGGGGGGTAGCCATACGCTAAGTCTCCTAACTGAACAAGTGCCGGCCGGACCGGCGACAATCAAATAATTCGGTGCGCGACCCTATTAGCAGGTTCCATGCCAGCACTTCGCGCCGAGTAGGCCATTGTGCCATAAGCAAACTTTCCGGCCGGGACTTTTTTGGCGCACGAAAACGGTGCATTTTACAGTCTTGCGCACCATATCGGTGCATTGGCGCATCGTTGCGGGTTCTGGCATATACTTTTTCTCCCCAAACCGAGTTCGCAAGGATGGCTGCCATGGGCAAACTTTCCGACATTCTGACCCTGGCCCAGGAACGGGCCCGCCAGTTCAATCTCGCTTACGGCGGCGCCCTCACCCCCCGGGAAGCCCACGAACTGCTGCAGTTGGCTCCTGGTGCCAAGCTGGTGGATGTGCGCACCCACGCCGAGTGGGATTGGGTGGGCCGGATCCCCGGCGCCGTGGAAATTGAATGGATGCAGTACCCGAGCAACCAGAACAATCCCAACTTCCTCGCCCAGTTGACCCATCAGGTGGATAAGGAAGCCCTGGTGATGTTCATCTGCCGCAGTGGCGCCCGCTCCCACAAGGCCGCCGAGGTAGCCGCCCAGGCCGGCTACACCGAGGTCTACAACGTGCTGGAAGGCTTCGAGGGCGACAAGGACGCTAGCGGCCAGCGCAACAAGGTCGGTGGCTGGCGCGCTGCCGGCCTGCCCTGGCAGCAGGGCTAAGCCACCCCAGCCAGGGCGGAGGGGCCGGGGTGTCGACCCCCTCAGCCGAGCAGATCCTTCAGGCCGGTATAGATGGAAATGGCGGTGGTGCCGATCGCCACCAGGGAACTTGAGACTTCATTGATGCGTGACACCGCAGCCTGCAGCTTCTCCATGCTGGGCGGTCCGCTGACCATACGCCGGGCCAGGGCCATCTTCCACCCGCCATTGCGCACCAGATCGTCGCTACGGGCCTTCAGCCGCCCCAGCAGCATCCCCGTCAGATAGCTAAAACCGACGCTGGCGGCGTATTCCGCAAATTCCCGCCACTCCCCCCGCCCCTGAGGCAACCAGGGCACGCCATCCACCCAGGCCACCACGCCGCTCATGCCCAGCACCGCCAGGGCCGCCATGAGGAAGGCCGCCAGGGCGCCCCGTGCCAGGGCATCGGGCCGCTGACGCAGCCACAGGTAACCAAACGGCAGGGGAATCAGCAGGGAAACAATGCGCAGGTACAGGGTATTGAGGTCGAAGGCGACGACAATCAGGCCGTGGGCCAGCAGCAGCATAACCAGGGGCAAGCCCCAGAAGTACAGCCAGCCCCGGCTCGACGCCGGCACCGGTGGCAGCCCGGCTTGCAGGGTGGGAACGTCCGTCTGGACGGCCGATGCGGCGGAGGGCGTGGCTGCGGGCCTGGTTGTGGCGGCTGCCCGGCTTTCCTCCAGCGCCTGTTCCAGCTCCGCAATGCGTGCCAGCAATGGCTTGAAGAGATACAGGTCGCGGCGGCACACCGGGCAGACCAGGGCCTCCCGGGCGATCTCCGAAACGCAGCAAGGGCACTTCATCGGCTACTTCGCCACGTTCAATTGCAGCACGGATGAGGTCTGGCGACCTTCGCTGTCCTGGACGGTGACACGGATCTGATGCTCTCCCGGTGGCACCTCGGCTCCCGCCAGGTCGATGCCGCCGGCACTCAGGCCGGCTTTGACCCGGGGCAGCAAATCCACCGGCTGGGCCCGCAGATAGGTCACGGAGACGCTGGCCGGATCAATCTTGGCGCCCCCCCGGGGCTCGAAAGCCACCTTCAGGTTGAAGGGCGACTTCACTGCGCCCACCGCCGGATCGGGGGAAACCAGCTTCACCGCCGGCCCCCGGGTGATGCCGCGGGTGGTGAAGCTACCGGCAGGGGCTGGCTGGCGCGCCTCGTCCTCCTTGATCAGGGTCACGGCGGTGGCCGGTACGCTCAAGGCCAGCAGCACAGCACCGGCAGTCAGGGTTTGCAGCATAGATCGCATGGTTTTCTCCTTGAATCAATCGCCCACCAGAACAAAGGGGGCCCAGAAAAGGGGGTGGGCATAGCTGTAGGCAGCCTTGCCCGTCTTGCTGTCAATGGCGCCAGGCCCGGCGAGCAGGGCCAGCATGGCTTGGCGTAGGGCTTCGGCCTTGCCGAGGCCAGGGCTTTGCACCTGGCGGCGGAACAGGTCGGTCATCAGCAGCCGGGCTGCCACCGTTTCCACCGGCCAGTTGGAGACTAGCAGGGCCCGGGCACCGGCATAGAAAAAGGCGCGCCCCAGGCCGGAAACGGCTTCGGCGCCCGCGCCCTCCCCCGCCGCCGTGTTGCAGGCAGAAAGGACCACCCAGTCCGCATCCAGCTTGAGGCCGAGGATTTCGTCCAGGGTCAATAGGCCGTCACCCTTGCCGCCCGCCACCTGGGGGGCGCTGAGGGCCAGGGCCGGCTGGGTCAGACCATCCAGGTCGCCGGGTACCAGGCCATGGGTGGCGAACATGATGACCCGGCGGTTGCTGAGGTCGCCATGGATCACCGCCTGTTCGCTGGCCCGGGCCTGGAGGTAGAGGTCATCCGGCTGGGCCCCCAGTACCCGGCCGATGTCGCGAATTTCGCTGCCGGTATCCGGCAGGCGCGGCAGCAGGGCCAGCTCGGCGGAATCGACGCCGCCGGTGCGGGGAATGTTGCGTAAATGTAGCGCCCCGCCCCGAGTCGCCAGCCGGGTGGTGGACTGGGCGGCCTGGCGGGCCTGCTCCTCGGAGAAGATCGGGTCGCCGAAGCCGATGAAGGGCCGGCGCTCCCGGCTACCGGCCTTGAGGGCACGCAGGCTGCCGAGGGCCGTCACCGACGGCAGCTGGGCAATGGCTAGCTGTCTGGCCAGCCAGGGCTGCTCCCGGTAGGTGGCAAATGCCAGACTGGCGGCCGGCGCGGCTACCGGTGGCGCCGTCAGCAGCACGGCCAGGGGCAACTGGCCGAGGGCACCATGGGGCACCGCCAGCATCACCCTGGCCTCCTGCCAGGCCGGCAGTACCGGCTGCAACAGCTGAAGATACAGGGCATGGGCGGCGCGCCCGTCGAAGGGCGGAATTTCCTCGATGGTGCCGACATTCGGGTCCAGGGCCCGGCGCAGGCCGGCCACCGCTTCCGCCAGGCCCGCCCGGGACAGCGCCACGGGCGCCCCCAGGGCTTTGCCCCGGGCCGGCACCGCCCAGACGTGGCCGCCTTGTTCGCCGAAGTACCAGGCCAGCAGCACTTCTCCAGGGTGCAGGCGGCGGCGCACCTCCTCCAGGGTGGCCGGCTGGGGATCCACCAGCTGGGCGTAATCTGGGTAGCCCCGCAGGATGTCCCGTCGGTAACTCTCCCGCTGCTGCCGCAACTGCTCCACGTCGGCACGAATCTTCTGCTGCACCTGAGGCAGCTGCTGGTCCGGTGCGGCAGACAATAGCTGGGTCAGCAGGTTGTTCAGCGAGTTGATGCGGCGCTGGGCGTCCTGCTCCTGGCGGGCCAGTTGGGCCAGGGCGGGATCGTCGATGCGGGCCCGTGCGGCGCTGGCGGTGAGGGCGCGCTGGACGCCGCTGGAACGGGCAATGTCGGCCAGACGGAAGGATTCGGCCAGGGCATCGAAACCCCGAGGCAGGATAGGCGAATCGGCCAGCCGCCCCAGTAGTTGCAGGTAGCTTTCGACAATCAGGATCAGGCGCTGCTGTCGCTTGCGGGAGCCGGCCTCGGCTTCGCTGTCGATGCGGGCCTGCTCCAGGAGTACCGGCACGGCCAGCTGGAAATCCTTCAGGGCTGGCTCGTCCCGGCCAAGGGCCGCCAGGGTCATGGCGTGGAAGCCGCGAACTTCGGCGGTGCGCGCCGCCTGGTCGCCATAGCGTTGGCGGGCCCATTCCAGCATGGCCCCGGCCATCGGCTCGGCCCGTTCGGCAGCACCGGTGCGCAACAGCGCCAGCACCCAGTCCAGATCGGCAGCACCGGTCTTGGCCAGGAGTTCCGGGGCATTGCCGATACCGGCTCGCAGTGCCTCAAATACCGGCAGGGCTTCGCCATATCGCCCCTGGGCCACCAGGGCCGCTGCCACGGCACGCCGGGCGTCGGCCAGCAACCGGGATTCCGGTGCCGCACCGGCCTGCAGAAAAGTATCCAGGGCAGCCTGGGCCAGGCGGGACGATTCCTCCAGCCGCCCCTCCTCGGCCAGGATGGCCGCCAGCAGGCGGATGCCCTGGCCCACATCGGCCGAATCCCGCCCGGCCCGCTCCAGGGCATGGCGAATGGCCTGGCGTGCCGCCACTTCCGCCTCGGCGGTCTTGCCCTGGGCCAGGAGGACACTGGCCAGGCTGCGCTCAAGCACTTCGGTAAAGCGCCGGGTACCGTCGGTGGTACCGCCATCCAGCCCGCGATCAAGGAGGCGGGGCAGCCTTTCCAGGTAAAGGTCGTTTTCCCGCAGGGCACGGCGATAGGCCCCCTCAGCCTCGACGAAGCGGCCTTCGACCCGGAACAGTTCGCCACGCCCCCGTTCGTAGGAAGAAAGCCAGGAATGCCCGTAGTTGTCCCAGCTCTTACCGCGCTTCAGCACCACCAGCAGGCTTTCCAGCTCCCGCAGGCGGGCCCGTGCAGACTCGAAATCGCCGATCAGGGTGTATTGGTAGGCGGCCAGCTGCAAGGTGCCCACCAGCAGGCCGGAAGTGTTCTTCGGCGCCGTGGCGATGGCCTCTTCCGAGTAGCGCAGGGCGCTCAGCAGATTGCCGCCGGAAGTCTCCGCCGAAGCCAGTTCGCGCAAGGCCCGCACGTGGCGGGGAGTACCCGGCTCGCCCTGCTCCCGGGCCAGACGCAAATCCTCGATCTGCTGACGGATGCGGCCAATGCGGCCCGCCGCCCGGGCCCGCTCCAGGTAAAACTCGAACAGGCCGTTGCGGTCAGAGCTTTCGGGGGCCGCCTGCTCCGCCGCCCGCAAGGCGGCAGCAGCGGCCTGGGTATCCGGCTGGTACTGCTCCAGCAGGCGGGTGACGTCCTGGATGGTGCGGGGCGGCGGTGCCTGCAGCAGCATTTCCGTCTCCCCTTCGGCCTCGACGGCGGACGCGCGACCGCCTGCCGCGCCAAGACAAAGCAGCAAAAGAGAGGCAGCGCAGCAATGATAGAATTTCTGTTTGCGCAAGATCGGCTCCAACCCGGGGCCCCGAGGCCACCTGCATTCCGTACGGGAACATACTAGCAAATGCACGCCACCATTCAATTCGACCGTTTCAACCAGATGGCTGATGCTGACTGCCAGGAACGCATCCGCGCTGCCCGCGCCAAGCTGGGCAAGAAGGCGGTCCTGCTCTGCCATCACTACCAGCGGGCCGATGTGTACCAGCACGCCGACCTGACCGGGGACTCCCTCAAGCTGTCCCGCCTGGCCTCCCAGACCGATGCGGAATACATCATTTTCTGCGGCGTGCACTTCATGGCCGAAGTAGCGGACATCATGTCCAAGCCCGAGCAGATCGCCATCCTGCCCGACCTGGCCGCCGGCTGTTCCATGGCCGACATGGCCAACCTGGCCAAGGTGGAGCGCTGCTGGCGCGAGTTGAACGAAGTGCTGGGGGATGCGGAAGCCCAGGTGACGCCGGTCACCTACATCAACTCCGCCGCCGACCTGAAAGCCTTCTGCGGCGAGCGGGGCGGCATCGTGTGCACCTCCTCCAACGCCGGCACCATCGCCCAGTGGGCCTTTGCCCAGCGCGAAAAAGTGCTGTTCTTCCCCGACCAACACCTGGGCCGCTGGACCGGCCACAACCTGGGCATCCCCATGGAAGAGATGGTGGTGTGGGACCCGGACCTGGAATACGGCGGCCTCACGCCCCAGCAAATCAAGGATGCCAAAATCCTGCTGTGGAAGGGGCACTGTTCGGTACACCAGATGTTTCAGCCGACCCACATCCAGCGCTTCCGCCAGCAGTATCCGGACGGCCTGGTGATCTCCCACCCGGAGTGCTCATTCGATGTCTGCAAGGCCTCCGACTACGTGGGTTCCACCGAATACATCGTCAAGGCCATCAAGGAAGGCGCTCCCAACACCCGCTGGCTGGTGGGCACCGAACTGAACCTGGTGAACCGTCTGGCGGAAGAAGTGAAGCCGGAAGGCAAGATCGTCCAGTTCATGGCCCCCACGGTATGCATGTGCTCCACCATGCAGCGCATCGACCCCCAGCATCTGGCCTGGACCCTGGAAAACCTGGCCGAGGGCAAGGTGGTGAACCGCATCAGCGTGCCCGCCCACGAGGCCCCCATGGCCAAGCTGGCCCTGGACCGGATGCTGGCCATTTCCTGAGCCTGTCATCGGAACAAAAAAGGGCGTCCGCGGACGCCCTTTTTTGTTCCCTGCGACGAACCGGCGCGGGCCCTATGGCCTACAGCCGCCTACAGCCGGAACCGCGCCACCGCCTCATGCTGGCCTTCCGCCAGCCGGGTCAGGCTCATGGCCGTCTGGGCCACCTGCTGGATGGCCTGGTTGTTGTCACCGGAAACCCGGGCAATTTCATCCACCTGATCGGTGACATGGCGGCTGTTGTCGGCCTGGGATTTGAGCGCCGCCGAAATGGCCATGATCTCGTGAGTGATGGCATCGGTGCTGGTCTTGATCTCCAGCATGCTGGATGCGGCCTGCTGCACCAGGCCCACTCCTTCCTGGGCCTTTTCCGAACCGGCCAACATGGAGGCCACGGCCTTGGTCGTACCGCTCTGCACGGCGGTGATCATGTTGGTGATTTCGTGGGTGGACTGGGCGGTGCGCTCCGCCAGCTTGCGCACCTCGTCCGCCACCACAGCGAACCCCCGGCCGGTCTCCCCCGCCCGGGCGGCCTCAATGGCTGCATTGAGGGCCAGGAGATTGGTCTGGTCGGCAATTTCCTTGATCACATTGACGATGTCGGAAATGCGCCGGGACTGGTTGCCCAGGTCCTGGATGGTGTCGGAGGTTTCGCCGACCCGCTGCGCCACTTCGGCCACTTCCCGGGCGGTGCGGCCGACCGCGGCGCTACCTTCGGCAGAGGTGGTGCCGGCCTGGAGCGCCATGGATTCGGAACGCTGGGCGCTATCGGCCATGGCGGCAATGCTATCGGTCAGGGAAGCTACCGCCCCGGCAATCTGCTGGGCCGACAGGGACTGGTCCTGGGTGCGGGAGGACACCTGTTCGGCCGACACCGACAACTGCTGGGAGGCGGCAAAAATCTGGTCCGCGCTTTCCCCGAGGTGGCCGATCAATTCCCGCAGGCGCCCCTGCATGGTCTGTAGGGCCAGCATCAGCTCCCCCAGTTCGCCCCCCACATCAATGGTGACCGGCGAACACAAATCCCCTTCCGCTACCCGGGCCGCCACGTCCGCCGCCCGGCGGACCGCGGCAATCAGCCCGCCGCTGACCACCATGGCCAGGGCAGTACCGCCCAGCAGGGCCACCAGCAGCACCACGGCCAGGCCGATGCTGGCGCTGGAAACCGCCGCTTCGGCCCGCTGTTCCTCCGCGACATTGGCGCGGTTGGCCATGTCCACCACCCGGTCCACCGCCTGGCGATGGGTTTCGTAGGCACTGCGCAGGGCCTTCAGGTCCTCCCGCAGGGCCCCCGCATCCCCGGCCTGCAGATGGGGCAGAAAGCGGGAATCCACCAGCTGGAAAAAGGTCTCGGCCGGGCGATGGGCCTGATTGAGGAACTGCTCGCGGATATCGGCGGCCAACGGCTCTCCCTGCCAGAAGGCGTGGCGGGTGGCGTATTCCTTCTTCAGGTCACCGAGGCGCCCGATCAAGACAGGCCGGTCAGCAGCCCGTTCCGGGTCCGCCAGTTGCAGCACCACCAGATAGGACTCGATGATGTAGTTGGGCGGCGGCAGGATGTCGGCCACCAGATCCTTGCCGCGCACGATGTCGCGGTAGATCGGCCCATTGACCTCCACCTGGCCCAGGGTACGGAAGGACCAGGCACCGAAAATGAGCATGCCGGCCACCAGTACGCCGAGCATGATGGCCACCTGAGTGCGCAGCTTGAATTGGGAAAAGTTCACGGTCATCTGCCTTTACGTGAGAATTCCGCGAATGCTATCAGGGCCTTAGGAGAACCGAACCTAGGGCATTTCCCAGCTATCCAGCCGGACGCGGGCCTCGTGATACCCTTGAAGTTCAGGAATTAGTACGGACAGGCCCGGTCTGCCATGCCGAATCCCACCCTCCATATCGCCACCTACAACATCCACAAGGGCTTCTCCCAGTTCAACCGCCGCATGATGGTGCACGAGCTGCGGGACCGCCTGCGGGCCCTGGGCCCGGACCTGGTCTTCCTGCAGGAAGTGCAGGGCCTCCACCTGGGCCATGCGGAACGCCACGAGCACTGGCCGGATGCACCCCAGCACGAATTCCTCGCTGCCGACGTCTGGCCCGACGCTGCCTACGGCCGCAACATGGTTTACGACCACGGCCACCACGGCAACGCCATCCTCTCCCGCTTTCCCATCCTCTCCAGCCACAACCAGGATGTGACCCACCTGCGCTTCGAGCGCCGCGGCCTGCTCCACTGCCAGGTCCAGCCCCCCGGTTGGGATCGGCACCTGCACTGCGTCTGCGTCCATCTGTCGCTCATCGGCCGCAGCCGGCGGCTGCAGCTGGGCGCCCTGGCCGAGCGTCTGGAAGATCTGGTGCCGCCGGATGCTCCCCTCATCATCGCCGGTGACTTCAACGACTGGAGCAACCGGGCCGATGGCCTGCTGGCCGACCGCCTGGGCCTGATCGAAGTTTTCCACGACAGCCGGGGCCGCCCGGTGCGCAGCTTTCCCGCCGGCCTGCCCCTGTTCCGCCTGGACCGCATCTACGCCCGGGGCTTTGCCGTACAGGCAACCCAGGTGCATTTCGGCCAGCCCTGGTCCCGCATTTCCGACCACGCCGCCCTGTCGGCTCACCTCGAGCCTGCCTGAGGCATGGGCGCCGACTTTCTTCCCGGTAACCGCATCACCCTGCTCAACAGCGGCGCCGAGTTCTTCCCCGCGCTGCGCGCCGCCATCGACGGAGCAACGGAGAGCGTGCACCTGGAAACCTATATTTTTGAGGCGGACGACACCGGCCTGGCCATCGCCGCCACCCTCTCCCGCGCCGCCCAGCGGGGGGTTGCCGTGCGGGTGCTGGTGGATGGCTTCGGTGCCCGGGAGTTTCCCCGTACCCTGATGCCGGCCCTGGTGGCCGATGGCGTGCAGGTACTGGTCTATCGCCCGGAACTGGCGCCCTTCCGCCTGCGCCGCCACCGCCTGCGCCGCCTGCATCGCAAGATCACCGTGGTGGATGGCCGCATCGCCTTTGTCGGCGGCATCAACATCATCGACGACCGCAACACACCCCATCAAGTACCGCCCCGCTACGATTACGCGGTGCGACTGGAAGGGCCGCTCCTGGCGCCGGTGCAGCGAGCTGTCCAGCATCTCTGGGAACTGGTGGTGTGGGCCAGCTTCCGCCGCCGCTACCGCCTGCCGGCGCCGACGCCCGCCTGTTGCCCCATCACCGGGCAGCAGACGGCGGCCTTTCTCATTCGCGACAACCTGCGCCACCGCCGGGATATCGAAGATGCCTACCTGGAGGCCATTGCCGGCGCACGACAGGAAATCCTCATCGCCAATGCCTATTTCCTCCCCGGCCGGCGCTTCCGCGAAGCCCTCAAGGCGGCAACCGAACGAGGGGTGCAGGTGACGGTACTGTTGCAAGGGCGGGTGGAATACCGGCTGCTGCACTACGCCACCCAAGCCCTTTACGGCCCCCTGCTGGAGGCCGGCATCCGCATCGTCGAATACCACCGCAGCTTTCTCCACGCCAAGGTGGCGGTGGTGGACGGCAGCTGGGCTACCGTGGGCTCGAGCAATATCGACCCCTTTTCCCTGCTGCTGGCCCGGGAGGCCAATGTGGTGGTGAAGGATCAGGGTTTTGCCGAGCAACTGCAGGCCAGCCTGGAGCAAGCCATGCAGGAGGGCAGCCGGGAACTGCTGCCGGGTCGCTGGCGCCGCCTGCCCTGGCATTCACGTCTGATGCGACGCCTGGCCTATTCCCTGGTGCGCCTGCTGATCGGCATCGCCGGCTACGGCGCCAAGCACTGAACCCTTCCGCCTAGGCCGGCAAAACAATGGACCGGCGGGCCGGCACCTTGTCGAGCTGCCAGTGGGCCAGGGCCCAGGCCCAGAGTTCTACCTGGCCTGCCCGGCTGAGTTCCAGCGGCGGTTCCTGCCCGAGAAAAGCCAGGGCACGGTAGAGGGCGGGGCCGGGGTCGGCATCATCGAGGGCCGGCGCCCGGGTCTGCTTGGAGAGTTTCTCGCCGGCCTCATTGGTGGCCAGGGGCAGATGCACGTAGGCGGGCCGGGGCGCCGCCAGACAGTCTTGCAGCCAGAGCTGGCGTGGGGTCGAGTCGAGCAGGTCGGCGCCGCGCACCACGTGGGTGATGCCCTGGAAGGCATCATCCACCACCACCGCCAGCTGGTAGGCGTACTGCCCGTCAGCCCGCAGCAGCACGAAATCCCCCACATTCTGTTGCAGGTTCTGCCGACAGGGGCCGAGCAGGCCGTCCTCAAAATCCACCTCGATATCCGGCACGGCGAGGCGCCAGGCGCGCACTTGCCGCCCCGGCGGCAAGCCATGGCGGCAAATACCGGGATAACGGGGGGCGCCGTCCACTGAACGTCCCCCCCCACCCTCGGCGATCTCTTTGCGTGAACAGCCGCAGGGATAGGCCAGCTCTGCCGCCTGCAACTGCGCCAGGGCTTCACCATAGGCCGCCAGGCGCTGGCTTTGCCACAGCACCGGGCCGTCCCAGGCAAAGCCATAGGCCTCGAGGCTGCGCAGGATGGTCGATGCCGCCCCGGGCACGGTGCGGGGCGCGTCCACATCCTCCATGCGCACCAGCCACTCACCGCCGCGGCAACGGGCTTCCAGGCAGCTGCCGAGGGCGGCCACCAGGGAACCGAAATGCAGGGGGCCGGAGGGCGACGGGGCGAAACGGCCCCGGTAGTGCCGTGGCGCGCATGGATCAGGATTTGGCAATTCGTATGACATGAATCAAATAGTCGTTTGACGTACTTTTATAGCATCCCTTCCGCCTCTACGGCGGCACTCTTTATAACAATACAAGGTATTCCAATAATGAAAAAAACCGCTTTATCCCTCTCCGCATCCACGCTGCTTTTACTCTCCGGATGCGCATCCATCACCGGGGAGACAACCCAATCCATGCGCGTCGAAACCCGCATGGCCGATGGCACCGAAATCCGCGATGCCGAATGCGAACTGCAAAACGAATATGGCGCTTTCCGCGTCAAGACGCCGGGCGCCGTCACGGTGCGCCGTTCCGGCAGCGAGCTGCAAGTGACCTGCCGCAAGGAAGGCCTGGCTGACGGGCGCGCCACTGCGGTATCCCGCGCCAACGGGGGAATGTGGGGGAACATTCTCTTCGGCGGCGGCATCGGGGCCGTCATCGACCATAACAAGGGCACGGCCTACACCTATCCGCAATGGGTGCAGATGGTCTTCGGCAAGCTGCTGGCCTTTGACCGCCGCGATGATCAGGAAGGCCAGCCTTCCCTGGCCAAAGAGGTCGGCAGCACCGGGCCTGCCGATGCGGCACAAAACGCAGCGACCACGCCGCCCGCCACGGACAAGCTGGCGAAAAGCGAAGCACAGAAATGACAAAGGGCCCGCAAGGGCCCTTTTCTTTGCGGCAAGTCGATTAGACGTTGAAGCGGAAGAGTCACACGTTGAACCTAAAATCCCCATAAAAATCCAATTCTTGCGGGGCGTTGCGCAACGGATCATTCTACCGCGCACATAATATACCCCCCAAAGATACCCCCATTCTACGACGATACCCCAAGACACTCGCAGCAACCCCTCAAACTGCGTGCCGGCCTGCCGTGAGCGCGGAAGCGTGCTGCTGGTCGGTGATCAGCCTCAGGGAGTAATTGTACCGCCCGCGTCACAAGTAATGGGCCGACCAAGGGATCGACTCTCGCCATTACGGTTTGCAAAGTGAACCGTGATGGCATCACGTTGCAAACCAATCGGCTTTGCCTTTGTTAAGGCAGCGGAGGCAACCCCAACTCAGCCAGATACTGATTGTGGCGCGCCTTGGCGTCTGCAATCTTGTTCTCGGCGGCAACCAAGTCGGCATGAACCGCTGCCAGGTCGATCTCTTCCTCAGCTTGCGCGGTGCTCACATAGCGCGAGATGTTCAGGTTGAAATCGTTCTTCTCGATTTCTTCCATGCTCACCCGGCGAGAGTAACGCGGCGCTTCCTTGCGGTACTGGTAGGCGTCGATGATTTGGTCGATGTGCTCCGGCAAGAGCTGGTTCTGGCGTTTGCCCTTCTCATAATGCTCGGCAGCGTTGATGAACAGCACGTCGTCCGGCTTCTTGCACTTTTTCAGCACCAGGATGCACACCGGTATGCCAGTAGAGAAGAACAGGTTCGCCGGAAGGCCGATAACAGTGTCGATGTGCCCATCCTTGAGCAGTTTGGTACGAATGCGAGCCTCGGCACCACCACGGAACAGCACACCGTGGGGCAGGATGATCGCCATCACACCGTCTTGCTTGAGGAAGTGGAAGCCATGCAGCAGGAAGGCAAAGTCAGCAGCAGACTTCGGTGCCAGGCCGTAATTCTTGAAGCGCACGTCTTCGCCCAGCGCCTCGCTCGGCTCCCAGCGATAGCTGAACGGCGGGTTGGCCACCACCGCGTCGAACTTCGGCATCTTCGCTGGGTTGGTTTCGCGCAACATATCCCACTCGTTGAGCAGGGTATCGCCATGGAAAATCTCGAACTCCGAGTCCTTCACCCCGTGCAGCAGCATGTTCATGCGCGCCAGGTTGTAGGTGGTGATGTTCTTTTCCTGGCCGTAAATCTTGCCAATGCCGTGCGGCCCCATCAGGCGGCGCACGTTGAGCAGCAAGGAGCCCGAGCCGCAGGCAAAGTCGAAAACGCTATCCAGATGCGAGCGCTTGCCGGTGGCTGGCTCCTGGCTGTCCAGCGTGACGATGGCCGACAAGATGTCTGAAATACGCTGCGGCGTGTAGAACTCGCCGGCCTTTTTGCCCGAGCCTGCCGCAAACTGGCCGATCAGGTACTCGTAGGCATCACCCAGCGTGTCACTGTCAGTAGAGAACTGCCCCAGCCCCTTGGCGATCTCGGCGATGATCTTGCACAGGCGGGCATTGCGCTCGATGTAGGTCTTGCCCAGCTTGTCCGACGCCAGATTGATCTCTGAGAACAGGCCCCGGAAGGTGCTGGCGAAGGACTCTTCCTCGATATACTTGAAGCCCTTCTGCAAGGTATGCAGCAGCTCGGCATCCTGCGTGCGCGCCATCTCGGCGATGTTGCCCCACAGGTATTGGGGTTCGATCACGTAATGCACCTTGCGGCGCATCTGCTTCTCGAATTCGGGTACGTCGTCCAGATTTTCCTCGTACCACGCTTGAAGCGGCGTATTCACGCCAGTCTGCCTCAACACATCGGAAGGAAGGTCTGGATAGTCCGCCCCCAGCTCCTTCTGCGCGGCGGCCTCGTAGTTGTCCGACAGATAGCGCAGGAAGAGAAATGCCAGCATGTAGTCGCGGAAGTCGTCCGCATTCATCGCGCCACGCAGCTGGTCGGCAATGGCCCAGAGGGTCTTGCCCAGTTTTTGCTTTTCGAACTCAGTCATGGTGTACCTACTGTTACAGCCTCAGGGTGCAGAGGGAACAAATCGGGGTTGAAGGGGTAGCGATTCAGGAAGTCGTTCAGAATCTTCTTAAAGTAAGCCTTGTTCTCATCGAGCATCTGCTGCGGCTCATACAGCGAGTAGTTGCCGTGACTGAGGATGTTGATCAGACGCGCGTGCAAAATGCCGTCCGGATCATCATCGTCTTGCTTGATGCAGGCCGAGAAGTTCTTGTGGCCGTGAAAACTGGCCGTCTTCTCCAGAATCGTGCGCAGCATGTTGAAGTGGTGCGTGAACAAACGATCTTCCTGCGCGGCCTGATAGAGTTCCGCCAAGGCCGCAACGTGGTGAAAGAAAGGCGTATCGCCCTCTTCGGGCCGTAGCAGATAGCCGCCGTTAGCCGGGTGCTTGTTGATCACATAGCGGCGCGCCTTGCCCAGCTCGTTACAGAGCACATTGAAAAACAAGGTGTGGTGCGTGGAGAGCACTGTCTTGAGCCGATTGTCCTGCCGCTTGAGCAACTGCGCCAAGTGATTGGCGACGGCAATGGCGTTGTGTTCATCTAGCGACGAGATTGGATCGTCGATATACAGGTACTTCACCCATTGGTACGCCTCGATATCGGCGTCCATCGCCAGTTCGACCACAGCCAGAAAAAAACACCAGATGAAGATGTTTTCCTCGCCGCGTGACACCTTGATGTTGTCAACGGTCTGGCCATCCGCCAAGCGCGAAAAGCGCACCGCCCACTCTGGGCCCTCGGTGTCGATCCGGAAGTCGAAATCCGCGTAACGCCGCAGCAATGGGCGAATGCGGTTATCCATCTCCAGATCGAACAGCCCCTGAAAGAATCGCGAATCCCTGTTGAGCAGCAAGCGCCGGTCCGCATCGCCTGCCAGATCGTTATTCCAGTGGAACAGGTCTTCAGTGAATGCGTTGAAGTACAGGGTATCGCGGGCCTCGGCCTGCTTGCCCATGTCCTTGAAGGCCATGGATAACCGCGTCTTGCCCGTGCCGTTGTAGGCATAGAGCAGGATGGTCTTCTTGTTCTCCAGCTCGCTGCGCAGATGAGCGGCCAGCGCGGGCAAGTCGGCGAAGGATTGGGCGGGCTTCATGCGTCCACCTCATCCAGCGTCGGAAATAACTGCTGCATCAGGCCCTTTTTGTGGGTCTTTAGGGCATCGATTTTCTGGGTTTGGGCGGTGATCAGATCGTCCAGCGAAGACAGGCAGTCAGCGATTTTTTGTTGCTCGCCTGATTCGATATCAGGAAAAACAACTGCACGCTCCTTCAGCATCGAAAAATGACGCTTGTAGTCCTCCATCGCCAACGGACGGTGGCTGAGGGAATGAAACAAATATTCAGCAGAGATGGCGGGCCTTACCTTGAGAATTTTGATGCCATCGGCGCCTTGCGCAAACGGTTTGTCAACAAACTTGAGGGCGCAGGTGTGGTCGCCAAATATGATGAGTGGCAGCGATTCAGTAATTACAGCGCGTTCATCATCAGTCCAGCCACAAATAAACTCTTGAGATTGGTCGATGATGGGAAACTTACCTTGCGTCCCATAGTTGGATGACTGCAGTTTCGACGGTGGGCTAACCGTAGTAATAAGTTTTTCCAATTTCTCCTTGCCCCATGCTGGAGCTTCCCGAAACTCTGGAAACCGCAGCCGTGGCACGGTTTCGCCTTCGCGGGGGAAAAGCTGCTGCATCAGGCCCTTTTTGTGGGTCTTGAGGGTGTCGAGCTTTTGGCTTTCCGCTGCGATGAGATCATCTAGCGAAGACAGGCAGTCAGCGATTTTTTGTTGTTCTTCTGGTTTGGAAACAGGAAGTGGCAACCCCATGAAATCATCATTTGTGATGCTCATGCGGTCATGGCGAGCACCCGTGCTCGATGCTTGGCGCATATACTGATGCCAATGCGTCGATTTGAAGTAGTGGGCGTATATATCGTTCTGCGTGTTATTGAACCTGAATACCGTATACAACGGCGACATCACGCCGAGACCTATTCTGTTCTTCGAGACGGGTCCAACGGGGGCTGTTGCGGAGATACGGGGGTTATAAACGTAATCTCCTTCCTCAACGATGTAGTAACCCTCTAGGTTTCCTTGGTTGGCAATATCCTTGTCGAAGAAGTCGCGCTGGTCAATCACGCCATATTCAGCAGAATTGGTCAAAACACGGGTAATATCGCCCTCGGTATTTTTTTTGGTTGAGCGTCTTGCAAGTCTCCCGAGTGACTGAAAGCTCCAGGACTGGTCATCACAAAACTCGGGGAACCGCAGCCGTGGCACCAACTGCTGTTTTTTATTCTCACTCATGCCGCTTGCTCCTGCGGCCGTTTCACGATGGCCTTGAACAGGTTCCCAGCCCGGTCGTCAATGAGTTCAATCTGCGGCCAGGCCCGCAAGGCGCGCAGCAGGCCGCTGCCCAGTCCGCGATACGGCAGCAGCTTGGCGGCAAAGGACGCCAGAATCGGGTTGCGCATATTGGAGTTACCCGCCTTGATGTTTTCGATGGTCAGGTTATTGGGCAGATGGCCAGGGCTGATGATCTCGACCCGATCGGCAAACACCAGCACGCGCACCGGCGCGCTGATGAAGTAGTCGCGGTGGATGAGCGCGTTGGCGACCAGTTCCTCCCAGACGATGCGGGGAATCTCCGATTGGCCTTGTGAGTTAAAGCCCTGCTCGCCCTGAGTGGCGCGCGTGTTGGCGATGATGAAACCCAGCGACTGCTGGAACACATCGGCTAGCTTGCCGGTGATGTCGCGGCTGTCGATATAGCGCTGGTCTTCGATCTCGGTGCTGACAAAAGCCACCGCCTTGACGATGAAGGCAGGCAGTGCGTACTGCGGCGCTTTGGCAAACAGCAGGCTGCCCGCCACATTGAGCTGCCCCTGGTTCATCAGGTTCATGTTGGTCAAGAGCTGCGGCAGCGGCTGGTTGTGCTGGGCGAGCGGTTCGCCGAATTGCTGTTCGAAGAAAGTTTCGAAATAGGGCAGGTCCACATCGCCCGCGCTCAAGCCCGCCACAGGCGTCTCATCCGCATGCACCAGCCCTGCTTGCTGGAACAGGCGCTGGATTTCTTCACGCGAGGTGGCGCGGCGCTTGTCCGAGCCGTTCTTCACCCAGATGGCTCCGTTCTTGTCCATGTAGGGTTTGCTGACGCCTTCCACAACGGTGACCACCATCACGGTGCCGTTGGGGTGCGGCACATTTTCGGTGAGCGGGTTCACCGCAGGCCGCACATTTTGCGAGGCGCTGTTGGAGATGAGCTGGTTCAGGCGGTCAATGTCCGCGTGAGACAAGCCCAGCACCGTGCCGTCGTTATGCACGCCAATGAAAATCCGCCCGCCAGCGGTGTTGGCGAAGGCCACGATCTCCGCCGCCAGCGCGTCGGCATTGGTGAAGTTCTCTTTGAACTGATGGCGGCTGTCTTCGCCACGGCTCAAGCAGTCGATCAGTTCTGTGGTTTCCATAGGTTGTAAACCTCTTTGCGTCGGTTGAAGGCTTCCTGGCCTCCTTCCATGATGTTGATGATGGCGTCCTGCACCGGACGAGCGTCGATGCTGCCGCTTTGTACGGTGACTTGCTCATCCTGATAGCGGCAGGCATGCACTTGCTCCGCATCACCCAGCACCGGAAAGTTGGCGTTGTGGGTAGCGAAGATGAATTGGGCGTGAGGCTTCATCTCGCGCAGCAGCTTGATCACGTCGTCGTAGATGGTCTGGTTGTCCAGATCGTCTTCCGGCTGGTCAATGATGATCACGTCGTTCTGGCGCTGGCTGAGCACATATAGCAGCAACGCGGAAGCACGCTGCCCGAGCGAGTGGTGCTTGAGTTCCTTGCCGCGATAGCGAATGACGAAACGGTTGGGCACCTGCCAGGTGACGAACTCCGTCAGGTTCTGCATAAAGGTCTTTTCGAACACCTCCGGCGTGCTGCCCGCTTTTTTCAAGGCGTTTGGCAAATCACGCAGCAGGCCGCCGAAATCGGCATAGTCCTCCATCACGGCGCGCAGGGTGGTTTCGCGGATGTTGCTGCCCTTGAAGAGCTGCTGCATGAAGCCGATGGCGGCTTCCTTGTCGCCTTTGAAGTCGGCTTCGATCTGCAAGGCGGTATGGCCAGCGTTCACCCGATCCAGTTCGGCCTTGATGGCGTTGAACTCGCGCAGCCACAGGCCGTTGAGCTTGTCGATCTCGGCAAACAGTGCGTCGCGGATACTGCTTTGCTGGCTTTCCTGCTTGGCGAGCGCCTCCAGCATTTGCTCCGCCTTGGTTTTACGCTGCTGTTGGGTCAGGAAGTCATCCGGCTGGATGGCCGTCATGCCGGTCTGCTTGAGTTCCTGAGCCAGCTGACGTTCGACCTGGGCAAACTCTTCCTGAAGACTCAGGCGCGCGGCATCGAACTCGCCTTGTTTGAATTGAAGCCGGGAGGTAACAGCGCGGGCCTCCTGCTCGATTTGCTTGAGCTGATCGACTTTGGCAACGAGATTGGCAAATTCGGCGTAATAAGCCGTGAAGAAATCGGGGTTCTGCTTGGAGACGTAGCTCGTGGCATTACGCAGATCGTCTTCGTGCTCGGCGATCAATTGCCCCAAGGCGAGCACGAAGCTGTCTGCCCGCTCCTTCATGCGTGCCAGTGCACTGGCATCCTGCTGGAAGCCAAGGCGCTTTTGCAGCTTATCGGCAACCCCGTACTCTTCAAATTTCTTCAGTCGGAAGTTGGCATCGGTGAGCTGGGACTGGTAATCACGCCTGAGTTCGGCAGTATTGCTGAGCTTGAGCCAGCGCTGCGCAGCATCACGCACATGCTGGCGTTGGGTTTCGATTTCGTCTCGCAGTGTGCGGAGCTTTTCGCCCACCAGCTTTTCCACTAGATCGGTCTCGAAACCTTCGCCGGTGCTGGAAAGGTCTTTCTGCCCGAAGTAGATCGGACGGCGCAGCACAGTTTCCCGGATCGATACACCGGGCTGCAATTTGCCGTCCAGATAGACGTTCGGCGCTTCGCGAAAAATGCGGGAGATGGTGAATACCTGTCCGTATACGTCACAGGCCGTCAGCGTCACCTTGCCGCCGCTGCCCAGAGTGTGGCGGATCAGTTCATCCTTGTACTTGGTGTCCTGCGCTTTCTCCCCGCGAGGAATATCGAGAGCGTAGCGCACTGCTTCCAGAATGGAAGACTTGCCGCTGCCCCGGATGCCGATCAACGTGTTCAGTTCAGGCGAGAAATGCAGCGTTTTCCCGTCAAGGATGCCCCCATCAAAGTGAATGCTGCGGATGTGCGATGCGAGATGCTTGGGCGGCTCCGTGGCGACCCGCGAAGCAGAATCGCTCAGAGCAAACTTGACCGCCTCAAAGGACAGTTCACCCAATTTGAGGTAACAGGCTTTGCCCTGACCAATCTCTTCGATGCATTTGGCGTCGCAGCCTTCCAGTTCGGCGGGGTACCAGCCACCTAGATGCTGCTGCGTTTTAGTCCGGCAGGGTTTGCTTTTCTCTTGCAGCTTGTTGTACGTGCGTACCTTTTGGAAGCCCAACGTGCGACGGCGGAAGAATTCGTTCTGGCCCAGTTCGGCAAGACGCCCCCCGTCCAATTCGGCCCACAGTCCGCTCGGTGCTTCGACATGGGCAAAGACAAGGAAAAAGTCGCGGTGATAGCTTTCCAGCTTCTTGATGGTTTCCAACAGTGACAGAGAGGAACGCCCGTTTTCCTGCTCGTACTGGGCAGGGATTTTTCCTTCAAACGCAACGCCCAGGAAGGGGTTGATATGGTCATGACCATCGGCCAACCAGTCGTCGGAAAAAACAACCAAGGTGTGGATGCCATTGGCCCCGTCATTGACCGACAGCTCGACGCCGGGCAACAGCGCAATATCCTTCTTCTGCGCTGTCTTGCGCAGCGCTTTGAACTCCTCAAAATCGAACTTGTTGTGATTGGTGATGACGCCCAGCTGGATACCTGCTTTCTCCAGCGCGTTCACATAATTGCTGTTGTAGAAGTTGTCATCGCCTGTGTACTTGAACTCACGATCTGCGCGGGTGTGCAGATGGAAGTCCGCACGAACCCACTGCGCCCCCTGTGTAAAGACGGTTCCCATCATCGCCCCTCCTCATAGGCAGCCAAACCAGCAATCTCTCGACCCTGGGCGAGCTTGTGCAGCAGTGGTGTCAGCTCTTCCATCAGGGCCAACTCTTTCTGCGTGCGGGCTTTCCAGCCAAGTTCCAGCGGGGCCATCAACTCGGAGAGGCGTTCGCCATCGAAAATGCGGCGGCGCAAAATGTCATCGACAAAGGCTTGCAGCGCTGATGCGTCCAGTGTGTGGCGGTTGGCGAGATCGGTGAGTTCCCGTGTTTTTTTCTCTGCCTTGAAGCGGTCGAATCCGCTGCGGATTTGCTTTTCATCCAATGCTTCGTTGACCGGTAAGCCCCGGATGTACTCGGCAATGTCCTCACGCTCGTCGATGAACTTGGCATCGGACTGGATCAGGCCGATGAGCTGCTCACGGTTCATGGTGAGCTTGCCGGGCTTCTGCTGGGTCAGCTTGGCGATGAGGCTCATGATGTAGTCGTAGTCGATCACGCTTGAGGCGAAGAGCACGAATTCGAAATCAAGCTGCTGCACTTCTGGCGGGGTCTGGTCGCGATCCTGCTGTTCCTTCAAGCGCTTGGCCGTTTCGAGGTACACACCTTTGAAGCCCTGCATCTGATCGGGTGGCGCAATCTGGGTGATCTGCGCCTTCTGCTCATCCGAGAGATCGGTATATTGATCGAGCTGGGTCTTGAGGCGCTGTACTTCCTTGAACAGATTGACGAACTGCGCCCGTGCGGCATCGCCTTTCAGGTTGGCCACTTCTTCCGGCGCATTGCCCACGCCTTGCGACTGCATGAAGTCGGCCAGCCTCTGGGTGGCGGTTTGCAGGTTATCGATGACCTTGGGCGCAGGGTCTACCAGCCAGATTTCACGCGGGTTGTCGATCTTCTCGCCAGAGAACAGTGCAATCGCCTCTTCGACCGGCCTTTGCTGCTGACGGAAGTCGAGGATGTTGCCATAGGGCTTGCTGTCGTTCAGCACGCGATTGGTGCGCGAAAACGCCTGGATCAAGCCGTGATGCTTGAGGTTCTTATCCACGTATAGGGTATTGAGGTACTTGGAGTCGAAACCGGTGAGCAGCATGTCCACCACGATGGTGATGTCGATCTTTTGCGCGGCGGGGAGATCGCTGTTGGGATACTGCTGATCCTTGATGCGCTTTTGCACATCCTGGTAGTACAGGTCGAACTCGCCAATGCGGTGGTTGGTACCGAAGCGGGCGTTGTAGTCGGCCACGATGCGCGTGAGCGCAGCCTTCTTGCCCTCGGGGTCTTGCTGGTTATCTTCTTTCTCTTGCGGCAGGTCTTCCTGAATCTGTTGTACGTCCTTATTTCCCTCGGCAGGTGGAGAGAATACGCAGGCAATGTTCAGCGGACGGAACTCAGGATCTTGCTCGGTCTTTTGTTTTTGAATCTCCGCGAACAGTTCGAAATACTCGATGGCATCGTTGATGCTGGCCGTTGCCAACACCGCGTTGAACTTGCGGCCATTGGTCGCTGCATCGTGCTTGGCGAGAATGGTTTCAATGACCTTGGGCTTGGCCACACCTTCACCAGGCTTGGGAGGATTCTTGCCTTCGGGCTTGAAGTAATCCACGTGAAAGCGCAGGACGTTGCGATCCTCGATGGCGTGGGTGATGGTGTATTGATGCAGGCAACGCTGGAAGAGGTCGTCGGTCGTGCGGTAACTGGCCTGCTGACCTTCGATCTGCTGGTAGCTGGCGTTCTTCTCGAAGATGGGTGTGCCGGTAAAGCCAAAAAGCTGGGCGTTGGGGAAGAACTCCTTGATGGCTTTGTGGTTGTCGCCAAATTGTGAGCGGTGGCATTCATCAAAGATAAACACCATGCGCTGGTTGCGTAATGGCTCCAGCCGTTCCTTGTAGTTGCGCTTGTTGGCCCCATCCAGCGCCAGGCCCAGCTTCTGAATGGTGGTGACGATGACTTTATCGGCGTAGTCGTCGGACAGTAGGCGGCGCACCAGGGTCTCGGTGTTGGTGTTCTCTTCGACACAGCCTTCCTGAAAGCGGTTGAATTCCTCGCGAGTCTGGCGATCCAGGTCTTTGCGATCCACCACAAACAGACACTTGTCGATGTCCGGATTGTCTTTGAGCAGGGTGGACGCCTTGAACGAAGTCAGCGTCTTGCCTGAGCCGGTGGTGTGCCAGATGTAGCCGTTGCCGCAATTCTGGTGGATGCACTCCACGATGGCTTTGACGGCATAGATTTGGTATGGCCGCATCATCAGCAGCTTCTGCTCGCTGGCCACCAGCACCATGTAGCGGCTGATCATTTGCCCTAGAGTGCACTTGGCTAGGAACTTCTCGGCAAAACTATCGAGCAGCGTGATTTTCTTGTTGTCTTCGCTGGCAAACTGGTAAACCGGCAAGAAGCGCTCATCTGCGTTGAAGCTGAAGTGCCGTGCGTTGTTGTTGGCGAAATACCAAGTGTCAGTGCGGTTGCTGACGATGAAGAGCTGCAGGAAGCACAGCAGTGTCTTGCTATAGCCATTGCCGGGGTCAGTCTTGTAATCAACGATCTGCTGCATGGCCCGGCGCGGGCTGACCGCCAAGGTCTTCAGCTCGATTTGCACCACCGGTACGCCGTTGATGAGCAGCATCACGTCGTAGCGGTGATGGCTGTTGTCAGTGTTCATGCGCAACTGGTTGACGACCTCAAAGTCGTTCTTGCACCAGTCCCGGATGTTCACCAGGGTGTAGTTCAGCGGCGTACCATCGTCGCGCTCGAAGCTGTTGATGTTGCGAAGCCGCTGGGCAGCGCCGTAGACATCGGGCGTGATGATGCCGTCGAGCAAGCGTTGAAACTCGCTGTCAGTCAGATGCACGCGGTTCAGCGCTTCGAACTTGGCTCGGAAGTTGGCTTCGAGCGCGGCGCGGTCGCGAATGTCGGGGCGATAGGTGTACTTGAGGTCGCCGAGCTTGGCGATCAGATCGAGTTCGATTTGTTGTTCTGTGGTCGTCATGAACCTTGCCTCAAAGACCCAAACGGTTTACTGCCGCCGTTGTTCTGGCGGGGGGAATGCCATGGAGCTCATGTATGCCGACTCCCCGGCTCACCGACATCTTCATCTGCGCCGCCTGCACGCACCCATTCATCCACCTCGGAGAGCTGGAACTTCCACAGCCGCCCCACGCGGTGTGCGGGCAGACCCTTGCGCTCGCGCCAGCGGTACACGGTGTCCTTGGCCACGCCCAAGTGCTGGGCGACGTGATCGGCGGTAACCCACGGTTCTGTGCTCATGTCGATGGCGCTCGAAGGTTGCAGTTGAAAGTCGTCTTAAGTCGTTTGGAGTCTATCATTTGAATGCTGCGGAAGCAGCAAGATTGTTCTTGGCTACTGCCCTTGTGAGTTGAATGTGGTAACAAGGGGCGCAGTGCCGCACTGTCACCACCATGGTGACACGCTGCCACCACAAGGTGACCACATTGTCGCCACCATCCTTGCCACTCTTTCAACACATTGTTCGCACAAGATTGCCACGTTGTTGCCAACATGCCGCCACACTGTTTACACAGTCGGCCGGCAGCCCGATCTGATCGCACAGATATTTTTTGCTGGTCACAAAGGCTCTTGCCACGTTACTCACTAACCTGGGCACAAGATAAGCAATAACAGTCGAGGGATTTGGAATGTACGTTGTACAACTTTGGAATGTACGTGGCCGGAAATTAGCTTTTCGCTGCCTGATCATGTGCCCGAACAACAGAGCATTGGAAAGAACGTTGCGCCTTGTTGGAAACAACGTAGTGCCAGATAGGGAGTAACGGGGCATGTGACCAGCTAAAAGTCATGCGATCAGCGCAGCACGATTTGAAAACCCAACGGATGGAAACAGCGCATTTTTTGCTTACTCAGTTGGCGGCATGTCCGCTTTTCCGCTGCTGCGGAAATGGCTATCAACCAGCTTGGCGATGTCGGCAGGCTGGGCTCCTGTCTTGAGCGCAAGGCACAGCGCTTGTTCCAGCTGCTGCCACCCCCGTGATGACGCGACATTGCTGCCAACCGTTTCGGTCAGACGGAACATCAGCCCTTCCAGCAGCTCTTCGTCACCCACGTCCGATGCGGTCTGCTCCGCTAGTGCCAAGAGGACGTTGCGCGCAGATGCCAACGAGTCGATTGGCACCCCGGCCAATGCCGTAGGCGTAGTGATGACACGATCCACCCTGACGACTGTCGCCAGATCAAGGGCCTGATCGACGCCCGGCTCGATCTCCATGCGGATCAGCACATCGCCAGCCAACAGAAAGCGGGTCTTGATAAGCCCCGGCTGCTCATCCTGAAACAACCACACCGACTGCTTGTCGGCCAGCAGCTTGCCTAGCACGAGCTTGCTGTCATCCAGTGCCCCACGATCCTGCCACTGGTGCAACACGTCGGTACGCAGGCGCCCGCCTTCCACACCGAGGTGGTGCAACAGGCCGACTAGTCGTTTGGCGGAGATCACCTGCTCCTTGCCACGTAGCCAGACCGAGAGGTTGGCAGTGCGGATACCGGTGGCTTCAGCGATCCGCCCCAGCGTTTCCCCGCGCAGTCGTATCAAGGCGGCGGCAAAGCCTGGCAATTGTTCGTTGGCAAGGGTTGGCATGTCGGGCTCTGTGAATTCACTGTAAATCACTATAAGACTTATTGGCCGACAAGACGAGCGTGCGGAGTTTGGCGATTCGCGCAAACCGCTGTTATAGTAATTTATAGTTAGGCTATTTGAGAGGCCATCATGCGTAAGCCAAAGCAAGCCCGTCCGTTGCGCCTGCGGGAATACGAAGCAGCCATTGCTGCACTCAAGGCGCAGCATCCCTGGCTTGCCCGGCAAATCGTCGAACCCGCGCCGGGGCATTTGGCCGTGGTGGCACATCTGTTTGCTCAGCTGGAATACCTGCTGCCACCCGCAGTGCTCGCACGCAAGGGCTCACTGTCGGTGAGCTGCAACCGGGATCGCCTGGCCATTCATTACCAGCCACCGCGACACCACAGCGAACGCGCAGCAGCCGTGTTCGATCTGATTGCCCAGACCAAGCACCTTTCGCTGCAAAAATGCCCCGTTTGCGGTGTACAGGTTGTCGGGGACGGCATCCATCCGCAGCGCTGCCCACAACATGACGGCAGCCAAGGATTGTTTGCCGAAGAAGTGCGCCGCAGTCGCCAGTTCATCGTCGAACAAGGGGTACAGCAGGTAGTGCACGATCTGGGCAAGGTGACGACCGAAGATGTACGCGCCGCCATGGCGGTTGAAGATGAGCCCGTCCCGAGCGAAACCAAACCGGAGCAGGTTCAGAAGCAGCCGACAGAAACCGCTAAATCAGTGCCCTTGCCGAGCATCGTCTTTCTCGATGAAGCTGGCCTGGAGGCGTTCGTGGATCGCCACCGACCGAAAGGCGACGACAAGTTCAAGCGCGCGCAGGCGATGGCGGAGCGGATAAAGCGAGCGGGACATGGTAGCCGCCAGCTGGGCCTGCTGCCCTCGGACTGGAAAACCCTTCTGGATGAGTTCGCGCTGGCTTTTCCAAACTTCCATGAACTGGCCGAGCTGCTGCGTGATCACTTCGCCTTGTCCAGTCTCGGCGATGGCCGGGTGTCCTGGCCTGCCGTGTTGCTGGTCGGCCCGGCGGGCATCGGCAAAACCGAGGCGGCACGCTGGCTTGCCGATCAGCTCGTGCTACCGTTCCGGGTCTTCGACATAGCGAGTACGCAATCAAGTTCGCCGCTCGCCGGTTCCGAATCATTTTGGAGCAATTCCGAGCCAGGCCAGCTCTTTGAGCTGTTGGCCTACCAGCCACTGGCCAACCCGGTGGTGGTGCTCGATGAGCTGGATAAAGCCAGCAACGGGCGACCGCAATACGATCCGCTGGCCGCGCTCTATACGCTTCTGGAACCACGCAGTGCGCGTGATTTCATCGACCTGTCGATCCGTGATTTCTCCATCGACGCCAGTCATGTCAATTGGATGGCGACCGCGAATGAGCTGGAGGCGATTCCGGGGCCGCTGCGCTCACGGCTGACAGTGCTGCACATTCAAGCACCCAAGCCGGAGCAGGTCAGAAGCATTGCGCAGTCGATCTACAACCGGCTCCGCGACGAGTCGAGCTGGGGCAACGCCTTTGCCGATCGACTGGGTGATGATGTCCTGTCCCGTCTGCAAGCCTTGCCGCCGCGCAGTGTGCGCCTGATTCTGCAGCGGGCCTTGGGCTCGGCAGCTCGTGATGGCCGGGGTGTTGTCCAAGTGCAAGACATCAGGCCGCCGGTCGAGATCAACCGCCGTGGCGTTGGCTTTGTCAGCGAGCGCTGGAATTGAGGTTGCTCAGCGTTGTCCGGATAGCCAGGCCGCACCGGCGGCCAGTGCATCGGCCTCGCTGGGGTAAGTGGTCGATGGGCCGCTGATGATGCAGGGCTGGGTTTCGCCGTCGCCTTCCACCGTCCACAGCTCCCAGGTTCCGTCATTTTTCCAGCTAGGGATGGCGGTGTAAGGTTTGTCTTTCAGCGCAGCCAGCGCGGCATCCACTTCGGGGCGAATCTGCAACTCACCCGAGTAGATATAGGGTGTCGCGCAGCGGGCATCAGATCGGCTCATGTTCCTTGCTCCAAAAAAGCTCCAGTAGCGCGCTCGCCTGCAGGTAGATACCGGGGTTGCGTGCTTCACTCGGGCCAGCAATGTTGAGAATAGCGACGGGATGGCTAAGCAACCAGTCTTGCCATGCCGCCAACAGCTCTTCTGCAGGGTCATGCAAATCGCACAGCAGTAGCGGCTTGCCGTGTCCCGTCGCCAGATCGCGAGTGAGCAGGCTGCCACCTTCGATCCTGTCCCGGTAAATGATCAGTGTGGCATCAGCGTCCAGCACATTGCGTTTGGTGCGCTGGCGATAACCGCTGGATTCGGTCTCCATCAACTGGTAGCGAGCATCCAGTACGCCATCAGCGGCCCGTCGGCCTGCCGGGCACCAACCGCCGTGCGGAATCTGCCGGGCAATGGCGAAATCCAGCGCAGCCCGGTCTACGCCGGTCTGGCCGCCGGAGAGGATGCGCTGAATGCTCACCCTTGCTCCGTTGCGGCGACCGTGCAAGTCACTTGAACCTCTGCGCTGGGCTGATCTGCCGAGAGCTGGCCGATGCGCCCGCGCTGGCTGGCAAGCTTCAGTTGCTTGCGCACCTGTTCCAGGCTGCGCTTTTCGATCACTGCGGTATAGCTCGCACCCAATTCACCATCCGGGTCGATGAACAGCTCGATCCGCTTCACCGGCAGGCCGAATGCCGTGAAGCTGCGCGCCGGCGTCAGCGACCAACTGCCGGGAGCATTGGGCGCAATGCCGTCCAGTACGTGCAACGGCAAGGCTTGACGGCATTCCACGGCGGCTACGATGGCTGGCTCGATCCGCAACCAGTGGTTGAGGTCTGGGGCAGTGCCATCCATCAGCACCACCGGCATGGCTGCCAGTAGCAACGCTTTCATCCCTTGATATTCCTGATCCAGAAGCGACGGTCATCGACCGTGAAGTTGGGGTCATAGCCGACCAGCGTCAGCAACGAGCCGACATAGTAAAGGCCGAACTGATTCATCAGCCAGCGCTCCATCGCCGGGTCGCTGGGCAGCTTGCTGTACGGTGGGATCGGCCCATCGCTGCGAACCTGGCCGCTGGTTTTGCCGGAGATGGAAAAGCTCTTCCAGGTCAACACGAAGTTATTTGACTGTTTCGGCAGCTCCGGCGCGCAAAGCGACAGATTGCTGAAGCGCTCGGAGCGCTTGGCGTCGTGCCAGAGCACTGCGTCAAAGCGAATGCAATCACTGGCTTTGAGCGTGAGGCTGCGGGTCAGCGTCATCTGATCAGCCGGAATTTGCAGATTGCTGATCACCACCTTGGGCCACTCCGGGGCGCGACCGTCGGTAGAAAGATTGTGGCGCAAGGCGTTATGCAGTGGAGTGCCCAGCAAGCTGTTGCGGCTTGCCCCGCTTGCGGGCGTAGCCGCTTGCGCCAGACTGGTTCCAATGGATTGTCCCAGTCCGTTCAGGGAATCCAACGCCCCCTGCATGTCGGTTGTGGCGCAGCCCGTCAATACAAAAGGCAGAAGCAGCAAGCTCCGGTAGTGTTTCATCGCAGTTCCTCGCGAGCTTATCCGTTGAAGATGGCATTGAGCCGGGCACACCAGGTTTCCGCCGCCCGACGGCTCATGGGGAAACTGAGCACTGGTCGTTGCGGATCGGCGGTTTGCAGCTCGATGGCGAAGTTTTTGGCGCGTACCGTGCGCTCGAAGGTCGGCACGCTCATGCCGCTGGCGTTGACCTGACGGCTGCCGCCGTTCATCTCCATGCTCTCGACCTCGCGCCAGGTCATCCGCCAACCAAGCAGCCAGGAGAAGTCGTGGATTCGCCAGGTTTCATCCACGATTGAACAGACAGCCAGTTTGCGATGCTGCCGGTCAAACACCAGAAAGGCCGGCGCGGGGTAGCCCAAGAGTTGTCCAGCATCGAATGACAGGCCCTGCTGGGCGTTGATTTTGGCGACAAGGGCCTGACAGCGAGCCTGCAAACGTGCCAGAAAGCGGAAGGACAGCGTGAAGATCGCCAGCGAAATCAGCAGATAGAGCATCAACTCACCGGTCAACAGCCCCCACAGCGATGTCTGTGACAGGCGCGCAGGCCCCACGCCGAACATCGCCAGTACAAGAATCAGTGCAAAACCAGCGGCAGCGAGCCCTGAAAGCCCAGCCACCGGAACAGCCAGCCCCGCAGCCGCTCCCATCCCAGCAGTCTTCCAGACGCTTGCCATACGTCATCACCTCCATGTTGTTACTCATAGAGGTCATTCTATGGCGCTTGCATTCAATTGTCACTTATAGTGCGGGTACTTATCGGGCGTAGCCCTATAGAGGGGGTACTCATAGAGTCATTTCTCTTTAAGAAGAGAGAAATATGGCCCTTGATCCCCGACTACGCTTCGGCCTGAAGCTGATAGAAATCAGAAAGACCAGAGGGTGGTCGCAAGAACGCCTGGCACTGGAAAGTGGCTTGGCGCGCAGCTATCTGGGGGGTGTTGAGCGTGGGCAACGCAACATCGCCTTACTCAACATCTTCAAGCTGGCCGAGGCGCTGGGGGTGGAGCCTTCAGTGCTGCTGGAGGCACCGGCGGCTGGACAGGAACCTGCACCCTAACATCGTAGCGTTACGATGCCAGATAGTTGTCTCCTCAGGCCACATGGTGTAGCACCGTGAGTGCGTGGAGGTGGAGTCGTCTTGCCAATCGCTGACTGCAGGTGGTTGATGCGTCCCAGATTCCGGTTTTTCCACAGAATGCAAGGCTTTTATAGGCTACTCATTTAAAGGAAAAGTACTAAAGGCAAGAACTACAGGTTTTGGGGGGTGCCGATTCAGCATGGTGCAGGGTTCCGATTCGGCACGCTTTCTGGGGGGCTTGGGGTTCCGATTCAGCACGCGACAGGGGTGCCGAATCGGCATGAATAAGTGCGTTATCCACAGGCATATCTGGCTCCTTGCTCACAACCTTTACTGCGCGGCCACGTTGTCGTGCAGGTATTTTTCAAAACTCGTTCTCTCTGATTTTCGTCTCCCGCCACTACTGTCGCCTCATTGGTTATTCAGGTTCAGTGGGGAGCACGATGGACGATCAGCAAGGGCAAGAGGTTGCCATTCTTCGCAGGCCGCAGGTTGAGAAGAGAACCGGCCTTACCAAATCAGGCATCTATTTTCTAATCCGGGAAGGGGACTTTCCTCGCCCTGTACGACTGGGGAAGCGGGCTGTCGGGTGGATTGAGTCGGAGATCACGACTTGGCTGCGCGAGAAGACCAGCCTCCGCTCGATTGTCGTTCGGGGTTGAGTTGTTTCCGTATGCCGAACCCATCCTCCAACAGTGCTCGTCTTGCGCTGGCAGAGCTACGACGGATTGTTTATCCGAATCCCAGTGGTCAAGTAGCGAGGATTGTGCCTTCTGGATGCAGCAAGGAGTGCGTCCTCTCGATTCGTGACCGCAAGCTGCTTGACTCTGCCGCCGACATTGCTCTCGGCTCAACGTCTGAGAACGCGGTGTTCATGCACACAGTTCTCTGCCAAGTTGGCTTGCCGCGCCGTGCTGTTGATGGCACTTCATTTGAGCGGCGATCTGGAGGGGCGGCACTCCTTATCGAGGCTGGGAAACTGTGGGATGGCGAAAAATTTGTGCAGCAGCCGGTTCCGTATGGCGCAAAACCCCGGCTCATACTTGCCTACTTGAATACCTATGCAGTTCGCCATCGAACGAGGGAAATCGATGTGGGGAAAAGTGCGTCGGCATTTCTCAAGATGCTTGGAGTTCAAGCAAATGGGGGAAAAAGAGGCAGCTACACCGAGTTCAAGAAGCAGATGACTGCGCTGGCTGCCTGCAAGATGACTCTGGGATTCAATGCGGGGAATACTCCTACTACACGCTATGCGAAACCGATAAATGAGTTTCAGGCGTGGGCATCGAATGATGGCTGCCAAAACAGGTTATGGCCAAAAAAAATCATCCTATCGCCAGAATACTTTGACGCTCTGGTAACTGATCAGCACGCCGTCCCTATCGACATTCGAGCTTTTCACGCGCTGTCAGGCTCCGCGCTAGCGATGGATATCTATGTCATGCTCGCGGAAAGGCTGCACAGAATATCAGGAGGCAGACCCGTGAGGTTGAATTGGGCAAATTTGCGTGAGCAGTTCGGGCAGGAATATGCGGCCGACGCCAATGGAAAGAAGAACTTCAAGACGAAGTTTTTGAAGGCGCTTGTTTCTGTTTTGGCTGTCTATCCCAAGGCGAGAATCAGTCAGGTTACGGGCGGGATTCTGCTGTTTCCTTCGCCGCCTCCGATCCCCAAGCTGGTATAAATTACGCCTGCCCAAGGCTGATTTCCAGCTCTGGGTAGCGCTTTCTCAGGGTGGCGTATGAAGCCATCAACTTCGCATGTTCACGCTGCTCAATTGCTTCCAGTGCAGAGAAGAAGCTCTGTTTGGCTGCATCGAGCAAGGCAAAGCACTTCCCAGACGGCAAAACCTCACAGAAAGCCTCCCACGCGTTGACCTGCGACCAAAGCGGCATCAAGACCATTTCATGTCTTAGCAAGGCCCTGACGAGTTGTCGGCCACGATTCTGCTCGTCATTGATTCTTGCTGCGTCTTCAAGTGCCTTTTGAATGAGTATCGCAGACCAGCGCTTTACTATTTCCCGCAATAATCCAAAGCTCATGGCTCGGCCATCATGGGGCAGTGCCTTCATCAACGGTCGATTTGGCTCGGAGGGGGGCGGCATTGGTGGCGCGGCTTCCGTCGGTGGCAGCGGCGGAGCCTGAATGCCGAAAGCATCTTCTACCGGTCTTGGAGGGATGGTGTCTTTCTTTCCATGTCTTCCGTACCATGTTCGCCACAGCCTTTTCTCCGTGACGCTGCGATGTCGGTGAGCCACGTAAGCGCGCCATTCTGCACCTGCGTGGTCGCTCCCTAGCAACATTCGCTCCAACTCATACTGAGAAGTTCCCGCCATCGAATTCTCGATATGTCGAAGAACTTCGGCAACCAGCGCTCCGGGTACGCTTTTGTGCAGTCGGCTACGGCCTTCGTTCAATAGGGCCTGCCCATAGCGCAAGCCCTCAAGGAACCGCGCGTCGTCATTTCCCATCATCGTCTGCGCTCTTGATGTCATCAGCAGCTCTCAGATAATCGGCCCATGCCTGCATGATCTCGCGCCGCTCATTCAGCAGCAGGGCCTTGTTGTAAGTAGCTCGCACCTTGTTGCTTTCGACGTGGGCGAGCTGGCGTTCAATGGCATCTGGCCTGAACCCCTGTTCATTGGCCCACGTCGAGAAAGTGGTACGCCAGCAGTGAGGTGTTGTGCGCTCTCCGAGCTTCATGTCACGCATGGCGTAAGTGAGCCTATTCGGCGTCGTGAACCCTTCCCCGCTGCGATGAGGGAAGAGGTAGCGTCCAGCCCCTGTGATTGGTCGCAGGGTTTCCAGCAGTTCCAAAGCCTGCTCTGACAGCGGTGACACGTGGTCGCGGCGTGCTTTCATCTTGGCCGCAGGCCGTCGCCAGAGCTTCGCCTCGATGTCGAACTCGCTCCACTCAGCATCGGCAGCTTCTCCGGGGCGGCAAGCTGTGAATGCGATCAGGCGCAGGCATATAGCGGTCTCGGGATAGCCGCGATAGGCGCGAAGAGCTCGGTAGAAGGCGCGGATTTGATCAGCGGTCAGTACGGCTTTGCTTTTGCTGACCGGAATTTTCAGCAGGCCGCGAAGTCCCGGAATCGGGTTGGAATCGACCAATCCGCGGATAACCGCATACTGGAAAATAGCCGATAGGTCGCCTTTGACGTGGATGCCTGCCCACGCCCCGTGGTCTTCGCACGCTTCTAAGATCGGGCGGATTTCCTTGGGACCGATCTCGGTGATCGGGAGCGTGTCGAGCTTGGGGGACAGGTACTTTCTGATCCGTGATTCCTTCGACCGATAGGAGCCGGGGGTGTAGTCGGGCTTCACCTTGGCCAGATAGGCTGCTGACACCTTGGCGAAGGACAACTCCTGAGCCAGTGCCTCTGCATGCTTTCGCGCTGCTGCGGCTTTGATGTTCCGCTGCCGTTCATCTTTCCGGTGCTGAGAGGGATTGATTCCTTGCTTGACGAGTTCGCGGGCTGCATCTCGGGCCGCTCTGGCTTCAGCAAGGCTTACTTCGGGGTAGGAGCCAATGGCAAAAAGGTTCTCTTTCCCGTCGAGTCGGAACTTCCAGCGCCAGAGCTTGCTACCCGTCTTTTCGACGGAGAGAAAAAGCCCGCCGCCATCGCCGAGTTTGTATCGGTTGGCTGCGGGCTTGGCTGTCCTGATCTTGGCGTCAGAGAGAAGGTCTTTGGGCATCTGGGTATCCTGCTAACGAGCGGGATACCCCCACTCATAACATCACATACCCCGAATCCTACCCCATGTTTTTCTGGAATTCCATGAACTCTACTGAACCACCACTGAACCACCATGAGCAACATGGCATCTCTCAATCCATTGTGCAGCCTAGGAAAATCATGGGCTGCGGCTTGTTGGTTGTTCACCATGGTTCAGTGAGGTTCAGGCGGATAAGTCAGACGTTGAACAGGAAGTTCATCACGTCGCCGTCCTGCACCACGTATTCCTTGCCTTCAGAGCGCATTTTGCCGGCTTCCTTGGCGCCCTGCTCGCCCTTGAAGGCGACGAAGTCGGCGAAGGCGATGGTCTGGGCACGAATGAAGCCGCGCTCGAAGTCGGTGTGGATGACACCGGCCGCCTGGGGGGCGGTGTCGCCCTTGTGGATGGTCCAGGCGCGCACTTCCTTCACCCCGGCGGTGAAGTAGGTCTGCAGGCCGAGCAGGTCATAACCGGCGCGGATGAGACGGTTGAGACCGGGCTCTTCGAGGCCCAGGTCGGCCAGGAAGGCGGCCTTGTCTTCGTCTTCCAGGTCGGCCAGTTCTTCCTCGATCTTGGCGCAGACGGCCACTACCGGGGCGCCTTCCTTGGCGGCGTGCTCGCGCAGGCGATCCAGGTGGGCGTTGTTCTCGAAGCCATCTTCCATGACGTTGCCCACGTACATGGCGGGCTTGATGGTGAGCAGGCAGAGGGGCTTGACGATGGCCTTGTCGTCGTCGGAGAGACCAGCGGTGCGGGCGGGCTTGCCTTCGTTGAGGTGGGGCAGCAGCTTTTCCAGCACCGGGACCAGCTTCTGGGCCTCCTTGTCGCCGGCCTTGGCCTTCTTGCCATCCCGGGATAGGGTGCGTTCCACCACGGCCAGGTCGGCCAGGGCCAGTTCGGTGACGATGGTTTCGATGTCGGCGATGGGGTCCACGCGGCCGGAGACGTGCACCACGTTGGGGTCGTCGAAGCAGCGCACCACGTTCACAATGGCGTCGGTCTCCCGGATGTTGGCCAGGAACTGGTTGCCCAGGCCTTCACCCTTGGAAGCCCCGGCCACCAGACCGGCGATGTCCACGAATTCGACGATGGCCGGCTGGATCTTCTGGGGTTTGACGATCTCGGAGAGGGCCGCCAGGCGGGGATCGGGCACTTCGACGATGCCCACATTGGGCTCGATGGTGCAGAAGGGGTAGTTGGCTGCTTCGATGCCGGCCTTGGTCAGGGCATTGAAGAGGGTGGACTTGCCCACGTTGGGCAGGCCGACGATGCCGCATTTGAGGCTCATGGAATTCCTTTGGTAATCATCGGGGCAATCCGACGCCCGGGGCGGCAGGATGCACGGGAGGGTATTGCGAAAGGGCGATATTGTAATTGGCGCTGGGCCAATGACCAAAACTCCGCGCCAGTCGTGCGTCAGGCGGGGATGAACCAGCGCTCGGCGCCGTCGGCCACGACCTTCAGGGGGTGGCCGTAGAGCTGCGACAGACGGGGGGCGGTGAGCACCTCGGCGACAGGTCCGGCCTCCCAACTGCCATCGCCGTAGAGCAACAGGGCCTGGTCGCAATAGCGGGCGGCAAGGCCCGGCTCGTGCAGCACCATGGCCAGCCCGGCAGCCCCTTCCCGGGCGCGGCGGGCAAGGATTTCCAGAACGGCGATCTGGTGCGAAAGATCAAGATGGGCCAGGGGCTCGTCAAGCAGGTAAAGCTGGGGCGCCTGGGTCAGCAGGGTGGCCAGGGAGAGGCGCTGGCGCTCGCCGCCGGAGAGGGAAGGCGTCTCCCGCTGTTCCATGCCGGCCAGCCCGACTTCGGCCAGGGCTGCCCGGGCCAGGTCGGCATCCGCCTGGCTTTCCCAGTCCCAGCGACCCAGATGGGGGTGGCGGCCGGTCATGGCGGTTTCCAGCACCGTGGAAGAAAACGGGTCGGCCTGGCTCTGGGCCATCCAGCCCCGCTGCTGCGCCGCCGCCCGGGCGCCCCAGCTGGCATAGGTGCGCCCGGCCAGCAGCACCTCGCCATCCTGGGCCGGTCGCAGCCCGGCCAGGGTGCTGAGCAGGGTGGATTTGCCGGCACCGTTGCGGCCGAGAATGGCCAGCCTTTCGCCCGGGGCCAGGCAGAGATCGAGCCGGCGGCAGACCTCCCGCCCACCGATGCCCACCGTCAGCTGCCGCGCTTCCAGCAGGGCCGTCATCGTGGATGCCTCGACAGCAGGAAGAGGAAGACCGGCACCCCGATCAGGGCGGTGAGCACCCCCACCGGCAATTGCAGGGGGCTGACCACGGTACGGGCCAGGGTATCGGCCAGGGTCAGCAGGGTGCCGCCGGCCAGGGCGGCCGCCGGCAGCAGCAGGCGCTGGTCGTTGCCCACCGCCAGGCGCATCAGATGGGGCACGATCAGGCCGATGAAGCCAACGGCTCCGGCGGTGGTCACGGCAGTGGCGGTAGCCAGGGCGGCGATGGCGTAGATCAGGCGGCGCAGGCCGAATACGGCGACGCCCAGGGCCTGGGCCGCCGCCAGGCCACGAGCCAGGAGGTTCATTTCCCGGGCAAAGGGGGCGGCCAGGGCCAGGGCCAGTCCCAGGGCCAGCAGCGAAGGCCACGGGTCGGCTGCCTGGGAAAGATCCCCCATGAGCCAGTACAGCATGTTCTGCAGCTTGCTCTCCGGTGCCAGGGATAGCATCAGGGCCACCAGGGCACCGCAACCGGCAGCGACGATGACCCCGGTAAGGAGCAGCCGGGTCTGGGTCCACGAACCATCGCCGTGGGCCAGGCCGAAGACCAGGAGAATGGCGCCCAGGGCGCCGGAAAAGGCCAGCAGATTAACCCCCAGCACCGGCAGGCCAAGCAGGATGGCGCCCAGGGCACCCACCCCGGCGCCGCCGGAGATGCCCAGTACATAAGGATCGGCCAGGGGGTTGCGCAGTAGCACCTGCATCAACGCACCAGCCACCGCCAGCAGGCCGCCGCAGGCAAAGGCCGCCAGGGCCCGGGGCAGGCGCAGGCTACGCACCACCTCGCCCTGGGCCAGGGTGGTATCTCCGGCCAAGGCCGCCAGGGCATCGGGCAGGCTGACGGAAATGCTCCCCGCCATCAGCGCCGTCACCAGGCTGCCGCCGGCCAGCAAGGCCAGCAGCAGGAGCACGGCGACGGCGCGGCGGCGGGAAGGCATCGGCGTTTAGAACTTGGCCTTGAAGCCCACCAGGGCACTACGGCTGAAGTTCATCGGGTAGATGCTGTCGTTGGCCGTCCAGATGCCGTTCTTGCGATCGAAGAGGTTCTGCACGGTGGCAAACAGTTCCCAACCATTGAGGCGGTAGCGGTAGGCCAGGTTGGTCAGGCTGTAGGCGGACTGGCGCTGGCTGCGGTTGTTGGCGAAATCGCCAATGGCGTAGCTGCTGCTGCGCCAGTTCTGGCTCAGGCTCACTTCCGAACGCTCGGTCAGGGCATAGCTGCCGGAGAGGATCAGGTTGTGATGCGGCACGCCGGGCAGTTCGCGGCCATTGAAGGCACCACCGCCCTGGTTCTCATTGTCGATGAAGGCCCGGGTGTAGGCGTAGTTGGCATTGAGGGAGAGCTGGCGGGTGGCCTGCCAGAACTGCTGTACTTCGACCCCGTACTTGTGGGACTTGTCGATGTTGGTGTTGAAGCTGGTGAGCCAGTTGCCGGTGTTGTAGTAGTAAATCTCGTTGTCCAGGTTGGCGCGGAAGACGGCCAGCTTGAAGCGGTTACCCGGCGCCATGCGGTTGAGGCCGGCAGTCAGGGTGCGGGCCTTGGCCGGTTCGATGAAGGCGTTGAAGGCGCCGCCTACGAAGAAGCGGTCGATATCCGGCGCCTGGAAGGACTGGTTGAGGTTGGCGAAGACGGAATAGAGGTCATTCAGGCGCTGGTTGATGCCCAGGTCCCAGGCATCCAGATCCCGCTCCCGGGACAGCTGGCTGCCACCGTTGGGAGCGTATTCGTAACGCACGTTCTCGCGCCGCAGGCCGGCGGACAGGGTGGTGTCACCCAGGCGGTAGGCGCCCTGGGCGTAATAGGCACGGCTGTTCTTGCGGGTCTGGTCCCAGGCGCCGATGCGGGCACCATCCTGGCTCTGGTAGCCGGCGGTCAGGTCGAAGGACTGGCCGTTGTGCACCAGGGCCACGTCGTTGGTCTCGTTGTCGTAATCCGCCTTGAACATGCCGACATAATCGGAGCGCTTGTCTTCCCGGTTGTGGGAGACCGTCAGCTTGGTGGCGTCGCTGAGGGACCACTCGGCCCCCAGGCGCCACTGGTCGGTGGCAAAAAGCTGGTGGGTGTAGTTGCCGAAGCCGGGCAGGGAGGGGTCGGCGTTGTACTGGGCCTGGGAGAGGGAATTGGCGTAGCGGGTATCGATGCGGGTGCTGGAGGCATCCAGGTTCAGCCACAGATCCCGCACCGGGCGGAACTTGAGGGAGGCCCGCTCGTTGCGCATTTCCGAGGCATCCCGGTGGCCGCTGGCGTCGGCCTGGCTGTAGCCGCCGTGCTTGGCATGGTCGGCACTAACGGAGACACCGTAGTTTTCACCCTGCACGCCGGCGGCGGCATTGAGGCCGAGGACCCCCTGAGTACCGGTGTAGGCACCGACGGACACGCCGGAATAGGGGCGGGTGTGAATCTGGATGGTGCCGGCCATGGCGCCGTCACCGTGAATCACGGAGCCGCTGCCCTTGGTGATTTCGATACGGTCCACGGCGCTCAGGGGAATGGCACCGAGCAGTTGGGGCGTCATATCGATGTTATTCAGACGCTGGCCGTCCAGGGTCACCACGATGTTCTGGTAGCCGACTTCAGTCCCGTAGCCGCGCATGTCCATGGAGGGGGTGAAGCGGTTGCCGAAATTGGGGGCAATATTGACCGAGCTGTGCTGGGCCAGGTAATCGAACAGGCTTTGGGCGCCGGACTTGTCGATCATGTTCCGGGTGTGGACTTCGGAAGCATAGGTGGCATCGGCTTCCGGGTAGGCCACCCGGGTTGCCGTGACCTTGATGGGATCGAGTTCAGCACTCTGGGCACCGGCATGGGCCGCAAACAACAGGCCAAGGGCGGCCGCCAGGGGGGAAAGACGAGGATGCATGAGAAAGGAACTCCCGCGTGTCCGGCGAGCGTCCCCGCACCGCCGGATCAATGACGAAACGGATGAGCAGGGGGGCGGGCAGCTTTGGCCGGCCGCAACCCCGCAGCGCATCCACTGGATTCGTGCAGGCCGGTATCCGGGCTCGGAAGTCTTGATCCATCGCCTTCCCGGGCGATGGCCCAGTGGCATCGATGGATGGATCCACACTTCCTTACCGTTGCGGGGGCAGCACAGGCATTGCGGTGGGGAGCCGCGCACCTGTTTCCCGTTTATCCACGCTGGAGAACTCCTTGGTGGCACCTGGCACGGTGTGCCGCCCCTCAGGGGAGCGACGGGGCGGATGGTAACCGATCAACCAGGGAATGGCGAGGCTCGCACCAGGCCTTGGCAGCACAAAATACCTTCAAAATGAGTGCTTAATCCTTGACCTTACGTGTTTTTCGCCTCTATAGTTCGCGCCTATGAATAAGCAATTGGACGCCCTCGAAAGCAAGGTGGCCCAGGTGGCCGGCCTCTGCCAGACCCTGCGGGCGGAAAACCTGGAACTGCGTGCCCGTCTGGCCAGCGTGGAAGGGGAGCGCCTGCAACTGGCCCAGCGCATGGAGGCGGCCCGTCTCCGCCTTGAGGCCCTGGCCCAGCAACTACCGGAAGAAGGCAAGCCGTGAGCGGTCAATCCACCGAGCCCAACTTTCTCGACGTGGCCATCCTTGGCCGCGAGTACCGGGTGGCCTGCCCCCCCGGCGAACAGACTGCCCTGCTTTCCGCCGTTGCTTATGTAGACGGCAAAATGCAAGAGATCGCTGCCAAGAGCAAGACCGCCGCGGCCGAGCGCGTGGCGGTAATGGCAGCCCTCAATATTGCCCACGAACTTCTCTCCGCCGACACTCCGGCGGCGTCTGCGACGACCGGCCAGACCGGCGTTGACGACGCTGACTTTCGGCGTAGAATCCAAGCCATGGAAACACAGTTGGACATCGCCCTGAAGGGCCAGGAACCCTTGTTCTAAGGAGGTTCCGGAAAGTCCAACGCAGTTTCCGCCGATTGTCCCCTGCGGTGTTCGTCAAGGTCATATATTCCTTGAACCAATGCTAATTGGCATCGGCCGCGAACCACTACTCTGCTGTTGTGCGCGCCCTTCGTCGGGTGCACCTGATGCAGACGGCAAGCGACCACTCTGAACTCAGGTTCAGGATGCCGGCCTAACGGCACAGGCGGGGGCCTTATTCAGCAGCGCGGTGCGAGCAATCCACCGCGCTGTTTTCATTTCCGATAGCCGGATGTAGCCAATGTCCTATTGGTTGATGAAGTCGGAGCCGGACGAGGTGTCCATCAACGACCTGGCCCGCCTTGGGCAGGTACCCTGGTTCGGTGTGCGCAATTACCAGGCCCGGAATTTCATGCGGGACGCCATGCAGGTCGGCGACGGCGTGCTGTTCTACCACTCCAGTTGCGCCACCCCGGGCATTGCCGGGCTGGCCCGGGTGGCCAGTCTCCCCTACCCGGATGCCACCCAGTTCAACCCGGCCAGCCCTTATTTCGACGCCCAAAGCACCCCGGACAGGCCCCGATGGGTGAATGTAGATGTGGCCCATGTCGCCACCACGCCCCTGATCCCCCTCGCCATCTTGCGCCAGTCACCGGCCCTGGCCGGCATGGGCATCCTGCAAAAGGGCAGTCGTCTTTCCATTACCCCGGTTACTGCGGCGGAATGGCAGTTCATTACCCGTAACTTGATGGAGTTGCATGATGTCTTTTGATCTGTGGTGGCTGGCCTACATCCTCCTCGGTCTCTTTGCCGGACTGTTGGCCGGCATGCTGGGCATTGGCGGCGGTGCCGTGATGGTGCCGCTACTGGCCATGATCTTCAGCGCCCAGGCCTTCCCCCACGAGCAGGTTATCCACCTGGCCCTGGGCACCTCCATGGCCATCATCATTTTTACCGCCAGTTCCAGCCTGCGCGCCCATCACCAGCATGGCGCGGTGCTGTGGGATACCCTCCTCGCCTTCACCCCCGGCGTGCTGGTGGGTACGGCCCTGGGCACCCTGATTGCCGCCCGCATTCCGACCCGGGGCCTGGCCATTTTCTTCGCCGTGTTCATTGCCTGCGTTGCCGTGCAGATGGCCCTCAACCTGAAACCCAAGCCGCATCGGGAATTGCCGGGCCGTGCCGGCCTGGGGGCAGCCGGCGGAGTCATCGGCATACTCTCTGCTCTGGTCGCCATCGGCGGCGGCTCCCTCACGGTGCCTTACTTGAGCTGGTGTAACGTACCGGTGCACCGGGCCATTGGCACCTCCGCCGCCCTGGGACTACCCATCGCCTTCTTCGGCACCCTGGGCTACATCTGGAACGGCTGGGACAACCCGGCCCTGCCCGCGTTCAGCCTGGGCTATGTTTATCTGCCGGCGGTCGCCTGGGTCATGGCCGGCAGCGTGGTGGCCGCCCCCTTCGGTGCCCGCCTGGCCCACCGCCTCCCCGTGGCGACCCTGAAGCGCGCCTTTGCCGGAATCCTGGTTTTGCTGGCAGCCAAAATGCTGCACGGCGTGATGTAGTCAAACCCATCAATTCATTGATTTAAATAACAAAGGGGCGTTTGCCCCTTTTTGTTTTGTGCACGAGGACATACGGGCTGGTATGGAATCCCGTAACTGTTATATCATTGCGTAATCCATATGGTGGCAACCACGCAATACGGGGTTACCACCATAGGGAAGAGGGGGAGTCGGCGCATCTCAAGCCGGCCAAACAACTATCAAACTTGAGGAGAACGCTCGTGAGCAGTGCTGCCTACGAACGGATTCGCCAGAATCCGAAGTTCGACAAACTGGTTGCCACCCGCAGCCGCTTTGCCTGGACCCTGTCCGCTGTGGTCCTGGTGCTGTACTACGGCTTCATGTCCATTGTGGCCTTCAATCCCACCCTGCTGGCGTCGCCCCTGGGCGAAGGCCGCATCGCCACCATCGGCTGGCCCATTGCCGCCTGCATGATGGTGCTGTTCTGGGTGATGACCGGCCTGTACGTCTATCGTGCCAACGGCCAGTTCGACCAGATCAATGCCGAGCTGATCAAGGAAGCTTCCAAGGAGGGCCAATAATGCTGCGTAACCTGACCCGCTTCCTGCCCCTGCTGGGCCTGCTGCTGGCCGCCGGCGCCGCTGTTGCCGGCCCTGGCACCGTGGGCGAGGCTGAGAAGCAGCCCCTCAACGTGGCGGCCATTGCCATGTTCGTCGCATTCGTGCTGTCCACCCTGGGCATCACCTACTGGGCCGCCAGCCGGACCAAGTCCACCGCCGACTTCTATACCGCCGGCGGCGGCATCACCGGCTTCCAGAATGGCCTGGCCATCGCCGGCGACTACATGTCTGCCGCCACCCTATTGGGTCTCACCTCCATGGTGTTTGCCAAGGGCTACGATGGTTTCGTGTACATCGTCGGCTTCTTCGTCGGCTGGCCCATCATCCTGTTCCTGATGGCTGAGCGCCTGCGTAACCTGGGCCGCTTCACCTTCGCCGACATCACCTCCTACCGCCTCGACCAGAGCAAGGTACGGACGGTGGCTGCCATCTCCTCCCTGACCGTGGTGCTGTTCTATCTGATCACCCAGATGGTCGGTGCCGGCCAGCTGATCAAGCTGCTCTTCGGTCTGGACTACGAAGTGGCCGTGATCGTCGTCGGGATCCTGATGATGGTGTACGTGACCTTCGGCGGCATGATCGCCACCACCTGGGTGCAAATCATCAAGGCCTGTCTGCTGCTCGGCGGCGGCACCCTGATGATGCTGCTGGCTATGTCTCACTTTGGTTTCAACTTCGAAAACCTGGTGACCAAGGCCACTGAAGTGCACAAGGACGGCACCAAGATCATGGGCCCCGGCTCCCTGCTGGCCGACCCGGTGAACGCCGTGTCCCTGTCCCTGGGCCTGATGTTCGGTACCGCCGGCCTGCCCCACATCCTGATGCGCTTCTTCACCGTGCCGGATGCCAAGGAGGCACGGAAGTCCGTATTCGTGGCCACCGGCTTCATCGGCTTCTTCTTCCTGGTCGTGGTGCTGCTGGGTATGACCGCCATCGTCCTGGTGGGTACCAACCCTGACTTCTACGAAGGCGGCAACGTCGGCGGCAAGATGATCGGCGGCGGCAACATGGTCGCCATGCACCTGGCCAAGTTCGTCGGCGGCAACATCTTCCTCGGCTTCCTTTCTGCCGTGGCCTTCGCCACCATCCTGGCCGTGGTTTCCGGCCTGGCTCTGGCCGGTGCCTCCGCCATCTCCCACGACATCTACGCCAACGTGATCTGCAAGGGCCGCCCCCAGGGTGGTTCCGAGTTGAAGGTGTCCAAGATTGCCTCCATCTTCATTGGCATCGCGGCCATCGGCCTGGGTATCTTGTTCGAGAAGCAAAACCTGGCCTTCATGGTGGGTCTGGCCTTCGGTATCGCGGCTTCCGCCAACTTCCCGGTGCTGATCCTCTCCATGTACTGGAAGGGCCTGACCACCAAGGGCGCCATCGCCGGCACCATCTGCGGACTGACTGCCGCCGTGGTGTTCGTGGTGCTGTCCAAGGCCGTGTGGGTGACCGTGCTGGGCAAGGCCCAGGCGATCTTCCCCTACGACCAGCCGGCCCTGTTCTCCATGCCCCTGGCGTTCCTGGTGGCCTTTGTGGTCTCCAAGCTGGATAACAGCGCCCAAGCCCAGCAGGAAATCGCTGCCTTTGACGACCAGTACGTGCGTGCCCAGACTGGTCTGGGTGCCGCCGGCGCCAGCAACCACTAAGCGCCAGCTGCTGCGTCAGCGCAACAAAAAAGCCCCGGGATTTCCCCGGGGCTTTTTCTTTTCGACTTGTCGTTTTGCCGACGGAATACCCTGCTTCAGCAGGCCTTGAATACGGGCTTTCGCTTGGCCAGGAAAGCATCAAGCCCTTCCTGGTAATCGGCGGTGTCAAGGAAGGCGAAGGAAGCCGCCTTCTCTTCCTGAGCAAGGGGCGCACCGGAAGCCAGACGGCGCATCCACTGCTTGTGCCAGCGAGCCACCAGGGGCGCACCAGCCGCAATACGGCGCGCCGTGGCGCTGACCTCGTCCTCCAGTTGGGCATCAGCCACCACCCGGGTCAGCAGTCCCTTGGCAAAGGCTTCGGCTGCGCCAAGGATGCGCCCTTCCAGGAGAATCTCGGACATTACGGCCGGGCCGGCCAGGGCCAACAGGCCGGACATTTCTCCCGGATACATGGAAAACCCCAGCTTGTTGATGGGAGCGCCAAATTTTGCCCCCTCCCCGGCGATACGCAGGTCGCAGTTGCCGGCGATTTCCAGGCCACCGCCGATACAGGCACCGCGGATCAGGGCCACGGTCGGATGGCGACAATCCCGCACCGCATCCAGGGCGGCCCCGACTTTCTCGTGATAGTGCAGGGCCTGCTCCAGGTTGCGGCGCTTGATCAGGAATTCCTCGATATCGCCACCGGCGGCGAAGGCTTCCCCCTCACCCCGCAACACCACGCAACGCAGGCTCTCATCGGCAGACAGCCGGGCCATGGCTTCGGCCAGATCGCACCACATGGCGTAATTGACGGCGTTGAGCTTGTCGGGGTTGGCAAGGGCGACGGTGGCGATGTCGCCGTCGCGGCTGACGAGGATGCGTCCGGTCATGGCTGTTCTATCCTGGCTTTTATGGGGTGTTGGAGAAAAATGGGGCCGACAAATAAAAAGGGCTGCCAAGGCAGCCCTGCGATTGTAGCGGACCGCGCTCAGCGGGTCGTGGCCTTGGCCATGGCCTCACTGCCCGCGATCAAGTGCTGCTTCATGACCTGCTCGGCCAATTCCGGCTGTTTGGCCTTGATGGCGGCGAGCAGCTCCCGGTGCTCTTCCATGGACTTCTTCAGCCGCCCATCCACCGACAAGGATTGGTATCGGGTCAGCTTCAGCACCTTGCGCAGGTCCTGGATCACCTGCAGCAACCAGCGGTTACCGGTCATCTGCCAGAGTTCCTGGTGAAATTGCTGATTGGCTTCAAAGTAGGCGGGAATGTCGCTGGTAGCAGCGGCCTTTTCGAGGGTGTCCTGAATACTTTCCAGGCGCGCCACATCAGCACCACTGGCCTTCTGGGTGGCCTCGTAGGCACAACGGCCTTCAAGCATGGCAATGATAGGAAAGATTTCCTGGATATCGCCACCGGAAAGCTCGGTCACATAACAGCCACGCCGCGGCTTGAGAGTCACCAGACCTTCGGAGGCCAGCACTTTCAGCGCTTCCCGCAAAGGGGTGCGGGAAATACCGTAATCCTCGGCCAGGGCCTGTTCGTCAATCCAGGTTCCCGGCGGCAACTCGTGGGAAAAGATGCGCTGGCGCAAGCGCTCGGCCACTTCTTCATAGAGGGCGGGCTGGGCGATACGAATGGCATTCATGAACGAGGGTCCAACAAGACAGGCGATATCACGGTGGGAACTTCATACGGTCAGTTCGGGGCGGCGCCATCAGGTCAGACACAGCGCCCCGCTGCCAGAAAGCGTCCATGAGGCATCCATGGAAACCGGCACGCCAACCGCTTATTACGAAATAAGCCACGGGTTATGCGCACCTAAATGGAGAGCAATTATAGCCCAGGTTGGCAAGCTTGCATTCATAATTATGGATACAGTATTATTCAAGGTTGCGGATGTCAAGCTAGGCAAAAAGTCGGACAACACCCACCGGCGCCTGCTTGCCTACGTCATGCGCCGTCAGCTCCAACGCGGCGTAAAATCGAAAAATTGAGCTGTCGCGCCAGCTACTGCGCGGTGTGAGAATCGAGAAAGGTCCAACATGTCTGCCGACGTCACCCACTCCCAATTCCCCAATTCCGACAACCTGGACGCCTGGGAAAAGGCCGCTGCCAAATCCGCCCCCGGCGGCGATGTGGGCGCACTCAACTGGAAGACCCCGGAAGGCCTGACCGTCAAGCCGCTGTACACCAAGAAGGACGTGGAAGGCCTGCCCTACGCCGACACCCTGCCCGGCTTCGCCCCCTACGCCCGCGGCCCTCAGGCCACCATGTATGCCGTAAAGCCCTGGACCATCCGCCAGTACGCCGGCTTTTCCACCGCCGAAGAATCCAACGCTTTCTACCGCAAGGCCCTGGCGGCCGGCGGCCAGGGTGTCTCCGTGGCCTTCGACCTGGCCACCCACCGCGGTTACGACTCCGACAATCCCCGCGTCGTCGGTGACGTGGGCAAGGCCGGCGTGGCCATCGATTCCGTGGAAGACATGAAGATCCTCTTCGACGGCATCCCCCTCGACAAGATTTCCGTCTCCATGACCATGAACGGCGCCGTGCTGCCCATTCTGGCCGGCTACATCGTCGCCGCCGAAGAGCAGGGCGTCTCCCAGGACAAGCTGTCTGGCACCATCCAGAACGACATCCTGAAGGAGTTCATGGTCCGTAACACCTACATCTACCCGCCCAAGCCGTCGATGAAGATCATCTCCGACATCTTCGGCTACACCGCGCAGCACATGCCCAAGTTCAACTCGATTTCCATCTCGGGTTATCACATCCAGGAAGCCGGGGCCAACCAGGCCATCGAACTGGCCTTCACCCTGGCTGACGGCATGGAGTACGTGCGCACCGGTATCGCCTCCGGCCTGGACGTGGACGCCTTCGCCGGCCGTCTCTCCTTCTTCTGGGCGGTGGGTATGAACTTCTACCTGGAAATCGCCAAGATGCGCGCTGGCCGGATTCTCTGGCACCGCATCATGAGCCAGTTCAATCCCAAGAACCCCAAGTCCATGATGCTGCGGACCCACAGCCAGACTTCCGGCTGGTCCCTCACCGAGCAGGACCCCTACAACAACGTGGTGCGCACCACCATTGAAGCCATGGCGGCCGTCTTCGGCGGCACCCAGTCCCTGCACACCAATGCCCTGGACGAAGCGATCGCTCTGCCCACCGAGTTCTCCGCCCGCATCGCCCGCAACACCCAGCTGATCATCCAGGAAGAAACCCACATCACCAATGTGGTGGATCCGTGGGCCGGTTCCTACATGATGGAAAAGCTGACCAACGACATGGTGGACAAGGCCTGGGGCATCATCCAGGAAATCGAAACCATGGGCGGCATGACCAAGGCCGTGGAATCCGGTTGGGCCAAGATGCAGGTGGAAACCTGTGCCGCCGACAAACAGGCACGCATCGACTCCGGCAAGGACGTAATCGTCGGCGTGAACAAGTACAAGCTGGCCAAGGAAGATCCGATCGACATTCTGGACATCGACAACCACGCCGTCCGTGAAGCCCAGATCGCCCGCCTCAAGAATATTCGCGAAACCCGCGACGGCGCTGCCGTGCAGGCCGCCCTGGAAGCCCTCACCCAGTCCGCCGAGAGCGGCCAGGGCAACCTGCTGGACCTGGCCGTCAAGGCCATCCGCCTGCGCGCCACCGTGGGCGAAGTCTCCGACGCCCTGGAAAAGATCTTCGGCCGTTTCCGGGCCAACAATCAGACCATTTCCGGTGTTTATGGAGGCGTCGTGGAAGGACAGGACAGCTGGGAATCCATCAAGGCCGACGTGGCCAAGTTTGCTGAAGAAGAAGGCCGCCGCCCCCGCATCATGATCGCCAAGCTGGGTCAGGATGGTCATGACCGGGGCGCCAAAGTAGTGGCCACCGCCTTCGCTGACCTGGGCTTCGATATCGACATGGGCCCCCTCTTCCAGACGCCGGAAGAAGCCGCTCGCCAGGCTCTGGAAAACGACGTGCACGCCGTGGGCGTTTCCTCCCTGGCCGCTGGCCACAAAACCCTGCTGCCGGCCCTGGTGAACTCCCTCAAGGCCCAGGGCGCCGATGACATCATCGTCTTCGCCGGCGGCGTCATCCCGGCCCAGGACTACGATGCCCTCTACGCCGCTGGCGCCAAGGCCATCTTCGGCCCGGGCACCCGCATCGAGGATTCCGCCAAGCGGGTGCTCGAAGAGATCCGCAAGGCCCGCGGCTAAGATCCGTCGTCAAGCCGTTGTCCATGCAGATGTCGGAAGCGACCACCGTGGAGCAGTGCCTCCTCTCGGAGGCCGACCAGGCCCTGGCCAATGGGGTCCTGGCGCGTCAGCGCCGGGCCCTGGCCAAGGCCATCACCCTCATTGAATCCAGCCGGCCCGACCATCAGGAACGGGCCCGGCAGGTGCTGACCACCCTGCTGCCCCATACCGGGAAAGCCATCCGTATCGGTATTTCCGGCGTACCGGGCGCCGGCAAGTCAACCTTCATCGAAGCCCTGGGCACCCACCTCATCGACCGGGGCCATCGCCTGGCGGTGCTGGCCGTCGACCCGTCCTCCTCCGTCACCGGCGGTTCCATCCTGGGCGACAAAACCCGCATGGAAACCCTGTGCCAGCGGGAAGAAGCCTTTATCCGGCCCAGCCCTTCCGCCGGTAGCCTGGGCGGTGTGGCGGAAAAGACCCGGGAAGCCATGCTGCTCTGCGAAGCCGCCGGCTTCGACGTGATCATTGTCGAAACCGTCGGTGTCGGCCAGTCCGAAACCACGGTAGCGGGCATGGTGGATATGTTCTGCCTGCTGCAACTGCCCAATGCCGGCGACGACCTGCAGGCCATCAAGAAGGGCATCGTCGAGATCGCCGACATGGTGGTCATCAACAAGGCCGACATTGATCCCCGGGCGGCCCAGGTGGTGCGGGCCCAGTGGAACAATGCCCTGCATTTCCTGCGCCATGCCAGCCCCAACTGGGCGCCGCCGGTCATCACCCTGTCGGCCCTGCAGAAGGAAGGCATCAGCGAATTCTGGGAGAAGGTCCTGCAATACCGGGACGCCCTTACCCCCAGCGGTGAATTTGCCGCCCGGCGCCAGCGTCAGTCCATCGACTGGATGTGGAGCCTGATCGACTCCGGCCTGCGCCAGTATTTCCGTAACCACCCGGCGGTGCGCCGGGACCTGCCCGGCCTCACCGATGCGGTGACGGCGGGCCGCACCACGCCGGCCGCGGCGGCCTACCGGCTGCTGGACGACCTGCGAACCAGCTTTTCATCCGAATAACGTTTTCACCTTTCGACCCGTCTGACCCATTGGGAGAAGTCCACATGCACGACATCATTCACCAGCTGGAGAAAAAGCGCGAAGCTGCCCGCCTCGGCGGTGGCCAAAAGCGCATCGACAGCCAGCACGCCAAGGGCAAGCTGACCGCCCGCGAACGCCTCGAGCTGCTGCTCGATCCCGATTCCTTCGAGGAATGGGATATGTTCAAGGAGCACCGCTGCACCGATTTCGGTATGGCCGAAACCAAGAACCCGGGTGACGGCGTCGTCACCGGCTACGGCACCATCAACGGCCGTCTGGTGTTCGTATTCTCCCAGGACTTCACCGTCTTCGGCGGCTCCCTCTCCGAAACCCACGCCGAGAAGATCTGCAAGGTCATGGACCACGCCATGAAGGTCGGTGCTCCCGTCATCGGCCTGAATGACTCCGGCGGTGCCCGTATTCAGGAAGGCGTTGCCTCCCTGGGTGGCTACGCCGACGTGTTCCAGCGTAACGTCATGGCTTCCGGCGTGATCCCCCAGATCTCCATGATCATGGGCCCCTGTGCCGGCGGCGCCGTGTACTCCCCCGCCATGACCGACTTCATCTTCATGGTGAAGGATTCCTCCTACATGTTCGTCACCGGTCCCGAAGTGGTAAAGACCGTGACCCACGAGGAAGTGACCGCCGAGGAACTGGGCGGCGCCGTGACCCATACCACCAAGTCCGGTGTGGCTGATCTGGCCTTCGAAAACGACGTGGAAGCCCTCAACTACCTGCGTCGCCTGGTGAACTTCCTGCCCGCCAACAACCGGGAGAAGCCCCCGGTGCAGAAGACCAACGATCCCGCCGAGCGTCTGGACTTCTCCCTCGACACCCTGGTGCCGGACAACGCCAACAAGCCCTACGACATGAAGGAACTGATCATCAAGATGGTTGATGATTGTGACTTCTTCGAGATCCAGCCCGACTACGCCAAGAACATCATCACCGGCTTCGCCCGCATGGATGGCCACCCCGTCGGCATCGTCGCCAACCAGCCCCTGGTGCTGGCCGGCTGCCTGGACATCAAGTCCTCCATCAAGGCTGCCCGCTTCGTGCGCTTCTGCGACGCCTTCAACATCCCCGTGGTGACCCTGGTGGACGTGCCCGGCTTCATGCCCGGTACCACCCAGGAATACGGCGGCATCATCAAGCACGGCGCCAAGCTGCTCTACGCCTACGCCGAGTGCACCGTGCCGAAGGTCACCCTGATCACCCGTAAGGCCTACGGTGGCGCTTACGACGTGATGTCCTCCAAGCACCTGCGCGGCGACGTTAACCTGGCCTGGCCCAGCGCTGAAATCGCCGTGATGGGCCCCAAGGGCGCCGTGGAAATCATCTTCCGCGAAGAGAAGAACGACCCCGCCAAGCTGGCCGAGCGCGAAGCCGAATACAAGGCCAAGTTCGCCAACCCCTTCGTGGCCGGCGCCCGTGGCTTCATCGACGACGTCATCATGCCCAACGAGACCCGCAAGCGGATCTGCCGTTCCCTGGCCATGCTGCGTGACAAGAAACTCGACAACCCGTGGCGCAAGCACGGCAACATTCCGCTGTAAGCGACGGGAAGGACTAAAACATGTTTAAGAAAATCCTGATTGCCAACCGCGGTGAAATCGCCTGCCGCGTCATCAAGACCGCCCGCAAGATGGGCATCAAGACCGTCGCCGTCTACTCCGAGGCCGACAAGGACGCCCTGTTCGTGGAGATGGCTGACGAAGCCGTCTGCATCGGCCCGGCCGCCTCCAAGGAATCCTATCTGGTCGCCGACAAGATCATCGCCGCCTGCAAGCAGACCGGTGCTGAAGCGGTGCACCCCGGCTACGGCTTCCTCTCCGAGAACGCTGAATTCTCCCGTCGTCTGGAAGAAGAAGGCATCAAGTTCATCGGTCCGAAGCACTACTCCATCGCCAAGATGGGCGACAAGATCGAGTCCAAGAAGCTGGCCATCGAAGCCAAGGTCAACACCATCCCCGGCTACAACGATGCCATCGACGGCCCCGACGCCGCCGTGGAAATCGCCAAGAAGATTGGCTACCCGGTGATGATCAAGGCCTCCGCCGGCGGCGGCGGCAAGGGCCTGCGCGTGGCCTACAACGACGCCGAAGCCCACGAAGGCTTCTCCTCCTGCGTCAATGAAGCCCGCAACTCCTTCGGTGACGACCGGGTCTTCATCGAAAAGTACGTGCTGGAACCCCGCCACATCGAAATCCAGGTGCTGGGCGATTCCCACGGCAACTACGTGTACCTGAACGAGCGTGACTGCTCCATCCAGCGCCGTCACCAGAAGGTCATCGAAGAGGCCCCGAGCCCCTTCGTTGATCCCGAGATGCGCAAGGCCATGGGCGAGCAGGCCGTGGCTCTGGCCCGGGCCGTGAATTACGAATCCGCCGGTACGGTGGAATTCGTGGTTTCCGGTGCCACCAAGGAGTTCTACTTCCTGGAGATGAACACCCGTCTGCAGGTTGAGCACCCCGTCACCGAACTGATCACCGGCCTCGACCTGGTGGAACAGATGATCCGCGTCGCCTACGGCGAAAAGCTGCCCATCGCCCAGTCCGACGTGACCATCAACGGTTGGGCCATGGAATGCCGGATCAACGCGGAAGACCCCTTCCGCGGCTTCCTGCCCTCCACCGGCCGTCTGGTGAAGTTCCAGCCGCCCGCTGAAGTGGCTGGCCAGGTGCGTGTGGATACCGGCGTCTACGATGGCGGTGAAATCTCCATGTACTACGACTCCATGATCGCCAAGCTGATCGTGCACGGCGCTTCCCGCGAGCAGGCCATCGCCCGTATGCGTGATGCCCTCAACGGCTTTGTCATCCGCGGCATCTCCTCGAACATCCCGTTCCAGGCCGCCCTGATGCAGCACGCCCGCTTCCAGTCCGGCATCTTCGACACCAGCTTCATCGCCAAGGAATACCCCAAGGGCTTCGACGCCTCCATGGTGCCCCACGATGATCCGGCCCTGCTGATCGGCGTCGCCGCCTTCGTGCATCGCCGCTACATCGACCGCGCCGCCCAGGTTTCCGGCCAGCTGCCGGGCCACGAGCGCAAGGTGGGCGACGAGTGGGTGGTGATCCGCAACGGTGAACGTCACCCGGTGGTAGCCAAGCCTATCGAAGGCGGCTATCTGGTGACCTACAACGGCGAGAAGTACGAGATCCTCTCCGACTGGCGCCAGGGGCAGTCCCTGTTCAACGGCACCTGCAACGGCGAAGAATTCACCCTGCAGGTGGAACGCCACCGCATGACCTACCAGCTGTTCCACTGGGGCACCCGCGCCGACATGATGGTGATGTCCGCCCGTGCCGCCGAACTGCTGGCCCTCATGCCGGAAAAGGCCGCGCCCGACCTCTCCAAGTTCCTGCTCTCCCCCATGCCGGGCCTGCTGCGCGAAGTCTCCGTCGCCGTGGGTCAGGAAGTGAAGGCCGGCGAGAAGCTGGCCATCATCGAAGCCATGAAGATGGAAAACATCCTCAAGGCCGAGCAGGATTGCAAGGTGAAGAAGATTTCCGTCGCCGCCGGCGCCAGCCTGTCGGTGGACGAAATCATCATCGAGTTCGAATAAGCGTCAGAGCCTCAGGCTTGCCTCACCTGCTGCCGCCCCTCCCGGGCGGCAGCCCCCAAGAAAGAGGGCCGTTTCCGGCCCTCTTTTTTTATTGCTGGGCGCTGGACGCCCCTCTTTGTCCCAGGTCCGGCCCGCTGGCCGCCTGCACTGCGCCGTAGAGCAGAAAACTGCCCAGCAGACTGCAAACCACGACGAAGAGTGAAAGATTGCGACGGAACAGCTTGTCCAGTGCGGGGGCCAGATCCCCCCGTACGAAAGCCCTCAGTTGTTGTGCTTCCATGGCTAACCCCTTTTAACCATTAAGTCGGTAGGGCCATTTAAGCGGGGGCAGATTTCAGGGTCAAATAAAAATGTCGAATGAGTTAATCCTGGGCGAGCATATGTAGAATATCGTCGCTCGCCAGAGGCAGACGCTCCGCTGCCATGAAATCCGCCATGGTTTCCAGTTCGGCCAGCGCCATCTCCAGAAGCTCCCGCACCTCCGGGTGATCCAGGCCCTCCCCGGCCTCCGCGGATCCCGCCATCCCCATCGCTCCTGCTGCCGCCCGCTCCGCCGCCCGGGCCAGGGCGGCCGCCAGTTGCTGCGGCCCCTCCAGTTCCAGGTGGCCGGCATGGTCAGCCAGTTCCAGGGCACCGGCCACCAGGACCCCGGCATCAGGCGCCAGGCAGGCCAGCTCTTCCCGCATCAGGCCGGTCTGCTCGCGAATTTCCACGGCGAAAAGACGCAGCAGGGTTGGCGATACAGGGGGCTGCTCGGCCTCCCGGCATTGTTCCAGGCGCTGTACCACGTGGGCTACCCGCTGGGCGAAGACCGGCAAGCCGAGGGCATCGACATCGCCGACGATTTCCAGGGCTGCCGCCACGGCTGCCCGCACCACCGGCACTTCCACCATGGCGGGATCGTCCAGCAGGTCGCCGACGCCGGCCAGGGCTTCGGCCAGGTGCAGGGCTTCCGGCAGATTCAGGGCGATGGCGGCACCACAGAGGTCGATCAGGCCCCGGCGAAAATCGCCGATGCCGGCGCTACCCCGCTCCGGCCAGGCCACGGCCAGACGGGTGGATGCGGCCAGCCAGGCGGAAACAGCCGCCGCATCCAGGGGCGGCGCCTCATCGGCGGGGCGCAGGGAAATCAGTTCAGCCACCGGCGGCAGCTGGCCCGCACCTTTCAGGATGCGTTGGCGCAGCTCGTCCGCCAGGCCCTCCTCCGGCAGCACTGCGCCTCCCAGAGCGGCGCGCATCTGCAGGTCGATGCGGGCACAGAGGCGGCGGGATTCAGCGTCCACGGCAAGGGTGCCGTCGGAGATGGCACGCAGATAGGTTTCCGCCGTGCGCCAGAAATTGATGAAATCCCCCTCACCTCGGGCCTCCATGGTGCGCAGGGCTGCCCGCATCTCGGGCAGGCCCGCCGGGTCGCCCGGCACTTGCAGCCAAGCCAGCATGCCACGTTGATAACGGCTGCGGGCCTGACGCTGGGTAGGGGGGGACGGCGCATCGCTCATGGTGGATGAGGGGAACAGAGGTGGGCGCATTTTACTCCTCTGGGCGGCGGCCCTTCTGGTTAGAATGCCCCCTTGATGACCCGCGGAGGCCTTCGTGTCGCGCCCCCAATCCGCCCCCGGAGATGGTCGCCCCTGGCGGCTGCACTTCTTCCTCCCCCTGCTGCTCGCCCTCTGCCTTGGCCTGGCCGGCACGTCGGCCCGAGCCCATCCCCTGGTGCTGGAGCAGAACCGGGGCCATTACGCCCTGGCACCCCATGTGGAAGTCCTCGAAGATCCCGCGGGCAAGCTCGATCTGGATGCGGTGCGGCAGGCAGCGGCCCAGGGACGCTTCACCCCGGCCGGTGCTCTGGGCGAGGTGAACTTCGGCTATTCCGCTTCTGCCTTCTGGCTGCGCATTCCCCTCGAATCCCGTTTGGCCCGACCCAGCGACTGGCTGCTGGAAATCGCCTTCCCCTCCCTGGACCGGGTCGAGCTGTTCCTGCCTCCGGGGAGCGGCAATGCCGAGCACCGCCTGACAGGGGATCGCCTACCCTTTGCCGAGCGCCCCTACCCCAATCGCAATCTGGTACTGCCCCTGAGCCTGCCGGCCGGGGAGCCCCTGGTGCTGTATCTGCGGGTAGCCTCCGAAGGCAGCCTGACCTTGCCCCTGACCCTGTGGGCACCGGACGACTTCCGTCTGCACAACCAACACGCCTACGCCGGCTTTTCCCTCTACTACGGCATGTTGCTGGCCCTGGGCCTGTACAACCTGCTGCTGTACTTCGCCCTGCGGGAACGTATCTACCTCTGCTACGTGGCCTTCGTCACCAGCATGGCAGTGGGCCAGCTCTCCCTCAACGGTCTGGGCAACGAGTACATCTGGTCCGACTTCCCCGCCTGGGGCAATGTGGCCCTGCCCTCGGGCTTCGCCGCCACCGGCTTTTTCGGCGCCATATTCACCCGTCTGTTCCTCAATACCCGGCAAGCCCAACCCCGGGCCGACCGGCTGATCCTGCTCTTGGCCGCGGGCTTCGCCCTCGCCGCCCTGGGCCCAGCCCTGCTGCCTTACCGCTGGTCCGCCATTCTCACCTCCCTGCTGGGCGCCGCCTTTTCCGCCGTGGCGGTGGCGGTGGGCATCCGTGCCCAGCTGCGCCGCCACCCGGGGGCCCGCTATTTCCTTCTGGCCTGGTCGCTGCTGTTGCTGGGCGTCGCCATGATGGCCCTGCGCAACCTGGGCTGGCTGCCCACCAACCTGTTCACCTCCTACGGTATGCAGATCGGCTCGGCCCTGGAAATGCTGCTGCTCTCCTTCGCCCTGGCCGATCGCATCCAGCAGGAACGCCAGGCCCGGGAGCAGGCCCAGGGCGAAACCCTGCAAAGCAAGCAGGCCCTGGTGGATGCCCTGCGCAGCAATGAGCAGTTGCTCGAAGCCCGGGTGGCAGAACGCACCCAGGCCCTGGCGGCGGCCAATGACCGCCTGCTGGCCAATGAACAGCAGTTGCAGCGCATGGCCCGCCACGACCCGCTGACCGGCCTGGCCAACCGCTTGCTGCTCGATGACCGCATCAGCCACGGCCTGGCCGTGGGCCGACGCAACGGTACCCGGCTGGCCCTGTTGCTGATCGACCTGGACGGCTTCAAGCCGGTGAACGACGCCCACGGTCACGCCATCGGCGACCAGTTACTGGTGGTGCTGGCGGATCGTCTGCAACGTTCGGTGCGGGCGGTGGATACCGTGGCGCGACTGGGTGGCGACGAATTCGTGTTGGTACTGGAAGACTTGCCGGCCATTGAAGACGCGCGCCTGGTGGCGGCCAAGGTGGTGGCGGAAATGAGCCGGCCGGTAGTACTGGAAGGCCGGGAACTACTGGTTTCCGCCAGCGCCGGACTGGCCTTCTACCCAGACGACGGCGACGATGCCCAGACCCTGCTGCGGCGCGCCGACGAAGCCATGTACCAGGCCAAGCGAGCCGGCCGCAACACCTTCCGGGAAGCCGGCGCCTAGACGCTCTGCCCCATCAGGGCTTGATCTCGCCGCGGCAACTGCCCGCCCCGGCACACCTCTTAGGCCGTCTTGCAGCCCCATTCCCCAGCAAAACAAAAGGCCGCCCGCAGGCGGCCTTTTAGGTGCGTCGGTGATGCCTTAGCCGGCCAACTTGGCAAAGGCCTCCACCACTTCCACCGGAGCCTGCACCAGCTCGATCAGCACGCCTTCGCCGCCGATGGGGGATTCCTCATTGCCCTTGGGGTGCAGGAAGCAGATGTCGAAACCGGCTGCGCCCTTGCGGATGCCACCGGGGGCGAAGCGCACGCCGTTGGCGCTGAGCCATTCCACCGCCTTGGGCAGATCGTCGATCCACAGGCCCACATGGTTGAGGGGAGTGGTGTGCACGGCGGGCTTCTTCTCCGGGTCCAGGGGCTGCATCAGGTCCACTTCCACCTTGAAGGGGCCCTTGCCCATGGCGCAGATGTCCTCATCCACGTTTTCCCGCTCGGAGACGAAGTTGCCAGTGACTTCCAGGCCCAGCATGTCCACCCACAGGGTTTTCAGCTTGTCCTTGGAAGGGCCGCCGATGGCGATCTGCTGAATGCCGAGAACTTTGAAGGGACGCTGGGACATGGGAAGGCTCCTGAAAATCAAGGAATTAAAAATACATAATTATACAGACCGCCGCGCTTCCCGGGGCAGCCACCTGGCAGATTAGGAGGGCGGCAATCGCTTCACCCCCGGCCCGTAATGGCGCCGCTACCCGGGGTTTGGAAACGAGGCGGTAACGGAGCTTTGGCGTAGGGGACGCAGCAATCGGCCACCCGCCGAAGAGCGGGAAGCCGCGCAAGAAGCCCACCGCCCCGAAAGGGCGCACGGACCCTTGGTCTCGCCGTGGCTTGGTAGTCTGGTGGTCAGCCCTGCTGCTGGCCAGATTCTTCTCTCCTTGTACCAAGTACAACAGCAGGCTCACGTTGTCGTCATCTCCCTGGAACCCAAGACAGGACGCGGACATGCCTGAAGAATGGCGCCCTTCCTGCCTCTGCTGGCAGGCATAAGGAAGAATGGCGTCCCTATTGCCTCTCCGGGCATCCTGTAACGTTCTCCACGGATTGGTGCCAAGCTTGTGGCGCTGCTCTGCCGAGCAACTCGCCGCAAAAAAACAGCGGAGCCCCGCCGCCGCAGGAACTCCGCTTCTCTCTGCCGCCGGCTATTCCGCCCGCGGATGCCACCCTGCCGGTGCTGCCGGGAAGCGGCGCACCGGTCTGCTTTACTTCTTCTTGGCCTTGGCGTCCTTCGCCTCCTTGCCGGCGGCCAGGTTGCCGACAAAGGTGTTTTCCACCAGGGGCGGCGCATCGATCTGGGGCACGTGGCACTGGGTGCAGTTATGGCGCAGGTGGGTAACCTCGGCGTGCTGCTTGCCTTCCCGGTCGATGAAGTGGCTATCACCGATCTTCGGGGCCTTCTTTTCCTTGTACTTCTCAGGCCCGTGGCAGCTCAGGCACTGATTTTCCTCCAGGGTGATTTCGTCGAAGTTATCCACCGCATGGGGAATCACCGGGGGCTGTTCCTTGTAGGTGCGGGCGATGGGCTGCTGCAGGCCCGGCTTCTTGCCGGCGTAGGCCTTGACGTCGGGGGCCCCGTCGGCAGCGGGAATCTCGGCGCCGCGCATGGTCTTCGGGGCATCGGCCGCCTGGGCCAGGCAGGTGAAGGCGGCAGCCAGAATGGCCAGGGTCAGTTTATGCAAACGCTTCATGGTCGGCTCCTCAATGGATGGTCTATTAGCGCCCGGCCTTCCCTGCCGGGTCGTTGCTTGGGGTGTGTTGATTGAAACGGTTGCCGAAGACGAAAACGTCCTTGGCGCAAACATCGATGCAGCGTCCGCAGTTGGTGCAGGCGGAGGCGAGAATGACAGGCCCGACACCGGCGCCTTCCCCCTTCAGGGCGGGGCGGATGACCTGGGGCTCGGGGCAGACGGCAAAGCAGTCCATGCAATCGTTACAGTTGCTGCGCCGGCGGGCACTGACCCGCAGCAGGCTGCCCCGGCCCAAGAGGCCGTAGAAGGCGCCCATGGGGCAGAGGTGGCCGCACCAGCCGCGACTCATCACCAGCAGGTCGAGCAGGAAGATGCCGAGCACCACGGTCCAGGCCGTGCCCAGACCGAAGATCAGCCCCCGGTGCAGCAGGGAAACCGGATTGACCAGCTCCCAGGCAAGGCCGGCGCCGGCCAGGGGCAGCAACAGGGTCAAGGCGAGAATCCAGTAGCGGGCGCGCCGGCTGATGTGGGCGCTGCCCTTGAGACCGAGGCGCTCCCGCAGCCAGCCGGCCAGGTCGGTGACCAGATTCATGGGGCAGACCCAGGCGCAATAGACCCGCCCACCGACCAGGGCGTAGAAGACCAGGACGATGGCGGCGCCAAGCAAGGCCAGGCGCTCCGGGCGATGGCCGGACAGCAGCACCTGCAAGGCCAGCAGCGGGTCGGTCAGAGGCAGGACATCCAGGGTCAGGCTGTAGCTGAGATTGCCCTTGACCAGCCACAGGCCGGCCAGGGGCCCGAGCAGGAACAGGGCCAGGATGCCAAGCTGGGAGAGCCGCCGCAGCAATAGCCAGCGGTGGGCGCCGAGCCAGCCCTTGGCGGCCCGGGCTTCGGCAAAACGGGGGGCGAGGAAGCCACTCATCGCGCGGCCTCGTCGGAAAGGCGGTTGGGCAGGCCACCGCCGGGAATGTTCTGGGGCATGGCGGGAAGGCCCGCGCTATGGGCATCGGCACCGGGCAGGCGCGGCGACAGGCTATCGACACCGCTGTCCGGGGTGGCGGCCTTGCCGGGGGCCAGGGACGGACCGCCCTGGCTGGCCGGGTCGTAATGCCCCTCCAGCGGGGCGCTTTCGGGGATGCGGTCCGGCAGGTCGCCCAGCCCCTTGTCCTCCACCAGGGAGTGACCGGCCTTGCGCTGCTCTTCCCAGCCCACGCGGTAATGCTGACCCAGCTGGCCCTTGGCCAGGGCGATGGGCAGCACCTTGATGGCGGCAGTCTCCAGCACGCAGGAGCGCTCGCATTTGCCGCAGCCGGTGCAGTGATCCGAATGCACCGTGGGAATGAACATGGTGTGGCGGCCGGTGCGGGTGTTGGGCCGCAGTTCCAGGGTGATGGCCTTGTCGATGACCGGGCAGACCCGGTAACAGACGTCGCAGCGCAGCCCGAGGAAGTTGAGGCAGGTTTCCTGGTCCAGCAGCACCGCCAGCCCCATGCGGGCTTCGTTGATATCGGTCAGCCCGTGGTCCAGGGCGCCGGTGGGGCAGGCCTTGACGCAAGGGATGTCCTCGCACATTTCGCAGGGCACCTGCCGAGCGAGGAAATAGGGGGTGCCCGTGGCGATCGGCTCTTCCGGCCTGGCCAGGGAGAGGGTGCCATAGGGGCAGTCGCGCACACACAGGCCGCAGCGGATGCAGGCGCCGAGAAAGTCAGATTCCCCTCCGGCACCGGGCGGACGCAGGGCAGCCGGCGGCAGGGCCCGGGCCTGCTTGGCGTAAAGCCCCAGGCCGAGTCCCAGCAGGCCGGCACCGCAGGCCAGGCGTCCGGCATCGGCAAAGAACTGCCGACGGGCGGCCGCGGCCTTGTCCGGCTTGGCGGAGGAGGAAGGTTGAAGATCGCTCATGGCGAAAGCCGGCCGGCCAGAGTGCGGACCGGGATCGGAGGGGGCTGGCGCCCCCTCCGTCCTGTCCTTCTCCCTGATGCCTTATCCGGTCCTGGGCGGGTGCCTAGGCCTTGACCACCTTGCAGGCGCACTTCTTGAAGTCCGTCTCCTTGGAGATGGGGCAAGTGGCGTCCAGGGTCAGCTTGTTCACCAGCCGGTGCTCGTCGAAGAAGGGCACGAAGACCAGCCCGAGGGGCGGCTTGTTGCGGCCGCGGGTTTCCACCCGGGTGGAAATCTCGCCGCGCCGGGTCTGTACCTTGACAGTGTCGCCACGTTGCAGGCCGCGCTTCTTGGCGTCTTCCGGATGCATGTAAATCCAGGCATCGGGCATGGCCTTGTACAGCTCGGGCACACGGCGGGTCATGGAACCGGTGTGCCAGTGCTCCAGCACGCGGCCGGTGCACAACCACAGGTCATAGTCGTTATCCGGCTGCTCGGCAGCAGGCTGGTACGGCAGGGCGAAGATCACGGCCTTGCCGTCGGGGTGGCCGTAGAAACGCACCTTTTCACCGGCCTTGACGTAGGGGTCGTAGCCTTCGCGGAAGCGCCACAGGGTTTCCTTGTTATCCACCACCGGCCAACGCAGGCCGCGGGCCTTGTGATAGACATCGAAGGCGGCGAGGTCATGGCCATGGCCGCGGCCGAAGGCGGCATATTCCTCGAACAGGCCCTTCTGCAGGTAGAAACCGAGAGCCTTGCCTTCTTCGTTCTCGAAGCCCTTCATCTGCTCGCTGACCGGGAACTTGTTCACTTCGCCGTTGGCGTAGAGCATGTCATACAGAGTCTTGCCCTTGTATTCCGGGGCCTTGTCCAGCAGCTCGGCGGGCCACACTTCTTCCATCTTGAAGCGCTTGGCGAATTCGGCGTACTGCAGCAGGTCGGAGCGGGCCTGGCCCTGGGGCTTGACCTGCTGACGCCAGAACTGGGTACGACGCTCGGCGTTGCCGTAGGCGCCTTCCTTTTCCGTCCACATGGCAGAGGGCAGGATGAGGTCGGCGGCCAGAGCGGAGACGGTGGGGTACACATCGGAATGCACTACGAACACCGCCGGGTTGCGCCAGCCCGGGTAGATTTCACCGTTGATGTTGGGGCCGGCCTGCATGTTGTTGGTGGTGGTGGACCAGAAGAAGCCCAGCTTGCCATCCTTCAGGGCGCGGCTCTGGGCCACGGCATGGAGACCGATCCAGTCGGGAATGGTGCCGGCGGGCAGCTTCCATACCTTTTCGGCGATTTCCCGGTGCTTGGGATTGGCTACCATCATGTCGGCGGGCAGGCGGTGGGCAAAGGTGCCCACTTCCCGGGCCGTACCGCAAGCGGAGGGCTGGCCGGTGAGGGAGAAGGGGCCATTGCCCGGCTCGGAGATCTTGCCCACCAGCAGGTGCACGTTGTAGATCATGTTGTTCACCCAGGTGCCCCGGGTGTGCTGGTTGAAGCCCATGGTCCACAGGGACATCACCTTGGTCTTGGGGTCGGCGTAGATCTTGGCCAGGGCTTCCAGGTTTTCCTTGGGCACGCCGGAAATCTCGTGGGCCTTGTCCAGGGTGTATTCGGCGACGAAAGCCTTGAATTCCTCGAAAGAAATGTCGGTGGCCTTGTTGGGGTCGCCCTTGGGTTTACCGTCGGGGCCGGGGTAGCCGTTGTTGCCGGCAGCCTGCTCCAGGGGATGGTTGGGACGCAGGCCGTAGCCGATATCGGTGACGCCCTTCTTGAACTTGACGTGGTTCTTAACGAACTCCTGGTTCACCGCGCCGTTCTGGATGATGTAGTTTGCGATGTAGTTGAGAATGGCCAGGTCGGACTGGGGCTTGAAGATCAGTTCGTTGTCAGCCAGCTCACAGGAGCGGTGAGAGAAGGTGGACAGCACGTGAATCTTCACGTGCTTGGCATTGAGGCGGCGATCGGTGATGCGGGACCACAGAATGGGGTGCATCTCCGCCATGTTGGAGCCCCACAGGGCGAAGGCGTCGGCGTGCTCCATGTCGTCGTAGCAGCCCATGGGCTCGTCGATGCCGAAGGTGCGCATGAAGCCGGTGACGGCCGAAGCCATACAGTGGCGGGCGTTGGGGTCCAGGTTGTTGGAGCGGAAGCCGGCCTTCCACAGCTTGGCGGCGGCGTAGCCTTCCCAGATGGTCCACTGGCCGGAGCCGTACATGGCGATGTTGCGCGGGCCGCCGGCCTTCAAGGCCGCCTTGCACTTGTCGGCCATGATGTCGTAGGCCTGGTCCCAGGAAATGGGGGTGAACTCGCCGTTCTTGTCGTACTGGCCGTTCTTCATGCGCAGCAGGGGCTGGGTCAGGCGGTCCTTGCCGTACATGATCTTGGAGAGGAAGTAGCCTTTGATGCAGTTGAGGCCCCGGTTGACCGGTGCTTCCGGGTCGCCCTGGGTGGCCACGACGCGACCATCCTTGGTGCCGATGAGGACGCCGCAGCCGGTGCCGCAGAAGCGACAGGTGCCCTTGTCCCAGCGGATGCCATCATTCTTCTGCTGGGCCAGGGCTTCGGATACGCCGGGCACGGCCATGCCGGCAGCGTTGGCGGCGGCAGCGACAGCGCTGCTCTTGATAAAGTCGCGACGGGTCAGGCTCATCTCAGGACTCCTTCTCGGGATCAGGTTCGAAGTGGTGATACACCATGGCCAGGGACATGACGCCCGGCAGTTGCTGTATCGCCTCGTAGGTTTGGGTGGTTTCCCGGTCGCCGTCGCTCTCGATGGTGACGATCATGCGGCCTTCGTCGGATACGGCATGAACTTCGACGCCGGCCAGAGTGGCCAGCCCCGCCTCGACCACGGAAATCTGCTGCGGCCCGGCGTTGACCAGAATGCTGGAAATATTCACGGAGACTCCCCCAGAGGAATGTCCGGCGCTCCTGAAAAACGGCGCCGAATCAATGTCAAAGCACTCTATTCCCCCAGCAGAAACGGGGTTTATGATGCAAATCAAAAGCACAAAAAAGGCCCCACAGGACGTGTGGCAATGTTTTCCCGAAAAGAACGGCCATCGCGGCAAGAGTGGCTCTGGGCGGGGTTTTGCAAGCGAAACGCCACAAAAATGCGCTATTGTTCCAATACTGCAATCTTGATCCAGGACAATTCCGAACACGATGGCGATAGCTCCCCGCCAAAGGAACTCATCCAGAAAGTTCACCATGATGCTCGCCCGGAAAAACGACATGGCGCCGCCCCTGCCGGTGACCGCCGCCCACGGCGCCCCGACACCCCGGCTGCGCCCCATTCCCTGGGGGCTGATCGTCGTGCTATCGGTGATCTTTCTCGGCTTCTGGCAATTCCCGCCCCTGGATATGCTGAAGCACAGCACCAGCATCTTTCCCCTGACCCTGCACACCATCGAGGAAAGCTTCGCCGTCATCGTCTCCATCCTGGTCTTTGCCATTTCCTGGCATACCTACGACCGTACCCGCTCCGGCAACATCAGCATCATTGCCTGCGGCTTCCTCGCCGTCGGACTCCTGGATTTTGCCCACATGCTCTCCTACCGGGGCATGCCGGATTTCGTCACGCCAGCCTCGCCGCAAAAGGCCATCGTCTTCTGGCTGGCCGCCCGCTACGTCGCCGCCGCCACCCTGCTCATCGTCGCCCTGCGGCCCTGGACCCCCTTCGCCACTCCCGGCACCCGCTACCGCCTGATGGCCGGCAGCCTTGCCCTGAGCGCACTGATCTACGGCCTCCAGCTGCTGACTCCGGAAGTCTGGCCGGTGATGTTCATTCCCGGCGAAGGCCTGAGCGGCCTGAAGATCGCCGCCGAATACGGCATCATCGCCATCCTCGGCCTCACCGCCTGGCTGCTCTACCGCCAGACCCAGACCCCCCAGACCTTCGACGCGGCCAACCTGTTCACGGCCACCCTCATCACCACCCTGTCGGAGCTGTGCTTCACCCTCTATTCCAACGTCAACGACATCTTTTCCCTGGTCGGCCACACCTACAAGGTCATCGCCTACTTCTGCATCTACCGGGCAGTGTTCGTGGCCAGCATCCGGGAGCCTTACCAGCGCCTGGCCCAGGAAATCGACGAGCGCCAGGTGGCCGAAGCGCGCATCCAGTTCCTCGCCTACCATGATCCGGTAACCACCCTGCCCAACCGGCTGCTGACCCGGGAACGCTTCGAGGCGGCCCGGGAAGAGGCCCGGGAACACGATGGCCAGGTGGCCCTGGCTTATCTGGATTTGGACAACTTCAAGACCATCAACGATTCCCTCGGTCACAGCATGGGCAACCAGTTGCTCCAGGCCATCGGTGCCCGCCTTCGGGAACAGCTGGCGCCCCAGGAAACCATCGGCCGCCAGGGGGGCGACGAGTTCCTCGTCGTGCTGCCGGTCCCGGCCGGGCGGCTTGCCATCGAAGCACGCCTGGCCCTGATCCTGGAGCAGATGCAGATTCCCTTCGCCATCGGCGGCCATGACCTGTCCACCTCGGTCTCCATCGGCGTGGCGGTTTATCCGGATGATGGCCAGGATTTCGAGACCCTGCTGCGCAAGGCGGATACGGCCATGTACCGCGCCAAGGCGGCGGGGCGCAATGGCCACTGCTTCTTCGACCAGGACATGGTCAAGGACGCCGACGCCCGCCTCCGCCTGCGCAACGACCTGCGGCCGGCCCTCGAACGGGGCGAGTTCCTGCTCCACTACCAGCCCCAGATCGACCTGGCCAGCGGCCGGGTGATCGGCGCCGAAGCCCTCATCCGCTGGCAACACCCGGAGCTGGGCATGGTGCCGCCCGGGCGTTTCATCGGCATCGCCGAGGAAACCGGCCTCATCGTGCCCATCAGCGAATGGGCCATCCGCACCGCCTGCCGCCAGGCCGTGGAATGGCAGGCCGCCGGTGCTCGGGAGCTAGTCATCGCGGTGAACCTTTCCGCCGTGCAGTTCATGCGCGGCGACCTGGTGGGCACCATTGCCTCGGCCTTGGCCGGCTCGGGCCTGGAACCCCGTCACCTGGAGCTGGAACTGACCGAATCCATCCTCATCCAGGGGGAGGAGAACATCCTTGCCACGGTACAGCGGCTCCACGCCATTGGCGTGCAGATGTCCATCGACGACTTCGGCACCGGCTATTCCAGCCTCTCCTACCTGAAGCGCTTCGCTGTGGACAAGCTGAAGATCGACCAGTCTTTCGTCCGCGACCTGGCCAGCGACCCGGAAGATGCGGCCATCGTCCGCGCCATCATCCAGATGGCCCATAGCCTGGGCCTGAAGACCATTGCCGAAGGGGTGGAAACGGCGGAAATCCTGGCACTGTTGCGGACCATGGCCTGCGACGAAGCCCAGGGCTACCACTTCGCCCGCCCCTTGCCGGCGGCGGAGTTCAGCCGCTATATCCAGAATGCCCAGGCCCAGCCGGCCGGCGCCTGATGTCGAAAAAAAACCGGAAGCGCGAGGCTTCCGGTTTCTGCGGTGACGGATTCACCCTGGCCGCACGGCCAGGGCAGCCCGCTAGATTTCCAGCTTGCGCAGCACTGCCGGGTTCTTCACCACTTCGGCCCGGCGCCCTGCCGGCGCCTCGAACAGGGCGGCCGGCGGAATGTCCTCGAGGCGGGACAGGGTGGCCGTATCGGTGCAGTTGGCGGCCAAGCCCACCGTCACCTCCTGGGCGGTCGCCCCCACCACGGACAGGCAGTTCTTGCCCAGCTTGCGGTTGAGGGGCTGCAACACGGTGCCTTGGACCAGTTCGCCCAAGGCCGGACTGCTGCCGGAGAGCTCGGCTTCCAGCACATCCCCATCCTGGCGGGTACCCAAGACCGCCCGCAGGCCCGTCAGCTCCCGCTGCAGGCGCGGCAGTACGGACTTGTCAGGCAGGCCGCCGAACTTCAGGCGCACCTTCTGGCCGGCAAAACGAAAGTGCTGCAGGAAGAAGGTCTTGGAAAACTCCTCGCCCACCAACCGGCCCACATCCTTGAGGGCCGCCTCCTCGGTGGCCCAGCTGCCATTCTGGGGCAAGGTGGTGTTGAAGTAGATTTCCTCGCCGGTGGCCTTGTCGATGCACTTCACCGTCCAGGAAGTGATGACGTACTTCTCGATGGTCAGCCCGGAGGCCGGCAGGGTGGCGGAAAGCTTCTTGAAACGGGCCTCGCCCTCGATGGCGAAATCGGCCCCCTTCTGGCCCTTGGCCGGGGCTTCGCCCCAGGTGCGGAAACCGAAGGATTGCACACGTTCCTTGAGAATGTTCTCGGCGATGGGCGAACGCTGGGCCTCACCGCTTTCACCCCGGGTGGTGATGGTGACGGAGATGCCCGGATCACCGTTGTTGCGGATGAATTCCACCCGCTCATCTTCCGACATCTGGTTGAGGCTCTTCTGCACCTCCCGCACCTTGACCACCGCCCGGGTCGTCAGGGTAGCCACGCCGCTGGCCCCCTTCTGGGGTGCATCTTCCTGCAACACGGATTCGATGAAGTCACCGCTGCGGGAGAGCAGCTTGGCGGATACCAGATCGTAGTGCTGGGAGAAGGAAGCGGACTGGATGTTCAGGGCCACGGCCTTTTCCACCAGCTGGCGCCGGGCATCTTCCCGCAGGGCGGCCTGCAGCAGGCCGGGATCCCCCGCCAGGCGGGCATCGCTGGGGTCCGCCATGCCGACGGCGGAAATGACGATGGTGCCGTTATCGACAGCCCGGGCAGCCGCAGCGGCAGCAACCGGTGTCTCCGATGGGGTACCGCTGCCGGGCTTGAGCAGGTAGACGCCAAGCCCCACCGCCGCCAGGGCAGCCACACCGGCCGCCAAGGCAAGATTCCGGCGCTTGGCCGGTAGGGCGCCGCCCCCTGCGGCTGTTGTCGCGGCCTGGGTTGCGGCTCCTGTAGCCCCCCCAGAGGCACCGCCGGACGGCGTGGAAATCTTTGTCGCTTCGGCGGCATGGCGGGCCGCGGTACTTGCCCCCGCCGACACCAGGGTCTGCTCTGCCCCGGAAAGCAGGGTGGCATCGGCGTTGCCGGAAAGGACGGTGGCGTCTTCGGCGGTATTGCAGAGAGTCGCCTCCTCATCCACGGGGCTAGAGGAAACGGCTGCCTGGAGGGCCCGGGCAAACTCGCCAGCGCTCTGGAAGCGTTCATCGGGCCGCTTGGCCAGGGCCTTGCGCACCACGGCATCGAAAGGCCGTGGCACCTGCACATTCAGCTCGGAAGGCGCAATCGGCTCTTCCTTCAGCACTTTGTGCATGATGGTGGTGAGCTGGCCGGTGAAGGGCTTCTCCCCGGTGAGGAACTGGTACAGCAGTACCCCGGCAGAAAACAGGTCGGAGCGGCCGTCCACCGTCTGGCCCATGAACTGTTCCGGCGACATGTAGGCTGGCGTGCCCAGCACGGAGCCGGCTTGGGTGAGGTTGGAGGATTCGATGCGGGCGATGCCGAAATCCCCCACCTTGAGGCGGCCGTCCTTGAGCAGGAAGATGTTGGCCGGCTTGATGTCCCGGTGCACGATGCCGTTGCCGTGGGCATGCTCCAGGGCCCCCAGCAGCTCCCCCATGAGGCGAGAGACTTCGGCCAGGGGAAAACGCTCGGCGTGGTCGAAGTAATCCTTCAATTCCCGACCTTCGACGAATTCCATGGCGATGAAGGCGGTCCCTTCATCCTCGCCGTATTCGTAGATGGCGACGATGTTGGGGTGATTGAGTCGGCCTGCGGCCTGGGCTTCGCGGCGAAAGCGGCTGAGCAGTTCGAGGGCTTCATCCTTCTCCAACTGGTCCTTGCGCACGGTCTTCAGGGCAACGCGCCGGGCGATGCCCGGATCGAAGCCCTCGTAGACCACGCCCATGGCGCCCCGGCCCAGTTCCCGGCGGACCTCGTACTTGCCCAGCTTTTGCGGCATTGCTTCAGCCATGGCCGACTCCTTGGTGATTATTTCTTGTACTTGCTATCGATCTCGTACACGTTCTTCTGCACCAGACGCTGCACCAGGGAATCCAGGGTCAGGCCGCCGGACTGGCCGGAAGAGAAGCCCATGACGGAAGAGCCCTTGGAGCCCAGCTCCATCTTTTCTTCGGTGTAGCCGGTGGCCACCTGCTCGGTGGTGTTGGCGTTGATCAGCTTGTAGCGCATGCCAATGATCCACACCCCGGTCGCTTCTTCGGTCTTCACGGAGCCCACCACTTCACCGGCCACGGCGCCACCGCGGCTGCCGGCAGCAATGGCCACCACATTGCCGAGGGCGCGGCCATCGAAGCCCTGGTTGGCCTGGGCCACCTGCTCGGCCTTGAGGATGTCGAACTTGAGAATCCACTTGGTGGTTTTGAACTTGCCCTTCTGCAGCACCTTGCGGGCCTTGGAGGGGTCACCCATGGTGTAGGCCAGGGTGAATTCGTTGAGCAGGGGACCCAGGTCGGCCCGTTCCAGCACCTTGAAATTGGCCTTACCCAGCTCCAGCTCGGCATAGTCGGCAATGTTGTTGGGACCGAATTTCTGGGTGAAGCTGGCGTTGTTGCTCTTGATCTCCCCGGGGATGACGATGATCTGGGGCCCCTTTTTCTCCGCATTGACGTACTCGATGGGCTTGTACATGGCCTTGTCAGCCATGGCATTGGCCTGGTCGGAGGTGGAGCCGCCACAGGTGGGAGACGGGTTGTTGGGATCGCACTTGGAGGGGTTGCTCTGGCAGGCAACCAACCCCAGGACCATGGCAGACAGGGCAAAGAGACGAGTGGCGGACATGTGATGCTCCCTTGTGTAAGGATTATTTTGGGTTTCTCGGAGTTCCGGCTGCGAGGCCGGCTTACGGCGCGGTCGGAGGGAATCGCCTATTTGTACTTGCTGTCGATTTCCCAGACATTCTTCTGCACTAGGCGCTGCACCATGCCATCCAGGGTCAGGCCGCCGGAAGCGCCGGACGAGACACCCATGACGGAGGTGCCCTTGGCGCCCAGTTCCATTTTCTCTTCGGTATAGCCGGTGGCCACCTGCTCGGTGGTGCTGGCGTCGATGATCTTGTAGCGCATGCCGATGATCCACACCCCGGTGTTCTCCTGGGTCTGCACCGAACCCACCACGGTTTCCCCCACCGCGCCGGCCTGGGCACCGCCCATGGAACCGGAGAAGGCGCCGAAGACCCCCAGCAGCTTGCCCACGGAACGCCCGTCGAAGCCCTGCTGGGCCTGGGCCACCTGCTCGGCCTTGAGAATGTCGAATTTCACCACCCACTTGGTGCTCTTCAGCTTGCCCTTCTGCAGGAACTTGCGGGCCTCCCCCGGATCGCCGAGGGAATAGGCCAGGGTGAATTCATTGAGCAGCGGGCCAAGGTCGCTACGCTCCAGCACCTTGAAGTTGGCCTTGCCCAGCTCCAGTTCGGCAAAGTCGGCGATATTGTTGGGGCCGAACTTCTGGGTGAAGCTGGCATTGTTGGATTTCACCTCCCCCGGGATAACCACCAGGGCCGGCCCCTTCTTTGCCGCATTGGCATATTCGACAGCCTTGTACATGCCCTTGTCGGCCATGTCGTTGGCCTGCTGGGACGTGCTGCTGCCTGCCGTTGGTGACGGATTGTCGAAGACCGGCTGGGCCAGCACGGGGGCGGAGAGCCCCAGGGCCAGGGCGAGCGTCAGGGAAAGATGGCGCATGGGAAGACTCCGAAGGTTATTTCTTGCTGCCGGCGGCACGGCAATAGTCAGCGTAGAGCTTGGCCACCACCCCATCGGCCTGCTCGTTGATCAGCTCCAGGGCCATGCCGGCGGTATCGTTGCCGGAGTAGGACTCGGCCTTGGCCGAAGCGCTGGAGATGGTGCGGCCATCGGCAGCAGCCAGGGTGAAGTTGAGGGTTACATACACCTCGGGCAGGCGCACGATCTGGTTGTAGGCAGTACGGGTGGAAATGCCGCCCTTGAGGATGAAGGCCGCGCCCATCTTGCTTGAGGCCGCCAGGGCGGCATCAGGATCGTTGCGGAAATAGGCTTCCATCTCGGCCTGGGCGATCCGTGCCTTCTGCTCTTCCGGGGTATAGGTCTTGAGGCCCAGGGCTTTCAGCTTCTGGTTGATCACCTCGGTATGGCGGCCATATTTGCTGGTCTGCAACTGGTAGCCATTGGCGGTCTGGTCGGCAAAGGCCACCAGGATGCCCTTGTCCTTGATGGCACTCTTGCAGGGGGTGGCCAGCTGCTGGCTGGTCTTGGCACGCAGCGCCGCGCCTTCGGCCGCCCCTTGCCGCTCGTCATCGTCAAAGCTGAAGGCCTGGGCCGCCGGCACCGACAACAGCCCGGAAAAGCAAAGCAATAACGCTGGAATAGACTTCATGACCGGGAATTCCTGAGAGACGCCGGAGCTTTCGGCGCGACATGGGTAATGAGGAACGGCGGGTCATTCTGTCAAAAAAAATGCCAGCCTTCAATCGGCTGGCATTTTTTTGGCAAAGTCTGGCGAAGACTTACTGGGCTGCCTTGGTGTCAGCTTCGCACTTCTTGATGAAGCTGCCCTTGGCGGCACCGGCCAGCTTTTTCTCTGCGGCCTTGGCCTGGCATTCGGCATTAGGAGCCGCGGGGGCTTCCGCCGTCTTGCCGGAAAGACAGGACTTCATGAAAGCTTTGCGCTCGTCGCCCTTGAGGCTCTTGTCGGCGGCCTCCTTGTTGCAGGACTTCATGCGCTCCTGCTGAGCGGTGGGCTGCTTGCCCTCGGCGGCGGAGGCGGGCAGGCTCAGGCCGACACAAGCCAGGGAAATGAGGGCTACCAGGATTTTCTGCATAGGGAGTCTCCGTCAGGTTGAATACGGAATGCCACTATGGGGGCGGCCCCGGTGGGGCGTCAAGCGTCGTCGTCGAGCAACAGTTTCTGTTGCCGGGTGATGAATTCCTGCATGTTGTCGATGCCCCGCAGCTGCAGGATGGAGTTGCGCACGGCGGCCTCCAGCAGCACGGCCAGGTTGCGGCCGGCGGCCACGGGCACCACCACCTTGCGGATGGGCACACCGAGCAGCTCCTGGGTCTGGGCATCGAGGGGCAAACGGGGCGCATCGACACCGGCCAGGGGCTTTTGCAGGTGCACGATGAGCTTGAGCTTCATTTTCCGCCGGGAGGCGGTTTCGCCGAAGATGGTACGAATGTTGAGCAGCCCCAGGCCCCGCACTTCCAGGTAGTCGCGCAACATGCCAGGGCAGCGCCCCTCGATGGTGGTAGGGGCGATGCGGGCCAGTTCCACCACGTCGTCAGCCACCAGGCCATGGCCCCGGGAAATCAGCTCCAGGGCGAGTTCGGATTTGCCAACACCGGAATCCCCGGTGATCAGGACGCCCATGCCCAGCACGTCCATGAAGACGCCGTGTACCGACACGGTGTCGGCCAGGCGGCGGGAAAGGTAGATGCGCAGCAGGTCGATGACGGCCGAACACGGCTTGGCGGTGGTGAACAGCGGCGTGCCGGTGGCCTCGCAGGCTTCCAGCACAGCCGGCAGGGGGGTCAGCCCCTCAGCGACGATCACGGCCGGAGGTTGGGCCGCGAAGATGTCGTTCATCTGGGTCTTCAGCTTTTCCTGGGAGACCCGGCTGAGCCATTGGTGCTCGGCGCTGCCGATGACCTGAAGACGTTCGGGGTGAATGATGTTGAGGTGGCCGACCACATCGGCGCCATAGTTGCCGCGCTCGCGAATCTCGATGGAACGCTCGGCACCCTGGGCGGCAACCCAGGTCAGGGACAGTTTGTCCTGGTGGTCCTCAAACAGCTGGGTGATGGAGATTTGCCGCATGGTTCCCCCAATCGGTGAACAGGCGGTGAGCGTCGTCGGTACTCTCGCAGGCGCCCAAAGCCTCGCGGAAGGCCCGGTCGGAGAAACGCTGGGCCAGTTCGGAAAGAATCTGTAGATGCTGCTCGGTGGCCTGCTCCGGCACCAGCAGGACAAACATCAACCCGACAGGCTTGCCATCGGGCGAGTCGAAAGGTACGGGAGCGGCCAGGCGCAGGAAAGCGCCGGCGGCATCCTTCAGCCCCTTGATGCGGCCATGGGGAATGGCCACACCCTGACCCAGGCCGGTGGAACCCAGCTTCTCCCGGGCAAACAGGCTGTCGAAAACCGTGGCCCGGGCAATGCCCAGATGATTCTCGAAGAGCAGGCCGGCCTGCTCGAATGCCCGCTTTTTGCTGCTGGCATCAAGGCCCAACACGATATGGGCGGGAGGCAGAAGTTTGGCGATGAGATCCATGGGGCAATGACCTTCCCCGATGCAGCGGGATGGTGACTGAATACCAGTGCCGGTGGGCGACAGGCGTTCAGGCAGGGGAATTCAGGCAGGATGGCGAAAGAAAAGTGGCGGGATCATAACGGAAATCGACCCCGCCGCCTATGACTTTCATCCGACTCAAAAGAGGGGGTTCGGATTACTCGCTGACGTGGTTCTTGATGGTGTCGTGGTGGTGGTCCTGGGCCTTCTGCTTGTACTTCTGCACCTGACGATCCAGCTTGTCGATCAGGCTGTCCACAGCGGCGTACAGGTCGTTGTCTTCAGCGTCCACGTGGATGTCCTTGCCCGGCACGCGCACGGTAACTTCGGCCTTCTGCTTCAGCTTCTCCACGGTGAGGATGACGTTGACGTCGATAACGCTGTCGAAATGGCGCGTCACACGCTCCAGCTTGCTCGTAACGTAGTCGCGGATCGCCGGGGTGACTTCCAGATGGTGGCCGGTGATGTGCAGGTTCATGGCTCGCTCCTTTTTTAGATGGACTTGCGTAGGTTGGCTGGCGGGATATTGAGCGCTTCTCTGTATTTTGCAATGGTTCGACGCGCCACAACAATGCCCTGCTGGCCGAGAATTTCGGAAATCTGACTGTCCGAAAGAGGTTTTTTGGCGTCTTCGGCAGCCACCAGCTGCTTGATCAGGGCCCGGATGGCGGTGGCCGAACAGGCTCCGCCGGTATCCGTGGCCACATGACTGCCGAAGAAATACTTCAGTTCGAAAATACCCCGGGGCGTGGCCATGTATTTCTGGGTGGTCACGCGGGAGACCGTGGATTCATGCAGGCCCAGGGTTTCGGCGATTTCCCGCAGCACCAGGGGGCGCATGGCGACTTCGCCGTGTTCGAAGAACTGGCGCTGGCGATCCAGGATGGCCTGGGAAACCCGCAGGATGGTATCGAAACGCTGCTGCACGTTCTTGATCAGCCAGCGGGCTTCCTGCAGCTGGCCGGAGAGGCTGGAGCCGCGCTGCTTGGAAAGAATCTCGGCATAGAGCCGGTTGATGCGCAGGCGGGGATAGGCGTCCGGGTTGATGCTGGCGGTCCACTGGTTGCGAATCTTCTTCACCACCACGTCCGGGGTGATGTAGCGGGCATCCAGGGGGGCATATTGGGCGCCAGGGCGGGGATTAAGGCTGCGCACCAGGTTGGTGACGGCCCGCAGGCGTTCGTCGTCGCAACCCAGCAGCTTCTTCAGCTTGGCAAAATCCCGGCCGGCCAGCAGTTCCAGGTGTTGACGCACCAGGGTCAGGGCCTGGTTACGAATTTCGTCGACCGGCAGGGCGGCCAGTTGCAGGGCCAGGCATTCTCCGGGAGTACGGGCGCCGACCCCGGTGGGGTCGAAGTTCTGCAGGTGGCGCAGGGCAATCTGCAGGTCATCCAGTTCGATTTCCAGTTCTTCCGGCAGGGCTTCCTGCAACTCTTCCAGGGACTGGGTCAGGTAGCCGTCCTCGTCCAGGGCTTCGATGAGGAAGCTGACCAGCTGGCGGTCCCGCTCGGACAACTGGATGAGGCCCAGCTGCCAGTTCAGGTGTTCCCGCAGGGAAGTGGTGGCGGCCTGGACTTCCTGGAAGTCGGAATCCTCTTCCTCGTCCCGGGAGGCGGAAGGGTAGCTGCCCTCGGCAAACCAGCCTTCGTCATCGCCGAGGTTGTCACGGATTTCGTCCCGGGGTTCCTCGCGGCCGTCTTCCCGCACATCGCCGTGCTCCGCCCCATCGCCCTCCTGGCCATGCTCGGCCGGCCCCTCGCTGCTGCCGCTGGCGTATTCGCCTTCACTGCCTGAGGGCGCGCTACCGGCATAGTCCTCGTCCTCCCGCTCCAGCAGGGGATTTTCCAGCAGGTACTTCTCCAGCTCCTGCTCCAGTTCGAGCGTCGACAACTGCAACAGCCGGATCGACTGCTGCAACTGCGGCGTCAGGGCCAGGTGCTGCGAGAGTTTAAGTTGGAGGGTTGGTTTCATGAGCCTGGGGCCGTAGTGGCCGACGGCGGAGAGCGGGTTACGGAATCGACGTGGCGCCGTGTATTTTCAGAGGCGGAAACTCTCGCCCAGATACACTTTTCTGACGTCTTCATTATAAACGATCTCATCTGGGCGGCCAGACGCCAGCACCGTGCCTTCGTTGATGATGTAGGCCCGGTCGCAGATACCCAGGGTTTCCCGTACGTTGTGGTCGGTAATCAGCACGCCGATGCTGCGATCCTTGAGGAAGCGGATGATCTTCTGGATTTCCAGCACGGCGATGGGATCAACCCCGGCGAACGGCTCGTCCAGCAGGATGAAGCGGGGCGAGGTGGCCAGGGCCCGGGCGATTTCCACCCGGCGACGTTCGCCGCCGGACAGGGCGGCTGCGCTGGCATGGCGGATGTGGCCGATGTGCAGCTCTTCCAGCAATTCCTCAAGGCGCCGCTGGGTTTCCTCGGCGGGGAGCTTCTGCAACTCGAGCACGGCACGGATGTTCTCTTCCACATTGAGCTTGCGGAAGACGGAGGCCTCCTGGGGCAGATAGGAAATGCCCAGGCGAGCCCGCTTGTGGATGGGGTAGTGGGTGACGTTCTGGTCCTGCAACCAGATTTCGCCGCCATCGGAGGGTACCAGGCCGACGATCATGTAGAAGCAGGTCGTCTTGCCCGCACCGTTGGGGCCCAGCAGGCCCACCACTTCGCCACTGCCCACATCGAAGGACACGTCATGCACCACCGTGCGCGACTTGTAGCGCTTTTTCAGGTTGTGGGCAGACAGCTTGGCAGTGAGATCGGGAATCTGTTCGGACATGGGATAACGGAAAGGCAATCGGAAGGTGGCGACAAGCAAGGGCTGGTGCCCGGCTGATGTCTGACGTCTATGCGCCTATTGTGCCAGAGCGGCGGGGTCAGGCCCCTAGAATGCGCCCTCGTCTTCATCCGCACCGCCCTTCAGGACCTGGCGGATGGTGGCGCTGGAGAAACCCCGGCCGGCCAGGAAGCGCGTCTGACGCGCTCGTTCCGGCAGATCAACGGGCAATTGGTCGAATTTCTTCTGCCAGACCTGACGCGCCCGCTCCAATTCGCTTGCGGTCTCGGCCAGGGCGGCTTCAGCAGTATCGCTGGCCACTCCGGCCTGACGCAATTCCTGGGCCAGACGGGCATTGCCATAGCGACGGGAACGGAAGGCGACGCGCTCGGCGGCGTACCGGGCATCGGAAAGCTGGCGGCGGGCCGCCAGATCATCCAGCAGGGCCACCAGCTCTTCTTCGCTTTCGGCGTGGGCCGCCAGCTTGCGCGCCAGTTCGGCGCGACTGTGCTCACGCCGCGCCAGCAGCCCCAGGGCCCGCTGGCGCAGGGTCAGGCTCATTCAGCGGCGACAGGGGCAGCCGGATTGGCCACGCCCAGGATTTCCCGGACCTTGCCTTCGACTTCCTGGGCCACGGCCGGGTTGGCCTTGAGGAATTCCCGGGCGTTGTCCTTGCCCTGGCCGATCTTCTCGCCCTTGTAGGAATACCAAGCACCAGACTTCTCGATCAGCTTGTGGGCGACGCCCAGCTCGATGATCTCGCCCTCACGGGAAATGCCTTCGCCGTAGAGGATGTCGAAGAGGGCCTCGCGGAAGGGCGGCGACACCTTGTTCTTCACCACCTTGACGCGGGTTTCGTTGCCGATCACCTCGTCACCCTTCTTGATGCCGCCGATGCGGCGGATGTCCAGACGCACGGAAGCGTAGAACTTCAGGGCATTGCCGCCGGTGGTGGTCTCGGGGGAACCGAACATCACCCCGATCTTCATGCGGATCTGGTTGATGAAGATGACCAGGGTATTGGTCTTCTTGATATTGGCAGTGAGCTTGCGCAGGGCCTGGCTCATCAGGCGGGCGTGCAGGCCCACCATCTGGTCGCCCATCTCGCCTTCGATTTCCGCCTTGGGCGTGAGGGCCGCCACGGAGTCGATGACGATCACATCCACACCGCCGGAACGCACCAGCATGTCGGCGATTTCCAGGGCCTGTTCGCCGGTATCCGGCTGGGAGATGAGCAGGTCGCCAATATTGACGCCCAGCTTCTGGGCATACTGGGGGTCCAGCGCGTGTTCCGCGTCAATGAAAGCGGCGGTGCCGCCCAGCTTCTGCATCTCGGCCACCACCTGGAGGGTCAGGGTGGTCTTGCCGGAGGATTCCGGACCGTAGATTTCCACCACCCGGCCCCGGGGCAGGCCGCCAATGCCGAGGGCCACATCCAGGCCCAGGGAACCGGTGGAAACCACATCAATACCCTTGTCCACTTCGGTCTCGCCCATCTTCATGATGGAGCCCTTGCCGAACTGCTTTTCGATCTGTGCCAGCGCGGCAGCGAGTGCCTTGGCCTTGTTGTCGTCCATGACTGAATTCCCTTAAAACAAGCGCCCGATTATGGCACAAACCGCCCGGGCGCAACCAAGCCTGCCCCTGGCCCCGGCCCGGCGGGAGAAAGGAATGGAATATCCCCGGGAAACAGGCGAAAATGCCGCCGATTATGCTGAAGAAATTTCTCGCGGCCGGCGCCCCTGATCCCCTCTCCCGCTTCGGCCGGCAGCCCCTGGGCTTGCGGCTGCTGCTGACCTTCCTCACCTACCTTGCGGCCGCCCGCCTCACCTCCGCCATCGGCACCACCGGCTTCGGCCTGCTGGTGCCCTTCTGGCCGCCGGCCGGCATCGCCCTGGCCGCCATGCTGCTGGGCGGCCGCCAACTGTGGCCGGCCGTCCTCCTGGCCACCCTGGCCAGTGCCCTGCTTTCTGGCTTTTCCTTCGCCGCCGGCCTTTGCATGGGGCTGGGCAACGCCCTGGGCGCCTGGGCCGCCTGCCACCTGCTGCGCAAGCTCCTGGCGTTTTCCCCCACCCTGGACCGCCCCCGGGATGTGATGCACCTCTGTTTCAGCGCCCCGGCCCTCAGCGGCGCCCTCAGTGCCTTGGTGGGCATGGTCACCCTCTACGCCTCGGGCCAGGTGGCCGCTAGTGAGCTGGCCACCGCCTGGCGCAGCTGGTGGGTCGGCGACATCGCCGGCGCCCAGCTCATGGCCCCTTTCATCCTGGCCTGGCTGCAGCCCCGGGAAGCTTTCGGTCGCAACGGCTGGCGCGACTACCTGGCCTTGGCCGCGGTGCTGCTGCTGACCATCGCCAGCCTTGACCTGTACACCCCGGAACAGCCGGAAGTCTTTACCTACAGCCGTCTGTTGCTGCTGCTGGCCCTGATCTGGCTGGCCTTCAACTGCGACCTGCGTCTGGTGACCCTGGCCCTGGTGGGTATCGCCCTGATCGCTGCCTTTTTCGCAGCCGCCCGGCGCGGCCCCTTCAGCGACCTCAACCTGACGGACATCCAGATCCGCCTGCAGATCCTCATTGCCGCCATCAGCACCATGACCCTCGCCCTGGCCGCCGCCAACCGGCAACGGCGAACGGCGGAGGAAGACCTCTCCCGGGTTGTTTCGCAACTCGACGAGGTGCTGGATTCCCTCGACGACGTGGTGTGGACCCTGGACCCGGCCAGTGGCCGCTATACCTACCTGAGCGGTGCCATCGGCCGTCTCTTTCGCCGCCCCATCCAGGATTTCTACGACGACCCCGAACTCTGGCTACGGCAAGTCGTCGAGGAAGACCGGCCCACCACCCTGGCAGCCTTCCGGCAGGTGTTCGAGCATGAGGTGGAACACAGCTTCCGCATCACTGACGGCAACGGCCAAATTCGCTGGATGCGGGCCCGGGGCCGCCCCGTGCGGGACGGTGAAGGCCGCCTGCTGCGTATCGATGGCATCACCCAGGACATCACCTCCCTGCACCAGGCAACCAGCCAACTGGCCGCCAGCGAGGAACGCCTGCGGCGGGCCCTGGGGGCTTCCGAGGTAGGCGTCTGGGACTGGGAAGTGGCGGCCGGGGCCCTGAATTTCGTCCTCGCCGTGCCTGCCGGCCAGCAATACGGCCTGGAGGAGCATTGCCTCAGCCTGGCCGAATGGGAAGCCAGCCTGCACCAGGAAGACCGGGAGCGGGCCTTGAAGGCCCTCACCGATTGCCGGGAAGGCCGCAGCCCCCGCTTTCATTGCGAATACCGCATGCGCACCCGCCAGGGTCACTGGCGCTGGTACCGCGGCGAAGGCCAGGTCGTGGAAAGCGACGCCGCAGGGCGTGCCCTACGCCTCGCCGGTACCTTCCGCGACATCCATGAGCGCAGGCAGGTGGAAGGCGAGCTGGAAAAGCTCTCCATGGCGGTGGAACAGAATCCCTCGGTGGTCTTCATCACCGACGACCAAGGGCAGTTCGAGTACTGCAACCAGGCCTTCAGCGAAGTCACCGGCTACGCCCTGGAAGACATCCTCGGCCAGACCCCCCGGCTGCTCAAGTCCGGCCTCAACGAGCGGGCTACCTACAGCGAGCTGTGGCGCACCATCTGCGCCGGCCAGACCTGGCGCGGCCGCCTGCTCAACCGGCGGCGGGACGGCAGCATCTACGTCTGCCTGCAGACCATCGCACCGATCCGCGATGGCAACGGCCGTACCACCCATTTCGTCAGCATCAGCCAGGATCTCTCGGAGCTACAGGAAGCCCCGGGGCTCTGGTCACCCCGGCGCAGCCCCCTCAATCCGCCGCCCTGATTTCTCCTCTGCCACTCCCTGCCGCCCCCGGAGCCGGCACCGGTAAACGGCAAAGGCCGCCCCACAGGCGGCCTTGCTAGTAATAGGCAAGCGGACAGGCGACAGCAGCTTAGCTGGCGCTGGCCTCTCCCATCTGGGACTGCAGGTAGTTCTCCAGGCCCAGCAGTTCGATCAACTTCAGCTGCTGCTCCAGCCAGTGGGTGTGGTCTTCCTCGGTGTCATCCAGCATTTTCAGCAGCATGTCGCGGGTAACGTAATCTTTGTGGGTCTCGCAGACGGCCATGGCGGCCCGCAGTTCCTTGACCACGGAAAGCTCCACGGCCAGGTCGCTCTTCAGCATCTCCAGCACGTTCTTGCCGATCTTCATCGACTTGGCCGGGGTCATGCCCGGGGTGCCTTCGAGGAAGAGGATGCGCTTGATCAGCCAGTCGGCATGTTCCGTCTCGTCCTGCATTTCGTGCCAGATGCGCTCGTTGAGCTTCTTCAGGCCCCAGTTTTCGTACATGCGGGCGTGGATGAAATACTGGTCCCGAGCCATCAGCTCCCCGGCCAGCAGATCGTTGAGCAGCTTGATGACTTCGCTATTGCCTTTCATGGCGGGCTCCGGACAAAGAAATATAGGTTTCGATGGTAATCCAGCCGGCGGCTTCAGGCCAGCAAGGGTGTTGCGGCCCGAGCCAGGAGGACGGCCAGGGCATGGGCCACGGTGCGGGCCCGCACGGCTTCCCGGTCACCTTCGAAGTGGCAGGTTTCCACCAGGCGCCAACCCTCCGGCCCGGCCCAGGCAAAGCACACGGTGCCCACCGGCTTGGCCGGGCTGCCGCCGCTGGGCCCGGCAATACCGCTCACCGCAACCGCCCATTGGGCGCGGCTGCGGCCGATGGTGCCTTCCACCATGGCGGCTGCCGTGGCTTCCGAAACAGCCCCTTCGCGGCGCAAGGTCTGGTGCGGCACGCCGAGCATCTCCTGCTTGGCGTCGTTGCTGTAGGTGACGAACCCCCGATCGAACCATTCGGAACTGCCGGCGATGGCGGTAACGCACTGGCCGATCCAGCCACCGGTGCAGGATTCCGCCGTGGCCAGACGCTCGCCCCGGGTCAACAGGGCCGCGCCCAGGCGGGCCGCCAGGGCCTCCAGCTCAGACTGCTGCGGCGCGGCGCTCACAGCCAGCCCCGCAGCAGGTAATACAGCACGGCAATGCTGAGGATGGTGTACAGGGCGGCAAAGACGTCGTCCATCATCACACCGAAGCCGTTCTTCACCTGCTCATCGAAATAATTGGCCGGATAGGGTTTGACGATGTCGTAGAAACGGAAGAGGAAGAAGGCCACCGTCTGCCACAACAGCATCTGCCACAGGGGGCCACCCGCCGGGCAGAAGAACAGCACCAGCCAGAAGGGCACGATCTCGTCCCAGACGATGGAACCGTGGTCCACCACCCCCAGGTCCTGCCCGGTCCGATGGCAAGCCAGCACGCCACCGACGAAGCAGACGAGGAGGAACACCAGGAAGCCCATTTCGTTGAAATTGGGGCGGATCAGGTTATAGACCGCCCAGGAGAACAGGGTGCCGGCAGTGCCCGGCGCAAAGCGGGACAGACCGCTGCCCATGCCGCAGGCAACGAAGTGGGCCGGGTGGGAGAAGAGGAAGCGCAGGTCAGGTCGCACGGAAATGATCGTATCCCTTGAATTGGTCCATGAATTCGGGGGGCAGTGGCGCCCCGTCGCCATCATACAGGCTCACTTGGCCGGCCTTCTGGGCCTTATCGGTTCCCTCGCCCCCCTCGGCCACATAGCCGATGCGCCACAGGGGGAGCTCCAGGTCGGCGGCCAGGGCGGCCAAGGCCATGCGCTGCGCCACGGGTGCGGTGAAGGCCAGTTCGTAATCGTCGCCACCGGCCAGCTGGCAACGCTGGGCCAGCACCGGGTCCACGCCCTTGGGCAGCAGGGGCAGCTGGCCCACGTTGATGCGCAACTCCACCCCGGAACGTTCGGCAATGTGGGCGACGTCGGCCAACAGGCCGTCGGAAATATCGATGGCCGCTGTAGCCAGCTGCCGCTGCACCAGCGCCAGGCCAAGCGCGACGCGGGGCCGGGGCCGCTGCAGGGCGGTGACACAACGCTGCACCAGCGCCTCGGGCAGTTGAATCCTTCCCTGCAACTGGGCCAGACCCAGGGCTGCCAGGCCGGGCTGGCCGGAAACCCACAGATCGTTCCCAGGCTGGGCGCCATCACGGCGCAGGGCCTGGCCCGGCGCCACTTCGCCCATGGCGGTGACGCACAGGTTGAGCGGTCCCCGGGTGGTGTCGCCCCCCACCACGTCCACCTTGCTGGCCTTGGCCAGGGTGAAGAAGCCCTTGGCGAAGGCGGCCAGCCAGGCCTCGTCGGCCTCCGGCAGGCTGCCGGCGAGCAGCACCCAGCGGGGCTTGGCTCCCATCGCGGCGAGGTCGGAAAGATTCACCGCCAGGGTCTTCCAGCCCAAGCCCTCCGGGTCGGTGTCGGGGAGAAAATGCACGCCGGCCACCAGCATGTCGGTGGTCACCGCCAGCTCCATGCCGGGCGAGGGCTGCAGCAGGGCGCAGTCGTCGCCGGGACCGAGCACGGCCCCCGGCGTCGGGCCGGCGAAGTGGCGGGCGATCAGTTCAAATTCGGAGGGCATGGCAGGCTCAGCAATGGGGCAATGGCGGCGGAAAGACAAGGGGCACAGGGATCACAGAGCAAACTCCGTGGCCGCTGTGCCCCGAGGGAAGGGACGAAACTCAGCCGCGCTGCTGCCTGCGCTTGGCTTCCACTTCCACGGGACGCAGCTTGCCGGCCAGCTTGTCGAGCACGCCGTTCACGTACTTGTGGCCGTCGGTGCCGCCGTAGCCCTTGGCCAGTTCGATGCACTCGTTGATGATGACCTTGTAAGGGGTCTCCGGGTGATGGGTCAGCTCCAGGGCACCGATCAGCAGGATGCAGGCCTCGATGGGAGACATCTCATCAAAGCCCCGGTCGAGGAAAGGCGCCAGATCGGCCACCAGGGCCTCGCGCTGAGCCAGGACGCCGCGCACCAGGCCGACGAAGAACTCCCGGTCGGCCTTCTCAAAGCCGGCCACGTCGGCCATGTGGGCCTCGATGGTGGCCTCATCCTGGCCGCCGATGCGCCACTGGTACAGGCCCTGGAGGGCGAACTCCCGGGAGCGGCGGCGGGGGGATTTGGCGGCGGCGGGCTTGCCGGCGGGCTTCTTGGCTTCGGTCATGGTGTTGCCTTCACTTCAGGTTGGCCGAGAAGCCCCGGTGGGGCGCTCCCGGCGGATAAATTACTTGCCGACGGCCTTCAGCAGATTGGCCATTTCCACAGCGGCCTGGGCGCAGTCGGCGCCCTTGACCTGCATACGGACCAGGGCCTGGTCGTCGTTTTCGGTGGTGAGAATGCCGTTAGCGATGGGCACCCCGGTCTTCAGCTGCACTTCCAGGACGCCGCGGCAGGAGTCGTTGGAAACCACCTCGAAATGGTAGGTCTCGCCGCGGATCACTGCCCCCAGGGCCACCAGGGCATCGTACTTGCCGGTCTGGGCCATGGTCTGCAGCACCAGGGGAATTTCCAGGGCGCCGGGCACTGTGGCAATGGCGATGTCGCCGGCTGCCACGCCCAGGCGTTGCAGTTCGGCGGTACAGGCGGAGAGCAGGCCTTCGCAGACATCCAGGGTGAAGCGGGCCATGACGATGCCGACCTTGAGGCCGGTACCGTTGAGGTTGATGTCGTGTTCGGGAATGTTGTCGTAACGGGCCATGGTTTACAGGCTTTCGATATCGGTGACGAAACCGGTGACTTCAAGGTCGAAACCGGTCATGGAAGGCATGCGGCGCGGGCTGGAGAGCAGCTTCATCTTGCGCACGCCAAGCTGGCGCAGGATCTGGGCGCCGATGCCGTAGATGCGCGGATCCCACTTCTTCGGCGCCGGGGCAGCCGCCTTTTCCGGGCACAGGGCGGCGCGCAGATCGCTGCCGCTCTGGGGCCGGTGCAGCAGCACGATGACACCGCTGCCGTGCTTAGCCAGGGCCTGTTGGGCCTTGTCGATGGAGACGGTATGTGCACCACCGGCCGGGTCGAGAAAGTCGAGGACGGAGACGGGTTCATGCACCCGCACCAGGGTTTCCTGTTCGGCCTTGATCTCGCCCTTGACCAGGGCCAGGTGCACCTCGTCGGCCACCCGGTCGTGGAAGGCATGCAGCTGGAACTCGCCGTGGGGCGTCTGCACGGTCTTGACCCGCAGGGCTTCCACCAGCGTTTCGTTCTGGCTGCGATAGTGGATCAGGTCGGCAATGGCGCCAATCTTCAAGCCATGTTCCTTGGCAAATTCGATCAGGTCCGGCAGGCGGGCCATGCTGCCGTCTTCCTTGAGAATCTCGCAGATGACGGAAGAAGGCTCCAAGCCGGCCATGCCAGCCAGGTCGCAACCGGCCTCGGTATGGCCGGCACGGACCAGCACGCCACCTTCCCGGGCCGTAATGGGGAACACGTGGCCCGGCTGGACGATATCGTCGGGACGGGCGTTCTTGGCCACCGCCACCTGGATGGTCTTGGCCCGGTCATGGGCGGAAATACCGGTGGTGACCCCTTCTGCTGCCTCAATGGAGACAGTGAAGGCGGTACCGTAGGGGGTCTTGTTGTCCCGGGCCATCTGGGAGAGGCCCAATTGGCGCGCGCGGGCCTCGGTGATGGTGAGGCAGATGAGGCCACGGCCGAACTTGGCCATGAAATTGATGGCTTCCGGGGTGACGTGTTCGGCGGCGAGGACCAGGTCCCCTTCGTTTTCCCGATCCTCTTCATCCACCAGGATGACCATCTTGCCGGCACGCATGTCGGCAACGATCTCCTGGACGGAGGACAGGGCACTAACGGTTGCAGCGTTCATGGTGTTCAGGCTTCCGGATTGAGCATGCGCTCGACGTAGCGGGCAATCAAATCCACTTCCAGGTTCACCTTGGCGCCCACATGCAGGCGGTTCAGGGTGGTGACTTCCAGGGTGTGGGCGATGAGGTTGATGGTGAAGGTGCTGCCACTGACCGTGTTGGTGGTGAGGCTGACCCCGTCCACGGTGACCGAGCCCTTGCGCGCCAGGTATTTGGCCAGATCTGCCGGGGCTTCGATCTCCAGCAGGCGGTTGGCTTCCTTGCCCTGGCCGATGAGATCGAAACGGGTCACCGTACCCAAGCCATCCACGTGGCCGGAAACCAAGTGGCCGCCCAGGCGGTCCGCCAGGCACAGGGCCTTTTCCAGGTTCACCGGGCCGGGCTCGGCCAGACCCACGGTGCAGGAGAGAGTCTCGGGGGAGACATCCACGCAGTAGTGGCTGGGGGTCTTCTCGACCACGGTGAGACAGACGCCGTTGTGGGCGATGGAGTCACCCAGGGCTACGTCCGCCATGTCCAGGCCGCCAGGTTCCACGGTGAGCCGGAAGCCGGCCTCCCGGGCGGTCAGATGGGTGATGCGACCGACGGCCGCGACGATACCGGAAAACATGGATTTATCTCGGGAAATGGGGGTTGAGGGAGGGGATTTTATCACGCCGCCCCGGGGGCTTCCGGAAGCGGGGAAACGGGCTGGAAATGGCTCACGGGAGATGCTGCACCAGCGGTCAGGCGCAGCGGCGCCGGGCCATGTCGAATCGATGTTCCTAGTCCTGCTCGAGCCAGGGCAGCAGGTGGCCCATGCGAGCCGCCTTGGTATCCAGATAGGCCTGGTTGCGGGGGCCGCGGCCGGCCACGTGGGGCACCCGCTCGGCGATGCTGACGCCCCGGCTTTCCAGGGCGCTGACCTTGGCCGGGTTGTTGGTCATCAGGCGCAGGGCGCAAATCTCCAGGGTTTTCAGCATGGCGGCGGCGACGCCGTAATCCCGGGCGTCGTCGGGCAGGCCCAGGGCCCGGTTGGCGTCCACCGTATCCAGCCCCTTATCCTGCAGGGCGTAGGCCCGCAGCTTGTCGAGCAGGCCGATGCCCCGGCCTTCCTGGCGCAGGTAGAGCAGCACGCCGCGGCCTTCCTTGGCGATGGCGGCGAGGGCGGCTTCCAGCTGGGGGCCGCAATCGCAGCGCAGGGAAAAGAGGCCGTCGCCAGTCAGGCACTCGGAGTGTAGCCGGGTCAGCACCGGCTGGCCGTCGGCAACTTCGCCCAGGGTCAGGGCCAGATGCTCCTTGCCGGAGGCGGTTTCCTGGAAGCCGTGGAGGCGAAAGGTGGCCCAGGGGGTGGGCAGTTCGCAACTGGCCACCAGGGTCACGGCCGGCAGGCGGGGAGTGGATTCCATGAACGTAGGATCTGTTGAATTTTATTGATCTGTTTTTCCGGCAACGCTTACTTCAAGGCGCGCGCCGCTATTGGGGCTTCAATACTATGCCGGGCAACCCCGGGAAAAAAGCGAAAAATATCGGCCTAAAACATCAAAAACAATCACCGATCAGGTGCCGGGAGCCGCCCGCTGCAACACCTGCAGGAAGGTGGGCGCATCCTGGAAGCCGACCACCCGCAGGCCAGGAATTTCCTTGCCCTTGGCATCGAAGAAGATAATGCCCGGCGGGCCGAACAGGTTGAAACGCTGCAACAGGGCCTTGTCGTCGGCGCTGTTGGCGGTCACATCGGCCTGCAGCAGGGTAAAGCCGGCCAGCTTGGCCTGCACTTTGGCGTCGCTGAAGGTGAAACGTTCCATCTCCTTGCAGGAGACGCACCAGTCGGCATAGAAATCCAGCATCACCGGCTTGCCTGCAGCCTGCACCCGGGCATCCAGGTCGGCCACGGATTTTACCCGGGTAAAGGGCACGGCGGGGGCCGCTGCAACGGCGCTGCCGCCGCTGGGGCTCCCCGCCAGGGCCTTGAGGGGTTGCAGGGGGTCCCGGGAGCCGGCAGCCAGGCCCACCACCAGGGCGGCACCGGCCAGCAGCATGACGATGCCGATGCCCTTCCAGAAGCGCTGCCAGCCCGAGGCCCGGGGCGGCAGGGGATCCAGGGCATGCATATACACGGCAGGAACGATCAGCAGCAGAGCCCAGCCGGCCATCACCAACGCCGCCGGCAACACCGGGGCCACCAGCCACAGGGCGGTGCCGAGAAGGATGACGCCGAAAGCCTGCTTCACCGCCTCCATCCACGGGCCGGACTTGGGCAGCAGGGTATTGGCGGAGAACCCCACCAGCAACAAAGGCACGCCCATGCCCAGGGCCATGGCGAAGAGGGCCACGCCGCCCAGCACCGCATCGCCGGTCTGGCCGATGTAGAGCAGAGCACCGGCCAGGGGCGCGGCGACGCAGGGACCGACGATCACCGCCGACAGCGCCCCCATGGCGAACACCGCCGCCAGATGGCCGCCGTGCAGGTGGCTGGCCTCTTCCGACAGTTTGCTCTGCAGAAAGCTGGGCAATTGCAGTTCGTAGAAACCGAACATGGAGAAGGACAGCACCACGAAGACCCCGGCGAAGCCCCCCAGCACCCAGGGATTCTGCAGGGCGGCGGAAAGCAGGGTACCGGTGAGACCGGCCACCACGCCCAGGGCGGCGTAGGTCACCGCCATGCCCAGCACGTAGGCCAGGGAAAGGAGGAAGCTCTTGCTGCGGGAGACGTGATGCCCCTGGCCGACGATGATGCCGGAGAGGATGGGGATCATGGGGAAGACGCAGGGCGTCAGGGCCAGCAGCAGGCCGAAGCCGAAGAAGGAGGAAACGGCCAGCCAGAAGCCGGCGTTCTTCAGCAGGCCGGCGATATGGCCGCTCTCGTCCCCAAGGGCATCGCCTTCTGCCGCAGCCGGGGCGGCAGACACACTGCCCGGCGCCGGCAGGGTAACGCTCAGCTGTTGCTCCTGAGGCGGGTAGCAAACCCCCGCATCGGCACAGCCCTGGGCCGTCACCTTGAGGCTGACGGGGCCGGACTGTGCGGTCTCCAACGGCAGGCGGATAGCCACTTCCTTGTAGTAGACCTCCACGTCGCCGAAGTTGTCGTCATGCTTCTTCTTGCCGGCAGGGAAGACGGGGGTGCCCACCGTGGCGCCCTCGGCGGCAAACTTGAATTTGTCCCGATACAGGTAGTAGCCCTTGGCGATGCTGTAGCGCACCTCCACGGTCTTGTCGTCCAGGGCCTTGGCCTCGGGCTTGAAGGCCACCAGGGGGTCGAGGAATTCCTGAGCGGCAGCCGGCAGCGCCAGGCCCAGTACGATCAGAAACGGCAGCAGCTGGCGCCACAGGCAGGTAAAAACGGAAGCAGTCACGGCATCACTCGGGGCGGGTTTCGGTCACAACCCAGTCAAGATAATCGGGCAGCCCCTGGCTCACGGGCCAGGCAACGATTTCCGGCACGTCGTAAGGGTGCATTTCCAGCAGGCGCGCCTGAACCTCCGGGTAGCGGTCCGCGGCAATCTTCAGCAGCAAGGGGGTTTCGGTGGCCATTTCCACCTTGCCCTCCCAGCGGTAGATGGAGGCGCACGGGGCCTGGACGCTGGCACAGGCGACGAGGCGCTCGTCCACCAGGGCAGCGGCAATTCGGGCGGCGGTTTCACCGTCCGGACAATTGGTCTGCACCAGCAGCACCTGGGAAGCGTTTTTGGAGGTCGTCATGGGGCCATCTTAGCCGAGAGCGGCGTTTCGCGTTTTGATCTACCTGCACCTGCCGCCATCTCAGCGCAACAGACGGCGTCGGGTCAGCACCAGGGCCACCAGGAAAGCGGCAACCGTAATGGCCAGCAACACCGCCACGTGCAACCCGGCCTGGGCCGGCACCTCACCGCGCAAGAGGGGCCGCACCAGCTGCACGGCATGGATCAAGGGCAGAATCTGGGTCACCCCCTGCACCGCCTCTGGCAGCTGCTCCCGGGGGAAGAAAACGCCCGAGAGCAGGGTGGTGGGGGTAATGAACAGGGTGAAGTAGTACATGAAGAAATCGTAGGAAGGTGCCAGGGCGTTGATGATCAGCCCCAGGGCCGCAAAGGCCAGACCCGTCAGCAGGATCACCGGCAACACCCCGAGGGCCAGGGGCGATGTCGCCAAACCCAGGCCAAAGATCACCACCAGGATGGCACAGCCGGAAAGCAGGCTCTTGGTGGCGGCCCAGATCAGTTCGCCCAGCATCACGTCCTCCAGCTCCAGGGGTGCATTGAGCATGGCCTCCCAGGTCTTCTGCACATGCATGCGGGAAAAGGCGGAATAGAGGGCCTCGAAAGTCGCCGCATTCATGGTGCTGGCGCACACCGTACCCGCCGCAAGAAAGGCCACGTAGGACGAACCCGCCACCTCCGGCAGCAAGCTGCCCAGGCCATAGCCCAGGCCGAGCATGTAGATCAGCGGGTCAGCCAGATTGCCAAGAATGGAGGGCAAGGCCATCTTCCGCCACACCAGGAAATTGCGCTGCCAGACGGCAAACCAGCGTGAGGAAAGACGGGGCGGGGCGTAGAGGCTAACGATCATGGTCAATCCCGCAGTTCGCGGCCGGTCAGCTTGATGAAGACATCTTCCAGATTGGCGGCGCGGTGGATGTAGCGCAGGCCCGGAGCACTGGACAGGGCGGCCAGCAATGGGGCCGGTTCCCGGCAATAGAAGAAAGCGGTTTCACCCGACACCTCACAGCGGTCAGCCAGCGGGCCGTGGGTCTCGGCCCAGCGCGGCGCATCCTCGCCGAAGACTTCCACCACCTGGGGTTCGATGTGGGTGACGATGAGTTCCTGGGGGCTACCCTGGGTGATGAGCTTGCCGTGGTCGATCACCGCCAACTGGTGGCAGAGGCGTTCCGCCTCGTCCATGAAGTGGGTGGTGAGGATGAGGGTTTTGCCCCGGGCGGTGAGGGCCTTGAGGCGTTCCCAGATGAGGTGCCGGGCCTGGGGATCGAGGCCGGTGGTAGGCTCGTCGAGAAAGACAATATCCGGGTCGTTCACCAGGGCCCGGGCCAGGGTCAGGCGCCGCTTCATGCCGCCGGAGAGGCTGCGCAGGGGCGCCTTCTCCTTGCCCGCCAGGCCGGCGAAATCCAGCAGTTCGGGAATACGGGCACGGATGGCAGCATCGGCCAGGCCGAAGTAGCGGCCGTACACCAGCAGGTTCTCGGCCACGGTGAAATCCGGGTCCAGGTTGTCGAACTGGGGCACCACCCCGGCCTGAAGACGGGCCTCGCGGGCTGATTCCGGCACCGGCAGACCGTTCAGACGTACCGTGCCAGACGCCGGCGCCGTCAGCCCGAGACAACAGCGCAACGTCGTGGTCTTGCCGGCCCCGTTGGGCCCCAGCAGGCCGAAACAAGTGCCCGGCTCGACGGCGAAGGAAACCCCGTCCACGGCCGTGAAATCGCCGTAGCGCTTAACGAGAGAGTCAACGACCAGAGGTTGCACGAGAGGGAAGTCCCCAAAAACGGTTAGGCGCAGCGCCAGCTAGGCGCAACCGCCGCAGACGACCAACGGAAGTCCCTGTGGGACAGTAGCCCGACTACGGCAAGGCGGTTGCAACGACGCTGGCGCAAGCGGGAAAGAACTAATGGCGCCAGGCGCGGGTGATGATGTCTTTCAGGACATGCAAGCGGCGGTGGAAGAAATGGTCCGCCCCGGCCACCACCACCACCGGCAGGTCCATCGGCTCGGCCCAGGCCAACACGTTTTCCAAAGGCACGGTTTCATCCTTCGAACCATGGATGACGATGGTGTCCGGTGCCACCGCGCTGGTGTTGTACTGGCGTGCGCCCTCGACGTGGCCGGAGGCGGTACCCACCAGCACCAGACGCTGGGCAGGATGGCCGGCTTCGGCCAGATGGGCCGCCACCTTGGCCTGCACGTAGGCGCCGAAGGAGAAACCGGCCAACACCACGGGCAGGTGGCCAAAGCGCTCCTTGGCATATTCCAGCACCGCCAGCATGTCATCGCTCTCGCCCTGGCCTTCGTCGTGGCTGCCTTCGCTCTGACCGACGCCGCGGAAGTTGGGGCGCAGGGCGGCATAGCCCAGCTGCACCAGGGTGCGGGCCAGGGTCTGGGCCACCTTGTTGGTATTGGCGCCGCCGAACAGCGGATGGGGATGGCCGATCAGGGCGATTCCCTTGGGGGCGCCCGGATTCTCCAGAATCACCTCGATCTTGCCAGCGGGGCCGTCGAGGAGCAGCAGTTCGGGTTCGACGCGCATGGTCAGATCTTCAGGCGCTCGACGATGCGGCCGTGGATCAGGTGCTCTTCCACGATCTCGTCGATGTCGGATTTGTCGAGGAAGGTGTACCAGGTCTCTTCCGGGTACACCACCATCACCGGGCCGTTGTCGCAGCGGCCCAGGCAGCCGGCCTTGTTGATACGCACCTGGCCGGGGCCGTTGCGCTTGGCGGCGGCCACCTTGTCTTTGGCGTAGGCCATCAGTTCACTGGCCCCCAGGGCGTTGCAGCAGGTTTCCCCTTCGGCGCGCTGGTTGCAGCAGATGAAGGCGTGGTGTTGGTAGTAGCTCATGAGGGCAATCCGGTAAGGGTGGAACGAGGATAGGTGAAGAAATCACCGGGGCAAATTATAGCCGTCGTCCCAGCAGCATCAGGTACGGCAGGGCAGCAAAAGGCCAAAGCACGGCGGTCAGCCGGGTCAGGCCATTGAAATTAAAGAAATGGCCCTGCCGCCAGACGGCCAGGGCGGCAGCGGAATAGGGATTTTCCGGTGCCAGGTTCACCAGCACCGTCGCTGCCATGAGGGCCAGCCCGGCCAGGGCAATGCGCCAGTTGGCCGGCAACCAGACCAGGGCCGCCAGGGCGACGCCACCCCAGAGCAGGCCCAGGCGGGCCCCTTCGCTCCACCAGGCAAAGGCGTCACCGGGGCTGACCAGCACGGCCAGGGCCAGGGACTTCACCCCCAGGGCCGCCAGAATGAGCAGGGGCGGCCCGATCCAGGCCGGCCAGCGGGGTGCCAGCAGGGTCCGGGCAAAAAGGCCGACCGCCACCACCTTGGCGCCAACGATGAGGGCTTCCACCACCTGAAACAGGGGCGGTGCGAAAGGCACCGCCAGGGGCAGTCCCAGCAGGCTGCGCAGGTCGCCGCTGCCAAAGAGCAAGGTCTCCGGCGACAGCTGGGTCACCAGCCAGAGGCCCAGCAGCACCACCCCCAACTCGGCATGGGGCAGCTCCGCCACCAGGCGGCCTTGCCAGTGCGTGAGGCGCTGGAACAGACGCTCACCGTGGAAGAAGGCAATACCGGCGCCCAGCACGGCGCCCAGGGTGTTGCAGGCCAGATCCAGGTTCGAGGGCACCCGGCTGGGCAGCCAGGTCTGGATGGCTTCGAGAGAGAAGGAGAGGCCGCCCCCCAGCAGCACTGCGAACAGGCTGGGCAATAGCCTGGGTAGCCAGGGCGTGGGCAGGGCCAGGGCGAGGAGAAAGCCGAGGGGCAGATACACCCCGACATTCACCGCCAGATCGAAAACGGTCCAGTAGCGAGGCCAGCCGGCCTCGAGGAAGGCCAAAGGAGAGAGACCCAGGTCCCGCCAGCCGGCGAAGGGATGCAGGCTGGCGTAGATCACCAGCAGGGTGTAGGCCAGGGCCAGGTAGCGGGCGAGGACGGTGCCGGAACGCGGAGACATGGCGCAAGTCGCTGGAACTGGGCGGCGTGGACAGCGTCCGGCGACCGCCCTGCCCCTTAACCGAGGAAGAGGCGGTAGGCCGGGTTGGCCGTCTCGTCCCAATAGTGATAGCCCAGGTCATCGAGGAAGCCCTGGAACTCGTTCATCTCCGCCGGCGGCACCTGCATGCCCACCAGCACCCGGCCGTAATCGGCACCGTGGTTGCGATAGTGGAAGAGGCTGATGTTCCAGCCCGAACTCATGCGGTTGAGGAAGTTCATCAGGGCGCCGGGCCGCTCGGGGAACTCAAAGCGGTAGAGCAGCTCGTTCTGCACTTGGGGTGCATGGCCGCCGACCATGTGGCGGACATGCAATTTGCCCATTTCGTCGTCGGTCAGGTCCAGCGTCGCGTAGCCGTGCTTTTTCAGGCTCTCCACCAGCTTGGTGGATTCGGCCCGGTTGGCCACCTGCACGCCGACGAAGACATGGGCTTCCCCCGCGTCATGGAAGCGGTAGTTGAATTCGGTGATGTTGCGGCTGCCGATGAGGGCAACGAACTTCTTATAGGCTCCGGGCTTCTCCGGCAGGGTCACAGCCAGCACGGCCTCCCGCTGCTCACCCACCTCGGCCCGCTCTGCAACGAAGCGCAGACGGTCGAAATTGGTGTTGGCGCCGGAGGCCACGGCCACCAGGGACTTGTCCTTGAGCTTGTGCTGCTTGGCGTATTCCTTGGCGCCGGCAATGGCCAGAGCACCAGAGGGCTCCAGGATGGAGCGGGTGTCCTCGAAGACGTCCTTGATGGCGGCGCAGATGGCATCCGTATCTACCAGAATGATGTCGTCCAGGAATTCGCGGCAGACCCGGAAGGTTTCCTCACCGACAAACTTCACGGCAGTGCCATCGGCGAAGAGACCCACGTTGTCCAGGCGCACCCGCTTGCCGGCAGCAATGGACTGCTTCATGGCGTCGGCGTCGAAGGTTTCCACGCCGATGACCTTGATCTCCGGCCGCACCGCCTTGATGTAGGCGGCCACGCCGGCCGCCAGGCCGCCGCCGCCGATGGCGACGAACACGGCGTGGATGGGCTTGCCGTGCTGGCGCAGGATTTCCATGCCGATGGTGCCCTGGCCGGCGATCACATAGGGATCATCGAAGGGGTGCACGAAGGTCAGCTTCTCGGCCTTCTCCAGTTCCACCGCATGGGCATAGGCCTCGTCGTAGGACTCGCCGGCCAGCACCACCTCGCCCCCCCGGGAGGCCACGGCCTGGACCTTGATCTGGGGTGTGGTGGTGGGCATAACGATGACCGCCCGGCAGCCGATCTTGGCGGCGGAAAGGGCCACGCCCTGGGCGTGATTGCCGGCGGAAGCGCAGATGACGCCGCGCTGCAGCTGGGCCGGGGTCAGGTGGGCAATCTTGTTGTAGGCGCCGCGCAGCTTGAAGGAGAACACGGGCTGCATGTCCTCGCGCTTGAAGTAGAAACGGTTGCCCAGGCGCTGGGAGAGATTGGGTGCCAGTTCGAGGGGCGTTTCGACGGCGGCCTCATAGACCCGGGCGTTGAGGATCTTGGTCAGATAATCGTGCTGCATGGACGGTAGGGATGCCGGGAGCGTAAAGCACGTCAGTGTACCCCCCGGGTGGGGCCAAGTCCATGAAGGGGGCGCCGCCGGGCGGTGCCTGCCAACGAACATGGGGGATAATGGGAAGGCCGTGCCCAAGGGCATCGTCCTCATATCTTCCGCACCGGCCCCAGCCCCACCAGCCACCCGCCTTTCGCCATCTTCCACCACCTGCCCCAATCGCCATGCTCGACTGGTTTGCCGACCCCGCCGCCGGCCTCGGCGCCCTCTTCCTTGCCAGCCTGCTGGCCGCCACCCTGCTGCCCGGCGGCTCGGAGGCGGCCCTCGTCGCCTTTCTCGTGGCCCACCCGGGCGATGCCCCGGCCGCACTTTTCTGGGCCACCCTGGGGAACACTTTGGGCGGATTGACGTCTTATGGGGCCGGCCGGCTGTTGCCTGCCCGCTCCCTGGAGCGCCTGGCCCACCTCGAACAGGTGCGCCGCTTCGGTAGTGCCAGCCTGCTCCTGGCCTGGGCGCCCCTGGTGGGCGACGCCCTGTGCGTGGCGGCCGGCTGGCTGCGCCTGCACTGGTTGCCCTGCACCCTGTTCATGGCCGCCGGCAAGTTGGCCCGTTACTGGGTGGTCGCCCAAGGGACGGCCCTGCTGGCGCCATGACCCTGGCAAGGCGCGCGTTTCCGCCCCTGCCTGATGCACCGCAATACGTTAAAATTCACCTTTTGAAAGACTCGGCCCACGCCGCCCCCTTCCGATGACTGCACGTCTGCGCGAAATCCCCTACAACTACACCTCCTTCTCCGACCGGGAGATCGTCATCCGCCTGCTGGGCGAAGACATGTGGCACGTGCTGGATGAACTCCGCACCGAGCGGGTCACCGGCCGTTCCGCCCGCATGCTCTACGAGGTGCTGGGGGATATCTGGGTGGTGCAGCGCAACCCCTACCTGGAAGACGACCTGCTGGCCACGCCCAGCCGTCGCGACGCCCTGGTGCAGGCCCTGCGTCATCGCCTGACGGAAGTGGAAAAGCGTCGCAGCGAATCCGCCGGCGAAGACCCGGAGCGCAGCCGCAAGGTGGCCCAGCTGGTGGAAGCCGCCCACAAGGCCGTGGACCGCTTCGAGCAGCGCTTTGTCGACACCCTGATGCTGCGCAAGAAGGCGCTCAAGGCCCTGACCCGCCACACCCGCAAGGACAATGTGGCCTTCGACGGCCTGGCCCGGGTCTCCCATGTCACCGATGCCACCGACTGGCGCGTCGAGTACCCCTTCGTCGTCCTCTACCCCGATACCGAAGAGGAAATCGGCCCCCTGGTGAAGAGCTGCATCGAGCTGGGCCTAACCATCATCCCGCGGGGGGGTGGCACCGGTTACACCGGCGGCGCCGTGCCCCTGTCGCCCCTCTCCGTGGTCATCAACACCGAGAAGCTGATCGACATCGGCCCGGTGGAAGAGACCGTGCTGCCCGGCCACGACAAGCCCTACGCCACCATCCGCACCAGCGTCGGCGTGGTTACCGATCGCGTCTCCGAAGCTGCCTCGGCCGCTGGCCGCGTCTTCGCCGTGGACCCCACCTCCGCCAGCGCCTCCTGCATCGGCGGCAACATCGCCATGAACGCCGGCGGCAAGAAGGCCGTGCTGTGGGGCACCGCCCTGGACAACCTGGCCTGGTGGAAGATGGTGACGCCGGACGGCAACTGGCTGGAGGTGGAACGCCTCAACCACAACTTCGGCAAGATTCACGAGCAGGAGAAGGTGGAATTCCGCTTGAAGCGCTTCGACGCCAAGAACTACAAGCTGCTCTCCGAAGAAGTGCTGGCCCTGCCCGGCGCTGCCTGCCGCAAGACCGGCCTGGGCAAGGACGTCACCGACAAGTTCCTCGGCGGCGTGCCCGGGGTGCAGAAGGAAGGCACCGACGGCATCATCGTCGCCGCCCGCTGGGTGCTGCACAAGATGCCCCCGGTCACCCGCACCGTCTGCCTGGAGTTTTTCGGCCAGGTGCGGGAGGCCGTGCCCTCCATCGTTGAGATCACCGACTACTTCAAGCCGGGTGGCGAAGGCCACAAGGCCGGTGTACAGCTGGCCGGCCTGGAGCACCTGGACGAACGCTATGTGAAGGCCGTCGGCTACGCCACCAAGGCCAAGCGCCACGGCCGGCCGAAGATGGTGCTGATCGGCGACATCGTCGGCCACGACGAGAATGCCGTAATGCAGGCCGCCTCCGACGTGGTCAAGATGACCAATGTGCGCGGCGCCGAAGGCTTCATCGCCATCACCCCGGAAACCCGCAAGAAATTTTGGCTGGACCGCTCCCGCACTGCCGCCATCTCCAAGCACACCAACGCCTTCAAGGTGAACGAGGACGTGGTGATCCCCCTGCCGCGCATGGGCGACTACTGCGACGGCATCGAGCGCATCAATATCGAACTGTCCCTGCAGAACAAGCTGGACCTGTGCGATGCCCTGACCGAATTCTTCAAGGGCGACCTGCCGGTCAACAGCGCCGACACCAAGCTGGACAAGGACGTGCTCATCGAGGACCGCCGCGAGCGGGCCCTGGAACACATCAGCGACGTGCGCGCCCGCTGGCAGTGGCTGCTGGACAACCTGGACCTGCCCCTGGCCGAGGCCGAGCAGCGCTTCGCCGAATTCGGCGTGGTGGCTGGCGAGCTGACCAACCGGGCCGCCAACCCGACCCTCTTCCACCGCCTGCAGGACTACTCCGTGCGCGCCTCCTGGAAGAAGGAGCTGAAGGAGCCCCTGGACAACATCTTCAACGGCGCCACCTACCGGCCCCTCTCTGAGAAGATGGCCACCGTGCAGAAGGAAGTGCTGCGCGGCCGGGTCTTCGTGGCCCTGCACATGCACGCCGGCGACGGCAATGTACACACCAATATCCCGGTGAACTCGGACCACTACGAAATGCTGCAGACCGCCAACAAGGCGGTGGAGCGCATCATGCACCTGGCCCGCTCCCTGGATGGCGTCATCTCCGGTGAGCACGGCATCGGCATCACCAAGCTGGAATTCCTCACCGAAGAGGAAATCGGCCCCTTCCGCGCCTACAAGCAGAAGGTGGACCCGGAAGGCCGCTTCAACAAGGGCAAGCTGATGCCCGGCGGTGACCTGCACAACGCCTATACACCTTCCTTCTCCCTGCTCGGGGCTGAGTCCCTGATCATGGAGCAATCCGAGATCGGCAAGATTTCCGAGTCCATCAAGGATTGCCTGCGCTGCGGCAAGTGCAAACCGGTGTGCTCCACCCACGTGCCCCGGGCCAACCTGCTCTACAGCCCGCGCAACAAGATCCTCGGCACCTCCCTGCTGATCGAGGCCTTCCTCTACGAGGAGCAGACCCGCCGCGGTATTTCCCTGCAGCACTTCGACGAGTTCAACGACGTGGCCGACCACTGCACGGTCTGCCACCGCTGCGTCAAACCCTGCCCGGTGGATATCGACTTCGGCGACGTCTCGGTAGCCATGCGCAACTTCCTGCGCAAGCAGGGTAAGAAGAAGCTGGACCCGGGCAAGGCCGCCACCATGTGGTTCCTCACCATGAAGGACCCGGCCACCATCAAGCTGGCCCGCACCATGATGATCGGCTGGGGCTACAAGGCCCAGCGCCTGGGCGTGAAGCTGGCCAAGACCTTCGGCCTGACCAAGGACATTCTGCAGCACCCGCCCGCCACCCTGGGCCGTCCGTCGGTGAAAGCCCAGGTCATCCACTTCATCAACAAGCCCATGCCGGGCAACCTGCCCAAGCGCACTTCCCGGGCCCTGCTGGATATCGAGGACGACCACGTGGTGCCGGTGATCCGGGACCCGAAGAAGACCACCGAGGATTCGGATGCGGTCTTCTACTTCCCCGGCTGCGGTTCCGAGCGCCTCTTCTCCCAGGTGGGCCTGGCAACGCAAGCCATGCTCTACGAAACCGGCGCCGTCACCGTGCTGCCCCCGGGCTACCTGTGCTGCGGCTACCCGCAGAATGCCGCCGGCCAGGAAGACAAGGGGCAGAAGATCATCACCGACAACCGGGTACTGTTCCACCGGGTGGCCACCACCCTCAACTACCTGGACATCAAGACGGTGATCGTGTCCTGCGGCACCTGCATGGACCAGCTGCAGAAGTACGAATTCGAGAAAATCTTCCCCGGCTGCCGCCTGCTGGACATCCACGAGTACCTGCTGGAGAAGGGCGTCAAGCTGGAAGGCGTCAAGGGCACCCAGTACATGTACCACGAGCCCTGCCACACGCCGATGAAGACCTACTCGGGCATCAAGGTGGTGAACGACCTGATGGGCCAGCGCGTGGACCTCAACGACCGCTGCTGCGGCGAGTCCGGCTCCTTCGCCCTGTCCCGTCCCGACATCTCTACCCAGGTGCGCTTCCGCAAGCAGCAGGAGATCGAGAAGGGCGCCGCCAAGCTGCGCCAGGAAACGGGCCAACCCGGTGGCGTCCAGGATCAGGTGAAGATCCTCACCTCCTGCCCGTCCTGCCTCCAGGGCCTCTCCCGCTACGAGCCGGATGCCGACCTGCAGGCCGACTACATCGTCGTCGAAATGGCCAAAACCCTGCTGGGCGAGGACTGGATGGCCAAATACGTGCAGCAGGCCAACAACGGCGGCATCGAGCGGGTGCTGCTGTAAGGAATCGGTCCTTCTCCAAGCACAAAAGGCGCGAGCAATGCTCGCGCCTTTTTCTTTGGGCTGGCCTGTAGCGGGAAATTGCCCAGGCCACCAAGGCAGGAAATCAGTCCCTGTAGCCGGGCAACTCCCGGTCCAGGCGCCGCAGGTGGGCCGCCCATTCCCGCTTGCCAGCAGGGAAGAAACCGGACTGGTCACCGGTGATCTGCTTGGCCTGGGCCACGGTGCGGGCAATCACCTCCGGCGGCAGTTCCTGCAGCGGCACCCCGGCGGACTGGGCCGCCAGCTGGAAACGGCAGGCCCGTTCCAGGCGCCAGATGCGGCCAAAGGCTTCGGCCATGGTGCGGCCGATGGAAAGGGTGCCGTGGTTGCGCAGGATGAGGTTGTGCTTGTCCCCCAGGTCCCGGAGCAGCCCATCCCGCTCCTCGTTGTCCAGCACCACGCCCTGGAAGTCGTGATAGGCGACGTCGGCGTAGATCATCAGGGCCATCTGGTTGAGGGGCAGCAGACCGTCCCGCTGGCAGGAAACGGCCACCCCCTCCCGGGAGTGCAGATGCACCACAGCCTCGGCCTGGGGCGAGCCGGTGGCGTGGATAGCGCCGTGGATGACGGTACCGGCGGGATTGAGGTCGCCCTGGCCGCGACCCGGTTCGACGATGACGCTGCCGTCCACATCCACCTCGAGGATGCTGGAGGCCGTCACTTCATCGAATAGCAGGCCCAGGGGATTGACGTAGTAGCGGTCATGGCGCCCCGGCACGCGAATGGAAATGTGGGTGGCCAGCAGGTCCGTCCAGCCGAAGAGATGGGTCAGGCGGCAGGCAGCGGCGAGTTCGACGCGGGCATTCCAGGCGGCGTCGCTGTGGGTGAGGCTTTGGCTCATGCAGAAAGTCCTTCGATCGGTTCAGGGGATGGGGAAGCGGAAACAGGGGAAGACGACGCCGCCAGCCAGTCGCAGACGTGGCGGGCAAAGGGAAAGGCGCTGGTCCAGGCCGGCGAGGTGGCGCCGAGGATGTGTAGGGAGTGGCGGCCTTCCTCGAGCACGAAGTCTTTCACTAACCTGCCCCGCTCCCGGTCGTAGAGGCGGGGGTGAAGGCCCACCTTGGCAGCGGGCTGCAAATGCTCCGGCCGCAGCCGGGGCAGCAACTGGCGCGCCGCCTCGAAAAACCAGGGCTTGAAGCAGCGCCGCCCTTCCTGCCAGGCCTGCTGGCGGAAGCCGTCCGTATCCCGCCACCCCATGCTGATTAGCTGACCGGCGATGCGCGGCAGCTCCCGGGGATCGATGCCGGCCAGGCCGCGGTAGTTTTCCCGCCCCCAGGCCGGCACCGCCGTGGGGCCGAGATAGACCGTGCCGTCGCTGGCGGTGGTGGTGTGCACGCCCAGGTAGAGGATGCCCAGTTCGGGCACGGGGTAAACGAGATGGTTGAGGTGGATGCCGGAGGCCGGGTCCAGTCGCCAGTAAAGGCCCTTGAAGGGCAGCAGCGCGTAGCGCGTTCCGACGCCGAAGCGGTGGGCCACCCGGTCGGCCTGGAGTCCGGCGGCGTTGATGGCCAGGCCGAAGGAAAGGCGCTCACCACTGCTGAGGATGGCCTGGCGCCGTGCAACATCCACATTCCGCAGTTCGGCGCCCCGCTGTAAGGTGGCGCCCAGGGCTTCCACCTCTCCCAGCAGGGCCGGCAACACCGCGGCGGGAGTACCCACCGCTGTCTCCGGCACCCACAGGGCCTCGCCGGTAGCGGAGCGGGTTTCCGGCTCCAGGCGCCGTAGCTCTCCTTCGTCCAGGCGCTCGACCTGCACGCCGTTCTGCCACGCCCGCTCCTCCAGCACCGTCATGGCCTCGGCCCGTTCTGGGTGGGTCGGCACCAGCAGCTTGCCGCAGCGGCGCAGGGGCAGGCCATGTTGTTCGTGGAAGCGGGCCAGTTCCGCCGCCCCCTGGCGGCACAGCCGGGCCTTGAGGGAACCGGGGGCGTAGTACAGGCCGCTGTGCAGCACGCCGCTGTTGCGGCCGCTGGAGTGGCGCCCCAGCCGGTCTTCCTTCTCCAGCACCAGCACGGACTGGTCCGGGTGGCGGCGCTTCAGCTCCCGGGCAATGGAGAGGCCGATGATGCCGGCCCCCACCACCAGGAAATCCGCACTGCGGCTCACCGGCTCCGCCCCTTCAAATTTAGAAAGTCACCCGGTGCATCAGCCGGTAGGCCGGCAGATAGTCGGGCACCGCGTAGTGGGTGGTGGTCAGGTTGTCCCAGATGGCCACGGTCCCCGGGGCCCAGCGCAGGCGGGCCTGGAACTCGGGGCGCTCGAACTGGGCGAAGAGGAATTGCAGCAGGGTGTCGCTCTGGTGCCGGGGCAGGCCGTTGATGCGCTCGGTGTACTTGGGATTGACGAAGACGTACTTCTCCCCGGTCACCGGATGACTGCGAATGATGGGGTGGGACACCGGCAGGTGGCGGGCCCTGGCTTCCCGATAGGCCTCCTCACCCTTGGCCCGGATGATCTCGGGCCAGCCGCTGTGGTCGATAGAGTGGAGGGCGGTGAGGCGCTCCAGCCACTGGGCCAGCTCCGGCGCCAGGGACTGGTACACCCGGCGGCCGCTGGCCCACAGGGTGTCGCCACCGGATTCGGGCAGCACCCGCGCCACCAGCACCGCCCCGGCCGGGGTCTCGGCCAGGTAGCTGGTGTCGTTGTGCCACTGGTCCGTGGTGTAGCGGGGGCCGCCGGCCTTGGTCTCCACCAATTCCACCAGCTCGTGCTCGGCGCTGGCGGGGAAGTAGGTCTTCTCCCGGGAGGGGTTGCCGAAGACCTGGGCCACCGCCACCTGCTGGGCGGAGGTGAGGGACTGGTCGCGCAGGAAGAGCACGTCGTGGTGGGCCAGGGCCAGGCGCAGCTCCGCCGCCGTGGCAGCGTCGATGGGCGCTGCCAGGTCGAGGCCGCTGATCTCCAGGCCGATGTTGGGGGTGTAGGGCGTTCCCTGGAAGCGGGTGAAGGCCGGGGGTACCGGCGCAATTTGTTCCGACATGGCTGCTGTTCCCGTGGAAGCGTGAAGAGGCGGCCACTCTACCCCCGGCATTGCACCGCCCCATTAGAAGGAATGATGCTTTTCTTATGCGCCGGGCATCCCATATTGATATGCGCTTTAAGTCGTTCGGCAGCGGCACAACGGGCCCTTATGGTGGGGACCTTTCCCCCTCTTTCCACCCTTCCCACCCCGCCATGACCGTCATTACCCACCACCTCCAGCGCCGCGCCGCCCTCCTCCTCGGCCCCCTGCTGCTGGCCAGCGGCCTCCTCGGCACTCCCGCCGCCCAGGCTGAGGAGCCCTGGCCCAGCAAGGAAATCCACCTGGTGGTGCCCTGGGCCGCCGGCGGCCCTTCCGACGCCTTCGCCCGCATTCTCTCCCGGGAGCTGGAAGCCACCCTGGGCAAGCCGGTGCTGGTGGAGAACAAGCCCGGCGCCACCGGCGTCATCGGGGTGCGCCACGTGGCCCGCAGCAAGGCCGACGGCCACACCCTGCTGTTTGGCAACACCGTCTCCCTGGTAGGCTCCGTCGTCTCTTCCAACGAGCCGGTGCAGTTCGATCCGGTGAAAGACTTCACTCCCGTGGCCCTGGTGGCGGAGACGGCCTACATCCTCTCGGCCCACCCCTCCACCGGCCTCAAGCGCTACCAGGACTTCCTTGCCCGCATCAAGGATCGCAACCAGCCACCCCTGGCCGTGGGCTCCACCGGCAATGGGGCTACCAGCGACATCCTCTACGACTGGCTGATCCACAAGCACCAGGCCAATCTGACCAAGGTGGCCTTCAAGGGTACCGGCCCCCTGGTGGCGGACCTCATCGCCGGCCACCTGCCGGTGGGCACGGCGGGCCTCTCCCTGGCTGCCGCACAGTACAAGGAGGGCAAGCTCACGCCTCTGGTGGTAGTAGGCAAGAACCGCCTACCGGAACTACCCGAGGTACCCGCAGTGACCGAGTTCGGCCTCAACGAGCCGGACCTCACCGTGTGGGACGGCCTCTTCGCTCCCGCCGGCACCCCGCCCGCTGTGGTGGCTGCCCTCACAGCGGCAGTACACAAGGCTGTCCAAGGGGCCGCCTTCAAGGACTTTGCCCAGAAGAACGGCAGCAGCGCGGTCTTCATCCCGGCCGACAAGGCTGCCGCCCGGCTGCACAAGGATCTGGTGGAACGGCAACGCTTCAAGACCCAGTACCCGGCCGCGCCTTACTGAGCCCGCCTCCTTTTCCTCTTTCCCAACTTTCAATTCCCCACGGAGAACTCCATGTCCCTTTCCCCCCGGCGCACCTGGCTGCGCCACGCCGCCTTCCTCTTGGCCGGCCTGCTGCCTTTGGCCGGCACCACCTTCCTGGCCGCCCCGGCGACGGCTGCGGAAGAGCCCTGGCCCGCCAAGGAAATCCATATCGTCGTGCCCTGGCCCGCCGGCGGCGAGACCGATACCTTCGCCCGGGGCCTGGCCCAGGACCTGGGCCAGCGCCTCAAGCAGCCGGTCATCATCGACAACCGGCCCGGAGCCACCGGGGCCATCGGCATCCGCCACGTGGCCCGCAGCAAGCCCGACGGCTACACCCTGCTCTTCGCCAACACCACCGCTCTGGTGGGCAACGTGGTTTCCTCCGTCGAGCCGGTGCAATTCGACCCGGTGACGGACTTCACCCCGGTGGCCATCACCGTGGAATCCACCTTCGTGCTGTGGGCCCACCCCTCCCTGGGGGTGAAGACCTTTGAGGAACTGCTGGCCCGGGCCCGGGACAAGAGCAAACCCCAGCTGGCCTTCGGCATTACCGGCACGGGCGCCCTTTCCGAGCTTTCCGTGGAGCAGCTGGCGCGCCATTACAAGGTGGACCTGCTGAAGGTGCCCTACAAGGGCTCGGCGCCCCAGGTGGCAGACCTGCTGGCCGGCCACACCCAGATCGGCACTGCCAACCTGGCCCTCAGCCTCGGCCATTACAAGGAGGGCCGGCTCATTCCCCTGCTGGTCATCGGCAACGAGCGCCTGCCGGAACTACCCAACGTGCCCACCCGCAAGGAGTTGGGCATTACGGACCCGGACCTGACCATCTGGGACGGCCTCTTCGCCCCGGCCAAGACCCCCAAGCCCATTGTGGACGCCCTCATCCAGGCCGTCAGCGAATCGGTGCGCAGTAAGGTCTACAAGGAAGTGGCCGATGGCCCCGGCCGCCGCGCCATCTTCCAGCCCGGCAACGAGGCCGCCGCCCGGGTGAAGCGGGACCTGGAGTCACGCAAGCGCTACAAGGCCCTGGTGGAAGGCGGCAAGTAGCCCAACCCGCAGGATCACGCCCCCCGTAGGCCGGCACAGTCCGGCCTTTTTCATGGCTGCACCACCATCGGCAGCCCCATCCGACACGCCTGTCGCCAATCCGACAATGGGGCCCGACATTCCGCTCACCGTCGGCCACGCTCCGACACGAGAGCTACTTTTCCGGCTGCAGGATTTCGCCACCCCACTGAATAAACGCGACTTTTCCCGCGCACCGCCCCCTGGCACCAAACCTGCTACTTAAGGCCTACAGAAAAATAATTTGTAGGAGAGCCGACATGAGCGCGTTGAAACAGAAGGTGGCCAGCGTCCTGGAAGAACCGGGTTGCGCCACCAACCAGGCCAAGGGCGAGAAGGAACGCAAGGCGGGCTGCAAGAAGAAGCTCACTCCGGGCGCCGCTGCCGGCGGCTGTGCCTTCGACGGGGCCAAGATCGCCCTGCAGCCCATCGTGGACGTGGCCCATCTGGTGCACGGCCCCATCGCCTGCGAAGGCAATTCCTGGGATTCGCGCCATACCCTCTCCTCCGGCTCCCATATCTACCGCACCGGCTTCACCACCGACATGAACGAGATGGACGTGGTGTACGGCGGCGAAAAGAAGCTCTACCGGGCCATCAAGGAAATCATCGACAAATACGACCCGCCCGCCGTCTTCGTCTACCAGACCTGCCTGCCGGCCATGATCGGCGACGACATCGAGGCGGTGTGCAAGGCCGCCGCCGCCAAGTTCGGCAAGCCGGTGATCCCGGTGAATGCCCCCGGCTTCGTCGGCAGCAAGAACCTGGGCAACAAGCTGGGCGGCGAAGCCCTGCTGGACTACGTCATCGGCACCCGGGAACCTGAATACACGACGCCCTGCGACATCAACCTGATCGGCGAATACAACGTGGTGGGGGAACTGTGGCAGGTGAAGCCCCTCTTCGACGAGCTGGGCATCCGCATCCTCGCCACCATTTCCGGCGACGGCCGCTACGCTGACATCGCCACCGCCCACAAGGCGAGGGCGGCCATCATGCTGTGCTCCCAGGCCCTCATCAACGTGGCCCGCAAGATGGAGGAGCGCTACGGCATCCCCTTCTTCGAGGGCAGCTTCTACGGCGTCACCGACATGTCCGACGCCCTGAGGAAGATCTGCGCCCTGCTGGTGCGCCAGGGCGGCCCCACCGACCTGCCGGCGCGGGCCGAGGCCCTCATCGCCCGGGAGGAGGCCAAGGCCTGGGCCCGCCTGGAGCCCTACAAGGCCCGGCTGAAGGGCAAGCGGGTGCTGCTGTTCACCGGCGGGGTGAAGTCCTGGTCCGTGGTCTCGGCCTTGCAGGAAGTGGGCATGGAAATCGTCGGTACCTCCATGCGCAAGACCACCGCCAACGACCGGGAGAAGGTGAAGGAGATCATGGGCACCGACGCCCACATGTTCGACGAGCTGCCGCCCCGGGAGATGTACCGGATGCTCAAGGATTCCCAGGCCGACGTGATGCTCTCCGGCGGCCGCTCCCAGTTCGTCGCCCTGAAGGCCAAGACCCCCTGGGTGGAGATCAACCAGGAACGGCACCACGCCCTGGCCGGCTACGACGGCATCGTCAATCTGGTGGATGAGATCGACAAGGCCCTCACCAACCCGGTGTGGCAGCAGGTGCGCCAGCCGGCCCCCTGGGAGCGGCCCGACTGGGAGCAGGACCTTGAAGGATGGCAGTCCTGTAATCAGGAAGAATGCGCAGGCGAGGTGTGCCATGGCTGAGGTCAAGCACAGCAAGAAGGCCTGCGCCGTCAATCCGCTGAAGATGAGCCAGCCCATCGGCGCCGCCCTGGCCTTCCTCGGCATGGACCAGGCCCTGCCCCTGCTGCACGGTTCCCAGGGCTGCACCGCCTTCGGCCTGGTGCTCTTCGTCAAGCACTTCCGCGAGACCATCCCCCTGCAGACCACCGCCATGAACGAGGTCACCACCATCCTCGGCGGTCTGGAGAACGTGGAGCAGGCCCTGGTGAATATCCACAAGCGGGCTGCCCCGGCCCTGGTGGGTCTCATCTCCACCGGCATCACCGAAGCCAAGGGCGACGACGTGGACGGCTTCCTCCAGCTGATCCGGCAGAAGCACCCGGAACTGGCGGACATGGAGGTGGTGTTCGTCTCCACTCCAGACTTCGCCGGCGCCTTCCAGGATGGCTGGGGCAAGGCGGTGCTGCGCATGGTGGAGACCATCGCCAAACCATCGAATGTGCGCCGCCCCTGGCAGGTGAATATCCTGCCCGGCTGCCACCTCACCCCCGGCGACATCGAGGAGGTGAAGGAGATGGTGGAGGCCTTCGGCCTCACCCCGGTGGTGCTGCCCGACCTCTCCGGTTCCATGGATGGCCACATTCCCGAGACCTTCCTGCCCACCACCCTGGGCGGCACCCGGCTCGACGAACTGCGCAGCATGGGCGAGTCGGCCTACACCCTGGTGATCGGCGAACAGGGCCGGGCGGCGGCGGCAAAGCTGAAGGACATCGCCGGCGTGCCCTACACCGTTTTCGACCGGCTCACCGGTCTGAAGCCCTGCGACGACTTCCTGGCCCTGCTCTCCCGCATCGCCAACACCGAGGTGCCGCCCCGCTTCAAGCGCCAGCGCAGCCAGCTGCTGGACGCCATGCTGGACGGCCACTTCCACTTCGGCAAGAAGAAGGTGGCGGTGGCCGCCGAGCCGGACCTGCTGTACGCCCTCACCACCTTCCTCACGGAAATGGGGGCGGAAATCCAGGTGGCCGTCACCAGCACCGAATCCCCGCTCCTCAACCGGGTACCGGCAGACGAAGTGCTGATCGGCGACCTGGAAGACTTCGAGCAGGGCGCCGTCGGCGCCGACCTGCTCATCACCCATGCCCACGGCCGCCAGGCGGCGGCGCGGCTGGGCATCCCCTTCTGGCGCTCCGGCCTGCCCACCTTCGACCGCCTCGGCGCGGCCCACAAGGTGAGCGTGGGCTACCGGGGCACCCGGAACCTGATTTTCGAGGTGGGCAATGTCTTCATTGAAAACCTGCACGAAGCCGTCCCCGACGATTTCCGGCCGACCGCCGAACCCGCCGCCAGCTGCGGCACCGGCTGCGCGCACGGTGCGGCGGCTGTCGCTTGTCACTGAATCAACCAAGGAAGGTGCCGCCATGAGCAAACCGCTGAAAGTCGCATTCGCCACCGAGGACCTGCAACAGGTGGACGCCCACTTCGGCTGGGCCCGCAACATCGCCATCTACGACATCACTGCCGACAGCTCGACCCTGGCCACCGTGGTCCGCTTCGAGGGAGACCTGAAGGAGGACGGCACCGAGGACAAGCTGGGAGCCAAGCTGGAAGCCATCCAGGACTGCGCCATCGTGTACGTGGCCGCCATTGGCGGCTCGGCGGCGGCCCGGGTGGTGAACATGAAGATCCACCCGGTGAAGGTGCCCAATCCCGAACCCATCAACACCATCATCGGCAAGCTGCAGGCCGTACTCAAGGGCACCCCGCCGCCCTGGCTGCGCAAGGCCCTGATGAAGGATCAGGAACGCAATTTCGACGACGCCCTGGAAGAGGAAAAATCCCATGTCTGACACCGCCACCTTCGCCATCAGCGACTCCCCCTTCCTCTCCGAACTGGTCAAGCAGATGCGCTCCCAGGACAGCTACGGCCACTGGGACGGCAAGAGCGACGTGGAAGTGGTGGGCCCCTATGTGGTGGACAAGGAAGCCCGCAAGGCCATCCCCATCATCGATGACCCGGACCCGGACGTGCTGTGGCGCCTGGAGCTGTACTACAACGCCATCGGCCTGGCCATCGAGCGCCAGAGCAAGGTGATGTGCGCCCCCATGATCAAGATGAGCCACGAGGGCTTCGGCCGCGTGGTGCTCATCGCCGGCCGCCTGGTGGTCTTCAACAAGTACCACCGGGACGTGCACCGCTTCGGCTTCGACTCCCTGGAAGCCCTGGCCGAACAGGGCGACAAGATCGTCAACGAAGCGGTGGCCATGATCGCCCGCTTTGGCGAGGTGGCGAATTACGGTTGAAAGGCTTTAGCCACAGAGGACACAGAGAGCACAGAGGGAAAGACATCGCAGCAGTAACGCAGGTGGTTTTGGCAGTCCGTATCGCCCCCGTTTCTGCCCTTAGTTCCTCTGTGATCTCTGTGCCCTCTGTGGCCACGATTTAAGGAATCCCCCCATGAGCGACAACCCCGAAGAACTGAAGGCCCAGATCAAGAAGCTCTCGGCCCAGGCCATGACCTGGAAGATGAACCTGCACGACCTCTCGGAGGAGCTGCCGGTGAACTGGGAAACCATCCTGGAGACGGCCCAGAAGACCCACGACGCCTACGCCGCCCTCACCGCGGCGCGGCAGCGCCTGGCCGAACTGGGCTAGGAGGAATCGTGGAACACCTGCCCGACCTGACCCGGGACGAGACCTCCTGGCGCCGCGAATGGCAGCGCTACCTGCCGGCGGATTATCGGCGGCGCACCGCGGTGCCCATCCGCTTCGAGCGGGAGGCGGACCTCCAGGCCGGCGGCGTGCGGGTCATGGGCTTCGACCGCTGGGGCGAGAACTGCTTCTACCACCACCTCTATGAAGTGCCCGCCCCCATCGCGGACGACGAGGAAGGGGCCTTCCAGGAAGCCCGCAGCTACGGCCAGTCGGTCTTCGCCTGGCGCCTCTCCGGCAACTGGCTGGTGTGCACCCGGGAACACGGCGCCGCCGGCGCCTGCCGCCCGGAACGGCGCCACTACGCCCTGGCCGCCACCCCGCCGCGCTGACCCATTTTTCTATAAGGAGCCATCATGTCTGTCTTCAGCGTCACCCTGCCCTCCGGTGTGGAGTGGATCCCCAATTTCGTGCAAAGCATCGACGACGAAAAGTGCATCGGCTGCGGCCGCTGCTTCAAGACCTGCGGCCGGGACGTGCTCTCCCTCATGGCCATGGACGACGAGGGCGAGCTGATCGCCATCGACGACGGCGATGACGACGAGTACGAAAAGAAGGTCATGACCGTGGCCCATCCCGAAAATTGCGTCGGCTGTGAGGCCTGTGCCCGCAATTGTTCCAAGAAATGCATCAGCCACGCTCCGGCCAAGGCCTGAGCCTCCGCTGAGCGACAGCGCCGGAGCCGCCCCATGCAGCCCGCCCACTACCTGAAGCTCATGGATCTGGGCCACCTGGCGCGGATTCCCCAATGCCGGGACGACGAGCACGGCGAACTGCTGACCCTGCTGCTGGACCACGCGGCCAGCCCGGAGGCGGCGCCCCTGGCGGCGGCCGTCGCCAAGGGCTGCCTGGGCCACAACCACCTCTGGCAGGACCTGGGTCTGCCCGACCGGCAGGCGCTTTCCTGCTTGATGCAGGAGCACTTCCCCCGGCTCTTCGCGCGCAACACCGGCAATATGCGCTGGAAGAAATTTTTCTATCTGCAACTCTGCGAGCAGGCCGAAATCCGCGCCTGCCGTGCGCCCTCCTGCGGCGTCTGCGCCCATCAGGACGAATGCTTCGGCGATGAAGCCGGGCAACCGCTGCGATCCCTGGGAACGGCCAGCCAGGCGGCTGCGCTGTAGCCTGCCCGGGCCGGTGAAAGGGCGATTACGCCGCCGGCCCGATGACCGCGGTGCCGCCTCCCTCCCCTTCGTGGTGCGGCGCCTTCCCCGCCGCCCAGGCCGCCAGGGCCGGGGCCAGGCGCGCCACCACCTCGGGCCAGTCACCGGGAGCGGCCTGGCGAAACAGGCGCAGTGACGGATACCAGAAGGAAGTTTCCTGACCCCCGCCATTACCATCCCCGCTACCGCCGCCCCAGCGCCAGTCCACGCGGTAATGGGGCAGCAGCAGCCAGCAGGGCAGCCCCAGGGCCCCCGCCAGATGGGCCACGGCGGTATCCACGGTGATCAGCAGGTCCAGTTGACAGAGCAGGGCCGCCGTTTCCGCCATGTCTTCCAGCCAGGGCCCCACATTGGTCAGGGCCAGGGCTGGCGGCGCCGGTCGATCGGCGCCGGGACCTTTCTGCACGCCCACCCAGGTCAGCCCGGGAATACCCCCCCAAGGGGGCCAGCACCGCCAGGTCGGCCAGGGAGCGCTGGCTGTCGTTCTCGAACGCCGGATTACCTTGCCAGGCCAGGCCCACCCGCCTACCGACCTGGGGCAGGCGGGCCTGCCAGCGGTCGCCGGCCACCGGGTCGGCCGATAGATAGGAAAATGGGGAGGGGGCCTGATCGGGGCGGCAGTCCAGCAGGCCGGGCAGGCTCATCAGGGGCACCCAGAGCTGGCCCTCAGTACGCCCCTGGGCCTCCCCCAGGGAGGCCACGGCATCCACATTGGGCAGCCCCTGGAAGAGGCGCAGCAGGGGCGGATGGCAGAGCAGGCTGACCCGCCCGGCGCCCGCCGCTTTCAGGCGGCCAGCAAAGCGGACGAAATGGATGGCATCTCCCAGCCCACCTTCCGCCACCACCAGCACATGGCGCCCGGCCAGGGGTTCGCCCTGCCAGCGGGGCTGGGCGAAATGGGCCGCCAGGCCGCGCAGCCAGGGACGGGACTCATAACAGGCCCAGCCCTCCTGCCAGCGGCCCTGGCCGAGCAGCAGATAGGCCAGGTTGAAACGGGCGGCGGCGTAGTCGGGGCGCAGGGCAAGCGCCAGGCGCAGGCAGCGCTCCGCCGCATCCGGGCTGCCGCCGCAAAGGTGGGCTACGCCCAGGTTAAGCCAGACCTCGGGGGCATCGGGGGCCAGGGCCGCCGCTTGCTCGCAGGCTTGCCGCCCTTCCTCGGGGCGGGCCCGGTCAAGCAGGAAAGCCCCCAGGTTGAGCCATTGCTGGTGCAGCTCGGGGGCGTAGGTGACAGCCCGGTGATGGCAGGCTTCCGCCTCCGGCCAGTCACTGCCGGCCTCCGCCAGCAGGGCCAGGTTGGCCCAGGCTTCGGCCAGGGTGGGGTGCAGGAAGAGGGCTTCGCGGAAAAGCCGGGCTGCCGCTGCGGCGTCACCCGCCGCCTGGCGGGCGCAGCCTTCGGCAAAGAGGGATTCGGCGGCCGCCCGGGGGTCGGCAGCCGGGGGCTGGATGAGGATCGCCATGGCGCAAGGAGGGCCGGCCGCTGCCGGAATCGACGACGGCGACCACTCTACGCAGGCGAATGGTTAAGTTGGGGCAGCAGACGGTAAGCAAAGGTAAAGACGGCGCCCCGGCCGCCGGCTCAGACCTTTTTCAGGAAGCAGGCCTTGAGCATGAAGTTGCCCTGGTCGAGCTTGCAATCCACCTCGTGGTCGCCGCCGCTCACCAGGCGGATGCTCTTCACCTTGGAGCCCTGCTTGAGGACGATGGAGGAACCCTTCACCTTGAGGTCTTTGATCAGCACCACGGCGTCGCCGTCGTTAAGGACCGTGCCGTTGGCATCCCTGATCACCGCATCGGCTTCTTCTTCCACCGCGGCAGCCGCCTGGGGCCATTCATAGCCGCAGTCGGCGCAAACGAAGTTGGCACCATCCGGGTAGGTGTTTTCCAGGGTGCATTGGGGGCAGGCAATCGGGTTGGACATGGGAATCTCCAGTTAACAGGGGCGGGATTTTACCCCATCCACCGGGGCGTCCGTCCGGGCAATACCGGGCATGCAGGGCGGGGAGACTTGACGCCGGTCAAGTCCGGAATGGGCTGAAAAGCCGCTGCCAGCGGCCTGCCGGAATATATTGACCCTGATCAAAGTGGTTTTTTTCATGGCGCAGAAATTGGGGCCTCCTCACTCAATTTTTTCAGGAACAGGGAGCCATGAAAACCAAGCGTTTCAACCTACTCAGGCTGGCGGCCATTCCGGCCCTGGCCTTTGCCGTGCAGTTCGCCTTTGCCGGCACGCCGGAATCCCACGGCGACGCCACCATGCGGGACTACCAGGCCGGCGGCGGCTCGCCCCTGGCCACCGTGCCCATGCACCAGGACATCAACCCCCTGGCACCGAAGATGACCGAGGCCGAGTTCGAGAAGGCCAAGCGCATCTTCTTCGAGCGCTGCGCCGGCTGCCACGGCGTGCTGCGCAAGGGCGCCACCGGCAAGGCCCTGACGCCGGACCTGACCATCGCCAAGGGCCTGGAATACCTCAAGGTCTTCATCAAGTACGGCTCTGCCGGCGGCATGCCCAACTGGGGCACTTCCGGCGTCCTCAGCGACGACGAGGTGGACCTCATGGCCCGCTACATTCAGCAGACGCCCCCCGCTCCGCCCGAGTACGGCCTGAAGGAAATGGAAGCCAGCTGGAAGGTGATCGTGCCGGTGGAAAAGCGGCCGAAGAAGAAGCTCAACAACCTCAACCTGGACAACCTCTTCTCCGTCACCCTGCGGGACGCCGGCGAGATCGCCCTGATCGACGGCGACAGCAAGAAGATCGTCAGCATCCTCAACACCGGCTATGCGGTGCACATCTCCCGCATGTCCGCCTCCGGCCGCTACCTCTTCGTCATCGGCCGCGACGCCAAGATCAACCTGATCGACCTGTGGATGGAAAAACCCGACACCGTGGCCGAGATCAAGGTGGGCATGGAAGCCCGCTCGGTGGAAAGCTCCAAGGCCAAGGGTTTCGAGGACAAGTACGCCATCGCCGGCACCTACTGGCCGCCCCAGTTCGTCATCATGGACGGCGACACCCTCAAGCCGCGCAAGATCGTCTCCACCCGGGGCATGAGCGTAGGCACCCAGGACTACCATCCGGAACCCCGGGTGGCGGCCATCGTCTCCTCCCACTTCAATCCTGAATTCTTCGTGAACGTGAAGGAAACCGGGATGGTCTATTCCGTGGATTACCGCGATCTCAGCAACCTGAAGATCAAGATGATCGAGGCGGCCCCCTTCCTCCATGACGGCGGTTTCGAATCCACCCACCGCTACTTCATGGATGCGGCCAACGCCTCCAACAAGATCGCCGTCATCGACACCAAGGACGGCAAGCTGGCCAAGCTGGTGGACGTGGGCAAAACGCCCCACCCGGGCCGGGGCGCCAACTTCGTCGATCCCAAGTTCGGTCCCGTGTGGGCCACCGGCCACCTGGGCGACGATTCCATCTCCCTCATCGGCACCGACCCGGTGAAGCATGGCGACAACGCCTGGAAGGTGGTGCGCACCCTGAAGGGCCTGGGCGGCGGTTCCCTGTTCCTCAAGACCCATCCCAAGTCCAAGAACCTGTGGGTGGACACCACCCTCAATCCGGAAGCCAACATCAGCCAGTCCGTGGCGGTGTGGGACGTGAACAACCTGGACAAGGGTTATGAGCTGCTGCCCATCGGCGACTGGTCCGGCATCAAGGAAGGCCCCAAGCGCATCGTCCAGCCCGAGTACAACAAGGCCGGCGACGAAGTGTGGTTCTCGGTGTGGAACGGCAAGGACCAGCCCTCCGCCATCGTGGTGGTGGATGACAAGACCCGCAAGTTGAAGGCCGTCATCAAGGACCCCAAGCTGGTAACGCCCACCGGCAAGTTCAACGTTTACAACACCCAGCACGACGTGTACTAATGGGGCATTAGCTTCTCCCGAAGCACACACCCAGCGGGACGGGAGAGGGGCTACCCTCTCCCGTTTTTTTATTGCTCCACCCCACAACGATCACACCATGGCCGCATACAAGGAAAGCAGACGCTGCAGCCGCGAACTGCTGTCGGACATTCCCCTGCTCAGCGGGCTGGCCGAGCCCGTCATTGCTGAATTACTGGCCGCCAGCCGCGTGGTGAGCCTGAAGGCCCATGAGTACCTGTTCAACATCGACGGGCCGGTCAAGGAAGCCTTCATCCTGATCCGGGGCACCCTGCGGCGCACCACCCGGCTGGCCGGCGAAGCGGTGAAAACCCTGGAACTGATCCAGTCCCCCCAACTGCTGGCACCGGGCGAGGTCCTGGGCGCCGAACGCTATCTCTCCGATTGCGAAAGCCTGGGCCCCTGCATTGTCCTGGTGGTGGACACCTGGCGTCTGCGCGCCATCATCCGTCAGGATCTGACCCTCAGCAGCCGGGTGATCCAGCTCCTGGCCCAGCGCCTGCGGGCCACCGAATGCGACGTCACCAGCTACCACTACGGCCTCTCCGCCACCCAGCGGGTCCTCGACTACCTGCTGGGCCAGGCCGGCGAGGCGGTGAAATCCGCCGGTGAAACGCCGGTGACGCTGCAACCCAGCAAGAAGATGATTGCCGCCCGCATCGGCATCACCCCCGAATCCTTCTCCCGCTGCCTGCGGGAATTGACGGATTGCGGCCTGATCGTGGTGGATGGCCGCACCCTCTACATCCAGAACGCCGCCCTGCTCGACATCGAACCCGGCACCCTGGGCCAGCGCATCAGTTTTTCCCGACGCGCCCGGGCTGAAATCATCCGCCCCAGGAAGCGCCTCTCCGCAGGCGCCCTGGTCAATCTGTGTGGCCGCCTGCGGTTCCTGTCCCAGCGTCTAGCCGTCGCCTGGGGGCTGCTCTGCACCGGCCTGCCGCCTGCCAAATATCTGGTCCGCCTGCGCCAGCTTGGGAGCGAATTCGAGCGGGTCCTGAAACGCCTGGAGGGCCTAACTCTTGAGGCGCCCCTGGCCGAACGATTGGCCGGGGTCGAGGATGCCTGGCCAGCCTACCAGGCCCTGCTGGCCGACCCGGACGCTACCCCTGCCAAGGCCCCGGCCCTCCTGCGGCACAGCGAGGTGCTGCTCGCGGCGACGGAACAGCTGACCCGGACAGCCGTGGAGTCCGCCGACAATCCGGAAGCCCGCTACGTCAACCTGGCCGGCCGCAACCGCATGATCTCCCAGCGCATGGGCAAGCTGTTCCTGTTCAGCGACTGGCCGGACTGCGACCAGACCGCGGCCCGCACCATGGACGATAGCCAGGCCGAGTTCGAAGCCAATCTCGATGCCCTGCGAGGCAATAGCCACGGCATCGCCGAGGTGGCCCTGCAACTGGACGAAGTGGCTGCCCAATGGCGAACCTTCCTCGCCGCCCTGGCGCCGGACCTCAGCCGCACCCGCCGTACCCACCACGCCCGGGTGGTGTTCACCGAAGGAGAGCGCCTGCTGCGCCATGTGGACACCACGGTGAAGCTCTACGAGCGCCTGAGCAAATAGGCAGGCCTTGACCGGCATCAAGCCCGGCAGGCCCGATCGACGCCGCTACGGCACGCGGGGAGGGCGCTTGATGCGCATCAAGGCTTTCACCACCGGTTGGGGGAGAGTGGCGCCTCCCATCAACCACAGGAGGAAAACTCCCATGAAACGTACCACGCTCTCCCTGCTCGCCCTCGGCAGCCTGATGCTGCTGGGCAATGCCCAGGCCGACGAAGCCCTGGCCAAGGCCAAGAACTGCATGTCCTGCCACCAGGTGGCCGTAAAGGTTCTGGGCCCCGCCTACAAGGATGTGGCCGCCAAGTACAAGGGCGATGCCGGCGCAGCCGACAAGCTGGCGGCCAAGATCAAGGCCGGCGGCAAGGGCGTCTGGGGCGAAGTGCCCATGCCTCCCAACAACGTTACCCCTGAAGAGGCCAAGAAGCTGGCCACCTGGGTGCTGTCCCTCAAGTAATTCCGCTAACTGGCCGGTGGAGCGGTGGCCACGCCACCGTTCCAACGTGCCCGACCCTCAGCCCGGCGATGGCACCGTAGCGGCAGCAAACTGCCGTGGCAATTCGACCACGAACTCGGTGCCGTCCGTGCGACTTTCCTCCAGGCGGATGCTGCCGCCATGCAGGTCCACCACCCGCTTGACCAGATACAGCCCCAGCCCCGTGCCCGGTGCACGTGCTGCGTTGGTGCCTCGCACATAGCTCTGGAAAAGCGCCGGGCGCGTGGCCGGGTCGATGGGTTCCCCCTCGTTGCAGACACTGAAGCACATCCTCTCGGAACCTCCCGCCACACTCAGGCGAACCGGGGTGCCTGAGGGGGAGTAACGCAGGGCATTGACCAGCAGGTTACGCAACGCTACCTGCAGCAGGTCCCGATCTCCTTGCAAGGCGGTTTCGCCATGAACCGTCAGCCGCACCCGGCCCTCGTCATCCACCTGCTCCAGCAACTCGCGTCACAGCGCAGCGGCATCAAGGGATACGGGCTTCAAGCTCAGAGCCGCATCGTCCAGCCGGTCCTTGGCCAGCAGTTGCAGGGTAAGGTTGCTGAGGTGTCCGACGGCAGCGCGGATGCGCTCAATGCGCCGTTGGGTCTGTATCCCCGGCTCATCTTCCACGCCTTGCCGCGCCCCCGGCTCTGCCGTCAGGACCGCCAGGGACTGGGCAGCGGCATCGATCACCGCCAGGGGCGTACGCATCTCGTGAGAGAGCATGGCTACCAGCCGGCCCTGCTCGCGGCGGGCGGCCTGCGCCTGGGTCATGCGCTGTTCCGCCAGCAGGGTGCGGGCCTGGTCCAGCTCCCGCTGCTTGCGATGCCACAGGAAGGCCAGGAGGGCGATCAGGGCGGCCACGCCCAGGGCCTTCCAGATAAGGGAGTAGGCCACCCCCTGGTGCACATTGATGGCCACGTGCCGGTTGGAAACCGCCTCCCGCTCCTGCAGGGTGACGCTGCGCACCCCCTTGTCGAGAATGTCCCGCAACAGGGGCTCGCTCTTCAGCACACCGATGCGCAGCTCGTTGGCGTATTCGGGAATCTGCCCGGCGATCTTCAGGTTGAAGTGGCCTTCCTTCTTGATGGTGTAGGCGGCGACGATGAGGGAGCGCATGGTCATGTCGGCCCGGCGCGAGGCGACCAGTTCGATGGCCTCCGGCTCGCTGCCGGTGAGGATCACCCGCAGGTTGGGGAAGTCCCGGCGGATGCGTTCCTCCACCATGGTGCCCCGCGGCAGGGCGATGCTTTCGCCGCTCAGGGCGTGGGGCTCGGCGATGAAGCCGTGCTCCTCCCGGGTGATGAAGACATTGGGGTCGCTGAAAATGGGGTCGGTGAAGATCAGCCAGGCATCCCGCGCCGGCGTCTGGTTGAGGAAGCTCATCAACTCGCAACGGCCAGCCTTGGAGGCCGCCAGGCTTTCGTCCCAGGACGCCACCGGCAGCAGCTCGATGCGCAGCCCCACCCGCCGGGCCACCAGTTGCACCAGATCGGCGCCAATACCCTCGTGTTCCCCCCGGGCATTGATGCGCTCGAAAGGCGCCCAGTCCGGATCAACGCACAGACGCACCCGGGGATGGCGCTCCAGATAGGCCTGCTCCTCGGCAGTCAGGACAACACTGCCCGTCGCCATGCCGCCATCCGCCGGCTGGGCCACCAACTCGGCCGCCGAAGCCGGCGCCTGCAGGATGGCCCCCAGTAGGAGAGGAAACAAGCAGCGCAGCAAGTTGGGCAGGGGGTGAGACATGGCGCGAATTATACGCAGACATCATCCCCACCCTGCCCTGGGGCAAGCCCTAGCTTGCCAGAGCGGCCTGATCAGGCCGGGACGCCCAGCACCACGTGGCTGGCCTTGATCAGGGCGGTGGCCCGGCTGCCTTCCTGGAGGCCCAGTTCGACCACCGCCTCGTTGGTCACCACGGCGTGCACCTGGGTGCCGCCGGCCAGGGCCAGCACCACGTCAGTATTGATGGCACCCCGGGTGATCTTCTGCACCGTGCCCGGCAACTGGTTGCGGGCGGAGAACCTCACCGCGCCGTCGTCAGCCATGAGGATGACCCAGGGCGCCTTGACCAGGGCGAAGGCTTCCTTGCCCAAGGCCAGGCCCAGTTCCCTGACGCTGGCCTGGGTGACGATGGCGACCAGCTTGTCGCCGCCGCCGGTAGTGATTTCGATCTCGGTATTGATGGCACCGGCGGTAATGGCACTCACCTTGCCGGAAAAGACGTTACGGGCGCTGGTCTTCATGCTGAACTCCTTTTTGATTCGGGTTATTTTCAATTGCGCTATTTACTACATAATATCGCGCATGGTTCTTGCGTGATGAAACGCAGTCTAGGTCGTTCCGTTGCATAAGTTCAACCATAGCGCTGCAAATCCCCGAGGTGGTGCATTGATGGCCGCCCATGCACCAGAATGGCTATGTAGTTTTGTATATTTCGCGACAAGAAAGAGGCGGTGATGTCCCAAAATCAACAGAAGCTGGTCGGCAAGCTGGCCCTGGAAACCGAGTTCGGCCCCTTTCTCGGCGATACCCGCATCCGCCTGCTGGAGGCCATCGACACCCACGGCTCCATTTCCCAGGCGGCCAAGGCCGTGCCCCTCTCCTACAAGGCAGCCTGGGATGCGGTGGACGCCATGAACAACCTGGCCGACGAGGCCCTGGTGGTGCGCAGCACCGGCGGCCGCAATGGCGGCGGCACCCGGCTCACCGACTATGGGCGCCGCATCGTTGCCCTCTACCGGGCCGTGGAGCAGGAATACCAGGGCGCCCTGGACCGCCTGACCCACCACATGGGCGAAGTCAGCGAGGGCGACGTGCGCCAGTTCCAGTCCCTGCTGCGCCGTCTCTCGGTGAAGACCAGCGCCCGCAACCAGTTCGTTGGCAAGATCAGCGGCCTGCGGGATGGTGGGGTGGACATGGAGGTGCGCATCGCCCTGGATGCCGACACCGAGGTGGTGGCCATCATCACCCGGGAATCGGTGGAGAACCTGGGCCTCACCCTGGGCAAGGAAATCTGCGCCCTGGTCAAAGCCTCTTCCCTGCTGCTGCTCACCGAGGGCAGCGGCCGCATCACCGCCCGCAACCAGCTGTGGGGCGAGATCAGCCACATCCACGACGGCCCGGTGAATGCCGAGGTCACCCTGGCCCTGCCCGGCGGCAAGACCGTCACTGCCGTGGTCACCCACGGCAGTGTGGAGACCCTGGAACTGGCCCCGGGCAAGAAGGCCTGCGCCGTATTCAAGGCCTCCAGCGTAATCCTCGCCGCCACCGCCTGAATGTATTTTCACGACCTCCGGAGAATCGCCATGCCCCACCCTCGCCCCCTCGTCAGCACGCTCGCCGCAGCCCTGCTCGCTACCTTTGCCGCCACCGCCGCCCAGGCCGATGAAGTCCAGGTGGCCGTAGCCGCCAACTTCACCGCCCCCATGCAGAAAATCGCCGCCCAGTTCGAGAAGGACACGGGCCACAAGGCGGTGCTCTCCTTCGGCGCCACCGGCAAGTTCTACGCCCAGATCAAGAACGGCGCCCCCTTCGAGGTTTTCCTCGCCGCCGACGACGAGACCCCGGCCCGGCTGGAAAAGGAAAACGGCACCCTGCCGGGCAGCCGCTTCACCTACGCCATCGGCAAGCTGGTGCTGTGGAGCGCCAAGCCCGCCATCGTGGACAACCAGGGCGAAGTGCTGAAGCAGGGCGGTTTCGACCACCTCTCCCTGGCCAATCCCAAGCTGGCGCCCTACGGCCTGGCCGCTGTCGAAACCTTGAAGGCCCTGGGGGCCTACGAGGCCCTGGCGCCCAAGTTCGTGCAGGCCGAGAACATCGCCCAGGCCTACAACTTCGTCGCCACCGGCAACGCCCTGCTGGGCTTCGTCGCCTACTCCCAGGTGCTGGACGAGCACGGCCAGCTCAAGGGCGGCTCCGTCTGGCTGGTGCCGAGCAAGTACTACAGCCCCATCCGCCAGGATGCGGTGATCCTCGAGAAAGGCACCACCAGCGGCAAGGCCAAGCCCGCCGCCGAAGCCCTGGTCAAATACCTGCAGGGCGACAAGGCCCGGGCCGTCATCAAGGGCTACGGCTACGCCTTGTGAGTTTCCCCCTTGGGTGGCCGGACAGCCTTTCCCCTCAGGACTCCGGCAGGTCGGCCATCCCTTTTTTCTTCCCCGGCGGATGGGCCATACTCCTCCCGTCCGCCCCACTGCCCACTGAACGCCAAGCCCCATGCCCTTCGGCCCCGATGACTGGTCTGCCATTCGCCTGACCCTCAAGCTCGCCGCCACCGCCACCTGCCTGCTGCTGCTCCTGGGCACCCCCCTGGCCTGGTGGCTGGCGCGCACCCGCTCCTGGTTGAAGGGCCCGGTGGGCGCCGTGGTAGCCCTGCCACTAGTGCTGCCGCCCACGGTACTGGGCTTCTACCTGCTGGTGACCCTGGGGCCCAACGGCCCCGTGGGCCAGCTGACCCAATCCCTCGGCCTGGGCCTCCTGCCCTTTACCTTTCCCGGTCTGGTGCTGGCCTCCGTGCTCTATTCCATGCCCTTCGTCGTACAGCCCCTGCAGCAGGCCTTTGACACTCTGGGGGAGCGCCCCCTGGAAGTGGCGGCCACCCTGCGGGCCTCGCCCTGGGACACCTTCTTTTCGGTGGTGCTGCCCCTGGCCCGACCCGGCTTCATCACCGCCACCATCCTCGGCTTCGCCCACACTGTGGGCGAGTTCGGCGTGGTGCTGATGATCGGCGGCAACATCCCGGACAAGACCCGGGTGGTGTCGGTGCAAATCTACGACCACGTGGAAGCCCTGGAATACACCCAGGCCCACTGGCTGGCTGGCGGCATGCTGCTCTTCAGCTTCCTGGTGCTGCTGGCCCTCTACGGCAGCAAGGCAAGGAGCCGCCATGGCTTCTGACATGCACAAGGAGACCCCGGCCCTCCGTGCCCGCTTCCATGTGGCCTATGGGGAATTTTCCCTGGAAGCGGACCTGACCCTGCCGGGCCGGGGCGTCACCGCCCTCTTCGGCCACTCCGGCTCGGGCAAGACCACCCTGCTGCGGGCCATTGCCGGCCTGGAGCGCCACCCCGGCGCCTACCTGGAAGTGAACGGCGAGGTCTGGCAGGACGGCGACCAGTTCCTGCCCACCCACCAGCGCCCCCTGGGCTACGTGTTCCAGGAGGCTAGCCTGTTCGCCCACCTGAACGTCGAACGCAACCTCAACTTCGGTCTCAAGCGCATCCCCGCCGCCGAACGGCGGGTGAACCTGGAGCAGGCGGTGGAACTACTGGGCATCGGCCCTCTCCTGCACCGCCAGCCGGACAAGCTCTCCGGCGGTGAGCGGCAGCGGGTGGCCATCGCCCGGGCCCTGCTCACCTCGCCCCGGCTGCTGCTCATGGACGAGCCCCTGGCCGCCCTGGATGGCAAGCGCAAGGCCGAGATCCTGCCCTACCTCACCCGCCTGCGGCAGGAGCTGGACATCCCGGTGCTCTACGTCACCCACTCCCCCGACGAGGTGGCGCGACTCGCCGACCATCTGGTGCTGCTGGACGGCGGCCGGGTGGCCGCCAGCGGCCCCCTGGGCGAGACCCTGGCCCGCCTGGACCTGCCCCTGGCGGCCGGCGACGATGCCGGGGTGGTCATTGAAGGTTCCGTGGCCGGCCACGACGACACCTACCACCTCCTGGCGGTGGACTTCCCGGGCGGACAGGTACAGGTGGCCCATGGGCCGGCGCCCACCGGCACCCGCCTGCGCTTCCAGGTACGCGCCCGGGATGTCAGCCTCTCCCTCTCGGCCCGGGACGACAGCTCCATCCTCAACCGGGTGGCCGCCACCATCACCTCGGTGGCCGCCGCCGACACCCCGGCCCACCGGCTGGTACGCCTGGAAGCCGACGGCACCCCCTTGCTGGCCCGCATCACCTGCCGCTCCTGGGATCAGCTGGAATTGCAGCCGGGCAAGCGCGTGTGGGCCCAGATCAAGGCCGTGGCCCTGCTGGCCTGAGTGCTGCCAGGCCGATAGCCGCGGCCCAACGACGGCCCGGCGACAGCACTACCCGCAACAGCAACAGGGACGCCATTCTCCGGCATGCCATCGCCGGGATGGCCGTCCCTGCCGCCGCCCAGGCCACCCCTGCCAAGGAAGACGGCGCGGTACGGAATTCGCTCTGACCGCCCACCCACTTCCCTTTGTAGGACATCCGACACCATGAAAATCGCCATCGCCAGCAGGGACTTCGCCGCCGTTTCCAGCCACGCCGGCCAGTGCCGCCAATGGCTGCTCTACGACTGCCAGCCGGGCCAGGCCCTGCCCACGGGAGAGCGTATCGAACTGGAGAAGGCGCAGGTGCTCCACCACTTTGACGACCGCAGCCCCCACCCCCTGGATGGGGTGGACGTGGTCATCGCCGCCAGTGCCGGCGACGGCTTCATCCGCCACATGGCCAAGCGCGGCGCCCAGGTGCTGCTCACCGGCGAAACCGACCCGGCGGCGGCACTGGCCCGGGTGCTGGCCGGCGACGTGCTGCCCGATACCCGTTTCGACCCCACCCTGATCCTCTGCAAGCTGAAGGACCTGCTTACCTCCCGGCACTGAACCCTGGCACCTGCCGCCTAACCAGGAATGCCCAGCAGCACGGCAGAAGGCCGAAAGGCCAGCCAGGCCGACTGGCCGGCGGCAAAGACCTCCGCCAGGTCCGGCCCGGCATTGGCCACGCCGGTCAGCCCGTGGCCCAGGTCGATGACGATTTCCCGCCGCCCACCACTGCTGGCCACCCGCTGCACCGTTCCGCCCAGGCGGTTGTAGTCGGCGTATTCCGGCCCCTCGGCACTCCCCAGCACCAGGGTGGCGGAAGCCTTGACCAGCGCCACCAGTTCCTGGCCCGGCGCCAGGCCCAGACGATAGCTGCTCTCGGGCGTGACACTGGCCCGCAGGCTGTGGCCGCCGGGGAGTTCGAGAAAGACGCTATCGAGCAGCGCCCCTCGCTCCAATACCGCGACCCGGCCGAAAAACTGGTTGCGGGCGCTGGTGCGCACCGCCACCCGCTCCAGCAATTGCAGATCGGCGTCGAAGTGACCGCCACAGCGCTGGCGCAGCAAAGCCCGCTCCTCCGCCAGGGCCACCAGCACCATGGCCAGGCGCCGTCCCCGGGGCGTCAGGCGCAGCAGGCCGCCCTCCCGGGGCGCATCCTGGGCCTGCGGAGCACTCCGGTCACCGTCCATGCCGCCGGCTGCCCCTTCCCAGGCGGCCAGGGGTTCGCCGGCCAGGTTATTCAGTTCGTCGGCCGCCCGGCGCGCTTCAGCCGCATCCGCAGCGGCGACGGCCAGGGCTTCGGTGGCCGCGGCCCGCTCCAGCCAGGCCAGGCGGCCATGGCCCGGGGCCACGGCAAAGGGGCCGGGAATGGCGGCCGCTCGGGGAGGAAACAAGGGCTGGATACGGCAGGCATCCCGCTGATCCGGCAACAGGGGGGCGGGTGAATGGATGGCATCAGGCATGGCGGCTTTCCTACGTTATTTTTCGAATATATAACGCTGAGCAAAGCTCGTGCCTGAGCCAGAAGAAAGGGCTATTTAGCCCGGCATATCGAGAAAAATTGGGGAGAAGGCGGACGAAGTAGATCACGCCCCCGGTGGGACGGGCGGCCAACCGGCCCCGGCTTGGGGCAGCCTAGGAGCGCAGCCGGGGTGTCGGCGCACCGCTCCGGGGCGCTCGCCCCGGCTTTCAGGCGGCGGGCGTGGCCAGGAAGGTTTCCAGCACCCGGCGCAGCAGGAAGACGCGGCGCAGGCTGCGGCCGCGGCGGTTGCGCCAGGGCCGGGCCAGCCCGGTGAGCAGGCGCAGCCAGACCATGGCCCGTTGCAGGCAGGCGCGCATGTCCGGTGCCGGGTGGGCGGCGAAATAGGTCTGCAGGAGGGTCAGACCCAGGGCGGCCCAGGCATCCTCGCCCCGCTCGTCGAGCAACAGGCAGGAATTGACCAGCAGCACCAGGTCCAGGGTCTGGGTGACAGCCAGGGGCAGGTGCTCGCCGATGTCTTCCTCGAAGTCGATGCGGTACAGATCGCCCTGCCACAGCATGAGGTTCTTCACCTGGGCGCCACCGTGCCAGTGGCCCGCCCGGTGGAAGGCCGCCAGGTCGGCGGCAGCCCGCCGCAGCAGGGCATCCCAGGTTGGACGGTCATGGCTACGGGCGGCCTCTTCCAAGGTGTTGCCGACGGCTTCCAGGGCCAGCCAGTCAGGGCCTTCGGCCAGCACCCGGGGCACCTTGACGCCGGCGGCGTGGAGGCTGCGCAGGCGGCGGGATTCGACCCGAATCAGCCCGCCCTGGTCCGACAGGGCCAGGGAATGGCGCGGCAGGGGCTGGGGCGAGAGGCTGGCGGCGATGCGGGCGGCCAGCCAGGTGACCCAGGCGGGACGAGTCTGATCGGAGGCCCGCTTGACGACGATGGCCTGGCCCTGGTGCTGGAGGCGGAGGATGCGCTCCTCCGGCCTGGCGGCGAGGGCAATGGCGACGGCCGCGGCGAGGCCCGGATCGGGGGCGGCGGAGGCGGCAGCAGTACGGGCAGGGGGCGGCGACGATGCGGGAGGGAGGGCAACCATGGGGCGGATTATCCCACAAGGCCCGGGATGGCCGGCCCCAGGGCAGCCCCGGGTCGGGCTACCCATGGCAAGGGAAAGGGAATCAAAGGAAAAACGGAGAGGGCCAGGAAAATGATACGGACGATGCGGGTGATACGGGTGGATAAGGGTCGATACGGCCAGAAGCGGGCAGACACTGGCGCTGGCCGGCAGGCGGGACGAAATACGGCCTAAATCAAATCGGGGCACCCTGGCTCGGGCTATCATGCCCATCGTTTGTCGCTGCATCCTGTCGTTTCGACCGATCCTGCGCCCCTTCATTCCGCCCTCATTGACCGAGGCTGCCATGCCCTCCATTCGCACCCTGCGCCCTGCCCTGCTCTCCACCCTGTTGCTGCCCATCCTGCTCTCGGCCCTGCCGGCCCAGGCGGCGGGGCTGACGCCGGAATCCGTTCTCCAGACCCTGCAATCCCTGGGCCGCATCAACGGCACAGCCCTGGCCTGCGGCCAGCAGGACGTGGTGGCCCGGGTCAAAGGCCTGGTCATCCAGCGCGCCCCGAAAACCCGCCAGTACGGCGAGGCCTTCGAGACCGCCACCCAGGAAGCCTTCCTCACCCGTTCGCGCCAGGGCGGCCAATGCCCCGCCGGCCCGGAGTTGGCGCGGGAAGCCGAAACCCTGGCCGAGCAACTGCCGCCGGCCAGCGCCGTCCAGGCAGGCCGCTGATGCTGACCCTGCGCCGCTCCCTGCTGCTGCTCGGCAGCGCCCTGACCCTGGCCATGCCGCCCCTGGTTCAGGCCCAGGCCACCAACGCCAATACCACCGCCAAGCCCCAGGTGCATAACCGGCACCTCGCCGACAACGGCGACACCATCGAGGTGGGCGTGCAGCCCCGCTACCTGCTGCAGAACCAGTACGGCGCGGTGATCACCAACCAGGATTTCCCGGACCAGTTCCAGCTCATCACCTTCGGCTACACCTCCTGCCCCGACGTCTGCCCCACCACCCTGGCGGAAATGGCGGCCATCCTGGAGCAGCTGGGGGACGCCGGCAAACGGCTGCAACCCCTGTTCATCACGGTGGACCCGGAGCGGGATACGCCCAAGGTGCTGGGCAACTACGTTGCCTTCTTCCACCCCCGCATCCAGGGCCTGACCGGTTCCCAGCCCCTGGTGCAGCGGGTGGCGGAAAACTTCAAGGTGCGCTTCGAGAAGGTGCGGGAGCCCGGCTCCGAGCAATACTGGATGGACCACTCCGCCGGCATGTACCTGCTGGGGCCGGATGGCGCTTTCATCGCCAAGTTCGCCTACGCCATGCCCGCCGCCGAGATCACCGAGCGCCTGCGCCAGTTCATCGCCGAGGCCCCGCCGCCGCGCCAGCGCAAGGGCGGTGAAGGCCTGGAAGGCGTACCGCTGCCGGCGCCTGCCCAGCTGCCGCAGTAAGCCGCGGCAGTCCGCCGCGGCAATCGGCCGCCACACCGGGGCGCCCTGAAGCCCAGCCCAAGCAGCGGCCAAGGGCCCCATCCCACTTCAACCCGCTGCTTCACCCTGCCTCCCCTGCTTCACCCTGCCCGCCCCGGGGTTTTTCCCCCGGGGTTTTGCGCTAGCATCCCGCTCTCCCCTCCCCTGGATGCGCCATGACTGCCAGCCCCAACGCTCTCTGCCACGATGCCCTCGGCACCCCGCACCCGGCCCGCGCCCCCGGCCAGGGCGACGACCCGGCCCTGCGCATCGTTTCCCTGGTGCCCTCCATCACCGAGCTGCTGGTGGATCTGGGCTTGGGCGACCGGCTGGTGGGCCGCACCGGCTTTTGCGTGCATCCCCGGGAATTCCTGCAAACGGTGCCCAAGGTCGGCGGCACCAAGGGCTTCGACGCCGAAAAAATCCGCGCCCTGGCCCCCAGCCACGTCATCGTCAATGTGGATGAAAACCGGCGGGAGGAAGTGGAAGCCCTGGCCGCCTTCGTCCCCCACATCGTCGTCACCCATCCCCTGGGGCCGGACGACAACCCGGCCCTCTACCGCCTGATGGGCGAATTGTTCGGCCGCCAGGAAGCCGCCGCCGCCCTCTGTGCCGACTATGCCGCGGCCCGCCGGGAACTGGCAGACACCGCCGCGGCCCTGCCCCGGGAAGCGGTGCTCTACCTGATCTGGAAAAAGCCCTGGATGAGCATCGGCCGGGACACCTACATCGCCCGCATGCTCGCCGCCGCCGGCTGGGACAGCCTGCCCGACGCGGTGGAACCCCGCTATCCGGAAGTGGCGCTGGACCTGGCCCGCCAGGCCGGGCGCATTCTCCTGCCCAGCGAGCCCTACCCCTTCCGCGACAAGGACGCCCAGGAACTGGCCGCCGACCCGGTCACGGGCGGCACGCCGGTGCTGGCGGTGGATGGGGAAATGATCTCCTGGTACGGCAGCCGGGCCATTGCCGGCCTGCGCTATCTGGCCGCCCTGCGCCGGGAGTTGGTGGGTTGAGGTTAGCGGAGGCGAGCTGAGACGCGACGCCCGCCACGGTGAATCTTCCGGGCGGGGATAGGGCAGAAAAATGGCAGAAAAGCAGAACCACCCCGGAGAGGCAGGAAGGAAGCCATTCTCCATCCCCCATTGCCAGTGAGGCAGAACCACTGCGCTTCGCCAGCCACCCCCCTTGCCGATGCCCGTCCTGCTTGCCTCTCCGGGGAAGCACACGGAAAAACGCCCCCCAAGCGCACCCAGGCCACCACCGAGCGGAGGGGAGGCACAAGACGAAAGAAGGCCCGGCCAGGCTGACCGGATAGGGGAAAGGACCATCCCGCCCGCGTCGGCCAGGAGGCAGCGGGAGCGGTGGCCGGCGGGAGGGTTAGGGCCGGAAGCGGGTGATGCCGGCCTCGGTGATCAGGGCGTCCAGGGGTTCGTCGTGGGGCTCCGGGCCGATGTCCGCCACCCAGGCAATTTCGTAGCCGACACCGATGGCCAGGGGCCGGGGGTCCAGGCTGGCCAGGGTGCGGTCGAAAAAACCGCCGCCGTAGCCGAGGCGGTAACCCAGGCGATCCACCCCGTTCACCGGCAGCAGCAGCACTTCCGGCACCAGCCAGTTGCCCGCCGTGGGCGTGGGAATGCCATAGCGGTCCGGCGCTAGGGGCGTTTCGGGAGTCCACTCGCGGAAGGCCAGGGGCGCGTTGGGCACCGTCACCACCGGCAGGGCGGCCCGGCCACCCCGGGCCTGCCACAGGGTCAGCACCGGCCGCAGATCCGGCTCGTTCTGCACCGGCCAGCAGAAGCCCACCACCTTGCCGGCCAGTTCGGGAAAGCCGGCCAGCAGATGGCCGCAGACAGCTTCGGAAAGCAGGCCGACGGCTTCGCTGGAAAGGGCAAGACGGTCGGCCAGCAGGCGCTGGCGCAGGGCACGGCGGTCGAGGGGAGCAGGAGGGGCGGAGGTCATGGCAGGAGCAAGAAGGCGGCGAAGGGATAAAATGGCGGCGCTGAATCACGGTGCAGGGCCACCGCGGTGGGAAAGGATCAAAAAGGAAAAGGCTGCTGCAGCCACGGCAGCACGGCCGGCAGCCGGGCCTGTGCTATCCTCGGCAGGCCGGTGGCGCCTTGTCTGGCGCTGGTTGAGCGCGTTTGGCGCCCGCCCGGCCTATCCTGCCTGCCCGAGTTTCACACTTCCGCCGCCAAACCAGCAGCCATGCCCGCCGATACCAGCCCTCTGCGACAGGCCTGCCCTGGCGGCGAAGCCGACCCAGATTATCACACTGCAATGTCCCCAGCCTCTGCCCGCCGCCCCGCCCTGATTGCCCTCCGCCGCCTTTGCGGCAGCCTTTCCCTCAGCCTCCTGCTCGGCCTTGGCCTGCATGGCCCGGCCGCCGCCCAGAGCGGCAGCGACGAGCAGTTCGTCGCCGCCCGGGATGCCTTCCGCGCCGGCGACCTGAACCGTCTCGACCGCCTCGCCGCCGACCTGAAGGACCACGAACTGTGGCCCTACATCGAATACTTCAAGCTGCGCGCCCAGCTGGAGAAGGACAAGTCCGAAGCCAATATCCAGGCGCCCCTGGCCGACTTCCTGGCCCGTCAGGATCGCTACTACCTGGGCGAGAAGCTGCGCGGCGACTGGCTGCGCATCCTGGCCAAGCAGCAGCGCTGGAGCGACTTCGAGGCGGAGTTCCCGAAGATTCTCCAGCCCGAGCAGGACCTGGCCTGCTACGCCCTGCAGGCCCGCCTGGCGCGCAAGGACGCGAAGGCCCTGGACGACGCCCTGCCCCTCTTCAAGACCCTGCTGGACGTGCCCGAACCCTGCGGCCCGGTGCTGGACGCCCTGGTCAGCGGCCAGCGGGTCAATTCCGACGATGTCTGGGGCCGCATCCGCCGCCAGTTCGAAGCCAACAAGCTGGGCAGCGCCTGGAACAGCGCCCAGTACCTGCCGGTGAACCAGACCCCCGAACGCAAGCAGTGGGATCAGGTGACGGACAAGCCCCTGCCTTTCCTGCTCAAGCTCAGCGGCAACCTGAGCAGCCAGCGCCTGAGCCGGGAACTGGCCCTGCTGGCCGTGCAACGGGTGGCCAAGAACGACCCGGCCATGGCCGCCCAGCGCCTCGACCAGATCGACGGCCAGCTGCCGCCGGCCGACCGGGCCTGGGCCTGGGGCCAGGTGGGCTGGCAGGGCGCCCAGCGCCATTACGCCGAGGCGGTGGAGTGGTACCGCCGCGGCGGCGACCTGCCCACCCTGTCGGATGAAGCCCAGGCCTGGAAGGTGCGGGCCGGCCTGCGGGCCCAGGACTGGCATCTGGTGAAGCACGCGGTGGAAGGCATGAGCCCGACCCAGGCCGCCGATCCCAGCTGGACCTACTGGCTGGGCCGGGCCTACAAGGCCGCCGGCCGGGCCGACCTGGCCAACCCGTTGTTCGAGCGCATCGCCGGCCAGCCCAATTTCTACGGCAACCTGGCGGAAGAGGAGCTGGGCCGCCCCATCAAGCTGCCGCCGACGGCCCGCCCGCCGAGCAAGGAAGAACTGGCCCGGGTCGGCGACAACCTCTCCATCCGCCGCGCCCTGGCCCTGTTCCGCACCAACCTGCGCTTCGAGGGCACCAAGGAATGGAGCTGGGCCCTGCGCGGCATGGATGACCGGGAGCTGCTGGCCGCCGCCGAAATTGCCCGTCGCAGCAACATCTTCGACCGCGCCATTGCCGCTGCCGACCGCACCAAGAACGAGCACGACTACAGCCTGCGCTACCTCTCGCCTTTCGACGAGCAGATCCGCCCCGTGGCCCGCCAACAGCAGCTGGACGATGCCTGGGTGTATGGCCTGATGCGCCAGGAAAGCCGCTTCATCACCAACGCCAAGTCCTCCGTCGGCGCCTCGGGCCTGATGCAGCTGATGCCGGCCACCGCCCGCTGGGTGGCGAAGAAGATCGGCCTCAAGGATTACGACCACGGCCAGGTGAACAACACCGACACCAACGTGCTGCTCGGTACCTCCTACATGCGCATGGTCATGGAGAGCCTGGACAACCACCCGGTGCTGGCCTCCGCCGCCTACAACGCCGGCCCCGGCCGGGCCCAGAAGTGGCGTGCCGCGCGGCCCCTGGAAGGCGCCATTTATGCCGAGACCATTCCCTTCACCGAGACCCGGGATTACGTCAAGAAGGTGATGAGCAACTCGGTGTATTACGCCTCCCTCTTCAACAACGGCCGGCCCCAGTCCCTGAAAAGCCGGCTGGGGGTGGTGACCCCCAAGGGCAGCGGTGGCGAGAACCAGCCAAAACCGGAAGATTTGCCGTAAAATCCTGGGTTTCCCGGCGCCGCCACCCGGTGCCGGAACGTGAGGGGAGCACCGCTCCGGCATCCGGCGCGGCGCAAAGACTATAAAGCGACACACCTGAGAAAATCATGGCGATCAAAAACATTCTGTTGCTGGGCGGTAGCGGCTTTGTCGGCGGCCACATTGCCAATCTGTTGTCTGCTCGTGAAGGCATCCGCATCACCGTGCCCTCCCGCCGTCGGGAACGGGCCCGTCATCTGCTGCCCCTGCCCGGGGTCGACGTGGTGGAAGCCAACATCAACAACGAGGCCGAGCTGGCTGCCCTGATGCGCGGCCAGGATGCCGTGATCAACCTGGTGGGCATCCTGCACGGCGACAGCGAACTGCCCTACGGCAAGAAGTTCGCCCAGGCCCACGTGGAACTGCCCAAGAAGATCGTCGCTGCCATGCAGCAAACCGGCGTCAAGCGCCTGGTGCACATGAGCGCCCTCAAGGCCGATACCAAGGGCCCCTCCGAATACCTGCGTTCCAAGGGCGACGGCGAAGCTGCCGTGCTGGCCGCCCAGGGCAAGCTGGACGTGACCGTGTTCCGTCCTTCCGTCATCTTCGGTGCCGGGGATGCCTTCCTCAACACCTTCGCCAGCGTGCTCAAACTCGCCCCCTTCTTCCCCATCGGCTTCCCCGATGCCCGCTTCCAGCCGGTCTGGGTGGACGACGTGGCCCAGGCCTTTGTCGGCTGCCTGGAGGAGAGCGACACCTTCGGCCAGACCTATGAGCTGTGTGGCCCCGGGGTTTTCAGCCTGCGCGACATGATTCAGTACACCGGCAAGGTGATCGGCAAGGAACGCCCCCTGTTCAAGCTTTCCGAAGGCTGGGCCTATCTGCAGGCCGGCCTGCTGTGGCTGGCCCCCAAACCCATGATGTCTCCGGACAACCTGCGCTCCATGCAGGTGGACAACGTGGCCACCCCCGGCGCCAAAGTACCGGCCCGCTGGAGCCCGGCATCCCTGGAATCCGTGGCCCCCACCTACCTGGCTGCCGACCCCAACGCCAAGTTCAACACGTTCCGGGGCCAGGCCGGCCGCTGAACGCCTACCCCCCGCCCGGGAGGAGAATCCATGCTGCAACTGGTCATCGGTAACAAGAACTTCTCCTCCTGGTCCCTGCGGCCCTGGCTGCTGCTCAAACAGGCCGGACTGCCCTTCGACGAGATTCCCATCAAGCTGCGCCAGCCGGACACCACGGCGCAGATCCTGCGCTACTCCCCGTCAGGCAAGGTACCGGCGCTGCTTGATGGCGACCTGACGGTCTGGGATTCCCTGGCCATCTGCGAATACGTGGCCGAGCTGGCTGCCGTGCGGGGCGTTGCCCTGTGGCCGGCAGACCCCAAGGTGCGGGCCGAAGCCCGTTCCGTCAGCGCCGAGATGCATTCCGGCTTCCCCGCCCTGCGCCAGCACATGAGCATGGAAGTGGCGGCCTTCCACCCGGATGTGGAAAAACACCCCGACGCCCTCAAGGACGCCGAACGGGTCGCCGGCCTGTGGGTTTCCTGCCGTCAGCGTTTTGCCGACGCCGGCCCCTTCCTCTTCGGCGCCTTCTCCGTGGCCGACGCCATGTACGCCCCGGTGGCCTTCCGCTTCCACACCTATGGCGTCGACCTGCCGCCCCTGGCCATGGCTTACCGCGATGCCCTGCTGTCCCTGCCCGCCATGCGGGAATGGGCCAGCGGCGCCCGGGCCGAAGCCGACGGCAAAGCCTGAGGTCCATGCAGATCTACATCGTCGGCGGCGCCGTGCGCGACCGCCTGCTGGGCCTGCCGGTACAGGACCGGGACTACGTGGTGGTGGGGGCCGATCCCCAGACCATGCTGGCCCAGGGCTTCAAGCCCGTGGGCAAGGACTTCCCGGTTTTTCTGCACCCGCAAAGCCATGAGGAATATGCCCTGGCGCGCACCGAGCGCAAGACCGGGCGGGGTTATGCGGGCTTCGCCTTCCATGCTGCCGCCGACGTCACCCTGGAACAGGACCTGGCCCGGCGCGACCTGACCATCAACGCCATCGCCGAAGGCCCCGACGGCCTGCTGGTTGACCCCTATGGCGGTGTGCGCGATATCGAGGCCCGGGTGCTGCGCCATGTGGGCCCGGCCTTTGTCGAAGACCCGGTGCGCATCCTGCGCCTGGCCCGTTTTGCCGCCCGCTTCACCGACTTCACCGTGGCGCCGGAAACCCTGGCCCTGATGCAGGAAATGGTGCGCAACGGCGAGGTGGATGCCCTGGTAGCCGAACGGGTCTGGCAGGAGCTAGCCAAGGGCCTGATGGAGGCCCGCCCCTCCCGCATGTTCGCCGTGCTGCGGCAATGCGGCGCCCTGGCCCGCCTCTTGCCGGAACTGGATCGCCTGCACGGGGTGCCCCAGCGGGCTGATTACCACCCGGAAATCGACACCTTCGATCACGTCATGCGCGTCATCGACCTCGCCGCGACCCGCCGGGAGCCTTTGCCGGTGCGCTTCGCCGCCCTGCTGCACGACCTGGGCAAGGGCACCACACCGGCCGACATCCTGCCCCGCCACATCGGCCACGAGCATCGCAGCGTGGAACTGGGGGAGGCCGTCTGCGCCCGCCTCAAGGTGCCGGTGGAATGCAAGGATCTGGCGCTACTCACCGCCCGTTACCACGGCGACATCCACAAATGCCTGGAAATGCGCCCGGCTACCCTGGTCAAGCTCCTGGAAAAAACCGATGCCTTCCGCCGTCCGGAGCGTTTCGAGCAGATGCTGGCCGCCTGCGCCTGCGACTACAACGGCCGCAAGGACTGGGAGGAGCGTCCCTACGCCAGCCCGGCGCGGCTGCGCACGGCCCTGGCGGCTGCCCGCGGCGTCGATGCGGGGGCCGTGGCCAAGGCAGCCGGTGACCGCAGCCGCATTCCTGAGGCCATCCACCAGGCCCGGGTGGTGGCGGTGCGGGCGGCCCTGCGGGAAGAGTGAAGATCAGAGCAGACGGCTAAGCAGGGCCAGGAGTACGGAGAAGACCAGGGTGGAGCCGAAGGGAAAGAAGTAGTCCCGCCCCCGCCAGCGCCAGGTCACATCCCCCGGCAGGCCCCGCCGCACGCGCCCCGGCTGGCGGGGCAGGAAGAGGCCCAGCAGGATGACGCCCAGGGCCAGGGTGAGAAACCATTTCAACATGTGGGGGCCTTAAACTAGGAAGCCGGACCGGCCTCCGGCGGCCCCGATTAGAACACGGCCGCCCCATGCCGCCCAACAAGGAAAACGCCATGATCACCCTCTATACCTGGGGCACCCCCAACGGCCAGAAGATTTCTATCATGCTGGAAGAGTGCGGCCTGCCCTATGCCGTACGGCCGGTGGATATCACCCGCAACGAACAGTTCGACCCGGACTTTCTGGCCGTCAATCCGAACAACAAGATTCCCGCCATCACCGATAGCGACGGCCCCGGCGGCCAGGCCATGAACCTCTTCGAATCCGGCGCCATCCTCGTCTATCTGGCGGAAAAGACCGGGCGCTTCCTGCCCACTGCCGGCGCCGAGCGCTATGCCGCCCTGCAATGGCTGATGTTCCAGATGGGCGGTGTCGGCCCCATTTTTGGCCAGACCCACCATTTCCTGCGTTTCGCCCCGGCCCCGGTGCCCTACGCCATCGAACGCTACCGCAAGGAAACAGCACGGCTCTACGGCGTCCTCGATGGCCAACTGGGCCGCCAGGAGTACCTGGCCGGCGACTATTCCATCGCCGACATGGCCACCTACCCCTGGGTCATGCGCCATGAATGGCAGGGCATCGACCTGGCCCAATATCCCCACGTGGCCCGCTGGGCTTCCGCCGTCGGCCAGCGTCCGGCCGTCATTCGCGGCATGGGGGTGCCCGCCTGATGGATACCCGCGCCCAAGCCCAGTTCATCGAGATCATCAGCCGTTCCCCCACCCTACCCCGCAAGACCACCCCCCTGCTCTTCGTACACGGCGCTTTTGCCGGCGCCTGGTGCTGGGATGAGCATTTCCTCAGTTTCTTCGCCGAGCATGGCTACGCCGCCCACGCCGTTTCCCTGCGGGGCCATGGCGGCAGCTGGGGCCACGACAACATCGACTGGTGGAGCATCCAGGACTACGTGGAAGACGTGCGCCGGGCGGTGGCCGAACTGGAGGTGGCGCCGGTATTGATCGGCCACTCCATGGGGGGCTTCGTGGTGCAGAAGTATCTGGAACAGGCCGCCGTTCCCGCCGCCGTGCTGATGTGCTCGGTGCCGCCCCAGGGGCTGCTCGGTTCCTCCCTGCAGATGGCCTTTTCCCGGCCGGACCTGATGGGAGACCTGAACCACCTGCTGGGGGGCGGCCAGGTGGCCAGCCACATACTTGAACAAGCGTTGTTTGCCCAGGATGTGGAACCGGAGCGGCTGGCCCGCTACTACGCCCACATGCAGAAGGAATCGCAGCGGGCGGTGTGGGATATGTCCCTCTTCAACCTGCCCCTGCTGCTGCACATGAAGCGCCCCCCCCTGCACATCATCGGTGCCGAAAAAGATGCCCTGGTGCCGGAAGCCCAGGTGCGCATGACGGCCGGCACCTACGGCCTGACGCCCCACATTTTTCCGGGCATGGGCCACGGCCTGATGCTGGAGCAGGACTGGGAAAAGGTAGCCCGCCACCTGCTGGCCTGGCTGGATACCCAGGTCAGCTGAATACCGCTCCTGGTGCCGGTGTCGGCACCGGAACTACGGGAGGTGCCGGAGGTCTCGAAATAAAACCGGCAGCAAAGCCAAAAAGAAAAATGCCCCGGATAGCCGGGGCATTTTCATTGCAACAGTCCATCCGCCTCTCGGGCGGCCAGGATCAGGCAGAGGTATTCACGTTCTTGCCCAGGTGGTCGGGCAGGTTCACGGCACTCTGGGGCAGGGCCTGAATCAGCTGGGCGGCGCTGGAAGCCTGAGCATCCAGCGCCTTTTTCAGTACAGCGACCTGGATCTGATTGGCGTTCTGGGATTCGGAAAAACTGGTGGCCAGACTGGCGATGCCATTGACGTCCATGGCGTTCTCCTTGGTGGGTTATAGCTTCATTCTACGACCAAATGCGCCCCAACTTGAGGCATGCGGAAAAATATCGCCGGGTCACTCAACCCCTTGCCCCGACGGGACGTTAAATCCCTCAGGCACCCGGCAAACCCGCCCTGGCGCCCTACGGTGAAGGAGAACGACATGCTGATCATCATGGATATGGCCTCGGGTCGCCGGGAAGACCCCCTCACCGAACGCTACGACGAGGAAGTGCTGCACGCCGGCTGGACCGAGCTGCCCCGCCTGGAGCCCCGCCTCGAAGTGGTGGCAGCGTCGCAGCCGGAATCACGCATTGATGTGGCAGGCTATCTGGCCACCTTCTACGCCGCCCAGGAATGAAGGCTGTGCAGCCTCCCCCGACCGCCGCCAGGGGAGTTCCTGGTGGCCATGGGTCGGGGCTGCGCCTGCTGAGGCTGCAGAGGGCCGCTTGAACCCAGTCCAACCTAGTTGCGTCGCGGGCCGCCCGGCGCCGCCGCCACCTGGGTGCTGCCATAGGCCTGGGCGTACTGGCGGCTGACGTCGTCCAGCACTTCGGCAATCCGTTCGCTGGTGGTGGCCACGTTGCGGGCCAGGCTCTGCTGGTCGGAGCCGGCACCGCTGCCGCCCCCGGTCAGGGCCTGGTCGAAAAATAGCCATTGGGTCTGGGCCAGTTCCAGGGCTTCCTTCACGGCAGCGGCATTGCCCCGGGCGGAAGCCAGCTCACCGAGCGCTACCGTAAACTCCCGGCGGGCCTGCTCAGCATCCACCTGGCGGCCCTGGCTGCGGTCTCCGGCCACCCCCATCAGGTAGAAGCGGGCCAGGCGCTGGGCCAGCATGTTCTGGCGCAAGGAAAGATCCAGCAGTCGCCCCACGCTGCCCTCGGTCTGCTCCTCGATGAGCAGGCTGAGCTTGCCGCTGACCAGCATCAGGTCGTCACTCACTGCCAGCACCCGTTGCAGGGCCTGGGGCGAATAGGGGGCCCGCAGGGCCGGGCGCAGTTCGCTCCACAGCCCCTGGGCCCGGGCCAGGGACGGCGCGGTGCGACCCTGGCGGCCATAGGGCGCCAGCTCGGCAAGGGCCGATTCCAGTTGTTGGGTGGCCTTTTGTAGCTGGCTACGGGCGCTCTCGGTCTGGATTTGCAGTCCGGCCTGCAGATAGAGCTTGGCCAGGCGCTGGGATTGCAGGCGTAGCTGCCCTGCAGCCACCAGGTCACTGGCCGCAGCAGCGGCCAGGGCATTGCCACCCCCGAGCAGGGCGGCCATCAGGCCGAGGTAGCGGCAGAGGAAGAAAACGCGGGCGGAAAAAAAGCCAACAGGGGGCGGATGCATGGGGGCGCTCCCAACAACGATGTGGGTCGCCAGTAGACACCCTGCCCATTGCAGGAATGTGAAATAGTTCCTACAAAGTGTGGCTACGGTCGCCGCGCCGGAAGCCCGGCAGAGGGGAATCGATCCCCTTGCCCAGGGCGATCACCTTGAACAGTTCGCCCATTTCATGGGGCTGCACCAGCTTCTGCACCATGGCCGCAGCCTTCAGGTAGTCGGGGCTGCCGGCCGGCAGGCGGGCCAGGGCGTCGAGCAGGCCGGCATCCATGAGGAAGGGCCCCTGGGGCAGGTAGCCCAGCACGTCCAGGCCGGCGGCAAAGGCAGCTTCGGCCACGGCGGTGAAATCCACATGGGCGGTGATGTCGGTAAGGCCCGGCAGGTGGAAGGGGTCCGGATGGGCATGGTGGCGGTAATGGCACATCAGGGTGCCGCCACCCCGCTGGGGGTGGTAGAACTCCTGCCGCGGGAAGCCGTAATCCAGCAGCAGCAGCGCCCCCTGCGCCAGGATGGGTGCCCAGGAGGCGGTCCAGGTCGGTGCCGCCAGGCCGATTTCGCTGATGTAGCCGGCAGGGGAAATGGTGCATTCCTCGGCCAAGGCCTCGGCGCGCTGCAACAGTTTGCCGGTAGCAGGGCGCTCCGACCAGGCAAAACGGCCTTCAGCGGCCTGCCAGACCACACCGCGCTCGAAAATGCCCGCCTCGCGCCAAGCCACCAGATGCACCGGCATGGCGTCGAGTACCTCGTTGCCCAGCACCAGGCCGGAGAAGCGCTCCGGCAGGCGATCCAGCCAGACCACCCGGGATGCCAGGTGGGGCACGCGGGCAGCCAGGGTTTCCGCCTGGCGCTGCCGCAGGTCCGGCGAGAGATCGAGGATGGCGTAGCTTTCCGGCAACTGGCCCAGGGCCTCCAGGGCAGCCAGCAGGTCGGCGGCCAGGCGGCCGGTGCCGGCGCCGGCTTCGATGATGTGGGGCGCGCTTGCGGCCATGACCTGGGCCGCCAGGGGGGCCAGGGACTGGGCGAAGAGGGGCGACAGTTCGGGGGCTGTGACGAAATCCCCGGCGGCGCCGAATTTGCGGGCGCCAGCGCTGTAGTAGCCCAGGCCCGGCGCGTAGAGGGCCTGTTCCATGTAGCGGTCGAAACCGATCCAGCCACCCTGGGCCTCAATGTCGGCGACGATGGCGGCAATCAGGCGCTGGCTGTGGGCCAGGGCGTCGGGCGTGGGGGCGGGCAGCGACATGGGCAGAAATCTGGGGAAAAAGTACGGCAAAAGGTACGCGGAAAGAGGCCGGATGATGGGCTAATCCGCTAAAATCCGCAAACTTATCAACAGGGTGAACCATGGGCGGGGAAGGCCGACTGCAAGGCAAGGTAATTCTGGTGACGGGCAGTGCCCGGCGGGTCGGCGCGGCCATCGCCCAGCAACTGCACGAAGCCGGTGCCAGCCTGGCCCTGCACTACCGTTCAGCCACCGCCGAAGCCGAAGCCCTGGCGGCGGCAATGAATGCCCGACGTCCCGCCTCTGCCCACTGCTTTCAGGCCGACCTGGGGCAGATTGACCGCCTGCCCGAACTGGTAGCGGCCGTCGTCGCCACCTTCGGCCGCCTCGACGGCCTGGTGAACAACGCCTCCAGCTTCTATCGCACGCCCCTCGGCAGCATCGACAACGCCGCCTGGAACGATCTGGTGGGCAGCAATTTCCAGGCGCCCCTCTTCCTTACCCAGGCGGCAGCACCCCATCTTCAGGCCAGCAGCGGCGCCGTGGTGAATATCACCGACATCCACGCCGAGCGCCCCCTGGCCGGTTACGCCCTGTACTGCGCCGCCAAGGGCGCCCTGCTGACCCTGACCCGTGCCCTGGCCATCGAGCTGGCGCCCCGGGTGCGGGTCAATGCGGTGGCCCCGGGCCCCATCCTCTGGCCCGAGGGGGACGATTTCGACCCGGCGGCCCGCCAAGCCATCGTTGCCGACACCCTGCTGCAACAGGAAGGCCACCCGGAGGACATCGCCCGGGCCGTGCACTTCCTGCTTGCCGACAGCCCCTATATCACCGGCCAGGTGATCAATGTGGATGGCGGCCGCACCGCCCACCTGTAAATCCGTAATTTTCGACATCCCGCAACAAGGAATCTCCCTGTGGAACGCTCCAACACCCTGCAACGCATCGAAAAATGGCTCCTGCGCGAAACCGGCAAGGCCATCGCCGACTACAACATGATTGAGGAAGGCGACACGGTGCTGGTCTGCGTTTCCGGCGGCAAGGATTCCCACACTCTGTTGCACCTGCTGCGCATCCTGCAGGCCAAGGCGCCGATCAACTTCCGCCTCATCGCCATGAACCTGGACCAGAAGCAGCCCGGTTTCCCTGCAGAAATCCTGCCCGCCTATTTCGAGAAGACCGGCGTCGATTTCCGCATCATCGAGGCCGACACCTATTCGGTGGTGAAGGAGAAGATTCCCGAGGGCAAAACCACCTGTTCCCTCTGCTCCCGCCTGCGCCGCGGCATCATCTACCGCACCGCCAAGGAGCTGGGCGCCAACAAGATCGCCCTCGGCCACCACCGGGACGACATGGTGCACACCCTGTTCCTCAATCTCATCTTCGGCGGCAAGCTGAAGGCCATGCCGCCCAAGCTGGTCACCGACGACGGTGCCCACGTGGTCATCCGCCCGCTGGCCTACTGCGCCGAGAGCGACATCGCCCGCTACTCCCGGGGCATGGAATTCCCCATCATCCCGTGCAACCTGTGCGGCTCCCAGGACAACCTGCAGCGCCAGAAAATCCGCGAAATGATGCAGGAGTGGGACCAGAAATTCCCCGGCCGCACCGAAGCGGTGTTCAGCGCCCTACAAAATGTAGTGCCCTCCCATCTGGCGGACACCCAGCTCTTCGACTTCAAGGGTCTGAAGGCCGGCCTGACGCCCCTGGCCGAGGGCGACACCCTCTTCGATCCGCCCGAACTGCCCCCCATGGTGGCCCCCCGGGACCCGGCCGCCGACGACTTTCCGCTGCCGGTTGTAGCTGCTACCTGATGCGTTTGTTATGATGCCCGCCTAGGGAGTATCAACATAAATCAAATCAAAATGGTCAAATCAACATTCGTTCCGAGCGTAGTCCGGCTCGAGGAGTTGCAGGCATGAGCGCCACCGAAACCGAGCTGGCGGTACTCTTTGCCGACATTTCCGGCAGCACCCGGCTATACGAAAAACTGGGGGATGCAGAAGCGCTCCACGCCGTGGATCGCTGCATCAAGCGTATGGAACGAACCGTGGAGGGCTACCAGGGACGCATCATCAAGACCATCGGCGACGAGCTGATGGTGGCCTTCCCCAACGCCGATTCCGCCTTTCAGGCAGCGGTGGACATGCAGCAGCGGGTGCAGGATTTGCCGCCGGTCTCCGGCGTCAAGCTGGCCATCCGGGTCGGCTTCCACTTCGGCCCCACCCTGGAAGAGAACAACGACCTCTTCGGCGACACGGTGAATACCGCCGCCCGCATGGCCGGCCTGGCCAAGGCCGGGCAGATCATCTCCAACGCCGGCAGCCTGGCCGACGTTTCCCCCCTGCTCCTGGCCTCCACCCGGGATCTGGACCGCCTGCCGGTGAAAGGCAAGGCGGAGGAAATCCAGATCGTCGAAGTGCTGTGGCAGGAGAGCGAAGATCTGACCATGAAGGCCCCCAGCATCGACCCGACCCAGCCGATTCCCGGCGTGGTGCGGCTGTGCGTGCGCCATCATGGCAAGGCCTACCTGCTGGACGACAAGGCCTCCAGCCTGACCCTCGGCCGCGGGACGGAAAGCGATGTCATCATCGAAGACCGCAAGGCCTCCCGCAGCCACGCCAAGATCGAGCGCCGCCGCGACAAGTACGTGCTGATCGACCAGAGCACCAACGGCACCTTCGTTTCCATCGAAGGCGAGGCCGAAGTCTTCCTGCGGCGGGAGGAAATGGTGCTGCGCCACAAGGGCATCATCGCTTTCGGCCACTCCTCGGCCAGCAGCAATGACGTGGAGCTGGCGGAGTTCGAATACCTCTGAGGTCTCCGGCGCCGTCCCGCTGGCAAGGCCCAGCGCCGATCAAGGCAAGGCCTCCCAAAAACACCCCGGCAGCCCCGGGGTGTTTTTTTTGCGGCACCAACGCCATGCCGTCAGCCATATCCCCGGAGATGCAATAAGGACGCCACTCTTCATCATTACCCTGCGGACAGCAAGCAGGGATGCGGCGTTCCCGGCATACCCCCGTCCCTATTGGGTTCTAGGGCAGTCCACGGTGGTCGATGGCAATCAATGAAGCACCCAGCCTCCCCCCACCGCTCCCGACACGCTCGCGGCAGGCCAAGAACAGGACTAATCCAGCAGCCCCCGGGGCTTGTGGGGTGCACTGGCAAAAAGGCGGTCGTAGAGCCAGTTGGGCAGCAGGCGCAGCACCTTGGCCACCACCCCCATCTGCCAAGGAATGACGGTGTAGCTGCAGCCCCGCGTCACCGCCCGGGCAAAGCGCCGGGCGGCTTCATCGGCCGGCAGCATGAAGGGCATGGGATAGGAATTGACGGCGGTCATGGGGGTGGCGATGTAGCCGGGGGCGATGGTCACCACCCGGATGCCGTGGGGCCGCATTTCCAGACGCAGGGACTCGAGATAGGCGATGGCAGCGGCCTTCGAGGCCGAATAGGCCTCGGCCCCCGGCAGACCGCGAATGCCGGCGACGGAAGCAATGCCCACCAGGCGCCGCCCCGGGCCGCCGGCCGCCGTCATGGCGGCGATGAAGGGGGCAAAGGTGGCGGCCATGCCGTAGACGTTGGTATCCATGACCCGGCGGAAGGCCTGCAGGTCTTCCGGGCATTCGGTGAGGGTGCCTACGGAAACGCCGGCGTTGGCGATGACGATATCCGGTGCACCAAAACGCGCGATGAAATCTGCTGCCGCTGCCGCCAGGGCCGGGGCATCGCTCACGTCGAGTGCGTAGGTAGCGTGACCGTGGGCGGCGGCGGGTAGCTCAGCAACAAGCGCGGCCAGGGCCGGAGCCCGGCGCGCCGCCAGGCCGAGTACTGCCCCCTGATTGGCATAGTGCCGGGCAAGCGCAGCGCCGATGCCGCTGGAGGCGCCGGTGATGAAGACCTTGAGGGAAGCCATGGAAATTTTCCGCGAGGGGATATGAAAACGCCCGGAGGGCGAACCGTCCGGGCGATGGCGGGGGGCCGGGGCTGGCTTACTTCTTCTTGCCGCCCTTTTCGGCCCGCACCTTTTCGATCAGCAGGTCGGCGTTGTGCAGCACATCCTTGAAGGACTCCCCCTTGACCACGTAGCGGCCGTCCACCACCACCATGGGCACACCATCCACCTTGTAGGCACGGGCCAGCTGCTCGGCACGGCTCATCTTGCTATTCACCCCGAAGGAGGCGAAGGCCTCGGCGAATTTCTTGCCGTCGGCACCCTGCTTGGCCACCCATTCTTCCGCCGTGCGGGGGTCGAAGAGATTGACGCGCTGCTCGTGAATGGCCTTGAACACCACGTCGTCCAGCTTGGCCAGGTCACCCGTGGTTTCCAGGGCGTAGTAGAGTTTGGCGACGTTGGTCCAGGCCGGGCGACCGAAGGTGATGGGCACCTTCTTGAAGGCCACATCGGCGCCCAGGCGGGCAGACCAGGCGTGGATCAGGGGGTTGAAGTCGGCGCAGTGGGGGCAGCCGTAGGAGAAGAACTCGATCACCTCGATCTTGCCGCCCGCATCGGTCTGAATGGGCGGGTTGATGGGCTGGAACTGGGGGGCCTGCTGGGCCTGAACCGGCAGGGCTACGGCCAGCAACAGCATCAGGGGAGCCAGCCAGCGGCGCAGGGAAAGCATCTGGGTCATCGATTACTCCTTAATCCTTGGATTTGACTACGTTCGCCTCGACGCCGGCCTTGGCCAGTTCGGCGCGAACCTTGTTCACTTCGTCGATCTTGCCGTAGGGTCCCAGGCGCACCCGGTACCATACCTTGTCGCCCACCATCACCTGCTGCACGGTGGCCTCCACTCCCAACATGGCCAGACTGGCCTTCTGATTGTCCGCATCGCCCGGCTTCTGGAACGAACCGGCCTGCAGGAACAGGGGTTCCTTGACGGCCTCCTTGGCGGCTTCCTTGCTGTCCTTCGCATCCTTCTCCTTGGCGTCTTTCTTGGCCTCGGGTTTGGCGTCAGGGGCCGGTAGGGCTTCGGCATTGCCCGGCAGAATCTTGTAGAAGTCGAAACGGGGCTTGTCCGGCACCGGGTCGCCCGGCTTGCCCGGCAGGGCGGCCGGTGCGGCAGCTTGCTGGGCAGCCTGCTTGTCCGCTCCCGACGCCTTGTCGGCACCCTTGGCCGGCAGGGCTTCGGGCGGCATGGGCGCACCGTTCTGGGTCTTGTTGACGAAGGGCATGGGCGCCTTGTTGATGTACCAGGCAACGCCCAGGGCCGCCACCACGCCGAGGATCAGGCCAATGAAAATGCCGATCAGGGTGCCGCCGGCGGATTTCTTCCTGGCGGGGGTCTTGCGGGGTTTCATGTCGCGACTCATGGTTCTCTGCTCAACGCACCGGGCGTGTTTCGGTTACATGGAAGCCGGGCAGGATACACCCAGCAGGGTCATGCCATTGTGGATGACCTGACGAACGGCGGCCGCCAGGGCAACGCGGGAGCGGGCCAGGGCGGCATCCTCCACCAACATGCGCTCGGCATTGTAATAACTGTGGAAGTCGGCAGCCAGGTCCTTCAGGTAGAAGGCCACCTGATGGGGAGCCAGGTCGGCGGCAGCGCTGTCGATAACTTCGGGGAAGGCCGCCAGACGGGCGGCCACGGCCAGTTCCCGCGGGTGGGCCAGCAGGGACAGGTCGGCCGCGGCCAGCTCGGCCTCGTCGCCGCCGGCTTCGCTCCATTGCTTGAGCACGGAGCAGACCCGGGCGTGGGCGTACTGGATGTAATAGACGGGGTTTTCGTTGGTCTGGCTCTTGGCCAGGTCCAGGTCGAAGTCCAGATGCTGGTCGGACTTGCGCAGCACGTAGAAGAAGCGGCAGGCGTCATTACCCACTTCGCCGCGCAGCTGGCGCAGGGTGACGAATTCGCCGGAGCGGGTGGACATGGCGGCCTTCTCGCCGTTGCGGTAGAGCACGGCGAACTGCACCAGGGCCACCTGCAGCTTGGCTTCATCCTGGTCCAGGGCCTTGAGGGCACCCTTCACCCGGGGGATGTAGCCGTGGTGATCGGCGCCCCAGATGTTGATGACCTTGTCGAAGCCCCGGTCGAACTTGTTGAGGTGGTAGGCGATGTCGGAGGCAAAGTAGGTGAACAGGCCGTTCTCCCGCTGCACGACGCGATCCTTCTCGTCGCCGAAGGCGGTGGAACGGAACCACTTGGCGCCGTCCTGCACGTAGAGGTGGCCGCCCTTTTCCAGGCGCTCGACACACTTGGCCACCAGGCCGGTATCGAAGAGGGACTTTTCGGAGAACCAGACGTCGAAATGCACGCCGAACTCTTCCAGATCATCCTTGCCGTCGGCCAGCTGCTCGGAAAGGGCGTGCTGGTGGATGTAGGACCAGTCCTGGCCGAGCAGATTCTTGGCGTTGGCAATGAGGGCGTCGAGGTGGCCTTCCTTGTCCGCTTCCACGTCCGGGGCGCCGGCCACCACTTCGGCAGCACCGCGCAGGTACTTGTTGCCGTGAGCGTCCTTGACCTGCTTGGCCATGTCGCGCACGTAGTCGCCCTGGTAGCCGTTGGGCGGGAAGGGCACCTTGACGTCGAACAGGTCCAGGTAGCGCAGCCAGGTGGAGACGGCCAGGATGTCCATCTGCCGGCCGGCGTCGTTCACATAGTATTCCCGGGTCACATCCCAGCCGGCAAAAGCCAGCAGGCTGGAGAGGGAGGCGCCATAGGCAGCACCGCGGCCATGGCCGACGTGCAGGGGGCCGGTGGGGTTGGCGGAGACGAATTCCACCTGCACCTTTTGCTTGCCGCCTACGCTGGAACGGCCATAGGCGCTGCCCTGGCCCAGCACGGTGGCCACCACGGCGGTCTTGGCATCGGCCTTGAGGGTGAAGTTGATGAAGCCGGCACCGGCGATGTCCACCTTTTCCACCCGGGGCGAGGCCGGCAGTTCATTGACCAGCTGCTGGGCGATCTCCCGGGGGTTCTTCTTCAGGGCCCGGGCCAACTGCATGGCCACGTTGGCGGCGAAGTCGCCGTGGGATTCCTGTTTCGGGCGCTCCAGGGCGATGGGGGTGTCGGCGTGATCCGGGGCCACGCTCTTCAGCGCGGCTTGCAGCAGTTCGGCCAGGTGGGCTTTGATGTCTTGACTCATAGGAAAACCGGGGCGGTGCCAATAGCTTGAAAGGGCGGATTATACCTGCCCGGCGCCGCGGGCCGGGCCGGATTCTGGTATTCTCGGCGGCTCCCTCCCCCTGCCTCCCGCCGATTCACCATGCGCCTGCTGCGCCTCGCCAAAATCGCCACCGTCAGCATCCGTTACGGCCTCGACCAGATGGTCCTGGAACACGAGCCCACGGGCCGCGCCCGGGGCCTTTCGCGGCTGGCCCGGGCCCTGTTCTTCTGGCGCAAGCTGGATCAACGCAGCGAAGCGGAACGCCTGCGCCTGGCCCTGGAGGCCCTCGGCCCCATCTTCGTCAAGTTCGGCCAGGTGCTGTCCACCCGCCGCGACCTGCTGCCCCTGGACATCGCCGAGGAACTGGCCAAGCTGCAGGACCAGGTGCCGCCCTTCCCTTCGGCCCAAGCCATTGCCCAGGTGGAAGCCGCCTACGGCAAGCCCCTGGCGGAAGTCTTCGCCGAATTCGACCCTACCCCGGTGGCCTCTGCCTCCGTCGCCCAGGTGCACTTCGCCACCCTGCACGATGGCCGCGAAGTGGCGGTGAAGGTGCTGCGCCCCGGCATGAAGCCGGTCATCGGCCACGACCTGGCCCTGATGGACACCCTGGCCGGCCTCACCGAAAAGCTGTGGGCCGACGGTAAGCGCCTGAAGCCCCGGGAGGTGGTGGCCGAATTCGCCAAGCACCTCTACGACGAGCTGGACCTGATGCGGGAAGCCGCCAACTGTTCCCAGCTGCGGCGCAATTTCGAGGGCTCCACCCTGTTGCTGGTGCCGGAAGTGCATTGGGACTACTGCACCCCGTCGGTAATGGTGATGGAGCGGATGCACGGCATTCCCATCAGCCAGACCCAGCGCCTGCAGGCCCAGGGCACCGACCTCAAGGCTCTCTCCCGGGCCGGGGTGGAAATTTTCTTCACCCAGGTCTTCCGCGACGGCTTCTTCCACGCCGACATGCACCCGGGCAACATCTTCGTCCATGCCGATGGCCGCTACATCGCCCTGGACTTCGGCATCGTCGCCACCCTCAACGACAACGACAAGAACTACCTGGCGCAGAATTTCCTCGCCTTCTTCCGCCGCGACTACAAGCGGGTGGCCGAGGCCCACATCGAATCCGGCTGGGCCCCCGCCGATACCCGGGTGGACGAGCTGGAAGCGGCCATCCGCGCCGTCTGCGAGCCCATCTTCGACCGCCCCCTGAAGGACATTTCCTTCGGCAAGCTGCTGCTGCGCCTGTTCCAGACCAGCCGCCGCTTCAATGTAGAAATCCAGCCCCAGCTGGTGATGTTGCAGAAGACCCTGCTCAATATCGAAGGCCTGGGCCGTCAGCTGGACCCGGACCTGGACCTGTGGAAGACCGCCAAGCCCTTCCTCGAAAAGTGGATGGAAAACCAGATGGGCTGGCGCGGCCTGGTGCGCAACCTGAAGAACGAGGCCCCCTACTGGGCCCGCAGCCTGCCCCAGATTCCCCGCCTGGCCCAGCAGGCCCTGGCCGCCCATTCCCGGGCGCCCGAATCCACTGCCGCCGCCCTGGCGGAAATCCAGGCCACCCAGGCCCGCCAGGAACGCTGGCTGCGCCTCGCCCTGTTGCTGGTGGCCGGCATCTTCGCCCTGGAACTGGTGCGCAGCATCGCCTGAGCCCCGGGCGGAGCGCGGCGCTCCAGCCCAGGATCCGCCGGGCCGCCACCATCGCCGGCCCGGGCTTGCCCCTTGTCATATCCCCAGAACGATTCCAGCGGTATGCTGCTCTAAAGGTCAGAAGCACTCGACTTCTCCCGTCAGACGGAGGTGTGCCATGGCATCACGAATGATCAAGCTGTTCGGCGTCAATTGTGGCCGCGGCGGGCCGGACCACGGCCCCAGCCAGGGGCCGGAAGTGCTGCGCCAGATGGGCCTGCTGGCCGCCCTGCGGCGGGCCGGGCTGGAAGCCGGTTGGGCCGCCACCCTGGAAACCCCTCTGGGCGACCGCCTCGACAGTCTCGGCGCCCTCAGCCGGGAACTGGCCGATGAAGTCGCTACGGCCATCGCCAGCGGCGCCCTGCCCCTGGTGATCGGCGGCGATCACAGCATGGCTGCCGGCACCTGGCGCGGTGTCGCCCGGGCCTACGCCACGGCCGGTGCGGCACAACCCGGCCTGGTCTGGATCGATGCCCACCTGGATGCCCACACCCCCGACACCAGCCGTACCGGCAACCCCCATGGCATGCCTCTGGCCGCCCTGCTCGGCCACGGCGCCGAGGAACTGGCGGGCATCCCCGGCCCCCGGCTGGACCCGGCCCGCCTGGCCGTAGTGGCTGCCCGCAGTTACGAGGCCGAAGAACTGGCCCTGCTGCGCCAGCTGGGCGTACGCATTTTCACCATGGATGACATCCGCCGCCGGGGCCTGGGAGCCGTACTCGAAGAAGCCGTGCAAATCGCCGGTGGGCCGGCGGGCGGCGGCTTCGGCATCAGCCTGGACCTGGACGCCCTCAACCCCCTGGAAGCACCAGGGGTCAGCACCCCGGTGGAACATGGCCTGGCCGGCGAGGTGCTGCGCCGCTGCCTGCGGGGCCTGCTGCGCAATCCCCGGCTGAGCGCCCTGGAAATCGCCGAATTCAACCCAGAACGGGACCGGGAAAACCGCACCGCCCGCCTGGCCATTGACCTAGTGGAATCGGCCGGCCTGCCGGATGGCGACACCCTCAAGGAATGGGAAGGCCAGTACGGCGCCCGCAACTACGCCCCCCTGCCGGTGGTCCTGGCCCAGGGCGAGGGCAGCTGGCTGTGGGATGTGGACGGCCAGCGTTACCTGGACCTCATGTCGGCCTATTCCGCCGTCTCCTTCGGCCATGCCCACCCGCGCCTGCTGGCCGTCCTGCGGGCCCAGGCCGGGCGTCTGGCCGTGACCTCCCGGGCCTTCTATAGCGAGCGCCTGCCCCTCTTCCTCAAGCGCCTCACCGACGTCACCGGCTACGCCCGCGCCCTGCCGGTGAATACGGGCCTGGAAGCCGTGGAAACCGCCCTCAAGGCAGCCCGCAAATGGGGCCATGAGGTGAAGGGCATCGCTCCGGACCAGGCGGAAATCATCGCCTGTGCCGGCAACTTCCACGGACGCTCCATCACCATCGTCGGTCTCTCCACCGAAGACCAGTACCGGCGCGGCTTCGGCCCCTTCCCGCCGGGCCTGAAGACGGTGCCCTATGGCGACGCCGCGGCCCTGGAAGCGGCCATCACACCCCACACGGCGGCCTTCCTGGTGGAGCCGGTACAGGGCGAGGGCGGCATCATCCTGCCGCCCCGGGATTATCTGGCCCGCTGCGCCGACATTTGCCGCCGCCACCAGGTGCTGCTCATCGCCGACGAAGTGCAGACCGGCCTGGGCCGCACCGGCCGGCTCCTGGCCAGCGAACATGCCGGTATCCGGCCCGATGGCGTCATCCTCGGCAAGGCCCTGGGTGGCGGCCTGCTACCGGTTTCCGCCTTCCTCGCCGACGACGAGGTGATGCAGGTCTTCACCCCCGGCGACCACGGTTCCACCTTCGGCGGCAACGCCCTGGCCGCCAGCATCGCCCTGGAAGCCCTGGACCTGCTGATTGACGAAAGTCTGGTGGAGCGCAGCGCCACCCTCGGCGCCCACCTGCTCTCCCGGCTGCAGGCCATGGACAGCCCGGCCATTCGCGCCGTGCGCGGCCTGGGGCTTTTCGCCGGCCTGGAGCTGGAACCCCGCCTCACCGACGCCCGGGAATTTTGCGAGCGGCTGCTGCAACGGGGCGTGCTGTCGAAGGATACCCACCATACCGTGGTGCGCCTGGCACCGCCCCTGACCATCAGCCAGGGCGCCCTGGACTGGGGCCTGGACCAGGTAGAAGCGGTGGCAGAGGAACTGGGCCGGCGCTTTCCCCGGGCCGCCTGACAATCCGCCGGGGCCATGGCCCCGGCCTAGCAGGGAGGATCGGCCATGAGCGAACAGCTATTCAGCCGTCTCGGCCTCGGCGAATTCAATCCCGCCGCCGCCCTGGGCGATGGCTCCTGGCGCGACGGCCACGGCGGCTTCGCCTCCATGACACCAGTGCTGGGGCTGCCCCTGGCCCTGGTGGGCCGCGCCACGGAAGAAGACCGGGAAGCGGTGGTGCAGCAGGCCTGCCGCAGCTTCCTGCACTGGCGCGACGTGCCGGCGCCCCGCCGCGGCCTGCTGGTGCGGGACCTGGCCATCGCCCTGCGGGAGCACAAGGCCGATCTGGCCACCCTGCTGGCTATTGAAGTGGGCAAGATCCGCAGTGAGGCGGAGGGGGAAATCCAGGAAATGGTCGACATCGCCGACTACGCCGTCGGCCTGTCACGCCAATACCATGGCCTCACCCTGCCCTCGGAACGGCCCCGCCACCATCTGCTGGAACGCTGGCAGCCCCTGGGGCCGGTAGCGGTCATCACCGCCTTCAATTTCCCTGCTGCGGTGTGGGCCTGGAATGCCTTCATCGCTGCCGTCTGCGGCGACACGGTGGTCTGGAAGCCCTCGCCCAAGGCGCCCCTGACGGCTATTGCCATCCAGCGCATCGCCGACGAGGTAAGCCGGGACCATGGCGCCCAGGGCGTTTTCACCCTCTTGCTGTCGGATGAGGCGGAACTGGGCCAGGCCCTGGCGGACGACCGGCGCCTGCCCCTGGTCTCCTTCACCGGCAGTTCCGGCGTTGGCCGCCAGCTGGCCCAGAGCGTGGCGGCCCGCTTCGGCCGCTGCCTGCTCGAGTGCTCCGGCAACAACGCCGCCATCATCGACGCCAGCGCCGACCTGGAGCTGGCCATCCCCGCCGTGGTCTTCGGCGCCGTCGGCACCGCCGGCCAGCGCTGCACCAGCACCCGTCGCCTGCTGGTGCACGAAGCCCGCTGGGACGAGGTGGAGGAACGGCTGACGCGGGCCTTCAGCCGCATCGTCAGCGGCGACCCCCTGGCTCCCGGCGTGCTGCTGGGGCCCCTCATCGACGAGGATGCGCGCGCCGAGTTCGTCGGCGCCGTGGCCCAGAGCCTCGCCGAAGGCGGCACGGTGCTACACGGCGGGCGCCCCCTGCCAGGCCATGGGTTCTATGTGGAACCCACCCTGGTGGTGGCGGAAAACCATTGGCCGGTGGTGCAGCGGGAAACCTTCGCCCCCCTGCTCTACCTCATCCGCTGCCCGGATTTCGAAACGGCCTTGAAGCTCAACAACGCAGTGCCCCAGGGCCTCTCCTCTTCCCTGTTCACCCTGGACCTGCGCCATGCGGAGCGCTTTCTTTCCGCCGCCGGCAGCGATTGCGGTATCGCCAACGTAAATGCCGGCACTTCCGGCGCAGAGATCGGCGGTGCCTTTGGCGGAGAAAAGGAAACAGGGGGCGGCCGGGAAGCCGGTTCTGACGCCTGGAAAGCCTACATGCGGCGCCAGACCCAAACGGTCAATTACGGCTGCCAGCTGCCCCTGGCCCAGGGCGTGCATTTCGACGCATGAGGCGCGGTGGCAGGCCCCGGCTGCAGCCGGGGCCGATTTCGGCACATCAGCACTCCAGCATTCCAAGCCATCCGGCCACTCCTGCCGGCCACGCCCGCCGCTACTCGGCCGAGGCTCCCGTCGCCCCTGGGGCGCCGGCCAGCACCTGGGCCACGGCCTCCGGCGGCAGGGGGTGGGCGAAGAGGTAGCCCTGGGCGGCGTGGCACCCCAGGCGATGGAGGAATTCCCGCTGGGCGGGGGTTTCCACCCCTTCGGCCACCACCCGCAGGCCCAGCCCCTGGCTGAGGCCAATGATGGCGCTGACGATGGCGGCGTTGTCGCTGCCGTGTTCGAGATCCTGGACAAAGCTGCGGTCCACCTTCAGGCGGCGCACCGGGAAACGCTTCAGGTAGTCGAGGGAGGCGTAGCCGGTACCGAAATCGTCGATGGCCAGAGCGACGCCCATGGTCGCCAGCTCCTGCAGCACCGCGCCGGTGGTCTCGACATCGGCCATGGCCACGCTTTCCGTCAGCTCCAGTTCGAGCGCCCCGGGCTCCAGGCCGGCGGCGGCCAGGGCGGCCGCCACCCGCCGCGGCAGGTCCGGTTGCAGGAATTCCCGGGCGGAGAGATTCACGGCTACCGGCAGGGGCGGCAAGCCGGCCTGCCGCCAGGCCTGCATCTGGCGGCAGGCTTCATTCAGGATCCAGTCCCCCAGGGGCAGGATGAGGCCGCTGGCCTCGGCAGCGGGAATGAAGTCTTCCGGCAGCCGCAACACCTCGCCATCCTGCCAGCGCACCAGTGCTTCCAGGCCCGTGATGCGGCCACCGGGCAGTTCCACCTGGGGCTGGTAGTGCAGCACAAAGTCGCCCTGGGCCAGGGCCCGGCCCAGGCGCTGCTCGAGGGAAGCCCGGGCGGCGGCCCGCTCGTTGAGGGCGGGAATGAAGAAACGCACCATGGCCCGGCCCTGCTGCTTGGCTTCGTACATGGCTAGGTCGGCGTGGCGCAGCAGGGTTTCACCGTCGCTGCCATCGCCGGGATAGACGGCAACGCCGATGGAGGGCGTCACCTGCAACTGGTGGCTGGCGGCAAAGAAGGGCAGGGAGAGGGCCCCCAGGAGCTTGTCGGCGGTACGGCCGGCAGCCAGGTTGTCCTCCAGGTCCGTCAGCAGGACGACGAACTCGTCGCCGCCGAGGCGGGAGACCAGGTCGGTATTGCGCACCGCGCCCCGCAGGCGGGTGCCGACCATGATCAGCAGTTCGTCCCCCACTTCATGGCCGAAGGTGTCATTGATGGCCTTGAAGCGATCCAGGTCGAGGAAGAGCAGGGCGAAGTGGCGGCCGCTGCGGCCGGCACGCTCGATCTCCTGCACCAGGCGGGTATGCAGCTGGTTGCGGTTGGCCAGGCCGGTCAGGGCGTCGTGCTCGGCCAGGTGGCGGATGCGCTCCTCCTTGGCCTTGCGTTCGCTGATATCGGAAAACACCGCCACGTAATGGGTGCTGCGGCCGCCGTCGCGCACCGCGGTGATGGTCAGCCACTTGGGGTAGACGGAGCCGTCGGCCCGGCGGTCCCAGATTTCCCCCTGCCAGCGCCCTTCGTTGCGCAGGGACTGCCACAGAGCGGCGTAGAACTCCGGCCCGTGGCGACCGGAGCGGAGGATGCGCGGCGACTGGCCGATGACCGCTTCGGGCCGGTGGCCGGTAATGGCGGAGAAGGCCTGGTTCACGGAGACGATGCGGCCTTCGGTGTCGGTGACCATGATGGCTTCGCCGCTGGCCTCGAAAGCTTTCTGGGCCAGCAGCAGGTCGGCCTCGGTGCGGCGTTGCTCGGTGACGTCCATGCCGCAGGCCACCACGTAGTCCAGGCGGCCGGCGTCGTTGGTGATGCTGGCGTTGCGCCAGACGATACGGCGGCGCTGGCCGTCCCGGCTCAGCCAACAGTTTTCGTAGGTATGGGGAAAATCCCGGCCGCGCAGCTGGCGGAAGCGGGCCCGGGCCGTTTCCCGGTCTTCCTCGGGGATCAGGAAATCGGCGAAATGGCGCCCCACCACTTCTTCCGGCCGGTAGCCAGTAAGACGGCTGCTTTCACTGTTGAAACGGACGATAAGCCCTTTCCGGTCCAACACCACCACCAGGGCAGCCACCGTATCCAGAACAGCGGCGGAAAAGGCGGCCTCCTGCTTCAGGCTGTCCTGCAACTGCTTGAGGTCGGTGACATCCTGATGCACCGACAGGGCGCCCACCTGCTGGCCATTGGCATCCCGCAGGGGTGCAGCGGAACTGAGGATGGTGCGCTGGGAACCGTCGAAGCCCTGAATCTCGATCATTGCCCCACGACGGGTTTCGCCCCGTACCGCCGCCCGGGCCAGGGGCCAGTCCTCGGCCTTGAGGGCCGCACCGCTGTCGGCCCACCAGCCGCGGTAGGCGGAGTATTCAGCCAGGCCGACGTAGCGGGCGCCGCCCCACAGGGCTTCGCCGCTGCGGTTGCCCAGGAGGATGCGGCCCTGGCCGTCGGCAATCCAGACGCCCACCGGCAGGCACTCCAGCAGTTGCCGTAGCAGTTCACCATCGCTCGAGAAAAAGCCAAGTGCTGTTGGCTCCCCGTATTTGTCCATGTCTATCCTCTGCACCGCAAATGCTCTCTGGTTTTCGTTATGTCAAAGCACTTTCCATTCCCCGGGACGGTACGTCAATAGGGAGATTCCTGACTTGGTCCTAGGTCTGGAGGTAGCGGCCAAGCCAATGAATATTATGAATTTGTGACATTCCGGGCCGCCCGCCCCGGCGGCGTCACACGGCAGACGGCCGGCGCACCGTCCCAGTGCATTTTCCAAAACCCTGGGAAATCGGCCCAAGACCCTGATTTGTCACGCTTAAAGCGGAAACGTTCGCTGTCGAAAAACAGCTATACTGGCGCGTTTTTTCAACTTCCCCTGCCTGCCCCGGCGATTTTGCGACCATGACCACGCTCCTGGCCTTCGTCATCCTTTACCTTCTGGTCTCCATCGGCATCGGTCTCTATGCCGCCACCCGGGTCCATAGCGCCAAGGATTTCGCTGTCGCCGGCCGCAGTCTGCCCCTGCCGGTGGTCACCGCTACGGTGTTCGCCACCTGGTTCGGTGCCGAGGCCGTGCTCGGGGTTTCCGCCACCTTCGTCAAGGAAGGGTTGGGCGGCGTCGTTGCCGACCCTTTCGGCGCTTCCCTCTGCCTCATCCTCGCCGGCCTCTTCTTCGCCAGCAAGCTGTACCGGATGAACCTGCTGACCATCGGCGACTACTACCGGCTGCGCTACAACCGCACTGTCGAGGTGCTCACCACCCTCTGCGTCGTGGTCTCCTACCTGGGCTGGGTCTCGGCCCAGATCAAGGCCCTGGGCCTGGTCTTCTTCGTCGTCACCGGCGGTGCCGTGTCCCAGGAGGCAGGCATGATCCTGGGCGCCCTCATCGTGCTGACCTACACCACCTTCGGCGGCATGTTCTCCGTCGCCATCCTGGATTTCGTGCAGATCACCGTGATCATGGGCGGCATGCTCTACATCGGCTACGTCATCTCCGGCCTCACCGGCGGCGTCGGCACCGTGGTCAGCCATGCGGCAGCGGCGGGCAAGCTGGACTTCTTCCCCAAAGGCGGGCTGGAGGTGTGGGTGCCCTTCATCGGCGCCTGGATGACCATGATGCTGGGCTCCATTCCCCAGCAGGACGTGTTCCAGCGCATCACCTCGGCGAAGAACGAGAAGACCGCCATCCGCGGCTCGCTGCTGGGCGGCAGCCTCTATTTCGCCTTCGCCTTTGTGCCCATGTTCCTGGCCTACGCCGCCACCCTGATCGACCCGGCCATGTTCGGCGAGCTACTGCAGCAGGATTCCCAGCTGGTGTTGCCCACCCTGATCCTGCAGCACACGCCGGTGTTCGCCCAGGTGGTGTTCTTCGGCGCCCTGCTCTCGGCCATCATGAGCTGCTCTTCGGCCACCCTGCTGGCGCCTTCCGTGGCCTTCTCCGAGAACATCCTGCGCGGCTTCTTCCCGCGCATGCCGGACCGCACCTTCCTCCTCGCCATGCGTACGGTGATCGTCTGCTTCGCCGCCACCGTGCTGCTGTTCGCCCTCAATTCCAACGAGAGCATCTTCCACATGGTGGAGAACGCCTACAAGATCACCCTGGTCACCGCCTTCATTCCCCTCTTCGCCGGCCTCTACTGGAAGAAGGCCAATACCCAGGGCGCCCTGGCTGCCATCTTCGGCGGCTTCTTCGCCTGGATCCTGATGGAGGTGCTGGGCCCGGAGAATCCCACCTGGCCGCCCCAGGTGCTCGGCTTCATCGTTGCCGCCATCGGCATGGTGGCCGGCTCCTTGCTGCCCCACTGGGTGGGCCGCCCCAGCCCCCTGCCGCCGAGCCATGAACACCACGCAGCGGGCCTCACCCATCACGTGGGCGAACACCCCCATCGCCACGACAGTCGCTGAGCCAAAGCAGCGACGGCGCCCCGGCGCTACGTACGGCCACCCCGAGTACTTCGGCAGAAAAAATGCCACTTGAGTCACACCCGACAACCTTCATTTAGGCGCACAATGCTCTCTTTGCCGCCGCCCGGAAGACCAAGACGGGCGCCGGATTCCCGCCCATGACCCGGAGCAAGAGAACGATGGACAAGAAGGTCAGCAAGCCTGCCGCCCCCCGCGCCACCCCCGCCCGTACAACCACCACCAAAGCTGCCGCAGCCCCTGCGGTCACGCCCCCCGCCAAACCCCGCCCCAGCCGCGCCCGCCCGGTGCAGGCAGGCGATGTGGCGCCGGCAAAGAGTGCCGAGGGCGTGGAAAAATTCGAAGTCGCCCAGGCGGTGGCTGCTGCCCAGAATTCCAAGGTGGTGGCCATGCGCGACATCCTCGCCCGCACCCCGGGCAGCGACCTCAAGTCCGTGGCCAAGACCCTGGAAGCCATTGTCGCCGGCGCTTCTCCCGACGATGTGAAGATGCTGCGGGACACCCTGTTCAAGGACGAGACGCCGGCGGACAAACTGCCGGTGAGCCCGGACGACCAGCTCTCAGACGAGTGGCGCACCGGTGGCTATCCCTACAAGAATCTGATGACCCGCAAGAACTACGAGAAGCAGAAGTACCGCCTGCAGGTGGAACTGCTGAAGCTCCAGGCCTGGGTCAAGGAAACCGGGCAGCGGGTGGTGATCCTCTTCGAAGGCCGGGATGCGGCCGGCAAGGGGGGCGCCATCAAGCGTTTCACCGAGCACCTGAATCCCCGGGGCGCCCGGGTGGTAGCCCTGGAAAAGCCCTCGGAAGTGGAGCGGGGCCAGTGGTATTTCCAGCGCTACATCCAGCACCTGCCCACCGCCGGCGAGATCGTCATGTTCGACCGCTCCTGGTACAACCGGGCCGGCGTGGAACGGGTCATGGGCTTTTGCGACCAGGACGAATACGCCGAATTCATGCGCCAGTGCCCGGAGTTCGAGCGCAACCTGGCGCGCAGCGGCATCCACGTCATCAAGTTCTGGTTCTCCGTCAGCCGGGCCGAGCAGCGCCGCCGTTTCAAGGAACGGGAAACCCACCCCCTGAAGCAGTGGAAGCTCTCCCCCATCGACCTGGCCTCCCTCGACAAATGGGAGGATTACACCAAAGCCAAGGAAGCCATGTTCTTCTACACCGACACGGCGGACTCCCCCTGGACCGTGGTCAAGTCGGACTGCAAGAAGCGGGCGCGTCTCAATGCCATGCGCTACATCCTGCACAAGCTGCCCTACAACAATAAGGACATCGACCGCATCGGCCCCCTCGACCCCTTACTGGTGGGCCGGGCCAACGTGGTGTACGAGCGCGGCGAGAAGGAAGGAACCCCCATCCTGTAAGGGCCGCCCGGCCCCTCCCGGCTTCTCCGTGTCATTGCACCGCTCGGCTCCGGCGCCGCTTGCCGGGGCCGGCCGGTGATTTCCACGCCATGACCCGTGGATTTGCCGCCCCCTGGCGGTATTCCCCGGCCAAAACGTGGGGGCGGCCATGGTAAAATCCGCCCCCTTATGGAAATCGTCATCAACGGCGAAAGCCGCCAGTTCCCCGCTGCCCCCACGCCCTTTACCGTTGCCGCCCTGGTGACGGCCCTGGGTTATGCCGGCAAGCGCATCGCCATCGAACGTAATGGCGACATCGTGCCCCGCAGCCAGCATGGCGACACCGCCCTGGCCAATGGCGACCGCATCGAAATCGTCGTCGCCGTCGGCGGCGGCTGACCCGTGCCTGCGCCACAGGCGCCGCAACGCTCTCCTCACCCTTTTCAGCCTGGAACCGCATCCATGGAACAACTGACCATCGCTGGCAAGACCTACGCCTCCCGCCTCATCGTCGGCACCGGCAAGTACAAGGATTTCGCCGAAACCCGTCAGGCCATCGATGCCTCCGGGGCGGAAATGGTCACCGTGGCCATCCGTCGTACCAACATTGGCCAGGACCCGAACCAGCCCAATCTGCTGGATGCCCTGCCCCCCAGCCAGTTCACCATCCTGCCCAACACCGCCGGCTGCTACACCGCCGACGAAGCCGTGCGCACCCTGCGCCTGGCCCGAGAACTGCTGGACGGCCACGCCCTGGTCAAGCTGGAAGTGCTGGGGGACCCCACCACCCTGTTCCCCAACATGCCGGAAACCCTGAAGGCCGCCGAAACCCTGGTCAAGGAAGGCTTCCAGGTCATGGTGTACTGCGCCGACGACCCCATCCAGGCCAAGATGCTGGAAGAGATCGGCTGTGCCGCGGTAATGCCCCTGGCCTCCCTCATCGGCTCCGGCATGGGCATTCTCAATCCCTGGAACCTGCGCCTGATCATCGACAACGCCAAGGTGCCGGTGATCGTTGATGCCGGCGTCGGCACGGCCTCCGACGCGGCCATCGCCATGGAACTCGGCTGCGACGGGGTGCTGATGAACACCGCCATCGCCCATGCGCAAAATCCGGTGCTCATGGCCAGCGCCATGAAAAAGGCAGTGCAGGCCGGCCGCGAGGCCTACCTGGCCGGCCGCATGCCGCGCAAGCTGTATTCCGCCGACCCCAGCTCCCCCACCACCGGCCTCATCGGCAAGAACTGAGAGCCGATGCGCCGCTTTCGCTCCACCCTCCTGGCTGCCCTGGCCAGCCTGGCCCTGCTGGCCCAGGCACCGTTGCGGGCCGAGGATGGCGGCCTGAAGGCGATGCCCCTGGAGCCGGGCCAGCCCAACCTGCTGGAACTGCTGCAACGCCTCTTCGTACCGGCAGATGGGGGCAATGGCCCCCGCACCACGCCGCGAGGTGTGGTGCTGCCGAACCATCCAGCCCAGTCAGCCACACCGGCAGCAGCCACCACCGTGGCCCCCGCAACCCCAGAAACACCGGAGACTCCGGCAGCCCTCGCGGCGGAGGCGACGCCCGAACCCCAGGCCCCCGCCACCTCCCTGCCCCCCCCTGCCGCCGGCGAGGAAACCGTGGCCCAGCCCCTGGCCGGCCCCGGCTTCGAAGAAAAATCCCTGGCCCAGCCAGCGCCCTTGCCGCCGCCGACCGCGGCCGCTCCCGCCGTGCCCCCCGGTACCCCCACGCTGCGCCGTGAACGCCTGGGCTACGCCTTCGGCCACCCGCGCATCCTGGCCCAGCAGACCCTCTTCGGCCTGGCCCACGGTATTGCCCTGCTCGGACGCAGCTGCGCCCGCGTTCCCGGTAGCGGCGAAGCAGCCCGAGAGGCCTACGCCACCTGGGAAGCCGCCAACCGGGACTACATCACCCAGGCCGAAAGCGAACTGGCCCGCTACTACTTCACGCCACCGGCCAGCGAAGTGCGCCGCCTGGATCTGGTGCAGGCCCTCAACCTCAAGTCCGACCTGGGCCTGCCGACGGATGGCCCGGAACTGGAAGCGGCCTGCGGCAGCCTGCCCCAAGCCCTTGCCAAGCCCCGTTACGATCTGGCCACCCAGTGGCTGCTCAAGGGTGACGTGGAACGCCTGCGCCGCGCCACGGAAACCCGGGAGCTGGTCAGCCAGTGCCGCCAGCAGGCCGATGCCGAGAATCTGCCAGCCTTGGATGCTGCCCTGGCTGCCTGGGAGGACGCCAACAGTCTTCAGGCCAGTGAAGCCCGGGAACGCCTGGTGGCCGACATGAGCAGCCAGCCTGACCCCCGCCACCCGGAACAGCCGGTGGATGGGCAGGCAATGATGGAAAAATGGCAGGACGAATTGCGCCGCACCGTCGGCCGGCGCCTGGCCTATGGCGCTGCCGAGGCCTGCCCCGGCCTGGCCGCCGCCCTGGCGGGCAAGCACCACGCCCTGGAACATGCTTTTGACGCGGAATTCTGACCTCCCGGCCAGCCCCGCACGATACGTTTGAGGAACACCATGCAAGACCCGCACGACGATGCCATCGAACCCGCCGACCTGATCGCCGAGTCCGGCGCCGGTGAAGACAACCCCCTGGCCAAACGCCCCATCCGCAGCTTCGTGCTGCGCCAGGGCCGGGTCTCCAGCGCCCAGCTGCGCTACCTGGACGACATGATGCCCAAGGTCGGCATCGCGTACCGTCCCGAGGCCCTGGATTTCGCCGCCACCTTCGGCCGCGAAGCCCCCACGGTATTCGAGATCGGCTTCGGCATGGGCGAGACCTCGGCCAAGATCGCCACCGCCCGGCCCGATACCAACTTCATCGAGGTGGAAGTGCACACCCCCGGCGTCGGCAGCCTGTGCAAGCTGGTGGCCGAGGGTGAAATCGGCAATATCCGCATCATCCAGCACGACGCCGTGGAAGTGCTGCGGGACATGATCCCCGAGAACTCCCTGGCCGGCGCCCACATCTACTTCCCCGACCCCTGGCCGAAGAAGCGGCACCACAAGCGCCGCCTGGTGCAGCCGCCCCTCATCACCCTGCTGGCTTCCCGCCTGGCCCCCGGCGGCTACCTGCACTGCGCCACCGACTGGGAGGAATACGCCCTCCAGATGCTGGAAGTGCTCTCCGCCGAACCCCTGCTGGAAAACACCGTGGACAACAGCCACGGCGGCTTCGCCCCGCGCCCCGACTACCGCCCCCTGACCAAGTTCGAGCAGCGCGGCATTCGCCTCGGCCATGGCGTGTGGGATGTGATTTTCCGCCGCCGCGCCTGACCTCGGGTATCACGCGGGTGTGCCCCGGATGTAGCTTGCAGCTGACATCGCATCCCGCGTTACATCCGGCTTTCCCGCCAATTTCATCCGGATACCGGCCTGGCTTCACGTCAGGCCCTCCCCGATAGGCCCCTGCCGGGGTTTATCCGGATTTCATGCGATACTGTCCGCTCCCTTTCTCCCGTCAAATCATGGTCGCTGCCCCCGTCGCCGCCCCGTTCAGTTCCGGACGCCGGCGCCTGCTCCTGGCAGGCGGCGCTGCCCTGCTCGCGGCCTGTCAGCGGGGGGCGCCCCAGCCCCCCCTGCGCCTGGCGACCAACGAATGGGCCGGCTATGAGCCACTGCACCTGGCCCGGGAGCGCAATTACTGGGGCAATGCGCCCATCCACCTTTACGAGCTGCCCTCCACCTCCGAAGTGCTGCGGGCATTCCGCAACGGTGCCCTGGATGGCGCCGCCCTCACCGGCGACGAGGCCCTGGGCCTGCTGGCCGACCAGATGGATATCCGGGTGGTGCTGGTACTGGATATCTCCAATGGCGGCGACGCCCTGGTGGCCCGCCCCGACATCCAGCGTCTGGAAGACCTGAAGGGGCGCCGCATCGGCGTGGAAAACCAGGCCCTCGGCGCCTACGTGCTGACCCAGGCCCTGGGTGAGGCAGGGCTGACTCCGGCCGACGTTTCCATCGTCCCCCTGACGGCCGACACCCACGAAAACGCCTACGTGGCCGGGGCCGCCGACGCAGTGGTGACCTTTGAGCCTGCCCTCTCCCGGCTGCAACGCCTGGGCGCCCGCAAGCTCTATTCCAGTCGCCAGATGCCGGAAGGTATCTTCGACCTGCTGGTGGTGCGGGAGGAGGCCTGGCGACAGCACCAGAACACCCTGAAGACCCTCAGCAACGGCTGGTTCCGGGTGCTCGACGAACTGCGGGCCGATCCCTCGGGCACCGCTGCCGCCCTCGGCCGCCGTACCCAGACTTCCGGCAACGACATGCGCCTGGCCCTGGAAGGCCTGATCCTGCCCGATCGGGCCGAGAACCTGCGCCTGCTGGCCGGCCACCCGCCGGCCATTGCCGTGCCCTTGCAGCGCCTGGCCGAGGTGATGCAGAGCCAGCACCTGATCTCCCAACCTGTGGATAGCCGTCGCCTGCTGCCGGCCGATCTGGCTAAGGTGCTGGCGCCATGAGCCTGCTCGATCGCCTGGAGCGGATTCCCGCGGCCTTCCGCCTGCGCCTGCTGCTTCCCCTGGTACTGTTGCTCTTCGCCGCCGTCGGCTCGGTGTATGTGGCGGTGCACTGGTATCAGAACGCCAGTGCCCGCATCCAGCAGGAAAGCCGGGAAACCCTGGGGGTACTGATGCGCCAGCTGCAGGACATCCTGGCGGAGCGCCTGGTCCTGGAGAACATGGCCCAGGCCAAGGCCCGTCTCTCTGCCACGGCCCTGCATCCGCGCATCCGCACCCTGATCCTGGCCGACGACAACGACCAGGTGATCTTCGCCAACCGTTATCTCTGGCAGGGCGAGGAAGCCGCCCAGGTCAGCCGCTACCAGGCCGAAGAGGCCAGCCAGGTCATGGTCCGGGAACAGCACCAGGTGAGCCTGGACGAAAGCGGCGAAACCCTCACCGGCTATTTCCCCATCGTCATGGACCTCACCCACGGCTCCCTGCGGGGCCTGCGCCGAGGCATCCTCTACGTCGAGTACGACATTGCCGCCCCCCTGGCCACAGCCCGCAGCGAAGCTATTTACGAATCCCTGAAAACCGGCGCCCTCTCCCTGCTGGGAGCCCTGCTGCTCTCCCTGTTGCTGGACCGCTGGGTGACCCGCCGCCTCAACCTCATCTCGGCGGCCGCCCGGCGCCTGGGGGAAGGGGATCTGGGGGTGCGCATCAACCTCGCCGGCGAAGACGAAATTGCCACCCTGGCCCACCAGTTCGACCAGATGGCCCTCAGCCTGACCCGCAAGCAGGAGGCCCTGCGCAGTACCGACGCCATGCTGCAGGAACACGTGCAGTTCATGCACACCCTGATCGAAGCCATTCCCAGCCCGCTCTTCTACAAGGATGCAAAGGGCCGCTACTTGGGCTGCAACGAGGCCTTCCTCGGCTACATCGGCAAGGAACGGGAAGCCTTCCTCGGCAAGAGCGTATACGACCTGGCGCCGCCAGAACTGGCGGCCCGCTATGCCGCGGCCGACGAGCTGCTCTTCAACGCCCCGGGCAAGCAGGTGTATGAGGCCCAGGTACGCTACGCCGACGGCGTGAACCACGACGTGATCTTCAACAAGGCCACCTTCCGCGATGCCCAGGGCCAGGTGGCCGGGCTGGTGGGGGTGATGGTGGACATCACCGAACGCAAGCGTAACGAGGAAGAACTGCGCCTGGCGGCCAAGGTCTTCGACACCTCCAACGAAGCCATTCTGGTCACCGACGCGGAGAACAACATCCGCTCGGTGAACCGGGCCTTCACCGAAACCACCGGCTACGCGGCGGAGGAAGTAATCGGCCGCAACCCCCGCCTGCTCTCCTCCGGCCACCACGACAAGGTCTTCTACCGCCGCATGTGGGAGGCCCTCAACACCCAGGGTTACTGGCAGGGGGAAATCTACGACCGACGCAAGAGCGGCGAGATCTACCCGAAGTGGACCCGCATCAACGCCATCCGCGACAGCCAGGGCAAGATCGTCAACCACGTCGCCGTCTTCTCCGATATCTCCGACCGCAAGGCCCTGGAAGAGCGGCTGCAGTTCCTCGCCCAGCATGACCACCTGACCGGCCTGCCCAACCGCAACCTGCTGCGCCTGCGCCTGGAAGAGCAAATCGCCTCCGCCGCCGAGCGGGCCAGCGGCGCCCCGGCCCCGGTGGCCCTGCTGCTGATGGACCTGGACCACTTCAAGACCATCAACGACTCCCTCGGCCACCATGCCGGCGACCAGCTGCTGCAGCGGGTGGTTCGCCGCCTCAAGGGTGTGCTGCGGGAAAGCGCCACCCTCAGCCGCCAGGGGGGCGATGAATTCCTCATCGTGCTGCCCCAGTGCCAGGAGCCGGCCCAGGTGTCCCGGGCCGCCGAGACCCTGCTTGCCACTCTCGCCGCCCCCTTCGAGGTGGATGGTCACCCCCTGAGCATCTCCGCCAGCATCGGTATCAGCCTGGCGCCGGACGATGGCAACGACTTCGACACCCTGCTGAAAAAGGCCGACACCGCCCTGGTGCACGCCAAACAGGGCGGCCGCAACACCTACCGCTTCTTCACCGAAGCCATGAACGTCAGCACCCTGGAACGCCTCAACCTGCAGCAGCGCCTGCACCAGGCCCTGGAGCGCCAGGAGCTAGTGCTGTACTACCAGCCCCAGCTGGAACTGGCCGGCGGCAAGGTGGTGGGGGTGGAAGCCCTGCTGCGCTGGCAAACGCCGGAAGGCCTGATTCCACCGGGCCAGTTCATTCCCCTGGCGGAAGAAACCGGGCTGATCGTGCCCATGGGCACCTGGGTCATCCAGGAAGCCTGTCGCCAGGCCCGGGCCTGGCTGGATGCGGGCCTGCCGCCCATGACCGTGGCGGTGAACCTGTCGGCCCTGCAATTCCGCCGGGACGACCTGCTCAAGACCGTCGGCGACGCCCTGGCCGCCAACCAGCTGCCCGGCTCGGCCCTGGAACTGGAACTGACCGAATCCATCCTGATCCAGGATGCGGAAGCCACCCTGGCCACCCTCAAAGCCCTCAACGCCATGGGCGTGCTGCTCTCCATCGACGACTTCGGCACCGGCTATTCCAGCCTGGCCTATCTCAAGCGCTTCACGGTGGACAAGCTGAAGATCGACCAGAGCTTCGTGCGCGACATCACCAGCGACGGCGACAGCGCCGCCATCGTCCGCGCCGTGGTGCAGATGGCTGCCAGCCTGAAGCTGAAGACCATCGGTGAAGGGGTGGAAACCGAAGAACAGGCTGCCGCCCTGCGGGAGACCGGCTGCGACGAGGTACAGGGCTATCTCTACGCCCGGCCCATGCCGGTGGACGCCTGCGAAACCTATCTGCGCGGCCGGGCCTGAACCTCCTTGAACCGGCCTGAAGATTCCTGCTCAGGCTGAAGCCGACCGGGAACGGCCAGCCGCAACCGCGGCGACGGCAATCATGGCGGCGGCTCCGGCCACGGCGCCATTCCCCCAAAGCGGAACCCGAAGGCAATTCAGGCAAATCCAGTTGAACCCGGAGAACTCAGGGTTAAAATTTGACTGCCCTGGAAGGCAATAAGGACGCCATTCTTCGTCGCCTACCACAGGAAATCAAGGCTGGGCGCTGCGCTCCAGCCATGCCCGCGTCCTTCCTTGGGTTCCGGGCAGTTATCGGTCTCCCTGACCAGCACGACGGCCCGGGCAACGGACATCCAGCCGATCAGAGAACATGGTCCCCCGCGCCGGATGCGATGGCGCGATCACCCATCACCCGGCCTTCCCTCACGCTGCTCCGCGGCTTCTCCACCCCGCCAGAAGCGGCAGCGGGGCGGCAAGGTTGCGCCCTTGCCAGCCCGCGCTCAGTCCTAGCTCAGCCCTTGATTTCCTGGCGACGGGAGGTACCGGCCACCTTGCCGTCGGGGCCGAAATGCACGTGGAAATGCCACTCTTCCGTGGCCGCCGCGGGCCCGGCGATGCGCCAGTCCCACACCGTTTCCGGCTTGGCCGGATAGCGATTGACGCTGCCCGGCCGGCCCAGGATGCGCCGCACCTGGGCTTCATCCATGCCCGGCTCGATACGGGCGTAATGGGCCTCCGTCAGCACCTGCTCAACACTGCGCAGCACCCGGTCCGGGCCCAGGGTGATCATGTAGGTATCCACCCCCTGGGGGCCCCGGGGGTATTCCCAGGTCAGGCTGCCGTCGTCGTTGCGCCACTCCATGGCCGGGTTGCCGAAACGCTCCTGCACCTCCCGGGCGGTGGAAACGCCGGGGCGCAATTCCTGCAAGGCGAAATAGTCGCAGCCGGCGGTGGCCCCCAGCAGGGCGGCCAAGCCAAACAGACGGGATAGGTGGAATAGTCTGCACAGGCGGTGCCGCAGGCCGGGCTTCATGATGCCTCCCCCGCTTCACCGAACACCGCCCGCACCCGTTCCGCCTCGGCCTGGGCGTCGGCTTCACCATCGAGGAACTGTGCGGCGATGCAGCGGAAATCTTCGGCGCAGGCGAGAAAGGCATCCACCATGTCCGGGTCGAAATGCCGGCCCCGGCCTTCGCGGATGATGTCCACCGCCTGTTCATGAGGAAAGGGCGGCTTGTACACCCGGCGGCTGATGATGGCGTCGTAGACGTCGGCCACCGCCATCAGCCGGGCGGAGATGGGAATCTCTTCACCCCGGAGGCCCAGGGGATAGCCGGAACCATCCCATTTCTCCTGGTGGGAATAGGCGATTTCCCGGGCAAAGCCAAGGAAGGTATTGGGCGAATCGAGACAGTCCTCGGCGTGACAGATCGCATCCCGGCCCAGAGTGGTGTGGGTTTTCATGACTTCGAACTCTTCCGCCGTCAGCTTGCCCGGCTTGAGCAGGATGCGGTCGGGAATGCCGACCTTGCCGATATCGTGCAGGGGGGCCGACTTGTAGATCAGGTCGATGGTGAACTCGTCGAGGAAGTCGGCAAAGCGGGGGTGGGATTGCAGGTGCCGGGCCAGGCAGCGCACGTAGTGCTGGGTCCGGCGGATGTGGTTGCCGGTCTCGTTGTCCCGGGTTTCCGCCAGGGAGGCCATGGCCATGATGGTGACGTCCTGGATGGCCGAGACTTGCCGGGTGCGGTGCTGCACTTCGGCTTCGAGAAAGGCGTTCTGGTCCTTGAGAAAATCCCGGGAGGCCTTGAGGGTCAGGTGAGTCTGCACCCGGGCCAGGACGATGGGCGGGCTGACCGGCTTGGTGATGTAATCCACCGCCCCCAGGTCGAAGCCCCGCCGCTCGTCCGCCACCTCGCTGCGGGCGGTGAGGAAGATGAAGGGAATGTCGGCGGTGGCCGGATCGGCCCGCAGGGCCCGGGCCACTTCGAAGCCATCCATCTCCGGCATCATGATGTCGAGCAGGATGAGGTCAGGCCGGGGCTCCGTGGCGGCCACCCGCAGGGCCCGCTCGCCGTTGTTGGCGACCTTGATGCTGTAGCGGTCCCGCAGCAGCTCGGCCATGAGGGCCAGATTGTCCGGGGTGTCATCCACCACCAGGACGACCGGCTTGTGGGTGAAGTCGAGATCAAGGCTCACGATGTCGATTCCTTTGCGTGGCCCTGCAGCAATGCCAGGGCGTGGTCGTAGTCGTAATTGCCGATGGCCCGCTCCAGGGCCAGCAGGCTGGCGGGCGCCCAGTCCAGGGCGAGCAGGGGGCGGAGGGCGGCAAAGGTGTCGCCGGCCTGGATGTCGCTGGCCTCCAGCTGCTGGGCCAGACGGCCCAGGGCTTCCTGCAATTCCGCCTGCTGGGCAGCAGAAAGGCGGGCAGCCGGCGGCGTGGCCTCGGCGCGCACGGGGGCGTCGGCGGCCGCGGTGGCGGCCGATGCCTTGCCGAGGTTGGCGCCGATGGACTGCACCACCTCGTCGAGGGCATGTTGCAGGGTGGCCAGGGCGCTGGAAAGGGCCTCCGCATCCGCCTCCCGGCGCAGGGCGCCTTCGAGAACGGTGGCGGCCTGCTGCAAGGTTTCGGCCCCCAGGTTGCCGGCCACGCCCTTGAGGCTGTGGGCCAGCCGCTCCGCATCTTTGCGGTTGCCGGCGGCCAGCAGGTCGGCCAGGCAATTCCCCTGTTCCCGGTAGCGATCGGCAAACTGCAACAGCAGGCGGTTGTAGAGGGCACCGTTGCCGGCCATGCGGGCCAGGCCCTGGGGCATGTCGAGGCCGGCGATGGACGGCAGGCCGGCGGGGGCGTCGCCGGCCGCCCGGGCGCTACTGTGCAACCGCACTGCCAGGGGGGCCCAGCGCTCCAGGGCAGCAGCCAGGACGTTCGGGTCGATGGGCTTGGCCAGGTGGTCGTTCATACCCACGGCCAGGCAGTGCTGGCGCTCTTCCGCCATGGCATGGGCGGTCATGGCGAGGATGGGCAGGCGGGCGAAGCGCTGCTGCCCGCGCAGCCGGCGGGTGGCGTCATAGCCGTCCATTTCCGGCATCTGCAGATCCATCAGCACCAGATCAAAACTGCCGTCGGGGGAGCGTTCCAGCAGCTCGACGGCCTGCAGCCCGTTATCTACGGCGCTCACCGTCACGCCCATGGATTGCAGCAGTTCAGCAGCAATCTGCTGATTGATCTCGCTGTCTTCCACCAGCAGTACGCGCAGGCCGTCCAGCCGGGTCGGGGGCGCCACCAGGGCCGGCAGCAGGTGGCCAACCGGAGCCTCGCTGCCCTGGTCCACCAAACCCACCAGCACATCGAACAGGGTGGAGGCACTGACCGGCTTGATGAGGATGCCGGCAACCCCCAGGCTGGCCGTCTGCTGGCGCAGCTCTTCCTGGTCGTAGGCGGTGACCATCACCACCTGGGGCCATTGTTCGGGGGGCAGCATGTCCTGCAGCCGGACGATGGCAGCAACGCCGTCCATGCCGGGCATCTGCCAGTCGAGGAAGAGTACCCGATAGGGGTCGGACGAGGGCTGGGCGGTCTGCAGCAGCACCAGGGCTTCTTCGCAGGTGGCGGCGAGGTCGGGCCGCAGGTCCAGATGGCGCAGGGCCTCGCCGAGAATCTCCCGGGCCGCCGCATTGTCGTCCGCCACCAGCACCCGCAGGCCGGCCAGGGCCGCCGGCAGGGCGCGGGGCCGGGCTAGGCCCTCGGCCCGGCCGAACCAGGCGGTGAAGCAGAAGGTACTGCCCTCACCGAGGCGGGAATCGACCCAGACGGTGCCCCCCATCATTTCCACCAGGCGCCGGGTGATGGAAAGGCCCAGGCCGGTACCGCCGTATTTGCGGGTGGTAGAGCCGTCGGCCTGGGTGAAGGCCTGGAAGAGGCGGGCGCTCTGCTCGGGCGTCATGCCAATGCCCGTATCCTCGACCCAGAACTGCAGCTTGACCCGGTCCCCCACCTGATCCACCGGGCGGGCGCTGAGGGTGATCTGGCCCCCCTCGGTAAACTTGATGGCGTTGGAGACCAGATTGGTGAGAATCTGGTTGAGGCGCAGGGGGTCGCCCACCAGCCCGACCGGAGTACCGGGGCTAAGGTTGAAGAGCAGCTCCAGCCCCTTCTCGTTGGCCTTCATGCCGAGGACGCTGGCCACGTTGCCCAGTACGTCCTCCAGGTTAAAAGGCAATTCCTCCAGGGACAATTTGCCGGCTTCGATCTTCGAAAAATCCAGAATGTCGTTGATGATGCCAAGCAGGGAAATGGCGGCGCCGTGGATCTTGCCGACATAGTCCCGTTGCTTCGGGCTGAGTTCGGTTCTCATGGCCAGATGGGCCATGCCGATGATGGCGTTCATGGGGGTGCGGATTTCGTGGCTCATGTTGGCCAGGAAGAGAGACTTGGTGGCGGTGGCCTGCTCCGCCGCCTCCCGGGCCCGGCGCAGCTCTTCCTCCATGCCCTTGCGGTCGGAGATATCGGCCACCACGCCGACCATGCCACCGGGGGAACCGTCTTCATTGCGGAAACCGTTGGCCCAGTAGAGCACGTCGTGGCGGCGGCCGTCGGCAAACTGCAGGGTCATCTCCCGGTGGCTGAGCAGGCCTTCCCGGGCCACGGTGAGGGCGGTTTCCTGCAACTCCCGGCGCTCGTCATCGGTGAGGAACGCCAGGTCCGCCACGGTCTTGCCGATGATGTCCCGCCGGCGCACGCCGAAGGTGCTTTCGTAGGCCTTGTTGCAGCCGAGGAAGCGGCCTTCCGCATCCTTGAAGAAGACCGGGTTGGGCATGCTGTCGATGATGGCTTCGAGCAGCAGCAACTGCCGCCCGGCTTCCTCCTGCGCATCCTCCAGTTCCCGGGTGCGCTGGGCCACCCGCTCCTCCAGGCGCTGGGTGGCATCCTGCAGGGTTTCCCGCATGTGGGCCTGGGAGCTGGCCAGGCGGTCGATTTCCTGCCAGCCGGTATGCACCATGGAACCGGGGGAGAAATCCAGGTTGCCGATGCGTTCGCTATCCACCACCAGCCGCTCCAGGGGTCGCGCCACTCGCCGGGCCAGGCGGGCCGCCATGAAGATGCCGATGCCCAGGGCCAGGGCGGCCAACAGGACCAGCAGGAAGATATCCCGCAGGGCGCCGGGGACGAAGTCGCGCAGCGGTGCCTGGGCCACCAGCCAGAGCTGGCGTGATTGCAGCAGGTAGGGCTGGATGCTGGTTACCCAGTGGTCCTCCCCCAGGGTGGCGAAGTAGGCACCCCGGCCGTGTTCCTCCCAGTGGGCCACCGCCTGGCCGAGGGGTTGCAGGGGGCTGTCCGCCGCCGGCTGCATTACTGCGGCCTGGATGGCGCCATCGCTGAGATAGGCCGGATGGCGTGGCAGGGCCAGCAGGCGGCCTTCGCCAGTGAGGATGGCGGCATGGCCGCCCTCGCCGACGGTCAGGCCGCCGGTGAAACGGGAAAGGTCGGCCAGCAGCACGTCGAAGGCGATGACGTAGGTTTCGCCGTCCTGGCGCCAGCGGGTGGAAACGGTGATGCCCGGTTCCCGGGTGGTGAAGAAGGTGTAGGGCTCGGTCCAGTGCAGGCCGTCATCCCGCTCCAGGGCCAGGGCACCCTGGTACCAGGGGCGCTGCCGTGGGTCGTAATCCCGACGCTGACGCTCTTCGGAGAGCAGGGTGCGGGCATCCTTCCACACCAGCCAGCGCACTTCCTTGCCCCAGCGGGCCACATCCGTCAGGCGGTTGGCCCAGGTGCCATCGGGACGCTGCAAAAGCATGATCTCCCGCCCCCGGTTGTCGGCGTAGAGGGCCGAGGAGACCACCGGGGAATGGAGCAGCACCGGCATCACCCGGCTGTTGAAGTGGCGCACGTCGTCCAGGCTTAACTCGCCATTTTCCCCCCAGGCCCGGGCCACCCGGGCGATGTACTCCACCTGCATCACCTTCTGGTCCAGGCGCCCCTGCATGGCGGCCATGGCGCTGCGCATCTCCCGGGCCGCCAAGTCTTGCACGGCGGGGCGGATGATGAGGCTGTAGAGGCCGAAGGAGAACAGGGCAATGGAGACGAAGACCAGGGCCGCCACCCGGATCAGCAGGCTGCGGCGTATGGTCGAACGTCGGGCAGAAGCAGCGGCGGAGGTCAGGGCAGAAAGCATCGACGACACCTACCGTCATAGGAATTTCAGTATAGCGGTGGGGCGCAAAAAAATGTCAGTCGGATGCCTGACGCGGCGCCTCCCGGGCATACCACAGGGTGCAGGCGGCCCCCAGGACGAGCAGGCAGGCCGAGCCCAGGGCCAGGTGCCGGGTGCTGCCCCACAGCAGCGGAGCCAGCAGGGCGGCGGCCAGGGAATTCATCACCGACTGCAGGAAGGCCTGGCAGGAGGCGGCCAGGCCCCGCTGCAGGGGAAAGAGGTCCAGGGCCATGAGGGTCAGGCAGGGCATGGCCATGGCCATGCCGACGTTGTACACGACGAAATGCAGCACGCTCCAGGGCAAGCCCGGCGGCAGGCCGAAGCTGACGCCAAGGTTGAGGGCCAGGCCGACAGCCATCAGGCCGTAGCCCCGCTGCACGGTGGCCAGGGGTGAGAGGTGCCCGGCCAGCCGGCCGCTGATCCAGGAGCCCAGCATCAGCCCGGCCATGGCGGGGCCGAACAGCCAGTAGAACTCGGTTTCCGAGCGGCCCAGGTGTTCCATGAGAAAAACCGGGGCCGACATGACGTAAAGGAAGAAGCCGAGGAAGTTGAAGGCGATGGCAAAGGAGGCGGAGAGAAAGCCCCGGGAGGTCAGCACCGCCCGGTAGGCCGCCAGCAGGTAGCCGGGGTGCAGGGGCTGGCGTGCCGCCGCCGGCAGGGTTTCGGGCAGCCAGCGCCAGCAGGCGAGGAGCAGGGCCAGGGTGGCCAGCACCATGAAAACGAAGATGGAACGCCAGCCGAAAGCCACGTGCAGCCAGCCGCCGATGATGGGGGCGATGGCCGGAGCCAGGGCAAACATGATGGCCACGTGGGCCATCAACTTCTGGGCCTCCGCCCCTTGGAAGACATCCCGCACCACCGCCCGGCCGACGACGATGCCGGCCCCCGCCGTCATCCCCTGCAAGGCACGGAACAGCCACAGCTGCTCGATGCTGGTGGCCAGAGCGCAGCCGACGGAAGCCAGACCGAAGAGCACCAGGGCGACCAGGATGACCCGGCGGCGACCCAGGGCATCCGCCAGGGCGCCATGCCAGAGCGTCATCACGGCGAAGGGCAGCAAGTAGGCGGTGAGGGTCTGCTGCACCTCCAGGGGGGATGCACCAAGGCTGCTGCCGATCTCTGGAAAGGACGGCAGGTAGGTATCGATGGAGAAGGGTCCGAGGGCGGACAGGGTGGCCAGCAGAATGGCCAGATGGCGATAGGCGATCACGGATAACTCGGGCAGGGGGCCAGGACGACAAGGGCCCGGAGAAGCGCGCCGGTAGCCGGGTACAGAAAGGCTCAGACGCCAGTGCTGCGGCGATAGTGCAGGGCCTCGGCCACCTGGGGGGCACCGATGTCCGGCAGCGCCGCCAGATCGGCAATGCTGCGGGCCACCCGCAGTACGCGATGGTAGGCCCGGGGCGACAGGTTGAGGCGGTGCGTGGCCTGCCGGAGCAGGGCTGCTGCAGCTTCGTCCGGACGGCAATGGTACTCCAGTTCATCCCCTTCCAGCCGGGCATTGCTCCTGCCCTGGCGAGCCTGCTGGCGCTCCCGGGCGGCAACCACCCGTTGCCGCACCACCGCCGACGGCTCACCGGCCGGCGCCGCCTGGATTTCCTCCGGCGTCAGGTCCGGCACTTCCAGCATCAGGTCGATGCGGTCGAGCAGGGGTCCAGAAAGGCGGCCCTGGTAACGGGCCACCTGGTCCGGCGTGCAGCGACAGACCCGCCGCGGATGGCCGCGATAGCCACAGGGGCAGGGGTTCATCGCTGCCACCAGCTGGAAGCGGGCAGGAAACTCGGCCCGGGCCGCTGCCCGGGAGACGTGGATCTGGCCGCTTTCCAGGGGCTCCCGCAGGGCCTCCAGGACCCGGCGGTCGAACTCGGGCAATTCATCGAGAAACAACACTCCGTGGTGGGCCAGGGAAATTTCTCCGGGACGGGGTTGCACGCCGCCCCCCACCAGGGCCACCGCCGACGCCGTGTGATGAGGGGAACGGATAACGCGGCGGGAGAACTGCTCCGGCCGAAACTGGCGCACCAGGGAGAGCATGGCTGCCGACTCCAGGGCTTCCACCTCGGCCATGGGCGGCAACAGGCCGGGCAGGCGAGCCGCCAGCATGGACTTGCCGGTGCCCGGCGGCCCGGCCAACAACAAGGAATGGCTACCGGCAGCGGCGATCTCCAGGGCCCGCTTGGCCTGGGCCTGGCCTTTCACATCCCGCAGGTCCGGATAGATGTCATCTGCCGGCGGCGGCAGATCGGCGGCCTCCGCCAGGAGCGCCTGGCCCCCCAGGTGGGCACAGACCGCCAGCAGATTCTCGGCGGGCAGGATGGACATGGCGGGATGGGCACGGCGCACCCAAGCGGCTTCGGCTCCGTCGTCCTTCGGCAGGATGAAGGCGTGGCCGGCCCGGGCAGCAGCCAGCGCCATGGGCAGCACGCCCCGCACCGGGCGCAGGGCGCCGGAGAGGGACAACTCACCGACGCATTCGCAGCCTTCCAGGGATTTGACGGGAATCTGGCCGGAGGCGGCCAGGAGGCCAAGGGCGATGGGCAGATCGTAGCGCCCCGATTCCTTGGGCAGGTCGGCCGGCGCCAGGTTGACGGTCACCCGCTTGGCGGGAAATTCGAAGCCGCTGGTGATGAGGGCGGCCCTTACCCGCTCCCGCGCCTCTTTCACCTCGGCTTCCGGCAAGCCCACCAGGGTGAAGCTGGGCAGGCCGTTGGCCAGATGCACCTCGACGGCCACCGGTGGTGCCTCCATGCCCGCCAGGGCACGGCTATGAACGAGGGCGAGGGGCATGGTCGCAGCAGCGGAGTGAGTAAGGCCCACAGTGTAGGCGGATCAATGACAATTGACTATCAACCGCTGCGGCAACAATGTGGTGCTTTGCCCGTCGGGAAAACCACCGGGCGGGGCCGGAAGCCCGGCCCGGTAAGGGGAACTCAGCGGCCCTGCTGCTCCAGGGCGGCGATGCGGGCTTCCAGGTCCTTCAGCTTCTCCCGGGTACGCAGGAGGATCTGGGCCTGTACGTCGAACTCCTCCCGGGTCACCAGGTCCAGCTTGCTGAAGAAGGCGCCGGCCATGGCCTTGACGTTCTTTTCAATGTCGGCGGCGGGGGTGGCGGCCATGATGCCGGCCAGGCGGCTGGAGAATTCTTCAAAAATCTTGGGATCGAGCATGGCGCGGACTCCGGAAAAAAAGGGGCGGTCGGGCAGATGGGCGCCGAGTTTAGCATGGGGCGATAGAAGACTTTGATGCCCCCGGCACTGCCCCGTTCCGGGCAGCACTGCTTTGGTGCGCCGCTTCATGGTGGTGCGCCAGCCCGGTGCGCCTCTTCGGGAAATGCACTAGCGTGCCTTGTTAATTATTTGATTTATATTAAAAATAAAGTTGGCACGGGGTGTGCTAACGGTCCATGCAAGCTTTTTATTTCCGAAAAACATCAGGAGTCCCATTATGCGCAAGACCATTCTCGCCACCGCCGTTCTGGCCGCCCTGGCCGCTTCCGCTTCCGTCATGGCCCAGGAAGCCGCCGCGCCCGCCAGCGAGCACACCTTCACCGCCAACGTGACCCTGGCCTCCGAATACATCTACCGCGGTATCGGCCAGACCAACCGCAAGCCCGCCATCCAGGGTGGTTTCGATTACTCCCACGCCAGCGGCCTGTACGCCGGTGTCTGGGGCTCCAACATCTCCTGGCTGAGCGATGCCGGTAACGGCACCAGCTCCTCCGCCGAAATCGACCTCTACGGCGGCTACAAGAACACCTTCGCCGGCGGCGACTGGAACTACGACCTGGGCGTGCTGCGCTACAACTACCCCGGCACCTTCCCCGCCGGTTTCACCAAGGCTGACACCACCGAACTGTATGGCGCCATCGGCTGGAAGTGGCTGACCCTGAAGTACTCCCATGTCGTCTCCAGCCACATCTTCGGCTTCACCGGCGCCAACGGCCTCGACAACACCCGCGGTTCCGGCTACCTGGAACTGAACGCCGCCTACGACCTGGGCGACGGCTGGGGCGTGCTGGGCCACGTCGGTCACCAGAAGATCAAGAACAACGGCGATGCCTCCTACACCGACTACAAGGTGGGCGTGACCAAGGATGTGGGCTTCGGCACCGTCGGCCTGTCCTACTGGACCACCGATGCCAAGGCTTGCGGCGACGCTACCCCGGTGTACTGCAATGCCTTCAACAAGGACCTGGGCAACGGCCGCGCCCTGCTCTCCTTCACCAAGACCTTCTAATCCACTTTTCCGTTCGCTGCACCCCGGGGCTCACCCCGGGGGCAATTTAGGAGAAAGCTATGAAACTGGTTACCGCCATCATCAAGCCCTTCAAGCTTGACGAAGTGCGTGAAGCCCTTTCCGCCATCGGCGTGCAGGGCATCACCGTTACCGAGGTCAAGGGCTTCGGCCGCCAGAAGGGCCACACCGAGCTGTATCGTGGCGCCGAGTACGTGGTCGACTTCCTGCCCAAGGTGAAGATCGAGGCCGCCGTGAAGAACGAGCTGCTGGATCAGGTCATCGAAGCCATCGAGAAGTCCGCCAGCACCGGCAAGATCGGCGACGGCAAGATCTTCGTTTTCGACGTTGAACAAGTCATCCGCATCCGCACCGGCGAAACCGGTGAGGATGCTCTGTAAAGGGGAAACGCCATGAAACGCTTTCTTGCTGTTCTGGCCCTGTTCGGCGTCATCGGTCTGTCCGCCGCGCCGGCCTTCGCCGACGACAAGCCCGCTGAAGCGGTAACCGCCCCGGCGGCCGAAGCAGCTGCCGCCCCTGCTGTAGCCGCTCCGGCAGCTGCACCGGCAGCGGCCCCGGCTGAAGCTGCCGCTACCCCGGTGCCCAACAAGGGCGACACTGCCTGGGTCATGGTCTGCGCCGCCTTCGTCATCCTCATGAGCATCCCGGGCCTGGCCCTGTTCTACGGCGGCCTGGTCCGCTCCAAGAACATGCTCTCCGTGCTGATGCAGGTGTTCATGGTCTTCTCCCTGATTTCCGTGCTGTGGGTGCTGTACGGCTACAGCATCGCCTTCACGGAGGGCAATGCCTTCTTCGGCAGCCTGGACAAGATCTTCATGAAGGGCGTGACGCCGGATTCCGTCGCCGCCACCTGGTCCAAGGGCGTGGTCATCCCCGAGTTCGTCTATGTGGTCTTCCAGGGCGCCTTCGCCGCCATCACCTGCGGCCTGATCATCGGTTCCTTCGCCGAGCGCATCAAGTTCTCCGCCCTGCTGGTGTTCGTGGTGCTGTGGTTCACCTTCTCCTACCTGCCCATGGCCCACATGGTCTGGTATTGGGCCGGCCCCGATGGCTACATCGATGCTGCCGCCGCCGAGAAGCTGGGCGCCACTGCCGGCTTCCTCTTCCAGAAGGGTGCGCTGGACTTCGCTGGCGGTACCGTGGTGCACATCAACGCCGCCGTTGCCGGCCTGGTGGGTGCCTTCCTGATCGGCAAGCGGATCGGCTACGGTCGTGAATCCATGGCCCCCCACAGCCTGACCATGACCATGATCGGTGCCTCCCTGCTGTGGTTCGGCTGGTTCGGCTTCAACGCCGGCTCCGCCCTGGAAGCCAACGGCTCCGCTGGCCTGGCCTTCATCAACACCTGGCTGGCCACTGCTGGCGCTACCCTCTCCTGGGTCTTCGCCGAATGGCTGCTGAAGGGCAAGCCTTCCATGCTGGGCGGCGCTTCCGGTGCCGTCGCTGGCCTGGTGGCGATCACCCCGGCCGCCGGCTTCGTCGGTGTCATCGGTGCCCTGGTCATCGGCCTGCTGGCTGGCGTGGTCTGCCTGTGGGGCGTCAATGGCCTGAAGCGCCTGCTGGGTGCGGATGACTCCCTCGACGTGTTCGGCGTCCATGGCGTCGGCGGCATCCTCGGTGCCACCCTGACCGGCGTCTTCGCAGCCCCCTCCCTGGGCGGCGTGGGCATCTGGGACTACGTCACCAACGCTGTGGCGGAAACTTACTCCATCGCTGACCAAGTGATCGTGCAGCTGACCAGCGTAGGCTTGACCGTCGTCTGGTCCGCCGTGGTCTCCGTGATCGCCTACAAGCTGGTGGATATGCTGATCGGCCTGCGCGTCCCCGAAGAGGAAGAGCGCGAAGGTCTGGACATCACCTCCCACGGCGAAAGCGCCTACCACCTTTAAGCAACACGGCACGCCGCTCCCTCCCTCGCGGCAAACCAGGACGGGCACCTTCGGGTGCCCGTTTTTTTTTCGTCGGCCCGGATATCCGGCCTCCACCCGGCGATTTTCTTAATCTAGATCAAAGATTGAAGCTTCCTCCAGCCGTTAGCTTCCCCGTGATTAGCGATATGTCATAACCATTTACGAAGGAAGCAACATGGGATTCTGGAATTTCCTCTTCGACGGCAAGAAGCCGGCCGTCGAAACCGCCCCTGCCCCCGGCACCGCTCCGGTGGCCCCCCAGGCCCAGGGCATTGCCTACAATCCGGAGCTGGTGCCCCGCCTGCAGCAGGAGCATGGCCGGCTGCTGGCCCTCTTCGGCGAAATATCCCGGGTCTTCCAGGCCAACGACCTCACCGCCACCGCCGCCCGGCTGGAGGATTTCCGCGGCGCCGTGCTGGACCACCTGATGACCGAGAACATCCGCTTCTACATCTACCTGGAACACTCCCTGCGCCAGGACCCGGACAGCTTCGAACTGATGCATGGCTTCCGCCACGAAATGGATGGCATCGGCAAGGCCGTGCTGGCCTTCCTCTCCAAGTACAAGGACATCGGCACCCAGGCCAACCTGGCAGTGTCCTTCGGCAGCGACCTGCAGCAGGTGGGCGATGTGCTGGTAAACCGTATCCGCCGCGAAGAGGAAACCCTCTACCCACTCTACATGCCGGCCTACTGATCCCGGCAGGCCAAGCCTTCCAAGCCGCCCGGGGTGCGGCGGCCCCCGCCCTTTGCTAAGCTGGCGCCATGTACATCGCCCAACTCAGCGACCTTCACTACGTACCGCCCCCCGGCCTGCTCTACGGCCGGGTGGATACGGCGGCGGCCCTGGAGACCGCCCTGGCCCGCCTGGCCGCACTGCAACCCCGGCCCGACCTGCTGCTGATCAGCGGCGATCTGGTAGATCGCGGCAGCCCCGCCGAATACCGGAGTCTCGCCGCCCAGCTGGCCACGACCGGAATTCCGTTGGCCCTGCTGCCGGGCAACCACGACCACCGCCAGCACCTGCAAGCCGCCTTCCCGGATCAAGCCTGGTCCGGCCCCCGCTGCCACCAGCGGCGGGAACTGACCGGTGGCACGCTGCTGCTACTCGACAGCCTGGTTCCCGGCCATGAATACGGGGAGATCACACCGGACACCCTGGCCTGGCTGGACGCCTCCTGTCCAACGGACCGCCGCGTCCTGCTGGCCCTGCATCACCCGCCCTTTCCTGTCGGCATTCCCGGCATGGATGCCATCAACTGCCGCGGAGCCGCCCTGCTGGAAAGCTGGCTGAACCGGCATCCCCAGGTGGAAGCGGTGCTCTGCGGCCACGTGCACCGCTTCATCAGCACCCGCTTCGCCGACCGCCCGGCCCTCACCGCCCCCTCCCCCGCCCACCAGATCGCCCTGGACCTGCAAGGCCCGCCCGGCGACCTGGCCTATACCCTGGAACCTGGCGGCTTGCTGCTGCATCTCTGGGCACCGGGCCGCTCCTTGATCAGCCACTACCTGCCCTGTACACCGGCCCCGGTACAGCGCTACCGGGATCTTTAGCCGCCTCGGGCAAGAAAAAAGGGCGCCGCAGCGCCCTTTTTCCAGGTGTGGCAAAGCATGCCGCTCAGCGGAACACCACCGTCTTGTTGCCATGCACCAGCACCCGGTCTTCCAGGTGGTAACGCAGGCCCCTGGCCAGCACGGTCTTCTCGATGTCCTTGCCGTAGCGCACCATGTCTTCCACCGCATCGGAGTGGTCAATACGGATCACGTCCTGGTCGATGATGGGCCCCTGGTCCAGGTCAGCGGTCACGTAATGGCAGGTGGCGCCGATCAGCTTGACGCCCCGTTCATAGGCCTGGTGGTAGGGCTTGGCCCCGACGAAACTGGGCAGGAAACTGTGGTGGATGTTGAGGATCTGCCCCGGGAAAGCGGCGCACAGTTCCGGTGAGAGAATCTGCATGTAGCGAGCCAGCACCATGGCATCCCCCTTCACTTCCTCGAACAGGCGCTGCACCTCGGCATAGGCGGCAGCCTTGTTGTCCGGCGTGACGGGAATGTGGTGGAAGGGGATGCCATGCCACTCCACGAAACCGCGGAAGGTATCGTGGTTGGAGATGATGCAGGGAATCTCGATGTCCAGTTCCTTCGACTGCCAGCGGGCCAGCAGGTCGTAGAGACAGTGCTCCTGCTTGGAGACCAGCAGTACCACCCGCTTCTTCACGGCGCTGTCTGTGATTTTCCAGTCCATCTCCAGTTCTTCGGCGATGGGGCGGAAGCGCTCCCGCAGTTCGGCCAGCATGAAGGGCAGGGAATCGGCCCGCACTTCGATACGCATGAAATAGCGCCCGGCCGCATCGTCGGCATGCAGGGCGGTTTCCAGAATCCAGCCGTTATGGGCGGCAAAGAAGCTGGAAACCTTGGCGACGATGCCGGTACGGTCCGGGCAGGAGGCAGTAAGGGTGTAGAAGCGTTGGCGATGCATGGCGGTCTTAGATGCGGTCGCTGGCCTTGAGGATTTCCGCCTTCAGGGCTTCGTAGTCCTTCACCACCGGGTACTGGGGGAATTCGCGGATGACGTTTTCCGGCGGGCAGAAGAGGATGCCGGCATGGGCTTCGCCGAGCATGGTGGTGTCGTTGTAGGAATCGCCGGAGGCAATGACCTTGAAGTTCAGTTCCTTGAAGCGCTTCACCGCTTCCTGCTTCTGGTTGGGCATGCGCAGATGGTAATTCACCAGGAAGCCCTGGGCATCGGCCTCCAGCTTGTGGCAGAACAGGGCGGGGAAGCCCAGCTGGGCCATCAGGGGCATGGCGAATTCGTAGAAGGTGTCGGAGAGGATCACCACCTGGAAGCGGGGGCGCAGCCACTCGATGAATTCCTTGGCACCAGGCAGGGGGCCCATTTCGGCGATGACCTTCTGGATGTCCGGCAGGCCCAGGCCGTGTTGCTTGAGGATGCCCAGACGATACTGCATCAGCACGTCGTAGTTGGGCTCTTCGCGGGTGGTGCGGCGCAGCTCGGGGATGCCCGTGCGTTCGGCGAATTCGATCCAGATTTCGGGAACGAGCACACCTTCGAGGTCAAGACAAACGATCTGCACGGAAAACTCCTTGGCTGAGGACGCAAAAGCCGGGATTTTAGCAGAAGCCCCCCCGTTCCGATGCCCCGCCACCCACATGGAATGGCGGCACCAAGCCATCAGGCGGCCAGTGGGGTGGCCGGGTCGGGCAATTCGGCGCAGGGGCGTGAGAGGTGATAGCCCTGGGCCAGGTCCACGCCCAGTTCCCCGAGCAAGACATAAGTCGCCTGGTCTTCGACAAATTCGGCCACCGTCTTCTTGCCCAGGCCCCGGGCCACTTCGATGATGGCACGAACGAACACCTGGTCTTCCCGGCTGTTCACCAGGTTGCGGATGAACATGCCATCGATCTTGATCACGTTGGCGTCCAGGTGCTTGAGGTAGGCAAAAGAGGAAAAGCCGACGCCAAAATCATCCAAGCAGACGGAGCCGCCCATGCCGCGGATGTAGCTGATGAAGCGCTGGGTATCCGCCATGTTCGACAGGGCCGCGGTTTCCGTCAGCTCCACCAGCAGACGTTGGGGGGCAACCCGGTGGGTGTCCAGCAGGCCGGTGATGTAATCCGGCAGCCCGGGGTCGTCAAAGGAGCGCCCGGAGATGTTGATGGCCAGACCCGGTAGCTGAGGATGCCGGGCCAGGGTACGAATGCCGGCTTCCAGCACCCAGCGGTCGATGTCCAGAATGCGGCCGTTACGTTCGGCGGCCGGAATGAATTCGCCGGGCATCAGGTAAAGGCCGGGATTTTCCGGATCCTTCATGCGCAGCAGCACTTCCAGGTGGGAGAGCACCGGGATGCCGGTGGTGTAGATGCCCTGAAAGTGGAGCTCGAATAAATCCTGCTCCAGGGCCGCCTGGATGCGCTCGGCCCAGGAAAGTTGGGCCAGCATGTAGGCGGATTGCCCGAGCTCCTCGCGGAAGACGCGCCAGCCGTTCTTGCCGGCATGCTTGGCCGCATACATGGCGATATCGGCCCGGGCCACCCACTCCTCCGGACGTCGCGCATGTTCCGGCAGCAGGGCGATGCCCAGGCTGGAAGTCAGACGTACCCTGGTACCCTCAAACTCGAAGCCCAGGGCGGCAACGGCGGCGACGATACGCTGGGCCAGGGTCTGGGCCGCCGCCAGATCGGCGCCGGGGGCCACCACGGCAAATTCATCACCGCCGAGGCGGGCAAACATCTCGTTGCTCCGCAGCAGCTGCCCCACTTCGCTGGCAATGCGCAGCAGCACCGCATCACCGGCACGATGGCCGAAGCTGTCATTGACCGTCTTGAACTCGTCCAGGTCGAAATACAGCAACGCTGCCTGCAGTGACGCATCCCGCTCGAACTGCACCGCCAGCCGCTGCAGTTCGCCCTCGAAACGGCTGCGGTTGTAGAGGCCGGTGAGGGGGTCCCGCTCGGCCATGAAGAGCAGCCGGTCGGCGGTCTGCCGCTCATGGGTGATGTCTTCGAAAATCCACAGCCGGCTCTCGCCTTCCTGGGTTTCACCAGGAGCTGCCGGTACCGCCACGCTGATCTGGGTCAGCAGGCGCTCGTCAGCCTGGCGCAGTTCCCACTGCAAGCCATCGGCCAGGAAAAGGTGTTCCCGCTGGTACGGGTCCGACAAACGCTGGGGGTCGCTGGCAATGCGCTGGGCCAGGTCGCCCAGCAACATTCCGGGCGAAACATCGTCATCACCGAGGCGCCACAGCTGACGAAAGGCCGGATTGGCATAGACCACCCGCCCCTCGGGGGACACAAACAACAGCCCCAGGCGCATAGAGGAAAGCAGGGCATGCAGGCGGGCCTGCTCGGCGGAAAGGGTGGCAGCCAGCTGGCGCTGCTCCCTTTCGGAGTCCTGCAGGTCCTCCACCCGGGCGGCCAGGGCGCTCCCCATCTGATTGAAGGCCCGGGTCAGGGCACCGATATCGTCGTCTACGCTTTCCGGCAGGGTCTGGAAGGTGTTGCCCTGTGCCAGGCGACGGCTGGCCTGGGTCAGACGATTGAGGTGACGGGTCAGCCAAAGGCCGATGGAGGCCAGGACCAGGGCTGAAAGCAGGAGGCCGCTGATGGCAATGAGCATGGTCTGGCGCTGCAGATCGGCACGGGCCTGGCGCAGAAAACCCAGGTCGAGACCGTACTGCAGTTCTCCGAACTGGCGGCCCCCGATGTTCATGGGAATGCGCAGGTCAAAGTTCTGCAGCCCATTGCCGTTCAGCAGCTGCTCCGGATTGTCCGCCAGCGGAACGGGGCGCTGACGCTCCCAGTTGGCGGTGGCGACGATCTGGCCGTCGTTGTCGAACATGACCAAGTAATCGATGCTGTTGATGGCCTGGGTGGCCTGCAGGATATCGCTGACGGCGGCGTAATCCCGTTGGGCCATGGCCGGCGCCAGGGCGGCATCGAGCAGCAGGGTGGTTTCCTTGCGCCGCAGTTCGAACTGTTCAAGCAGGTGGGTCTCGATCAGGCGCTGGCCGTTCCAAAGCACGGCCGCAATGATGACCGCCTCCACCAGGATGGTGGAAACGATCAGTTTGCCCCGTAGTGTATGTAGCCAGCCCATAGCCATCTTATTTCTTCAGCAGCCGGCGGGTTTCCGGCAGCACCTTGTCCATCAGCCGGGCATCGGCCTGGGTCGGCTCCCGATAGCCACCATGGGTACTGACCTGGAAGAACGTCTTGCCTTCCGGCGTCTGCTCGAAGGCGTTGAGGACTTCCTTGATGCGTCGGCGTTCGGCCGGCGGCAGCCGGTTGTGCGCCATCAGGGCCAGGCCCGGGGCCGACGGGCATTCGCCGGCGATGCGGGTGGCCTCCCGCAGGTCGGCCGGGGCCTGGGCCACGGTGGAGTGGGAAACGATGGCGGCCCGGGCCTTGCCGCTGACCACGCTCTGCAGGGCACTGCTCTGGGTCACATTTTCCACCACGCGGAAATCCCGTTCCGCCACCAGGCCCTGCTCCGCCAGCCAGTTGAGTCCGAGCATGGGCACCATGGCGCTCCGCTCGTGGATGGCGATGGTCTGCCCTCGCAACTGCTCAACGGTGGACAGGGGATGATCCCGGTGGACCATCAGATAGCAGCGGATGTCATTGCGGTGGCGCACCAGGGGAATGTAGCCATAATCCACCTCGGCCAGCCGGGCGTAGTGAGGGGCAATCAGCAGCAGGTCGTACTCGCCGGCGAAGGCGCGGCTGGTGAAGGTGTCGAAGTCGGGGGCGGTCTGCAATGTCACCGGCCGCCCCAGGCGTTGTTCCAGATAGGCGGCGAGAGGCGAATAGGTGGTGATGAGGATGCGGGTGCTGAGATAGGGCATCACCCCAAACAATAGGGGACGGGCTTCCTGGGCCTGCAACAGGGAAACCGGCAGGAGCAGCAAGAGTAGCGACCAGCGTCGCAGCAAATGTCCCATACGCCTCCCTCTTCGATCGAATATTGCGACCCCGAAGTTTTCCGGGGCGGCATCGTGTGGCCGATGTTAGGGCATCACTCGGGCAGGGGCAATTGCTCCAGCTCGTCCTGAGCCTCCAGCCAACGTTCTTCAGCGGTGGCGATATCCCGGGTGAGTTCGGCCTGGCGCTTCACCAGGGGATCAAGCAGGGTCGGGTCTGGATTGGCGTAGAGGTTGGGGTCCGACAGGCGTTGCTCCAGCAGCTTCAGTTCGCCCTGCCAGGCGGCAAGGCGTTTTTCCAGGGTGTCCACTTCCTTCACCAGGGGCCGGCGTTTGGACAGCAGGGCCTGGCGGGCAGCCTTGTCGTCTTCCCGCTGTTGGCGCCGCTCCTCCTTGCTGGCTTCCTTGAGCGTATCCACCTTCTCTTCCTTCTGCTGCTGGGCCAGCCAGGCGGCGTATTCGTCCAGGTCGCCATCGAAGGGGGCAGCCTTGCCGTCGGCCACCAGCCACAGGCTGTCGGCGGTGGTGCGCAGCAGATGGCGGTCGTGGGAGACCAGCACCACCCCGCCCTCGTATTCCTGCAGGGCCAGGGTGAGGGCCTCGCGCATCTCCAGGTCCAGGTGGTTGGTGGGCTCGTCCAGCAGCAAGAGGTTGGGCCGGTGCCAGATCAGCAGGGCCAGGGCCAGGCGCGACTTCTCGCCACCGGAGAAGGGGCCGCAGGGCCGGGTGGCCATGTCGCCGCGGAAATCGAAGCCGCCCAGGTAATCCCGCAGCTCCTGCTCCCGAGTGGTGGGGGCCAGGCGCACCATGTGCTGCAGAGGCGATTCCTCGGGGCGCAGTTCGTCCACCTGATGCTGGGCGAAATAGCCGATGGTCAGGCCCTTGCCTTCCTTGTAGTCGCCGGCCAGGGGCGCCAGGCGGCCGGCCAGGAGTTTGACCAGGGTGGACTTGCCGGCGCCGTTGCGGCCCAGCAGGGCGATGCGCTCGCCGGGGCGCAGGGTCAGTTCCACATTGCCGAGGATGATCTTCTCGCCGTAGCCGGCCTGGGCGTGGGAAAGGGCCAGCAGGGGATCGGGGCTGGCCACCGGATCGCGGAAGCGGAAGGTGAAAGGCGTATCGACGTGGGCCGCCGCCACCTCCTCCATGCGGGCCAGGGCCTTGACCCGGCTCTGGGCCTGCTTGGCTTTGGTAGCCTTGGCCTTGAAGCGCTCGATGAAGCGGTGCAGGTGGGCCCGCTCCCGCTGCTGCTTCTCGAACATGCCCTGCTGCAGGGCCAGCTGCTCGGCCCGCTGCCGCTCGAAGGCCGAGTAGTGACCACTGTAGAGCTTCATCTTGCCCTGCTCGATGTGCAGGATGTGGCTGACCACGGCGTCGAGGAAGTCCCGGTCGTGGGAAATCATCAGCAGGGTACCGCGGTAGTTCTTCAGCCAGCCTTCCAGCCACAGCACCGCGTCCAGGTCCAGGTGGTTGGTGGGTTCGTCCAGCAGCAGCAGGTCGGAACGGCACATCAGGGCGCGGGCCAGGTTGAGGCGTACGCGCCAGCCACCGGAAAATTCCTTCACCGGCCGGGCAAAGTCGGCATCGGAAAAGCCCAGGCCGTGCAGCAGCGCTGCCGCCCGGGCCTTGGCGCCGTAGCCGCCGATCTCGCCGTAGCGGGCGTGCAGGGCGGCGATGCGCTCACCGTCGTGGGCCGCTTCAGCCACCTTGAGGTCGGCTTCCACCTGGCGCAGCTCCCGATCCCCGTCGAGGGTGAATTCCAGGGCCGGATCGGGCAGGGAGGGCGTCTCCTGGGCCACGTGGGCCACCACCCAGCTGGCCGGCAGTTCCAGGTCGCCGATTTCGGCATGGAGAGCGCCGGTGAACAGGGCGAAGAAGGAGGACTTGCCGCAGCCGTTGCCACCGGTGAGGCCCACCTTGTAGCCGGGGTGGAGTTGCAAGTTGGCGTCGCTGACCAGGAGCTGGCCGGCACGGGCGAAGGTGAGATTGCGTAGGCTGATCATGGGAAAACGGAGTGGTTGAACCGGGGCGATGGCGGCAGGCCAATGGGCGGCGGCGGGTAGGCGCAGCACCCGGGTGGGGCGCAGGTCCGCCGTCGGTCCGCCATTGTACGCTGCCCCCTGCCCCGTGCTGCTTGAAGGCATAATGGGCCAATGGCCTCCTGCTGACCGCACGCTGCGATGATCAAGAAAATCCCCATTGGCGAACTGAAGCCCGGAATGTACATCCACGATCTCAACATCGGCTGGATGGACCACAATTTCCTGCGCAACAGCTTTGCCGTGCACGATGCGGCGGAAGTTCAGAAAGTGCGGGAGAGCGGGGTGCACGAGCTGTACATCGACACCCTCAAGGGCCTGGATGTAGCCCACGCCCCCACCCGGGAAGAGGCGGCACGGGAGCTGGAACAGCGCCTGGAGGCCATTGCCGACACGGAGCACCCCACCCTCGAGCACATCGCCCCGGCGCCCCTGCAGGAGGAACTGCACCGGGCCCGCAAGCTCCATGGCGAGGCCCACCGCATCGTGCGGGACATGATGGGCGACATCCGCCTGGGCAAGCAGATCGAGATGGAAAAGGTCGAGCCCATGGTGGAAAACATGGTGGATTCCATCTTCCGCCATCAGGACGCCCTGATTCCCCTCTCGCGCCTGAAGACTCACGACAACTACACCTTCCTCCACTCGGTTTCCGTCTGCGCCTTGCTGGTGGCCTTCGCCCGCACCCTCAAGCTGCCCCGGGAGATCATCAAGGAAATTGCCATCGGCGGCCTGCTTCACGACGTGGGCAAGGCCCAGGTGCCGGAGAGCATCCTCAACAAGCCGGCCAAGCTCACCGACGCCGAGTTCGACAAGATGAAGAGCCACGTGGTGCAGAGCAAGATCATCCTCCTGCACACCCCGGGCATCAGCCAGATCGCCCTCGACGTCGCCGCCCAACACCACGAGCGCTTCGACGGTACCGGCTACCCGAACCGCCTGAAGGGAGACGGCATCAGCCTCTACGGCCAGATGGGGGCGGTGGTGGATGTGTATGACGCCATCACGTCCAACCGGGTGTACCACAAGGGCATGCCGGCCACCGAAGCCCTGCGCAAGCTGCTGGAGTGGAGCAAGTTCCACTTCAACCCGGAGCTGGTGCATGCCTTCATCCGCAGTATCGGCATCTACCCCACCGGCTCCCTGGTGAGGCTGGAGAGCGGGCGCCTCGGCGTGGTGCTGGAACAGAATGCGGAAAAGCTGCTGCTACCCCGGGTGAAGGTGTTCTACCACGGCGACAAGCGCCACTACCTGCCACCGGAAGAGATCGACCTCAGCCGCAGCCAGGACCGTATCGTCAGCCACGAGAATCCCGAAGCCTGGGACATCGACACCAGCCAATGGATGCCCGCCTGAGCCGGGTATACTCTCGCCTCCGCCGCCCCGCCTGCCACCGCCATGCTGCCCTGCCGCCCCGCCCTTCCGCCCCTGGCCCCTGCCCTCGCCCGCCTGTGCATCACCCTGCTGGTGGGTCTGAGCCTGCCCGTTGCTGCCCAGACCTGGGCCCCCATCAACGACAGCGAACGGCAACAGCTGGAAGACCAGATTCGCGCCCAGAAAGAGGCAGCGGCAGCCGCCCGGATCACGGCGGAGGAGCAATACCTGGCCGAGGAAAAGGCCTGCTGGCAGAAAGTGCTGGTCACCGCCTGCATCCAGGAGGCCAAGCAACGCCGCTTCACCGCCATCAAGGCCATCCAGGCCCAGGAAGTGGATGCCAACGCGCGGCAGCGGGAGGTCAATAACCGGGTCCTGGCCACCCGGGAAGCCCGGCGCCAGGCGGAGGCCCCGCGCAAGGCGGCAGAGCAGCAAGCGGAAAGCGAACGCTACCGGGCAGCGCAGCAACAGGCCGCCACGGATCGGGAAAAGCGCCAGAAGGAAAAGCAGCAGGAAGCTGCCGCCGGGCGCGCCCGGCAGGCGGCCGAGGCCAAGGCTCGGGCAGAACGCCTGCAGGCCCGCAATCCCAACGGGCCGGCCCGCTCCAGCGCCACCTCGGAAGAGGAAGTACGGCAGCGGGTGGCCGACCGGGATGCCCGGGTGGCCGAGAAGGAAAAGGAACGGCTGGCCAAGGAACGGCAACGGGCCGCCGAACGGGCTGCCTGGGAACGCCAGCAGCAGGCCCACCAGCCCCTACCTCGTTAGGCGGTCAGGGCAGGCTACCGCCCCGTCCTGGGGCGACGCCCCATCTCCGACTGTCCCAGGCTTTCCCGGGCCCGGCTTACCAGACGGCCGGGGCCGCCTGCAGACGCGCCACAGGCTCGTCGAATTCCAGGTGCTGGTCGAAAATCTCTCCCGCATCCTCGGGTTGCACCCGCTGATACAACACCCCTTCCGGATAGACCAGCACATGGGGGCCGCCGTCGCAGGGGCCCAGACAGCCGCAGGCGGTGACAGCGAAGCGGTCGAAGGCGTTGCGGCTGCCCAGCTCGTTGAGGAAAGCCTGCATCACCGCCTGACCGCCGCTCTGCATGCAGCTGCCCCGGGGATGGCCGGGGGGCCGGCCCTGGGTACAGACGAAAACGTGCTTCTTGGGTTTCATGGCGCCTCCTCAGGCGGGAAGTTTGGCGATGCGTTTTTCCAGCTCGGCCACGTGCTCGCCTTCTTCGGCGGCGAACTCTTCGGCCATCAGCTTGACCCGGGGGTTGGTGGTGGTGGCGGCGATGCCGGCGTAGAAGGCGTGGCTGCGCTGCTCCCCGTCCAGGGCCAGGGCCAGGGCGGAGGGCACGTCCATGAAGGCATCGACCCCGGCCCAGGCGGCGGTCTCCGGGCTGGTGCCGTCGGGCCACTGGTATTCGTGGGCCTCCAGCTTGGGCGGGTGGCGGAAGCCGCCCCGCTCCGTCGCCTCGGCCAGATGCAGGCGGGAGTAGTGGGCCATCTGCTCGAAGAAGGCGGCCACTTCCGGATCGCCCAGGGTTTTCATGCCCTCGGCCAGCTCCTCGTAGCGCCGGGCGGAATCCCGCTCCAGAGTGATGGCGTGGGCGAGGAACAGGTGAATGTCTTCCATTTTTAAGCCTTCGTTTTTAGCCACAGAGGGCACAGAGATCACAGAGTTTTTCTTGCCATTCCCAGGCGGGGAGGACTGTAACGGGCGCCTGCCCGGGAAGCCAAAAGGGACGGCTATCCTAGCCATGCCACAGTGAAGAATGGCGTCCTTATTGGCCTGCATGCCAGTCGGTTTTGACTTTACTCTGTGTTCTCTGTGCCCTCTGTGGCAAAGATTTTTCCAACCCTCAACCAAACTTGAAGAGGATGCCGAAACCGCCCCGGGGCCATTCCCATTCCAGGTTGCGGTGTTCGTCGCAGATGATGCGGCAGGTACCGCACTCCAGACAACCGTCGGCAATCAGCACCACCTTGCCGTTGCCCTCCTGGGTGTAGCAACCGGCGGGACAGCACACAGTACATTGCTGCTCGGCGCACTTGTGGGTACAGATTTCCCCGTCCTTGATCTGGATGTGGGGCCGGCCCGAATCGACCCGGTAGCGGTCCTGGAACAGTTTTTCTTCGACTTTCAACATGGTTCTTTCCTCCGGGTTATTCCATGGCACGCCAGAAACGGAAGGCATCGCCGATCAGGCCGAAGACGGAGCGTGACGCAACGAAGCTCTGCTTGATTTCCTTTTCCTTGGTCTTCTTGTCCACCCCATCCACCCGGATCAGCTTCTGGGCCGCCTTGGAAATCAGCTCCGGGTAGGTGGTGAAGAACTGTTTGTTTTTGTGGAAGATGTCCGGCATACGGCGGTACTTCTTCAGGTCCTTCATGACGAAACTGTCATCCAGCTTGGCCTTGTACTGGGCCAGGTTGGGGGCAGTGAAGGCCTTGCCCGCCTGCTTCAGTTCCACCAGGGTCTGGGCCGCCAACATGCCGGTAGTCATGGCGAGGTTGGAGCCTTCCCGGTGGATGCCGTTCACGAACATGCCGGCGTCGCCGGCGATCAGCCAGCCGTCGCCATAGACCTGGGGTACGGCGTTGTAGCCGCCTTCGGGAATGAGGTGGGCGGCGTATTCCTTCATTTCGCCGCCCTCGATCAGGGGGGCGATGGAAGGATGCTGCTTCATCTTGTCTAGCAGCTCGTAGGGCGTGGTCTTCTGCTTCTTGAAGTCCGACAACATGCAGCCAATCCCCAAGGTGATCGATTCCTTGTTGGTGTAGAGGAAGGCGGTGCCCATCATGCCGTCGGAGATGGTGCCGGCCATTTCGATGACCACGCCCTCTTCCTCACCGATGTTGAAGCGGGCCTCGATGGTCTCCTGGGGCAGGAAGTGGATTTCCTTCACCGCCAGGGCCACGTCCTTGGGCTTGATCTCGGGGTGGAAGCCGGCCTTGGTGGCCAGGCGGGAGTTCACCCCGTCAGCCAGAATCACCGCATCGGCGTAGATTTCGCCACCCTTGCGGTCGGTCATCACCCCCACCACCTTCTTGCCGTCCAGCAGCAGTTCGGTGACGGTGGTTTCGCAGATGGTCAGGGCGCCGGCTTCCCGGGCCTTCTTGTTGAACCACTGGTCGAAGTGGGCGCGGATGATGGTGTAGCGGTTGTAGGGCGGCTTGTTGAAGTCCTCGGAGCGGTAGTGGGTACCCACATAGGAGCTGTCGTCCAGCACCCACACCCGCTGCTCGATGAGGTGGCGCTCCAGGGGCGCATCATCGCGGAAGTCGGGAATGATCTTCTCGATGGCGTCCGAGTAGAGAATGGCGCCCTGTACGTTCTTCGAGCCCGGGGTTTCGCCCCGCTCGATCTGCAGCACCTTGAGGCCGCCCTTGGCCAGGGTGTAGGCGGCGGCGTTGCCGGCCATGCCGGCGCCGACCACGATCACGTCAAATTTTTCAGCCATGGTGTTCTCCTGTTAGCCGGCTTTCCTGGCTTGCGCCAGGTGGGCCTTGAAGGCTTCGGTCAGCGCCGGGAGGATGGTCATGGCGTTGCCGACGATGCCGTAGTGGGCGAAGTCGAAAATGGGAGCGTTGGGGTCGCTGTTGATGGCGATGATGACGTCGGCCCCGTCCATGCCCACCCGGTGCTGGATGGCGCCGGAGATGCCGGCGGCGATGTACAGCTTGGGCCGCACCGTCTTGCCGGACTGGCCCACCTGGCGGTCCAGCTCGGCCCAGCCGGCCTGCACCACCGGGCGGGAGGCGCCCACCTCGGCCCCCAGGACCTTGGCCAGGTCCCACACCAGCTGGAAGTTTTCCGGCTTCTTCAGACCCCGGCCGCCGGAGACGATGATGTCGGCGAAGGGCAGGTTGGGCTTGTCCCGGGTGTCGTCGGCAATGAACTCCAGCACCTTGGTGACAATGGTGGATTCGATCATGGAGAAGGGCACCTCGACGATCTCGCCAGTGCGGCTAGCGTCGGCCTCAGGCATGGCCATCACCCGGGGGCGCACGGTGGCCATCTGGGGCCGGTGACGCTGGGTCATGATGGTGCAGAGCAGGGAGCCGCCGAAGGTGGGGCGGGTGGAGGCCAGGTTGCGGGTCTCGGTCTCGATCACCAGCTCGGTACAGTCGGCCACCAGGCCGGTGCCCAGGGTGGTGGCCACGGAGCCGGCCAGGTCCCGGCCCAGCGTCGAAGCGCCGAGCATGAGGATTTCCGGCTGGAAGGCGTTCACCACATCGGTGAGGGCCTTGGTGTAGGGCTCGTTGCGATAGTCCTTGAGCACATCATCCTGCACCAGGTAGCACTTGTCGGCGCCGTAAGTGAAGGCCTCGCCGCAGATGCCCTTGCCCCGCTCGCCAGGACCGCAGATGACCACGCCGCACAGCTGTACGCCGAGGGCATCAGCCAGCTTGCGGCCCTCGCCCAGCAGTTCCCAGGAGACCGGATGCACTTCGCCCCGTTCGCTCTCGATGACCACCCAGACGTGCTTGTAATTGACGAAGCGGGGGTCCAGTTCGACCTTTTTCTTCGCCGGCTTTTTCGCTTGTTCGCTCATGGCTGTTGTCCTCTTCCCTGGTTAACCCGCCCGCTTGGCGATTTCCTTTTCCAGCTTGGGATGCTGGGTAAACACCTTGGCCAGGAGGGTCACGGCCAGGTTCTTCGGATCGTTGTCCACCGTCTCCACCATCTCGGCCCGCTGGCTGCGCGGGCGGGGGGCGAAGACCTTGCTCACCACGGTGGGGCTGCCCTTGAGACCGATCATCTCGGCATCGTCGATGCCGGCGGCTTCCCGGTTCCACACCTTGAGGTCGTAACGGGCGGCGCGGAACAGGTCGTCCAGGTCACCGAAGCGCATCTCGTTGGTGCCCTCGAGCATGGTGATCAGGCAGGGGGTGGCGGTCTTCAGGAGCTGCACGCCGCCCTCGGCCCGGCGCTCCACGGTGATTTCCTTTTTCTCCAGATCCAGATCGACGATCTTGGAGACGTAGGTCAGCAGCTGGTAGTCGAGGCGTTTGGCAATGCCGGGACCCACCTGGGCGGTGTCGCCGTCGATGGTCTGCTTGCCGGTGAAGATCAGGTCCACCGGCATGTTGCCCATGATCTTCTGGATGGTCGTGGCCAGGGCGTAGGAGGTGGCCAGGGTGTCGGAACCGGCAAAGGCCCGGTCGGACACCAGGATGGCGTCGTCGGCCCCGTAGGAGAGGCACTTGCGCAGGGCCGCCTCGGCCATGGGCGGGCCCATGGTGACCACGGTGACGGTGCCGCCGAACTTGTCCTTGAGGCGCAGGGCCTCTTCCAGGGCGAACAGGTCGTAGGGGTTGATGATGGCCGGCACCCCCTGGCGCATGATGGTGTTGGTCACCGGATGCACCCGGATCTGGGCCGAGTCCGGCACCTGCTTGATACAGACGACGCTATGCATGGCTTGCCTCTCCTAGGGAGCGGCGCAGGCTGTCGAGGGACACCCGCTGCACGCCCTGTTGAAACACTTTGAAAACCTTCTGCTCCACTCCGCTGGAATGGACGAAATCGGTATAGGCCCGGGCCAGCAGCTCGGCGCACTTGGCGCGGGCCAGGCCGGGGTTGAGGCCCTCCAGACCGCCCTCCCGGGCCAGGTACTGGTTGAAGCGCTTGAGGATGTGCAGGCGCGAGACGCTGACCACCGCCGGGTCGAAGTCCAGGCCGAAATAGTTGAGGAATTCCTCGGCGGTGGAGAGCTTCTGCAATTCGTCCATCAGGGTTTCCATACGCTTCTCCTTGTTCAGACGACGTGCAGCCGGGGGGCCGGGCGGCCGCTCCCCTGCATGCCTTCCAGGTAGTAACTCATCAGTTCGCGAAAGCCCGGGGGGCGCTTGAAGGCCATGGCGTAGCTGCGTACCCGGGAGAGGATGCGACGGGCCATGCCCTCGTCGATGTCGATGCCCAGGTCCTTGTAGGCGTGGATCACGGCGGTGGAGCCGGAATGCTTGCCCAGCACGATGCGGTGGCCCTTGCCCACTTCCGCCGGATCGAAGGCCTGGTAGTTGTCCGGGTGCTTGGCCAGGCCATCCACATGGATGCCGGCCTCGTGGGTGAACACATTGGCACCGACGATGCTCTTGTTCACCGCCACGGGGCGGCCGGAAGCCTTGGCCACCAGGTCGGAGATGGCCGGCAGCTGCAGGGGATCGACGCCGCTGTCGATGTCGTAGAGGTGCTTGAGGGCGATCACTGACTCCTCCAGGGGCGCATTACCGGCCCGCTCGCCCAGGCCGTTCACCGTGGTGTTGATGTGGGTGGCGCCGGCGGTTACCGCGGCCAGGGTGTTGGCCGTGGCCAGCCCCAGGTCGTCGTGGGCGTGGATTTCGATTTCCAGGTCGCTGTTGGCCCGCAGGGCGGCGATGCGCTGGTGGGTGATGAAGGGGTCCAGCACGCCCAGGGTGTCGGCGAAGCGGAAGCGGCGGGCGCCGGCGGCCTGGGCCGCCTCCATGACCCGCAGCAGGAAATCGGGATCGGCCCGGGAGGCATCCTCGCCCCCCACCGCCACTTCCAGCCCGGCGGCCCGGGCCTCGGCCACGGTACGGCGGATGCTTTCCAGCACCCAGCGGTGGTCCTTGTTCAGCTTGTGGCGGATCTGCTGATCCGATACAGGCATGGAGAGATTGACGATATGGGCATTGCAGCGGCGGGCGGCGGCCAGGTCGGACGCGCACATGCGGCCCCAGACCATAAGACGGCTGGGCAGCTTGAGGATCGCAATGGCCCGGATCACTTCCTGCTCCAGGTCGCCCATGGCGGGAATGCCCACCTCCATCTCCGGCACCCCGGCAGCCGCCAGGGCCTGGGCGATGGCCAGCTTCTCCTCGGCGGTGAACGCCACCCCGGCGGTCTGTTCGCCGTCGCGCAGGGTGGTGTCGTTGATGGTGATGGTTGTCATGGCATGGCCTCTTGCCCTGACTTCAGCAATAAGGGTGCCAGCCCTGGATCATCAAAATAAACACAATTAAATCAACAAATTATTTAATTGCCGCAGGAGCTGATGGGACACGACGGAAATGCGACAAATGTCGCTTTTCCCACAGCAGGGAATTCGCCCCTGCGGGGAGACAGCCGCTAGCGGGGCCTGGGTTCAGGCCGGCAAAGTGCTGGAGGGAAACCGGGGAAGACCGGGAGAAACGGAGCGTTTGAGGGAAGCAACGGCGGGCGGGAGAACACCGCCCGCCAGAATCACGCCGCGAGGAAGCGGGTCAGCAGGGCATTGAGGAAGCGCCGCCCCTGGTCGGTGGGGGCGATGCACTGGGCTGTCTGGGTGAGCAGGCCGTCATCTACGGCCGCCACCAGTTGCTGGCGGACCAGCAGCAGGGGCAGGCCGGTACGCTGTTCGAAGAGGGCCGGATCGAAGCCCTGGTTGAGGCGCAGGGCATTCATGAGGAACTCGAAGGGAAGGTCGTCCACCGTCACCCCATGCTGCTCCTGGATGGGCCGGCCGGCACCCACCTGTTCCAGGTACTGCTTGGGCTGCTTCCAGCGCATCTGCCGCTGCACGGAAAAGCCCCCCTGGTCCGGCAGGGTGAGCTTGCCGTGGGCCCCGGCGCCGATCCCCAGGTAGTCGCCGAAGGTCCAGTAGTTGAGGTTGTGCCGGCATTGGTAGCCGGGCTTGGCGAAAGCCGAGGTTTCGTAATGCACGTAACCAGCCTCTGCCAGGCGGGCCTCGATGGCGTCCTGCATGTCGGCGCAGGTATCGCCCTCCGGCAGCTCGGGTGGCCGGGCGGCAAAGAGGGTATTGGGCTCCAGGGTCAGCTGGTAGCAGGAAAGGTGGGGTGGGGTGAAGGAGAGGGCCGTTTCCAGGTCGGCCTGGGCTTCGGCCAGGCTTTGCTCCGGCAGGCCGTACATCAGGTCGAGATTGAACCGCTCGAAGTGGCGCTTGGCCAGTTCGATGGCAAAGCGGGCCTCGGCGCTGTCGTGGATGCGGCCCAGGGCTTGCAGATGACGGTCGTTGAAGCTCTGGATGCCGAGGGACAGGCGATTCACCCCGGCCTCGCGGAAGGCTGCGAACTTGCCGGCCTCCGCCGTGCCCGGATTGGCCTCCAGGGTGATTTCCGCTTCAGGCAACAGAGGCAGGCGCATACGCACCGCCGTCAGCAACTCATGGAGGGCGTCGCCGGAGAGCAGACTGGGGGTACCGCCACCGATGAAGATGGAGGAAATCTTGCGCCCCCACACCGAAGGCAGGGCACTCTCCAGATCGGCGATAAGGGCGGCCACATAGGCGACCTCTTCGTTTTCCAGCCGGGCTTCGTGGGAATTGAAGTCGCAGTAGGGGCACTTCTTCACGCACCAGGGCACGTGGATGTAGAGGGCCAGGGGCGGCGGGCTGGTGAAGTGCAGCGGGCTGCCGCCGGCGCGGGCGCTGCCGGCGACGGCGATGGGAATGATGCGGGACACAGAAACTCGAAAGGAAGCGGACGGTCCTGAGAACCCTCAGGCCGCCGGGAGTTCCTGCTTGAGGCGTTCAATCAGCCGGGCCATGGCCTGGCCCCGGTGGGAAAGACGGTTCTTCACCTCGGCGTCCAGCTCGGCGGCCGTGGCCTGTTCCGCCGGCACGTAGAACAGGGGGTCGTAACCGAAGCCCCCCTCGCCGCGGTAATCGCCGATGATCTCGCCGTGCCATTCGCCCTCGGCCACCAGGGGCTGGGGATCTTCGCCGTGGCGCACCAGCACCAGCAGGGAGACGAAATGGGCACGGCGGTCGGCCACACCTTGCAGGGCGGCCAGCAGCTTCTCGTTGTTGCGGGCATCGGACTTGGGTTCGCCGGCGTAGCGGGCCGACTGCACACCGGGAGCGCCACCCAGGGCCTTGACGCACAGGCCGGAATCGTCGGCCAGGGCCGGCAGGCCGGTCAGCTGGGCAGCATGGCGGGCCTTGGCGAGGGCGTTCTCGAGGAAGGTGTGGTGGGGCTCTTCCGCCTCCGGTACCCCCAGTTCGCCCTGGGGAATAAGCTGGATGCCCAGGGGCGTCAGCAGGGCCGACAGTTCCTTGAGCTTCTTGGCGTTATTGGAGGCGAGAACGATCTTTTGCATGGCCATCAATCGAGACGTTGGTAGGGAACGCGCTGCAGTTCCTTGGGCATGGCATCGCTCCGGCCCAGCAGCACCAGACCGATGCCGTCGAGGAGCGCGCGGGTGATCCTGCCACCGGCAACGCGGAAGGCGGAAAGGCCGAAAGCACCGGCATTGCGGCAACGCAGGACGAGGGCATGGTTGGCGAAGTCAGCCTCCACAGAAAGCTGCATGGGAATGGCTTCCGGCAGGGTGAAACGCAGGCCGGGGCCGCCTTCCGGCAGCATGGTGCTGTCTTCCTGCTGTACCCGCAGGTTCACCATTTCCAGCTCCTTGCGCAGGATGGCAGCCTGGTCCAGGGGGCAGACCGCCACCAGGGGCTGGGGCGCCTGGTAACGCACCTGGAACAGCACCTTCTCGTAGTAGCTGCGATCGAAGCGGGTGGTGCTGCGGTAATCCACGAAACCGTCATGCCAGGCCAGACCGGAGAAATGGTTGCGGGCATTGAGGCGATAGACCCGGGGCAGGGCCGGCTTCAGGGTGTTGGCGTGGCGGACGAGCTGGTTGAAGTAATCGAACACCGCCTTCAAATCCTGGTGCAACTGCTCGGTCATGGCCTGCTGTTGCCGCTGCTGCTCGGCATCGTCCACCGTCCGGGTGGCTGCCGCCTCGGCCAGTTCCGCCAGCAGGTCCACGAATGGGAGCGCAGGCTCCGGCTCGGCTGGGGCCGCAACACCTTGCGGCGCCCGCGCCGGCTCCGGCGGCAGCTGCCGCTTGGCATCGGCCGCGATGGCGGGAAAATCCTTGGCCTGGGAACGCAAGCCGGTGACTGCCGGATCGGCCACGGCATTTTCCAGACGCTGATCAAAATCGGCGATGGACTGTTCCAGGTCGTCCAACAGGGCCTTGATGGGATCTAGCCCCTGATCCTTGGCGCGATGCATGGGATGGCTCCGAATCAATCCGCCAGGGCGGTTTCCTGGGCGTGGATGAGCTGACGAATGCCGGCCTCGGCCAGATCCAGCAGGACATTCATCTGCTGCCGGCTGAAGGGCTCGCCCTCGGCGGTTCCCTGGACTTCCACCAGGCCGCCGCTGCCGGTCATGATGACGTTCATGTCGGTATCGCAGCCGGAGTCTTCCGGGTAATCCAGGTCGAGGACCGGAGTGCCCTGGTAGATGCCGACGGAAATGGCGGCCACATGTTCGCGAATGGGATTTTCCGCCAGCTTGCCGGCAGCCACCAGGGACTGGCAGGCATCCCACAGGGCTACCCAGGCGCCGGTGATGGAGGCACAGCGGGTGCCGCCATCGGCCTGCAGTACGTCACAGTCCAGGGTGATCTGGCGCTCCCCCAGGGCCTTCAGGTCGGTGACGGCGCGCAGGGAGCGGCCGATCAGGCGCTGGATTTCCTGGGTACGGCCGGTCTGCTTGCCCTTAGCCGCCTCCCGGGCGCTACGGGTGTGGGTGGAGCGGGGCAGCATGCCGTATTCGGCAGTGACCCAACCCTGGCCCTTGCCCCGCAGGAAGGGCGGCAGGCTCTCTTCCACGCTGGCGGTGCACAGCACCTTGGTGTCGCCCATTTCCACCAGCACCGAACCTTCGGCATGGCGGGTAAAGCGGCGGGTGATGCGGACGGTACGGAGCTGGTCCGCGGAGCGCTGGCTGGGACGCATGGAATTTCCTTACTTGGAGTATTTCTGGATGGCGAAGCGGATTTCGCTGATGGCCTTTTCGATCTCGTCGTCGGAGAGATCGGTCTTGTAGGTGGGGTCCCGGCCGAACTCGCCGAGCTTGGTGGTCACCGCATCCAGGGGCATGGTCTGGGTCATCACCGTGCTGGAGGCTTCCTCGCTGTAGCTCTGTTCCCAGCGCACGGCCACTACGGAAAGGTTGTCGCCATAGGGGCCGGAGCGGATTTCCGCCTGATTGAGCAGCATCGGCACGGCTTGCATCAGGTTGGCGCCCTTCAGGGAACTGGCCATGATGTCGCCGGGCAGCGGCCCCCACAGGCCATCGGTGCAGAGGACCAGAACATCGCCGACTTCCAGGGGGGTCTTGCGGGAGAACTCGATCTCGGGCGGATTCTCGCCCCCCAGGCAGCTATAGACCTTGTTACGGTCCGGGTGGGTGGCAGCCTGAGCTTCGCTGATCAGGCCTTCATCCATCAGCAGGCGGACCCGGGAATGGTCCCGGGTGGTAGCCAGCACCTTGCCGTCGCGCATGTGGTAAAGCCGGGAATCACCGGCATGGGCCCAGTAGGCAATGTTGTCCTGGATGAGGCAGGCGACGCAGGTGGTGCGGGGGGAATCCTTCAGCCGGTGTTCCTGGGAATAATCCAGGATGGCATGGTGGGCATTGGTCATGCCCTTCTGCAGAAAGAGGAAGGGATCGTCGATTTCCGGCTGGGCATCCCGCTGGAAAGCGGAGGTGAGGCTCTGCACGGCAATCTGGGCCGCAACCTCGCCATGGTGATGCCCCCCCATGCCGTCGGCGACGACCAGCAGCACGGCCTCCCGGGAATAGCAGTAGGCAATGCGGTCTTCGTTGTTCTGCCGCTTGCCGACGCGGCTTTCCTGATAGACGGTGAATTTCATTTAGCGGTCATTCCCTTGATCTTGCCCACCAGCTGGTCCAGCCAGCCGCTTCGCTCATCTGCCTGAGGCTTGCCCTTGACGGGCATCTCCACCACTTCGGTGAGGGCTTTTTGCAGGGCGAAAACACTTTGGGGGCGATACAGGTGATTGAGGCACAGACACCAGTCGATAGTCTCCAGCAACTGGTCTGAATAATGGCCCTCCCAGCGTACCGAGGCGGGCTGCAGCTGGTCTTTCTCCATGCGGGCATCCGCCGCTTGGGGTGCTGCCCCTGCGAGACAGGAGTACATGGAGGCGCCAACGGAATAGATGTCGCTCCAGGGCCCCAGTTCGTCCCGCTTGAAATAGTGCTCGGGTGAGGCGAAGCCCGGGGTGTACATGGGCTTCAGCATCGGGGTGTCGGAATGCAGGGTCTGGCGGGCGGCACCGAAATCAATGAGGACCGGCGTGTTGTCGGCCCGCAGGTAGATGTTGGAGGGCTTCAGGTCCAGGTGCAGCAGCTTGTGGGAATGGACTTCCCGCAGGCCGTTGAGCATGCGGGTGAACACGCCGCGGATGAAATTCTCGTGGATGTGGCCCTTGTGCTTCTGGATGAACTCCTGCAGGGTGCGCCCCCGCTCGTATTCCATCACCATGTAAACGGTGTCATTGGCACGGAAGAAGTTCAACACCCGGATCACGTTCGGATGGGACAGCTTGGCCAGGGCACGCCCCTCTTCAAAGAAGCATTTCATGCCGTAGCGAAAGGCAGAAAGATGCTCCTGGGAAATATTCGGCCTGGTTTCCCCGTCACCCCGCAGGGCCAGGCTGGCCGGCAGGTATTCCTTGATGGCCACAGGCTTGCCGTCCGGCCCCTGGGCCAGGTAAACGATGGAAAAACCACCCACCGAGATCTGTTTCTCGATGCGGTAGTCCTCCAAGACAAATCCGGCAGGCAGGGGTGTGTTGGCTTGTGACGCCATGAAATCCGACGCTATGATACGGTTCTTCCGCGCATTGTCAGGCTTTGCCCACGGGCTGTAAAGCTGGCATATCCCTTCGCCGCCCCCTGCCGCGCGTCCTCCGATTCCAAGGAATTCCATGATTTACAGCATGACCGGCTACGCCGCCAAAACCCGCGAGGTGGCGGGAGGCTCCCTGCACCTCGAATTGCGTAGCGTCAATTCCCGCTTTCTCGACATCCATTTCCGCATCGTGGACGACCTGCGGGTGCTGGAACCGGCCCTGCGCGAAGCCATCACCGCCCGCCTCTCCCGGGGCAAGGTGGAACTGCGTCTGAACCTGGTGGCCGGTCAGAACCAGAACCGCCAACTGGCCGTCAATGCCGAACTGTTGGCGCAACTCAAATCTCTTGAAGGGGAAGTACGCCAGACCCTGCCCGGCGCCGCCCCCCTCTCCGTTGCCGAAGTGTTGCGCTGGCCCGGCATGCTCGGGGAACAGGAAGTCGATACCGCTGCCCTGCACGCCGCCGTGCAGGAACTGCTGCAGGAAGCCCTGGCCGATTTCACCGCCAGCCGGGCCCGGGAAGGTGCCAAGCTGGCCGGCCTGATCCAGGAACGGGTCGACAAGATTCGCGCCACCGTCGCCGCCGTCACCCCCCTCATTCCCCAGGCCCAGGCCACCTATCAGGACAAGCTCAAGCAGCGTCTGGTGGAAGCCCTGGGTAGCGCCGACGACGAGCGGGTGCGGCAGGAAGTGGTGCTGTACGCCACCCGCATCGACGTGGATGAGGAACTGACCCGCCTGCAGGCCCATCTCACCGAGGTGGAGCGCATCCTCAAGGCCGGCGGCAACGCCGGCAAGCGCCTGGATTTCCTCATGCAGGAACTGAACCGGGAAGCCAACACCCTGGGTTCCAAGTCGGTGCTGACGGATGTTTCCAAGGCCTCCATGGATCTCAAGCTGCTTATCGAGCAGATGCGCGAGCAAATCCAGAACATCGAGTAAGGACGTCAGGAACAGCCATGAGCGGCCATCTCTACATCGTCACCGCCCCCTCCGGCGCCGGCAAGACCACTCTGGTCCGCCTGCTGCTGGAGAACGACCCAGCCATCGGCCTCTCCATTTCCCACACCACCCGGGCACCCCGTGCCGGTGAGGAAAACGGCAAGGCCTACCATTTCACTGCCGTCGCCGACTTCCAGGCCATGGCCGCCCGCGGCGACTTTCTCGAATGGGCCGAGGTGCACGGCAATTACTACGGCACCTCCCGTACCTGGATCGAAGGTCAGTTGGCCGCCGGCCAGGATGTCTTGCTGGAAATCGACTGGCAGGGCGCCCAGCAAGTGCGCAAGGTCTTCGGTGACGCCATCGGTGTCTTTATCCTGCCGCCCTCCATGGAGGAGCTTGCTCGTCGCCTGGCCGGCCGCGGCACCGACAGCGAAGCGGTGATCACCCGTCGCCTGGCCGCCGCCCGGGACGAGATGCGCCATGTAGGCGAATTCGACTATGTTATTATTAACAACGACCTGCAGACGGCCCTCGCCGACCTGCTGGCCGTGGTGCGCGCAACGCGCTTGAAGCTTCCCGAGCAGCAGGAACGCCACGCCGGATTGTTCGCTTCGCTGCTCTAAATTTTCCGAATTTTGATTGATTGGATGGACCATGGCCCGAGTTACCGTTGACGATTGCCTGAAACGTATTCCCAACCGCTTCCAGATGACCCTGGCAGCCACTTACCGGGCCCGCCAACTGGCCAACGGCGCCACTCCCATGCAGGAAGCCGGCAAGGACAAGCCCACCGTGGTGGCCCTGCGCGAACTGGCTGCCGGCCAGTTCGGCGTCGAAATCCTCAATCGCGGTCAGGCCTGATAAGGCATCGGGCGGGATGAAGGATTTACGGCATGGATACGGCTACCGACCCCGCCCCGCCCACCCCCGCTTCTCCGACGCCGCCGTCTGCCACTTCCTTCGCACCGGCGCCTGACCCTGCGGCGGCTGCCGCACCCTACCCGTTCAACGACGACCCGGCCTACCGGGTCTTCCTGGACAGCCTCGATTACCTGAAGCCGGAAGAAATCGCCAAGGTGAAGGAAGCCTTTGCCTTTGGCGAGGCTGCCCACCGGGGCCAGAAACGCCTTTCCGGCGAGCCCTACATCACCCACCCGCTGGCCGTGGCCGGCGCCATCGCCGAATGGCGGCTCGACGCCACCGCCATCATCGCCGCCCTCCTGCACGACACCATGGAGGATACGGGCATCTCCAAGGAGGAGCTGGCCGAGCGCTTCGGCAAGGGCGTGGCGGATCTGGTGGATGGGCTCTCCAAGCTCGACAAGATCGAGTTTTCCTCCTACCAGGAAGCCCAGGCGGAGAACTTCCGCAAGATGCTCCTGGCCATGGCCCGGGATTTGCGGGTCATCCTCATCAAGCTCACCGACCGGCTGCACAACATGCAGACCCTGGGCTGCATGCGCCCGGACAAGCGCCGCCGCATCGCCCTGGAAACCCTGGAGATCTACGCCCCCATCGCCAACCGGCTGGGCCTGAACACCGTCTACCGGGAATTGCAGGACCTCTCCTTCAAGCACACCCACCCGATGCGTTATCAGGTGCTGCTGAAGGCCGTCATGGCCGCCCGGGGCAACCGGCGCGAGGTGCTGTCGAAGATTCTCGACGGCATCCAGACCAAGATGCGGGAATCCGGCATCGACGCCCAGGTTTTCGGCCGGGAAAAGAGCCTCTACTCCATCTACCGCAAGATGGTGGAAAAGCGCCTCTCTTTCTCCCAGGTGCTGGATATCTATGGCTTCCGTGTCGTCGTCAAGGATGTACCCAGCTGCTACCTCGGCCTGGGCGCCCTGCACGCCTTGTACAAGCCCCTGCCGGGCAAGTTCAAGGACTACATCGCCATTCCCAAGGCCAATGGCTACCAGTCCCTGCACACCACCCTGATCGGCCCCTACGGCACGCCGGTGGAAGTACAGCTGCGTACCGAGGAAATGCACCACATGGCCCAGGAGGGCGTGGCCTCCCATTGGCTTTACAAGGATGCCGAGAAGAGCGCCGCCGAACTGCAGTACCAGACCCACCGCTGGCTGCAATCCCTGCTGGAGCTGCAAAGCACCGCCGGTGACTCGGCGGAATTCTTCGAGCATGTGAAGATCGACCTCTTCCCGGATGAGGTCTACGTCTTCTCCCCCAAGGGCAAGATTTTCTCGCTGCCCAAGGGCGCCACCCCGGTGGATTTCGCCTACGCCGTGCACACCGACGTGGGCAACCGCTGCGTCGCCGCCAAGATCAACTACGAGCTGATGCCCCTGCGCACCGAGCTGAACAGCGGCGACCAGGTGGAAATCGTCACCGCCGCCCACGCCAACCCCAATCCGGCCTGGCTCTCCTACGTCAAGACCGGCCGCGCCCGCAGCAAGATCCGCCACTTCCTGAAGACCCGCCAGCACGAGGAATCCGCAGCCCTGGGCGAGCGCCTGCTGAACCAGGAACTGTTCGGCCTCGGCATGACCCCTTCGGAGCTGCCGGATGCCAGTTGGGAAGCCGTTCTGCGGGAGGGCGGCAGCCGCTCCACCAAGGAGGTCTACACCGACATCGGCCTGGGCAAGCGCCTGGCCGCCGTGGTGGCGCGGCGCCTGCTGGCCCACGAGGCGACGCTACCCAATGCAGAGCCGACCACCCATACCTCCGTGGTCATCCGCGGCACCGAAGGCATGGCTATCCAGCTGGCCCACTGCTGCCGGCCCATTCCGGGCGACCCCATTATCGGTTCCATCAAGAAGGGCCAGGGCCTGGTGGTCCATACCCACGACTGCGCGCTCATCCGCAAGTCCCGCAATGCTGAACCCCAGCGCTGGATCGACGTGGAGTGGGAACCGGAACCCGGCAAGCTCTTCGACGTGGATATCCATGTCGCCGCCCGCAATGCCCGGGGCGTGCTGGCCAAGGTGGCCACCGAAATCGCCGAGTCCGGCTCCAACATCGAGAAGGTCTCCATGGCCCCGGACCCGGGCTTCTACACCACCCTCAACTTCACCGTGCAGGTGGCCAACCGGGCCCACCTGGCCCGGGTGCTGCGGGCGGTGCGGCTGATTCCCGAAGTAGTGCGCATCACCCGGGAACGCCAGGAGGACTAGGCCGGGTGCGCGTCATCGTCCTCGGCGCCGGCGTCGTCGGTGTCACCAGCGCCTGGTACCTTGCCCAGGCCGGCCATGAAGTGACGGTGGTGGACCGCCAGCCCGGCGCCGCCCTGGAAACCAGCTTCGCCAACGGCGGCCAGATTTCCGTCTGCCATGCCGAGCCCTGGGCCAATCCACGGACTCCTTTCAAGGCCCTGCAATGGTTCGGCAAGGAAGATGCGCCCCTGCTCTTCCGTCTGCGCTGGGACCCGGCCCTGTTGGCCTGGAGCGTCCGCTTCCTCGCCCAATGCACGCCCGGGCGCACGCGGGAAAACATCCGTCGTATCGTCGCCCTTGCCCTCTACAGCCGGGGCCGGCTGCAGGCCCTGCGCCAGGAGCTGACTCTGGCCTACGACCAGCGTAGCCAGGGCATCCTGCATATCTATACCCAGCCCGAGGAATTCGCCGCAGCCTGCCGTGCCGCGGCCCTGATGCGGGAATTCGGTCTGGACCGGGAGCCGGTGGATGCCGCCCGCTGTGTCGCCATCGAACCGGCCCTGGCCGGCATCCAGTCCCGTCTGGTCGGTGGCGACTTCACGCCCAGCGACGAATCCGGCGACGCCCACCAGTTCACCCGCCTGCTGGCGGAAAAGGCGGCGGCCCGGGGGGTCCAGTTCCGCTACGGCTGCACCATCGAGAAAATCGCCGTGGCTGGCGGCCAGGTAGCCGGGGTAGTGGCCGGCGGCGACCTGCTGCTGGCGGATGCCTATGTGGTGGCCCTGGGCAGCTATTCGCCACACCTGCTGCAAGGCACCGGCGTCGCCGCTCCTATCTATCCGGGCAAGGGCTATTCCGCCACCATTCCCCTGGGGCCGGACAGCGTCGCTCCCAGCGTCAGCCTCACCGACGACGAGCGCAAGATCGTCATTTCCCGTCTGGGGGATCGCCTGCGGGTGGCAGGCACCGCCGAGTTCAATGGCTACAACCTGGATCTCAACCCGGTACGCTGCCAGGCCCTGTTGCAGCGGGCCCTGGAGCTATTCCCGGAGTTACGCCCTGCCGCCGAACCCCTTTACTGGTGCGGCCTGCGGCCCGTCACCCCGTCCAACGTGCCCCTCGTCGGCCGGACCCGTCTGCCCAATCTGTGGCTCAACACCGGCCACGGCACCCTGGGCTGGACCCTGTCCTGCGGATCTGCCGCCGCCCTGGCAGACCTCATTTCCGGCAAACGGCCGGAGCCGGATTTCCCGTTCCTCGGAACGGCACAACCATAAGGCCGCAAAGGCCACCCCACCACCACCCAAAAAGGAGACAACCCATGAGCACCGTGCTTTCCCATCTGGAAGACGGGGTCCTGACCCTGACCCTCAATCGTCCCGAATCCCTCAATGCCTTGAATCTGGCCATGATCGAAGACCTGCGGGCCGCCACCGCCCGGGCCGAACACGATGCCAACGTAGGGGCCGTGGTGATCCGTGGCGGCGAGCATTTCATGGCCGGTGGCGACCTCAAATGGTTCCACAGCCAGTTGGCCCTCCCGCCGGCAGAGCGCCAGGCCCTGTTCGAGCAGACCATTGCTGCCGTCCATGCCACCACCCTGCAGGTGCGCCGCATGGGCAAGCCAGTGATCGCCTCCGTCAATGGCGCCGCCGCGGGCTTCGGTCTCTCCCTGATGCTCGCCTGCGATCTGGCAGTGGCTGCCGAGACGGCCTATTTCACCCTGGCCTACTGCCACATCGCCCTCTCCCCCGATGGCGGCGCCACCTGGTTTCTGCCCCGAGCCGTCGGCGCCAAGCGGGCCGCCGAAATCGCCTTGCTGGGGGATCGTTTCGATGCCGCCCAGGCCAAGGATTGGGGCCTCATCAACCGGGTAGTGCCCGCTGCCGAACTCGAGACCGAGACCCTCAAGCTGGCCCGCCGCCTGGCCGCCGGCCCGCGGGAAGCCCTGGCCCGCACCAAGGCCCTGCTCCAGGCTTCCAGCAGCAGTTCCCTGCCCGAGCAGCTGTTTGCCGAGCAGACCAGCTTTGCTGCCTGCTCCGTGCACGACGACTTCGCCGAAGGCCTGGGTGCCTTCCTGGAAAAGCGCAAACCCGCCTTCGGCCGCAGCTGACCCTCTGCCTACCGCCTGCCCGCTGCCACGCCGGCCGCCATGCTGATCGACACCCACTGCCACCTGGATGCGGCGGAATTCGCCGCCGACCGGGACGACATTTTTGCCCGGGCCCAAGCGGCCGGGGTAGGCGCCCAGGTAGTGCCGGCGGTAGCGGCCGCCACCTTCGTGGACGTGCAGGCCTGCTGCCGCCGCTATGGCGGCTGCTTCCCCGCCTACGGCATCCACCCCATGTACACTCCCCGCGCCGGGAACGAGGACTGCGCAATCCTGCGCCGCTGGCTGACGGCGGAGCTGGGCGGCCCCCAGGCCCCGGTGGCCGTGGGGGAAATCGGCCTCGACCTGTATGTCCCGCAGTTGCAACAGGGGGAAGGCCTGGCGCGGCAGGAGGCATTCTTCGTCGAACAGCTGAAAATCGCCCGGGATTTCGACCTGCCGGTGATTCTTCACATCCGCCGGGCGGTGGATCCGATCCTCAAGCAGCTGCGCCGCTTCCGCCCCCGGGGTGGCATCGCCCACGCCTTCAACGGCAGCCGCCAGCAGGCGGAAGCGTTCATCGCGCTGGGGTTCAAGTTGGGCTTTGGCGGCAGCATGACCTTCAGCGGTTCCACCCGCATCCGGGAGTTGGCCACCACCCTGCCCCTCGAGGCCCTCGTGCTGGAAACCGACGCACCGGACATTCCCCCTGCCTTTCTCACCCCCGGCAGTGACCGACGCAACAAACCCGAATACCTGCCCCGCTTTGCCCTGGCCCTGGCTGAACTGCGGGGCATTCCCCTGGCAGCGGTGACTACCGCCACCAGCGCCAACGCCCTGGCTGCCCTGCCGGGCCTGGCCGCCACTTTCCGAGCTGCCCCATGATCGTCCGCAAGCGCCCTTCCCTGCTCCAGCTCTTTTTCATCTGGCGCGGTTCCATCGTGCCCCACGTGCTGCCCCAGATCACCTTTGTCGCCACCTTTGCCGCCCTCATCACCTGGGCGGCACAGCACTACGGCGACCTCTTCCCCGATTATTCCGCCGCCCCCTTCGCCTTGCTGGGCCTGGCTTTTTCCATCTTCCTCGGTTTCCGCAACAACGCCTGCTATGACCGCTGGTGGGAAGCACGCAAGCAATGGGGCGCGCTGATCGTGGAGTTGCGTTCCCTGGCCCGGGAGACCCTGGTGCTGGAAAACGATGCCGCCGGTGTCGCCCTGCGTCGCCGGCTGGTTCGCCGCAGCCTGGCCTTCGCCCACGCCCTGGCCGCCCGCCTGCGGGGTCGCGATGCACTGGCTGAAGCAGCTCCCTTTCTACCAGAAGAAGAAACGGCCCGACTGGGCAGCACCCGCAATCTGCCCGACGCCCTGTTGCGGAGACAAGCCGAGGAACTGGTGGCCGCCCTGCGGGCCCAGCACCTGGGCGACATCCTGTACCAGGGGCTGACCCAGCGGTTGCTCGCCTTGTCTGCTGTGCAAGCCGCCTGCGAGCGTATCCGTAATACGCCCCTCCCCTTTGCCTACACCCTGCTGCTGCACCGCACGGCCCATCTTTTCTGCCTGTTGCTACCCTTCGGCCTGGCCCGCTCCGTCGGCTGGGCGACGCCCCTGCTGACGGCGGTGCTGGCCTATACCTTCTTCGGCCTGGACGCCCTGGGCGATGAGCTGGAGGAGCCCTTCGGTACCCTGGAAAACGACCTGCCCCTGGATGCCCTGGTACGCATGCTGGAAGTGGACCTCGGCGAGGCCCTGGGCGATACGGACCTGCCGCCGGACAGCCAGCCCCAAGGCTACGTGCTGCTGTAGCCACCAGCCCTGGCCGGTGGCCTGACGTTCGGGATGCTCAGATGAGCAGGAAGTCCTTCACGGTCAGGCCGGCATGGTTGTCGAGCATGGCAAACTTGATGGCCGCCATGCCGCCCACCCCATCCTGGTCGTAATACAGGGCGCCGCTCTGGGTGTCGTAAATGATGCGGTCACCGGCATCCTGGGCCGCCGTAGCGCCAGCTGCGGCATAGAAGGCGTCGCCGGACAGGCTGCCCACCTGAAGGCTCATGAACACGCTGGTGTCCAAAGCAATCCGGTCGGTACCCGTGGTGAAATCGGCAATGCGGTCCACATTGTCGGTAGCACTAAGCAGGGTAGTGAACCGGAAGACATCGCGGCCAGCCCCGCCGAACAGCCAGTCGTTGCCATTGCCGCCATCCAGAGTGTTGGCCACGCCGTTACCGGTCAGATGGTCGTCCTTGCTGCCGCCAACGGCATTCTCGATGACCGTGCCGTAGGCAATGCCCAGGTTGTCATGGCCCAGGTAGGTGGGCACTTGGCTCCCGGCATAGAAGGCCGGCAGCAGGTCATAGGCCGAAGTCAGCATGCCGATGGAGGAATAGCTGCCCGGCGTCAGGTCGATGGCGCAGGCCCGGGTCTGGTTGGAGCAATCCAGGGTATCCAGACCACCGCCATCCCACAGGGTCATGAAGAAGGGACGGTCCGTCGGCAGGGCATAGGTATCGGCTCCACCGTGGCCGTTGGCATTGGCGCCGTACAGGTATTGCAGGGCGGCAATGTCGTAGGTCATGAGGGACTCGGCGCTCCACTCAAAGGCGGTGTAGCTGTAGGCCTGGGCCGTGCCGGAGACTTCCACCACATAGCTGTCCGCCGGATGTTCGTAAGACATGATGGTGTAGCGTTCGCTATCCACCGCCGTCGGCAGCACCGGGGATTCATGGGGATGCTTGAGCCCCAGGGCGTGGCCGATTTCATGGATAACCGTGGCCCAACCATAGCTGCCCGGTGAGAAGTCGGTGTTGGAATCCTGGTTATTGGCCAGGAACACATCGCCGCCCAGGCTGGAAAAGCGGGACGGGTAATAGGCGTAGCCGGCACTGCCGGCCTGGAAGTTGGTACCGAAGCGCAGCTGGCCGCCACTGCCCAGGTCGCTGACCTCGACAAAGGTGATGTTGGCGGTCTGGGCAATCTCCGCCAGCGCTTCCCGTACCGCCGTTTTCTGGACTTCCGTCATGGGCTTGAAGCCCTGGGCATCGTCCACTTTGGCGTAGAAGGGCACTTGGTTCATGAAGCTGTAGCTCAGGGTGACCGCCGTGCCCAGGGCTGCATTGCTGTTCCAGCGCACGCTGGAATCCTCGATCAGGCCGGGCAGGAGATAGTCGGGCAGGGAATAGGGCAGGGTCTGGTTGCCGTTGCCACCACCAATGTCCACACCTCCGTCAGGCAGCAGGGCTTCGATGGCGAAGGACGAACCATCGCCGAAGCGCACCCGCTCGATGCCGGTCAGGGTGTCCTTGCCGTCGGCGCCCTGGATGACGTAGCTGGTACCGGACTTGGCCACAGCATACTGGCTCCAGTTGCCGGAGAACTCCGCCACATCGTCGCCGTCGCCACCGATCAGGATGTCATTGCCGGCCCCGCCCACCAGGACATCGTCCCCCAGCCCCCCCTTCAAGGTGTCGTTCAGGGCGCCGCCCTCGATGCGGTTGCCAAGGGCATTGCCGGTCACTGTGATGGCCTTGCTGCCCAGGTAGACCAGATTTTCGATGCCCTCGCCAAGGCTGTAGCTGGTCACGGCGTCACCGATCAGTTTGATGGTATCGGCCTCGCCCCCTTCATCCCGCACCACGTCGCCGGCGTTATCGACGAAGTAGGTGTCGTTGCCCAGTCCCCCCTCCATGCGGTCCGCACCGCGGCCGCCGTTGAGGATGTCGTCGCCGGCACCGCCGCTGAGGCGGTTGGCCAGATCGTTGCCGGTGCCGGTGAAGGCACCGTCACCGGTGAAGCTCAGGGCCTCCACCTGGGGATTGGCTTCCAGGGTGTAGCTGGCCAGGCTGGTCTTGATCCAGTCATAGCCGCCACCGCTCAACTCCAACACCTGATCTCTGGTGTCATCAACAATGTAGATGTCGTTGCCGGCACCGCCCGTCATGACATCGGCCCCACTACCACCCTCCAACGTATCGTTGCCAGCGCCGCCGTTCAACACATCATTGCCGGCGCCGCCGCTCAGGAGATCGTCGCCCCCCTCGCCGTTGAGCACATTACTCTTGTCGTCACCCGTCAGAACATCGGCCTGCTGACTGCCGGCCATGGCCAGCAGATCCCGCGCGCCATCGCGATTGAGCAGGCGGATGGCGGCCGGATCGGCGGCAAACACCACCTGTTCCACCCCCGTCACGGTCAGCGTACGGCCCAGGCCGGTAATTTTCACGCCGCTGGCAGTGGGCAGGGAGAAGCCGTAGTCGTCAGCAGAGCCGGGGAGATAGAGGGTATCCACCCCGGCACCGCCGTCATAGCTGTCGTTGCCGAGTTCTTCCAGGAAACGGTCGTCGCCGTCTCCCCCCAGCAGCTTGTCGTCACCGGCATTGCCGAGCAGCACATCATCCCCTGCCCCGCCCTTCAAGGTGTCGCTCAGGGCGCCGCCTTCAATGCGGTTGTTGAGGGCGTTGCCCGTCACCGTGATGGCCTTGCTGCCTTCATGGATCAGGTTCTCNTCCGTATTGACCGTGTCGTTGCCGGCCTTATCCAGCTCGGTGATCTGGTCGTCCGCACTGTCCACCACATAGGTGTCATTGCCGGCGCCACCCCGTAGCTGGTCGGCGCCGCTGCCGCCGTCGAGCAGGTCATTGCCGGCACCACCCTCCAGCACATCGTCGCCAGCCTGGCCGAAAAGCTGGTCGTCGCCCCCCAGCGCCTCCAGGGTATTGGCCTGATCCGTCCCGGTGAGGATATCTGCCTGCTGGCTACCCGCCATGGCCAGGAGATCCCGCTCGCCGTCGCGGTTGAGCAGGCGCACCACGTTCGGAGCATCGGTGAATACTACCTGCTCCACATTGCTGACGGTCAAGGTGCGCTCGTGACCCGTGATGCGCAGGGTGGTGGCCGAGGGAATGGAAAAACTGTAGTCCGCCGCCAAACCCTCCAGTACCAGGGTATCGGTACCGCTGCCGCCGTCATAGGTGTCATTGCCGCTCTCGGCCAGGAAACGGTCGTCCCCGCCGCCGCCGACCAGCTTGTCGTCCCCGCCGAAGCCACTCAGTTCCTCGCCGCCGTCACCGCCGGTGATGGTGTCCGCACCGTTGAGCAGGCCGGAAAGGAAGGCGGTGGCATTGTTGGTGGCGCTGTCGAGGGCAGCAACGTCGCTCCACAACCAGTTGCCGCTGGCGTTGATGGTCTGGCCATTGGCACTGAAGATCAGGGCGGTAACCTTGCCGGAGACCTGGCCATTGCTGTCGGAAGCGGTGAAGGCACCCAGATAGGTCAGGCTCGCCACCACATTGCCGGCATCGTCCAGGGAAGCGATTTCCAGTCGGGACATCCGGGCATCGTCGGCAACGGCCACATTGTCGGCCCCGGTCATGGAAATCTGCCAGCGTCCCTGGGTATCCACCACCTTCATGCCGGTAATGGTGCCGGCGGGCGTGACACCACCGGCACTGAATTTGGCGGTGACGGCCCCCGTCAGGCTGGCCTTGTAGGGGGTGTCCTGGAAAGTGTATTCAAGACGCGTGACGCTGGGCGCCAGGGTATTCAGCTTGCTCCCCCACTCCTCCACCCGATCCCCGTTGTTGAGCAGGCCGGCCACATAGGTGGGACTCTCCGTATCGAACCCGCTGAATCCCGAGGTCAGGGCGTTGTAGTAGGCCCGCTGGGCAAGAACGATGGCATCGGCAATGGCCGGCGCGTTTTCGAAGGGAGCGGCAGCCTGCTCGAAGCTGCTTGCCGAGGTCCAGGAGCTTTTGACGATAGCCATGGGCAGATTCCTGTGGCGGGGTGAGCCATGAAGGCCCGGCCGGGACAGCCCCAGGCCGGACCAAGGGTGGAAAAGGGGATCAGCTCAGGCCGAAATCCCCTGCGGTCAGGGCCGGGTGGGCCGTGGTGCCCAGGGTGGCGACCAGATGGGCGCCATCCCCGGTGCCATTGCCGTCGGCATCAAAATAGAGATTGCCGGTCTTGGTGTCGTAGAACAACCGGACATCGGCCCCCTGGGCTTCCTTCATGCCGGCGCCCGAGGCGAACTGGCTGGCATCCAGGGACCCGCCCACCCAGTTCAGGCCGGTGAAAGCGGTGCCGCTGAGGATCAGCTTGTCCACACCGGCGGCGAAATCAGTCACCACGTCGATTTCGCCGCTGGAGGGCAGGAAGGTGAAGTCGAACACCACCTTGTCGTTGCCCTGGCCAGTGGTCAGAAAATCCTTGCCCCAACCGCCCGTCAGAGTGTCGTTACCGTCACCGCCAATGAGGGTGTCGGTACCATCGCCGCCGACCAGCACATCATCCCCTGCCCCGCCCTTCAAGGTGTCACTCAGGGCGCCGCCTTCAATGCGGTTGTTGAGGGCGTTGCCCGTCACCGTGATGGCCTTGCTGCCTTCATGGATCAGGTTCTC
>NZ_BFBP01000007.1:247941-248598 GCF_003112695.1 Azospira sp. I13
GATCCCTTCCGCCATGACGTAGGCGGCCACGGTGTCGCCCTGGATGCGGACGAGGTCAGCTTCACCGCCGGTGTCTTTGACGATGTCGCCTGCGCTGTCCACCACGTAGGTGTCGTTGCCTTCGCCACCTTCGAGCCGGTCGGCACCTTTGCCGCCGTCCAGAAGGTCGTCACCGGCTCCGCCCAGGAGGGTATCGGCCCCTTCGCCGCCGCTCAGGGTGTCGGCCCCTTCGCCGCCGACGATGCGGTTGGCCAGGGCGTTGCCGGTCCCGGTGAAGGCGGCTACGCCGGTGTAGCTGAGGTTCTCNGACGTTGTCGCCCAGGGCGTAGCTGGTGAGGCTGGTTTTGACGTGGTCGATGCCGCCCTTGTCGAGTTCGGTGACCACGTCGCCGGCGGCATCGACCCAGTAGGTGTCGTTGCCGGCGCCGCCATCCAGGGCGTCGTCGCCGCTGCCGCCGTCCAGGAGGTCGTCGCCGGCGCCACCCAGGAGGGTGTCGTTGCCGCCGCCACCGTGCAGTTCGTCGTTGCCCAGGCCGCCTTTGAGGAGGTTGGCGCGGGCACCGCCGGTGGCAACGTCGTTGCCGGCGTCGCCTTCAAAGCTGGTGGGGGTGTCCAGGACGTCGTCGTCCAGGTAGGTGTCGGCGAAGGGGCTGCCGG
>NZ_BFBP01000008.1:0-402 GCF_003112695.1 Azospira sp. I13
GGGCGTTGCCGGTCCCGGTGAAGGCGGCTACGCCGGTGTAGCTGAGGTTCTCAACGTTGTCGCCCAGGGTGTAGCTGGTGAGGCTGGTCTTGATGTGGTCGATGCCGCCTTTGTCGAGTTCGGTGACCACGTCGCCTACGGCATCGACCCAGTAGGTGTCGTTGCCGGCGCCGCCATCCAGGGTGTCGTCGCCGCTGCCGCCGTCCAGGAGGTCGTCTCCAGCGCCACCCAGGAGGGTGTCGTTGCCGCCACCACCGTGCAGTTCGTCGTTGCCCAGGCCGCCTTTGAGGAGGTTGGCGCGGGCACCGCCGGTGGCAATGTCGTTGCCGGCGTCGCCTTCAAAGCTGGTGGGGGTGTCCAGGACGTCGTCGTCCAGGTAGGTGTCGGCGAAGGGGCTGCCGG
>NZ_BFBP01000008.1:517-96225 GCF_003112695.1 Azospira sp. I13
ATGTCGTTGCCCAGGCCGCCTACCAGGATGTCATCGCCGGCGCCGCCATCCAGGACGTCCTTGCCTTCCAGGCCGACCAGGCGGTCATTGCCGCCGCCGCCCTTGACGATGTCGTCGGCAGAGCCGCCGGTGATCTGGTTGTTGCCGGAATTGCCGCTCCCCACGAATTTGCCCGTACCGGCAAATTCCAGGTTCTCCACATTGATCTGGCGCTCGGACAAGCCATAGGCGTTGAGCTTGCTACGCAGGGTATCGATGCCGCCGTCGGCCCCCTCGGTCACCACATCGCCAGCGTTATCCACTACGTAGATGTCGTTGCCGGCCCCACCGATCATGGTATCGGCACCCTGGCCGCCATCCAGCAGATCGTTACCGCCATCGCCGGTGATGCGGTTGGCCATTTTGTTGCCGACGCCCACGAAATCCGTATTGCCCAGATGCTCGAGGTTTTCGATGGTGGCGAAGTTGCTCAGGTCCATGGTGCCCTGCGCCGTACTGATGAGGTCGGTACCGGCGCTGTCGATGATGGTGTTGGTGGCGCTCGCGTCGTCCAGCACATAGGTGTCGTTGCCGACCCCGCCATCCAGGATGTTGTTGCCGGAACCGCCATCCAGCATGTCGTTGCCCTTGCCGCCGTAGAGCTTGTCGTCGCCGCCGCGGCCGAGCAGTACGTCGTCACCGGCATTACCGTTGCCCGTATCGTTACCATCCAGCAAGTCCAGGACATCCCGCTCCTTGCCGCCGTTGAGAGTGTTGTCCTTGCTGGTGGTGGAATCATCCGACAGGTAGCGATCTGCCTTGACCTCACGGAAGACCTCCACGTCCTTCACGGCCTTGGCGCTCTGGCCATGAATCTGGATGTTCTCCACATTGACCATGCGGTCCAGGCGGCCATTCTTCCCGGCCATGGAAACGATCTTGCCGATGCTCTGGCCGTTCAGGGTGTAGCCACCGGCATCCTTCAGGCTGATGCTCAGCACTGACAGCTCACTTTCCTCGCCGCCATAGAGAGCCGAGTCGACTCCGCTTCCGCCGTCGATGAGGTTGGAGCCGGCAAATCCGTCCACCGTGTCATTGCCCTGGCCGGCGATGATCTGGTTGTCGGAATTGTTGCCGACCCCGGTGAAATTGCCCTGGCCGGTGTACTTCAGGTGCTCGAAGCCTTCAGGCAGGGTGAATTCGCCGATGGAAGCTTCCACCGTGTCGATATCGTCCGGGCTGCCGCCAGCTTCACTGACGATATCGCCGGCATCGTCCACCACGTAGGTATCGTCGCCAGTACCGCCATACATGGTGTCGGCGCCGGCGCCCCCATCCAGCTTGTCGTTGCCGGCGCCGGCATCCAGCACCTGGTGCCCGGTCCCGCCGCGTAGCAGGGAGCCCTTGCTGCCGGAATCCGTAATGGTGCCGTCGCCATCCAGGTCGGTCAGGGGGCTCAGGGAGTTGAGCAGGTCATCCAGGGAAATGTATTCGGTCAGGATCTGGCCCGACCCCATGCCGACCAGCAGGGCACCGCCATCCTGGCCGGCCACCAGATCCAGGTTCTTAAGCGCGCCGACGCTGCTGTCCTGGATCAGGAAGGTGCCGCCCATGGGCAGGGTGGCATTGTCGTCGTACCACTGGCCCTGGATGGCGCCCGACGTATCCCGCCAGACGATCAGAGGGGAACCGAATTCCAGAATCTCGGTGGTGTAGGTGACGTTTCCTTCTGGCTGGAAGAAACCCACCTTGTCGGTCACGACCTCGGGAGAATCCAGAGCCCCGCCGGAGGAGTCGAAACGCTGGCGGTACAGGGTGGCGGAATCCCCTGACGCATTCAGGTCCAGCCAGGTTACCAGCAGGGAGCCATTGGCCAGCTGATTGACCTGAACCTGGCCGGAACCCAGGGGGCTGGTACCGAGCTTGATTTCCTGCTGCACCACGCTGTTGTGGTCAAGCACCGCCAGGTAAGCCGTAGGCATGGTGTCGTAGGGATCCGGCGTAGCATCGGCCGGGCTCACTTCCATACCGATAAAGACCCAGCTGTCGCTCAGCTCCACCATGGAGGTCGGCGCAGCCTGGCCGTTCACGATCACCGAATCCTCGCCGCCCACCGTGAAGCCGCCGGTGGTCCAGTCGTGCTCGAAGGAGCGGCCGGACAGGGCGCTGCGATAGAGCTTGGTGCCGGGAATCAGCACCGGCGTGGCCCACACGGCATCGAAACCATCACTACTGTGCATGGGGGCCAGAATGGGGGTGTGCTGGTCGCCAGCGGTCACCTGGTTGATGCGGATTTCACCGCCCAGCTTGTTGCCGTCCGCGTCGAAGCGCTGGCCGAAGATGCCACGACCCGAGCCGTCCTGCCCCTCCGATTCCCAGGCGATGCCGAAGCCGCCATCGCTGAAATCAACGATCTGGGGCATGTTCTGGTTCTTTGCCGTGGTCGAATTCACCAGCTGGGCGGCACCCGCCGTCAGCAACTGCCCCGTCGCGTCGTCCAGGATCAGGCGTTGCATCCAGATGTCCGAGGACGTATTGCCGGTGGCGCTCCATTGATCCCAGGTCACCACGAAACTGCCGTCGGAGAGACGGGCAACGGAGGTTTCATCGCCGGAGGCAGAAGCGGGCAGGGCAAAGTAATCCATGATCCAGTTTTCCAGATATTGAACGATAGGGAGCAAACGTAAGGCAGCCGTTCATCATAGCAGCCGGAACGCCCATAACTCTATGAAATATTAGCCCTTCTCCAGGGCTGTTGCGCCATCCCAGGCGGCCCCCGGAGGCTCCTCGACCAGATGGTCGATACGGGCCAGGAAGGTGGTCGCCACTGGGTCGCCCGGCTGCTGCTCCAGCACAGCCCGCCAGGCGCTGCGGGCCACATCCCAGTGCTGGCCGGCGTAGGCCTCCCAGGCGGTCTGGGTCAGCGTTATCAGGAGCGGATCGTCGCAGGGCGTATAGATGCGCACCGGCTCCAGCTTGCCCTTGACCCGCACCCGGTCCACCAGGCGCAGGCGAATCTCTTCCTGCACCAGAAGAGCGGTGCTTTCCGAGAGCAGGATGCCTGTGCCGTAGGCCTTGTTGACCCCTTCCAGACGGGAAGCCAGATTCACCGCATCCCCCAGGGCCGTGTAGTCGAAGCGATCTTCCGAGCCCATGTTGCCGACAATGGCCGGCCCGGTATTGACGCCGATGCGCAGGCCCACCGTCTCCAGGCCCATGGCCCGGTAGGTGGGCTGCAATTCGGCCATGGCCTGCTGCATGGCGATGGCCGCCCGCACCGCGTGGAGCCCGTGCTTGGGGTCATCCAGCGGGGCCCCCCAGAAAGCCATGACGGCATCACCAATGAATTTGTCCACCGTGCCCCCCTGCTCCAGGATCACCCGGGTCATGGCGGTCAGGTAGGTGTTGATGAGGCTGGCCACGCCGTCCGGCGGCAGCTTCTCGGAAATGGAGGTGAAACCCGCCAGATCGGAAAAGAGCAGGGTCAGCTCCCGCCGCTCGCCGCCCAGGCGCAGGCGTTCCGGGTGGGCAATGAGCTGTTCCACCACCTCCGAGGCCACGTACTTGGAAAAGGCCTCCTTGACGTAGCGGCCACGGCGGCGTTCCAGCACGTAGGAAACCAGGGCCATGGTGAGGTACAGGGCGGCCAGGGCCAGCAGGATGCCGACCACCGGCAGCCAGGTCAGACGGTACTGAAACAGATACCAGCTGCCGCCGGCGATAGCGGCCATCAGGCCGAGGAACCACAGGGCGCTGCCCGTCGGATGCCAGCGCAGCAGGGCCGGCAGGGCCAGCAGCATGGCGACGGAGATGAGCATGGTTTCGTAGAGCCGGGAAACCGGGTAGATGACCTGGCCGGTGAGCACGCTCTCGATGATGTTGGCGTGCACCTCCACCCCGGGGGTGAGCAGCTTGCTTTCGCCCAGGAAGGGGGTGGCGAACATGTCGGCCTGGGCCAGACCCACTTCCGGCGAGGCCCGCACGTCCCGGCCGATCAGCACGATCTGGTCGCGGAAATAGTCCTCCGGCAGGGATTTGTCGCCTTGCAGCACCTGGTAGTAGGACACATAGGGGAAGGTATGGGCCGGCCCCAGGTGCCGCACCATGCCATTGGGCGGCGGCGTCACCTCTTCGGGCAGTACATCGGGGCGTACCCGGGCCAGGGTCCTGATTACCTCGCGCCAGAAGACATCGTCGCCGTCGGGCATCTGGCGCACCACGGTATCGCCGTCCAGGGTCACCGTGGCCAGACCGGGCACGGCACCCGCCGCCCGGAAGGCCGGCAGGGGATCGACCCGAATCCATTGCCGCAGCAGACTGGTTTCCTGATAGGCGTGGTCGGAGGACATGACCACGTTGCCGGCCCGGGCGATAGACCGGGCAAAGGCTTCGTCATCCGCCGGGGTGGAGGCCTCGGCGAAGATCATGTCGAAGGCGATCACCGCCGCCCCCGAGGCGCTGAGCCGGTCGATCAGCTGGGCGTGCATGCTGCGGGGCCAGGGCCAGCGCTTGCCGATCTGGGCGAAGGAGGCTTCATCCACGCCGACGATGGTGATGGGCAAGGAACTGGCCCGGGGCGCGGTGGCCACGCTCAGGGCATCGAAATGCCGATGCTCGACGTCGCGCCAGAAAGGCAGCGACGTCAGCACCAGGGCGAGCAGCCAGAAAACCAGGACCAGCCCCAGACCCAAGCCCCCCCGGCGAACGGCAGCACGCATGACCCGACTGTCTCCTAGAAGCGCAGGTTGGCCGCGACGCCGTAGAAGGTGGAGTCGTGGGGGGAGAACAGTTCCTTGGCAAAGGCCGAGAAGGCGTAACGCTTATCGGGGGATTCCCAGTAGGCCGACAGGGCGCCGCTCCAGTAGTCACCCCGGGGCGCCGTGATATCCACCAGGGAGAAGCCAGTGGAGCGCCACAGCAGGTCAGCCGAGAGGCGGATCCGGGAAGGCGACACCCAGGCGGTGCCCAGGCGCAGGGAATGGCGGGGCAGATAGTAATGGGTACTGTCGCCATCCAGGCTGAGGCGGGACTGGGTATAGGCGTAGGTGGCCGAGACGGAGAGGCGGTCGGTCAGGATGGCGTTGTTGGCCCAGGCCAGGCGATCCACCTTGCTGCGGGACGCCAGATTGGCGCTGCTCAGTTCGGAACTGGCGGAACCGGCGTAGAAATCGGCCACGTCGGTGAGGGACTTCTGGCGCAGGCGGGCCAGGCTGGCGAAGTTCTCGGCCAGGGAAAGGTCGTAGGTGCCCAGGTTCTGCACCCGCTGGGAATCCAGGCTGACTTCGGAATACAGGCGGGGCGACAGCTCCGCCTCCCACTTCAGCACGTGGCGCTTCTGCCGCCCGCCGAAGCGCAGCAGGGTTTCATCCAGGGCCACACCGGCGGTGGCCACCGGGCCCAGGGTGCCGGAGGAAGAGGGCCGCACCCAGTCCTGGTAGGCGTAGCGCAGGCGGTGGCCGGCCCAGGGAGTAAGGGTCAGGCCCAGACGGGGGCTGACCCGGTTCACTTCATAACGCCGGCTAATGGGCGTCACCGCGCCGAATTCCTGCAGTGTGCCCTGGTTCAGCTTGAGGTAGTCCGTCCACCACAAATCCATCTGGGCGAAGGCGCCGGGGGAGAAGAAGTACTTGCCGGAAACATAGGCCAGATCGGTCTTTTCGGTCAGGTTGGCGCCGTCGGAATAGATTGCCGGCGCGGCCTGGGGCGTGATGGTCAACAGGCTGTTCTCCGGGCTGCGGGCCCGCTCGGCGCCGGCCACCAGCTCGAACTGCTGCTCATGGCGGTAGCGCAGGCCCCACTGGGCCTCCCGGGAAATTTCGTGGTCCTGGAAGAGGCCATCCAGGGGCGCGGCATAGCCCCACAGTTGCTGCCCCTCGATGCGGCTGCGGGCCAGGCGGCCCTGCAGCATGAAGGTGGGGGAGACAAAATAGCTGCCGCCGACACTGAGGTTGGAGGTGGGCGAAGTGAAGCGCAGGTTGCGCACGTCCCGGCCATTGAAACGGCTGTCGGTGTCGTTGAGGTCGTAGTAGGCGAAGAGGCGCAGGTCATGGGCCGGCATCCAGCCCAGGGCCGCGGTGATGGAGCCGGTGCGGTCCTTGTAGCTGAAGTCCGCATTGCTGCGCTGACGGCCGTTCTGCTCGTCCACTTCAAGGAAGTAAGCCAGGGGCGTCAGGCTGTTGGTGTAGCCGTTGAGGGTTACCCGAGGGGTGTATTCGCGCACCGATTTGTCCTGGCCCGCCACCAGGGTCAGGGTCTGGTAATGGCCGGGGCGGTGGATCAGGCTCTGGAAGCGGTTGCTGGCGCCGAACACCGTGGGGTCCACGCCGAAGCCCTGGAACAGCTCGGAATTCTTGGCGTACTTGCCATCGTAGAGGTCGGCCAGGAAGAGATGGCTGCCGCCCCAGAAGGGATACTCGCCATCCTGGGCATAGGCCCGGGCCCAGTCCCGCAGGTTCCAGAACGCCAGGGAGGTGCCGACGTTGGCCGCCCCCTTCTGGTTGTTGGCCACCTGGTTGAGGGATTTGAGGTTGGGCATCTTGGCCAGGGCCTCCCGGGCGCTGGCCACCGCATCCGCCGCCTCGAACTGGTCGGTATGAACCATGGAGGCGAACAGGTGGGGCAAGGGGTCCTTGGCATCGAGGCGGGAGGCCAGGGCGAATTCTTCCAGGGCGCGACTGCTGCGGCCCAGCTGGTAGTAGGCGATACCGGTGTAGAGGCGGGCCCGGGCATAGCGGGGCTCCATCAGGCCGGCCTTGAGCAGGTCTTCCAGGGCCGCATCGGGCAAGCCCTGCTTGAGGCGCATGACACCGCGGCCGGTGAGGGCCACGTAGTCGTCGGGCCGCAGGGCCAGGGCCTTGTCGAAGGCCGCTTCCGCCGCTTCGAAACGGTTGGCCAGGGCCTCCAGGGTGCCCATTTCGCCGAAGGCCGTGGCCTCCTCCCCGTCCCGGCGGATGGCTTCGTCCAGCAGGCGGCGGGCCGGGGCTACGTCTTCCCGTTCGCTGGCCACGGCACCGGCGCCGAGCCAGCCCCGGGCATCTTCCGGCGTACGCTGCCGGGCTTCGTCGTAAGCGGCCGTCGCCTGAGGGGCGGCGCCATTGAAGCGGGCCAGCCAGCCGGCAGCCAAATCCAGCTCCGTGCCGCCCAGGCCCTTGGCCCGGGCCTGGGCCAGCACCGTGGCGGCTTCGCCGCCCTGGTCCTGCATCAACAGCACGTTGGTGAGGCGGGCCAGGGCCAGGGCCTCTTGCTCCCCCGAGCGGGCCTGGCCGGCGGCGTGGCGGAACAGGGCGGCGGCCTCGGCGGGACGCCCCTCGATAATGCGCAGGTCTGCCAGCAGGAGATCGGCCAGCCAGTCCCGGCCCTCACCCTCCAGCAGTTTGCGGGCCTGGCCCGGTTCGCCGGAACTGATGGCCAGGGCGGCCTGCCAGGCCGACTGGCCGGTGGTCAGAGCCCGGGCCTCCTCCCAGCGCTGGCCCTTGAGCAAGGCAGCAAAGGCTGCCGCATTGGGGCCCTCGGCCTGGAGATAGCGCCAGGGTTCGCTGCGGTAGGCGGTCACCCACTGCACCCGCTCCCGGGGGTTAGCCAGCACCAGGCGGCGCGGTGCCTGACCGGGCACCACCAGGGCGGCCTCATTGGCGCCAACCGCCAGCTGGCCTTGGGCGTTACCGATTTCCACGGTGCCGCTCAGCACCACCAGCTGGGTGGTGCCGTCCGGGGCCACTTCCACTTCCCAGTCAGTGCCGCGGATGGACATGGTGGCGGAGGGAGTTTCCATGCTCACCCGGGCACCGCCGCCGCCACCACCGGTCTGGGGCTTGATCTGGCTCCAGGCGCGGCCGGCATTGAGCTTCACCGCCGTCTGTCCGCCCTGGGCATCGCCGGCGGACTTGATCTGCAGCTGGCTGTTCTGGTTGAGGCGCAGCTGGGTGTTGTCGGTAAAAAGCAGGGCCATCTGGCTCAGATCACCGGTACGCACGAAATCCCCATGGAACAGGGGCTGCTTGATACTGGCCTTCTGCCAGTCCGGCTTGTCCACCGCCTTGACGTCACCGTTGCCCTGCAGGCTGACGATGTTGGCCGACGACGCAGCCGCCATTGCCAACAGGGGAGAAGCACACAGTGCACAGCCGACCAGGAACGCACGCATTTATGCCACCGAGGAGAAAATTGACCCGAACGACATTCTATCCGCTATCCGTAACTTGCCCTACGGCGAAAAGCCGGATTATCGTTAACTAGCGCGCCCAGACGACCAAATGCCATCGTAGTGCAGGCAATTTACCGCTATCCTCCCGAACCCGACGGCCGCATGACCGGCCATGACGATCTCCTCCGGACAGTTCAAGCGATGCCCAATCAATTCGCCGATACCCACATTCTTCTCCTGGACGATCACCCGCTCATCCTCTCCGGCGTCAAGGGCCTGATCGAGCAGGGCGGCGCCCGGGTCACCACCGCCAAGACCCTGGCCGAAGCCATGGAGAAGCTGGCGGAACACAGCTTCGACCTGACGCTGCTCGATATCAACCTGGGCACCGACCACGGGCTGGACCTGCTAGAAAAGGGCTGCACGCCCAAGCTCGGCCGGGTCATGCTGTTTTCCGGCATCAGCGAGCAGGAACTGATCTGCCGCGGTTACGCCCTCGGCGCCACCGGCTTCGTGTCGAAGAACACCGAGCCCGAAGACCTGTGCCAGGCCCTGGCACAGCTCCTGGCCCTGCCGGCCGGCCAGACGGGCACCTGGGTCTGGTGCCCGGAACACAAGGCCCTGCGGGACAGCAATGAACACTTCCCCAAGGACACCCTGCTCACCCCCAAGGAACGGGAAGTCTTTCTCCTGATGCGGGAAGGCATGGCGGACAAGCAGATCGCCGATGCGCTGCAGCTCAGCATCCATACCATCCGGGTCCATATCCGCGCAATTAAGAGGAAGAGAGGGCATAATAGGCGGTTCGAACAACTCGCTTGAACGGTGCATTCTCGATGAGCCAACTGTCATCCCGCCGCAACCGTGGCTTCACCCTGATCGAGATCATGATCGTCATGGTCATCATCGCCATGCTGGCAGCCCTGGTCGGCCCCCGCATTCAAAGCGCCCTGGGCGGCTCCAAGGTGAAAGCCACCAAGATGCAGATGGAAACCCTCTCCTCCATGGTCGAGGCCTTCCACCTGGATACCGGTCGCTACCCCACCCAGCAGGAAGGCCTGCAGGTGCTGGTGCAGAACCCCGCCAACGCGCCCATCAAGAACTGGCGCGGCCCTTACCTGAAAAAGAACCGCATTCCCACCGACGAGTGGGGCAATGCCTTCGCCTATGAAATCCCCAGCAAGCACGGCATGGAGTTCGACATCTACTCCCTCGGCGCCGACGGCAAGCCCGGCGGCAGCGGTGACGACGGCGACCTCGGCAACTGGGATTAAGCCCGTCCGTGGCTGTGGACATCCTTGAGGCGCTGACGGCCCGCGGCATCCTGGACGCGGAGCGGCGCGAGCAGATCAGCGCCCTGCGCGCCAAGTCGCCGCAAAAGCTCGGCAAGCTGCTGGTCGATACAGGGCTTCTCAACGCAGAAGCCCTGTATCAGTTTTACGGCGAGCATTTCGGCCTGCCCCTGTGGAACGGGGATGGCGAGCCCTTCCTCGACGAACGGCTGCCGGAAGGCTTCATCGCCTACAACCGCGTCCTGCCGGTACGCCAGGACGGCAAGCTGATCCTGGCCATCGAGGACCCGGAGGACGACGGCCTGCTCGACATGCTGGGCCGCCTGCTGGGCGATGCCCAGATTCAGCTGGCGCCGGCCCAGAAAATCGGCCCCGCCCTCAACACCCTGCTCGGCGACCAGGGCCAGGAAGCGGCTGGCGAAGACCTCAGCGTCGACGACATCAGCCACCTCAAGGATCTGGCCCTCGAAGCGCCGATCATCCGCTACGTCAATGAAGTGATCGGCGACGGGGTGGAAATGGGTGCCTCGGACATCCACCTGGAACCCAGCAAGGCCCGCATCGAACTGCGCTACCGGGTGGACGGTGTGCTCATCACCCGTGTCCCGCCGGCCCGGGACGACTACGCCGCCGTGGTTTCCCGCATCAAGATTCTCGCCAACCTGGACATTGCCGAACGGCGCCTGCCCCAGGATGGCCGCATCCGCCTGCGCACCTCCGGCCGCGAAGTGGACATCCGGGTCAGCACCCTGCCGACCAACCACGGCGAAGACGTGGTGATGCGGATTCTCGACCAGAAGAGCCAGGCCCTGACCCTGGACGCGACGGGCCTGTCCACCCACGTCACCGACGCCTACCGCGCCAACCTGCTGCGCAGCAACGGCCTGATCCTGGTCACCGGCCCCACCGGCTCGGGCAAATCCACCACCCTGTACTCGGGCCTGCAGTCCATCATCGACGGCACCCGCAAGATCATCACGGTGGAAGACCCGGTGGAATACGAAATCCCCGGCATCACCCAGATCCAGGTCAATGAAGGCGCTGGCCTGACCTTTGCCGGCGTCCTGCGCTCCATCCTGCGTCATGACCCGGACGTCATCTTCATCGGCGAAATCCGCGACCGGGAAACGGCGGAAATCGCCGTGCAGGCCTCCCTCACCGGCCACTTGGTACTGTCCACCATCCACACCAACAGCGCCACCGGCGCCATTGGCCGCTTCCTCGACATGGGGGTGCCGGACTACCTGCTGGCGTCCAGCCTCATCGCCGTCAGCGCCCAGCGCCTGGTGCGGCGCCTGTGCGAACACTGCAAGACGCCGGAACTGCCGGACCCCACCACCTGCGCCCGCTTCGGCCTCGACCCAACCCAGCCCCTGTACCACGCCAACGGCTGCCCCAAGTGCGCCCGCACCGGCTACCGGGGCCGTCTGCCCATCGGCGAGATTCTCGAAGTCACGCCGGAATTCCGGCACCAGATCCTGGCCGACCCTTCCGCCGAGCACCTCAACGAGCAGGCCCGCAAGATGAACTTCCGCACCCTGATCCAGGACGGCGTGATCCGGGCCCAGGGCGGTCTCACCACCCTGGAAGAAGTCATGCGCGTGGCGGGCTAAGGGGCAAGGCGCGTGGAATTCGAATACACCGCCCTCGGCCGCGACGGTTTCGAGATCAAGGGCAACGAGCAGGCCGACAGCCGCGAGGCGCTGGAGCAGGCCCTGCGCCAGCGCCAGCTCACCCTGATCAAGGCCAAGGCCCTGAAGGCCCGGGGCTCCAGCCTCAAGCTGACCACCACCCTGCTCAGCGAAGTTGCCCCCCTGCTCTCCCGCGGCCTGCCTCTGGAGCGAGCCCTGAAGATTCTCGGCGAAGACACGCCGGACAAGGACATCGCCGCCCTCTCGGAACAGCTGCGCGGCGGCATCAAGAAGGGTCAGGCCCTCTCCCAGGTGATGCAGCAGAGCGGCCGTTTCGACCATCTCGTCATCGCCCTGATCAAGGTCGGTGAGGCCAGCGGCTCCCTGGCCCAAGTGATGGAAATTCTCGCCCGCTATTACAGCGAGCAGAGCCAGTTCCGCCGCGAACTGGTATCCACCCTGGCCTACCCGGCCATTCTGGCCTTCGTCAGCATCTCCTCCATCATCGGCCTGATCGCCTACGTGGTGCCGGTGTTCCAGGACATGCTGGCCGACGTGCCCGCGGCCAAGCTGCCCATGGGCACCCGCATCGTCTTCGCCCTCAGCACCTTCCTCCACCAGTACGGGCTGATTGCCCTGGTGATCGGCGTGAGCGCCACCGTCGGCATCGTCCAGCTGGTCAAGCGGCGGGAAGAACTGCGCCGGCGCTGGCTGGCCTGGCTCATGGTGGCCCCCTTCGTCGGCCAGCTGAGCGGCGAGCTGGAAGGCTTCAAGATCGCCAAGTCCCTCGGCATCATGCTGCAAAGCGGCGTCCAGCTTTCCCGCGCCATGGAGCTGTGCCGCAGCCTGTTCCGCAACGAGCTGCGCCGGGATGGCCTGGAAAGCTGCATCGCCGCCCTGCGCAAGGGCCGCCCGGTGCCCGAGGCCTTCCAGCAGATTCCCGGCCTGCCGGTGCAGCTGCACCGCTTCGTGAACTTGGGCAACGAAACCGGCGCCCTCGGGGAAAGCCTGGAGAAGGCGTCCGAGATGCTCTACATCAAGAGCCGCAGCCGCCTCAAATCCCTGGTTTCCATGCTCGACCCGATCATCATCCTGGTCATGGGCAGCCTCATTGGCTTCATGGTCATCTCCATCCTGCTGGCGGTCTTCAACCTCTCCGATGTCAAGTAAGGCCCTGCCACGCCGCGCCCCACGGCATGACGGCTTCACCCTCATCGAAGTGCTGATCGTGCTGCTGCTCAGCCTGGGCATCATCGCCACCATTACCCAGATCTACCGGGCTACCGGCAAGACCCTGCAGAGCCTCAAGGGGCCCCAGAAGGAGTGGTACCTGATGCAGAGCCTGCGGGGCCAGACGGCGGCCCTGCTGCTGCCCCCGAACATGCCGGACCTGATCCTGCGGGGCGATGGCAGCCAGCTCTTCCTGCCCACCTGGAAGAGCCGCGCCAACGGCAACGATGGCAAGCCGGTGCTGGTCCGCTACACCATCGACTCGGCCAACCGCCGCATCACCTACCAGGAAACGCCCCTGCCGGCCTGGTGGTACACCCAGGGCACGCTGGCAGCGACCCTGCAGCTGGCCCAGAACATGCAGGCCAGTGCCGACCTGACCCTCCTCGGCGGCATCGAGGACGCCCGTTTTTCCTACCTCGCCAAGGCCGAGGAATTCAACAGCAGTGGCGCCTGGCTGAACAACTGGAGCAGCCCGACCCCCCCGCAACTCATCAAGCTCAGCTTCAACCGCAGCGGCCGCGACTATGATTTCTGGCTGGAAACCCAAAACCTGGCCAACTGAGCGCCGCCTGGCGCTGGCCATCGCCGCCTCCCTGGCCGCCCATCTGCTGGCGGTCTTCGGCGGCATGATCAGCCTGCCCGGCCGCGACGAACCCCTGGAACAGCTGCAGATGCAGCTGCGACTGGCACCGCCCTCGGCACCGACGCCCCAGCCGGCCACCCCGGCACCGGCGGAACCCGCCACTCCCGCCAAGCCCGCCACCACCCAGGAAGGCCAGCTGGCCCAGGACGGCCCCAGCCCCAACAAGGTGGCCGCCAAGGGCCAGGCCGCCTCCGCCGCCCCCCAGGCAGCCGGCGAAGCGCGCCCGCCGGCACCGCCGACGGAAGCGGCGGTACGGGTGGAAGATGCCGCCGCCCCGGTTTACCCGGATGACGCCATCGCCCAGAAGCTCCAGGGCTGTGTGCTGGCGGCAGTTCACGTCAATGAGGCCGGGGATGTGGCCCGGGTGGAGATCGTCCAGGCCGATGTGCCGGGCGTCTTCGACCAGTCGGTGGTGGATAGCCAAAGCCGTGCCCATTACCTGCCGGCCCGCCAGGGCGGCAAGAACGTGCCCAGCATGGTGCTTGCGGTGGTCGGCTTCACCCTCGACCGCAGCCAGGACCTCAACTGCCCGCAACGCTACGCCCCCCTGGCCACGCGCCTGCTGGGCCGGAAGATGCCATGAAGCCGCCGCGCCAGCGGGGATTCATCCTCATCTACGTGGTCGGCATGCTGGCCGCCATTTCCGCCGTCATCTACCACAGCCAGCAGAACCGCAACGCCATTCCGCGGCAGCTGGAAAAGCACGTGCAGCAAGGCCTCCAGGGGCAGGAAATCGACAGCCTGCTCAATTTCGTCATCCTCGCCGCCACCACGGACCTGCCGGAAGACCCCCGCTACGCGCGCTACAAGGACATCCTGCGGCGCAAGAATCTGGACGACGTGAAGAATTCCGACGAGCTGGCCATGCTCAAGGCCATGCTGGCCCAGGTAGGCTTCAACATCGACCTGGGCAACCAGACCACCAACACCACGCTGAAAGACCCCAACAGCGCCGCCAACGCCCTCGCCCGCTTTCCCCTCACCATCGGCACCCATCAGATCAAGCTGGGGGACAACAGCTACCTGGTGGACGTCAGCCCGGGCAACCTGCGGCCCAATCTCAACGCCATTCCCTATCTGCCCCTCTGGCAACTGCTGCGGCAACTGGGCATGGAACAGCGCGATGCCCAGCAACTGGCGGCCAACATCATCGACTGGCGGGACGCCGATTCCTTCCGCAGCGAAGGCCTGGGCAAGGAAGGGGACCACTACCGGGGCCTCAACCCGCCCTACGACCCGCCCAACCGGCCCATCGCCACCTGGCAGGAGCTGGCCTACATGGATGGCGTGACCCCCGAAACCCTCAATCTGCTGCGGGAAAATTTCAGCCTGGCCAAGGGCACCGTGTACGCCATGCAGTACCGTGCCCTGACCCCGGAAAAGCTCGGGGCCCTGCTGGAGCAGCCAACGGAACGGGCGCGCAGCATCATCGACCAGCTGCGCCAGGCCGAAACCATGACCGACACCACCGTGGACCACCGGGAGCGGGTACTCTCCCAGCTGGGCGACACCGAGCGCCAGCGCTTCGATGCCGGCGTCACCTGGGGCATCGACACCAGCACCCTGCGCATCACCGTCAGCGGCAGCGATTTGACCCGCACCCTGGATTACGACGTCCGGGAAAAAAAGGTCATCGCCCGCTGGTAACTCCCTGACGAGGCTCCCATGAGCGAAGATCAAGGCTTTTTCCTGTACGCCCTGCTCCTGCTGAATGGGCTGTTCGTCGTTTTCCACGCCCTGCGCAGCCGCATCACCCTGGGCACCTTCTTCGGCGCCGCCGGGGTCTTCAGCCTCATGCTCTGGCAGGTGCTGCAGACCGGCTGGTGGGTGGATTGGGGCAGCCTGCATTTCAACGCCGGCCTCACCACCTTCATCCCCATCCTGCTCTGGGGCACCCTGCTCACCCTGGTGCTGGACGGCCTCAAGACCACCCGCGCCTTCATCTTGATGATCCTCATGACCGGGGTGGCCGCCTGGGCCTACGCCCTGTTCCGCCAGCACCTGGCCCGCTACGTCCCCCTGCCCTACACCATCGAGTTGAGCAGCCGGGAGCACATCGCCATCGTCGCCAGCTTGGTCCTCACCCAGTACGGCAGCGTGCTGCTGCTCAACCTCAGCCGCACCCGCCTGGGCTGGCTTGCCCTGCCCTGCCTGCTGCCCCTCGCCGCCGAGGTCTGGCTCGGCCTCTACTCCCTGCTGCGCTACGACGCGGCCATGGCCTGGAACAACCTGCGCAACGAGAGCCTGGAATACTTCCTCGCCAGCCTGCCCGCCACCCTGCTCAGCCTGCCCTACCTCTTTCTCGCCGCCCGGGCCCAGCAACTCATGCCGACCCTGCCCTGCCGCGCCCTATTCCTGCCCACACCGGCCCAGGACGGGGACGACGAACTGATCAACCGCCAGCGCACCATTTCCGAACTGCAGCAACTCAACCAGCAGTTGCAGGAAAACAGCCGGCTGATGGATTACCACCTGGAACACGCCAGCTACGGCATCATCCTCACCGACGCCCAGGGCCTGGTGACCCGCCTCAACGGCCCCGCCACTGCCCTGCTCGGCCCCCTGCCGGCCGGCCAGCGCCTGGAAGAGCGCCTCGCCGCCCTGTTCACGCCGACCCAGGACGGCCCCACCACCCTGGCCCGGCTGGCGGAGGAAGACCGGCCCCGGCGCTGGAAGCGCAGCGACGACGATGCGGCTCAGCCCCAATGGGCCGAGATCCAGGTCACCCCCCTGCGCAACCGGCCCCAGCAGCCGGCCAAGGGCTACTACGTGCTGCTGCAGGACGTCACCCAGGCGGTGCTGGCCGAGCAGCGCCGCCTCAACAGCGCCCGCATCAAGGACATCCACACCACCGGCCAGGTCCTGGCCCACGACTTTTCCAACGTCTTCATCGGCGCCCGAGCCCAGCTGGAGCGGCTGCGTCAGCAGGACATCCCCGGCCAGCAGGAGGCCATGGAAGGCCTGGATACGGCCCTCAAGCACGCCCAGTCGATGCTCAGCCAGCTGGGCAGCGGCCAGCAGTTCGGCGCCCCCAAGCTGCAACCCGTCGCCCTCGCCGGCCTCATCGGCGACGCCCGCGCCATCTGCCAAGCCGCTGCCGAGCAGGCCCGCATCGCCCTGCGTTGTGAGCCCCTGCCGACCCTCATCGTCGAAGTCGACCCCAGCCAGATCGTGCGCGTCCTCACCAACCTGATCCGCAACGCCCTGCGCGCCAGCCCGGCGGAAAGCAGCCTGGTGATCGGCGCCGTGCCCCGGGACCAGGGCGTGCTGATTACCATCACCGACCAGGGCTGCGGCATTCCCGCCGAAAAACTGCAAAGCGTCTTCGAGCCTGGCTACACCTCGAAGACCGAAGGCCAGGGCGGCCTGGGGCTGTCCATCAGCTACCTCATGGTGGATGCCCACGGCGGCCACCTGGAACTGGTGCAGAACCCCGGCGGCTCAGGAATCCAGGCCCGCATCTGGCTGCCCCTGCCCCATAGCGCGCCCCAGCTCGACAGCATTCCCGACGCCAGCCGCATCCTGCTGCTGCGGCCCGACGAGAGCAGCCAAGCCGCCCTGTTGGAACGGCTGGAGAATGACAAACACTGCATCGTCGCCGACCTGCGTAGCGGCGAAGAACTGGCCGCCCTGCTACAGGACGACCCCCACTGGGATTACCTGCTGGCAGCCGCGGAAATCGCGGACCTGCCGCCGCTACCGGCCGGCATCGTGCGCCTCGGCCTGTAAGCCGGCCCGCCGGCAGCGGCACTAAAGCCAATCACCGATAGCGGCTACGCAGCAGCGAAGGATGCCCGCAGCGGCAGGCGGGGCGCGGCCATGCCAGGAGACTGGCGCCCCTTCTCGCCGCCAGGGCCGATGCCAGGAAGAATGGCGTCCCTATTGCCTTCCAGGGCATACCTCAATCCTCCCATTCCCCCAGCCGGACGCCCCACGCACCGCCAGACCGGCCGGTGCGCCCGGAGTCGGGTCAGCGACCGCCAGGCCTCAAGGCAAGGACGGAAAGAGCAGGGGGACGGCGCAGGAAAGAAGGGGAAAAGAAGCGGGGAGGTGCAGCAATAAGCAGAAAAAATGCAGGGAAAAGCGCAGAGAAAACGAGACGAGGGCGCGACGCTAGCGCCCAGGCGGCACCGGGAGAGGTGCCGCGGCGGTTCAGCGGGAAGGCTGGGTAAGGCGGGCCAGACGGGCCGCCAGGGCATCCGCCGCGCTGTCCAGGGCGGCGATGTCCCGGGCCTGTTCGGCCAGGGCCGGCCGGGGCACCCCCGGGCCTTCGTCGGCCAGGAACTCGGCCCCGTTGGCCGAGAGGCGGGCCAGGGTCTCGCCCTGCCAGGCGCCCAGGCGCCGGCCAAGGCCGGCCAGGCGGTGGGCGGGAATGTCGCCGACCCAACGGGCCAGGGCTTCCTCGCCGTCCCAGCGCAGGTTGCGGAAGACAAAGCCCAGGGCTTCGGCAAAATCGGCCACGCCTTCCAGCCGCGCCGCCGCCAGGGCTTCCTGGGGGCGACCGAGAAAACGCAGGGGGGCGTGTTCGGGCAGGCGGATCAGCACATCGGGTGCCGCCAGGGCGCCGCTGTGGAACGTGCCGTCCTCGGCCACCGTCAGGTCCAGGGTGAACCAGGGCGGCAGCACCACCCGGGCGCCGCGCCCGGCGAAGGGGCGCAGCCGCTGACGGGCCCAGGACTCCTGGCGCAGCAGGTGGTTCAGGGCGGCGAGGACGGGACGTTGCAACATGGCAAAGACCTTAGGGAGGCTCAGGCCAGCTGTTGAATGCCGGCGACCATCCAGCCCCGGCTGCCATCCACCGGCTTGACCAGGTGCCAGACTTCGTCGAAGGGCGCCGGGGCGGCCTCCTTCTCTTCCCGCAGCAAGCCATGGAAGCGCACGCTGGCGATGTGCCGGCCGGCTTCGCTGACCACTTCCAGCAGGGTGGCTTCCAGCTGCACCACGTCGGTCTGCTGGGCCTTGCCGCCGCGCTCGGCCAGTTGCAGCTGCACTTCGGCAAACATTTCGGGGGCCAGGAATTCCCGCATGTCGTCCAGGTTGCCCTGGTCGTTGGCAGCCTGCAGGCGCACGAAATTGAGCTTGGCCACGCGGAGAAAGCCTTCCACGTCGAAATCGGCGGGAATGTTGGCAGCGGGAGTCGCCGCGGCGGCCACCGGCGCAGCGGCCGGAGCGGCCGAAGCGCTAGCGCCCATCGGCTGGGCCGGGGTTTCCGGCACCGGCGCCATGGAGGGGCCGCCCACGCCGACGTATTGCAGCGGCTCGGCACGCTGGGCCGCAGCGGGCCGGCGGAAGAGCAGGCGGAAGACGACGATGGCACCCATCACCAGCAGAGCGATCATGAGGAAGTTGGCCATGCCTTCGCCGAAGCCGAAGTGGGAAGCCAGGGCCGCCAGGCCCAGACCGGCCGCCAGGCCGGCGATGGGGCCGAGCCAGCTACGCTTGGGGGCAGCAGCCTGGGGAGCGGGCGCGCCGGGTGCAGGCTGAGCCTGCTGGGCCGGGGCCGTGCTTTGTCGCTGGGGGGCCGCCGGTGCCGGGGAGGTGTTGTGCTGGGGCGTCACGCTGCGCTGCATGCCGCTGCTGCGGCCGCCGCCCAGGCGGGCGGCTTCGGCATCAGGCACGGCCAGCGTCAGGCCCAGGGCCAGAACGCACAGGGCGAGAATGGATCGTTGCATGGTGTCTCTCCTCATTTTTTTATGGGGGTGCTTCAGTTTCAGTACTTGTAGCCGCGGTGCAGGGCGACCACGCCCAGGGTCAGGTTGAAGTATTCGACCTTTTCCAGGCCGACTTTCTCCATCATGGCCTTCAGGGTTTCCTGGTCCGGGTGGACGCGGATGGACTCGGAAAGATAGCGGTAGCTGTCGGAATCCTTGACGATCATCTGGCCCAGCCGGGGGATGACCTGGAAGGAATAGAAGTCATAGACCGGCGCCAGGGGCTTCCACACCTGGGAGAATTCCAGCACCAGCAGACGGCCGCCGGGCTTGAGGACGCGGCGCATCTCGGCCAGGGCGGAATCCTTGTGGGTCATGTTGCGCAGGCCGAAGGCCACGGTGACCACGTCGAAATAATCATCGGGGAAGGGCAGCTTCTCGGCGTCGCACTGCGCCACGGGCATGATGAAGCCCTTGTCGCAGAGGCGATCCCGGCCCCGGGTGAGCATGGCGTTGTTGATGTCGGTGAGCCATACCTGGCCGCTCTTGCCGACCTTCTTGGCGAAGGCCAGGGAAAGGTCGCCGGTACCACCGGCCACGTCCAGCACCCGCATTCCCTCGCGCACGCCGCTCTGGCCGATGGTGAAGGCCTTCCACAGGCGGTGCAGGCCGCCGGACATGAGGTCGTTCATCAGGTCGTAGCGCTGGGCCACGGAGGAGAAGACGTCGGCCACCTTCTGGGCTTTTTCTGCCTCTTCCACCTGTTGATAACCGAAATGCGTTTTGTCACCCATGATGGGAAATCCGTTTGCTGTGCGTTGAGGGGAGGATCAGTGCTTGCCGCAGCCGCCCTGGGGGCGGGGTGGCGGCGGGGGCAGATCGGCAGGGTCGCGGGAGAGGCCGGCGGCCGCCAGCTTCTCCAGATACTCCTGCCACAGGGCCTCGCGGTTGAGGCCCAGTTCGTAGAGGTAATCCCAGGAATAGAGGCCGCTGTCGTGGCCGTCGGAAAAGACCAGCTTGATGGCGTAGTTGCCGACGGGCTCGACCTTCTCGATCTCCACCGCCTGCTTGCCGGCCTGGAGCTTCTCCTGACCCGGGCCGTGGCCCCGCACCTCGGCAGAGGGTGAGAGGACCCGCAGGAATTCGTAGGTGAGTTCGAAATGCTGCCCGTCCTCGAAGGAAAGCTCGAGCAAACGGGATTTCTGGTGCAGCTTGATTTCGCTGGGAACGGGGGTGTCCCGATGGAGACCGGCCATGGCCGCAAGTCCTGCAAAAAAGACGCGCTATGATAACGCAGAAGCCGCAAATGGGGCTTTTCCGGGGAACTACGTACCTGGCTTGCCTGCAATCAAAAAGCGAACCACCAAGGCACCAAGGCGCACCAAGTTTCACCAAGCACAGGGAATTCATGCGGGACGAACAGAGGGCTATTCAGAGGGCTATTCTTAGTGCTTGGTTAACAGTTTAGCCCGCCTTTTCCGCAGTGTCGGGCCCCGTCCCGACAGCCCTGGCCCGATCCGCGTACGGCGTCATCAATTTGTCACGTAGCTGCAATAGACTCTTCGGCAAATCTTCACGGACGCATTGACCATGCCCGCCAACATCCTCGTCGTCGAAGACGAACCCTCCATCCAGGAACTGATCGCTGCCAACCTGCAGCACGCCGGCCACCAGGTGCTGCGCGCCTACGATGCCGAAGAGGCGGAGCGCAAGGTGCGGGAAGTGCTGCCCGACGTGATCCTGCTGGACTGGATGCTGCCCGGCATGTCCGGCGTGCAGTTCGCCCGCAAGCTGCGCAGCGACGAGCGCACCCGGGAAGTGCCCATCATCATGCTCACCGCCCGGGGCGAGGAGCACGACAAGATCACCGGCCTGGAAGCCGGCGCCGACGACTACGTCACCAAGCCCTTCTCCCCCCGGGAACTGCAGGCCCGCATCAAGGCCGTGTTGCGCCGCCGCGCCCCCCAGATGACGGAAGACCCGGTGGATATCGAAGGCCTGCGCCTGGACCCGGTCACCCACCGGGTCACCGGCAACGGCCAGCCGGTGGACCTGGGGCCGACGGAATTCCGCCTGCTCCACTTCTTCATGACCCATTCGGAACGGGTGCATAGCCGCGCCCAGCTGCTGGACCAGGTCTGGGGCGACCACGTCTTCGTTGAAGAGCGCACCGTCGATGTGCACATCCGCCGCCTGCGCTCCGCCCTCGAACCCACCGGCCACGAACGCCTGATCCAGACCGTGCGCGGCAGCGGATACCGTTTTTCCATCCAGGCCAGTTAAACTCCCGGCCTGCCACCCCTGATCGGTACCTCCCATGGTGAAAGCCGTCTGGCTGCGCGCCTTCTTTTTCCTCTTCCTGCTCTGTTCCGTCACCGGCCCCGTGTGGATTTTCGTCGGTCGCCAGCAGGCCTGGGAAACCTTCTGCAGCGGCCTGCTGCTCTATCTGCTCTACCACCTCTGGTACCTGGCCAAGCTCATGCGCTGGCTGCGCGGCCCCCTGGATGCCCGGGTGCCCCGGGGCTTCGGCGTCTGGGAGATGGCCTTTGCCGGCCTGCACCGCCGGGTCCGCATCCGCCTCGAACAGCAAAATGCCCTGGCCCGGGCCCTGGAACGCTTCCGCCTGGCCGGTGAAGCCCTGCCCGACGGCGTCATCGTCTTCAACCGCCACCGCCAGATCGACGGCCTCAATGCCCAGGCCGCCTCCCACTTCAATCTCAACCCGGCTACCGACCGGGGCCAGCCGGTCACCAACCTGATCCGCCAGCCCGAATTCGTCGCCTACCTGGAAGCCGGCCTCTACACCGAACCCCTGCTGTTGCAGAACGACCTGCAACGGGGCCAGACCCTGCAAATCCAGGTCATTCCCTACGGCGACGACCAGAACCTGCTGATCTCCCGGGACATCAGCCAGCTGGAGCGCCTGGAAAACATGCGGCGGGATTTCGTCGCCAACGTCTCCCACGAACTCAAAACGCCCCTCACCGTGGTCAGTGGTTTCGTCGAAATGCTGGTGGACGACTTCGATGCCTACCCCCGGGAAGACGCCCTGCATTACCTGGGCCTGGTGCGCGAACAATCGGGCCGTATGCAGCGCCTGATCGACGACCTGCTCACCCTCTCGGCCCTGGAAACCAGCCGCCTGACGCCGGTGGATGATCGGGTGGATGTGCCCGCCCTGCTCCAGGTAATCTTTCAGGAAACCCAGGCCCTCTCCGGCGGGCGCCACCAGCTGGAATTCCACTGCGACGGCCCGACAGCCCTGCTGGGGTGCGCCAGCGAACTGCGCAGCGCCTTCGGCAACCTGGCCTCCAACGCCGTGCGCTACACCCCGGATGGCGGCAAAGTCGTGCTGTGCTGGTCCGGCACGGCGGAGGGCGGCGCCGCCTTCTCCGTCGCCGACACCGGCATCGGCATCCTCGCCCAGCACATTCCCCGGCTCACCGAACGCTTCTACCGGGTCGACCGCAGCCGCTCCCGGGAAACCGGCGGCACCGGCCTCGGCCTGGCCATCGTCAAACACGTGCTCACCCGCCACCAGGGCCGCCTGGAGGTAGAAAGCGAACCCGGCAAGGGCAGCCGCTTCTCCGCCAATTTCCCACCATCCCGCATCACCGCCTGAAGCTGCCGCTGCGGCGGCGCTTCCCTGCGCCACCTCCTCATTCGTCCTGTTACGCCAATCACCCCCGGCAGAAAAGCCGGATCGGTGAAAGCCTGCCCTGTCTATCGGGACGAAAATGCATCAAATTTAATGCATTTATTGAATTTCACGATATTTGCACTATATTTGATGCATGGACATTCAGGAAATGGGTGCAGCCATCCGTGCTGCCAGAACCGAGCGCAAGCTCAGCCAAGGCCAAATCGCCGCGATGCTGGGTATGAGCCGGGCGACGATCTCCGGCATCGAAACCGGCAGGATCGCCGAGGTCGGTGTGCGTAAACTGATGGCCTTGTGCGCCATCCTCGGGCTGGAAATTTCAGTCGGCCAGAAGCGGCAATACCCGACCCTGCAGGAACTCAGGAGAGAGGCCCATGAAAAGAAGCGGGGTTAACGTCTATGTCGGCCAGGACCATGCCGGCCTGCTTTCCCGAAGCGACCTGGAGGCGGATACCTTTCTCTTCGCCTACTGCCCCGGGTGCCGGGAGGAAAACGCCGTTTCCCTGACCATGCCGGTGGTCGCGGATCAATACGACTCCATGAACTTTCTCCACCCTATCTTTGAAATGAACCTGCCGGAAGGCGCATTGCGGGAACGGCTGGAGCGGATGTTTGCCAAAGCGGTGCGGGATTTTGACGCCCTGAGTCTGCTGGACATCGTCGGCCGTTCCCAGATCGGGCGACTGCGCTACGCCACCGAAGGCATCCCCCTTGCCGAGGTGCCGACAGAATCGATCGAGCGCATCCTGGCCTACAACGGCGCAGAAGACCTCTTCGACGACCTGCTACGCCGTTTCGCCAGCTATTCCGGTATCTCCGGCATGCAACCCAAGGTGCTGATCCGTCACGCGGCACCAGCCCTCGACCGATTGACCGACAAGGGCGCCACCCACATCGTCAAAAGCTTCAACCCCCTCGAATTCCCCGAGCTCGCCGCCAACGAGTATTTTTCCATGCAGGCAGCGCGCCACGCCGGGCTACCGACTGCCAATACCCGGCTATCAGACAATCGGGCACTTCTTGTTGTCGAGCGCTTTGACCGGACGGCGGACAGCCGCTATCTGGGTTTTGAGGATTTTTGCGTCCTCAGCGGTATGCGGGCCAGCGGAAGGTACAGCGGATCGTATGAGGACTTGGCCAAAAAAGTGGCCATCTTCGTCTCACCGCAACACCACCCGGGGGCCATGCGCCAACTCTTCGCCATGCTGGCCCTGGTCACGGCCATCAAAAATGGCGATGCCCACCTGAAGAATTTCGCGGTGCTGTACGACCGACCCGGCATCAATGTGCGACTGGCCCCGGTGTACGACATGCTTTCCACCCAGCCCTATCTCCCCAATGACCGGCTGGCCCTCGACCTCAACGGCAGCCGGGACTACCCCACGCGCCAGCAACTGCTTCAGTTTGCCCGTCAGTCCTGCGGCTTGAGCCGACAGGCAAGTGACGACATTCTGGCCAAGGTTCAAGCCGGCGTGATACAGGCAATAGCCGAGATTCGGGCCTACGCAGAACAACACCCGGATTTCCGGCACCAGGCCGGGCGCCTCTCCACCCTCTTTTCCACGGGTGCCGCCGGTCTGGCCGGCTGACCGGTCTGACCTGACCGACCACTCGGCGAAAGCACAAGGAACAATCAGGGGAATCAGCCGCAGACGCTGAATTCCACCCGCTCGAAATCGCTGCCGCTCTGGCGCAGCTTGCCCAGTTTGAGGCGCCAGGCGCCGTCGGTGAAGACTTCCACCTCCCGCCCCGGGGCGTACCAGCCGATGGGCAGGACAATGCTCGGCCCCTCGTTGAGGGCCGCCACCGCCGGTAGCAGAAAGGCCCGGCTGTAGGCTTCGGAGGCGGAGTGCCCGTCGCCCACCAGGCGGGCCGCCACGGCCTGGGGATGGCCGGCCATGAGGCTGATGCCGGCAATCAGACCACCGCCCGAGGAGGCTGCGCCAGCCGCGCCTTCGGCAAGAGGGACCGGGGACGGGGTTTCGCCGTGGCCCCTTTCTGTTCGCGCGCCCTCCGGCCGAGCCCCTTCCTGCATCAGCCAGCTGGCCTGAGCCAGCAGATAGGGCTGCTCCGGCCCGGGGCTGACGGCCAATAGCTGGCCGTGGGCCAGGCGCTGGCCCGCCGCGCCCCGTTGCAGGCGGTAGCCCGCCGCTGACTGGTTGATCACCTCCCACTCATCCGCCGCATAGGTAATGCGCGAGGTCACCACTTCCAGGGGCTGGCTCGGGTCCACCTGATGGCGGAAGACGTACAGCCGGTCGAACTCCTGGCGGGAATAGACGCGCACATTCTCCGGCTGGGCAAAGGTCTGGCCGCCGATGAAGTAATGGATGGGTTCCCAGCCCACCGCCAGGCGCAGGCTGCCCGACGCCGCATGGCGCCGGAAGCGCCGCTGGGCGGCCGCCTGGGACCAGGGGCGGAACAGGGTGGCCAGCAGGTGCACGCACAGGCTGGCGCTGGCCCCTTCGCCCAGCCCCGCATCCACCGGGCTGATGCGGGCTTTCAGGGCCTGGTGGGCCTGCTGCAGTTGCAGGGCCAGGCGGGAGGTATCGAGGCGGCGCAGGAACAGGCCGGCCTCGGCCTGCAATTCGCGATCCACGGCCAGGGGGCGCAGGCCGCCATCCTGCATCAGGTCGGCGACGAAACGGGGCGGCTCCTCTTCCGGCGTCACGGCCTGCAAGGTGACCAGGGGCGCCCATTGCAAGGCCCAGCGCCAGGCCAGGCCCAGCTCCCGCACTCCCAGGTGGTAGGGGCCGGCCAGATCCAGCAGCAGGGCCGCCACGTAGGCGGCGGCGCAATGGCTGCGACATTCCAGGGGCTCCCGGGGGTCGGCCACCGGCAGGGTGGCGACACCCCAGTCCTCGGCGCTGCCGTAGGTACCGTGGAGGTTCAGCCAGAGCCCCGGCGGCACCTCCCGGCGGGCGCGGTAATGCTCGGCCAGGGCCTGGCCGGTGTAGTAGAGGCAGCGGTGCAGGATGAGGGCCAGGCGCTCCGGCGTGTCCTCCCCCGCCGGCAGCCGCTGGGCCACCCGGGCATAGAGATCGGCCATGCGCTGCCAGGCGGCCGCCACTTCGGTGAAGGCCTGTTCTTCCCGCTCGGCCAGGGGCACGGCCCGGTTCAGGTAGGTCTTGGCCCGCTCTTCCTGGACGAAGGCCAGGGGCACCTGGGCCTGCTCCAGCAACTGCAAGGTGGCCAGGGGTGGTGGCGGGGCGGCCAGCAGGCTCTGCTGGAAACGCAGCAGGTCGCTCTGGGCCCGCAGGGGGTCGGCCAGGGGCAGGCGGGCGAGAAAGGCGGCGCCGCTGGGCTGGTCGGGGAAAGCCAGGATAAAGCCACCGTTCATGGCCGCCCTCTCGCCGCCCAGGAATGGCCCACTTCGACCTCCTGGGCGGCCACGGCCGCGGCCGCAAGGAACGCGGGGGCAGTTATGGTGGCCCGATCAGCAGATGGCATGGCGGTGTCCCGGGATGGGGCTCAGTTGGGGTAGCTGCCGTCGTCGGCGACGCAGGCCACCAGATCGTAATCGTGGCCGCCGAAGATCACCTTTTCCAGACGATAGCGCCGTACCGGCACCTCGGGGTCGTGGAAATCCAGGCTGATCAGCCGTTGCTTCTGGTACCAGCCCCGGGGCATCACCAATTCCGGCGCCGCCGTGCCGTCCTCCCCCAGGGCCTGGATAAGGAAGCCCCCCACCAGGGGCTGGGCCGACAGGTTGGCGCCCAGGGCCTGGATGGCCACGCCAATGGCCACGCCGGAAAGGCGCTTGACCTTCATCATGACGCCGCCGTCGCCGGTCTGCATCAGGCTGCTGATGCGGGCCAGGGCCAGGCTCTCGGGCTTGGCCGGGTCCGCCGCCACGGCGGTCAGCTGGCCCACCGCCACCCGGCCGCCGGGGCCGGCCCGGTGCAGGCGCAGGGCGCCGGCATTGTGTTCGAGGAGGGACCAGCTTTCGCCGGCATAGCGGCTGGCCGCCGCATCCCGCAGGCTGGCGGCGCCATCCCGGGCGGTGCCGAAGACGGCCAGGCGGTCCGCATCCTGGCGGGAGAACTGGTAGGCCTCCCGGGCGGCCTGGGGGCGATTCACCTCCCGCCCGGTGATGCGGTAGTGGATGGCCTCGTAACCCAGCACCACCGCCAGGGGGCCGATGGGCTGGCCCAGGTCGAAGGGCCGGGCGATGGCTTCCTGGGTCCAGGGATATTTCAGGTGGGCCAGCAGGCGGGCTGCATCGGCGGCGGCCACATCGCTGCCCAGCTGCAGTTCGCCGGGGCTGAGTCCCTCGGCCAGACGCCGGCGCAGCTTGCGCAGGTGGTTGGCCAGGGCCTCGGTCTCCAGGCGGCGCACAGAGGTCGGATGGATGGCCCCGGGCAGGGCCTTCATCAACGGCTTGTCTCCCGCCAGATTGACGACGAAAGGCACGGCAACCCCCGCCTCCACCGGCAGCACCTTCAGCAGCTGGCCGAGGGAGCGGGCCCAGCGCCAGACCAGGGGCAAATCCCGGGAGCGCAGGGAATAGGGCTTGGCCATGTCGAAGAGCAGCACCGCGCCATAGGCCCGGGTACAGCTGAGATTGCGGCCGGCCGGGTCCTGGAAGACGAAATCCGCCACCTGGCGCCGTTCGCTCTCCTCGAAAATCTCGTGAAAGCTGCGCCACAGGCCCGGCGGAATCTGAAAGCGGGCCAGCAGATGTTCCACCACGGCCATGCCGCGGCAGAACAAGGCTCGCTCGAGAATGGCCGCCGTATCGGCATCGCCGCCCGTCGGCGGCTCGGCAGCCAGCCAGGCATCCGCCGCATCCAGCCAGAGCTGCACGGTACGGCGGAAGAGCGGCAATTCCTGCTCGCCATAGGGCAGGGGCCGCCCCAAGTAGCGCCGGGCGGCTTCTTCCTGCACGAAGGCCAGGGGCTTTTCCGCCTGGGCCAGCACCGGCGCCTGCTCCATCGGCGGCAGGGGGCGACGGGCCAGGGCGTGGAAGAAGCGGGTCAGGGACTCGTGGGTCTGCACCGGGTCCGCCATGGGCAGACGGCCGAGAAAGGCCACCGCATCGGCACCGCTGCGAAACTCCAGGGTCGGCATGGCAGGGGGAGCGGGAATAATCATGGCGCACCTCCGCAAGGGGCGTGGTTATTGGTTTGCAGCTTAGTGGATGGCGGCAGTCAGGAAAAGCCCCTGGCCCGGTTTAAATTATCCATATGGCAATTAATTACGGGTTTGGCGACGACAAAACCCAGTCTCAATAAACAAGGAAAATGTGTTCATTTGCGTGCCTCTGACTTGGCACGTTCCGCTAAGCCGCTAACTTGGGTGTCTTGATACTTCGCCTGGCCTTCTTTCAGGCCATCCTGGCTGGCCGGGGGAAATCCCCCTTCGTCGCCCTGGCTATTGCGCTTGTAAGGCGTGGGGCAGCGCCATCAGATCCCCGGGTCAGTCATGTACGCCATGCGCAACCGTGTTAATCATGCCGATGACAAGGTTGATCTCGGGATTGTCTGGACGACCATCCGGGATGGGGCTACCAAGACGCCATGCCCAGCTTGAAGCCGTCCGCGGGGGCCTTTCCCCTGACGATCTCAACGATCCGGAGCGATCCGGAATCACCGCTTGATATTGGCAGGGGTCAGGCCAACCCGCCCGTATGCGTACTTCAATGCCTTGCAGAGGCAATAGGGACGGGCATCTTCCCCATACCACCCCGCTGCGCCAATAGGGGCGCGGCACGCCAGGCAGCCCCGCGTCCCTATTGCCTCTGCGGGCATCTGCTGGCCTTGGGGGGAATTTTCCGACCGCTGGGAAGCGCTTCGCTCCGTGGCCGGACCAGCCCTGAAGCGCCGTCGAGTCACCGGCGCATCGCCCAAGAGGGCGGTGGCCTCTGCATTGGCGGCGGTTCATGGTAAAACATCCCTATCCATCGCAGCCGGCCCGCCGACCCCATGAACGATCGCCAACTCGCCGCCCTCTGGCAGCAACGCCTTTCCACCCGCCGCTTCAAGGTCAAGGGCGGGGAAATCCTCGAATCCCAGGCCTCCACCGCCGCCGAAGGGGCCGCCGGGCTGCGTACCGAATATCACATCGACCATGACCGGGTGGTCTTCTCCACCGCCTTCCGCCGCCTCGGTCGCAAAACCCAGGTGCATCCCCTGGCCAGCCACGACCACACCCACAACCGCCTCACCCACAGCGTCGAGGTGGCCTGTGTCGGGCGCAGCCTGGGCAACCGGGTGGGGGCCATGATGGCCGAACAGGGCTACCTGCCCGAGGGCATCACCCCCTTCGATCTGGGCATGGTGGTGCAGGTGGCCTGCCTGGCCCACGACATCGGCAACCCGCCCTTCGGCCACACCGGGGAAGATGCCCTGCGGGCCTGGTTCCGCGACCCCCGCAATGCGCACTGGCTAGCCGGCCTAAGCGATGCCGAACGGCTCGACGTGCAGACCTTCGAAGGCAACGCCCACGGCTTTCGCATGGTTTCGCGCCTGGAGATGTACGCCAACGAAGGCGGTATGCGCCTCACCGCCGCCGCCCTGGGCGCCCTCATCAAATACCCATGGACCGTGGCCGCCAGCCCCAAGCCCGGCAAGTTCAACTTCTACCAGTCCGAACTGGCCTACTTCGAGGCCGTCGCCGGCGCCCTCGGCCTGCCCCGCCAGGGTGAGCGCTGGGCCCGCCACCCGCTCTCCTACCTGATGGAGGCGGCGGACGACGTCTGCTACGCCATCCTGGACCTGGAAGACGCGGTGGAAATGGGCATCATCGACGTGCAGGAATTCGAGCAGCTCATCCACCCCCTGGCCGCCACCGAAGCCGGCCGCGTCTGGGAAAGCCCCAGCTCCCGCCAGAAATGCGCCATGCTGCGCGGCATGGCCGTGGGCCGCTGCGTCCATGCCATCGGCGATGCCTTCATGAACAACCTACCAGAGCTCACCGACGGTAGTTTTTTTTCCACTACGGGGGCCAAGGATCTCCTCGCCGTGTGCAAAGACAATGCCGTGGACCGGGTGCTCTCCGAAGCCAAGGAGCTGGCCAAGAAACGGGTCTACCGCCACAAGAGCAAGGTCATGACCGAACTGGCCGCCTACCCCTGCCTCGGCTCCATTCTCGACGTGCTGGTACCCGCCGTTCATGCTTGGGTCAGCAACAACGGCCAGGTGGATAACCGCCAGAAGACCGCCCTCTCCCTCCTCGAAGTCCTGCCCCGCCCCGAAGACGGGCTCTACGCCGCCTACATGTCCATCCTCGACTACGTCGGCGCCATGACCGACAACGCCGCCGCCACCCTGGCCCGGGAGATTTCTGGCGTCGGCATCATGTAACCCGCCCTTGGCAACCCAAGGGGCCTTGCCCCCAACCGCCATCACGGGCGACACGGGCGACACGGGCGACACGGCTTTACCGTCGTGAGGGGAGCCGGTAGCGCCAACACCACATGCTCGTAAAATCGATCGTTATGATGTTAATGCTCGAAATAAGGCGCATTGAATTTCGCTCATAAATTGACAAGCGAAAATTCACCGCCTAAATTGCTCGTAATTTCGTGCATTAAGTAATTAACACTCGATATTACGAACATGAAAATCAAACAAGCTGCTGCACTCCCCACATCTTTGCTGCAAGAGTCCGCCCAACTGGGTCAGCAACTGGCCCGCCTGCGCCTGGCCCGCCACATCAAGCAAGCCGATGCAGCGTTGCGGGCCGGTCTATCCCGCAATACCGCCTACCGTATCGAGCATGGCGACCCCGGCCTGGCCATCGGCCAGATACTGCGTTACCTGGAAGCCATCTCCCCCGGCAGCACCCTGCGCGACCTTCTGGCCGAGTCTGACCCGGCCCTGATCGCCCTCAAAGCCCAGGAGCAAACCCGGCGCGTACGCGACCTGAGCGCCGCCGAGCTCCAGGCACTGGATTTCTGAGCCATGGCCACCAGGGAAACCCGATTGATGGCCTTCGCCCACCTCGGCGCCAGCTGGGCACCCTGCGGCCGGCTTACCCTCGTCGAAGACGGTCACAAACTCCTGGCCTCACGCTTTGCCTACGGCCTCAACTACGCCCGGCGGAACGATGCGCTGGAAGTGGACCCGGTCAGTCTGGGTCTCACCGACCGGGAGCCGATCCTTGGCCGGGAACTGCTGCCTGCGGCCCAGCTGCCCTTTTTTGGCGGCATCCGCGATGCCGCCCCCGATTCCTGGGGTCGGCGGGTCATCGAGGCCAAGCTCAAGGTACCCGCCAACAGCCTGCCCGAATCCCAATACCTGCTCCATGCCGGCAGTGAGCGAATCGGTGCCCTGGATATCCGGCCAGACATCAACGCCCTCCCGACAGCAGCAGGCAGCCCTTGGCATACCCTGGAACACCTCATGGAAGCGGCGGAGCGCATTGAGGCCGGGCACCCCATCCCCCACCATCTCGAGGCCATATTCATCGACGGCACCGCCCTGGGCGGCGCCCGCCCCAAAGCGTCGGTGCGCGACGATGAAGGCGTGTTATGGCTGGCCAAATTCTCCAGTCGCCAGGACGCATTCGATGTTCCCGCCATCGAATGCGCCGCATTGCAGCTGGCCCGCCAGGCCGGGCTCACCGTTCCGCCAGTGTATACGCTCATGCTCGGCAACCGGCGCCTCATGCTCATCCGTCGTTTTGACCGCTATTGGGCAACGCCGGGAGAAGCACTGAACCCCAACAGCGATCTGCTCTCAAGCCTCCCCGGCCCGGGCAAGGTCGAGCATCGCCTGGGCTTCGTCAGTGGACTGACCCTGGTGGCCTGCGACGAAACCGAGTCGCGTACCAAGTCCTATGCGGACCTGGCTGAAGCCATACGCCGCTACGGCCACCCTGCCGTGATCCGGCAAAATACCGAAGAGTTATACCGGCGCATGATCTACAACATCTTCGTCAGCAACGACGACGACCACCTGCGCAACCACGGCTTTCTCTGGGACCCACGGCTTCCCGGCTGGCGACTCAGCCCCCTTTACGACGTACTGCCCCGCCCCAGCCACGCCACCGAGCGCTTCTTGCACCTGGAGGCAGGCCCCCAGGGCAGGCTGGCCAGTCTCGACAATGCCCTGGCCGCCCACGCGAGGTTTACCCTCTCCCAGGAAACGGCCTGCCTTTTGATTGCCGAGGTCTGGCGCATCGTGCGCCAGTGGCGGGTCTTCTTCGACCAAACGGGCGTGCCCGACCAGGAACAGGCCAAAATCGCCCCCGCCTTTCGGCACATCGACGATATTTCCAGCAAAGCCCTACGCAAATTGCTCACTGAAGCCTGAAAGCCGGCACTTCTCCTTTTCCCAAAATCGCCATAAAAAAGCCCACGCCAAGGCGTGGGCTTTTTCATTCAACCGCCGTCCAACAACATCGTCCGGCTGACGGCCCAGCCGGGCCGCGGTGGGTTGTGGTTAGTGCTTGGTCTTGCCGGCGGCCTCGGCGGCGGCGGCCTGGTTATTCTTCGACTGGGCGTAGATGGCAGCAAAGTCGATGGGCTGGATGGTCAGGGCCGGGTAGCCAGCGTAGCCGCCGGTGCGCTCCATGACTTCCTTGAGGGCCGGGAACATGGCTTCGGGGATCATCACGAAGAGGGCAGGCTCCACCTGCTCGGCTTCCAGGTTGCGCACTTCCACCAGGGCGCGGTAGCCCATTTCAGCCAGATAGATGGTCTTGCCATCCAGATCGGCGGTGAGGCGCAGGCCCACGGTGACCTGGTGGGTGGGTTCGCCGGGCTGGAAACTGGCGGGGTCGCCGGCACGGGCAGAAACTTCCACGCGCCCGGCCTGGCCCAGCTTGGCCTCAGAAGCCCGGGCATCGAGAACGCCAGCGGGGTTTTCCACCGACAGATCGTTGAGGAAGTGCTGGTGCAACACCACCACCGGGGCCGTCGGGTCCAGGGCGGCTTCCTGGGCCTGCTGGGCAAGAACCTGATTGGCACCGCTCACGGCGGTCTGCACTACGGCGTCGGCGCCGGTCAGCACCTTTTCATCGGCCTTCTTGCGGCTGGCCTTGGTCTTCTTTTCAGCGGCCTCGGCGGCCTTGGCTTGATCTTTGTCGCTCATGTCGCACTTACTCCGGTCTGACGATTTGCAATAGTTTGAATTCCCGGGCCTTCAGGCTGCCATCCGGCTGCACCACGGGGAAAGTGAAGGATTGTTGCTGCTGCAGCTCGGTCAGCAGAATCTCTGTCCGATGGGAGCGGGCATTGAACACATCCCGGGTGAACAGAATCAGCTTGTCCCCTTCCGGGTTCACCCGGAACAGGGTCTTGATCGACTCCTCCCCCAGACGAGTGTCGGCAACGATGGCCGGCGCCATGGGCGAAGCTTCCAGGCGGCGGTCACCATCCTGGATTCGTACGGCAACAAAGCGCTGCAACTCCAGGGAGGGCTTTTCCAATTCCCGCTGGGCAATGGCGTGGGGGTCGGTCGGCACCACCAGGGCCTGACCATCCACGGCATTGCCGGTCGATTTGTCATTGCCGCAGGCCGCCAGCAGCACGGCCAGGGTGACTGCTAAAAAACGAAGCAGGGTCATGGGCATCTCACTTCACGCCCATAGCGTCGAGCAGGGCGGCCCCATCGGGGCGCTCCTTGGCCCGCTGCACGGCGCTCTTGCCGGCCGGAGGCACCCACTGGGGGTCGGCCCCGTGGTCCACCAGCAGTTTGACCATGGCCACATCACCTTTTTCCACGGCAAAGCCCAGGGCATCGTAGCCACCGGAATGGCCCTTCACATCGGCGCCTTTCTCCAGCAGGGCCTTGGCGGTGTTGTGCTGGCCGTTGAAGGCGGCCGCCATCAACACGGTGACGCCGTTGGCCTGGGCAGTATTGGGGTTCACCCCGGCCTCCACCAGCAGCTTGCCTTCCTTGTCGTGGCCGCCTTCCTTGATTTTCGCCATCAGCTGCTGCTCGGTGGGCGGCAACTGCTTGCTCTTGGCTGCCTCCCGGGCAGCCTGTTCATCCATGCCGCAGGCCGCCAGCAGCAGGCCCAGCAGGATCAGATAGACGTGGCGCAACATTGCTTGCCTCCTCAATAACCGCCCCGTAGGCGGAGGGCGCATTGTAGCGCAAAACGCGCTAGGCATTTTTTGCCCCGGTTCAGGCGTGAAATACCCAAACCCCAAAAGAAAACGGGCCACCCCGAAGGGTGGCCCGTCCAGACAGGAAAACTACTCCTGTGCAATCGCGGCGGGATTACTTGCCGGCGATAGCCTTCTTGGCATACACGAACAGCGGCTGACCCACGGTCAGGGTAGCAGCGGTGTCACCGGTAGCCCAGCTGGAACCGATACCAACGTGGTTGGAACCGGCGAACAGGGCCATGGAGACGTCGGACGGCAGGCTGGTGGCGTTAGCGGCAACCAGGGCCCAGCCCACGGGCAGGGCGGGAGCTTCAGCAGTCTTGGTCAGGAAGAACAGCTTGTTGTTAGCAGCAGCAACATCGTTGGCGAAAGCAAAAGCGAAAGCATTAGCCTTGGTGTTGGAGCCGGAAGCAACAGTGTTCACATCCTTGTCAGCAGCTTCGACAGCCACGCCGGACTTGTTGCCCAGCAGGGTCAGGGCGATGTCGGTAACGTTACCAGTACCGTCATTGGTCCAGAAGGACTTGGGAGTGGAACCGTTCAGACCGACCAGCAGACGGGGCAGGCTGATGGCAGCAGCAGCCTTGGCGGAGCGATCCAGGTTGCCAGCACCGACCAGTTGCCAAGCGGTATCGTTAGCCAAGGAAGCGGTCTTGATGTTGGCCACGTCCAGGGTCACGGTACCCAGAGCATCGTTGCCAGCCACCAGGTTGGCGTTGAACGGCAGGAAGTTGCTCATGGAGGGTTCGGCGGAGGTCAGCAGCTTGTACTGGGAAGCGCCAGCAGCATCCTGGGACTCGCTCACCAGCAGCACGAAGGCGTCCTTGAACACAGCGCCAGCGTCCTTCAGATCCTTCTCGGGACCAGCGCCGATCAGGAAGCGGGCCTTACCAGCGGCATCAACCAGAGCCTGGGACTGGGCAGCAGTAGCGGCAGAGTTGGTCAGGGTGCCATCGGACTTGATGAAGACCAGGCCACGTTCGTTGACGTTGCTAGCACCGTTAGCCAGCTTCACGTCACCGGTCAGACGGCCGGAAATCTTGCCAGTCTTGGGGTCCAGAGCGACTTCGAAGGCGGTAGCGACGTGATCACCAGACAGAGCGCTGGTAGCGGCGTTAGCGTTGCCGTACAGCGTGGCGGAAGCCACCAGGTAGTTTTCAGAGCCAGCACCAGTGCTGTTACCGGTGTTGGAACCACCCTTCACCAGATCGTTGGAACGAGTCACCACCACCCAGGCTTGAACGGCGGCAGGCTTGGCAGAAGCCAGCTGGTCGTCAATCTTGGATTCCAGGGCGCCCACGGAGCCGTCCAGAGCCAGAGCCACGTCGGTAGCCCACTTGTCGCCAGGAATGGAAACCTTACCGGCGCTGATGGAGGTCTGAGCGGCGTCAGCAGTAGCCTTTTCAACCCACTTGGCCAGGTAAGCAATGACCTTGGAGCCGGCGGGGGCCTTCAGGTCAGCCTTGACGTCCATGGTGTACAGGCCCTGGCCGACAGCAGTAGCGGACAGCGGCATGATCACGTTTTCGATGCCATCGGCCACAGCCACGGTGGTGGCGCCAACAGCAGCCTGCAGGGGGGAGGCGACAGTAGCGGTGGAGCCAACGTAACGCACGGAGGTCACGGTGCCGGCGTCGCCGATACCCTTCAGGTTAGTGCGCAGCAGAGCGGTGGGGATGGTGAAGACGATCTTGTTGCCAGAGATGGCGTATTCGCCCGCAGCCGGGTACCAGGTGAACTGGAAGCCGCCGCCGTTTTCCAGCTGGTTCGGGGTCCAGAACTTGATTTCGAAAGTCTTGTCCAGGGAACCGCCGGTCTTCAGGGACAGAGCCTTGCCGAAGTCCACTTCAATGGTCTTCACCAGGCCAGCTTCGGCCGGGGTCACGGAGTAGTAGGCGCGAGCAACGCTGTCAGCCCAAGCCACGGTGTTCACAGCAGTGGCGGTAACGGAACCGGAGGAGCCTTCAACGGCGCCGCTGTTGGAAGCCAGGTAGCTGACGTCCAGGGTGGCGGTATCGTTGTTGGAGAAGGCGTCCTTCAGGGCGATGGTGGGCAGCACAGCAACGGTCTTGCCTTCCACATCGGTACGGTTGGTGCCGATGTTGCTCAGCAGCACGGTGCCGTAGCCATGGCCGTCGGTACCGGTGGTGACGTTGGCGGAAGCGGAACGCAGTTGGTAGTCGGCAGCCAGCTTGACACCAGCCACGGAGACGTTTTCCAGAACCTTACGGATCTGGTCGGCGCCGCCGGCGATACCGCCGAGGCTCACAGGTTCAGACACGGTCAGGGTCAGGGTGCCAGCGGGGGCGCTGTACACGGCGGTCTTCAGGACGGGAGCAGCACCGTCGGTGGAGGCGGAAGCAGCCAGACCAGCGGAGAACTTGGCCTTGGCACCGGTCACAGCGTCGAAGACTTCGGAGTAGTCGGTCTGGTTGGCACCGGTAGCAGTGGCAGCAACGGAGAAGGCCAGGCCACCACCAGCAACACCGGTGTTGAACAGGTCGGAGCTATAGGCAGCAGCGTCAGCGGTAGTATCGCCAGCGGTCCAGTCGATGGTGGCCGGGGCGGCGAAGAAGACTTCATAGGTGTTAGTGGTGGCAGCCTTGGCCTGGGCGGTGTAACCAGTGGTCAGAGCGCCAGCCTTGGTGGTGATGGAACCGGCAGTCTTGATGATGGTAGCCACATCCACGTCGTCGTTGGCGAAGGCGGACAGGGGGGTGTAGGTTTCGAAGGTGATACCGTCGACCAGGCCATTGGTAGCACGAGTCTTGACGGACTTCAGAGCGGGGACCAGGGAGGTCTGGATATCGGTAGCAGCCAGGGAAACCAGCTTGGAGGCGGCAACACCGTCGTTAACTGCAGAACCGGCCAGATCGTTGTACTCGAACTTCACGTCTTGCCACACGGGAGCGGCAACAGTGGTGTCAGCAGAGTACTTCAGCTTGCCGCCGATGACCTTGAAGCCCTTGTTGGCGCCAGGAGCGGTCAGAACCACGGAGAAGTCACCCAGGCCGCCAGCGCCGCCGGAGGTGAAGGTGGCGGAGGTCACGGTCAGATAGGTCTTGGCAGCAGCAGCATCAACAGCGTAGACGTTGACGGTGTTGTTGGCCGGGGTAGCGTTGTTGATCACGGAAGGACCGGCGCTGGCCAGGGTGTCGGCAACATCGGTATCAACAATGTAGTACTTGAAGGTAACGGTCTGGTTAACCAGACCGGTGGTAGCGTACAGGGCTTCGGTAGCGCCGCCGACGGAGGTCACCAGCACGGGAGCAGCGGTACGGGAAGCGGGAGCAGCAGCCAGAGCAGAGCCAGCCAGCAGGGAAGCGGAGATTGCCAGGGCGATCTGCTTCTTGGAGAACTTTTGCATGAACATTTCCTTTCGAAAGAAATCGTTTAAAGCCGTCGTCCCGAACGTAGGGTTCATGGGGGGACGATGACGGGCGGAGTATTGGCAAAGGAGGCCTGGCTGTATATACTCAAAAGTCATTAGCTACCAGTAAGTACCTTACAAAAGTAATAGGGAGCGTTGTTTGAAACGTTTTTTCCTGCTCTGCGTCGCCTGCCTGCTGCCCCTGGCCGCCCCTGCCCAGACCAATCAGATGCCGGCCATGATGATTCTGGACGGCAAGGTCATTGCCACCACCGACGGTAAATTCAGCCCCACCAACGGCGACGTGGTGGTAGTGGTGGATTCTGCCGGTAAGGAACAGGCCCGCACCACCGTGACCAGCGGCGTCTACAGCGGCCTGGTCGTCACCCTGACCCTGGCGGACAACGGCACCAAGGTGCTGGCCTTCCGCTACATCAAGGGCAACAGTACCTATGCCACCGAAGCCGGCAAGGAAGGGGACAAGACCTTCACTTTCTCCGGCAGCGTCTTTCCCACCCGCAGCACCATGGACGTGCTGATGACCGCCACGGTGATCAGTACCGATAATGGCAACGGCAACGGCAATGGAAATAACGGCAACGGCAACAACGGCAACGGTAATGGCAACGGCGGTACGCCGACCCCCACGCCGGTAACCGGCGACGTTAACGGCGACGGCAAGCTGGATGAGACCGACGTGGAGATTCTCCACGCCGCCCTGGCCGGCAACCGGGCCGTGAATATGGCGACCATGGATATTACCAAGGACGGCGTCTTCAATACCCGGGACCTGATCGTGCTATTGCAGAACCTGCGCACCCTGCGCCTGCAGACCCTGCGGGCCTCCCTGCCGGGCACCACCACCACGACCACCGGTAGCAGCAGCGCCACGGCCGCCAGCACAACCACCAGTAGCAGCGGCTCCCCCATTGTGCAGGCCCTGAAGGCGGCGGCAGGCACCACCAGCACCACCGGCTCCCCCGCCGTGCAAGCGGCCAAGAGTAGTACCAACCGCTGATTTTCTGCCCTGCGGAAACTCTTGAAGGTGATGTACAGGTAATAACCAGACCCGGGCCAGTGCCCGGGTTTTTTATTGCCCCAGCTGTCGATATAACGGGTCGGCGTGGTTGGCCGGTATAGTAGCCGCCAAGCGGGGCCGTGACTTGCGGCCGCCGTGCCGCACCGACCCTCCCTTACCTATTCCCGGTATTCCCCCTGCACCGATGAATCACTCCCTGAACTTTCCTTACCCCCCTGTCGTGGGACAAGCCTTGCGGCTTTGCCTGTTGGCCCTGACGGGCCTTTTGCCCCACGCCCCGTTGCTGGCCGCACCGGATGCGCCGGCCCTGATGGTGGTGGTGGGCGACATTCGCCCCGGCCCCCTGGCCCCCGGCGTGGAAGCCCGCCCACCGGGGCGGGTATTGATGTTCTCCTCGCGGGATGGGCTGCTGGTGGGCGATGGCGAGGTAACCGGGCCGGGCCGCTATGTGGTGAGCGCCTCCCGCCTGACTTCGTTCAACGGCACCCCGGTGGTGCTGGAGTTGCAGCAGGGCCGCAAACGCTATGCCCTGCTGCCGCTGGAGGGCAGCCAGGAATGGTTCACCTACCGGGGCCGCACCCTGCCAGACCGCACGCCCCTGCACTGGCGCATCGGCCCCCAGACGGCAGAACTTTCGGCCCAGGAAGCCGCCACCCCCCAGGCCCAGCGCCTGACCCGCCAGGTGGAAGCCCCCTGCGACGAAACCCGGGATGTGAACCGGGATGGGCGCTGCGACGAGGCGGACTGGGCCATCCTGCGGCTGTATGGCGGCGGCACCAGCCGGGTTTCGCCGTGAGCCGGAACATCTGGCAGCGCCGGGGGGCGTGGCCGAGCCACCGGCAGGGCGGCTTTACCCTGATTGAAACCGTGGTGGCCCTGGTGGTGCTGGCGGTGGGCGCCGGGGTGGTCTTGCAGCACCTGCGCGGCTTGATCCTGCGGGCGGAAAAGGAGCAGGAGCAGGTCATCACGGCCATGACCCTGCTCAACGAGGCCACCCGCCTGCCCCACTGGCCCAAGGGGCAATTGCAGGTTGTCAGCACCCGGGAGGGTTCGGGCCTCTATGCCCAGCGCCTGACCATGACTTGGCCCAGCCAGCCCAATTCGCCCAGCGTGGATGTGCGGAATTTCAGTTTTACCAACGAACCCCTGCCGCCCCTGGACCTGGCCTATACCCCCGGCCAGCGTTTCGTGCTGGAACGGGGCCGCTTCACCATGAGCCGCCTGGCCCCCTCGCTGGACCCACCAGCCAATACCTCTTCCGACGTCAATGTGGATACGGCGCAGACCATCCTGCGGCAAGACAAGGAAAGGCGGAAGGAGGCGATGCAGGAAGCAGAGCGGACCGCCGAAAAGGCTGAGAAGGCCGAGCGGGAGGCCGCCCAGCAGGCATCGGCACAGAAACAGGGAACCCCGGAGAACTCCCCGGCGCCGGCTAAAGGCTCTGCTGCACCTTGAAGAGAATGAGGCCGCCGCCTTCTTCAAAGGTGGCGGATTCGGCGGGCAGCTGATTGCGGGCGGCCCATTCCCGGAACTTGTTGCCCTCGGGATCGTTGAGGCCCCGGCCGCTGATGAGCAGGCTCTGGCCATCGAGCTGGATGGCCCGGATGCTGTAGCCCTCGGGCAGGTTGGCCAGCAGTTCCTTGAGGCGTGGCGTCAGGCGGGCTTCCGGCCGCTTCTGGAAGGCGGCGAGGGCCTGCTGCTGGGATTCCATGCGCTTGAGGGCCTGGTATTGGGCCAGGGCCGGCCCAGCCTGCTGGCGCAGGCGGGCGATCTGCTGGCGCTCCAGGGATTCCACCGGCCCCTGGGGCAACAACACCAGCGTCAGCAAGCCCATGAGGATGGCCAGGCCGGCAGCCAGGCCGCCATAGAGAGGAACCGCCGGGGGAATCAGCTGGTGCTGGCGCAGGAAATCCCCCGCCGCTGCCTGCCGCGCCAGACGGGGCAAGGCCGGGGCCAGCGCCACCGGGTCGGCCAGCAAACCTTCATCCACCAGACGGATGGCCACCGGCCGCAGGCCGGCTTCGCCTACTGACGCCAGGGCAGCCCGGGGCAAGGCATACAGATAACCTTCACCGGCCTGCTCCACGTTCGGTGCCATGGCATAGCAATGCTCGGCCGCTGCCAGGGGGAATTCATCCGGCGCGGACCGCAGCATGGCGGCCCGGGCGGTCTCCTGCTCCGGGTAGCGGTGCAGGCGGCGCCGGAAGGGCAGGCGGGGCGACACCAGCAGCAGGCAGGGCTGGGGCTTGCCGTTCTTGCGGGGCGCCGGCGGGGCGGCCTGAGGGGCCAGGCTCAGCTTGCCGTCCCACCCCATGTGCAGGCGCCACAGGGCCAGTTTCCCCTGAGCATCCAGGGTCGCCAGCCAGCGGGGAAAGAGAAGGGGGCGGATCATTGGGCGGCTGCAGGGGCCACGGGTTCGGCCGGGGCCGGCTCGATTTCAACGCTGGTACCCACCGCCGGCGCTGCCACCGGGGCCACTACGGCACCGTCTTCACCCTGGGGCGCCTTGGCGGCCAGGGCACCGGGGCGGGGCTGTTTGAGGTCGGCAAACTTCTCGTTGGCCGCCCGCAGCAGGGCCTGCAACAGGGTATCGGCACCTTGCTGGTCAAGAATGAGGCGGGGCGTGGCGAGAACGATCAGCTCGGTGCCGTTTTCTTCCTGGTTCTTGGCCCGGAAGGCGGCGCCCAGATAGGGAATGTCGGCGGCGCCGGGCACCTTGGTCTGGGTATCGTTGGCGTCTTGCCGGCGCATACCGCCCATGAAGATGGTGGCGCCGTCGGCACTGATGAGGTCGGTTTCCAGCTGGCGGTTGGAAAGGATCGGGTAGCTGTTGCCGTCGATGGTCTTGTTGCCGGAAACGGTGTCATCCTTGACCTTGATGACCATGCGTACTTCGTTGTTGTTGGTCACCCAGGGGGTCACTTCCAGCTGCAGGCCGATTTTCTTGAACTCCACTTCCACTGCGGTCTGGGTGGAGGTACCGGAGATCAGCTTGCCCTTGGGAATGGGCTCTTCGCTGCCCACGTTGATCTTGGCGGTGGCGCCGTTGCGCACGACGATCTTGGGGTTGGAGAGCAGGGAGAAGGCGGTCTGGCTGGCCAGCAATTGCAGGGTGGCAAAGTTGCTCTTGTGCACCACGCCGGCCGAGAAAGTGGGATTGGTGAAATCCTTGGCGATCAGGTTGGTGGCAAAGTCCGTGGTGATGTTGCCGGTGGATTTGAGATACCACTCGACGCCGTAACGCATGGCGTTGTTGAGGCGCACTTCGGCAATGGCCACTTCCACCTGCACCGAGGGGGGCCGGCGGTCCATGCGGTCCAGCAGCTTCTTGATTTCGGCGAATTCCGCGGGGGAGGCATAGATCAGCAGGCTGTTGCTGGTCTTGTCGGCCAGTACGTTGATCTCGGTGGCGTTACGCAGCACGGCCTTGGAAAGGGTCAGCAGGTTGGGCGCCAGGTCGGTGGCGGTCTGCATGGAAAGGGGGTACTGGAAAATCTGCCGGTCATTGCCGTTGCGCACGTCGGCCTGCTTAAGGAAGCCTTCCACCAGATCCCGGGAGACCTTGTTGGCGGCGACGATGACCACCCGCTCCATTTCGGGAATCTGCTTCACTTCGAACTGCTTCACGTTGGCCGGGGCACCGGCGGTGAGCTGGGTCTGGTAGCTGTCGAGTACGGCAACGAGGCCGGCGGCAGTGAGGAACTTGGGGCTGTAGACGATGATGTACTTGCCCAGGAATGCCGGCACGTCGGCATCCTTGACCAGGGAATCGAGGGCCCGCAGATCGGCGTTGCTGGTGTTGGCAAGAATGATGTTGCCGGGCAGCAGGGTGAGCTTGTCGGTGCTTTTCACCACTTGCTTGGCCAGGCCGAGGAAATCCTTGCTTTCCAGGAACTTGAGCTTGAACAGGCCCACCGAATCGCCAATGCGGGCGGCCCCGGGCGGCGTGGCGGCGGGGCCCTGGCTACCGGCCTCGCCCTTGTCTTCGGCGCTGCCGATCAGGTAGACCTTGCCGTTCCGGCGCACCCGCACGCCGTTGGCGTCGAGAAGGCTTTCGAAGAGGCCGATGACTTCATCCCGGGTGGCTTCGGCATCGAAGACGAGGTTCACGTTACGGTCGCGGAAGCTGTCCTGGAAGCTGTAGGGCGCCTTGATGTACTCGCTCATGAAGGCAACGATGACGTCCTTCAGGCTGACGCTGTCGAAATCCAGGCGAACGTGCTTGGGCTTTTCCCGGCTGCCTTTGTTGCTGTCGTTGATGCTTTTGTTGACCGCCTTGGTGACGTCGATTTCGCCGATGATCCCGGAACCCGGCCGGGCCGGCAGGCCCATGGTGGCGTAGTCGTTTTCCTGCCGCAGCTGGCGGTTGCGCTCGGCCAGCTTCTGCAACTCGGAATCAGTGCGCACGGCATGTTCGGCAACCTGGCCGGCAGCTGGCGGCACGAAGGGGTCCAGCAAGCCGCAGGCGGCCAGTTGGCTGATGAGCAGGGCCATCAGGCAGGGGGCAAGCAAGCGGGATTTGAATGTGATCACTGGGATGTTTCCTTACGAGATTCTGCCCTGCGCGCATTGAGCTGCTGCAGGCTGGGACGCCGGCGGGCCGGCAGGTCCACAACTTTGGTGCCTTCGGGGGTCTGCACGGTCACCTGGGTGGCGCCGACTTCCTTGAGGGTGCCATTGGCCAGGGCTTCGCCGGGCTTTACGGCGCCACCGGGCGTGAGGGCCAGGGATACGCCGGGGAACATCATGATGCCGCCCACCGGGCCGCTGGGCCGGACATTGCCCTGGGGGGCCGCCACCCGACCCCAGGGCTGGCCCGCGGGGTCAAAGGGGTTGCGGGCCTGGGCATAGTCGAGGGGCGCAGCAGCCACGGCAGAAGCCGCGGCGGGCAGCGCCAGGGGCTTGGGGGACAGGGGCAGAAAGCCGAACAGGCGGGCGGCCTGGTACAAGATGGCCACGATCAGCAGGCACAACAGCAGGGCATTGGCCAACCAGAGGCCAAGGGCCGGGGTGAAATTGCCCAGGCGCCCCATACGGCCCATACGCCCCGTGCCCGCCAGGCGTGGCTGTGCGCGGGGGCCGCGGGAAAAAGGGAAAGAGAAGGCCGGCTTGCGGAATTTCATTCGGCAGGCCCCATGACAAGCAGGCTGAGGGTGCCATCGAGGCGGACTTCCCGGCGCTCGGGGTCGGCCTTGATGCTGAGGTCCTGCCACAGGCTGCCGCTGGCAGCATCACCCAGCTGCATGACGACGGCCAGGAGCGCCTGGGAATCGGTACTGGAAAGGCTAACGTTCAAAGGCACGATCTGGCTGCCCCCCCGACCAGGGGAACTGGCGCCCACCAGCAGTTCTTCGAGTTTGACGCTCTCCGGCAAGACCCGGGAGATGGCAGCCCGCAGGCTTTCATCATCGACCTTGCCGTCTTCGTTGTAGCCAATGAGGGAGGCCATGGATTCGGCGTAGGCAAAGCCGATCTTCTGGTAGCGGCCTTCGATTTCGGGGCGCTGGGCCACCACCTGGCGCATTTCCTCGAGGCGGGATTGCAGGTCGTTGCCGGCCCGCTTGCGGGCGCCGGTAACAGAACCAGAGGCTGCGGGAGAATCATCGGAACGGCTGGCGGCGCGATCGGCCGGCCCCCCGGATTGATCCAGGTAGATCAATCCGCCCAGGAGCAGGGCCACGCCAACCAGCAGATAGGTTCGAGCCTGATTCTTGCCCGCCCCTGCACCTGCCTGAAGTTTGCCGCGAATGGCGACCAGCCAACCCATCGTTACTGGACGATGACGCGTTCGACCGTGAAGGTCATGTCTTCTGCGAAGCCGTCCTTGCCCAGAATCGGGAAGGTGAAGCTCTTGCCGGGCTGCAATTCAGCCACGGGAATCTGGGTCTGGTAGGCCTTGTTGCGTTTGACGTCGAAGGTGAACAGGCGCAGGTTTTTCCGGCTTTCGTCGAAACTCATCAGGCTCTTGGCGTAGGCCCAGCCGAAAGCCTGGTTCTTCAGCACCAGGGACATGAAGCTATTGACCTCCAGCGCCACATCGCCAGATTTGAGGCGAATGATCGTGGCCTGGGAAAGATCGAGACCCGGCCTTTCCAGCTCGGCCTGACGGGCCAGGATGGCCTTGGTTTCGCCCGGCACTTCGTAGGCCGCCCACTGTGCAGTGGTGGCACAACCTGCCAACAGCATGAGGGCCAGGAAAGGAACGGCGAAATGCTTGCGGAGGACGGGGCGCAGGGAAAACAGGATGTTTGTCATGACCTATTGATGCAATTGAACAAAACTTTGGCAGTTTAACATCATTGGCGCCGCTCCCAATCGTTAAGCCAGGCAAAGCCGGAGAGGGTTTGCGGCCCGGTGGAAGCACGGCCGGCCATACCGGAGGCATCAAGTCGCCACCGATCCGGGAAAAGTCAGGCGTAAGACGGCAACTCGCCTATTTTTCAATCAGTTAAGTGACTTTATGGCGAGTTCATGAAAAAATCCGACCATTGCCCATCCCGCAGAATCTCCCCATCAACGCCGCCCGCCTTCCCACCCTCTCCTTCCGCGCCTGCGCCCTGGCCGCTTTGCTGTTCTGCCAAGGAGGATGGGCGGAGGACGGCGCTGCGGTTCCCCGCTTTGGCATTTCCCGCTTTGTCGTGGAGGGCAACAGCCTTCTGCCGGCCGACGAGGTGGCGGCGATATTGGCCCGCCACGCCGGCACTGACCGCACTTTCAGCGACATTCAACGGGCCGTGGAAGACCTGGAGGCCGCCTACCGGGCCGCCGGTTATTCCACCGTATCAGTGGTGCTGCCCGAGCAGGTGCTGGAATCCGGCGAGATTCGCCTGACGGTGCAGGAGACCCGCCTGGGCAAGGTGCACGTAAGCGGCCAGCAGCATTTCGACGAAGCCAACCTGCGGGCCAGCCTGCCCGCCCTGCGGGAGGGCGAGGCGCCCAATCTGCAGGCCTTGTCGCGCAATCTGCAAGTGGCCAACGAAAGCCCGGCCAAGCAGGTGCAGGTGATCCTCCAGGGCAGCGAAGTGCCGGGCCAGGTGGATGCGGCGGTGCGGGTCAGCGACGAAAAGCCCTGGCGTCTTTTCGCCACCCTGGACAACACCGGCACGGTGGAAACCGGCCGGATGCGCCTGGGCCTGGGCGCCCAGCACGCCAACCTTTTCAATCGCGACCATGTGCTGACGGCCCAATACACCACCGCGCCGGATGCGCTGGACCAGGTATCGGTCTACGGCCTGGGTTACCGGATTCCCCTCTACGCCAGCAGCGACACCCTGGAATTCTTCGCCGGCCGTTCGGACGTCAGCTCGGGCACCGTGGCCAATCTCTTCACCGTCAGCGGTGCCGGTACCGTGCTGGGGGCCCGCTACACGCGCAACCTGGCCCGCCACGGCATCTACGACCACAAGGCCACCCTGGGCCTGGATTACCGGGCCTATGAAAACCAGGTGCGCCCCCTCGGTGGCGGTGCTTCCCTGCTACCCGACTACACCGTCACGCCCCTGCTGGCCACCTATAGCGGCGCCCTGGACTGGACCACCGCCCGCGCCGGCTTTGCTGCCACCTGGATGCGCAACCTGCCTTATACGGACAAGGGCCGTGAGGCCCAGCTCAAACAGGTGCGGCTGGGGGCCCGGGAGGATTACTCCCTGTGGCGCCTGAGCGGCAATTACAGCCAGGCCCTGGCCGGCGACTGGCAGGCTGTGGCTGCCTTTTCCGGCCAGTACACCCGGGACCAACTGGTTTCCGCCGAACAGTTCGGCGCCGGCGGCGTGGCTTCGGTACGCGGCTTCAACGAGCGGGCCGTGGCCATGGATCGCGGCTACCGGGGCAGCCTGGAGCTTTACACCCCCGAGTTGAAGGGCTGGGTGCCGATTGAAGGTGCCAATCTGCGGCTGCTCGGTTTTTATGATTTTGCGTCGATCCGCCTCAACCATGCGCTCCCCGGCGAAGTCTCCCGGGAAGGCCTGGCGAGTGCCGGTGTCGGCCTGCGCCTGAACGTCAGCAAGCGTTTCAGCCTGGGTGCGGACTACGCCCAGGTGCTGGATGGCGCCGGCACCAAGCGGGCCGGCGATGACCGGCTGCATGTCAATCTGATGCTCAGTTATTGAGCTTTTTTATCAGCCCGAGCCTGCCCGGCTCCCGGCGGCCTTGCTTCACAGCGGTTTTTTTCCCGTGTGCTAGGCTGAATCGAGAAAGCCACCCCTGGTGGAATGAGGGTGGTCGGCGAGCCACCGCCCGATCCGGCGGGGCAGACGGGCGTTGAATGTTGTTTTTTCCCTGGGGTTCAGGGGGGTGCGTATGGTCAGTCTGAAAACTCGGTGCCGTTCCCGGCAATATTCCCCCACGGTGCTGGCCGCTGCCGTGGCTGCCTGCTTTGCCTTCCCGGGCACCGTTCTGGCAATGCCCACGGGCCCCACCGTTGCGAACGGCCAGGCCAGCATCAGCCAGGCCGGCAACGTGCTGACGGTACGCAACAGCTCCGGCGCCATCATCAACTGGCAGGGCTTTTCCATCGGCGCCGGCGAGACGGCGCGCTTTCTCCAGCCTTCGGCCAGCAGCGCCGTACTGAACCGGGTAATCGGCCAGGACCCGAGCCAGATTCTCGGCCAGTTGAGCTCCAACGGCCGGGTTTTCCTGATCAACCCCAACGGTATCGTTTTTGGCCAGGGCGCCCAGATCAACGTGGGCGGGCTGGTAGCGTCGACCCTGAATCTCTCCGACCAGGATTTCCTGGCGGGCAAGCTGCGCTTCACCGGCGGCAACGGGGCCGGTGGCATCGAGAATCAGGGCCTACTGCAGGCAGCCAAGGGCGGTGCCATCTATCTGGTGGCGCCGACGGTGGAGAACCGGGGGGTCATCCGTGCGCCATCGGGGGACATCCTGGTGGCGGCGGGGGAATCGGTGCGCGTGGCCGATGTCCGCACGCCGGACCTGTGGGTGGAAATCACCGCCGGCAAGGGCGAGGCTCTGAACCTCGGCCAGTTGCTGGCCGGGGCCGGCAATATCGGCATGTTTGCCGGCCGCATCAGCCAAAGTGGCGTGATTTCGGCCAATACGGCAAGCCGGGATGCCCAGGGCCGCATCGTCCTGCGGGCGGTGGATCAGGTGGAATTGACGGCGGGTAGCCGCACCGAGGCGGCCGGCGTTCGCGGCGGCAGTGTGCAGGTGCAAGCCACGGCCGGCGATGCCCTGGTCAGCGGCCAGGTATCGGCGGACGGCAGCGCCGCCAAGGGCGGCAATGTGCAGATTCTCGGCCAGCGCGTGGCCTTGCTCGACGGTGCTCGGGTTTCTGCCGACGGGCAGACGGGGGGCGGGCAGGTGCTGGTGGGCGGCGATTTCCGGGGTGAAAACTCGGCGATCCAGAATGCCCGGCTGACCTTTGTCGGCGCGGATGCACACCTGAGCGCCAACGCCCTGGCCAAGGGCGATGGCGGCAAGGTGGTGGTCTGGGCCGACGACACAACGCGCTTCTTCGGCAGCCTGGCGGCCAAGGGCGGCCTGCGCGGCGGCAACGGCGGCCAGGCGGAAGTCTCGGGCAAGTCCTTTCTCTCGATGCGAGGTACGGCAGACCTGGCGGCCCCCCGAGGGAAATCGGGCCAGCTGCTGCTGGACCCGGACATGATCCAGATCGTCGGGGGTTCCGGGGATGGCACGACAGACGGTACCAGCACATTCTCCGGCAGTAGCGCAGGCACTATTTTCATGGGCGGCGCCGGCCCCAGCATCATCTATCAGTCTGAACTGGAAGGTATTGGCGGCAACGTTTGGTTGGAAGCTGCCAGCGGTATCAAAACCAGCGGCACCTTTGCCAGCAATCTGGTGACCATCGGCGGCAACCTGACGATGAAGACCCAGAACAATACCGGAAATGGCAATACGGCTTATGGTATCGACCTGACGAGCGAAGGCAGTAACCCTGATCTCAAGTTCAAGGCGAATGGGGACATATTGCTAGCCACCGGTTATGGCGGAGACGCTGCACCGATCAAGACAGGCTTGCTGGAGGCAGGGCTGGGTAAAAACATTTCCATCCAGTCGAGCGGGGCGATCTACACCAATGGCCTCCGCACTTCGAGTGGCGACATCAATCTTTCTGCCGCCAACGGGGACATTATCCAGGGCACCGGCCTCAGCAACGTCATTTCCCTGGGCGGCGCCACACCGGGGATTTTGACGCTTTCCGCCCCGGGCCATGCCATCTCCCTGATGAATCAGAATAATTACATCACTCTGGTGGGGAATGTCACCAGCAGCAGCTTCAGCCTCTACGACCGGGTGATATCGGTCACCCAGGCTACTGGCACTTTCCTGAACACCGGCCTTTTTTCGCTGAGCATGGGGGGAGAGGGTTTCGCCAATTTCACCAACTCCGGAAATGCATTTACCTCGTTCTCGGCTTATCTCGAGGGCATGAACGGTGTGCAGGTTTTTAGCAGCAGCGCCCTCTCCTTGGGTAGCGCCGGCATCACTGGCGGCGGTGGCAGCTCCAGCATTGATGTGCGGACCAGCCAGTCTTTCAACGCCCAGGGATATGGCATCAACGTGACGGCCGCCGATGACGTCACGCTGCGTGCAACCGGTAACCTGACCGCCGGGCCTATCCATGCCGGGACCATTTCGCTCATTTCCGGAGACGGCTCCACCGCCGGCATCATCACCTTGAAGGGGGATCTCAAGGCGCTGCAGACCGGGTTGTCGACAGATGCACCCGCCATTGTCGTTTCCACTCAGGACGTCGGCGGGCAGATCGTTAATGAAGCCAATCTCTCCACGGTCAGCGGCGGCATTACCCTGATCTCCAATGGCTCCATCAACGTCAATAACCTGATGCCGAAGCGCACCATCACGGCGGATGGAATTGTCAGCCTCGATGCAGGAACCTCCATTACACGGGCAGCCGGCTCTGCCGGGGCGGACATCACCTCGACCTCGGCTACCGTTTCTTTAACGGCCCAGTCCGGCATTGATATCGGCGGTACCGCCATCGGCGGCGAGAACATCAATATCACGTGGTCCAGCGGCGATTACATGCTGAATACCCTGTACACCCTGGGCACGGTGAATCTGGTGGTTGATACGGGCAAGATCGTTAACGCAGCGGGGGCTGGCGTAACCAACATCAAGGCTTCCAGCATTTCCCTCTCCGCCTATGGGGACATCGGCATGGATACGGACGGGATTACGCCATTGCCCATCCTGACCCAGACCAGCCAGTTGCATGCGGAAAGCACCACCGGCAGCGTGTGGATCATCAACCAGGGCCCCACCAACCTGTTCGGCGCCAACAAGGCGCTGACGACTTTCGCCCTGGAATCCACCGGCACCGGTGCCGGTATCTTTTCGGGCGCCGGCAGCAGTATCAATGCCCAGCACCTGGCTCTGAAAAGTGCCGGCTCCATCAACGTCAGTAACGCAACGGTCAGTTCTTTCTCCGGCGCCAGCGGTGGCTCCCTGGCCTTCAGCAGCGGCGCCACCACTCCCCTGGAAATCATGGCCCATAGCTGGACCGGCGCCGCAGCCCTGAGCGCTGGCGGCATGACCACCAGCAGCGGCAGCGAGGCGATCAAGATCAATCATGGTGGCCTGCTGACGCTGAAGGGTTCGGTCAGCGCCCCGAACAGTGGCGATGTCTATTTCTCCGCTCCCGAGATTGCCTGGGGTACGGCAGATGCCAGCATGAACGCCACCGGCAGCGGCGCGGCAGAATTGAGCTTCCGTACCGACAAGCTGACTTTCGGCCCCATGGGCGGTACGGCCAGCGGCTTCCACTGGCTGGGCTTCGAAACCCTGACCAACAATCGGGAAATCGCCGTGCATAACGGGGCCAACCTGCCCGCTTGCGTCAGCAGCAATACCTGCCTGGGGCTGAACCTCACCGACATCAAGAGCCATACGGGCTCGGGTATCCAGGGGTTGCGTATCGGCACGAACAACAGCACGGGGTCGGTCAGCGGCAATCTCAACTTGTACGCAGCCCTGGACAGCAGCACGCTGGCCACCTCCATCACCGACTTGGCACTGCTGACCGGCGGCACCATTGCTCAGAACGGCAACGCCCTGGCGGTGGATCGCCTCGGCGTGGTGGCGAATGGCCCGGTCAGCCTCGTTACCTCGGTCAATACGGTTGCCGCCAGGGTCGGTGGCAGCTTCGCCCTGCAGAATGCCAAGACCCTGACCGTGGGCACCGTGGGCGATACCACCTCGGTGGATGGCTTCGTCGCCGGCGTGACTGCTGAAGGGGTGAATATTGCCACTCAGGGCGACCTCACCATTCTCGGCGGAGGTGCAACCACTGCCGCAATGATTGGCGGCGGCATCAATGCCGGCAGTGGGCCCTTGACCCTGACTGCCCTGGGCACTGGCTCGATCAACAGTAACGGCGGCCTTAACACCCTGGGCGGCAACGTGCTGCTGAAGGCCGGCGGCGATATCGCCAACAACCCGAGCGGTATCCGTTCTGGTGGTGGGCAGGTCAGTCTGGAGGCCGGCGGCAGCATTGCCACGGCCCTGATCGATGCCGGTAGCGGTAGCGTGTCGTTGAAGGCGGGTGGCAACATCACCGATCTCGATGGGACCGCCACCAACATTCACGGCTCATCCCTGACCTTGAATCTTGGCGGTGATGCAGCCCTGGACAGCAATGTGGGCAGTCTGCTGGTTCTCGGTGGACATAACATCGCCTTGAACAATGTGGGCAAACTAACCCTCGCCGGTGGGCAACTTGCCGGTGATTTCACTTTGGAAAACCAGGGGGCACTGACCGTTGGCGGGACGCTGACTTCCACCGCTGGCAAGGTTAGCCTGCGCACTCACAGCCCGCTCACCATCGATGGCAACATCCAGGCCCAGAGCGATATCCTGCTGGAAGCTGGCGCAAGCGCAGCCACCGGCGACGATCTGGTGATCAATGGCACCGTGTTTTCCGTACTGGGGAATATTTCTGCCATTGCCGGGGACAACTACGTGCAGAGCGGCCGTTTGACGACCCAGGGTGGCAGTATCCTGGCTACCGCTGGCGGCCTCTTCAGCATGACGCCATCAGCCCAGATGAAGACTGCCGGCGGCCCCATCCAGATCGCGGCCGTTGGTGACATTTCCCTGGGCCTCATCGATGCTGCGCCGGGCAATGTGGATATTTCATCCAAGTCCGGCAATATCGGTAGTGCCGATCCCAGTATCTCTCCGAACATCCTGGCCGGTTCCCTCAAGCTGGCTGCCGCCAAGGGCATCAAGCTGACCTATGATGCCAAGGCCCTGTCGGTGTCCTCAAGCAGCGGCTATGTAACCCTGGTCAATTCCAGAACTGGTACGGTCATCAGCAACGATCCGGCGCTGCAACCGCCCCCAGTGGATGGCGGTGGGAGCTTGGGCCAGAGCATCGACCAGTCGGTCAATGCAGCCAACGCGGTGATCAGCAGCATGACCAATAATCTGACCCTTTCCGACCCCAGCGGGAGCAACGGCAGGACGGGCGGCCCCGGCGATGATCAGAATGGTGACCGGCGCGACAGAAAATCCGACTCGGGCAACCGGGGAGACTCTCGCTCCGGCGACAAGGATGGTTCCCAGAAAATGAAGGTATGCAATCCGTGAGGCCCACTGTCATGCTCCGCTCGCTTTATTCCCTGATCTTCCTTTGCGCGCTGGCGGCTTCCCCGACCTTCGCTTCTGACGGGGTGGTGCTCAATCTCGGGGGGACACTCTCAGCCAAGGCAAGCGACGGCCGGATGCGTATTCTTTCCGTCAATTCCGACGTGCTCTCCGGCGATACCCTTTATACGGAGAAGGACACGTTTGCCCGGATTCGCTTCAGCGATGGCGGTGAAATCACCCTTAAGCCCAATACCCAGTTCCAAGTGGAAGCCTTTTCCCACCGCGCCGGTTCACCGGAACAAGACAGTGCAGTGTTCCGGCTGATCAAGGGTGGTCTGCGGGCCATCACGGGTTTGATCGGCAAGCAGGACCCGCAGCGTTATCGCATGACAACCAGTACCGCCACCATCGGCATCCGCGGAACGGTGTTCGGTGTTCTCTTCTGCGATGGTGATTGTGGTGGTTATACCACCCAGGGTGGCCAGCCCTTGCAGGATGGCTTGCATGTGGATGTGACCGAAGGTGCCATCTTTGTCAGCAATCAGGCCGGCACGCAGAATCTCAATGCCGGTCAGGGTGCCTACGTGCAGAATGCCAATACCTTGCCGGTTGTTGTTCCCAATGGTTTCCGCCCGGCGGAATCCATTGTCCGGGATGCTGCACGAAGCAACCTGCGAGGTCCCGGCACCTCCAGCGGCAGCGGCGATGATTGCGCGGTTCAGTAGGCTGATTCAATAGCTCTGGCGACCTCCCGGTATGGGGAGGCATAGCGCTGTGCTCGTTACGGTGTTACCTCGACGATCACTAGGTAGGCAGGCGGCAGATCTTTGGAGTGAATGTTCTCAGGCCTGCCGGCCGCAGGGTTGGGTGCCGCATGGCTGGTAGCTGGCTTGGCCCCCCTAGGCGTCTCTGCGGCATGGCTCGGCCCCACCGGGTACCGCTAACGCTTGGCCCCCGAGGTAGCTGAGGCTCGTCGCATTCGTAAACAAAAAAAAGCAGCCCGAAGGCTGCTTTTTTTATCGGTATGAACCGATCAGTGCTTGCGCTTGCGCAGCTGCTGAATGGTTGCCAGCTGGGCAACGGCTTCGGCCAGTTCTGCTTCGGCCTTGGCGTAATCCAGTTCGGCGGAACGGTTCTGCAGTGCTTCTTCGGCAGCCTTCTTGGCAGCCAGCGCCTTCGCTTCATCCAGGTCGGCACCGCGGATTGCGGTATCGGCCAGCACGGTGACGATGGTGGGCTGGACTTCCAGCATACCGCCGGAGACGTAGATCATCTCGAACTCAGCGTCCGGCACCTTGATGCGCACGGTACCGGGCTTGATGCGGGTCAGCAGCGGGGTGTGCCGCGGGTAGATGCCGAGTTCGCCGGCTTCGCCCGGGAGCACCACGTATTCAGCTTCGCCGGAGAAGATAGACTCTTCGGCGCTGACCACGTCTACATGTACTCTCAATGCCATGATAGGGGTTCCCCTCAGGATGGCCGCACCCCGGACGGGATGCGGCTTACCGGTTGATTACTGGAGGGTCTTCGCCTTTTCGAAGGCCTCTTCGATGGAGCCGACCATGTAGAAGGCCTGTTCCGGCAGGGTGTCGCATTCGCCGGAAACAATCATCTTGAAGCCCTTGATGGTTTCCTTCAGCGGCACGTACTTGCCAGGGGAGCCGGTGAACACTTCGGCCACGTGGAAGGGCTGGGACAGGAAGCGCTGGATCTTACGAGCGCGGGCCACGGCCAGCTTGTCTTCAGGAGCCAGTTCGTCCATACCCAGAATGGCGATAATGTCGCGCAGTTCCTTGTAGCGCTGCAGGGTCATCTGCACACCACGGGCCACGTTGTAGTGCTCTTCGCCCACGACCTGGGGATCCAGCTGGCGGGAGGTAGAGTCCAGGGGATCCACGGCGGGGTAGATACCCAGCGCAGCGATGTCCCGGGACAGCACGACGGTGGAGTCCAGGTGGAGGAAGGTGGTGGCGGGGGAGGGGTCGGTCAAGTCATCGGCAGGCACATACACGGCCTGGATGGAGGTGATGGAACCCACCTTGGTGGAGGTGATCCGTTCCTGCAGGCGGCCCATTTCGTCGGCCAGGGTGGGCTGGTAGCCCACGGCGGACGGCATACGGCCCAGCAGTGCGGACACTTCGGTACCGGCCAGGGTGTAGCGGTAGATGTTATCCACGAAGAACAGGATGTCACGGCCTTCGTCACGGAAACGCTCGGCCATGGTCAGGCCGGTCAGCGCCACGCGCAGACGGTTGCCGGGGGGTTCGTTCATCTGACCGAACACCATGGCCACCTTGTCCAGCACGTTGGAGTCCTTCATCTCGTGGTAGAAGTCGTTACCTTCACGGGTACGCTCACCCACGCCAGCAAACACGGACAGACCGGAGTGCTGTTTGGCGATGTTGTTGATCAGCTCCATCATGTTCACGGTCTTGCCCACGCCGGCGCCACCGAACAGACCCACCTTGCCGCCCTTGGCGAACGGGCAGATCAGGTCGATCACCTTGATGCCGGTTTCGAGCAGTTCCACGGAGGGGGACAGCTCGTCGAAAGCGGGAGCCTTCTGGTGAATGGCGCGCAGTTCGTCGCAAGCGACGGGACCGGCTTCGTCGATCGGGCGACCCAGCACGTCCATGATACGGCCCAGGGTACCGTGGCCAACGGGCACGGAAATGGGCTTGCCAGTGTTGTTAACCTTCATGCCGCGGCGCAGGCCGTCGGAAGAACCCAGGGCGATGGTACGGACAATCCCGTCACCCAGCTGTTGCTGCACTTCGAAGGTCAGACCCTTTTCGATGTTGGCGTGCTCTTCGGCCACATCGAGCATCAGGGCGTCATAGACCTTGGGCATGGCGTCGCGGGGGAACTGGATGTCCACCACAGCGCCAATGCACTGAACGATCATACCTTGACTCATTTTGAATCCCTCAAACTATAGAAACCAGTTAGACCGCCGCTGCGCCGCTGACGATTTCGGACAATTCCTTGGTAATCGCGGCCTGACGGGTCTTGTTGTAGACCAGTTTCAGTTCGCCGATCACATTCTTGGCATTGTCGGAAGCCGACTTCATGGCCACCATTCGGGCACTTTGCTCGGACGCCATGCTTTCAGCGACTGATTGATAAATCAGTGCCTCGACATAACGTACCAGCAGGTCGTCGATGACGGACTTGGCGTCGGGCTCATACACGTAGTCCCAACGGGCGGACTCGGAGCCCACGACCTCACCGGACAGGGGCAGCAGCTGCTCGATAACCGGCTCCTGCTTCATGGTATTCACGAAGCGGGTGTAGGCGATGAACAACTGGTCGATCTCACCGTTGATGTAAGCATCGAGCTGAACCTTGACGGGCCCGATCAGACGTTCCAGGTGGGGCGTGTCGCCCAGGCCAGTGACCTGGGAAACGACGCTTGCGCCGGAGCGCTGCAGGAAGCCCAGACCCTTGTTGCCAATGGCGGTCGCCTGAATGGCGACACCCTTGCCTTCGAGGTCCTTCATCTGGTTCAGGACGTTGCGCAGCACGTTGGAGTTCAACGCACCGCACAGGCCCTTGTCAGACGTCACGACGATGATGCCGACCTTCTTGATCGGATCACGCTTCACCAGGAACGGGTGCTTGTACTCGGTCAGCGCATGAGAGAGGTGGGCGGCCACGCGGCGGATCTTCTCGCCATAAGGACGTGCCTGACGCATACGTTCCTGCGCCTTGCGCATCTTCGACGCGGCCACCATCTCCATGGCCTTGGTGATCTTGCGCGTGTTTTCGACGCTCTTGATCTTGTTGCGGATTTCCTTGCCGCTAGCCATTACGCTCTCCTGGACGGATTAAACCCAAGCGGCCTTGAATTCCTTGATCGCTTCGACGAGTTGCTTTTCGCCGTCAGCATCCAGGTCCTTGGACGTTTCCATCTTGGTCACCAGGTCGGCGTACTTTTGACGAACGTAGCTGTGCAGGCCCTTCTCGAATTCGAGAACGCGCTTCACGTCGACGTCGTCTGCGTAGCCCTTGGTGATGGCGTACAGCGTCACGGCCTGGTCGGCAATGCTCAGCGGGGTGTATTGACCCTGCTTCAGCACTTCCACGGTACGGCGGCCACGTTCCAGCTGCTTGCGGGTAGCTTCGTCCAGATCGGAAGCGAACTGGGCGAATGCAGCCAGTTCCCGGTACTGGGCGAGGTCGGTACGGATACCGCCGGACAGCTTCTTCACCAGCTTGGTCTGAGCAGCACCACCCACGCGGGACACGGAGATACCGGCGTTAATGGCGGGACGGACACCGGCGTTGAACAGGTCGGTTTCCAGGAAGATCTGACCGTCAGTAATGGAGATCACGTTGGTCGGCACGAAGGCGGACACGTCACCTGCCTGGGTCTCGATCACGGGCAGGGCGGTCAGAGAACCGGTCTTGCCCTTGACTTCGCCATTGGTCAGCTTTTCCACCCATTCTTCAGAAACGCGGGCAGCGCGTTCCAGCAGACGGGAGTGCAAATAGAACACGTCACCAGGGTAGGCTTCACGGCCGGGCGGACGACGCAGCAGCAGGGAGATCTGGCGATAGGCCCAAGCTTGCTTGGTCAGATCGTCATAAATGATCAGGGCGTCTTCACCGCGGTCGCGGAAGTATTCGCCCATGGTGCAGCCGGCGTAGGGAGCGATGAACTGCAGCGCGGCGGAGTCAGAAGCGGAGGCGGCCACCACGATGGTGTATTCCATGGCGCCGTGCTCTTCCAGCTTGCGTACCACGTTGGCGATAGTGGAAGCCTTTTGGCCCACTGCCACGTAGATACACTTCATGTTCTGACCCTTCTGGGCGATGATCGCATCAACAGCCACAGCGGTCTTGCCGGTCTGACGGTCACCGATGATCAGTTCGCGCTGGCCACGACCCACGGGAACCATGGAGTCGATAGCCTTGATGCCGGACTGCACGGGCTGGGACACGGACTTCCGCCAGATCACACCAGGGGCGACCTTTTCGATCTTGTCGGTCAGCTTGTTGCCCAGAGGGCCCTTGCCGTCGATAGGCTGGCCCAGGGAATTCACCACGCGGCCGATCAGCTCGGGGCCGACGGGCACTTCCAGAATGCGACCGGTGCACTTGACGGTGTCGCCTTCGGAAATGTGCTCGTATTCACCCAGCACCACAGCACCCACGGAGTCACGCTCCAGGTTCAGCGCCATACCGAAGGTGTTGCCGGGGAATTCCAGCATTTCGCCTTGCATTACATCCTGCAGGCCGTGAACGCGGCAGATGCCGTCGGTCACCGAGACAACGGTACCCTGCGTGCGGGTCTCGGCGCCCACCTGCAGGTTTTGAATCTTGCTCTTGATCAGTTCGCTGATCTCGGAAGGATTCAACTGCATGAATTTCTCCTAGTTCTTGAGCGCCGTAGCCATCGCATCGAGCTTGCCGCGTACGGAAGCGTCGAGGACCTGGTCACCCACCGCCACTTTGATACCACCGATCAGCGCTGCATCCACCACCACGCGGGGCTGGAGCTTGGAGCTGAAATGGGTTTCAAGTTGGCCCATCAGATTTTTCACTTGCGCGTCATCGAGGGGGAAGGCGCTGAAAACAACGGCTTCCTTGATGCCCTCTTCGGCACTCTTGAGCTGCTCGTAGATTTCCTGGACTTGCGGCAACAGGGAGAGGCGCTCATTTTCGGCCAGGACACGGATAAAACCGGTCACGTCGGCGTTTTTGGCAGCCTCGCCGCTGAGCGAGACGAAAAGCTGGGTCAGCTGTTCGGCCGAAAGCTTCGGGTTACCGACGCACTGGACCATTTCGGGGTCCTGTGCGATGGTCGCCAGCAGCTTCAGGGTATCCGACCACTGAGCCAGGGCCTTTCCGTCGCGCGCCAGGCGGAATACTGCTTCCGCGTAGGGACGAGCGATGGTGACGGATTCAGCCATAAGCGTTACAGATCCTGTTTGATCGTACCCAGGATGTCAGCATGGGCCTTGGCGTCGATTTCACGGCGCAGGATTTTCTCCGCACCGGCAACCGCGAGTTCAGCCACACGCTCACGCAAACCTTCCTTGGCACGCACCACTTCCTGTTCGATCTCGGCCTTGGCAGCGGCGACGATACGGTCAGCTTCGACCTTCGCCTGGGCTTTGGCTTCTTCCACGATCTGAGCGGCGCGCTTGTCAGCGCCGGAGATCAGTTCAGAGGCCTTTTCCTTGCCTTCGCGCATGGCTTCCGCCGAGCGCTTGGTCGCGAGCTCGAGGTCATGCTTGCCACGCTCGGCGGCAGCCAGACCGTCAGAGATTTTTTTCGCTCGCTCGTCGAGCGCCTTCACGATGGGCGGCCACACGAATTTCATCGTGAACCACGCCAAAATGAAGAACACAACGAGCTGGGCGACCAGAGTTGCGTTCAGATTCACGGCTCTAACCCTTTAAAAAAAGTTGTTCGAGGCGCGAATTACTTGAGAACGAACGGGTTGGCGAAGGCGAACATCATGGCGATACCAACGCCAATCAGGAAGGCAGCGTCGATCAGACCGGCCAGCAGGAACATCTTGGTTTGCAGTTCGTTCATCAGTTCGGGCTGGCGAGCGGAGGCTTCCAGGTACTTGGAGCCCATGATGCCGATACCGATACAGGCGCCAATAGCACCCAGACCGATGATCAGACCGGCGGCCAGTGCGACGAAACCGAGGATGTGTTCCATGTTTGCTCCTTGCAAAAGTAGAGGTAGTAAGTTGAAAAGGTAAAGCGAAAATCGTTACGAGATTAGTGGCTCTCGTGGGCCTGACCGATATACACCAGGGTCAGCATCATGAAGATGAAGGCCTGCAGGGCAACGATCAGGATGTGGAAAACGGCCCACACGGAACCGGCGATGACGCCGCCGATCCAGAGGAATGCGCCGGTAGCGGTACCTGCCCAGGCAGCACCCATCAGGGCGATCAGCATGAATACCAGTTCGCCGGCGTACATGTTGCCGAACAACCGCATGCCGTGGGAAACGGTCTTGGCCAGGAACTCGATCATCTGCATGGCGAAGTTGACCGGGTACAGCAGGGGATGGCTGCCGAAGGGGGCGGTGAAGAGTTCATGCACCCAACCGCCGAAGCCCTTGATCTTGATGTTGTACCAGATGCAGACCAGCAGCACGCCGATGGACATACCCAAGGTGCCGTTCAGGTCGGCGGTGGGCACGACGCGCAGGAAGGCGTGATGGTCGCCGGAAGCAGCCTGCCACATGTTCGGCAGCAGATCGACGGGCAGGAAGTCCATGGAGTTCATCAGGAAAATCCAGACGAAAACCGTGAGCGCCAGGGGGGCCACGAACTTGCGGGATTCTTCGCTATGGACGATGCCCTTGGCCTGGTTGTTCACCATTTCGAGGACGATCTCGACTGCGGCCTGCATGCGACCGGGAACACCGGAAGTCACGCTCTTGGCGACGCGCCACATGACGAAGAGACCGAGGACCCCCATCAGGATGGAGAAGACCACGGTATCGACGTTGATGACGGAAAAGTCGATGACGGCCTGCTGGGCATGGCCGGTGGAATTGAAGTGGGTCAGGTGGTGGACGATGTACTCGCCAGCGGTGGGGGCGTTAGCGGCGTGTTCCGCGACTGCCTCGTGAGCGTTTTCCATTTCAGGATTTCTTCCAAAAAGCCAAAAAACTCGCCTGCAGCGTTACTACCAAGCCGAGAAGCAGGGAAGGCCAATGCATCTCGGGATAGGACTTGGCAGCAACAGCCAGTAATCCGATGGTGGCAGCGATCTTGACCACTTCGCCGAGGAAGAAGGTGAAGACCTTGGCTCCTCCGGGGCGCTTCGCCGCCCCTGCGAGACGCAGGGCGAAAAACGCATTGGGAAGAAGACAGGACAAGCCCCCCAGTCCAGCCGAGATGAGCCCCCGCTCCCCCAAGAAGAAGCCAAGCAGCGCCGCCGTTATTGTCACTGCCCAAAACTGGAAAAGAATTGCCCGGAACATGATTGATTTTCCGCGGTTTTTCCAGACTGGGCAGGAGGTTCAAACTGCGAACCAACGTCGCCGGCCGCCGCACACAAAGATAAATAATATAAGAGTTATCCCTTATTTAGTCAATGAGAACTGCGGAACAAAATAAGGGATTTGCCAGTCTAGGGGCGGAAAATTGCCCTACTTTCGAGCCGGCCCCACCTGGATTTGCCGTGATGGCACCGCCAGAAAACTGCCGCCGCCCCGTAAGGCAATGACGCAGTCCACTACTGCCGGACCTTCACACGGCCCGGGCGGCACTCCAACTGGCCACCAGGACTATTAGCGGAAGCGGGCCAGCAGGTCGTCCAACTGATCGAGGCTGGCAAATTCAATGGCGACCTTGCCGGCTCCCTTCTTGTTGGCCGCCACGGTCACCCGGGCACCCAGCAAGTCGGAAAGTTCTTCCTCCAGCCGCAGCAAATCCCGATCCTTGGACTTCTCAACCTTTTTCGGCGGATTGAGCAGCAACTGCACCAGACGCTCCGTCTCGCGGACGGATAGCTGCTTTTGGGCCACCCGGTTGCCCAGCTGAATCTGCTCTGCCCCTTCCAGGGAGAGCAGGGCGCGGGCATGGCCCATGTCCAGCTTGGCTTCCATCAGTAAATCCTGCACCGGCTGGGCCAGCTGCAGCAGGCGCAACAGGTTGGATGCAGCGGGCCGGGAACGGCCCACAGCGTCGGCAGCCTGCTGGTGGGTCATGTCGAATTCATCCACCAGGCGCTGCAAGCCCATGGCTTCTTCCAGGGGATTGAGGTTTTCCCGCTGGATGTTCTCGATGAGCGACATGGCGGCCGCCGCCTCATCGGGAATCTCCCGCACCAGGGTCGGAACTTCCTTGAGGCCGGCCATGCGGCTGGCACGCCAGCGGCGCTCGCCGGCAATGATCTCGTAGCCGCCGGAAATCGGCCGCACCAGGATGGGCTGCATAATGCCCTGGGCCTGGATGGAAGCCGCCAGCTCCTTCAGGGAGCCTTCATCCATACGAGTGCGGGGCTGGTATTTGCCCGGTTTCAGGGCATCGATAGGCAGGGTGCGCTGCTGGTCCTTGCTGGCATCCACCACGTCACTGGCCAGCAGGGCATCCAGGCCCCGGCCGAGTCCCTTCATTTTCATGCTGCCACCTCCGCCCGCGGCGTCAGGCCCGAGCGCTCAAGCATTTCCTCGGCCAGAGCTAAGTAGGACAGGGCCCCCTTGGATGTCTTGTCGAAGGCAATCACCGGCTTGCCGTAGGACGGCGCTTCGGCCAGACGCACGTTGCGCGGGATGACGGTGCGGTACACCTTGCCGGAGAAGTGGCTTTCCAGCTCGGCGGAGACCTGCTGGTTGAGGGTGGACTGGGCGTTGTACATGGTGCGCAGCAGACCCTCGATTTCCAGCACCGGGTTGAGGCTGGCCCGTACCTTGCGCAGGGTGGTGACCAGATCGGTGAGGCCTTCCAGGGCGTAGTACTCGCACTGCATGGGGATCATCACCGCCTGGGCTGCCGCCAGGGCATTCACCGTCAATAGATTAAGGGCGGGTGGGCAATCGATCAGCACGAAATCGTAGGCCTGGCCTTCCAGGGCCTCCTTGAGGCGCCGCTCCCGCTGGCCCACGTCGATCAGTTCGACTTCAGCACCGGCCAGTTCCCGGTTGGCGGGAATAACGTCGAAGCCGAACTCGGTCTTGATGGTGGCCTGCTCCAGGGTCGCCGCCCCCAACAGGATCTGATACACGGTGGGCAGGGCTTCCTTCTTGAAGATGCCGCAGCCGGTGGTGGCATTGCCCTGGGGGTCCAGGTCGATGAGCAGCACGCGCTGCCCCAGGGTCGCCAGACAGGCGGCCAGGTTGACGCTGGTGGTGGTCTTGCCGACCCCCCCCTTCTGGTTGGTAATGGCCAGGATCTTCACGCCTTCATTCCTCTCTCATGACCACCAGGTGGCGCGCCCCTTCGACACCGGGCACGGCCAGCGGGTGTACCGCCTCGACAACAATTCCCGCCGGCAGGCGGGAGAGCTCTTCCTGGGGATAAATCCCCTTCATCGCCAGCCAGCGCCCACCGGGCGCCAGCAGGTGACGCGTGAGACTGACGAAATCGGCCACCTCGGCAAAGGCCCGGGAGGTGATGGCCGCAAACTTCTGTTCCGGCTGCCAGGCCTCCACCCGCAGGCACTGGGCGGAGAGCCCCGGCAGGGGCAGTTCCATGGCGGCCTGCTTCAAGAAGGCCACCTTCTTGGAGTTGCTGTCCAGCAGGGTCACGGCCAAATCTGGCCGGGCAATGGCCAGGGGAATGCCGGGCTGGCCGCCGCCGCTGCCCACATCCAGCACGTTGGCGGGCGCCAGGGCGTCCACAAAGGGCAGGATGGCCAGGGAATCGAGCAGGTGGTGGCTCACCGCCTTGTCCTGGTCGCGCAGGGCGGTCAGGGCATAGACCTTGTTCCACTTGGCCAGCAGGGCCAGGTAGGCGAGCAGTTTACCCTGCGCCGTGCCGTCCAGGGGTATTCCGAGGGCATCGAGGCCCTGGGCCAGTTGCTGGGCCTGACCGGGGGTACTCATCGGGCGCTCCGCTTCAAGTGAATCAACAGCAGGGAAATGGCCGCCGGGGTGATGCCCTGCAGGCGGGAAGCCTGGCCGATGCTCTCGGGCCGCTGCCGCGCCAGACGCTGGCGCACCTCATTGGAGAGGCCGTGCACCTGGGCGTAATCCAGGTCGGCGGGGATCACCAGGTTCTCGTAGTCGGCGGCCTTGGCCACCTCTTCGCGCTGACGGTCGATATAGCCCTGGTACTTGGCCTGAATCTCCAGCTGCTCCACCGCCTGGGCGTCGGCCAGTACTTCGCCGGCCCCGGGCAGGGTCAGCAGGGCGGCGTAGCTGACGTCGGGCCGGCGCAGCAACTCGAAGAGGTTGTATTCGTGGTCGATGGCCTTGCCCAGGACCCGCACCGCGTCCGCCTCCGGCAGGGTCTGGGGGCGCACCCAGGTGCTCTTCAGGCGCTCGGCCTCGGCGGCGATGGCGTCCCGCTTGCGACAGAAGGCATCCCAGCGGGCGTCGTCCACCAGGCCCAGCTCCCGGCCCTTTTCGGTGAGGCGCAGGTCGGCGTTGTCTTCCCGCAGTTGCAGGCGGTATTCGGCCCGGCTGGTGAACATGCGGTAGGGCTCGGAGACGCCCCGGGTGATCAGGTCGTCCACCAGCACGCCCAGATAGGCCTCATCCCGGCGCGGGCACCAGGCTTCCTTCTCCTGCACCTGCAGGGCGGCGTTGACGCCCGCCAGCAGGCCCTGGGCCGCCGCCTCCTCGTAGCCGGTGGTGCCATTGATCTGGCCGGCGAAGAAGAGGCCGTTGATGGCCTTGCTCTCCAGGGAGGACTTCAGGCCCCGGGGATCGTAGTAGTCATACTCGATGGCGTAGCCGGGGCGCAGGATGTGGCAGTTTTCCATGCCGCGGATGGAACGCACGATCTGCAACTGCACGTCGAAGGGCAGGCTGGTGGAAATGCCGTTGGGGTAGATCTCGTGGGTATCCAGGCCTTCCGGCTCAAGGAACACGTGGTGGCTGTCCTTGTCGGCGAAGCGGTGGATCTTGTCCTCGATGGAGGGGCAATAGCGGGGCCCCACACCCTCGATCACCCCGGTGTACATGGGCGAGCGGTCCAGGTTGGCGCGGATGATGTCGTGGGTGCGGCTGTTGGTGTCGGTGATCCAGCAGGGCAACTGCTTGGGGTGCTGGGCCGCGCTGCCGAGAAAGGAGAACACCGGCAGGGGATCGTCCGAGTACTGGGGCTCCATCACCGAGAAGTCGATGGTCTTGCCGTCCAGGCGCGGCGGCGTGCCGGTCTTCAAGCGCCCCTGGGGCAGGGCCAGTTCCTTCAGGCGGGCCGCCAGGGAAACGCTGGGGGGATCGCCCATGCGGCCGCCGGTGTAGTTCTGCAGGCCCACGTGGATCAGGCCGTTCAAGAAGGTGCCGGCGGTCAGCACCACCGCCCGGGCCTCGAAGCGGACGCCCAGCTGAGTCACGGCCCCGACTACCCGATCGCCCTCGACGATGAGGTCGTCGCAGGCCTGGGCGAAGATGGTCAGGTTGGGTTGATTCTCCAGGCGGGTGCGGATGGCCTGCTTGTACAGCACCCGGTCGGCCTGGGCGCGGGTGGCGCGTACTGCCGGGCCCTTGGAGGCGTTGAGAATGCGGAACTGGATGCCGCCCTCGTCGGTGGCCGCGGCCATGGCACCACCCAGGGCATCCACCTCCTTCACCAGATGGCCCTTGCCGATGCCACCGATGGAGGGGTTGCAGCTCATGGCCCCCAGGGTTTCCATGTTGTGGGTCAGCAACAGGGTCTGCGCCCCGGCCCGGGCCGCCGCCAGGGCAGCCTCGGTACCGGCGTGGCCGCCGCCGACAACAATGACATCGAACCGGGTGGGATACAGCATGGGGACTCGTTTACGCAAAACGCCCGCGACCGGAGCCGGCGGGCTGGAAAATTCGGCGCCCACAGGGGGCCTCAGGGGGATCGAATGATACGCCAGTTCCATGAAACTTAACAGTTTTCCGGCCTGATTCGATCCGCAAATAGCCGCCGACCGCGGGGCGGTTGGCCCCCTGGAACCCGCCTGCCAGCAGCAAACCGACGCCAGTGTCAGGAATTTCCTTGCTAGGGGCAGCCCATATGACGTAAGTTCCGCCAAAATCAACGCCAGAAGCCATCATGGATGCCAGCGAACTCGCCGCCCAGCAGCTCTTTCAACTCCAGGGCGACCTGAAAACCAAGAAAGTGCTGGTGGTGGACCGCCACCCGGACGCCCGCAACGCCATGCGCATGATGCTCTCCACTCTGGGCATTATCAGCGTCCAGGGCGTTGGCTCCGCCGCCGAAGTGCTGCGCCTGGTGAAGAGCAACGGCTACGACATCATCCTCTCCGACTACCAGCTGGAAGACGGTCGGGACGGCCAGCAACTGCTGGAGGAACTGCGCTACAAGAAGCTCATTTCCCTCTCCACCCTGTTCATGGTGGTGACCGGCGAGCGCTCCTACAAGAACGTCGTCTCGGTGGCCGAACTGGCCCCGGACGATTACCTGATCAAGCCCTTCACCGCCGACCAGCTGCAACAGCGCCTGGCCCGCGCCCTGTTCAAGAAATTTGCCTTCCACCAGGCCTACCGTAATGTGGACCGGGGCCGTTACGAAGACGGCATCGCCGCCTGCATCCAGGTGGCCGAACAATATCCCCAGTACCAGCTCGACGCCCGGCACCTGCAAGCCAATCTACTCAACAGCCTGGGCCGCTTTGCCGAAGGCGAGGCCTTGTACCGGCAGCTGCTGGAACAGAAGGAACTGGCCTGGGCCCGCATGGGCATTGCCGTGGCGGTGCATGGCCAGGGACGCATCGAGGAGGCCATTGGCCAGCTGGAAGCCCTGGTGCAGGATTACCCGGAATACCTGGCCGCCTTCGATTTCCTCGCCCGGCTGCGGGAGGAACAGGGCGATGCCCAAGGCGCCCAGCAGGCACTGCAGGCCGCCGCCGCCATCTCCCCCAACAACACGCTGCGGCAACGGGCCGTGGGCGACATGGCCGTGCGCAACAACGACCTGGAAGCGGCAGAGCGCGCCTACAACACGGTACTCAACCGCTCCCGCGGCTCCTCCCTGCGCAGCATCGACGACTACGCTAACCTCTCCCGCGTCATGCTGGAAAAGGGCAACATCGCCGGCGCCAAGCTGGTGGCCCAGGACCTGCGCCGGGACTGGCGCGGCGACAAGCAGGGGGAAATGGCCTCCCTGGTCATCGACAGCCTGGTGCAAACCCGCGAAGGCTCGCCGGAGAAGGCCGCCAAGACCCTGGCCAGCGCCCTGGAGCTGCACAAGACCCTGGTGGCCGAAGGCAAGTCGGACAACAAGCGCCCCCTCTCCCAGAAAGTCTCGGTGGACCTGGCCCACGCCTGCATGGCCAACGGCAAGGATGAAGACGCCCAATCCCTGATGCGCCAGGTGGCGGCAGAGAACAACGAGGATCGCAGCGTGCTCGCCCACATCCAGGGCGTCTTTGAAAAGACCGGCAACGCCGAGGCCGGCAAGGCCCTGCTCGAATCCGTCTCCCGGGAAATCATCGACATCAACAACAAGGGCGTGCTGGCCGCCCGCAGCGGCGATTTCGAAGGCTCGGTGCAACTGCTCATCGAGGCTGCGGAGCGGGTACCCAACCTGCAGTTCCTGGTCAATGCGGCCAAGTCCATCTACACCCTGATGGACCAGAAAGGCTGGCAGCCGGAGCAGGCGGAACGGGCCCGGCGCTACCTGGAGCAGGCCCGCTCCCGCTCCCCGGACGATCCCCGCGTCATTTCCGGCCGGGAGATGTATCAGCGCGTGGCCCGCAAGTACGGGGTACCGATGGATGAGGAACACGGCTAAGGCTGTCCCGCCACCGCCCCTCCTCCACGCTGCCGTACGGCGGAGCGCCTCGGGTAAACCCGCTCAGGCCCCTGATCCCACGGCCTTTTTGGTATCATCGTCGGCTTTTCCAACGCTCCGGAGACTCGACCATGCATCGCAAAACCCTGATTGCCACCCTGATTTCCCTGGCCAGTGGTTTGGCTGCCTCCGCCGCCTGGGCCGACATCAACGTCGGCGTCTCCCTGGCCGCCACCGGCCCGGCCGCTTCCCTGGGCATTCCCGAGAAGAACACCATCGCCCTGCTACCCACCACCATCGGTGGCCAGAAGGTCAATTACATCGTCCTCGACGATGCCACCGACTCCACCACCGCCGTCAAGAACATCAAGAAGCTGATCAGCGAAAACAAGGTGGACGTGGTCATCGGTTCCTCCACCACCCCCAGCTCCCTGGCGATGATGGACGTGGCCGCCGAGAACGAAACCCCCATGATCTCCATGGCCGGTTCCGCCATCATCGTTGAGCCCATGGATGCCAAGCGCCACTGGGTCTTCAAGTCCGCCCAGAACGATGCCCACATGGCCACCGCCATCGTCGAGCACATGACCAGCAACAACGTGCAGAGCGTGGCCTTCATCGGCTTTGCCGACGCCTACGGCCAGGGCTGGTACAAGGAATTCGCCAAGATCGCCGAAGCCCGCAAGATCAAGATCCTGGCCAACGAGAGCTACCAGCGTAACGACACCTCCGTCACCGGCCAGACCCTGAAGATTCTCGCCGCCAAGCCTGACGCCGTGCTCATCGGCGCCGCCGGCACCCCCGCTGTGCTGCCCCAGAAGACCCTCAAGGAAAAGGGTTACAAGGGCGCCATCTACCAGACCCATGGCGTCGCCAATGCCGACTTCCTGCGCGTCGGCGGCAAGGACGTGGAAGGCGCTTTCCTGCCGGTAGGCCCCATGGTGGTGGCCGACCAGCTGGCCAACGACAACCCGGTGAAGAAGTCCGCCCTGGAATACGTGAAGAAGTATGAAGGCGTCCACGGCAAGGGCAGCATCAGCTCCTTCGGCGGCCACGCCTGGGATGCTGGCGTGCTGCTCGGCAGCGCCGTGCCCGTGGCCCTGAAGAAGGCCCAGCCCGGCACCAAGGAATTCCGCAAGGCCCTGCGCGACGCCATCGAAGGCACCAAGAACCTGCCCGCCGCCCACGGCATCTTCAACCTGAGCGCCCAGGACCACCAGGGCTTCGACCAGCGCGCCCGCGTCATGGTGAAGGTCGAGAACGGCACCTGGAAGCTCATCAAGTAACCCACACCTCCTCCACAAACGCCGGCCCCGGGCACTCCCCGGGGCCGCTGCGTTGAAAGCCCTGCATGGATCTGCAAATTCTTCTGCTCCTGGGTCAGGATGGCCTGACCAACGGTGCCATCTACGCCCTGCTGGCCCTCGCCCTGGTGCTGGTCTTCGCCGTCACCCGGGTGATTTTCCTGCCCCAGGGGGAATTCGTCGCCTATGGCGCCCTGACCCTGGCCGCCCTGCAAGCCGGCAAGCTGCCGGGCACGGTCTGGCTGGCTGTCGGCCTGGGCGTTGCCGTGGTGCTGATCGACGGCGGCCTGGCCCTGAAAAGCGGCAACCTGAAGCGCCTGCCCCGCATCATCCTCGGCAACCTGGGCCTGCCCCTGGTGCTGCTCGGCCTGATCTCCGGCCTGGAAGCGGAGGCCCTCAGCGCCCTCGCCCTGCCCCTGCAAATCCTGCTCACCCTGGGCATCGTGGTGCCCCTGGGGCCCCTGCTCTACCGCCTGGTCTTCCAGCCCATCGCTTCGGCCACGCCCCTGGTGCTGCTGATCGTCGCCGTGGCCCTGCACATGACCCTGATCGGCCTGGGCCTGGTGTTCTTCGGTGCCGAAGGTTTCCGCACCCAGCCCTTCTCTGACGGTGCCGTAGAAATCGGCCCCCTGCTGGTGCAGCACCAGACCTTGTGGATCCTCTTCGCTTCCGTCGCCCTCATCGCCCTGCTCTACGTGCTGTTTGAGCGCACCATCTACGGCAAGGCCCTGCGCGCAACCGCCCTCAACCGCACCGGCGCGCGCCTGATGGGCATCTCCACCACCATGGCCGGCAAGCTTTCCATGGGCCTGGCGGCCTTCATCGGTGCCCTTTCCGGCGTGCTGGTCTCGCCCATGACCACCCTTTACTACGATTCCGGCTTCCTCATCGGCCTGAAGGGCTTCGTCGGCGCCATCATCGGCGGCCTGGCCTCCTACCCGGTGGCCGCCCTCGGCGCCGTGCTGGTGGGCCTGCTGGAGTCCTACTCTTCCTTCTACGCCAGTGCCTTCAAGGAAGTGATCGTGTTCACCCTCATCATCCCGGTGCTGCTGTGGCGTTCCCTCACCTCCCACCACGTCGAGGAGGAGGAAGAATGATGCCCAAGACCTTCGCCCCGGCCCACGCCATCCTCGCCGTCTTCCTGCTGTTCCTGGCCGGCGGCCCCCTGTGGCTGCCCGAATTCCACATCACCCTGCTCAACTACATCGGCCTCTACGGCCTGGTGGCCCTGGGCCTGGTGCTGCTCACCGGCGTCGGCGGCCTCACCTCCTTCGGCCAGGCAGCCTTTGTCGGCCTCGGCGCCTACACCACCGCCTACCTGACCACTGCCCACGGCCTTTCGCCCTGGCTGACCCTGGTCATCGGCCTGGGCCTGACCCTGGTGTTTGCCCTTTTTCTCGGCTTCATCACCCTGCGCCTGTCGGGCCACTTCCTGCCCCTGGGCACCATCGCCTGGGGCATCAGCCTGTACTTCCTCTTCGGCAACCTGGAATGGCTGGGCGGCCACACCGGCATGACCGGCATTCCCGCGGTAGCGATTTTCGGCCTGGAACTGAAGGACGGCCGCAGCTTCTTCTACCTCATCTGGCTGGTATTGCTGGGGGCCATGCTGACCACCCGCAACCTGCTGGATTCCCGCGAAGGCCGGGCCATCCGCGCCCTCAAGGGAGGCAGCGTCATGGCCGAGGCCATGGGCGTCAATACGGCCCGCTCGAAGATTCTCATCTTCACCGTGGCGGCGCTCTACGCCTGCGTCTCCGGCTGGCTCTACGCCCACTTGCAACGCTTCGTGAATCCGACGCCCTTCTCCATCAACCAGGGCGTGGAATTCCTCTTCATGGCGGTGATCGGCGGCGTCGGCCACGTCTGGGGCGCTGTCGTGGGTGCCGGTCTGATCACCGTACTGAAGCAGTGGCTGCAGGATTTCCTGCCGGAACTGCTGGGCCAGAGCGGCAATTTCGAGGTGATCGTCTTCGGCCTGATGATGATCTTTGTCCTGCACCGGGCCCGCAACGGCCTGTGGCCGGCCATCGCCCGCTTCGTCCCGGCTCCCCCGCAGGAGCGCCATGCCGTCACCACGGCCGAGCCCCTGCCGCGCCGCCAGCTGCCGGCCGCCGGCACCGTGCTACTCCAGGCCGAAGGTGTGACCAAGCGCTTCGGCGGCCTGGTGGCCAACAAGGACATGGCCCTGACGGTCAAGGCCGGCGAAGTGATGGCCCTGATCGGCCCCAACGGCGCCGGCAAGAGCACCATGTTCAACTGTATTTCCGGCGTCAATCCGCCCACCGACGGTCACATCAGCTTCCTCGGCCAGCCGGTGGCCGGGCTGGAAGCACGGCAGGTGGCCCGCCTCGGCATGTCGCGCACCTTCCAGCACGTGCGCCTGCTCTCTTCCATGACGGTGCTGGAGAACGTGGCCATCGGCGCCCACCTGCGGGGCCAGAAGAACTACCTGGCCGCCGGCCTGCGTCTCGAACGCCAGGAAGAAGCGCGCCTGCTGGCCGAAGCGGCCCGCCAGATCGAGCGCGTGGGCCTGGCGGAACACATGTTCGACGCCGCCGGCAGCCTGGCCCTGGGCAAACAGCGCATCGTCGAGATCGCCCGGGCCCTCGCCGCCGACCCCTGCCTGCTGTTGCTGGACGAGCCCGCCGCCGGCCTGCGCTACCTGGAAAAGCAGGCCCTGGCCGAGCTGCTGGGCCGGCTGCGCAGCGAAGGCATGGGCATCCTGCTGGTGGAACACGACATGGACTTTGTCATGGGCCTGGCCGACCGCGTGGTCGTCATGGAATTCGGTGAAAAGCTGGCCGAAGGCCTGCCGGAAGAAATCCAGAAGAACCCTGCCGTGCTGGAAGCCTACCTGGGGGGAGTGGAATGATGAACGCCGCACACGAACCCAAGACCGTGCTGGAAGTCAGCGACCTCTGCGTCGCCTACGGCAAGGTGGAGGCCCTGCACAAGGTCAGCCTGCGCATCCGCGCCGGTGAAATCGTCACCGTCATCGGCCCCAACGGCGCCGGCAAGACCACCCTACTCTCCGCCCTGATGGGCCTCCTGCCCTACCGGGGCGACGTGGCCTACGTGGGCCGGGAGCTGGATGCCCACGTGGAAGTGGAAGAGCGGGTCGGCCAGGGCCTGACCCTGGTGCCGGAAAAGCGCGAGCTGTTCGGCGAAATGAGCGTGGAAGACAACCTCCTGCTCGGCGCCTTCCACCGCTACCGCAGCGGCGAGCGGGACCACGCCCAGACCATGGAAGAGGTCTTTACCCTCTTCCCCCGCCTCAAGGAACGGCGTACCCAGGCGGCGGGCACCCTGTCCGGCGGCGAGCGCCAGATGCTGGCCATGGGCCGGGCCCTGATGGCCAAGCCGAAGCTGCTGATGCTGGATGAGCCCTCCCTGGGCCTCGCCCCCCTGATCATCAAGGAAATCTTCCGCATCGTCGCCGAGCTGAAGCAGACCGGCGTTTCCATCCTGCTGGTGGAACAGAACGCCCGGGCCGCCCTGCAGGTGGCCGACTACGGCTACGTGCTGGAAACCGGCGAAGTCTCCCTGGAAGGCCCGAGCCGCGAACTGGCCGACGACCCCCGGGTGATCGAAACCTACCTGGGCCTGGGCGGCAAGAAGGCCTAAGCGCATTCCCCCGGGCACCTGCCCGGAGAGGCAAGCAGGGAGCCAATCTCCGCCCGCAGTTGGCGAAGAATGGCGTCCTTCCTGCCTGCTGGCGAGATGCCATGAAAAAGGCCCGTTGCGATACGCAACGGGCCTTTTGTTTGGGCAATGCCGCCGACGAATCAGGTCAGCGACTTGCGGCTGGCTTACTTCACCAGTTTCCAGCCGCCGTTCTCGATGGTCACCATGACCCGGGCCCGCTGGTCGAAGCCCAGGTGGTCGCTGGCGCTCATGTTGAAGACCCCATGGCTGGCCACCAGGTTGCGCGTCGCCTCCAGGGCATCGCGCAGGGCCTTGCGGAATTCCTTGCTGCCCGGCTGGGCCTTTTTCAGGGCTTCGGGAATGGCATTCTGCAGCAGTACGCCCGCATCCCAGGCGTGAGCGCCGAAGGTGGAAACGCTGCCCTTGCCATGGGCCGCCTCATACTTGCCCACATACCCGAGGGCTGCCTTCTTGATGGGGTTGTCGTTGGGCAATTGCTCCGCCACCAGCACCGGCCCGGCGGGCAGCAGCGTCCCTTCCACTTCCTTGCCGCCCACACGCAGGAAATCGGCATTAGCCACGCCGTGGGTCTGGTAGATGGCGCCCTTGTAGCCGCGCTCCCGCAGGACCTTCTGGGGAAGAGCCGCCGGCGTGCCGGCACCGCCGATGAGTACTGCATCCGGCTTGGCGGCCAATACCTTGAGCACTTGGCCGGTGACCGAAGTATCGGTGCGATTGAAGCCTTCCTTGGCCACCAGGCTCAGCTTGCGGGCCTCCGCCACCTTCGCGAATTCGCCATGCCATCCTTCGCCGTAGGCATCGGCAAAGCCGATGTAGGCCACGGTCTTCACGTTGTGGCTGGTCATGTGCTCGACGATGGCGGTGGACATCTGGGCGTCGTTCTGGGGCGTCTTGAAGACCCATTTGCGCTTCTCATCCTGGGGCTCGACGATGCGGGCAGACGCGGCCATGGCGATCATCGGCGTCTCGGCCTCGGCCATCGTATCGATCATGGCCAGGGAGTTGGGGGTGGTGGTGGAGCCGACCACCACATCCACCTTGTGTTCGCTGATCAGCTTCTTGGCATTTTTCACCGCCGCCGTGGTGTCGGAGGCATCGTCGAGGACGATGTAATTGACCTTCTGGCCACCGATGGTGGTGGGCAGCAGGGCGATGGTGTTCTTCTCGGGAATGCCCAGGGAAGCAGCCGGGCCAGTGGCCGACAGGGTGACGCCGACATTGATGTCGGCCAGGGCGGAATTGCTGAGGGCAATACAGGCGAGCGGCAGCATGGCTCCCGCCAGGGCTTTCAGTTTCATGACTCCTCCACTGCGATTTTTTTATTAGTCCGCCGGGATGGCGGGGGCTCACACCCAGCGCAGGATCATACCGGGGGCATCACGGCGGGGGAAGGGGAACGGCAGAGGATGGGGCGTCAAGCGCAACGCTTCAGCGCCTTGGCGATGCCACCGGCACCAGAAGCAGTCGCAGTTTGTCGCGCAAGCGTTCGGCACCGTAAAGGGAAAGGTGATCGTCGTCGAAGTAATAGCTGCCCCCCGCGTCTCCCACCTGGCAGCGGCTGCCGTCGCAGAACACCTCATCCATGGCAAGCAGGGTGCTGCGACCGGACTGGGCGGCCAGCTGCCCGCTGACATAGGACTGGAACTGCCGGTGCCGCGCTTCAGCCACGGAGAGGCGCTGCAGCAGCAGCGTATTCAGCTCGCCGCCTCGGAAGGCCTGCTGGTAAATCGGCTTGGGTTCATAGGCCTGTAGCGGTGCCTGGGTGACCAGGGTGACGGCAACGCCTGCTGCCGCATAGCGGGCCACCGTCTTCTCCAGCCCCCGGGCAAAGGCTTCCCGGGAGAGTGCGCGGGACTTCGAAGCTTCCGGCGTCAGCCCCAGGTAGGAAAACTCCCGGCCGCTGTAATCGCCATCGGTGTAATAGGTCCAGCGGGCAACGAGGAAGACCTGGCGGATCTGCCGGGACTGGATCAGGGCAAAGATCCGCTGGTTCAGCGCATGGCAGTTGCGTTCCTGCTGATCATCCCGCAGGGCATGGACCTCCAGCAGCGGCGGGCAGCCGCTGGCGCCGGCAAAAACGCCGCCGCGGCCCTGCTCCCGGGCCACGCCATCGAACAGCTCCAGCAGGGAGAGGGCATGGGAATCGCCGACCACGGCGAAATCCGGCGGGGCGCTATCGTTACCAAGCCGGCAATACCAGTCGGCACGACGATGGACCTGGGCCTTGTCGAATCACTCGGCACTGCGGGAGGTACGTTCAAAGCTGCGCAGGATTTCCTGAGGCAAGGTTTGGCGGCCGGCAAAGCCCTGGCTGAAGTGCCCGGCGGCACCGATGCCGATGAAGGCCGCCGAACCGATGCCCGCAAACAGGAAAATGCTTCGCCGCGACAGGTGCCCGCGCTGGCGGAATGGCTTTTCGACAAAACGCCAGCTGAGGGCGGCCAGGATGAAGGTGGCCACCGCCAGCAGCGCCATCAACCAGGGTTCCGGCCGCTCCAGGCTGCGCTGGCGGGCGAAGGCGAACAGGGGCTGATGCCAGAGGTAGGCGCTGTAGCTGATCAGGCCGATACCAACAAAAACACGGCTGCCCAAGAGCCGGCCCACCCAGGTATCCGGCCAGGCAAAGAGGATGATCAGCAGGGCTCCGCCCGTGGGTACCAGGGCGTAGAGACTGGGGAACGGCGTGGCTTCGCTATAGGCGAGGATGCTGAAAACGACCAACCCGGCTCCGGCCAGGCCTAGCCCCTGCTGCAGGCCGAGCGGGATACCGGGGCGCCCCCGGCGGACCTGATAAAGGGCGGCGCCGCTGCCCATCAGCAGCTCCCAGGCACGGGTGGGGAGAAGGAAGAACGTGGCCGCGGGGTGGGCAGCGGCATTCCAATGGGCCGTCGCCAGGCTGGCAGCGGCGATAAGGCTCAATACGGTCACAGCCCGCCGCTGTCCGCCCCGCCAGAGCAGCAGGAGGAAGGGAGGAAAGAACAGGTAGAACTGCTCTTCCACCGCCAGGCTCCAGGTGTGCAGCAGGGGCTTGAGCTCGGCGGCGGTGTCGAAATAGCCGCTCTGGCGCCAGAACAGCAGGTTCGAGACAAAGCTGGAAACGGCCATCAGCCCCTGGGAAAACTCCTTCAGATCCGCCGGCAGCAGCCACAGCCAGGCGAAGGGAAGGCACACCGCCATCACCAGGAACAGCGCCGGGAGAATGCGCCGGGCACGCCGCTCGTAGAAGCCGACGATGGAGAACTTGCCGGCCTCGATCTCGGCCAGCAGGATGGAAGTAATGAGATAGCCGCTGATGACGAAAAATACATCGACACCGACGAAGCCGCCGCCAAAGACGGCAAAGCCGGCGTGGAAGAGGATCACCGGCACCACGGCCAGGGTGCGCAGCCCATCTATCTCGCGTCGGTAGTCCATCGTCAGGAGCGGCCCGTCATCGCTGGCGGCAAATCATTTGCCGATGCAGAAGCGGCCGAAGATCTCGCCCAAGAGGTCGTCCGCAGTGAACTCCCCGGTGATGTCGCACAGGGCATTCTGGGCCAGGCGCAGTTCTTCGGCGAACAGTTCGAGGGCCGGCAGGCGCTGGCGGGACTCGGCCAGGTGCTGCCGGGCTTCGGCCAGGGCGCGCAGGTGGCGTTCCCGGGCGATGAAGACATCCTCGGCCTGATGCCAGCCGGCGATGCGCAGCAATTCCTGGCGCAGAAGGTCGAGGCCGGCACCGGTCTTGGCGGAGAGGGAAATGGCGATGCAACCCTCACCGCCTTCCGGCTCATCGTGACGTTCGGGCTGGCCGCCGGCCAGGTCGATCTTGTTGTAGACAGTGACTCTGGGCAAGCCGGCGGGCAGGCGCTGAAGGATGGCCTCCTCGGCGTGGGCCAGGCCCTCCCGGGCATCCGCCAGCAGCACCAGCACATCGGCCTTTTCGATCTCGCGCCAGGTGCGCTCGATGCCCAGGCGCTCGACTTCGTCTTCCGTCTCCCGCAGGCCGGCGGTATCGATGACGTGCAGGGGAATGCCTTCAATCTGCAGGCTACCCCGCACCACGTCCCGGGTAGTGCCGGCGATAGGGGTGACGATGGCCAGCTCGTCACCGGCCAGGCCATTGAGCAGGCTGGACTTGCCGACGTTGGGCTGGCCAGCCAGCACCACGTGCAGGCCGTCCTGCAGCAGCTTGCCCTGCCGGGCCCGCTCGAAGACGGCGGCCAGGCGCTGATCCAGGCTATCCAGGCGGCCGAAGGCGTTGGCGGCCTTGAGGAAGTCGATTTCCTCCTCCGGGAAATCCAGGGTGGCTTCGGTCAAGGCCCGCAGTTCGATCAGCTCGTCGGTGAGGGTGCGGATTTCCTTGGAAAACTCGCCCTGCAGGGAACGCACGGCGCTGCGGGCGGCGGCCTGGGTGGTGGCATCAATGAGATCGGCCACGGCCTCGGCCTGGGCCAGGTCCAGCTTGCCGTTGAGAAAGGCGCGGCGGGTGAATTCGCCGGGCTCCGCCAGGCGTGCCCCCAGGTCCAGGCAGCGGGCCAGCAGCATCTGCAGCACCACCGGGCCACCGTGACCCTGCAGTTCGATGACGTCCTCACCGGTGAAGGAGGCGGGGTTGGGAAAGTAGAGCAGCAAGCCGCTGTCGATGACCGCCCCGTCGGCAGCGCGAAAGTCCGCCAGGGTGGCGTAACGGGGCCGCGGCGTCTTGCCGGTGAGCTGCGCTGCCAGGGGCAGGAGGTGGGCACCGGAAATACGGATGACGCCGACCCCGCCCCGGCCGGGAGCGGTGGCAATGGCGGCAATGGTGTCAGTGCGGGGCGTCATGGGGCGGGAAAGTCCGGAACGTTAACGTAAAAAAGGCCGCCCGAGGGCGGCCTTTTCGGGGTCATCAGGCCTTGGCGTCGTTAGCCGCCTTGCCGCCCTGTTCGATCATGCGGGTGATCTGCCACTGCTGGGCAATGGAGAGGACGTTGTTCACCACCCAGTACAGCACCAGGCCGGAGGGGAAGAAGAAGAACATGAAGCCGAACATGAAGGGCATCATGAGCATCATCTTCGCCTGCATGGGGTCCGGCGGCGTCGGGTTGAGCTTGGTCTGGATGAACATGGTGGCGACCATGAGGATCGGCAGCAGGCCCACCGGCATGTGGATGCCGGGAATGACGCCAAACAGGGAATCCGGTGCGGAGAGATCATGAATCCAGCCCACCCACGGGGCGCTGCGCATTTCCACGGCACCCAGCAGCACCCAGTAGAGGGCGATGAACACCGGGATCTGGATCAGGATGGGCAGGCAGCCGCCGAGGGGATTGATCTTTTCCTTGCGGTACAGCTCCATCATTTCCTGGTTCATGCGCTGACGGTCGTTGGCGAAATGCTCCTTGATGTGCTGCAGGCGGGGTGTCACCTGGCGCATCTTGGCCATGGACTTGTAGGAAGCGGCGGAGAGGGGGAAGAAGATCAGCTTCAGGGCGATGGTCAGCACCACGATGGCCCAGCCCCAGTTGCCCACCAGCTTATGAATCCACTCCAGGGCCCAGAAGATCGGGGCGGCAATGACGGTCAGCCAGCCATAGTCCACCACCAGGTCGAGGCCCGGTGCCACCTGCTTGAGCTGGGATTGGATCTGGGGACCGGCGAAGAGGGGCACGGTGACGCCACCCTTGGCGCCAGCTTCGATCTGGGCCACGGGCACGATCACGCCGGCGGAATAGACGCCGGGCTTGCCATCGGCCGGGGCTTCCACCTTGCGTACGAAGAACTCGCGGGGGGAAGTACCCTGGGGCACGAAAGCGGAAACGAAGTAGTGCTGCACCATGGCCACCCAACCGTTATCCGGGTTCTGGGGCACCTTGGCCTTGCCCTTCTCGATATCGGAGAAGGCGATCTTGTGGAACTTCTCCTGCTCGGTATAGAGGGCCGGGCCGGTGAACACGCTGACCATGGAGGATTCGCCTTCCGGCGCCTTCTCGTCCCGGGCCAGCTGGAAGTAGGCGTGGGGCGTGATGGCCTTGGCACCGCCGTTCTCGATCTCGTAGCCCACATCCACCAGGAAGGAACCCTTGTGGAAGGTATAGACCTTGGTCACCTTGACGCCATCGGCCACAGCTTGCAGACGTACCTGCAGCTGATCCTTGTCGCCCAGTTCCAGCGCGCCGGGCAGCAGCTTGAAGGCGCTCTTGTGATTGGGCAGGCCGTCACCGATCAGGCCGGTCTGGGCGCTGTAACGGTGCTCCTCGCCAAACAGCACGAAGGGCTTCTCGGCATCGACGGCTGACTTGTAGGCGGGCAGCTCCAGGCGCACCAGATCGCCACCCAGGGTGGAAATCTCGGCGACCATCAGATCGGTGCGTACGGTGACCGTTTCCGCCTTGACCGGGGCCGGCAAAGCGGCGCCGGGGACGGCGGCAGCACCTGCATTGAGCGCAGCGGACGGGGTGGGAGCTGCTCCCTGCTGAGCGGCAGCGGCCACGGCAGCCGGCGCATCCTTGGGCTGGTTATGCTTCACCCAGGCGTCCCACAGCATGATGATGGAGACGGAGAAGATGATGAACAGGAAGAGACGACGGTTATCCATGCACAGCCACTCGAATGCGGTTTGGAGAAAAATTAGGGCACGGGATCATAGCCGCCGGGATGGAAGGGGTGGCAGCGCAGGATGCGCCGTCCTCCCAGCCAGAGGCCTTTGATCAGACCGTGCTTTTGCAAAGCTTCGGCAGTATAGACGGAACAGCTCGGCTCGAAACGACAATTACGGCCCAGCATGGGGCTGATGGCGTAACGATAGACCCGCAGCAGAAGCAGGAAAGGCAGGATGCTCAGCTTGCGCCACCCGGTCATGGTCAGGCTTCCGGGGTGGGAGACGGCAGCAAGGAGGGCACGGCCGGTACTGCCTGGTTTGCCGCCGCCTCTGCTGCTGCAGCGGCAAAACGACGGCTGAAGCGGCGCAGCAGACTGCGGATTTCGGCCGCCAGGGCAGCCTTGTCCGGCCGGGGATTGGCCTTGTCGAGGGAAACCCCGAGGCGAAGGATCAGGTCCACCGGCGGCAGCTCCGGGCGATGCAGGCGAAAGGCCTCCCGGGCCAGGCGCCGTACCCGGTTACGACCAACGGAGGCGCGACACAGCTTTTTCGCCACCACCAGACCAAGACGGGCACCCTGTAGGGGCTCCTCCGCACTACGCTCGCGCCAGTGCAGAAGGAAGAAAGGGCCTTTTATGGCCCTCCGAAAACCAAAAACGGATGAAAACTCATCCGTTTTGGTCAAGCGGTAGCGCTTGGGGAAGGAAAACTGTCGACAGTCCTGAACCATGGCTACCGCTGGTTTTGCCTCCCCGGCGCTGCCGGGCAGGTCAAGTCCGATCAAGAGTGATCAGACGGCCAGGCGCTTGCGGCCCTTGGCGCGGCGGGCGCGGATGACGGCGCGGCCACCCTTGGTCTTCATGCGAACCAGGAAGCCGTGGGTGCGCTTGCGGCGGACGACGGAGGGTTGGTAAGTGCGCTTCATGTCTTAAGTCCTTGATGCTTGGGGAAAGATAAACGCGCAATTAGAATGGGTTAACCCCCTGTCTGTCAAGAACAAATCGCGCCCGATGCCTGGGGAAATTTGCCCCGGCCTGTGGATAACTTTTCCCGGGCAGGCTAGAATGCGCTTTCTCCCAAGCCATTCGCCCCAGGCGAAAACCTTGCGGGGATGCGGGCCCGACCCGACACCACCGGTAACGCCTTTGGGGCGGCCGGAACCTTCAGCCTATTTTCCAGTAGGCTTTTTCATTTTTTGGGGCCCGCCCTCCCGGCGGGTTCCGGCCGGACGGCAGCGTTTTCCCGCCCGGCTTATCCCCGCCAGCGGCGGCGCCATGCGCCCCGTCTGCCGAGTGGTCGAGGTTAATGAGCGGTTTCTGGTCAATCTGTCTGAGCCAGTTCGAACAAGAACTGCCGCCCCAGCAATTCAACACCTGGATCAAGCCCCTGCGGCTGGAAGGCGAGGATAACCTCGCCGACGGCCTGCGCCTGCTTGCACCCAACGGCTTCATCCTGAAATGGGTGAAGGAACGCTATCTCTCCCGTATCGAAGAGCTGGCCCACACCCATTTCTCCGCCCCCATCGCCATCAGCCTGGGTATTGGCGGCGGCAAGGCGCCCGTGATGGCTCCCCGGCCCGCCCCGGTGCCGGCCGCAGCGCCGATGCCCCAGGATAGCCCGGCGGCCATTGCCCAGCCGGCCCTGGCCGCACCCGCCGCAGCCCCCCGCCGCAACGCCGGCCCCCAGAGCAGCTACGAGAAAACCCGGCTGATCCCCGGCTTCACCTTTGACAATCTGGTAGTGGGCAAGGCCAACGATCTGGCCCGGGCCGCCGCCATGCAGGTGGCGCAAAACCCTGGGGTTTCTTACAACCCCCTGTTCATCTATGGCGGCGTCGGCCTGGGCAAGACCCACGTCATCCACGCCATCGGCAATGCCATCCTGCAGGCCGATCCGGACAAGGTGGTGCGCTACGTGCACGCCGAGGATTACTACTCGGACGTGGTGCGGGCCTACCAGCAGAAGTCCTTCGACGTCTTCAAGCGCTATTACAAGTCCCTGGACGTGCTGCTGGTGGACGACGTGCAGTTCTTCAACGGCAAGAACCGCACCCAGGAAGAATTCTTCTTCGTCTTCAACGCCCTGACCGAAGCCAAGAAGCAGATCATCATCACCTGCGACACCTACCCCAAGGACATCAACGGCCTCGACGACCGTCTGGTGACCCGCTTCGACTGGGGCCTGACGGTGCAGATCGAGCCGCCCGAGACGGAAATGCGGGTGGCCATCCTGAAGAAGAAGGCCGAAGCCGAGGGCGTGGCCCTGGACGACGAAGTGGCCTTCTTCATCGCCAAGCACCTGCGCTCCAATGTGCGGGAGCTGGAAGGGGCTCTGAAGAAGGTGCTGGCCTATTCCCTCTTCCACGGCCGCGAAATCGCCCTGGATCTGGCCAAGGATGCCCTGAAAGACGTCATCGGCGCCTTCAACCGGCAGATCACGGTGGAAAACATCCAGAAGACCGTGGCCGAGTACTACAAGATCAAGGTGGCCGACCTCTATTCCAAGAAGCGCACCCGGGCCATCGCCCGGCCGCGCCAGGTGGCCATGTGGCTGGCCAAGGACCTGACGCCCCACAGCTACCCGATGATCGGGGATGCCTTCGGCGGCCGGGACCACACCACGGTATTGCACGCGGTCCGCACCATTGACACCCTGCGGGCCAAAGACAATGAATTGAACCACGACCTGCATGTGCTGTTGCAGGTGCTCAAGGGTTGAAAAGCTGCACCGGCAGGGTATGGAATGGCGCATGAAAAGTGGATAATCATCCCTTTGCCCGGCCGCCTTTTCAGGCCCCGCCCCAGGCATTACCGGATCGATACGTTACTCAGGAAAATTTGTACCGCTCTCTCTTTTAAGGATTGATCTCTATGCTTCTTATCAAGACCCAACGCGACACGCTGCTCTCGCCGCTGCAATCGGTCTCCGGCATCGTGGAGAAGCGGCACACCCTGCCCATCCTGTCCAACGTGCTGCTGGAAAAGAAGGGCGACGCCCTGACCTTCCTGGCCACCGACATCGAAATCCAGATCACCACCAGCGCCCCCGCCGAAGGCGGCGAAGGTGACGGCGCCGTCACCGTGGGTGCCAAGAAGCTGCAGGACATCCTGCGCTCCCTGCCCGAAGGCACCGACATCAGCCTGGTGCTGGAAGAAAAGCGCCTGCTGGTGCGTGCCGGCAAGAGCCGCTTCACCCTGCAGACCCTGCCTGCCGACGACTTCCCCCGCATGGCCGTGGGCAGCGACGAAGCCAAACAGTTCAGCGTCACCCAGAAGCAGTTCCGCCAGCTGCTGGCCCAGACCCAGTACGCCATGGCCGCCCAGGACGTGCGCTACTACCTCAACGGCCTGCTGCTGCTGACCGAAGGCAAGGAACTGCGCGCCGTGGCCACCGATGGCCACCGTCTGGCCTTCGCCAGCATGGCGATCGAAGCCGAACTGCCGCGCCAGGAACTGATCCTGCCGCGCAAGACCGTGCTGGAACTGAACCGCCTGCTGGCCGATTCCGACGAAGCCCTGGATATCACCCTCACCGCCAACCAAGTGCGCTTCGCCTTTGGCAACGTGGTGCTGGTATCCAAGCTGATCGACGGCAAGTTCCCCGACTACGAGCGCGTCATCCCCGCCACCCTGAAGAACAGCCTGGAACTGGGCCGCACCGCCCTGCTGCAATCCATGGTGCGTGCCGCCATCCTGACCAACGAGAAGTTCCGCGGCGTGCGCCTGGTGCTTCAGGGCAACAGCCTCAAGGTCATGGCTGCCAACGCCGAGCAGGAAGAAGCGCAGGAAGAACTGGAAGTGGACTACGCCGGCGATTCCCTCGACGTGGGCTTCAACGTCGGCTACGTGCTGGACGTGCTGAACAACGTCAGCAGCGACACCGTCACCCTCAACTTCAACGACGCCAATTCCAGCGCCCTGGTCACCGTACCCGGCAACGAGCGCTTCAAGTACGTCGTGATGCCCATGCGCATCTGATCACCGTCATCGCCGTGATCTAAGGTCCGCCGCCCGGCGGGCCTTTTGCAGTTTTAAGTGGAACAGGAACAATGAGCGAAGAAAACCCGCAAATGAACAACCCGCAGGAAGCCTCACCGGCCTACGGCGAATCCAGCATCCAGATCCTTGAAGGCCTGGAGGCCGTGCGCAAGCGCCCGGGGATGTACATTGGCGACACTTCCGACGGCACCGGCCTGCACCACCTGGTCTTCGAAGTGGTGGACAACTCCATCGACGAAGCCCTGGCCGGCCATTGCGACGACATCACCGTCACCATCCACGCCGACAACTCCATCTCCGTCACCGACAACGGCCGCGGCATCCCGACCGGCGTGAAGATGGACGACAAGCACGAGCCGAAGCGCTCCGCTGCCGAAATCGCCCTCACCGAACTGCACGCCGGCGGCAAGTTCAACCAGAACTCCTACAAGGTTTCCGGCGGTCTGCACGGCGTCGGCGTCTCCTGCGTGAACGCCCTCTCCAAGTGGCTGCGCCTGACCATCCGTCGCGATGGCAAGCGCCACTTCATCGAGTTCAACCGGGGCGTCCCGGTGGAGCGCGTCATCGAAGTGCGCGACGGCTTTGAAGTTTCCCCCCTGAAGGTGCTGGGCGATACCGACAAGCGCGGTACCGAAGTGCACTTCCTGGCCGACGACGAAATCTTCGGCACCGTGGAATTCCACTACGAAATCCTGGCCAAGCGCCTGCGCGAACTGTCCTTCCTCAACAACGGCGTCAGCATCCGCCTGGTGGACCAGCGCAACGGCAAGGAAGAGCTGTTCGCCTTTGCCGGCGGCGTGCAAAGCTTCGTCGAATACATCAACCGCACCAAGTCCGTCCTGCACCCCACCATCTTCTACTCCGCCGGCGAAGCCAAGGTCGGCGACACCGGCGTCACCATCGGCGTCGAAGTGGCCATGCAGTGGAACGACTCCTACCAGGAGCAGGTGCTGTGCTTCACCAACAACATTCCCCAGTCTGACGGCGGCACCCACCTCACCGGCCTGCGGGCGGCCATGACCCGCATCATCAACAAGTACATCGAAGAGAACGAAATCGCCAAGAAGGCCAAGGTGGAAATCACCGGCGACGACATGCGCGAAGGCCTGGCCTGCGTTCTCTCGGTGAAAATGCCCGATCCCAAGTTCGCCTCCCAGACCAAGATGAAGCTGGTCTCCTCCGAAGCCCGCCCGGCGGTGGAAGAAGTGGTGGCGGCCAAGCTCACCGAATTCCTGCTGGAACGCCCGGTGGACGCCAAGACCATCTGCGGCAAGATCGTCGAAGCCGCCCGCGCCCGGGACGCCGCCCGCAAGGCCCGCGAAATGACCCGCCGCAAGGGCATCCTGGATGGCGTCGGCCTGCCCGGCAAACTGGCCGACTGCCAGGAAAAGGACCCCACCCAGTGCGAACTGTATCTGGTGGAGGGCGACTCCGCCGGCGGCTCCGCCAAGCAGGGCCGCGACCGTAAATTCCAGGCCATCCTGCCCCTCAAGGGCAAGATCCTCAACGTGGAAAAGGCCCGCTTCGACAAGCTCATCTCCAGCCAGGAAATCGCCACCCTCATCACCGCTCTGGGCACCGGCATCGGCAAGGACGAATACAAGCCCGAGAAGCTGCGCTACCACCGCATCATCATCATGACCGATGCCGACGTGGACGGCGCCCACATCCGCACCCTGCTGCTCACCTTCTTCTACCGGCAGATGCCCGAGCTGGTGGAACGCGGCCACATCTACATCGCCCAGCCGCCCCTCTACAAGGTCAAGCACGGCAAGACCGAGCGCTACCTGAAGGACGACCACGAATACCAGCAGTTCCTGCTGCAGATGGCCATGGAAGGCACCGAGCTGCTGCCCAAGGCCGGCGCCGAGCCCATCAGCGGCCCGGCCCTCGAATCCCTGGCCCGGGAATACCTGCTGGCCGAGGCCGTCATCAACCGCCTCTCCAACCACATCAACCCGGACGTGCTGCACGCCCTGCTCCACCACAACCTCGAGATCAAGCTGGAAGACGAAGCCGCCGCCCGCGCCAGCGCCGAAGCCCTGGCCAAGGTGGTGGACGGCATCGACGTGCTGGCCCACTACAACGAAGCCCAGGAAAGCTGGCAGGTGCGCATGGCCAAGATGCACCACGGCAACCGCAAGATCAGCAGCATCGACGAAGACTTCCTGCGCTCCGGCGACTACCTGCAACTGCGCAAGACCGCCGACCTGCTCAACGGCCTCTTCGGCCCCGGCGGCCTGATCCAGCGCGGCGAAAAGAAAATGGCCGTGGGCGACTTCGCCAGCGCCATGACCTGGCTGCTCAACGAAGTCGAAAAGGGCATCAGCAAGCAGCGCTACAAAGGTCTGGGTGAAATGAACCCCGAGCAGCTGTGGGAAACCACCATGGACCCCAACGTCCGCCGCCTGCTCCGGGTGGGTATCGACGACGCCATCGGCGCCGACGAAATCTTCACCACCCTCATGGGTGAACTGGTCGAACCCCGCAGAAATTTCATCGAAAGCAACGCCCTGCGAGCCCAGAACATCGACGTGTGATGGTGTAGGATCTCATTTACTTCTAGATTTGTCTCACAACTCTAGATTTATTTGGGCCCCATAAAATGAAAATGCCACTCCCTGTGAGTGGCATTTTTGTTGTCTGCTCATCGGCCAAAGCCGACCTTGGACCTCGGGCCAGCATCGGGCGCCTATGCGCTAGTAAGCTGCCGCTCAGCCACTGATGACGGTCACTGTCCGCTTTCATCATCGGCGAGGGAAAGCCCCCCACACGGTCATTGGTTGCTTCGATGCTTTAACGGGAGTATCCCAAGCGGAGCGGTCAGAAAATGTCTAGAAAAACCGGAGCGATTTATAGTGCAATGTCCGTTAAGAAAGCCGGGAACATAACCTAAAGTCAGATCGACTCGTAGGCGTCATGCACCAAACAGCACATTGCCTTGCAAAGACGATTCCAGTCTATGCATTGGGGGTTGAGTTGTTGGTGCAAAGGCCTGTAATGGACCAGAGAGTTGCGCAGTTGATAAATTGACTTTGTGGCAACGCTAAAGACATCGGAGTTCGCTTGGAGCTTGATGTTCATCGCGTCTAACGCTTCTTCTAAATCGTGCTTTAACGGGGCAGACCGTAGCAGAATTTCGAGACTGGATTCCTCGCGCGGTCTCCATCCCAACTGTCTTTCAAGCAGTTCAGCCACTTGATCCCATGGCTTGGATAGTCCGAGTTTTCCGTTTAACTGCGTTACATGTGAATAGGCATAAAGCGCTTCAAGGCAACGGTAAAGCGCCAAGAATACAGAACTTGGATCAGTGTCAAATACCGACCTGCATAGAGTTTGGTAGGGAATGGATGTTGGACTAAGCTCGGATAGTGACGCGAATGTCTCCTTTAAATCGACATCCATCCAAGCCGGCCCATGGTTACTGTCCGCTAGGCACAACAAAAAGAAAGCCCGTTGGGTTTCGTCAATGGACAAATCGTTGGATTTGTAGCATTGAATTCTTGGGAAAAGGCTGGCTACCCCACTCGCTTGATGGCCCGTATATTTGGGATTGCGATTCCCATCATCATATTCGACGATATCTCTAACTTGAAAATCTGAGGCGGACGGTGCCGGTTGCAATTCGGAGAGAGCTAAGGTCAATAAGCTACCATCTACATCGATTTCATCCAGGAAGTTGCCAACGTTAGATACTGGTAAATCGAGGCCGATGACAAAAAAGTAAGAATCTAGCTTATGGTCAAATCGGGCTACTTTTAGTCCTCGAGAAAAAGAAATGCCTGACTCAAAGGATGCTTCCTTCAGTATCGCCCGTGTAGTCGGAGTTGATGCTATCCAGCGTTTCTTGCCTGCGTTTGTTATTGGGTTTTTCTTTTGGAGGCAGTACTGATCCAGGGCAGAGAATATGGCTACATTCGCCTCTACCATGTTCCGGCTTGTCATCAGCTAGCCCGCCAGCAAGGTTCCATATTGGGAAGGTCAAATTTTTCATCAATTAGAACCTTGAAGGCCTCGATGAAAACCCCTCGCTCATACCGGCCAACTTGACTAACTCGCTTGTCCAGAACTTCGCTAAGCACGTCTAGACCCAAAAATTCTGAGAGTTGTTCGACAGACATGACGTCCAGTTTGGCTACAAGGGCGCTGGCCCACTCTATGATCCATTGCATTCGCTGCCTACGATCCTCAGATGTCCTATCTAAACCTGGACGACCGAGCACGTATTGGGAGATAGCGACCATGAAGCCAATGCGAGCGGGCTGACTTCCAAAGATGTCTCGTCCTCTCTTAAACCTAATGTCGCTAATTATTTCTAGACGGTCGAACGCTTGATCTAGGTTGACCAAAACGGCGAGCGCGTCATAAAACTGCTCTTGAAAATCCCGCGAGGCGAGGTTGTCGACGAAATCCAGTCTGGAAAACTCCTCTGAGAGTGTTTCCTTTGTGTCAAAGCTGGCTTTCCTAAGCGAAAATGCGAGATAAAGTTCAACAATGTCGTCGGAGCTAAATTGCCCGCTTGATACCCGTCTTCCTGGCCGTTCAGGGTGAAAAATGCGATCAATGTTCTTTACTCGCTTCTTAATCTCTTCCAAAAGGGGTGAGTAGATTACGGCCAACTGGCGAGCTAGAGTCCAGGGTACTTGTCCGGTATTCAGAACTAGCATCCGATAGATTAGAGACGCGACTGATTTTGCTACCCAAAATTCGACTCTGATTTCATGGGTGAGTAGATCGCCTTTCTGTACGCTGGCCTCGATAAGGGCCGCAGTTCTCTGCATGCCATCAATGATCGTAAGTTCTTGGCCTTTGATGGCTAAAAGGAACGCCTCCTCGTCTGTGATGGTTCCCGGTTTGAAGTTTTCAAGTGCCTCTTGATCAACGACTAGGCCTATGACGACCGGAGGGAGGATGGCGCCAGCACAAATATCAGAGATCATGCGTTCCCTGATGCGTTTGGCTGTCGTTGTTTTGAGTACATCTCGTTGGCCAACGATACCCCCACGATTGGAATGAGCATCTTTAACCATTTCAATGTACCTACTGAGCGTGGTTTTCAGTAGATAGGAAAAACACTCAGTTCTTGCATCGTAAAGGCAATCCATTCCTAACACTCTCCGTAAGATATGCGGCCAAGGAGTTGGCTTGGTTATCTGAATGGAATTGTAACAACGAACGCTGTTCAAAAGCGTTCAGGCCGATATCTGGCCTGATGCTGGTGCCAATAGGCAGCTCATCGGCCTTTGCTCACATTCAACTTCATCGCAAACTCCGTCTGTTTAGCCCGGTAAAGCAGTCCTCGCACGTGTCCACGAAAGTCGGGGAGATTCATAGCTGCAATTCGTCAACTGCGGCTTCTCAGCCCCCCAGGGCTTGGGTAATCGGAGTCAAAACGGCCTGGCCGACCACTGCAGCGCCAGGCCCCTCGCCCATCAGTTGGGCGATGCGGCGCTCGTCGAGGCGGCCATCCTTGATGTCCTCTCGCATCTGCGCGGCTAGTGCGCTCTTGGCGATAGCTAGTGTCGCATTCGCCATAGTCGAAAGCCCGTTGGTTGAATTCGGATCGTGGGCAGTCATCGCGTCGATCATCGGCCCGAGCACGGGGAGCAACTCGGCCGGAAGTCGCGGCTTGAAGTTTTGCAGTACCCACTTGGTCATGTTCAACACGCGCTGCGCCTGCCCATCGATCAAACGATCGACGAGCTGCTCGCCTTCAAACTCCGACAGGGTCGAATAGGCGGCGAGTTCGGCATGTATTCTGGCGGCGGACTTCGCTAAGGAATGGGCTTCGATCTTACGCATCAAGTCCGTGAGCACTGCCTCTTGGCTTCCGCTCGATATAGCGGTGGCCAGACCCGCCGTGGGCAGGGCCGGCACGGCCACTCGAGCGATAGCCGAGGCGGCCTCGACCCTCTTGATGTCATTGGGCGTATGGGCCGCCATCGGATCGATGTCCACCGTAACGGTCTTGGTCGCCGCGCCTGCGCTTGTCGTCCCGAAAAGCATGCTGAAGTGGATCGACGAGAACAGCGAGAAGCGCCCGAAGATTTGCCCATCCGACGTATCGACGCCCACCGTCACGCGATGCCCGAACTCGAAGGCGTTGGGCGTGGGGTCGGGTTGTGGGTCGAAGTCCCACCAGACTGGCGCCTGCCCGCCCCAAGGCGCGAGCGCGGCTGTGAGCGCTTGGCGCGCCAGCTCCAACCTCGGATCGGCCGGTCCATCCGTAGCCTCACCACTACCGCCTGTAATCTGGGCGAGGGCTGCGATGGCCTGCGTGTAGGCGATAAACTGTGCCACGTTGCTGGAACGAGCCAAGTCCGGGAATTCCTGGCCCAAGAAGGTCTGTGTGATATACGCTACCGCGCCGAGTCCATACGGTCCCCCAAAGCACCGCTGATGGTGGACTTCCCCTAAGAAATAGGTCTGTTCCTGCGCCTTTTGCAATGGCGTCACGTCGAGACCATTGGCTTTTTTCTCTGCCAGCCACTGGTTCATCGCCTCCCGGTTGGGGAACGACATATTCATGAGCACGCCGTTTCCCGCTGGCTCTTGGGAGATCACGCGCGGCGCGGTGAAGACGCTTTCCTTGGCTGAGAGCCTCAGCTCCTCGCCACTCATCGCATCGCGGGCAAGCACGCTTTTGACATCCTTGGAATGGTCGGGGACTACGCCCAACCTGGCATTGAGGACATCCACTTGATTGGCCAATTCCGCGACCAAGCTAGAATAGCCGTTGTCATGCTTGGTGCAGTAGATGTTCCTGTTGATTCGCCGCCCGCCGAGCGCTGCCGGAAAGACGTGTTCGCCCGAGCCCGCAGCCTGACCACACACGATGCAAGTATTCGCCATCTCGCCCCCTGGATTGTTCTATGTTGCTCCAATTTCCAGAATCATAGCCCAGGCCTTGGTGGCGAACCCTATCGGAATATTTTGCCGTGGCGCCAGGCGTCAAGGGCACGACTTTCCCTTGCATGACCGTAGGTCAGGGGCGTGGGGATGCCCAAGACGCCCGTCAAGTTCGGAGCGAGTCCGGAATTTTGTATACAGCAGTCATTGCCATTTCGATCAATGAAAGACTGCTATGGCCGACAAGCAGACTTACATTCGGCTTAAGAGCGTCGACTAAACCTGGGGCGATTCAACTGAAGCAATAACCGGCGCAGATAGACATTTACAAATAGTGAGAGTCAAACATGTCGGATCAACGTGATCTAGATAAGAGCCAAACCGAGCAGACCAATACCAAACAACAACAGCCACCCAAGCGGAATCAGCTAGTAGAGCTATTCGAGCAGCTAAACGCGATACCGTGGGCAAGCTTTTGGAGCCTTTCACTTTCGGTCGGTGGCCTTCTTCTGCTCAGCTATTTTTTGTCCATTGAGTACCTGCCCGATCTCGATGTAAGCGCCATTTCCGTGACGGTCGCCGGTGTCGCCGCTGTTGGCACCTTCTTGGTGCTAATGATCGGCTTCGGCCTTACCTTGCCGATGCTCTATGTGGACGCTACCGATGACAAAAAGAAGAAGATGTATTTGCTTGCCCAAGCGACGGTCGGCATCGTCCTAGGATTCGGCGTGATAGCCAATCTTTCATACGACTTCGGCAAAGAGATCTGGGCATGGCCGGTTCTGCTGTTGCTATTCGTGGTGCTTTCCGCCATTACGACTGAAAGATTCACTTGGTTTAATTGGCTCAAAAACGTAGGTAAGGAAGCACTTTGGGGCTTCTGGGCAATCACGGTTCCAATGCTTTATTACGAACTACTGACATCGAAAGGCGACAAGGATTGGGAGGACATCCTCAACCTGCTTCTCTTTACATTTGCTTTTGCCGTTATCTCCATCATGGTGGCATATGCGCCTGCCAAGCGCCGCGCTGTGGCACGATTTATTGCCGTTATCGGTGCGGTGTTGCTTCTTAGCGTGGCGGTGCAACGTCCAACCTTAGTTTCCCAAGCGTCGGTCGCCGTACTTGGGCTATCCCAGAGGAATCCCGTTACATTGATTCTCTCCGAATCGGGTTGTAACTCGGCAAACTTGCTTCTCGTTGAAAAGCCGTGTGCATTCGACAGGGGGGCAAAGCTCGGCAGCTTAGATGGCGTGCGGGTCGTTTCCCGGATCGGCAGTCAATTTGTTGTCCATTGGCAACCCAAAGATGCCTCAAATATCGATAGCAATGGGCATGGGATAAACGACGACAATCAGGTGTGGCGCAGGGTAATCCTGAAGAAGGACGACGTTGTCTCATGGGCCTATGACTTCGGGAAAAAGAAGCCAACTGTGACGAAAGGCGATGCCCCGAAACTGTAGCAACTAGGTAAAAGCCAAATGTTCGGCTAGATACTGAAACGCATCGGCTGAACAGCAACACCCGATTTTGTTAAGAACTCAACATAGCTGCCGCGTCAGCTGCGAAGCGAACGTAGCAGCCAGCTATCGGGTTATGATCGCTGACCGATCTGTCGCTGCCTTTGGTACCGACATACCCCAACAGCCGCTCAGGCCGAGAAGCTGAACTACTCTCAGTTATAGAGTGGCTGCTATGGCGAGGACGCTTCTTTTTTACAAGCCAACTTGTAGCCTGCCTTACTGCCACACATATGTATATAGGTCTATCTTTCTTCATGAATTACAAGCAACTCCAATGCATTCACTAAGGCCCTTGCAGCCTGTTGATTTCGAGGGGAACCGGCTGCAAATTCGAGGAATTTTTTTACCAGCTTCTCAAGTTCGTTTTGATCGTCGGACTCGCCTTCATCCGAAGGAAAGATTTGCAAAAATTTGCAAATCCTTTGAAGGTTCTTCGATTCGGTTCTAAATTGCCCTGCCTCAAATCGTGATAGCTGTCCATAGTCGATACCTGATGCTTTTCCTAGCTCCATAAGAGTTAGGTTCAAAGCAATTCGCCTTGCCCTTAACCGACAAGCAAGTGCTGAAATTTCCTTTTGCGACTTGAATTTCCGTCCCATTTTGCATATTATATTGCAATATTTGCAAATTGCGAAATTGGCGATTGATGACGGTTTACGTTGATAACGTGAAGGTGAAATGGCGCGGCAAGGAATGGTGCCATCTGGTGGCTGACTCGATTGAGGAACTACATGCTTTCGCCAATACCCTCGGTCTTCGTCGCAGTTGGTTCCAAGCCAATGCGTCGTATCCTCACTATGATGTAACGCTAGAGGTGCGTAACAAGGCGCTTCTGATGGGGGCCGAATTAGGGACACGTGCCCAGATTATTGGTTGCGCTCGCCATCTCAAAGCGCAGGTGGAAAAGCTTAAATATTCCCAACCACAACAATTACGTCTATGCTTTGAGCATGACCCCTGCGAGGTACTATGAAAGGATAGCCGGGGTATGGGTTCGACCGTACCGGTAGTTAACGCTCGGTCAAAACTAAGCCTATAAGGTATTTGGACCTTGGAAATTGCTTTCGAAGATTTGTCGTTGCGGGTAATTTGCGAAAACCCATCAAAAGCCCAAGAAAAACTTGGGGATCGAGTAACAGCGAAACTGATAGCACGGTTAGCGGATCTAAGATCCGTCGACAGCGTAGTGGACTTACCGGCAGGGAAACCGAATTCTGTTAACGGCAGCTACGGCGAAGGTATGTCAATCTCGCTTGGAGACAATTTTTATATCGTTATCGTCCCTAACCATAAGAACTGCCCACTCCTCGCCAGCGGCAAGATCAATTGGCGCCAGGTTACTCGTATTAAATTGATTCAGATCGACAAACATGAGTAATTCATTAGTATTTAGTCCGAATTGGGCATCTCCCCCAGGGGACACAATAGTCAGTATTCTGGAAGAGAGAGACTTATCCCTAGAGAGCTTTTTTTCTCAGCTTGGGTATTCGCGAGAATATTCGAAAAAGCTAATTAGCGGCTTAGTTGAGATTGATCAGGAAATCGCTTCTGATCTTTCGCGCACATTGGGTGCATCTAAGATATTTTGGTTAACGCGAGAATCTCAATATCGGAACGATATTGCACGACTAAAGAAATCACAGAGCCGTCTATCGCTAGAGGGCTGGCTTAGAGAGTTGCCTCTCCGTGAGATGATCCAATTTGGGTGGATCGAAGATCTAAAAAAATTACCGGATAAGGCAAAAACTTGCTTAGATTTTTTTGACGTGCCTGACATTCAAGCATGGTCAAGAAAATATGCCTCGTACCATGTCTCTGCATCGTTTAGAACTTCGTCATCTTTTGAATCCAAAGATCTCTCAGTCATTGCATGGCTGAGACAAGGAGAGCGTACTGCTCAAGCGATTAGTTGCAAATCATGGAATGAGGCGAATTTCCGTAACTCCCTAAGCCAAATTCGGTTGCTAACGAGGGAGCGAAATCCAGCAGTCTTTGTTCCAAAGCTACAGTCTATTTGCGCTGAAAGCGGTGTGGCTGTTTCTATTGTTAGGGCACCTACCGGATGTCGGGCGAGCGGAGCAACAAAATTCCTATCGGAGGAAAAAGCTCTGTTGCTATTGAGCTGTCGCTATCTATCAGACGATCACTTCTGGTTTACGTTTTTCCATGAAGCAGCGCACCTCATACTTCATGGGAAAGACATGTTATTCGTTGAAGGAAACAGCGCTGTTTCCTCAGTAGAAGAACAGGAAGCAAACGACTATTCTGAAAAAACTCTGATCCCCGAAGCTTTTAGAGAAGAGCTTTTTGCAACAAAGGCAGATGCCCGGTCAATCATAAGACTTGCTCGGAAAATTGGAGTGTCGCCTGGAGTACTCGTCGGTCAATTGCAGCATCACCGGCTATTGCAACCATCCCAAATGAATCATTTAAAGGTACGTTACAGCTGGTTGTGATCACTGGATTTATCCACGGAATGGGCGGAATCGGCCAGGGGATTTTTGCCAGTTACATAGAGAATCCTCTAGTACCTGCATACCAACATTAAGTCGGCCGTCCAGTTCGAGTAGCCAGCTATCCAATGTCTTTGGGCTAAGCCCTTTTGCAAGAGTTGTTCCTCCAAAAAGAAGTCGGGCGCCACGTAATGGGCCTGTCGCTCCTACTAAGTAAGCGGAATTCGGTTCGATCGGGAATAGATCTAGCTTCCCCAGCATGGTTAGGTAATCGAACTTGGCGGTACGACCAAAGCGATGAACGTCCATCGTTCGATAGAGGTATTTGAAAATCTCTCGGCGATCATTACCGGCATGATGACGCGCCTCTGTCAGCAGTGCAGCGTGTGATCCATAGTTGTTGATCCACCTGACATAGCTTCTAACAACAGCGCCCGTACCTTGGGTTGTATCACGAAGCGTTTCATATTTGCGATGGTTACCAAAATGGCCTGCCCTAGCTGGGGATGTGAGGGCCCCATAGCTTGCGGCTAACCACATTGCAAATTCTTCGGGACTCTCACAAACCTTTGCCCAGCCCCAATGAGGTTCCCCACCTAGCCTGCCGTAAACCTGTTGGAGAAGACGCCAGCCAGTTCGGTGATGTTTACCGAAGTGGGTCGCTAAAAATACGAGCCAACAAGCTTCTTCACTGTTACCACTGGCTTGATGGAGTACTGCAGCGCGAAGTGGGTCAAATGCGTCGCTGCTGGGGTCCATTCGCACTTCACCTAAGCGCTGCCTCCGAATGGTCGCTATATAGCGAATCCGCCGAATGCTCTCGATCAATTGTTCAACAAGGGCATCAAGATTCTCTCTAGGGCGAATCCCCGGAAGTTGCCGAACGTTATCGGTAAAGTCTAGCAGTGTGAGTTTGAGTTTCCGCCCAAGTGCGACGTCTTGTGGTTTCATGAAGATGCCCCATTGTTCTTAGCAATCCAGTCGCCAATGGCTTGTTTGACCGTTGCCGTCATTCCATAGCTGCTCTGGATATTGTGGTTGTATCCAAGCACCTTGATACTCCTCCGTAGAGGAATGCCAAATATTTCTTTTATTTTTCCTTGGTAGGCCCGGCCAGGCACATCGTGAGAGTTTTTTCGTGGCAAGGCCCAGTGAGGTAGCACGGTATTCGTGAACACGTTACCTGACAGGGTTTCTAGGGTTCGGACTACAGTTTCGCCGTTCAAAACTAACAACTCAATCGATGATCGCTGTAGCGCTTGTCCGAGAGCGTTTCCTGCGATTTCAATCAATTGTCGCTTTTGCCTGCTTTTCAGTTCATACCATTTTGAATAAGTTGCAAATGGTATTAAATCCAAGTGGCACGCAGGGAAGAGTGAGCTGTAGTAAGAGTAATTTGTTCCGGAAATGATCTGATCTAGGCTCTTAAACCATGCGTTATAGGGGTTATATTGAAAATAGCCATTACAAGACTCTAAGATCAGTTCAGCATCTTTCTCTGTCGCATCAGACCAGCGATCAAGGCCTAGTGATGTTAACGTTTGAAATCGTCGCTTGGTGCCACTTAATTCCTCTCCGCTTGGATTAACGAATTCCAAGTTACTTGGGTTAAGTCCCAGTGTGGCGATCTTTGCTGAATGCAAGGGACCAAACGAGAGAACTGGGCTGCTCCAAGGAATTATGTGTGTGTCTGCGACGGAGGCAGAGTTCAGGCGGTGAAGTAAATCTAGAATTATTTCTGTCACTTACATTAGTCAGTCTGAGGTAGCAGGGATAGTTGCTCTGGAGTGTCGTGTACGAGGAGTTTTTTGGTCTGCGTTGAGCGACGCTGGTCAATGTATACGCGGTACACATCTGAATCCATCGCTCTGCTGAGCAGCGATATTTTGCGTAACGTGTCACGTGATTGAGAATATTTGTATATCTGCAGAATACGGACAAGGTCAGCCCAATACGGATCTAAGCTATCAGCTTCTTTACCGGTTGCTTTCCCCTGTCTGATATCAACTTCAATATCCAGGAGTTTGCGAATCGATGGCCGCGGATCACCTTTTGGCATTGAAGGCATTGCGATTCTCGATTGCCATCCCTCCTGCAAGTATCGCTCCGCACGGTTTCGATCTTCATCATACAAATGCAAACTTCCAACGGAATGCTTGTAATTCCCAAGCTCGACATCTAGCGATCTAGCGATCAACTCCTGTATGAGCGTAAAAGCGAAGATGTCATGTGGCAGTCCCTTGAATGCGTCGTTAGAGCGCATGTGGGTCACCATGTGGAGACGGTGTCCACGAAGAAGAAATTGCATCGTGCACGTGCAAGGTACATCTTTATATTTTTTTTGCAGATCGTCACAGTCGAATATCTGGATCACGGCTTGTCGTGACGTACTTTTTCGCTTAAGCAGGTCGATGATCTGCTCTACCTGATCGCCTGGCCGAGGCCCAAAAATTCGGGGCCCATATGCACCGTGGACTGTTCCATCGTTCTCCGCAAACTCATGGTATTTCTTGATGTAGTACTTTATATGTTCTACATCGTTACTTCCCGCTAAATACCATAGCCATTCTCCAAGACAACTGAACAATGTGCCCTTTTCTTCCGTTCTGCTCAGGCGCATCCGGGGATTGGTGAGTTGCAGCATCACACCGCGCATCTCAACCGTACTTCCCTTTGTGGCCGTTATTCTGCTTTCCCCTTTGAGCAGCTTATCGCTTAGCAATCTCGGGAATAGCTTCCTCAGTAAGTCGTCAATCGTCGATGCCGAAATGTACATAACTCGAGCGCACTTACGAACAATCAGTTAATACAACGTGGTAGGGAATATATGCCCTGCAGCATATGACATTCACACTCTACCGGAAAAGTCCTATTGCATATTGAGAAGAATCATGGAGGCCGTTCCTAGATGATGTTTTCTCCTACAGAATCGTGAATGATTATGTATTTTTCCTAAAGTGCAAACGGCTCATCTGTGCGTCATTCAGAGCATGATGCGGACGTAGCAAAGTGCTCTCCAGAATTTGGTTACTCTCGTCGCCAACAGTCAGAAGCAATGGTTTTGGGGTTACCCAAATTGGCCAGCCATCTAACTTCCAGAACAACTTCTGGATCCAAGGCCAGTCATAACTCTCAGAATCAGTAGCCAGCACCACCCGATCACCAAAGTCCAGAAGCCACTCGGACAGCCGATGGGCAACCTCCTCAAAACGCATTTGGCAGGCCCCTCCTTCTAGCAGGGGCAATACTTCATCCCGTACAAAATCGCTGCAGTCCTCCAGGCGATAGGTATCCGTAAGTTCTGCGTAGAACGTCCGGCTGCCATCTTCAGAGACCAGCCCAATGGAAATGAGCTTGGGATCTATCCCCAAGTGGGTGAATTCTGTGTCGAAGAAAACGATGGTCATGCATGTCTCCGAATCGCTGAATTTCCTATCATCGCCAGTCTCCCTTCGCGACTCCGTAGGTCAGCAGTCTCTGTAATACCCAATGCTCTGACGCCCCAATTTTCTTCCCATACTGCTTAGCGAATTCCCTGGGACTCATCCCCTCCCTGCAAGCCACGCCGGAAGCTGCCAGGAGGTCACTGTCCCCACTCATCTCAACGGTGTCAACAACAACCTAAAACTGACCCGCTAAGACAACACCCATCAACATAAAATTGACCCACATGGGGTGGTTGACGCATCGT
>NZ_BFBP01000009.1:0-3956 GCF_003112695.1 Azospira sp. I13
CCCAGGGTGTCGCCATTGGCCAGGCTGCCGCTGCTCAGGGTGAGGAAGCCGGTGGTGGGGTTGGCCTGGCCGTAGCTGCGGCTTTGGTTGCCGGCCTGGAGAACGATGGGGCGGGGGGTGATGGCGAAGGTGTCGCCCACAAAGGTGATGGTGTAGTTGGTATTGTCCAGCGAACCGCGACCAATGGCGTAGCTGCCCACGTTTTCCCCCGCGCTGCGGCTAAGGGCGCCGCTCAGGGTGTCGCCATTCACCAGATTCGGGGCGCTCCATGCCAGCAGGGGATCCGCATTGCCATACACCTTGCTATCTGCCTGGGCGGTTACGGTAAGGGCCCGGGGGGTGATGCTCAGGGTGCCGCTTTGCACGGCCAGGCTGTAATTGGGATTGCCCAGGGTGCCCGGCGTGATGGCATAGACCCCCACATTGTTGCCGGCTTGCCGGCCCAGGCTACCGCTCAGGGTGTCGCCTCCCAACAGACTGTTGCCCGGGGCAAACTGCCAGGTGAAGGCCGGGTCGGCATCACCGTAGAGGCGGCTAACGGCATCGGCAATGATGCTGAGGGGGCGGGGAGTGATGCTGAAATTGGCTCCCTGGAAGGTGATGGCGTAGTTGCTGTTAGCCAGGGAACCCTGGTTGATGGCGTAGGTGCCGGCATTACTGCCGCCTGCCCGGTTCAGGCTACCGCTCAAGACGTCGCCGGCCACTAGGCCCGAAGTGCTCCAGGTGAGGGCCGGGTCGGCATTGCCATACACCTTGCTGACGGCATCGGCAATGACGGTGATGGCCTTGGGGGCCACGGAGACCGTGGCATCCCGGTTGCCGTTCAGGTCATAGCCCAGTTGCTCGGAGTAAGCCCGCAGGCTGTAGGTGCCGGCGTTGATGGCGCCCTGGGCTGTGCCACCGAAAAGCAGCTTGTCGGCCTGGGTATTGGGCGCATCCGCCGTTCCACCGGCAAAGGCTTGACCGTCGTAGACCTTGCTGACGTTGGCCACACCGTTCAAGGTGGCCGGGGTGAGGAAGGCGCGCAGCAAGGGCTGGCTGTCTCCTTCGTAGATGCGCCAGATGGCGTTGCTACCTCCCTGCGTTGCAATATCCCAGTTCGCGAAAGCCGCAGCCTGGCGCATCTGGGTATTCGAGAGACCCGTGCCCACAGCACTGTTAGAGCGTCCCGTGGTAGTCACATTCCACAGGCTGTCCTGGACAGAGGGTGTGCTCAGACCGCTCATTTGCCCTACCAGCCCGCCAGCCAGATAGCCTATCTCGGCACTGACGGCACCACTGGCATAGCTGTTGGAGACGATGATGGTGTTGCCATAGTCACCTGCGTTCACATGGCCGATCAGCCCGCCCGTTCCGTTCTTCGTGGAAAAGTCGTCTCCCGTCGAATGGACGCTGCCGCTGGCGTATGAATCCCTCAGAAGGACGACGATGGAATAGTCATTGGTGCCCAAGCTGCCGATCAGGCCGCCCACGGCGTTGTGTCCCTGCACCGAGGCGCTGGAAAAGGAGCGTCTGAGTCCCATGTTCCAGTCATTGCCATAGGCGGAACCGATCAGTCCGCCGACGGAAATGCCGTTACCCGAGACGGAGCCGGTGGAATAGCTCTCCTGAATCTCGCTGTAAGAATTGCTGGGGATGTTGCCCAGGAGGGCGCCCACATTGTTGTTGCCCCGGATGTCTGCATTCTGCAGACCCAGTTGTTCAATGAAAGTGGAGCCGGAATAGCCGATCAGCCCCACGTTGTCCTCCGTGGGGCGGTGGATGGTCAGGTCCCGGATGACGTGCCCTTGCCCGTGGATTCCTCCCTTGAAAGGGTTCGCCATGTCGCCCAGGGGAACAAAGCCGGTGGAACGCCACATGCTGCCAGGCGCAGTGCCGGCTACGGCCTGGTTGATTTCGGAAAGGTCGATATCCCGGGTCAGGTAGTGGCTATGAATCGGGGAGATCAATTGCAACTGGTGGGCATTGCTCACTGCCACGCCGACTTCGCTGGAAAGGAAGGGGCGGGTTTCTCCTTCGAAGAGAATCCAGCTGTTATTGCCGCTACCGGTCACGCAGCGCCGACCGCTGCATGTCCAGGCCCCCAGGCCGGCATAGGCGCTGCTGGAATAGGCCGAAAGGTTGCCCAGCGCACTGCTGACGGCGCTGGCGCCACTGCCCGCGATCAGCGTAGAGGTGGGCGCCCCCTGGCTTTGACCGGTGCTGGTGCTATCCCAGTACGCGGCGTACAGGACGAGCACGGGCATGTAGGCGTTGCCGCTGCTGCTGATCTGTCCCAACACCCCATTGGCGTTGGCCAAGGCCGTCACTGGGCCTGAGGCATGAACGCTGGACAGAATGGTGTTTCCAGAATTTCCCGCAGCGTAGCGACCAATGATGCCTCCGGCATTCTGGTTGGCGCTGACAGCGCCGGTGCTATAGAGATTGTAAAGATTGACGGAGGCGTAACTGCTGGCCATCAGGTCGCCGACAATGCCACCAGCGTTATTGCCGGAGGCCGTGACGGTCACGTTGGCGTGGGATTCCGTTACCTCGGCGCTGTTGGAAGCCCCTAACCGCCCGACCAAGCCGCCGATTTCGCTGATGCCGCTGACCTTGCCGCTGACATGAATGCCGTAAACCGATGGACCGCCGAAATATCCGGCGATGGCCCCCACCTGGGAATAGCCCTTGATGTCCACATTTTCCAGCCACAGATTGCTGAGGCGGGTTGCGTCGGTCGTGCCGCCGAAGAGACCCACCATGTCGGTGTCGGGCCGGTTGATGGTGAGATTGCTGATGCTGTGTCCCAGGCCATCCAGACTGCCCTGAAAGGGTACCGTGGAGAAATTGCCGATGGGCGTGAAGCCTGCGCCGCTGTTCCAGTTGCGGGTAGCCGAGGCGTCAATGTCGGCACCGAGCACGTAACGACCGCTGAGGTTGCCGCGCATCCCTTGCAGGTCGGTCCCATTGCTGCTGCCCGCGCTGCCCAGGCTGGTAATGACCTGGTAGGTGAGCAAGGTGCCGCTGCTGCCATTCCGGGTGCTGAAGTTCTGGCCCGCCGGCAGGTTGATCATGCCGGGGATGAAGTAGTTGCCATTGCCGCCACTGGGCTGCCCCTGGCTATATTCGAGAGACAGGCTGGCGCTGCCGGAGCCATCCAGCACGCCATTGACGTAGATATTGCGCTCGGCCGACAAGGTCAGCTTGTTGGCCCCCCAATGCACCCGGTCATTGACGAAAATGTCGCCATTGCCCCCGGCACTCCCCTGGGTCGCTGTGCTGATGGTCACATTCCCCTGGGTCAGGTCATTGCTGAGCGTATCCCCGGAGATATTGCCGGGCGGGCCGCCGTAGGGGCCGCTGCCGATCAGAAAATCATTCGGATCAATCAACCACGTCCCGCTCTTGCCTCGGGCGGCCAGGGTGGTGACCTTGCGGTTGCCGGGCAGGGAAACCTTGGCCGCGCTGGTTTCGACGAAGCCGCCATTGCCGCTGGTGGGGGCGGAGGCATCCAGCACCCCGCTGTGCTGCACTTCGCCATGGCTCATGTCGGCCAGCAGCAGGATCTTCCCCTCCTTCTCCTGCAAGGTGCGGGCCTGGACGGAGCCGCTGTTGGCCACCACGCCAGCCGAGAGGGCGTCGGCGGCCTTGCTGGTCATCACCACCTGGCCCCCATCGGCCACGATCATCTGCTTGTTTTCGATCAGGGTCTTCACCGTGGCCGGGGCTACGGCCACCTGGAGGAAGCCGTTGGCGCCCCCTTCCAGGGTGACCTTGTCGCCGGCCGCCAGGGCTACGCTGCCCAGGCGGGCGCTGACGATGCCTTCGTTCTTCACCGTCGGCGCCAGCAGGGCCACTAGGCCGCCATCCCCCGCCTTGAGTTCGCCCTGATTGAGGATGGCGCCGGTGGCGCCGTTGCGGGTGAAGCGCAGCTTGCCGGCGAGGAAGTCTTCGTTGGTGATGTCCAGGGTGGA
>NZ_BFBP01000009.1:4046-100739 GCF_003112695.1 Azospira sp. I13
GGTCAGCTGGTTGCCGTTCTGGGCCAGGGCGGCCTGGCCGGCCANCGACCTGCCCGCCCGTGGGCAGGGCATTGGCGGCCGGCGGGGCTGCCAGGGCGGTACCGGCCAGCAGGCTGCCCACCACCAGGGCCAGGGGCTTGAGGCGACGCCCGCCCCGGGAGGCCCGTCCTCCCTTGCTTCGGCCCCGGGCACTTTCCGGCGCGGCTACGTAGCTTTGGCTCTGTTCGTTCCAGGCGAGTCGGTAGGTGTGGTTCATGGGGGCCTCGGGGCGGAAGGTCAATGGCAACGGAGCGGGCAGCAGTATCGGGCCATGGCTTGGCCGTGCCCGTGCAATGGCGAAGTAATGGCGAAGCTATGGCAGCATTGCCAACATCATGAAGCACCAGCGTAAGAGAGGCGTAAGATGCCTCCTTCAGATTGGCATTTCAGGGGCGCTGGGGCGCGCCGTTACTACGCCTCCGGGCAAGCGGCTCCTTACCTGTCCCTTGTTCCGATTTCTCCTCCGGCCCCTGTTTCGACATTTTTGATCGCCGCCTCCGTCCGCCACCTTGCCCAACGCCTGGGGCATTCATGCCCCAAACGCCCCCAAAGCCGCCCCGCCATGTCCCTCGCGCCTTCCGCTAGCCCCCCTGCCGCTGCCTGCAAGCTGCAACTGGATCTCCTCGGCCCGCCCCGGCTGTGCCGTGACGGCGTCGACATCAGCGGCCGCATCAAATACCGCAAGGGTCTGGCTTTGCTGGCCTACCTGGCCGTTCACAGCGGCCTATGGCAGCCCCGGGAAAAGCTGGCGGCCCTGCTCTGGCCCGATCTGCCCCTGGCCGCGGCCCGCACCAACCTGCGCCAGGTCCTCAACAACCTGGCGGCCCTGCTCAATACGCCGACAGGCGCCGGCCCCCTGGAGAAGGACGATCAGGCCATCCGCCTCCAGCCCGGCCCCGGGCTGCGGGTGGATGTCCACCTGCTGCTTGAGGAAAGCGCCGAGCGCCCCCCGGAAGCGCCCTGGCTGCATGATTTACCGAATGGTTTGGCCCACCTGACAGGGGAATTCATGGCCGGCCTGCAACTAAACAATGCGGGCGAATTCGAGGATTGGCTGCTGGCGGTGCGGCGGGACATGGCCGGGCGTGCCGCCAGCCTGCTGGAGCGCCTCCTGCAAGCCCGGCGGGAGGCCGGCCATCTGGCCGAAGCCCTGGCACCCGCCCGCCTGCTGGTGCAACTGGCGCCCTGCGACGAAGCCCGCCACCTGACGCTGATGACCTTGCTGGCTGAGCAGGGCGATCTGGATGGTGCCCTGGCCACCTTCGCCCAGCTGGAACGGGCCTTGAAGCAGGAAGGTGGCAGCGCCCCCGGCAATGCCCTGCTGCGCCTGCGGGAGGAATTGCAACGCCAGCTGGCGGACCGGACCGATGGCCTGCCCTCCGCCGCGCTGCCCCAGCTACCCGAACTACGGGGGCTGACGGCCCTCTACTGTGATTTCTGCCTGGCACCGGATAGCGGCATGGCGGCCGACGGCGAATTCATGGCGGCCCTGCAGGAGTTGATCCACCGGCGGGGCGGCCGCGTCGCCTCCACCATCGGCCGCGGCATTCTCGCTGTGTTCGGCCTGCCGCCGGCCCTGGAGCGTTCGGTGGAGCGAGCCCTGATCGCCGCGGAGGAAATCCGCTCCGGCCCGGCCCGGGCCATGACGCCGCGCATGGGCGTCTGCCACGGCCGTATGCTCTATCAGGGGAACGCCACCGCCCCCCACTTGCTGGGGGAAATCCCCGATCTGGCCATGCTGCTGGGCTGGTCCGCTGCGCCCGGTGAAACCCTGGTCAATGGCGCCGTGGCCGATCAGGCCGGGCCGGACTTTGCCTTCCGGCCCGCCGGCAGCCGGACCCTGCCCGGTACGGCAGCTCCCCTGGAAACCTTCAACCTCACCGGGCACCGCCCCCCGCGCGCCCGCCAGAGCGCCCGCAGCGGCCTGCCCTTTGCAGGCCGGGAGGGGGAGCTGGGCCAGTTGCTGGCCCTCTGGGACGACGCTCGGGCCGGCAAGTCGCGCATCGCCTTGATCCGCGCCCCCGCCGGCATGGGCAAGACGCGCCTGGCGGCAGAACTGTCGCGGCAGGTGGATATGCTTGGTGGCCAGGTGCGCCACATCGCCTGCCGTCTCGAACTGCAACACCATCCCCTGGCCGCTGTGCTGGCCAGCCTGGAGGCTCTGGCCGGCATTGAGCGCCACGACGGGCCAAGCCGCCGGCGCGAGAAGACCGAGCAGGTTCTCGCCCAGGCCTACCCCCGGCTGACCCCGGAACACCGGGAAGCCCTGGCCGTGCTGATGGCCGAAAGCGCCATGGGTAGCAGCGGCATCCAGGCCAAGAGTACGGCCTTCAGCGCCCTCCTGGGCCTGGTGGATTGCCTGATCGAACGGCGCCCGACCCTGCTGGTGATGGACGATCTGCACTGGTGTGACCTGACCACCCTGGAATTGCTCGGCCAGTTCGTCAAAAGCCTGGGCGACAGGCCAGTGCTGCTGGTGCTCACCGGCCGCGCCGAGATGCTGGCGGATAGCCCGCCCGCCCTCACCCGACACTTCGACCTGCCGCCCCTCAACCCGGGCGAAGCCCTGGCCCTGGTCGCCGCTGCCGACCGGGCCGCCCACATTCCGCCGGAGGAACGCCAGCGCATTGCCGGCAGTTGTGGCGGCATTCCCCTCTTCATCGAGCGCCTGGCCAAGGACTGGCTGGAAGGCATCGACCACCGGCAGCCGGTGGAAGAGCTCCTGCAAAGCGAGCTGGATCGCCTGGGGCCGGCCAAGGACGTACTGCGCAGCGCCGCCGTGCTCGGCGTCAGCTTCAGCCTGGAGCTGCTGCGCGCCCTGCTGCCGGATGCGCCGGTGCAAGCCGCCCTGGAGGCGGCCATCGGGCAGCGCTTGGTCGTCGCCCTCGACGACGACCTCTACGAATTCAGCCATGCCCTCATCCGCGACACCGCCTACCAAAGCCTGCCCCCGGGGCAGCAGCAGGCCCTGCACCGTCACGCCGCCTACCTTTTCCTCGAAGCCGAGGCGCCCCAGGCGGAAGCCGTGGCCCGCCATTTCAGTGCCGGGCGCTGCTGGAAGGAAGCCGCCCTGTGGTGGAACCACGCCGGCTCTGCCGCCATGGCGCGGGAATTCGCCGCCGACGCCCTGCGTTGCTTCGAGGAGGCAGACAAGATGCTGGAAGCCTGGGACGCCCCCCTGGCCGAACGCCAGGCGGTACAGATTCGCCGCGGTTACGCCGCCCAGCTGGCCCAGGGCTTCGGCTCCCCCCTAGCCCACCGGCTGTTCTCCCAGGTGGCGGACGAACTGGGGCGGCACATGCCCCTGGAAGGCAGCCGCCGCCAGACCTATTTTGCCGCCCTCAGCGGGCGCTACATGGGCGGCAGTTCCCAGGGCGAGGTGGAAGGGCTGAACATTGCCCGCCAGTTAGCCAGCCTGGCCCAGACCGACATCGAGCGGCTGATGGCCAGCTTCGCCCTCGGCAATTCCCTTTTCTGGCGGGGCCAGCTGGCCGAAGCCCGCAGCTGGCAAGAAAAAGGCGCCGACCTAGCCAGCCGCCTGCTGCCCCGGGACCGCATCCGCTACTGCGTGGACGATCCGGCGGTGACCTGCCGGGCCTTTCTCGGCTGGAACCTGTGGTTCATGGGGGAAGAGGCGGAAGGCTGCGCCGTGGCAGCGCAAAGCGTCGCCCTGGCGCGGGAAGGGGGACGCACCCACGCCCTGTGCTTCGCCCTCACTTTCTCTGTCGCCATGCACTGGTGCCGGGAAGATGTGGAGACGGTGCTGGCCCAGGCCAGCGAGGGCCTTTCCCTGGCCCGGCAGTACGGGCTACCGCTGTGGGAAAGCGTCAATAGCCTTTTCCTGCTGTGGGCCCAGGCCCGCCTGGGGGTGCTGGAAGACAACCGGCCTCTTTTCGGCGCCGCCGCCCAGATGCAGCTGGCCTACCAGGCCGGCATCACCACCTCGCGCTGGATCGCCGCCCGGGCCCTGGTGGCCCAGTCCGCCTGGAGCGAGGCAGAAGCCCTGATCGACGTGACCATCCAGGAGGCGGTGGTCAATGAAGACGAATACTGCATCGCCGACGTGGTCTGGCTGAAGGGGGAATGCTTGCTGCAACGGGAAAAGGCCCGGGAAGCCCGTCGCCATTTCGCCCGGGCCGAAGCCATGGCCGAACAGCAGCAAGCCCTCGGCCTGTTGCAACGCTTCCACCGGCGAAAGGTGCAGCTGCAAGGGCGGCCGGGTTAGGACAGCGGAAGGGGAAGGCCGGTGCCGGCAAATGGCTCCAACATCGGGCGCCAGGTCACGCCGGGCGCAAGATCGTCACCGCACTCCCTTTGGCACCTCCCTTTGGCATCGGCCGCAGAGGCAATAGGGACGCCATTCTTCCCACAAACACCCCGGAGCGGCAAGCAGGGCGCGGGGTTTGACAAAGACCCGCGCCCCGCCTTGGTTTCCAGGCGATGTTGGGTGTTATTCAGGCGCTCTTCAGGTGATTTTCGGGAGGCAACGCAGCTGCTGCCTGCAGTGGTGACACCGCCGACCGAGGCCTGCGGAATCAGGAATGGCCGGGCTTGGGGCGGTCGAAGCGAACGATGCTGCGACCATCGGCGATCTTTTTGGGTGCCGTTTTCCAGGCGTGGCCGTAGACCACTTCCACCGTGACCGCTGTGCGGCCGTCCTTGGCCTGGCGGCCGAAGGCTTCGGCAGCGCGGCGCCACTGGCGGGGCGTCATCAGGCCGGGGCGGCGGGCCGTCATGGCGCAGGTATCGCCAGCCGCCTTGAGTTCCGCTGCCAGGGCATCGAAATCTGGGTAGGTCAGGGTGAGCACTTCCATGTCCATCACTGGATCGGCGAAGCCGCAATGAACCAGCAGGTCGCCCCAGTCGTGCATGTCGATGAAGCGCTGGGTATGGGCATAGCCATCGCCGAAGGCGGAGCGCAGCTCCTTCAGCGTATCCGGACCGAAGGTGGAGAACATCAGCAGGCCGCCCACCTCCAGGCTGCGGTGGAATTCCTTGAGCACCGGCTCCGGGTCGTTCACCCAGTGCAGCATCAGGTTGGACCAAAGCAGGGAAAGGCTGCCGGCAGCCAGTGGCAGGGCCAGGGCGTCAGCCGCCAGCAGGCCCGGGCCTCGGGCCCCACCGCCCAACCAGGTCGGCAGGCGGGAAATCACCGGGCCGCTGGCCGGATGGCGCCGGCGGGCCTCGGCCAGCATGGCGGGCACCGCATCGGCGCCGAGTACCAGGGCGTCGGGATAACGGGCCTGGAGGCCGGCCAGGCTGGCGCCGGTAGCGCAGCCCAGGTCGAGAATCTTTTGGGGTTCGAGGCGGACGTAATCCAGCCGCTCCGCCATGCGCCCGCCAACTTCCTGGGCGATGAAGGCGGCGGCATCGTAGCCGGCCGCCGCACGAGCGAAGGTCCGCCGCACCTGGCGGCAGTCCACCAGGGGGGCCGCCGGCTGCGTCATGGAGCGATCAGATGGGCTTGAGGCCCAGCTTGGCGAACATGGCATCGTCCTGGTCGGCCTGGGAGTTGCCGGTGGTCAGGAGCGCTTCGCCGTAGAAGATGGAGTTGGCGCCGGCCAGGAAGCAGAGGGTCTGCAGTTCTTCGCTCATCTCGTGACGGCCGGCGGACAGGCGCACGTAGGAGGTAGGCATGGTGATGCGGGCAGCGGCGATGGTGCGCACGAATTCGATGCCATCCACCGGCTTGACGTTGGCCAGGGGAGTGCCGGGGATCGGCACCAGGTTGTTGATGGGCACGGATTCCGGCGCCTTGGGCAGATTGGCCAGCTGGGCGATGAGGGCCGCCCGGTTCTTGCGGGTTTCGCCCATGCCGATGATGCCGCCGGAGCAGACATTGATGCCGGCATCCCGCACCTGGTCCAGGGTGTCGATGCGGTCTTCGTGGCAATGGCTCTTGATCACCTGGCCGTAGAATTCCTTGTCCGTATCCAGGTTGTGGTTGTAGTAGTCGAGGCCGGCTTCCTTCAGCTTCTCGGCCTGGCCGTCCTTGAGCATACCCAGGGTGACGCAGGTCTGCAGGCCCAGGGCCTTGACGGCGGAAATCATTTCAGTGACCTTGTCCAGGTCCTTGTCCTTCGGGCCGCGCCAGGCGGCGCCCATGCAGAAGCGGGAAGCGCCCCGGTCTTTGGCGGCCTGGGCGGCCTTGAGCACGTCGTCCAGAGGCAGCAGGGCTTCGCGCTCCACCTCCGTGTTATAACGGGCGGACTGGGAACAGTAGCCGCAGTCCTCGGAGCAACCGCCGGTCTTCACGGACAGCAGGGTGGAACGCTGGATGGCGTTGGCATCGAAGTTTTCCCGATGCACCTGCTGGGCGCGGAAGACGAGATCCATGAACGGCAGGTCGAACAGGGCCTGTACCTGGGGCAGCGTCCATTTGGCCTGCTCGGCGGAGGCGCCGCAAGGGGTGGAGGATGTGTCGGAAACTGCTGCGGCAACTGCGTTCATGGCAAAACCTTTGCGAATAACCCTACTGGTATCCATACTATTAAGTATGGCTCATAATTATGAATAATCGCGGACGGCAGGGTAAATGTCAATTGTAGCCCAAAGCCGTCGCCTCCTCCGCCAGGCTGCCGGCGCGGTGCTGGATGGCCTGCTGCCCGGCTCCTGCCTGCTCTGTGGTGAGCACGACCACAGCCCCCTGGTCTGCCAGGCCTGCGAGGCCGACCTGCCCCATCTGGGCCCGGGGGCCTGCCCTCGTTGTGCCGAACCTGACTGCAGCGGCCAATGGTGCGCCCACTGCCTGCGCCACCCACCCCATTTCGACCGGGCCTGGGCCCTGTGGCGCTATGAGCATCCCCTCGATGCCCTCCTCCACGCCCTCAAGTACCGAAATGAGCTGGGACTGGCAGCCTGGTTCGGTCACCGGCTGGCCCCCATGCTGTTCGCCCACAGCACAGATTGGGATTGTCTCGTGCCCTTGCCGCTGCACCCACAGCGGCTGGCGGAACGGGGTTTCAACCAGAGCCGGGAAGTCGCCCGGCACCTGGGGCCGCACCTCAACCTGCCGGTCATGCCCGAGCTTTGCCGACGCCAGCTTGCGACCCGCCCCCAGGCCGAGCTGCCGCTGGCGGAGCGCCACGCCAACATCCGCGGTGCCTTCCACTGCCCCGGAATGCTGACGGGTCGGCGCATCCTGCTCCTCGACGATGTCATGACCACCGGCGCCACCTTGAACGAATGCGCCCGTACCCTCAAACTGCACGGCGCCCTCCGGGTGGATGTCCTCGCCGTCGCCAGAACCTGCCATCACACATGATGAATGCCCTCGCCCATACCCTAGCGCAATTCTTGTGCACCCTCCGCCGGCCCCACCGCCTGGCGCTGCTCCTGTTGGGGGCGATGGCCCTGTTTCCCTTCATCAATCCCCATCACCTGAATCCCATCCCCTCCTTTTATGGCGAGTGGTGGGCGGCAGCTCTGGGTTGCCTGGCCATGACCTACTTCTTCAGCACCGAGGCCCGTCGCGACCTGCGCCTGCCGGTGGTTGCCCTCATCCCCCTGGGCCTGATCCTGCTTTTCCTGTTTCAGCTACTGGCGGGGCAGGTGCTGATCATCCACCAGGGGCTGATCTTCGCCCTGTATCTGCTGTGGGCCATGCTGATGGCCCTGCTGGGCCGGGTGCTGGCCCGGGAGGCGGGACTGGAGGCACTGGCAGAGGCGCTGGCCTGGGGATTTCTCGGCGGAGGCGGCATCAGCCTGTTGCTGGTACTGCTGCAGTTCCATGGCCCGGCCATTGGCCGGGAGTGGCTGTTCCCCGCCCTGGGCGAGCAGGTCTTCGGCAATCTGGGGCAGCGTAACCAGTTCGCCAACTATCTCTGGCTCGGCGTGGTATCAGTGATTTATCTGCACGGCCGGCAGCGGCTGGGCACCCTGGCCTTCGCCGTCCTCGCCATGCTGCTGAGCGGCGCAGCCCTGCTCAGTACCTCGCGCACGGTCTACCTCTACGCGGCTGCCATTCCCGCCCTCACCTACCTGATGGCCCGCCGCGGCCGCCTGCCTGCCCCACTACTGCGCCATACGCTGTGGCTTGCCGGTTTCATCCTGCTGTTTTCCCTGGGCAAGCATCTGCTCAGTTTCGCTGACATTCATGTTGCTACCAGCGGCGATCGCCTGTTCCAGGAGGTCAGCGGCACTTCCATCCGTTTTGGCCTGTGGCAGGTTGCCTGGAGCAGCTTCGTCAGCGCCCCTTGGCTCGGCGTCGGCATCGGCCAGTATTCCTGGCAGACCTTCGCCCTGGCCGGAATTCTGCCACCTGGCACGTTGCCGGGTGCGGCGGAACATGCCCACAACCTCCTTCTCCAGTTATTGGCAGAATTCGGCATCGGCAGCCTGTTGTTGCTGCTGGTCGTCGGCACGGCCCTGGCACGGGAATTTTTGCGCCAGGATTGGGGGCTGGCCCACTGGTGGGGCCTGGCGGTACTGACAGTGATCGGCATCACAGCCAGCTGGAATACCCGCTCTGGTATGCATTTTTCCTTGGCCCCACCGCCCTGATTCTGGGAGCCCTCGTACCCAGCCCCATTTCCGTTAGCCTGGAGAAGCTGGGTCGCCCCGGCCAGGGGCTCCTGCTGTTGCTGGCGCTCTGGACTCTCGGCAATCTCTACCGGGACTATGGGCGCCTGGAAGACACCTTGAACCTGCAGCCCGCCACGCCCACGGCGCAAGTCAGCTGGCCCCAGGTACACCAGCGCCTGGAAGCCCTGCACGAGGATTCCCTGTTCCCTCACTACATCGAGCTTTACTACGCCACCCTGGCGCCCATCAGCAGGGACAACCTGCCAGACAAGCTGCGCATCACGGCAAGCGCCCTGCGCTTTTCTCCGGTGGATCGGCTGGTATTCAAGTACCCGGTCTTGCTGGCTCTGGCCGGGCAAACGCGGGAGGCAGAGATCATGCTGCGCATGGCGATGCGCCTCTATCCTGATCTGGTCGGTGGAATTCGCCCCCAATGGCAGGCGCTGAGCCAACGCTATCCCGAACTGGGCACCCTGCTGCCGATCCTGGATGAGAAGGTACTTCCGCCCCGGCAGGCCACGTCGGCCATCAGCCCTTAACGCAGGCGCTGATCGACGAAGGCGACCATGTCGGCGGTCAGGGAGCCGGAGGAGCGGGCACTGAGAAAGGCCTGACGCGCTTCGGCCGCGTTGCCATCGGCCTCCAGAGCCAGGCCCAAGCCAAGCCACCAGCGCCCTTCGCCGGGAGCAATGCGCAAGGCCGCCCGATAATGTTCGGCCGATTCCCGATGGCGCCCCAGGCGCTGCAACACATTGCCGCTGAGCCCCTGATAATCGGCATTACCCGCCCCGGCCGCCATGGAGCCCTGCAAAGCCTGCCAGGCGGCGCTTGCATCGCCCCGCTCCACCTGCAGCCGGGCCAGGGCCAGGGCCCACTGATAGCGCCCCGGTTGCAGGCGGGCCGCCTCTTCCAGCAGGCTGCGAGCCTCGTCCTGATTGCGCTGCTCCAGCAGCAGACGCAGCAGCAACTGGCGGGCCGCGGCGTGTTGTCCATCCAGCTTCAGCGTCTGGCGCAGGGCATCTGCACCTTCCTTCAATGCGCCCTGGTTGATGGCGGCCACGCCCCGGCGATATTCCGCTTCAGCGCGCTCCTGGGAGGAGGGCTGCATGGGCGTCTTCTCGATCCGCACCGGGCCGGATGGCACCGGCGCAGTGGTGGGAGCGGCAGAAGCTGCAGTGGCTCCCGGCGCTTCAGCAACCCGGGGCGCCGCCTGGCCGGCCAAAACACCTTCCGGTACCTTGCCGATTGGCCCGTTGACGGTTGCCGGCCCACTGCTGGCAACCGTACTGGGAGCAGGGCTGGCAGGAACCGCCGCCGGCACTGGTCGGCTATCTCGCCCCGCCGACGAACGGGATGGGCTACCGGAGAGAATGTCGGACAAGCGCAGGCTGGCCGGAAAATCATCTTCCTTGAACAGCAGCGGGGGCGTGGCCACCCCGGCAGTCGGTGCTTCGGCAATGGCGGAAACTGTTGCAGGTGCGGCCACCAATGCGGGCACTGCCGCTGGAGCAACCACCTGCCCAGCCCCGGTGACAGCCGATGTGGCTGCGCCCCCGGAAGGGAGCGAAGCGAATCCACCCGGAGCCCCCAGGTAGTACCAGGCCCCTCCCCCCAGTCCCGCCGCTACCAGCAATACCAGGCTCAGCCCCAGCCAGGGGGTTTCGGAATTCCGGTTGCGCCCCGGCAGCGGCCGCACTTCGTTGGGTAGCCCCTTGCGCTGATCTTCAGCCCGGCGGGCGTCGAGATCCTGCAGCATTTGATTGATGACGCTCATGGCCTTACCACCAGAAACGCAAGGTCGCCGCCCCTTCGGTATCCCGAACGGCTGCCTTGACGTGCTTGCGCTTGACCTGGAAGGAGCCCTCACCGAATACGGCGAGCAGGGCCTTGTGGGAGAGGATGTTAATCAGGCGTGGGGTGCCGGCGCTGGCCCGATGCAGCAACTTCACGGCGGCGTCGGAAAAGAGGGAATCGCCACGGTAGCCCGCCACGCGCAGACGATGGCTGACGTAATCCGCCACTTCCTTGCGAGCCAGGCCACTGAGACGATAGTGGAAAGTGATGCGCTGCAGGAGCTGGCGGATGTCTTCCCGAGCCAGCTTGGCATCGAGTTCCGGTTGCCCCAGGATCACCCACTGCAGCAGCTTGCGCTTCTCCGTCTCCAGGTTGGAAAGCAGGCGCAGCGCTTCCAGGCTCTCCACCGGCATGGCCTGGGCCTCGTCGATGCACACCACGGCAGCCTTGCCGGTCCGGGCGATATCGAGGAGCCGCTTGTTGAGGGCCTTTAGCAGGTGATACTGGTCAATATCTACCGGCACATCCAGGCGCAATTCCTCGGCCAGGGCCAGATACAGGGTGCGGGGCTCCAGGTTGGGATTGGGCAGGTAGGCAGTGACGAATTTGTTGCCGAGGGCCTGCAGCAAACGTCGGCACAGCAGCGTCTTGCCGGTGCCGACCTCGCCGGTGATCTTGACGAAGCCCTCCCCGGCCCGCAGGGCCACCAGCAGGGTATTGAGCGCCTCCTGGTGGGCGGTGGAACCGTAGATGAAGCTGGTATCCGGGGTAATACCGAAGGGCAGCTCCAACAGCCCGAAGTGCTTCAGGTACACCCGTGACCTCGATGGAAGCGCATCAATACTGGGGCGCCACAGCCGGTGCGTAATCCTGCAGACGGGACTGGGTGTTGCGCAGGTCCGGCTGCCAGTCAGCCTCGTTCTGGATCACCGTTGGCTTGATCAGGATCACCAGTTCCTGCTTGGCCAGGGACTTGGCACGCTGGCCGAACAAGGCACCGAAGAAGCCCGGGCCGGTAGTGCCCGGCAGACCGGAACGGTCATCCACCTGGGATTGCTTCATCAGGCCGCCGATGGCCACGATGTTGCCGTCCTGGACCCGCACAATGCTGTCGGTCTCATTGACCGTGCTGGTGGCCAGGGGCAGGGTCATCGACCCAACTTGGGACCCCAGATTAATGACCTTTTCCTTTTCCTTGACGACGCTGATGGCCGGATGGACGTGCAAGGTGATGGTGTTGTTTTCGTCGATCTGGGGCGTCACATCCAGGGCAATGCCGGAGAAGAAGGGCTGCAGGGTGACGCTCGGCGTCGTGGTGTTAGTGCTGCCAGTCCCGGCAACGGTGGTAGTACTGACGTTGGTGACGTAGTACTCGTCCGTCCCTACCTTGAGCACGGCCTTCTGATTGTTCAGCGTGGCAATACGGGGGCTGGACAGCACATGGACCGTACCCTGGGTTTCCAGGAAATTCAGCAGCGCCGCAAAATTGGAGGTCTGGAAAGCCAGACCGAAGAAGCCGCGCCCACCGGAAGACGTAGCCAGGCCACCATCGGAACCCGGCACTACGCCAACGTTGCCATCACCGATCGCACCCGTCGTACCCAGCGTCGTTCCGGGCGCCACGGTACCGATGGTCATGCGGCTGGTCTTCTTGGAGAAGGCGGACCAATTGACCCCTGACTGGAAGCCTTCGCTCAGGGAAACTTCGATGATCTTGGCTTCCAGCATCACCTGACGCTCGATGATCAACTGGGTGGCGCGCAGGTAGTTCTCCACATTGCGCAATTCATTGGGCATCGCCCGCACCACGATCACCCCAGAGTGGGCGTTGAGGATCACCCCGCGCCCCTGCTCGTTGCCGACGATGGCCCCCAGTGCCGTATTCAGTTCCTTCCAGAAATCCGCATCCTGGGTGGTGTAAACCCGGCTGCTGTCAGCAGCCCGTGTTGTCGAGCCGCCAGGAGTTCCGGGAGCCCCGGCGGCAGGCTGGCCGGCAGCAGTGCCGGTGGCACTACCGCTACCCGAAGTACCGGGAGATACCACGCTGATGGAACTGGAAGTCACCCGCACATCACTGGAGCCCTGACGGCGGCCAGCCAGGTAATTCACCTGGAAGACGCGGGTTTGCAGGGTGTTCGGCAAAACACTAATACGCGTTCCCTGGATGCGGTAGTCGTAACCGTAGATATCACGCAGGGTCTCCAGGGCTTCACGCACCGAAACATTCTTAAGGTTCACCGTCACCGTACCGGCCAGCTCAGGAGAGACCAGCATGCTGTAACGGGTGCCGGACACCAGCGCCATGAAAACCTGGGCTGCCGGTGCATTGCTGACCACCAGATCGAAGCGGGGCTCCACCGCCTCCGCAGCCTTCGGCACATCGATCTGCAACGGCGGCAGCAAAGCCTGGTTCACCGCATCTGCATTGGGGGTACGCTGACCATCCACCGCACTCTGCATTTCTCCCTTGATACGCTCGTGAGTTTCCCCCGGTCGGCCGCCAGTGGTCACGCACCCACCCAGCAGAAAAGCCGCCAGAAGGCCAATGAACGCATGCTTCATAACCAATACCCCTTTACTTCCGACGCCCGCCCGAACGGGGGCGTTCAGCAACAACCGTTTTATCGACTTCAGGTGTCATCCGCAGCACCTCGGTTCCGAGGCTGCCGCGCAGCACCACTTCATTCTCCGCAATCTTCACGAGGACGCTCTCGCCAACCTTACCGCCCAGCGGCACAGTCTGACCGCTAATCACGGCCACGGAGGCTCCCCGCCGCAGCACGACAGACTGCAACACCGGGCCGCTCGCCACCACACCTTCTCCACCACTTGCCGTTGCGGCAATCAGGCTTTCCGGGGGGCGCGTCGGGTCGGGCAGCACTTCACTGCTTTGGGCACCCGCCGGTGCCGCACTGAAGATGGCCAGCAGCAATATCAGGATTCGTCTCATAGCACCAGCCAGGCCTTGTCCAGGCTCAAGGTATACACCCGCAGGGTGAGGACGGAACGAGGGTAGGCATCCACGGTGAGATTGACGCCCTCCCACAACAAGCGCTCAGGCACCGCCTCCAGATCGGCAAGATAGCCGAGCAGATCCAGATAGTTGCCGGCGAGGCGAATTTCCACGCCATGGCGATAGACGTTCATGCCGTCATTACTGGCCTCAGCTGCTGCCTGGGGTCGCGCCAACACGGGAACCGGGCTCAGGGTCCGCAAACCCAGCATCTGCAAGCCCTTGCGACGCCCCATCAGGCGCTCCAGCAGTGCCGGAGCGGCCTGTGGGGTCACCAGGGTGCCATCCAGGGCCTTCAGCTTGCCGTCGAGTTCGCTCCGGCGGGCCTGCAGTTCCTGGCGCATTTTGTCTCGCTGCACGCCGGCACTGGCCAGCTCGGCCTGGGTTGCCGTCAGCTGGTTGGCTAGAGTGGCCCGTTCGGATTCATACTGGGTCACCAGCGCCGCCTGGGCCCGGCCACGCAACAGCGGCGAGGAGACCAGGAGACTGTCACCGATGAAGTAAACAACGGCGACAATGGCAATGGCCAGGGCCCACCGCTCCCGCTCAGGGCGGGCGTCAAAGCGAGCCAACCACACCTGCAGTTGTTCCTTCATTGCGCACCTCCCTTGCCATCCTTGTCGCCCGCCTTTTCTCCACGGTCGGCGGCCCCGGCAGTTCCTGAACGCAAGGGTTTCAGGACAAAGTCCACATAGGGGGGCAATTTCTGGGCAGCAGCCACTGCGGCGGCATCACCTTTATCCAGGGGGGGCTGACGAACGTCCAGTGCGGCGAACTCCCGTCCGGCAAAAGCCCGCTCGTGATTGAGACGGCGGATGTACTCGGGCAAGAGGGACTGATCCGTCATCCGCCCACGAATCTCCAGACCGTTACCGCCGGATTCGGCACTGAAGCCGACCAGCCACAGGCCTGCCAGGCTTTGACGGGCCAGGCCGCGGAAATAGTCGGCAAAACCCATACCTTCCTGGGGGGAACCTCGCTCAAGCAGGGCCAAGATCTGTTCTCGGTCCGTCACGTCCTGCTGCAACTTGAGTAGCTCGGCGTCCTTGTCGAGGGGAATACGCTTGGCGGCCAGCGCCTGCTGGGCCGACTCCAACTGGCTGCGGGTCTGGCTAAGCGCCTGTTCGGCAGCAATGGCTTCCTGACTGGTGGATGCCAGATGCCAGCGAGCACCGATGCCCACCACCAACAACAAGACGGCTAGGCCACCGGCGAAGTACAGGACATTACGGCCCGTCGCCCATTCCCGTTGGGGAATGAGGGAGGGGTTGAACAAGTTGATTTGCTGACTCACATGAACTCCCGCACGCCTACTGCCGCAAAGCAGCCCCGATCAGCTTCAGGCACTGGGCCTGCCGTTCGGTGACACGCAATTCAGGAACTTTCGGAAAATCGAGTGCAGCCGACAAATCCATCACCTCGACCGGAACGTAAACATTGGGCGCCAGGGCTGCCCGCAAGGTCTCGGCTTCAGGGACTGCCAGCAGCAACAGCCCCCCCATGGGGACATAGCTGTATTGCCGGTCAAAGGTATCCAGCGTCCGTTGCACTTCCAGCACGATCCGCTCGAACAGTTGCTCACGGCGCTCATCGGTGGCCGCGGCAAGTGCCTGCCAGGTGACATCAATACGACGGCTGACGTAGAGCTCCCCTTTGGCCGTGATGGTCAGCAGACCGCCATCGCCATCAAAGGCCAGCGCGGCCAGGGCGCGGCCATCCTGCTCAGCGAGGGCGGCAATATTGCGCTGCCCCACATCGGGAATATCAATGGCTTCCAGATTCAAGCCGGCCTGATGGAAAGCGCGAATCACTGGTGCCAGAACAGCGTTGCTGGCAACCACGGCCATAACCTGGCGCGGACGCCCGCTGCCTTGCTGCCCGGGGATTTCGAGAACATCCAGGGTAGCCTCTTCCACTGGGTAGGCAAGCATGTCCTTGATCTGCCAGCGCAAGGCATCCCGCAGTTCCGTATCCGGCACATTGGGGGCCTCGACCTGAAGAATCTGGTAGTCGCCAGACCCTAACAGGGCAGTGCACCGATAGCCGGCCAAGCGCCGTTCCTTGCGCAAGCGCGCCAAGGCACCTCCCAGATCGCCGCCAGTGGCGTAGGACTCCAGCAGCACTAGTTCCGGCAAGCCGCCGGGCCGAGGCATGACATGGGCCAAATCTACCCGGTCAGCCCGGGGAGCAACCGCCAGCCAACCTTCGACCCGGGGAGCGGAGGATTTGGTGAGAAATGGGAGAGAAAAAGACAGAGGCATAATTAACTTAATATTTCACTGCAAAATACCAGGATACTGCCTTAATTGATATGAATTTATTCATACCTTAGTACAGTTCCCGGTAGTACAGATAGGCCCCACGGCTTAAACCGAAGACGGCCCGGGCCGAAGGATCGCGATCGAAATTGTTACTACCGTCCCAGGGGCCGGTCAGGTAGCCGAAGGCCGCTTCAGCACCACCGGTAGTCCGCTTGCAGGTACCTTCGCTGCTGATATCCAGGCAGACCCGGAAAGCAGAGCGTTTGGTGGTGTCGGGAGTCGGCAGCACAATCCGCCCCTTCCCCGGCTGGGTTACGGAGTACTTGATATCGGGTGTCAGCGTAACCTTGTCGTCTGGCGACCAAGCCACGTTGGCCGCTGCCAGCGCGGGAATGGTGCAGGCATCATCCTCATTCAGAATGAAACCCGTGCCATTCCAGTAACGGGCTTCGATCGGCACACTCAGGGGCAACTGCTCGGACCCATAGGCCGTCGTCAGTTTCAGCAAGCCAAAACGCAGCTTGCTTTGCCCAAGGTAACGACGCTCCTTGACCTTGCTGGCATCCAGGTCGATATCGATATCCAGCTTGTCTGAGGCCAGCGTGATGCCGTCCGCATCCTGGGGCGCAAGGCCCAGGGTAAAGGTCTCGAACGGCCCATCGGGCTTGACCAGGTTGGCAGCATCCTTGTTTCTCGCCAAAGTGAAGCTGCCGCGGAAGTTGGCAACCCCCTTGCACCACCGGTTGGCGATGATGGCGGGCGCTGCGGGGGTGGTGCAATCTGAAGATTGGGCACCCAACGTCGTACTAAAACGGTCCACCGCGTTGGGAATCGCCACCGGGGCCGACGACACGTTGTCCATCGCCCAGAGATTCAGATAGCCCGCCTGGATATCCGCCGAGGGCTTCAAGGCCTTGATGCTCAGCCATTGGGCAACAGGCAACTTTGAATAGAGTACTGCAGGCGTTCCCCCATCCGACAAACCCTGATCATAGTTCTCCACCGTCGTATTGGTGCCGTTCTTGGCCGTCAGGGTAAAGGCCAACGCCAGCGGCTCGCCCATGTAGGTAAAGGCGGACGTTGTGCACGCTGCCAAATCGGAGCGGTTGGTAACGGCGACGCCGGATAGCTCGAAGTGGTGGGGAATAAAGCGGCCCATCGTCGCGCTGGTGGTAGTCAGACCGAAGTTGCAGCCGTACTTCCCGTCAGCATTTTTTGTATTCGAAAAATTATCTGGAACGCAATCGCCTTTAGTGGTGATGCTATCCACCCCAGTCCAGGTTGCCGTGCGGTAGCTATCGCAACGCTTGATACGATCTGGCTCGCTCTCATTAGGCAGCCCCAAGCATTCCGTATCCCCCATCACACCATCGAATACACCTCGATGCGCCGATGGATCCGACCCCGCTCCACTTACAGGCACGCCAATCAACCGGAACGCACCGACTTCACTGTAGGTGAATGCCGAGCCCTTACCGGTCGCACTACCAATTGCGGATTGTGCGGCCTCAAACGTGCCGCCGATGGAGCCGGTTTTCAGGATGGACCCCGTTGCCATGCTGGCAGGAGCCACTGCCTGTACCGCCGTATTATCGATTTTCAACACCCCGGTATAGCCACTGGCCACACCAGCCACCCCTGGAATGGTTGCTTCCAAGGAAAATCCGTCAGACCCGGCCTTGAAAGTCGGCGTACCACCGACCGAGGTATTGGTTGCATCGGTCGTGACGACCTGAGATACCGATTGGGGGCGAACCGAAAACTGGTCGACAGAACAGGCACCTGGCGTACTAGTAAAGGCAGTACAAGTACTGTCAGTACATTCACGCATCACCGCCGCTAGATTGTTGTAGGCCGTATTGAGGGTAATGGCAGCAGACTGGACATCACCGCTGGCCTGGGTCGGATTCGGGAGAAAGGAAAGAACCTGTGAGGAAATAGCGGGTTTGGTGATGCAAGCACTAGGACAGCTTCCATCCGTATTCACGGCACAGACCTTGTCGCTGTTGTTAACCAGCTTCAACTGGACATATTTGGTCACCCCAGCGGGGGCATATCCCTTGTTTTTGGCACCTTTCAATAGTGCAGCCACATTCAGTTTGAAAGGCACTCCCACCAGCTTGGTATAGATGTCGCCGGTCATGTACTGCTGAATTTTTACCGCATCAGCGCTCGCCCCCGTGCCCCCAGCCACCCCATATGCTTCATCAATCGCCGAAAAGCCATCGGAGACGCTTCCCCCCGGCGGATACATGTACTGCGCACAGATTCTCAGCGCAGAAATCTCGTGATAATTGTTCGAGCCCCCGGTGGACGCGGTAAAGGAAATTTGCCAGTTGGTCGGCACCGGCGCCTGGGTATAGCCATAAGTCGTCTTGGCAGCCGTGGTATAGACATTAGGGATATTCACCAGGTTGGTGTAACCGCTGCCAGTATCCCGATTGACCAGCACGGCCGTACTAACCGGCTCCTTGCGGGCGTCCACGATTACCTGATAGGCATGACCTGGCGCGGGGGTAGAACCCGACGCGTCAATCCCGGGGCTCAGGGTTGCGGTTCCTCCTAGCCACGGATAACCGGTTGTCCCCGAGCCTGAACCTCGAACACCAACGGAATCAACCACAAAACCGGGGCCCAATTTACGACTTTCAGTCGGGTTCTGGTAGTTGCCGTATTCGTCCATGGCCACCCCAATCCACCCGCCGGCAAAACCAGGACGGCCACCATCGTATTGCGCGTACCCGAGAGAGCCACCGTACGCCCCCGGCACGGCCGGGACAGCATAATCAGAGAGCGTGACGGCGATACCATCCGCGCCACTACCGCCATAGGCATAGAGCTTGAAATCGACCGATATGTAGTTACCGGCAGCGGGGAATATCCCGGGGGCAGTGGCGGCCTTGGCCCGGTAACCCTCATTTGGGGTCAGCCGCAAATAGCCGCTGGAGGCGATATACGGCAGAATCCCCGTCCCATCGCTCTCAGTGGCTCGCCAGTTGGCACCAAAAATGGGGGAAGGATTCAGTGCAGCCCGGTCAGTCCCCAGAATGAACTTATCGCACACGCATGTCACGGATACGTCGCTGGGCGTATTGCTGGGAGGGGAGCAGCCTTGCCCCGGAGGGCCGACCACGAAGCTACCGAAGCCCCTGTTCTCTGTTGAAACTGCATTATTCAGGGGGCTGCCTGTGGTAGTCGTTCCGGCAGGAGCGATCCAGGCACCGCTGGTGTCGTAGCGGGCCACCTTGAACGTGGGAATGCTGCCTCCACCCAGCACCTCGGAAGACTGGAAGCCGATCTGCACATCGTACTTTCCATCCACCGGCAACGAGGTGAGGGTGTCGCCCGTAGCGCCCAGAGTCCAGTAGCGATTGACGTTCTTGCTGGAATCGATCCCCGAGTTATCGACAAAGAGGTGCTGACCACCCGTCGTGTAGGCCATGAGCGTGCCACCGGCTATGCCATTGAACCAGGGGAAGGTTACGGTAATGGGCGCATAGGCACTTGCACCGCCAATCGGATAGGTGCAACTGGCGTTGTAGGCGGGGAAGAGGAGGCGGAGATTGCCAATCACGTAACTGCTGGTGCTTCCCCCCGATACCGCAGGGTCCGAGCAGTTCTTCCCGGTTACGTTGAGGGTATAGGTCCCGGTCGTCACCTTGCCATTGGTCAGGGTCAGTACCTTGTTGACGGTCAGGCTCCGATTCAGCGTCAGGCCGGCACTGTTGTTCATGATCAGGCTGCCGATGGTGGAGTCTGCCGTTCCACCAATACTCTGGGCTGCCGTGCCATTGAAAGTCACATCGGCATTGGGCAGGGACAAGGTCCCGCTATTGGTGACATTCCCCGTGATGTTAAAGACAGAGTAGGTGATTGCAGACACCGAACTGCCACTGGCGACAGTCAAGGCGCCAATTGAATTGGTGCCATTGAATAAAGTCAGTTCCTGAGTACCGCTTTTCTGCATGGTCAGCGTGCCGACCGAAAATGCGTTATTCCCGTTTTTCACCACGTCGCCACTCGCGGAGAAAGTTCCGGTGACCGTCAAGGCGGCATTGATGGTCGCATTACCGCTCACCGTGAGGGCATTGGTCGAAATGCCGGAACCATTGTTACTGAGATTCCCGCCGACATTGATGGTCAGGGTACCGCTGCTGGCGGTGTTGGTAACAGATGAATTGTTTGTGAAGTCACCGCTAACGGTGATGGTACGACTAGTTGTGGCGGTGCGTTGCAGGGTGCCATTATTGGTCAGTGTTGCAACTGCGGCGTCTGCGTTCAGCGTTATCGTATGGTTGTTGATGGTTGTGCTATCGATCGCCGTAGGCGGCCCATCCCCCGGCCCTGCGCCGCAATTCCATACTGTGGCGTCAGACCAGTTGCCCGTCTTGACGGTTGAGCACGACCGGGGAGGCGTGTAGGTGATGACAATGTAAATACGATCAACCGACACAGTATGAGAGCTGCCACTGCTGTTAGGCTTGGTCGCAGCAAACGCGACACCAAAATTGGCCGCATTGATATCTGTAGCTGACCAGGCAGGAGAAACCCCCCAAGTGGACGTAGCGCCACCATGAGCCTCCACTACATCCGCCGTGGTGTAGGACGTAGTGGTCATACCATCGGAGCCCACAGTAGTTCCGCCGCGCACCATAAACAGGTCAGCGTCCCGACTACCTCCATTTGACGTGGAGTTGGATTTTCTTTCTACATACACTGCGATACCGTTAATCAGCGAGCCCGCAGGAATAGCAAATCCGTAGTCGTGGCAATACAAGTAATTCGTAGTCGTACCATCTACCGTAGCTGTGGCATAGCTATCATCGCTGGCCGTTGCACGGCCAGGGTTTGTCCAGGCAACAGAGCCGACCCCGGTCATATTCTCGCAAACAGCGGGGCTGGCGGTCACCGTTGCTCCGTATGCGGCAAAGGGAACGACGACGGACAGCAGCGCGCCGAATACGCAGCCTGCAAATGATTTCGTCATCGACACTCTCCTCATGAAAAGCTTGCTCGCCAGCATTCAGCCTACGGGCAAGCGGCAGGAATTCCGTTATTGACTACACACTCGGTGCTGACACGAATCTGGCGCTCAACATAATCGGCCCCATTGGCGTCAATGCCGACACATGTACCGCCTACCGGCCGGTTGCAGGCCGTAGCCACAATCTCATAAACACGCACCGGATTTGTCGCCAACAACTCATCAGTTTCGTACGTACGCGTACACGACACCGTTGATGTGTACTCGGAAAGACTGCTCCCAGCAAAGGTAAGCGAGGTCGTCGCAGCGCACTGACCATCCCGCAACAATCGATAAAGGCCCCACTCCACCCCAGACCTGGCAGCCTGATAGGCCTGAGCGCCTTGCACATCTTGTGCTGCACCACGGTTCTGGGCCGAGGTTATCCACAGCATATAAAGTGCGAGTCCAGCAAACAGGAGCAGCAAAAACACGGCAGTGATAATGGACACACCGCGCTGCCTGCAGAGCAATATAGGCCTTGAACTCATGGAATATTGCTCACATGAACCTGCTGGAAGAGGGTCACCACCTCAGCAGGGGCCTGCGGGTCTGCCAGCGTCAGGGAAACCGAAATCACCCCAGTGCGCGTGTTTGCCACATTGGAGTCATACGTAATGGTGCACGCGCTAACACCGTTGGCTAAGAGCGCGCTAGTTGCGGTATTTGGGGGAATGGCCTGCGCCGACGGAGAAGCAGGCGGCATCCCATATCCCCAGTAGCGGCGCAACTCTCCGGTAACAGGATCGCACCGATAGGTCACGCGGGAATCGACGATGAAAAAACGGTACCCCGGCGACGCCACGGGAAAACGAAACCCGGTGGCACCGCCAAAGGTGACTTCCCCTCCTGCGACTGCGGCGCTGATGGCAGAGATTGGGCTGATGTTCTGCCCCATGTACACATCAGAGCCGGAGTTCTCCCCCAGATTGGCTATAACCAAATAATCCCCAGCAACCCAAATGGGGGTATTTCCAATTACCTGGAAACTCTTGTCGTTGCTGGTGAAATCCAGCTCGTTCTTCACCGCACCAGCGCCATAACTGGCGGGATCTACCCGGTAACGCCCCCCGGTGCGGGTTTGCATGAACTCAATGTAATGGGCGCCCCCCGACGTCATGACCCGCACACTATTTGGCAGGGCCAGGCGCAAATCCCGGGCCATGCGCCGCAGGGCCGTGTCGGCACGATCCGTCAGGCGGCCGCGGCGCTCCGTATCGAAATAGCTTTCAATCGGGAAGCGGATGAACATCCCCACCAGGGCAGCGGCGATGCCCATAACCACCATGGCGACAATCGCCTCCACCAGGGTAAAGCCATGCTGAGGGCGTTTCATGGCGACACCCGCGGGGCGTAGCGGGTGCGATAGCTATCCAGCACCACCCGTGTGTTGTTCGGCCCGGTGACCGTCAGGCTTATTAGCAAGGCTTCGCTTGTTCCAATGTTCAACAGCCCTGCCTGAGCAATTGACAGGGTCGCCTTATAGCCTGCTGGAGCCGGCATTGCCAGCCCTATCGGGGTAATAGGAATATCGATGGGAGCCACGTCAAAATTGGAGACGTAATCGTTGACGTTATCAAAGGGCCGAACCTCTCCTGCTTCAGCTCCTCCAATGCCAACGTCCTCTACATTTCCCGCGCCGCAGTTGGCTACATCGGCGGCAGTAGCCACCTCAAAATTGGGCGTTCCCGCCCGGCAGAAGGTAAAACCTGCGGAGGTAATTTCTTCCATCAAGGCTTCGGCAATGGCCAGGGCCTGCTTCTGCGGCAGTGGATCGGCGCTATAACGGACAGACGTACTGATGGCAGACAAGAGGCCCACCACACCGATACCCACCACCAAGAGAAAAACGATGGTTTCTATCAGGGTAAAGCCCCTCTGGGGTACCCCAGCGGAAGGCTTTGATTGACAGACGGCGCCCCGGTCAGTAATGAACATAGCCGGTTTCCGCCTCGATGGTCAGGGAGAAGTTGCCCTCCACCCCATTGATGGGGAATACAGCCGTGCCACTACGCCGGCCTAGAGGGTCAAAGCTAACCGTCAGCGGTATCGTATAGGCCGCTACAGCGCTTGGAACTGGCAATACGTAATTGCCATTTGCGTTTGGATTGGTCAGCGAAACAGTGCAGCTTGTATCAGCAGCCTTGGCCGCCCGAGTAACTGCGACATTGGCGCCATTCGCCTCAACGCAGACCCAGCGGTGCTGGGCAATGGCCGTACGACGGGCATCTTGCAGCACGGTCAACATTTGATCCGCGAAACCGCGACTCTCGAACCCGTGCCTACCACCAAATCTTGGGATGGCATAAGCTGCCAAAATGCCAAGCAAGATCATCGTGGTGATCAACTCCACCAGAGTAAAGCCACGATGTTTGTACATACGATACCTCAAGGAAAAACGGCCCAGGACTCGCCTGGGCCGCCCATCTCTACGCCGGTTGCCGTAATAAAAGCTTAAGGCTTACTGGCAATTGGTCGTCGCAGCAGCGTAGGTCAGCGTGTAGGTCGGAGTAGCGCCGACAGTTGCCGGAGCTGCATAACCGATGGAGCAGTTGGTCTTCGAAGCAGCCTTTTGGTGCTCAAAAGCAGTACCGCCTGCGTTCGGCAGGATATCCGAGCTCAGATCCATGGCCTTTGCCAGTTCCGTTGCATTGGCAGCATAACCATTGGTGATATTCAGGGTCACGCCAGTCGCGATCTGAAAGTTATTCACCGTGCCGGATAGTTGGCCGGCAGCAGCAGCCTTACCGTAAATCATGGAATTGGCACCACGCATGGAGCCTTCGACACCCTTCATCACGGCAGAGCGAGCATCAGTACCCAGATCAACGAACTTGGGCAGTGCGGTCGCGGCCAGGATGCCCAGAATAACGATCACCACGATCAGTTCGATCAGGGTGAAACCTTGTTGTTGGCTTTTCACAGTAGAACTCCTTTGGTAAAAATCAGGAACAAACAGAATTGGCTGCAAGCAGAGAAACAATCGGGGCCACCACACGCGTGCCGGACAATTCGGCAGCCTTATAGGTGAATTGGCAATTAGTGCCCGTACCGCCGGGTACAGCAATGGTCAGCACGTTACCAGCAGTAGTTGCACCACCGGAATGAATGTAATCAATGCCGGCACCGCCTACCGTATCGGCTTGCAAGCCGGCAGCGGCAACAATCCCATTGACGTGAGCGGTGGGATACTGAGCCACCCCGGCCACATTCACCCCTTCCATATCGATGCTCAAAGCAGTGGTGTTATCAGCCGGACAAGCCGTTCCACCGGTACCCGCCTGAGCCAGACAAGTAGCATGATACAGAGCAGACGCTGCCTTGACGGAGGCCACAGCCCCCTGCAGCTTGGCCTGGCGAGCCTGGACCTGGAGGTTGACGAAACGGGGCAAGGCCACGGCGGCCAGGATGCCGAGAATGATGATGACCACAATCAGTTCGATCAGGGTGAAGCCGCCCTGCTTAGTCGCTTTTACCATAGTGTTTCCTTAAAAATAATCCGGCTATCTGCCCGCCCCCGGTGCCCGGTAACGCTTGGGCAGCCAGTCGCAGGCACATTCGGTGGTGATGCGGAAGCCCTCGAAAATACGGCCCTTTCCAGGAAGATCCCGATACAGCACTTGTATTCTGAACTCTACTCCACCGAACGTCATATCGTTAGTGAAAAAGTTCTCGGAAAACCTTGGCCAATAAAGGACTTTCCGTTTTTTTTCGTCGTAATACCAGTGCCCACGCTTGAGTTGGGAAATATCGTCCGGTAATACCCCGACATAATCAGCCACACTCCCTTCCAGGCGGGGAAAGGGGTCCTCCTCCGCCAGACGGGCGAGACCGCTGTCGCCCTGCAAATTGGCGCGAGCGGCCGTTTCCAGCCACAGACCAGCCCGCAGGGTATCAAGGACGGCGACGACGGAGACCTGCTCCGCCGCCCGCTGCACTTCCCGCAAGCGATGCAGGAGAATGGTCCCGAGCACCAGCAGCAGCAAGACGACCACCAGCAGCTCGAAACGGCTCATGCCGCGAGGGCGGTTTCTCATGGCGCTCAGCGCTTGAATGCCACCCGCCCGAGGTCCCAGATCGGCAGGAAGATGCCCAGGGCCAGGATCAGGACCATGATGCCAAGAGCGACGATGAGAATGGGCTCAATCTGCTGGGAGAGGTTCTTCAGTTCGTACTCCACCTCCCGCTGATACATGTCGGCCACTTCTTCCATCATGTCATCCAGGGCACCGGATTCTTCACCCACCGCCAGCATCTGCAGGACCACCGGGGTGAATACCCGGGCGGCGATGGCGGTGCGCAGCACGGATTCGCCTCGCTCCACACCTTCGCGCATCTTCTCGATCTTGTCAGCGATGAAGACGTTGTCCACGGTCTGGGCCACCACCGTCATGGCCTGCACCACTGGCACACCGCTGCGGATGGCCAGGGCAAAACTGCGGGAAAAGCGGGCCAGGGTTGCCTTCAGCACGATCTTGCCGGCAATGGGAATCCGCAGCTTGATGCGATCCCACTGGTAGTGCCCCACCGGCGTGGCTACCCAGGACGAGAAGGCGGCCACCGCGCCAACCACGCCGGCCAGCAGATAGGGCCAGTCAGCCACCATGAAGTCGGAAAAGCCGATCAGAATCTGGGTCATGAAGGGCAGTTCGGCATTGAAGCCCTTGAAGACCTGGGCAAACGCCGGTATGACCCAGATATTCACCACCACAATGGCGGCAACCATGGCTGCGATAACAAAGCTGGGATAGCGCAAGGCCGACTTCACCTGGTTGCGCATGAACTGCTCAAAGTCCAGGTGATAGAAGAGGCGGAGGAAGATTTCCTCCAGCCGGCCAGTCATTTCCCCCACCCGCACCATGGAAAGGTAGAAAGGGGGAAAGACCTTGGGGTGGCGTGCCAGGGAAGCCGACAGTTCCCGACCGGAATCCAGGCTTTCCCGCACCTCCTGCAGCACCTTTTTCACGGCGCCGTTATTAGAGGATTCCTGCAACCCGGCCAGGGCCCGCATGATGGGCACACCGGCTTTCAGCAGCGTGTAGATCTGACGGGAGAAGAGCAGCACATCCACATGCCGCACCTTTTCCGCAAAAAGGGTGATCCCGGCAGCACCGCTGGCTTCCTTGCGCGGGGCGGCGGCCGGCTTGATTTCGAGGGGAGTGATGCCCTGGGCGGTCAACTGGTCGGCCACGGCTGCGGCATTGGCGCCTTCCAGCATACCGGCGGTGGGGCTGCCGGCCGAATCCCGGCCGCGGTAGGCAAAATTGGCCACGCTTAGTCTTCCGTCTGACTGGCCACGCGCATGGCCTCTTCGATGGTGGTGCGGCCTTCCGCCGCCAGGGCGACGGCCGCACGGCGCAGGGTGTTCCCGGCCATCTGCTTGCGGGCCGCCTGCATGAACAGGGCGGGATCGTCCTGGTTGGCGGCTTCCACCACTTCACCGGTCATTTCCAGCATTTCCCAGACGCCGGTACGCCCCTGGTAGCCGGAACCGGCACAGTGGGTGCAGCCAACGCCTTTTTTGAAGCGGTAGTTCATGACGTTGTCGCCCAGTTCATAGCGCAGCCATTCCCGCTCATGGGGGTCCGGCACGTGGGGCTCGCCGCAAGAATCGCAGACGACCCGCACCAGACGCTGGGCCAGCACCAGTTGCAAGGCCAGGGCCACCATGTAACGGGGCACCCCCATGTCAAGCAGGCGGATGGGCGTGGAGATGGCATCGTTGGTGTGCAGGGTGGACAGCACCATGTGGCCGGTCATGGCCGCCCGCATACCGATTTCGGCAGTGAGCTGGTCACGCATTTCGCCCACCAGGATGATGTCCGGATCCTGACGCAGTGAGGTGCGCAGCACGCGGTCAAAGGAGAGGTCGATCTTTTCGTGCACCTGCACCTGGTTGATGCCGGGCAGGCGGTATTCCACCGGGTCTTCCACGGTGATGATTTTCTTCTCCGTGGTATTCAATTCGGAGAGGGCGGCGTACAGGGTGGTGGTTTTGCCCGAGCCGGTGGGGCCGGTGACCAGGACGATACCGCTGGGACGATGAATGGCGTGACGCAGACGCTCCAGGACATGGCTGGGCATGTGAATCTTGTCCAGCCCGAGGATGCCGTTGGACTGGGCCAGGATCCGCATCACCACGGATTCGCCGTACTGGGTGGGCATGGTGGAAATCCGCACGTCCACCGGGTTGTTGCGCACCTTGATGTTGAAGCGGCCATCCTGGGGCAGGCGCTTTTCCGAAATGTCGAGACCGGACATCAGCTTCAGGCGCAGGGCCACGGCGGTGGCGATCTTGGGGTCGGCCTCGGTCTGCACATGCAGCACGCCGTCGATACGGAAGCGGATACGCAGGCGGCTTTCCTGGGGTTCGATGTGGATGTCCGAGGCCCGGGTGCGCAGGGCTTCTTCGAACACCGTCTGCAACAGTTTCACCACCGGGGCGTCTTCGGCCCCCGGGGTCAGGCCCAGGAGTTCGCCGAACTCGATGGGCACATCGGCCATTTCGGCCTGCAACTCCTTCGCCAGGCCGGAAATTTCCTCGGTGCGGCGGTAGATGCGGTCGATGGTGTTGAGCAGCTGACTTTCCGTCACCACCGCCAGGGTGATGTCCCGGCGCACCAGGCGAACGATTTCGTCATAGGCCAGCAGGTCCGTCGGATCCACCAGACCCACCTGCAACATGCCGCCCTGGTCCTCCAGGGCGATGGCGCGGAAGCGCCGGGCCTGGGCCTCGGGCAGCAGGCGGGTCAGCTCCGGCTTGACGTTGACGACCTTGAGGTCGATAAAGGGAATGCGCAGCTGCCGGGCCAGGGCCTGGGAAATCTGCTCTTCACTGACGTAGCCGCTTTCGACGAAAATACGCCCCAGCTTGCGGCCGGTAAGCTTCTGCTCTTCCAGTGCCAGCTTGAGCTGATCCTGGGTCAGCAGGTTCTGCTGAATCAGCAGGTCGCCGAGTCGGATTTTCTCCGGCCGCGTCATAAAACGTCTCCAATCGACTTTAGCTTCTCATGATAACAAGCTGAGTTGTAACACTTTTGATATAGCTCAAGCAACCAAAACACCCCGTGCCCGCCATTATTCTTTTCCAGCCCGAGATTCCCCCGAACACGGGCAACATTATTCGCCTCTGTGCCAATACTGGCTGTGAATTACATCTCGTTCAGCCCTTGGGATTCGATCTTTCTGATAAGCATTTGCGTCGGGCGGGGCTGGATTACCACGAATACGCCCATATCGTGCGCCACGAAAACTGGGGCGCCTGCCTGAAGGCGATGCAGGGGCGCCGCCTCTTCGCCCTGAGCACGCGGGGCGCCCAGCGCTACGACACGGTGAGCTACGAGGCAAGCGATGCCTTCGTCTTCGGCCGGGAAAGCGCCGGCCTGCCGGCGGATGTGCTGACCACCTTCCCGCCGGAAAGGCGCCTGCGCCTGCCCATGCTGCCCGGCCAGCGCAGCTTGAATCTCTCCAACGCCGCCGCCGTGATGGCCTTTGAGGCCTGGCGCCAGCTGGGGTTTGCCGGCGGAAGCTGACCCCCCGGCAATCGCTCATTGCCCTGGAAGGTAAGCAGGACGCCATTCTCGCCCGCACTGCCGCTGCAGGCCAAGAGGGATGCGGCGTTTGAGGCAGGCCCGCGCCCCTATTGCCTCTCCAGGCCAATTTCAGGATTTCCGGGGAGCGCTCCAGGCTTCCCCGTTATTTCCAGCCCCCTTGGGGACCGTCCCGGCCGCCCAACTCAGCCAGCGGCTGACGCGCCCCTCCACCGCTGCGGAGTGACGGACAGCCCGCATCGGCCGGGCAGCCCCTCAATCCGACAACATGCCCAGAGCCGCCTCGATCACCCGTTCCGCCGTCATTTCCGTCAGGCAGCGGCTGTAGCTGGCGGTGTGCCGGTCACAGCCTTCCAGGCGGCAGGGCACGCAGTCGCCAGCGCCCTGGAGCAGTTGCACATTGCCTACCCGGCCGCTGCCGACGAAGGCCCAGGGGCTGCCCGGGCCTTGCCAGCCGGCGGGCCAGGGGCCCCATTTGACCGGGTTGGAGGGGCCAAAGAGGGCCAGGGTGGGAATGCCGCAGGCCGCCGCCAAATGGCTGGCTGCCGTGTCCGGGCCAACGAAGAGGCGGGCCTGGCGCAGCAGGTCAGTGGTGGCGGCCAGGCTGAGCTGGCCGGCCAGGCTGCCGACACCGGCTTCGGCGGCAATAGCGCGGCAATAGTCCACTTCCGCTGCCTCGGGGCCGCCGCTCAGCCATACCGCCAGCCCCCGTTCCTGCAGGGCCCGGGCCAACGCCACCCAGCCCTCCGGGCGCCACATCTTGTAATTGAATTTGGGGTAGGGGTGCAACACGGCAAAGGGCGCGCTGACGCCCGCCGGCAGGCTGCCGTCACCCCGGGGCGGCACCACTTCGCCGACGCGGGGAATGCCCAGACGGTCCGCCAGTTGCAGGGCCATGTCCACCGTATGGGTGTGCAGGTCGTCAAAGGGCAGGGCATCGTCGAGCCAGAAGTTTCGTGCTTCGCCTCCGGCCTCGGCAGGGGCTTCGCCGGCAAAGCCCAGGCGGTGCCGGGCGGAGGCCCAACCGTAGATGCGGGCCCGGTCCGAGGGCACGGCGGAAACGGCCAGGTCGTAACGCTTCCACAGACCGGCGAGTTCCTTCAGGCGCTGCTGCCAGCGGGAACGCTCCGGCACGGCAATGACGCGGTCGATATCCGGATTACCCGCCAGCACGCCTTCAGTGCCGCGGAAGACCAGGGCGTGCACCTCCGCCTCCGGCCAGGCCCGGCGCAGGCTGCCCATGAGAGGCGTGGTCAGCAGCACGTCGCCGATGCGGCGGGTGCAGATGACGAGAATGCGCCGGGGGGAGGGATGGAACATGGCAGCGGGCACAGGGGAGGACGGGGTCATGAAACGAAACGAGCGGGAAGCGGGAGGAAAGGGAGCCGAAGGGGCGTGATGACAGGGGCCTGGGGCGGCTAGTTTATAATGCCCGCCAGCCAAAAGGGCCAAGCAGATTGGCTCGGTAGCGCGTGCCAACAGCGAGTGCCCATAATTTATGCCTAAACTTTACATCGACGAGTTCGTCGGCGTCTCCAACCGCCTGGAGACCCTGCCCCTGGCCTTCGCCATCGCCAAAACCTACGGCCACGACATCATTCTGGACTGGCACGAGCTGGATTCTTTCTCGGTGGACAATACCCGCCGCGGCAAGGTGGGCCTGCTGGCCCGCATCGGCGCCCAGCGGGTGCGGCAGTGCGACCGGGCTCTGTTCGACAGCCTGGGCGGCAAGAAAATCATCCTGCGCTCCCTCGACGGCCCGTCGGAAATCCTCGACCCCATCTACCTGGAAACGGCTCGCCGCCTGCATCTGGCGCCCCATCTGCGGGAGCAGGTGCAGCAAACCTTCGCCGGTCTGGAAGGGCGCCCGGTGGTGGGGGTGCACGTGCGCCAGGGCGACTACGAACTGGGGGACGAAAGCACCTACCGTATCGACCGGGAATGGCCCGCCGTACCCGTCTGGTGGTACGCCGAAACCATGCGCGCCATCCAGCGCCAACAGCCGGACGTAGTCTTCTTCCTCTCCTCCACCGGCGACCCCAAGGCCCTGGCCGAGCTGCACGACGGCCTCACCGTGGTCAGCCTGGACGCCCCCTCGCCCTACGGCTACAAAGGTCAGGATCACGCCTCCGTGGTCAACCCGGTGGCCGACATCTTTGCCCTGGCCTGCTGCCCGGTGCTGCTGGCCACCCCCATTTCCGGCTACTCCCACTGGGCCGCCAACGCCCTGGGCGAGGCTACCGACTGCATCGTGCCCCTGCCCGGCGCCACCCGGGAGAACCCCCTGCGCGGTCTGGTGCAGATGTATGGCTCCCGCCTGCCCCGCTGGCGCAATGCCGGCCGCACCGGCGAAGACACCCTGGCCCTGGGCGACGGCTTCGCGGACATCGACCTGTCCCGCCCGGCCCACACCCGCTGGCTGTGACTGCCCCCGTGCCTGCTGCTGCCCCCATGAACATCCTGGTCATCCGCCTCGACTTTCTCGGCGACATGATCTGCACCACGCCCCTGCTCGCCGCCCTGCGCCGGGAGTACCCGGAGGCCCGCCTGTGCGTCCTGGCCACCCGTTACAACCGGGTGGCCCTGGCTGGCAATACGGATGTGGATGAGATATTCACCTACGTCTACAGCCGCCAGCCAGAGCGCAACGAGCGCCCCGGCAAACTGCGGGCGCTCTGGGACCGTCTCTGCCTGGTACGCCGCCTGCGCAAGGAGCGTTTCGACCTGGTGGTGATCCCCAACGGCGGGCGCAACCAGGGCAGCATCACCTTCGCCCACCAGCTAGGCGCCCGGCGCATCGTCTTCCGCGACCGGGAGACGGAGTTCGACGATCGCAACCCGGAACATGTGGCCAGCCGGACCATCGAGCACGAAGCCCTGTCCGGCTTCCGCCTGCTCGATCTGCCACCGGAACGCCATGGCCCCCTGCACCTGAAGCTGGTGGCCGACCCGGCCCGCCTGGCGGCCCAGTCCTGGTCACCGGGGCCACCGGTGGTGGGCCTCTTCGTCACGGCCCGGGACCCGGCCCGCATCTGGCCCACCGCCCACTGGGCCACCCTGGCCCGGGCCCTGGCCGAGACGGGCGGGGCCGCAGAAGGAGGGCCTTTGCGGGTGGCCATTCTCTGGTCCCCGGGGCGGCCCGACCAGCCCTTCATTCGCGGCGACGATGCCCAGGCCGACACCCTGCGCCAGGCCCTGGCCGGTTTGCCCAACGTCCATTTCGTACCCACCCCGACGGTGGACGACTTGATCGCGGTAGCCGCCAATCTGGATCTGGCGGTGACTCCCGATGGCGCGCCGGTGCATATCTGCGCCGCCCTGGACCGCCCGGTGGTGGCCCTGTTTGAAAACCGCCGGGAAAAAACCGGTCGCTGGTATCCCCTCGGCGTGCCCCAGCGGCTGGTTACGGCAACAGCGGAGGCCGGTGGCACCAGTGTCGGCGACATCGCACCCGAAGCCGTTCTTGCTGCCGTGCAGGCGTTGTTGCAGGAGTCGGTACGGAAGCGGGCCGCAGGCCGGGCCGCGGCCACCGCTCCGAGCTAATTCGGCCAGCCCCGAGGCGGGGCGCAGCTTGCGGCGGCAAGGCGGCTGACGGCACGCCAGCTGCCTGCGAAAAAGCTCTGGCCCCCTCCCCGCACACGCCCCAAACGCCCCGCAGAACAGCCCGGGGAGCGCGGCTCCGTGGAACGTATCGGTTATGATGGTCGACTTTCAGCCGAGCGCCCCCGGCGCCGTCGGAGTCATAAAAAAAGGGTTTCTCTTCATGAACGGAAAAATGCTGCGCGCCCTGCTGCGCTCGGGCAACACCCAGTTTGCCAAGGACTTTGCCGATGCGGCCCGCCAACAGCCTCAGCTTTCCGGCCGCGCCACCATGGTGTGGACCCGGGGTGACGGCAAGCCGGTGCATTACCGCCGCGGCACCACCGACCTGGGTCTCATCAACAGCATCCTGCTGAAGCGGGAAGGCGCCGGCGAATACTGGCTGCCGGATGAAGTGCCCCACGGCACCATCCTCGACATTGGCGGCAACATCGGCGTCACCAGCCGCTACCTGGCCCACCGTTTCCCCAAGGCCAAGATTCACACCTTCGAGCCGGTGCCCACCAACGTGGCGGTGCTGCGGGACAACGCCGCCGCCGTCTCCTCCGTCACCGTGCACCCCTACGGCCTGGGCCAGGAGAACGGCAGTTTCACCCTGCAACCCAACTCCGACGACCTGCGCAACCAGGGCAATTTCTCCCTCACCGCCCAGAAGGAAGGTGTCACCGGCGTGCAGGTGGAAGTGCGGGCGGTAGCCGACGTGCTCAAGGATTCCAATATCACCCAGGTGGACATCATCAAGATCGACACCGAAGGGGCCGAGTGGGACATCCTCTCCGCCATTCCGCCGGAAGTGCTGTCCCGGGTGTCCTGGATCTACGGCGAGCTGCATACCGAGTCCATCGCCAACCCCACCGCCTTCAAGCTGCTGGATTACCTCTCCCAGTGGTTTGTCATTGACGTGCACAAGCCCCTGCAGAAGCAGAACTTCAACTTCGATGCCTGCAACAAGGCCATCGCCGGCCAGTTCCGCGAATTCCGGCGCCGTCACAGCAAGGCCCGCTTCTGAGGAAAGCTCCCCCCGTGTTCACCTCGTCCGCGCCCTCCCGCTCCGTCACCGCCGTTGGCTGGCTGGCCTTTCTGCTCGGCTTCAGCCTGCCCATCTCCACCGCCCTGGATAACCTCCTGTTGCTGGCCCTGGTGGTGGCCTGGTGCGTCGCCGGGGACTGGCGCGGCAAGTGGGAGCGGCTCAGCGCCAATCCGCCGGCCCTGGCCATTGGCGCCCTGCTGCTGCTCGCGGCCCTGGGTCTGGCCTGGGGGCTGGGCGAATGGGCGGACAAGGGCAAATATTTCGGCAAGTACGCCAACCTGATCCTGGCCCTTTGCCTGATCTCCCTGCCCCTGCCGGAAACGCGGCGGCGGGAGGCTTTGTGGGGCTTTGGCCTGGCCACCCTGCTGATCCTGGCCCTTTCCTACGGGCTCTGGCTCGGCCTGGTGCCACCGGGCTGGAAAGAGGGCTGGAGCGCCGCCAATCCGGTGGTGTTCAAGGCCCGCATCACCCATAGTTTCTTCATCGCCCTGGGCGGCTATTTCTTCCTCATCCAGGCGCTGTATGCCCGGGAACGCTGGCTGCAGGCCCTGCTCGGCGCCCTGGCCCTGGCGGCTCTGGGCAACGTGCTGCTGACCGATGGCCGCACCGGCCTGGTGGCGGTGGCCGGGCTGGCCGCCTATCTGTTCATTGCCCGCTTCCGCTGGCGGGGTGTGGCGGTTTCCGCCGTAGCGCTTGCTGCCGGGGTGGCGGCCGTGGCCCTGGCGCCCCAGGCCCCCCTGGTGAAGCGCCTGCATGAAGGCGTGGCCGAAGTGCAGACATGGCAGTACGGCCGGGCCGATGAAAGCTCCATGGGCCTGCGTATGCAGTTTGCCGCCACCAGCCTGCGCATCATCGCCGACCACCCCCTGAGCGGCGTCGGCACCGGCGGCTTCGAGGCCGCCTACGCCGCGGAGATTGCCCAGACCGAGGCCCGGGTCTCCAACAATCCCCACAACCAGTACCTGCTGACCACGGCCCAACTCGGCCTGCCAGGGCTGCTCCTGCTGCTGGCGGTGTTCATCCTGGCCTGGCGCCGGGGCCGGCTGCTGGACCCTGGTGAGCGCCTCTTGCTGCGAGGTTTCCTGGTGGCCTTTGCCGTCGGCAACCTGTTCAACTCCTTCCTCTTCGACCACGCCGAGGCCCTGTTCTTCGCCTGGTTCACCGGGCTGCTGCTGGGCTTCCGCCCCTCCGCCAGCCTCTCGCCGCGGCACTAGGGCGGGGCCGGGTCAGACCGCCGCGCTATCCCGCCAGGGTCCCGATGCACCGCCGCCCCCATGCTGTTTAATTCCTACGCCTTCCTCTTCGCCTATCTGCCGGTGGTCTTCGCCGGTTTCTACTGGCTCGGGGCGCGCCGGCCGGCCTGGGCGGCGTGGTGGCTGGGGGCCGCTTCCCTGGTGTTCTACGGGGTTTGGGACAGCCGCTTCCTGTTGCTTCTGCTGGGGTCCATCGCCTTCAACTACGGCATGGGCAACTGGCTGGCCCGGGAACGCCAGCGCGAGGACAAAACGGGAAACGGCCGGCGCACCTCGCTACTGCTGGCCCTGGCCGTCGGCACCAACCTGCTGCTGCTGGGCTATTACAAGTACGCCGATTTCTTCCTCGCCTCGGCCGCCAGCCTGCTGGGGCAGGAGTGGGCGCCCCTGGGACTGGTGCTGCCCTTGGGCATTTCCTTTTTCACTTTCACCCAGATCGCCTATCTGGTGGATGTGCGCCGAGGCCTGGTGCGGGAGGGCAACCCGGCCCACTACCTGCTCTTCGTCACCTACTTTCCCCATCTGGTGGCCGGCCCCATCCTGCACCACAAGCAGATGATGCCCCAGTTCGGTCTGGCGCCGACCTACCGCCTGCAGCCGACCCACCTGGCCGTGGGCAGTTCCCTGTTCATCCTCGGCCTGGCCAAGAAGGTACTGCTGGCCGACACCTTCGCCGAATTCGCCACGCCGGTCTTCGCCGCCGCCGGCGAGGGCGCCCTGCCCGCCAGTAGCGAGGCCTGGGTGGGGGCCCTGGCCTACACGCTGCAGCTGTATTTCGATTTCTCCGGCTATTCGGACATGGCGGTGGGCCTTTCCCTGCTCTTCAACATCCGCCTGCCCCTCAACTTCTATTCCCCCTACCGGGCCGGCAGCATCATCGAATTCTGGCGGCGCTGGCACATCAGCCTGTCCACCTTTCTGCGGGACTATCTCTACATTCCGCTGGGCGGCAGCCAGCGCGGACGTTTCCGCCGCTTTGCCAACCTCTTCATCACCATGCTGCTGGGCGGGCTGTGGCATGGCGCCGCGTGGACCTTCGTGGTGTGGGGCGGCCTGCACGGCGCCTACCTGATCATCAACCACGGCTGGCGCGCCCTGCGGGGCCGCCATGGGAAAGCCATCTCGCCCCCCCTTTGGGAGCGGCTGGCCGGCCAGGCCCTGACCTTTCTCGCCGTCGTGGTGGCCTGGGTCTTCTTCCGTGCCGACAGTCTGCCGGCCGCCGGCCTCATGCTGCAGGCCATGTTCCCCGTTCTTTCGATGTCCCCCGACCACGCCAGCGGAGCCGCCCTGGCGGCTTCCGCCGTGGATCTGGGCAAGGCCCGGCTGCTGATTGCCGGCGGCCTGCTGCTGGTCTTCTGCTGCCCCAACCTGAGCCAGATTTTTGCCCCCTGGCGGCCCACCTACGACGGCCCCCTGCCGCCGCCGGCCCTGGCTGCAGGGCCCCACCGCTGGTGGCAATGGCGGCCCCATGGCGCCTGGGCCTTGGGTCTGGCACTGCTGGCGGTGTGGAGCGTTTTCGGCTTCTCCCGGGCCTCCGAATTCCTCTATTTCCAGTTCTGACCTACCATGGCCGCCTACCTCAAGCAACTCCTGTTCGCCGCCTTGGGCCTAGCCCTGCTGGCCGCGGCCGGCAATGCCCTGGTGGACCCCTATGGCCTCTACGGCACGCCCCGCCGGGAGGGGCTCAATGCCCTGAAGCCGCGGCAGGTGAAGCAGGCGCGCATCTTCAAGATCGTCGGCCTGGCCCGGCAGCAGCCCCGGATCGCCATTCTCGGCAGCTCCCGCACCGACCGCGGCATTGATCCGGCGGACCCGCACCTGGGAGCGGGCGCCCTCAACCTGGCCTATGACCGCCAGACCTACGACGAAACCCTGGCCATCTTCCGCGAGCTCCTGGAAAGAGGTGGAAACAAGCCGCCGGAGGAGGTGCTGATCGGCCTGGATTTCTTCGCCGCCAACGCCCACCTGCGCCCCATGGACGACAAGAGCGAGGCCAACTACGCCCCCTGGCGCCCGCTGCAGCTGCTTTTTTCCAGCACCGCCGTGGCCGACAGCCTGCGCAGCGTCGGCCGCCGCCAGTTGAAGCCCCGGGACACCGTCTACACCCCCCAGGGCCTGCGCATCGGCTTCGAGGCCGCCATCCAGGCGGAGGACGGCCACCGCGGCAGCTTCTACGCCAGCGAACGCTACTACGTGGAAGACCTTTACCTGCCGCCGCCCCACTGCCGCTTCGCCTTCAGCAACGCCCGGGATGGCCGCCAGCCCATGGCCGACCTGGCGGCCCTGCTGCGCCTCGCCCAGCAGCGCGGGGTGCGGCTCAAGCTGTTCATTTCCCCCTCCCATGCACGCCAGTGGGAAACCCTGCGGGCGGTGGGCCTGTGGGAACAGTGGGAAGACTGGAAGCGCCAGCTGGTGCGCCTCAACGCCGACGCGGCCCGGGCCGCGGGGCAGACGCCTTACCCCCTGTGGGATTTCGGTGGCTACGATGCCCTCACCAGCGAGGCCGTGCCGCCCCTGGGGGATCGCCAGACCCTGATGCGGGGCTATTTCGATTCCTCCCACTACACCCCGGCCCTGGGCGCCCAGGTGCTGGCCCGGCTCCATGGCGGCGGCGGGGATTTCGGCGAGCTGCTGGATGAAACCAGCCTGGAACCCCGCCTGCAACGGGTGCGCGCCGCCCGGGAAGCCTATGCCCGGGCCTTCCCCGGCGAAGTGGCGGAAGTGGGGCGGACCGTGGCGACGGTGCTGAAGGAAAAGCGCTGCCGCAAGGAAGCGGGTGCCGGGGGGTAAGACTGCATCCGGGATGCCTGCCCGGAGCGGCAGGAAGGACGGGCATCTCCGGCATCACCTCCTGGGAAATGGCGTGTTAGCTGGCTGAGCGGGATGGGGGGTTAAAGAATGGCGCCCCTATTGCCTTCCAGCGCATTGAGCATATCGCGCTGCCCGGTGCCAATCCGGGTAAGCAGAGCGGTACAGCAGGCGTAGCGCCGCAAGGGTGACGGTGGCAGGCCGGCGGAACGCGGGCCGGGAATCGCTCGGTACTGGCCGGCAAGCCGCCGGCCAATCAACTCGTTAAATGCTGATCAGCCTAGGCCCGCGCCGGGCTTCAGGCTAGTGGGCGGCGTCCCAGGAAGGGCCGTGGCCCACTTCCACCAGCAGGGGCACGGCCAGCTGGGCGACGCCGGCCATGAGGCGGGGCAGGGCTTCCTGCACCGTAGCCATTTCCGCCTCCGGCACTTCCAGCACTAGTTCGTCGTGCACCTGCAGCACCAGGCGGGAGGCCAGGCCGCTGCCGAGCAGCCAGTCCTGCACGGCGGTCATGGCCAGCTTCACCACGTCGGCGGCGGTGCCCTGCATGGGCGCGTTGATGGCGGCCCGTTCGGCGCCCTGGCGGCGGCCGGCCTGGCTGGCGCGGATATCCGGCAACCACAGGCGGCGGCCGAAGACGGTTTCCACGTAGCCCTGGCGCTTGGCCAGTTCCCGGGTCTCTTCCATGTAGCGGGCGACGCCGGGGTAACGGGCGAAGTAGCGTTCGATGTAGGTCTGGGCGGCGCTGCGCTCGATTTCCAGGGAGCGGGCCAGGCCGAAGGCGCTCATGCCGTAGATGAGGCCGAAGTTGATGGTCTTGGCGTAACGCCGCTGTTCCGAGGTGACTTCCAGGGGCGTGATGCCGAAGATTTCCGCCGCCGTGGCGCGGTGCACGTCCTCACCCTTGGCGAAGGCGTCGAGCAGGCCATGGTCGCCCGAGAGGTGGGCCATGATGCGCAGCTCGATCTGGGAATAGTCGGCGGAGACGATCTGGCAGCCGGCCGGGGCGATGAAGGCGGCGCGGATGCGGCGGCCTTCGGCGGTGCGCACCGGAATGTTCTGCAGATTGGGGTCGCTGGAGGCCAGGCGGCCGGTGACGGCCACGGCCTGGGAAAAGCTGGTGTGCACCCGGCCGGTATGGGGATTGACCATGCGCGGCAGTTTGTCGGTGTAGGTGCTCTTCAGCTTGGCCAGGCCCCGGTACTCCAGCAGGGCCTTGGGCAGTGGGTAGTCCAGGGCCAGTTCGGAAAGCACTTCCTCATCGGTGGAGGGGGCGCCGCCCGGGGTCTTCTTCACCACCGGCAGGCCCAGCTGGGTGAACAGGATTTCCGCCAGCTGCTTGGGCGAATTGAGGTTGAAGGGCTGGCCGGCGATTTCCACGGCGCGGGCTTCCAGCTCCACCAGCTTGCGCCCCAGTTCGTTGCTCTGGGCCTGCAGCAGGCCGCTGTCGATGAGCACGCCGTGGCGCTCCATGGCGAAGAGCACTTCCCGGGCGGGCATTTCGATGTCCCGATAGACCCGGTTGAGCTTCTCGTCGGCGGCGATGGCAGGGTGCAGGGTGTCGTGCACCCGCAGGGTGATGTCGGAATCCTCTGCGGAATACTCGCTGGCCTGGTCGATGGCGACCTGGTCGAAGCCGATCTGGTTGGCGCCCTTGCCGCAGATGGCGGTGTAGGGAATGGTGTCCAGGCCCAGGTGGCGGCGGGCCAGTTGTTCCAGGTCGTGGCCCTTGTCGCTCTCCAGCACGTAGGACTGCAGCAGGGTGTCGTGCACGATGCCCTTGAGGGCGATGTCGTGGTTGGCGAAGACGTGCTGGTCGTATTTGAGGTTCTGGCCCAGCTTGGCGTGGGCGCTGGATTCCAGCCAGGGCTTGAGCCGCGCCAATACTTGCTCCCGGGGCAGCTGCTCGGGGGCGCCCGGGTAGTTGTGGGCCACCGGAATATAGGCGGCCTCGCCCGGGGCGGTGGCAAAGGAGATGCCGACGATGCGGGCGGAGAGCGGGTCCAGGCTGGTGGTTTCGGTATCCACGGCGGTCAGGGGGGCGGCCTGGATTTTCGCCAGCCAGACCTCGAAGGCCTCCCAGGTGAGGATGGTTTCGTAATGCTGGCGGTGGGCACCGGCCGGGGCGGCGGGGGCCGCCGCCGCATCACCGGCCTCGGCATCGCTGGCAGCCGCGCTGTCACCTTGCAGTTCCCGCAGCCAGGTCTTGAATTCGTAGCGGCTGAAAATCTCCGCCAGGATGGCTTTGTCCTCGGGGCGGGGGGCCAGGGTGGCGGGGGTTTCGGGCAGCGGCAGATCGCACACCACGGTCACCAGCTTTTTGCCCAGGGGCAGGAAGTCCAGGGCCTGGCGCAGGTTGTTGCCCACCACGCCGCCGATGGCCTCGGCATTGGCCATGATGTTGTCCAGGGTGCCGTACTGTTCCAGCCACTTGAGAGCGGTCTTGGGCCCCACCTTGGCGACGCCGGGGACGTTGTCCACCGTGTCGCCGATGAGAGCCAGGTAATCCACGATGCGTCCCGGTTCCACGCCGAACTTGGCGGTGACGCCGGCCTCGTCCAGCACTTCGTTGCTCATGGTATTCACCCAGCGCACCCGGGGGCTGACCAGCTGGGTCAGGTCCTTGTCGCCGGTGGAGATGACCACATCCATGCCGGCGGCTTCGGCCTGGCGGGCCAGGGTGCCGATGACGTCGTCCGCCTCGACGCCCTCTTCCATCAGCAACGGCCAGCCGGAGGCCTTGATGGCGGCGTGCAGGGGTTCGATCTGGGCCACCAGGTCGTTGGGCATGGGCGGGCGCTGGGCCTTGTATTCCGGGTACCAGTCGTCGCGGAAGGTCTTGCCCTTGGCGTCGAAGACCACGGCCTTGTAGGTGACGCCTTCTGCCTTGTAGTCGCTTTCCAGGCGGCGTAGCATGTTCAGCACGCCGTAGATGGCGCCGGTCGGTTCTCCCGCCTTGTTGCGCAGGTCCGGCAGGGCATGGAATGCGCGGTAAAGGTAGGACGAGCCGTCCACCAGCAGAAGCATGGGCATAAAAACAAATCCAGAAGACAAAAAAATGAGCGAACGATCCAAACTGCCGCCCCTGGCGGACCCCGATAGCGTCACCAACAACATGTCGGCCCGGGAATCCTGGCGAATCTTCGGCATTATGGCAGAGTTCGTCGAGGCCACTGAGCGGCTGGCGGCCATCCGACCGGCTGTTTCCATCTTCGGCAGCGCCCGCATCGCGCCGGAATCGCCCTACTACGAATTGACGGAAAAGACCGCCCGCCTGCTCTCCGATGCCGGCTTCTCGGTTATCTCCGGCGGCGGCCCCGGCATCATGGAAGCGGCCAACAAGGGCGCCTTCCACGGCAAGAGCCCCTCCGTCGGCCTCAACATCCAGCTGCCCCACGAGCAGGCCGCCAATCCCTACCAGGACATTTCCCAGTCCTTCCGCCACTTCTTCGCGCGCAAGTTCATGTTCGTCAAATTCGCCAGCGCCTATGTGGTGATGCCCGGGGGCTTCGGCACCCTGGACGAGGTGCTGGAGGCCCTGACCCTGATCCAGACCGGCAAGAGCCGCAAGATTCCGCTGATCCTGGTGCACGAGCCCTTCTGGCGCGGCTTGCTGGAATGGTTCAAGGACCGTCTGGTGGGCGAGGGCATGATTTCCCCCGACGATCTGGAGCTCATCCAGGTGATCGACGAGCCGGAACAAATTGTCGAAGCCATCTTCAAACACTACGAAACCCGCGGCTTCGCCCCCCTGCCGGACGAGCGGGAGATGCTGCTCAATTTGTAATAAAATCCGGCCTCCCCACGGTCTTCTTTGCAAGGGCTCCTTTCATGCGCCGTCTTTCCCTTCTCGCCGCCACGCTCTGTCTGTTCGCCGCTGGCGGCGCCCTGGCCCAGGCCGCTCGCAGCGATCTGCAGCCCCTGCCGGCCGTCCCCCCGCCGCCCCCCGAAATGGCGCCCTTCGATGCCGCCCTGGAACCCCAGGTGACCATCAAGAAGCGGGATAACGACACCGTCGAAGAGTTCCGGGTCAACGGCAAGCTCTACATGATCCGGGTCACCCCCACCCACGGCGTGCCCTACTACCTGGTGGACGACCAGGGCGACGGCACCTTCTCCCGCCGTGACAATCTGGACCAGGGCGTGCGCGTGCCCATGTGGGTGATCGGCACCTTCTAAGGGCGCCGACGGCCACGCACCACGCTTCGCCTGCGGCTCCGTGTCCGTTTTCACCCACGTAACGGCGGAGCAGCTCGCCGCCTGGCTGGAAGCCGGCCAGGCCGGCCGGCTCCTCGGCTTTGCCGGCATCGAAGCCGGCGTCCAGAACACCAACTACCGCGTCAGCTCCGACCGGGGCCAGTGGGTCCTGACCCTCTTCGAAACCTTGGGGGCAGACGAGCTGGCCTTCTATCTCGCGCTCATGGCCCATCTGGCGGCCCGGGGCCTGCCCTGTCCCGCGCCCCTGGCCGATCTGGCCGGGCGAATTCAGCGCCCCCTGGCCAGCAAGCCGGCGGCACTGTTCACCCGCCTGCCGGGCCATGAGGTGGTGGCGCCGGACGCTATACATTGCGCGGCCGTGGGCGATGCCCTGGCCCGCCTGCATCTGGCAGCAGCCGATTTTCCCGCCCCCCAGCCCAATCCCCGAGGGCTTGGCTGGTGCCGGGAAACAGCTGGGCGGCTTTTGCCCCTGCTGGCGCCGGTAGCGACCGCACTCCTGACGAATGAACTGGCGGACCAGAGCGCCGCCCATGCCGTGCTGCCCCGGGGCGTCATCCACGCCGACCTGTTCCGGGATAACGTGCTGTTTGACGGATACCGCCTGTCGGGCCTGCTGGATTTCTATTTCGCCGGGGAAGACGAGTTGCTGTTTGACCTGGCGGTGGCCGCCAACGACTGGTGTCTGGATGACGCCGGTCAACTGCATGCCGACCGCACCCGGGCCCTGCTGGCGGCCTATCACGCCCAACGGCCCCTGTTGGCTGCGGAGGCAGCGGCCTGGCCCCGGCTGTTACGCCGCGCCGCCCTGCGTTTCTGGCTTTCCCGCCTGCAGGACCAGCAGCAGCCCCGGGAAGGCCAGCAGGTATTGGTGAAGGATCCCACGCCCTTCCAGCGCCTGCTTGAAACCCATCGCCACACAACGGCACCCTGGCTCAATTGAGCCTCGCAGCGCGCACCGCCCCGTGCCTTCCCCGGCCGTGCTCCGCCAATTTCCGGCCCCCACGAGCCGGTTGCAGCGAGGCCCCCACAGGGGAGCGGCGATTGCCAACCCCCCGTCGTGCCGTTAGCATGGCGCCATTCCTGAATTTCTCCCCATTTTCCCGATAGTTCCCCATGTCAGCCGACACCCCGGATTCCACGCCCGCCTTCCCCATGGCACCTCCTCCCTTCGATGGCGACAGCCGCGTCGTGCCCGCCGGGGCCGGCATCGAATGGCTGCGTTTCGGCTGGAACCTTTTCCTGGCCGCCCCCGGCCCCTGGCTGGTGCTGGCCCTGGTCTTCCTGGTGTTGACCCTGGCCGTGGCCATGGTGCCGGTGCTGGGGGCCCTGGCGTCCCACCTGATGCTGCCCCTGCTGGTGGCCGGCGCCCTGCAGGCAGTGCGCCGCCAGGAAGAAGGCAACGACAAGGCGGAACTGGGGGACCTGTTCGCCGGCTTCTCCCGGGAAACCACCAACCTTATCCTCCTGGGCCTCTTCTACATGCTGGGCTGGTTCGCCATTCTGGCGGTGGGCATGATCATCGGCGGCGGCTCCCTGATGGGCGGTGCCGCCGCGGGTAGCGCCAGCGGCCTGGGCGTGGCCATCGCCGGGGTGTTGCTGGCCATCCTCATCAGCCTGGCCCTGGCCGTGCCCCTCTTCATGGCCTTCTGGTTCGCCCCGGCCCTGGTCTATTTCAACCACATGGCGCCGGTGGCCGCCCTCAAGGCCAGCTTCCAGGCCTGCCTGAAGAATTTCCTGGCCTTCACCGTCTTCGGCCTGATCCTCGGCATCCTCTTCTTCATCGCGGCCCTGCCCATGGGCCTGGGCTTCCTGGTGCTGCTGCCCGTGTCCTTCGCCGGCATCTATGCCTCCTACCGGGATATCTTTCCCTCCGCCTAAATCATGCAGGCCCTGAATCTTCCCGCCGGTCACGGCTGGCGCTGGCTGGCCGGCGGCTACGCTGTCTTCCGCCGCAATCCCGCCATCCTCAGCCTGCTGCTGCTCGCCTACTGGCTGTTCCTGGCCCTGGTGGGCAGCGTGCCGCTGCTGGGCAGCCTGGTCTCCTACCTGGCCATGCCGACCCTGTCCCTGGTGCTAATGAATGCCTGCCGGGCCCTGGACCGGGGGTTGGCGGTAACGCCCCAGTCCCTCGCCTCCGGCATCCGCCCCCAGGCGGCCGTGCTGGTGGCCCTGGGCGGGCTCTATCTGTGCGGCACCCTTTCCATCCTTGGCATTACCTCCTTGGTGGATGGGGGGGAGCTGTTCCGCCTGATGTTCCTCGGCGGCAAGCCGCCGGAAGAGGGCATTGAGGACTCCGCGTTTTTCGTCGCCACCCAGCTGGCCATGCTGCTGGTGGTGCCCCTGGTGATGGCCTTCTGGTTCGCCCCCATGCTGGCGGCGTGGCACCGGCTGGGGGTGGGCAAGGCCCTGTTTTTCAGCTTCTTCGCCTGCCTGCGCAACTGGCGCCCGTTCCTGGCCTACGGGGTGTCCCTGCTGCTCTGGTGCGGCATCATACCGGCCCTGGCCATGGGGTTGCTGGGGCTTTTCCTGGGCAGCGGACTGGCGGCAGCCCTCGTCATGGTGCCCCTGATCCTGGTGCTGGCGCCCACCCTGGTGGCCAGCTTCTACGTCAGTTACCGGGATGTCTTCGTGGACACCCCGGCCACCTTTGAAGCCCGGGTGGATGACGAAGACGACGGCGGCCATGCCTGAGGGCTGCCTCGTCGGCATTTTCGGCGGTACCTTCGATCCGATTCATCACGGCCACCTGCGCCTGGCCCAGGAGGCCGTGGAGCATCTGGCGCTGGACCAGGTGCTGTGGATTCCCGCCGGCCAGCCGCCCCACCGGGAGATGCCGGCGGCCGGGCCAGAACAGCGCCTGGCCATGGTGCGCTGCGCCGTGGCGGACAACCCGGCCTTCGCCGTGGATGGGGCCGAGGTTTTCAGCCAGGAGAAGAGCTACACCGTGCTGACCCTGGAGCGCCTGCGCCAGGAACGAGGCGCTGCCACCCCCCTGGTGCTGCTCACCGGCGCCGACGCCTTTGCCGGTCTGCCCACCTGGCACCGCTGGCGGGACATCCTCGAACTAGCCCATGTGGCCGTGGTCTACCGCCCAGGCTTTTCCATCGACCCGGCCGCCCTGCCGGCTGAGCTGGCCACCGAATTCCAGGCCCGCCGCTGCGCCCCCGGCGAGTTGGCGCAGCGCCCGGGAGGCGGCATCGTCACCTTCCCCATGACGCCTCTGGCCATTTCCGCCACCCAGATCCGCCAGCTGCTGGCGGCGGGCCGCAGCCCCCGTTATTTGCTGCCCGAAGCGGTGTTCGCTTATATTCGGGCGCAGCAACTTTATCTCCAACCCCGTAATTTAGGCACCTGATGGAACTGAGCAAACTGCAAGCCCTCGTCGTGGACGCCCTTGAAGACATCAAGGGCAAGGACATCGAAGTCATCGATACCAGCAAGATCACCTCCCTCTTTGACCGGGTGGTGGTGGCCAGCGGCGACTCCAACCGTCAGGTCAAGGCCCTGGCCCGCAGCGTCCAGGAAAAGGTGCGGGAAGCCGGCGGCGAAGTGCTCTCCGTCGAAGGCGAGCAAACCGGCGAATGGGTGCTGGTGGACCTGGGCGACATCGTCGTCCATGTCATGCAACCTGCTGTGCGCGCCTACTACAACCTGGAAGAACTGTGGGGCGCCAAGGCGCCGGTCCGCCATAAGTCCCCCGGCCAGGGTGGCAGCGCCGCCGCCTGATCCCTTCCGGCGCACTGACCCTCTCCCTGCTTTCGGCGCCGCCTTTCCTCCCCATCCATCATGAAACTCTGCATTGTCGCCGTGGGCCACAAGATGCCGGACTGGGTGGCCGCCGGTTGCGCCGAGTACATCAAGCGCATGCCCCGGGAGATGGCCGTCAGCGTCGTCGAAATCAAGCCCGAGCCCCGGGGCTCGAAAACCCGTGAGCAACTGCTGGCGGCGGAGAAGACCCGCATCCGCGCCGCCCTGCCGGCCGGTTGCCGCATCGTCGCCCTGGACGAGCGGGGCGAGGACCTGACCACGGTCAAACTGGCCGCCCGCCTCGAAGGCTGGATGGGCGAAGGCCGCGACATCGCCCTGCTGATCGGTGGTGCCGACGGCCTGGACCCGGAGCTGAAAGCCGAGGCCAGCCAGAACGGTGGCGCCATGCTGCGCCTCTCCAGCCTGACCCTGCCCCACGCCATGGCCCGGCTGATCCTGTGCGAGCAGCTTTACCGGGCTGTGAGCGTGATCCGTAACCATCCTTACCATCGGGAAGGCTGAAGCCCTTCCGCCCACGTCATCATGACCATTCCTCTCGGCCCCCGCATCTACCTGGCGTCCCGCAGCCCCCGTCGGCGGGAGCTGCTCTCCCTCATGGGCGTGCAGTTCGAAACCCTGCTCTTCCGCAATCCCCCCCGGGCCGACCGGGCCGTGGATGAAAGCGTGCTGGCGAGTGAAGACCCGGTGGACTATGTCAAACGCGTCGCCCGGGCCAAGGCCGAGCATGGCCTCAAGCTGGTGGTTTGGCGCCGTCAGGCGGTGCAGCCCATCATGGCGGCCGACACCACGGTGGAGTGCGACGGCGAGATTCTCGGCAAGCCGACGGATGAAGCCGATGCCCGGCGCATGCTGGAGCTGCTCTCCGGTCGCCGGCACCGCGTACTCACCGCCGTTTCCCTGGCCTGGAGCGGCCATATCGAAACCATTCTCTCCGAGAGCTTCGTGCACTTCCGCCCCCTGGAAGAGAGCGAGATCAGCCGCTACGTCAGCAGCGGCGAGCCCATGGACAAGGCCGGCGCCTATGGCATCCAGGGCAAGGCCGGCATGTTCGTTTCCCATCTCGAAGGCAGCTACACCGGCGTCATGGGCCTGCCCCTGTGCGAAACAGGCGAACTGCTGAAGAAGGCCGGCTACCCCCTCTGAGACCTCCTTGGGGGCCGCCACAAGGGGGCGCCAAGGCCTCCCTAAGTCTCCACTGAGACACACTTCCGACTAACCGGCGCTTACATCGGCAGCCCGGCCGCCAGGGCTGCCGCCACCTCCCGCGCCCCCGTGGGCTCAGGCCGGGGCGGCGCCTCTTGGTGCCACAGGGCCGCCAGATCGGAGGCCAGCGCCCCTTTCTCCAGACGTGCTTCCGGCACCTCGACGCAACGCGCCGTCTGCCGTAGCCAGTCGATCAGCACATCCTGTTCCGGCCAGGCCGGCCGGCGGGCATAAAGCATGGGGATGCCGTTGCAGGCGGCCTCGGCAAACGTGCCATAGCCGGGCTTGCCCACCACCGCATCCACCGAGGCCAGCAACTCGGTGAAATCCCATTGCAGCGACTCGAAGGCCCCCATGTCCGGCCGGGCCGGTTGCCAGGCGGCCGGTACCAGCCAGAACAGGTCCGGGGTTACCGGCCAGTCGGCAATAGGCAGACGGGAGGCAATGCCGCCCAGGGCCACCAGCACCACCCGGCAACTGGCGGGCAAGCCCAGGGCCTGGCGCAGGGCCGCCGGCCGGCTTTGGCCGAGACGGGCCACCGGGCCGCTCCAGCGACTGTTGGGCAGATCGTCCATGGGCATGGCGGGCTGCAATTTGAAAAAGGCCTTAGCGCCCGCGTAGGCCTCCAGCATCTGCCGGTGGATGGGGGCGGCCCACGCTTCTCCGCCATAGACAAAGGCGAACAGCCCGGCCCAGTTGAGGGAGCTGAGGCCCCAGGCCGGAATGCCTACCGAGCGGGCCGCCGCCAGGGGCAGGTAGGCAGCGTTGGCCAGCACCAGATCGGTACGCCGGGCCTGGAGCCAGGCGGCCTCCGCCGCGATCCGGGCTGGCCAGTCAGCGTGAAATTGCTGATAGGCCCGGGCACTGGCGGCGCGGTCGATGCGGAACGGATCTTCCATGACGAAGCCGAAATCCGCCGCCCGGGGCTCCAGGGTGAAATCGCCGTCAATACGCTGGCGCAGTACGGCAGGCGGGGCGCTGCTGACCACCGTCAGGGCCACATCCGGCCGCATTTCCCGCAGGGCATTGAGGACCGGCCCGGTCTGAGCCACATGGCCGAAGCCGTGGCCGGAGATGTAGGCCGTCAGGTGGGGCACGAGGCGCCTCAGGCCTGGAGCAGGCGGGCGATGTACGCGCCCTGGTATTCCGCCGGCAGGGACAGCCAGACCGTGTGGCCGCTGCCGGGCGCCACTTCGATGGCTTCGCCGGCCCGGTTTTCCAGGCGATTCAGGGGAACGATGCAATTTCCGGCGGGGTGGATGATTTCCAACTGGTCACCCAGGGCAAAGCGATTCTTCACCGTCACTTCCATGAGGCCCCGCTCGGCGTCGAAGCGGATCGCATCGCCGACATAGAGGCTGCGCTCGGACTCGGAATGGCCCTTGAGGTAATTCTGGTACTCCGCATCGTGGTGGCGCTGGTAGAAGCCGTCGGTGTAGCCCCGGTTGGCCAGGCCTTCCAGGTCGGCCAGCAGGGCCGGGTCGAAGGGACGCCCGGCAGCCGCGTCGTCAATGGCCCGGCGATAGGCCTGGCAGGCCCGGGCGGCGTAATAGGGGGACTTGGTGCGGCCCTCGATCTTCAGGGAATCGACACCGATTTCCACCAGCCGCTGCACGTGCTCGATGGCGCGCAGGTCACGGGAATTCATGATGTAGGTGCCGTGCTCGTCTTCCTCGATGGGCATCAGCTCGCCGGGGCGCTGGCGCTCTTCCAGCAGCCACATCTTGGTTTCCGGCCGGCCATCGGTGGCCTCATTCTCCGGGTGCACCTTGTAGTCCCAGCGGCAGGAATTGGTGCAGGTGCCCTGGTTCGGGTCACGGTGATTGAAGTAGCCAGAGAGTAGGCAGCGGCCGGAATAGGCGATGCACAGGGCGCCGTGCACGAACACTTCCAGCTCCATGTCGGGGCATTCCTGGCGGATTTCCGCCACCTCGTCGAGGGATAGCTCCCGGGAGAGGATGACCCGGGAAATGCCGAGGCTCTGCCAGAAGCGCACTGCCGCGTAATTCACCGTGTTGGCTTGGACGGAAAGGTGTACGGGCATCTCCGGCCACTGCTCCCGCACCATGGCAATGAGGCCCGGGTCGGCCATGATCAGGGCATCCGGCGCCATCTCCATGACCGGCGCCATGTCGGCCAGATAGGTCTTTACCTTGGCGTTGCGGGGGAAGATGTTGCTCACCAGATAGAACTGCTTGCCCAGGTCCCGGGCGGCCTGGCGGGCTTCGGCCAGGACGGTCATGTTGCCGAAATCGTTGTTGCGCACCCGCAGGCTGTAGCGGGGCTGGCCGGCATAGACGGCATCGGCGCCGAAAGCGAAGGCGCTGTCCATCATGGCCCGGGTGCCAGCGGGGGCCAGTAGTTCGGGGGCCCGCCGGGTGACCGGAGCGGCAGGATTGGCGGTGTCGGGGGAGGCTTGGGGCATTGGGGTAGAATGGGGCAAAACCTGAATTTTACCTGCCTTCCCACCCTTCCTATGCCTGAAGAAATCCTCATCAATTTCACCCCCCAGGAAACCCGGGTGGCGGTGATGCACCAGGGCGTCGCCCAGGAACTGCATATCGAGCGCACGGCCTCCCTCGGTATCGTCGGCAACATCTATCTCGGCAAGGTAGTCCGCATCCTGCCGGGGATGCAGTCGGCATTCATCGACGTGGGCCTGGAGCGCACAGCCTTTCTCCACGTGGCGGACATCTGGCTGCCGCGCCATAGCGAACGCGGCGAGCGCGGTGAGAAGGGCGAGCGGGACCGTGACGGCGACGGCGCCCGGCCCATCGAACGCATCCTCACCGAAGGCCAGAGCCTGGTGGTGCAGGTCATCAAGGACCCCATCGGCACCAAGGGCGCGCGCCTGTCCACGCAGATTTCCATCGCCGGACGGATGCTGGTGTACCTGCCCCAGGAAAAGCACATCGGCGTTTCCCAGCGCATCGAGGACGAGCAGGAACGGGAACAGCTGCGGGAGCGCCTGACCCGCCTGGTGCCGGCCGACGAGAACGGCGGCTTCATCGTCCGCACCATGGCCGAGAGCGCCACGGACGAAGAACTGGCCAACGACATCGAATACCTGCGCAAGACCTGGCGCGGCATCAAGGAACAATCCCTGCGGGTAGCGCCACCCTCCCTGCTGTACCAGGAACTCTCCCTCTCCCAGCGGGTGCTGCGGGACTTCGTCAATCCGGAAACCTCGAGCATCGTCATCGACTCCCGGGAAAATTTCCAGAAGCTGCGGGAATTCGCCGAGCAATACACACCCACGGTGCTGCCCCTGCTCGAGCACTACACCGGGGAGCGGCCCCTCTTCGACCTGCACGGGGTGGAGGAAGAAATCCAGAAGGCCCTGGCCCGGCGCGTCGATCTGAAATCCGGCGGCTACCTGATCATCGATCAGACTGAGGCCATGACCACCATCGACGTGAACACCGGCGGCTTCGTCGGTGTGCGCAACTTCGACGACACCATCTTCAAGACCAACCTGGAAGCGGCCCAGACCATCGCCCGCCAGCTGCGCCTGCGCAACCTGGGCGGCATCATCATCGTAGACTTCATCGACATGGAGAACACGGAACACCGGGATGCGGTGCTGGCCGAATTCAACAAGGCTCTCGCCCGGGACCACACCAAGATGACGGTGAACGGCTTCACCGCCCTTGGCTTGGTGGAGATGACCCGCAAGCGCACCCGGGAATCCCTGGCCCACGTGCTGTGCGAGCCCTGTCCGACCTGTGGCGGCCGTGGCGAGGTAAAGACCGCCCGTACCGTCTGCTACGAAATCCTGCGCGAGCTGCTGCGCGAAGCACGCCAGTTCAATGCCCGGGAATACCGCATTCTGGCAGCCCCGCCGGTGATCGACCTGTATCTGGACGAAGAATCCCAGTCCCTGGCCATGCTCTCGGATTTCATCGGCAAGGCCATCTCCCTCCAGGCCGAAGCAAGCTACACCCAGGAGCAGTACGACATTGTTTTGATGTAGTGCTGCGTCTTTTCACGAGGGGCATCGAATTGCCTGATTCGCCTGCCAACGTCGAGCCGGCGGTGAGGTGTTGCGGTGCGGCACAAGCAGCTGGGTTTGCCCGCATAGCACCTCACGGTCTGCGCAGCACCAGGATGCTGCCAAGGGAGCGTAAGCGTACGACCTCTTCCAGCACCAGGCCCGCCCCCTTAATAACGGAGTGCCACTCGGTCATAGTCCGTTCGCGCCCGCGACAGCCCGCAAACATCTGCATATCGAAGGAGGCGCTAGCGATGTCGGCCCCAGTTTCCGGAAGCACCATTTCTAGCACCGCTGCTCGGGCTGAGCTGCTCCCCATGGCCTCGCCCAGTTTCTTCAGTGCCCTGATGCAGGTGCCGTTGTCGAAACTATGCAGGACCGCCGAAAGCAAATAGATGTCCTTCGGTCCGGTGGCTGCAGGAATGGCCTCGAACAGATCCCCGACCTGAAAGCGAAGACGTTCTACTCCCGTCGTAGGGTGAGATGCCCAATAGCGTTGCGCTTCTGCTACCACCTGGGGACGATCGACGATCAGTGCGCGAAGATTTGGGTGTTGTTTCAGGATGGCCAGGGCCTTGGTCCCGCGAGACCCACCGACATCGATGACGCGATCAAACTGCCCCCAATCCAGGTCAGTGGCAAAGCCATCTCCTGCCAAGGACTCGACGCTATCCATCGCTTCAGAAAAGAGCTGGTCAAGGTCAGGATGATGATCCAGGTAATCAAACAACTCCTCCCCGTGACTCAGTTGGAACGGAGGCGTACCACTACGAATCCCTGCTTCCAGCTGCTCAAACCACGGGCAGCTCATTGCATCTGAGTTATGCATCAGAATCATGGCACGAACACTTTGCGGGTGGCTCCTGGCAAGGCAGCGGGAAAGCTTGTTGTTACGAAATGCCATGGGACCAACCTCCTCAAAAACGCCCATGGCTGCCAGCATCCGCATGAGACGCCCAAGCGCATCAGCATTCGCGTCGACACGCCGTGCCAGCACCGATGCCTCCAGGGTATCCGCCCCCAGCACGGTAGCAATATCCAGCCGGGCAGCCACGGCGAGGGCTTTCGATTGCCAGTAGGCTGAGCCAATCTGGATCAAGCGGAATGGCGCCGGTATCACCTTGTTGGGCAGCGACTGTAGCCAGTTGCCGAATTTCATGGCCTTGGCGAATCGGCGCACGGCGCCTGAATGCAACTGGAGCGTCATACACCCTCTCCTTTCTCCACTGAAATTGCTGGCGCCAAACCGGCTGCGAACAGGTGGCCATTGAACGCAGCCAATTTCTCCAGGAACGCCGCATTCATGGGGCGCTCCATCTGCTCCTCAAAAATATCTTTGAGCAACATGGGGGTCATCGCCAGGCTCACGAATGCCAGCCGCAGAATGTCGGGATCGATGGCCGGCGCAACCGCTCCCTGTGCTTTCAGGTCGGCAACCTTGCGCGCACCACGGCTACGGCCACGCTCCAGCAACTGCTGAATAAACCGACGACCTGGGCCATGCCGGAGCGCCAGTACCTTAAGGATCAGTTTGGGAAACTCTGGGCGGGCTAACATCGTCCGATAGTACAGGCCGAGGAATTCTGAAAATCCGGCAGTGGAAGCCAGCAACGGACCGTCCAGCACCTCAAGCAACGGGCTCAATGTCTCGCGAATCATTTCTTCGTACAGCCCCTCTTTACTGCCGAAGTAGTAGCGGATCATCGAGACGTTGGCCCCGGCACATTCGGCAATGCGTCGGGTGGTGACATGGTGATAGTCGTCTGCCAGAAAGCAATCAAGCGCCGCCTGAATCAAGCGGCTGCGGAGGGAGTCGGTGGGATTCGGAAGTTCCACGATAAATCCATCGTTATTGGATGAAAGCTAGGTTAGCAGTCGCAAAAGACGGCTCGGTAGGACTTTCATCAATCAATATCAGGGAGTTGACTGATCGGCTGCCCCCTTCTTCTGCCCAGCACTTCTCTCCTAACCATGGGGGCCTAGTTCCGATCTACCCCCCATTCCTCAGACGAAAAAAAGCCCGCCGGGGTTGCCGGCGGGCCAATTAGGGATGATTCGGTCGCTTAGTTGTTGTTCTGCTGCAGCTGCTTGAGCAGTTCGTTCTGGGGCTCCTCGCCCGATTCAGCGCTACCGCCTTCCTGCTGCTGCATCAGGGAGTTGAGGTCCATGGCCTCGGACTCCTGCTGGGTGGGCGTGTGGTGGGCCGGGTCACCGTAGCTGATCATGCCGGGGAAGATGATGATCAAGGCCACCATGATGATCTGGATGCAGACGAACGGCACGGCGCCCCAGTAGATGTCCGTCGTCTTGATCGAGGCCGGCGCCACGGAACGCAGGTAGAACAGGGCGAAGCCGAAGGGCGGGTGCATGAAGGAGGTCTGCATGTTCACCCCGAGCAGCACGCCGAACCAGATCAGGTCGATGCCCAGCTTTTCCGCCACCGGTCCCAACAGGGGCACGATGATGAAGGACAGTTCGAAGAAGTCCAGGAAGAAGGCCAGCACGAAGACCAGGATATTCACCACGATGAGGAAGCCCAGCTGGCCACCCGGCAGGGAAGTCAGCAGGTGCTCCACCCACAGGTCGCCGTTCACCGCGCGGAAGACCAGGCCGAACACCGTGGAACCCACCAGGATGAAGACCACGAAGGAAGACAGCTTGGCGGTGGTATCCATGGCCTGCTTGAGCAGGGAGACGGACAGGCGACGGCGCATCAGGGCCAGGATCAGGGCGCCGGCAGCCCCCATGGCGCCGCCTTCGGTGGGCGTGGCAATACCCAGGAAGATGGTACCCAGCACCAGGAAGATCAGCACCAGCGGCGGCACCAGCGTGGTGAGTACGCGCACGAGCAGCTTGGCGCCACGCAAGGAGCGGGCTTCCAGGGGCAGGGCCGGGGCGGCATTGGGCTTGATGATGGTGAGCAGAGCCACGTAGCCGACATACAGGCTGGTGAGTACCAGACCCGGCACCATGGCGCCTTCGTACATGTCGCCCACGGACTTGCCCAACTGGTCGGCCATGATGATCAGCACCAGGGACGGCGGAATGATCTGGGCCAGGGTGCCCGAGGCAGCGATGACGCCGGAGGCCAGGCGCTTGTCGTAGCCGTAGCGCAGCATGATGGGCAGGGAAATCAGGCCCATGGAGATCACCGAGGCCGCCACCACTCCGGTGGTCGCCGCCAGCAGGGCGCCGACGAAAATCACCGCGTAGGCCAGGCCACCGCGCATGGGGCCGAAGAGCTGGCCGATGGTGTCGAGCAAATCCTCCGCCATGCCTGATCGTTCCAGCACCAGGCCCATGAAGGTGAAGAAGGGAATGGCCAGCAGGGTGTCGTTGGCCATGATGCCGAAGACCCGTTCCGGCAGGGCCTGGAAGAGGGCGGGGTGGAGCAGGCCCAGTTCCATGCCGATGAAGCCGAAGACCATGCCGTTGGCGGCCAGGGCAAAAGCCACTGGATAGCCGAACAACAGGAACAGGACCAGGGCGCCGAACATGATCGGCGCCATGTTGTTAATCAGGAATTCCATTATTTGGCCTCCTCTTTGCGTGCCTGGATGGCGGCCGCCAGTTCTTCCTCGGCGGAGGGGCCCTTATGCTTTTCCATGGGGTTGGCAATCAGCCCCTTGAGGAAGGCGAAGCGCTTGATCAGTTCGGAGAAGCCCTGCAGCACCAGCAACAGGAAGCCGACGGGAATCATCAGACGAGCCGGCCAGCGGATCAGGCCGCCGGGATTGGAGGACATTTCTCCGGAATCCCAGGCATTCATGAAAATGGGCCAAGACAGGTACATGATGAGGATGGCCATGGGCATCAGGAATAGCAGGGTGCCGATGATGTCGATCCAGGCCTGGCCGCGGGGGGAGAGCTTGCCCGCCACCACGTCGATGCGCACGTGTTCGTTGCGCAGCAGGGTGTAGCCGGCACTGAAAAGGAAAATCACGGCAAACAGGTACCACTGGATTTCCAGCAGGCCGTTGGAGCTGTAATTGATGGTGTAGCGCATGACAGCGTTGCCGGCACTGATGATGGTCATGACCAGCACCAACCAGATCACGGCTTTACCAACACGCTCATTGAGGGCGTCGATCCCGCGGGAGACGCTGAGCAGAAAGGTCACGATGGGTTCCTCCAGAGATGTCTTAAAATGCCGGGCTTCTTGGGCCCCGTTGCGTCATGTGCGGCTTGTGGCCGGGCAAAGTCCTCCTGCGGCTTCGCCTGAACGCTTTTACCGCAGCGCGGGCCGCCCAGGCGGCCGCGTACGGAGTCGTGCAAAATGCGCGGCGAGTATGGCACAGGGGGAAAGTCCGGGGCATTGGTGGAAACCCTAGCCGGCCGGGGCTTTTCAGCCGTATTCCCCTGGCAATGACTGCTTCGCCATGAGGGTTTTTTCCACTGTCCGGACGCCGGCAAGGCGTCGCCGAGGAATGCCATGTCCCCTACCCGTATCTGCGTCGTTCGCCACGGCGAAACCTTCTGGAATGCCGAACGGCGCATCCAGGGCCATATTGATATCGACCTCAACCCCACCGGCCTGCGCCAGGCCCGGGCGACAGCCCGTCGCCTGGAGGAGGAAGGGGCCTTTGCCGCGGTGTATAGCAGCGATCTTTCCCGAGCCCGGGTCACGGCCGAAGCCATCGCTGCCCATCTGGGGCGCCCGGTGCGCCTGCGGCCGGCCCTGCGGGAGCGGCGTTACGGCCTGTTCGAAGGGCTGACCTACACCGAGGCCAGCCAGCGCCACCCGGAAGCCTACGCCGCCTTCGAGGCGCGGCAGCCGGCTGCGCCGATCCCCGGCGGCGAGAGCCTGAGCGAATTCTCGGCCCGGGTCACCGGTTGCCTGGAGGCCCTGGCCGCCAGCCATGGCGGCGAAACCCTGCTACTGGTCTGCCACGGCGGCGTGCTGGATGTAATCAACCGCCACGTGCGGGGCTTGCCCCTGGCGGCACCGCGGGACTTCACCATTCCCAACGCCGGCATCACCTGGCTAGAGAAGGGCACCGATGGCACCTGGCGCATCGTCCTCTGGGGCTGTACCCGGCACCTGGAAGCCGGCGGCGCCCTGGACGAACTGCCGGCCTGAGCCGGGTGGGGGATTTCCCCCGGGGGCTGGACACCTTCCGCCCATGGTACAATTTTCGCCTTTTTCAACGGCTTGAGAGGCAGCACCGATGTTTTCCGCAAACGATACCCTGGCGAAAGTCGACCCCGAACTCTGGAAGGCGATCGAAGACGAGAATCGTCGCCAAGAGGACCATATCGAGCTGATCGCCTCTGAAAACTACGTCTCCAACGCGGTCATGGAAGCCCAAGGCTCCCAGCTGACCAACAAGTACGCCGAAGGCTACCCCGGCAAGCGCTACTACGGCGGTTGCGAATACGTGGACGTGGCCGAGCAACTGGCCATCGAGCGCCTGAAGAAGCTGTTCGGTGCCGAAGCCGCCAACGTGCAGCCCAACTCCGGTTCCCAGGCCAACCAGGCCGTGCTGATGGCCTTCGCCAAGCCCGGCGACACCATTATGGGCATGAGCCTGGCCGAAGGCGGCCACCTCACCCACGGCATGGCCCTGAACATGTCCGGCAAGTGGTTCAACGTCGTCTCTTACGGTCTCAACGAAAAGGAAGAGATCGACTACGACAAGATGGAAGCCCTGGCCCGCGAGCACAAGCCGAAGATCATCGTCGCCGGCGCCTCCGCCTACGCCCTGCGCATCGACTTCGAGCGCTTCGCCAAGATCGCCAAGGAAGTCGGCGCCATTTTCTGGGTGGACATGGCCCACTACGCCGGCCTCATCGCCGCCGGTTTCTACCCCAACCCGGTGCCCCACGCCGACGTGGTGACCTCCACCACCCACAAGACCCTGCGCGGCCCCCGCGGCGGTGTGATCCTGATGAAGGCCGAGCACGAGAAGGCCCTCAACTCCGCCATCTTCCCCGGCCTGCAAGGCGGCCCGCTGATGCATGTCATCGCCGCCAAGGCCGTGGCCTTCAAGGAAGCCGCATCCCCCGAGTTCAAGGCCTACCAGGAGCAGGTGATCAACAACGCCCGCGTCATGGCCAAGGTGCTGGGTGAAGAGCGCGGCCTGCGCATCGTCTCCGGCCGTACCGAATCCCACGTCTTCCTGATCGACCTGCGCGCCAAGAAGATCACCGGCAAGGACGCCGAAGCCGCTCTGGGCCGTGCCCACATCACGGTGAACAAGAACGGTATCCCCAACGACCCGGAAAAGCCCTTCGTCACCTCCGGCATCCGTATCGGTTCCCCGGCCATGACCACGCGTGGTTTCACCGAGATCGAAGCCGAGCAGATCGCCCACCTGGTGGCCGACGTGCTCGACGCGCCCAACGACGAAGCCAACCTGGCCGCCGTGCGCGCCAAGGTGGCGGCGCTCTGCAGCAAGTTCCCGGTCTACGGTAAGTAAGCCCCCACAGGCGGCCGGGCGATGAAATGTCCCTTCTGCGGCGCCGACGACACCACCGTTGTCGACACCCGCATCAATGAAGACGGCGACATCGTCCGCCGCCGCCGCCGCTGTACGCACTGCGACAAGCGCTTCACCACCTACGAGCGGGCGGAAATCCGCCTGCCCCAGGTGGTCAAGAAAAACGGTTCCCGGGTGGATTACAACCGGGACAAGCTCTCCGCCAGCCTGTGGCTGGCCCTGCGCAAGCGCCCCGTCACCACCGAAGCGGTGGACGGGGCCATCACCCGCATCGAAGAAAAGCTGCTGGCCCTCGGCGAACGGGAAATCCCCTCCGAGAAGGTCGGCGAGATGGTCATGCGGGAACTGAAGAAGCTCGACAAGATCGCCTACGTGCGCTTCGCCTCGGTCTATCGCAACTTCGAGGATGTGGACGAGTTCTCCCACGCCATCCGCGAAGTCACCCCGGCCAAGCCCGGCCGTCGCCCCCGCGACGAATAATCCCCCCGCCACCGCTCCCCGCTCCGCCCATGCCCGCCCACGGCACTGCTGCCGACTACGCCCACATGGCCCGGGCCCTAGCCCTGGCTGCCCGGGGACTCCATTCCACCGCGCCCAATCCCCGGGTCGGCTGCGTCCTGGTCAAGGACGGGCAAGTGGTTGGGGAAGGCTGGCATGTGCGGGCCGGCGAACCCCATGCCGAAGTCCACGCCCTGCGGGCGGCTGGCGAGGCTGCCCGGGGCGCCACCGCCTACGTCACCCTGGAGCCCTGTAGCCACCACGGCCGCACCCCACCCTGCGCCGAAGGCCTGGTGGCCGCCGGCATCAGCCGGGTGGTGGCAGCCATGCCCGATCCCAATCCCCTGGTGGCCGGTCGCGGCCTGGAAATCCTGCGCCAGGCGGGTATCAACGTCCTCTCCGGCATCCTCGAAAAGGAGGCCCGGGAACTCAATCTCGGCTTCGTCTCCCGCATGACCCGGGGGCGCCCCTGGCTGCGCTTGAAAGCGGCAGCCAGCCTGGATGGCCGTACCGCTCTGGCCAATGGCCAGAGCCAGTGGATCACCGGCGCCGCCGCCCGGCAGGACGGCCACCGCTGGCGCGCCCGGGCCTGCGCCATCCTCACCGGCAGCGGCACCGTGCTGGCGGATGACCCCCAACTTAACGTGCGGGGCGTGACCACGGAACGCCAGCCCATCCCGGTGGTGGTGGATAGCCGCCTGGAAACGCCCCCCGGCGCCCACCTGCTGGATGGCCGGCCGGTGCTCATCGCCACCGCCAATGCCGACGCGGCCAAGGCCGCTGCCTTAGCCGCGCGGGGTGCCGAGGTGCTGCACCTGCCCGATGCCGCTGGCCGGGTCGATCTACCTGCACTGCTGGCGGAACTCGGCCGACGGGGCATCAACGAACTGCACGGGGAAGGCGGCGCCGGCCTCAATGGCGCCCTGTTGGCCGCCGGCCTGGTGGATGAACTGCTGCTCTATCTGGCGCCGACCCTGCTGGGCAATCCAGCCCTAGGCCTCTTCGGCCTGCCCGAACTGACCTCCCTGGAACAGCAGCAACGCCTGGTCTGGCACGATGTACGCCAGGTCGGCGACGATCTGCGCATTCTCGCCCGTCTGGCCTGATAGCGCCCCCGGGCGCCGGAACGGACGGATTGATCTCGTGACGAAGCCGTAGATCGACAGCCCATTGGCCTGGCGGCATGCCAAGCCAGCATTCCCACAAGCATCCCTGTAAGAACACCCCGAAGAGGCAATAGGGACGCCATTCTTCCTTGCATCGCCCTGGCAACCCAAGCTGGGCGCGGCGCTCCAGGCATGGGCGCGTGCCTTCTGCCTCCCCAGGTGGTTTTGCGGAGCTAGCCGCCACACGCCAAGCGCCTCTCCTGCGCCCCGCCGTGGATCAGGTGGCGAGCAGCCGGCCGCCTTCCTTCTGTCTTCCCCTAGCCCGCCTGGCCGCCGCACACCGGGCAGCCCGGGTCCCGCTGCAGGCGCACGGTACGCCATTCCATGGTTAGGGCATCGAGCAGCAGCAGACGCCCGCCCAGGGTCTGGCCGCAGCCCGCCAGCACCTTGAGGGCCTCAGCGGCCTGCAGGGTACCGATGATGCCGGTGAGGGGGGCAAAAACCCCCATGGTGGCGCAACGCACTTCCTCCACATCCTCCCCTTCGGGGAAGAGGCAGTGGTAGCAGGGGGCCGCCGGCTGGCGTGGGTCGAAGACGCTGATCTGGCCGTCGAAACGCACCGCGGCGCCGGAGACCAGGGGCTTGCCCAGCTTGACGCAGGCCCGGTTCACCGCATGGCGGGTGGCAAAGTTGTCGCAGCAATCGAGCACCACGTCGGCACGGGCCACCTCGGCTTCCAAATCCTCGCCCTCGAGACGACGGGCGATGACCTCGACCCGGGCTTCCGGGTTGAGGCGCTGCAGGCTGTCCCGCCCGGATTCGGCCTTGGGGAGTCCCACGGCGGCTTCCGTGTGGAGAATCTGGCGTTGCAGGTTGGTCAGGTCCACCGTGTCGCCATCCGCCAGGGCCAGGGTGCCCACACCGGCCGCGGCCAGGTAAAGGGCGGCCGGGGAACCCAGTCCACCGGCACCGACGATCAAGACCCGGGCGGCCAGGAATTTCTCCTGCCCCTCGATACCGATGGGGTCAAGGAGGATGTGGCGGCTGTAGCGGAGTAGTTGCTGGTCGTTCATGGCGGGCAAAATAAAAGGGCCGCATGGGGCGGCCCTGGGGTGGGAGGTATCTGGCTTACTTGTATTCCCGCCATTCGGGCGGGGTATCGTCGTGGTCGCCGTGGGGGTGGCGCTCCCAGGCCTGAGCGTAGGCTTCGGAGGAGGACTTGATGGGCCGCTCCGGCGCTTCCAGGTTGTGCAGCTGGGTTTCTTCCACGTAGTAGATGAGGGCCCGCATGAGCTTGCTCATCAGGGTGTTGTCCAGGTGAAAGCCTTGGTCCACCAAGCCGGCTTCCAGGCCTTCCAGGGTGTAGTCGGTGAGGTCGTATTCCACGGCCACAGCCCGCTTTTCCAGCTCGGGGGCGGCTTCCAGCTTCTCCAGGCCAGTCAGCAGATCGGCGGCTTCAGGCACCTGGCCGGGGGGGAAGCGGGAAAAGAGGATTTCCCGCTTCTTTTGGGTTTCCAGACGGCGCGACAGCGTGGCGGCGACTCGTTTCATGGCCCTCTCCCCGAGGTGTATTGCTTTACGGCTTATTCTGCATGATCTGCAGACCCTTGAGAAGGTTGAGGGCCTGGTTCAGCTGGTAGTCGCTCTTGGAAGCCAGCTCCACCGGCGGCGGGGTGTCGGCCTTGTCTTCCTCGTCCTTGCCCTTCTTGCCGTTGGACTTACTGTCTTTGCTGTCCTTGGTATCCTTCAGGCTGCTGCGGGGCGAGGCTTCCTTTTCCTTGTCGTTGATCAGGTGGCGTTCCAGATCAGCTTCCCGCAGGCGCTCGGCAGAGGCGCCGTTGGCGCTCTCTTCCACGGTGATGTCCGGTACGATGCCCTTGGCCTGGATGGAGCGGCCATTGGGCGTGTAGTAGCGGGCGGTGGTGAGCTTGATGGCGGTGTTGCCGGGCAGGGGCAGCACGGTCTGCACGGAGCCCTTGCCGAAGGTCTGGGTGCCCAGGACGATGGCCCGCTTGTGATCCTGCAGGGCGCCGGCAACGATTTCGGAGGCAGACGCGGAGCCGCCGTTCACCAGCACCACCATGGGCACCTTCTTCACTTCGGCGGGCAGGTTCTTCAGGTAGTCGTCCTTGTTGCCCCGCAGGTAATCGTCGGCACTGGCGAAGTACTGATGCTTGGCATCCGGGGTGCGGCCATCGGTGGCCACCACCAGGGCCTTGGCCGGCAGGAAGGCGGCGGAAACGCCGACGGCACCGTTGAGCAGGCCACCCGGGTCGTTGCGCAGGTCCAGCACCAGGCCCTTCAGGGCGCCTTCCTTGTAGAGGTCGGCAAGGTGCTTGACCAGGGCCGGGCCGGTGTTTTCCTGGAACTGGGTGATGCGCACGTAGCCGTAGCCGGGCTCAGCCAGCTTGGACTTGACGCTCTGCACCTTGATCACTTCCCGGTTCAGGGTAACGACGATGGGCTTCTGCTCGCCCTTGCGCACGATGGTCAGGGTGATGGGGGTCTTGGGCTTGCCGCGCATGCGCTTGACGGCGTCGGAAAGGGTCATGCCCTTGACCGGGGTATCGTCCAGCTTGACGATCAGGTCGCCGGCCTTGAGGCCGGCGCGGAAGGCGGGGGTATCTTCGATGGGGGAGACGACCTTGACGAAGCCGTCTTCCATGCCGACTTCAATGCCCAGACCGCCGAACTCGCCCTGGGTACCGACCTGCAGTTCCTTGAAGGAGTCGGCATCCAGATAGGAGGAGTGGGGATCCAGGTTGCCCAGCATGCCGGAGATGGCATTGGTGATGAGCTTCTTGTCCTCCACCGGCTCCACGTAGCCCTGCTTGATGGCATTGAAGACTTCGGCAAAGGTGCGCAGCTCTTCCACGGGGAGGCCGGCCCGGGTGTCCTTCTCGGCCATGGCGGAAATCTGCACGGACAGAAGGATGCCGGCCACCATGCCGACACCGATCAATCCCACCTGCTTGAACGGCTTGCCCATCTTCACGAAAAGTCTCCTACTTCAAGCTCGCCCATTTCAGCGGGTCGAGCGGCTGGCCTTGATGGCGAAGCTCAAAGTATAAACCGGATTCCGGGTTGCCACCGCTGTTGCCCACGACGGCCACCACGTCCCCCGGCTTCACCGTTTCGCCGACGTGTTTGTACAAGGATTCGTTGTTGCCGTAGATGGTCAGATAGCCATCGCCATGGTCGAGAATCAGCAGGTTGCCGAAGCCCCGCATCCAGTCGGCGAAGACCACCCGGCCCGGCGCCACGGCATGGACATCGCTACCGCCAGCGGCGCGGATGAAGAGCCCCTTCCAGGAGCTGCCCTCCTGGCGAGCGGAACCGAAGCGATTGCTGACGGTGCCGCGTACCGGCAGGCGCAGGCTGCCCTTGAGGCGGGCAAAGTCACCATTGAAGCGCGGCAGGCCCGCCTCCGGCGTCTTCTCGTTGGCCACCCCGGCGGACTGACTGGGGGCAGGAGCGGCCTGGCCAGGGCGCTCCGCGGCCGCTTTGGCCTTGGCTTCAGCCCGGGCCCGGGCGGCCTGCTGGGCCGCTTGCTGCGCCGCCTGCTGGGCGATGATGCGGGAGAGGCCATCGATCAGGCGGGTGAGGCGCTTTTCATCCTGCTGCAGCGCACCGATTTCCTTGCGCCGAGCCTCAATCTGCTGGGAAATCTTGCTCAGGGTGGCCTGGCGCTGGTTTTTCTGGCTCAACAACTGCTGATGCTGTTCTTTCTGGCGATTTTCCACTTCGGCCAGCTCGTTCTCCCGGTTGCGGGTGTCTTCCGCCAGTGCCTTCTTCTGCCGCAGGCTGCTGCCAATCTGCTGCAGCAATTCGCTACGGGCCCGGGCCACGGCGGAAAGGTAGTAGAGATCCCGGGCAGTCTGGTTAGGGTCGCTGCCGTTAAGCAGCAGGCGCAAGGGGTCGGAACCGTCGCCCCCATCCATGTACTGGCGGATGAGCAGCTGCTCCAGCTGGCTGCGCTGGCCGGCCAGGGTGCCCTCCATCTCACGGGCCTGGCTGGCCAATTGGCGCAGGCTGGCCTGCAAATCACCACGCTGCCCGGCCAACTGACGCAGATCCCGGGAAAGGTTGGAGATGCCTTTTTCCGCATCCTTCAGCTGGTCGGCCACATCAGCACGGGATTCCTCGGCACTGGCCACCTCCTTGCGCAGGCTGTCGATACGCCCCTGCAGCTCCTTGAGGTCGGCCTTGGAGGATTCCGCCTGGTGTTCGGGATTGCCCCCCCCCGCCAGCTTGGCCCCTACGGCGACGCCGGCACCGGCCGCCACCGCGGCTCCGGCCACGGCAGCCCCCTTGCGCCGGGGTTCGTTGCGGGGCTCGCTACGATTTTCGCTGCGTGCCGGCGCCGCCTTGGCCGCCGAGCTGGGGCCGGCCGCCTTGTGGGGCACAGGCTTGGCCATCCCCTTGGCCGGCGGCGCGGCTTTCACGGCGGCCTTGGCGGGCGTTTTGGTGGGGGTAGCTTTACTCGCGGGCTTGCTTGCCGGCTTGGCGGCTGCAGCCTCCCGGGGCTTGCCGGCGGCCAGGGCCTGGCCGCCAGTGACCGACAGCAGGACGAGGGGCATGCAGAGCAGCATCGCCGCTGACAGCGGCATCGGGCGACGGCTGGATTTCACCCGATTCTCCGGGAGCGGGGCCGGCGGGCGATGATTGGGGGCATGTGTGCGGGGCGTCGGGTGGCTGGGTGGGCTGGCGAGGTTCCCCGTTGACGTGGATTAAAGTGCCCCGGGGCCCGATAGGCTAGATTTCTCCGCTTATTTTATAATGAATTCGCCCCTTGCCACGAGTTTGCCCCGAGTTTGCCTAGTGCCGGAAAGCGGCCAGACCCGGGCGGGCGCACAGGAGAGTCACCACGTTGGAAGCCCCCGTCAATCTGATCGACAAGCAGGAACACATCGAACTGGCCGCCCGGGCGCTGAAGTCCATCGCCCATCCGCTACGGCTGAAGATTCTCTGCGTGGTCGGCGACCAGGAAGCCTGCGTGCAGGAAATCGTCGATGCCGTGGGTACCTCCCAGAGCAACATTTCCCAGCATCTGGCCATCCTCCGGGAAAAGGGCGTGCTGCTCACCCGCAAGGACGCCAACCGGGTCTATTACCGGGTGGGTGACGGCCGCATCCTGCAGCTCATCGGCATGATGCGGGAGGTGTTTTGCGGCCCGTCGGAGTCGCCGGATCGCTAGAATGCCCCCTTGGGCAGCCCTTTGCGGTAATCTTCCCCGGCTTTTATCCATCCTTCCACGGAGTTTCGTTTGGATTTCATCAAGCAGAACATTTTCATCGTCGCCCTGGCCTTCGCCAGCGCCATGGCCCTGCTGGCTTCCTTCCTGCGGGGCGGCGGCAAGTCCGTCAGCGTGACGGACGCCACCCTGCTGATCAACCGCCAGGACGCCGTAGTGATCGACGTGCGGGATGCCGCCGAATTTGCCACGGGCCACCTGCCCGATGCCCACCACCTGCCCCTGGCCAAGCTGTCGGAACGCCTGGCCGAACTGGAAGGCTTCAAGGATCGCCCCATCGTCGCCTGCTGCGCCTCCGGCGTACGCTCCGCCAAGGCCCGGGATCTGTTGCTGAAGGCTGGTTTCACCAAGACCGTCAGCCTGGCCGACGGTGTCGGCGCCTGGGAGCGGGCAGGCCTGCCCCTCGAGCGCGCCAAGAAAGAAGCATGAGGAATCTGCCATGAAACGTGTTTTGATGTACTCCACCGCCGTCTGTCCCTACTGCATCCGCGCCGAACAGCTGCTCAAGAGCAAGGGCGTCGCCGACATCGAAAAGGTCCGGGTGGACCTGGAGCCGGAGCGCCGCGAAGAAATGATGGCCAAGACCGGCGGCAAGCGTACTGTGCCCCAGATTTTCATCGGTGACACCCACGTGGGCGGCTGCGACGACCTGTATGCCCTCGACCGGGCGGGCGGCCTGCTGCCCCTGCTGGCCGATGAAGCCTGAACACCCTGGAATTCCCTCAAATTAACGACTGGAAACACACACCATGAGCCAAGCCGAAGCCCCCGTTTTCGCCATTGAAAAGCTGTACATCAAGGACCTCTCCGTTGAAGTGCCGAATGCCCCTCAGATTTTCCTCGAGCCGGAATCTCCCCAGGTGGACATCCAGCTGCGCAGCGAAGGCCAGGGCCTGGGCGACGGCATGTTCGAAGTGGTGCTGACCGTCACCGTCACCGCCAAACTGGAAGACGAAAAGACCGTGTTCCTGGTGGAAGCCGGCCAGGCTGGCGTGTTCCAGATTCGTAACGTGCCCGATGAAAACCTCGAGCCCCTGCTGGCCATCGCCTGCCCCAACGTGCTCTTCCCCTACGCCCGGGAAGTCATCTCCAGCGCCATCGCCCGTGCCGGCTTCGCCCCCGTAGTGCTGCAGCCGGTGAACTTCGAGGCCCTCTACATGGCCCGCCTGGCCGAAGCCGAGCAGAGCGGTGGCGCCGGCGAAGTCCCCATTCAGTAACCCACCCGATCCGCCCTGTCGTTGCGTTGCCGTTGCGCGACTTTTTGCCCCGGAGGCCTGCCATGAGCAAACATTGCACCGTTCGCGGCGCATTCCTGGTCTGCACCCTGGCCTTCGGGCTGTCGGCCGGCAGCGCCCTGGCGGCCGACTTCCGCTCCGTCGAACCGGCGGAAGGCCCCGCAGCCATCCTCTACGACTCGCCGTCGAAAAAGGGTGTGCCCCAGTTCATCATCCGCCGCTACACCCCGGTGGAAGTGGTGGTCAGCCTCGAAGGCTGGGCCAAGGTACGGGATGCCGGCGGGGGCCTGGCCTGGATCGAGCGGGCCGCCCTGGCTGAACGCCGCACCCTGCAGGTGACGGTGGAACGGGCCGAAGTGCGCCAGTCGGCAGATGCCGCCGCTCCCCTGGTGTTCCAGGCAGAAAAGGGCGTCGCCCTGGAACTGCTGGAAACCGGGCCGGCCGGCTGGGCCAAGGTGAAGCACCGGGACGGCCAGAGCGGCTATCTGCGGGCCAACCAAGTCTGGGGCCTGTAGGGCACTGGGCCCTTGGCCTGCCGCTGCCTTGCGCCTCCCGTCTGCCCTGCCTTCTCCGTCATTCCCGCGCTCCGCGCCGTGATCCTCCTGTGATCGAATACCTATGAATATTGCCGTTCTCGGCGCTGGCGCCTGGGGCACCGCCCTCGCCATCGCCTTTGCCGCGGCCCACCGGGTCCGCCTGTGGTCCTGGGATGCTGCCCAGGGCGAGGAAATGTCCCGCCTGCGCGCAAATCCCCGCTACTTGCCGGGGGCCGCCCTGCCGAGCGAGCTGGAAGTCACCTCCGACCTGTCCCGGGCCGTCGCCGATGCCGACCTGCTGCTGGTGGCCACGCCCCTGGCCGGCCTGCGTCCGTCCCTGCTCAGCCTCAAGGACCTGGGGGCCGTCTCCGCCGCCCGGCCGATTCCCCTGCTGTGGGCGTGCAAGGGCCTCGAGGCCGGGAGCGGCAAGCTGCCCCACCAGATCGTGGCCGAGGAGTTGGGCACGGCCTATCCCTGCGGCGCCCTTTCCGGCCCCAGCTTCGCCGATGAAGTAGCCCGGCAGCAGCCCACCGCCATCACCCTAGCCTCCCTCGATGCCGAGCTGGCCGCCGAGCTGGCGCGCCAGCTGCACACGCCGCGCCTGCGCATCTACGCCCACGACGACGTGGTGGGGGTGGAAGTGGGCGGCGCCGTGAAGAACGTGCTGGCCATCGCCACCGGCATCGCCGACGGCCTCAATCTGGGCCTCAATGCCCGGGCTGCCCTGGTCACCCGGGGTCTGGCCGAAATCGCCCGCCTCGGTGAAGCCCTGGGCGGACGGCGGGAAACCTTCATGGGCCTGGCCGGCATGGGGGATCTGATCCTCACCTGCACCGGCGACCTCTCCCGCAATCGCCGGGTCGGCCTGGGCCTCGGCCAGGGCAAGACCCTGAGCCAGATTCTCGGCGAACTGGGTCATGTGGCAGAGGGCGTCAGTACCGCCCGGGAAGTGGCACAGCTGGCCCGCCAGCGGGATATCGACATGCCCATCACCCTGGCCGTGGATGCCGTTCTGCACCACGATCTGCCGGCCGCCGAGGCCGTGGAGCAACTCCTGGCCCGGGATCCGAAGGCCGAGCGGGACTAATCCCCTTCCCAAGCCCCGCCCCCCGACGCAGCACCGCGGCCGGGGGCGGGCTAGCTACGGCCTCTGCACCTCACGCGGCAGCAGCGGCGGTTCGGCACCCTTCGCCGGGCCGCCGAATCGGTACCTTCGAGCAATTCGGTACCTTCGGGCATTACCCCCCGTACCCCCCATTTTTTGCGAGCCACGCTGCAAACCGCGCCAGCCGCCGAAGAATGGCTGGGGCCCATCAAGCCGGGCCAATCCTGCCTCGCCCACCCTCCCCTTCCCCAGCCATTCATCGGATCACCGGCACGCCACACCCTGCGCCCCCGACACCCCGCAAAGCCAACAGGGGCGCGGACCTCATTGAAGATCCGCGCCCCTGTTGGCTTCCAGCGGCAATGCCAGCAATAACCGCGACTAGCTTGCCTCTCCAGGCAGGCAGTGGTGGCTAGGCTTCCCCGCCCTGGCTTTGCAGCTGGGCCAGGCGCAGGTAGGCGCCGTCCTTGGCCAGCAGTTCGGCGTGGGTGCCGCTTTCGACGATGCGGCCCCGGTTGAGCACCACGATGCGATCCGCCTTTTCGATGGTGGACAGGCGGTGGGCGATGACCAGGGTGGTGCGGTTCTGCATGAGGTTTTCCAGGGCCTCCTGCACCGCCCGCTCGGACTGAGTGTCGAGGGCCGAGGTGGCCTCATCGAGAATGAGGATGGGCGCATCCTTGAAGATGGCCCGGGCGATGGCCAGGCGCTGGCGCTGGCCGCCGGAAAGCTTGCCGCCGTTGGTGCCCACCACGGTGTCGAAGCCCTCTGGCATGGCCTCGATGAATTCCCGTGCATGGGCCGCTTCGGCGGCGGCGATGATGCGCTCCCGCGGCACTTCGGCGAGTTGGCCGTAGGCAATGTTGGCCGCCACCGTATCGTTGAACAGCACCACATCCTGGCTGACCAGGGCGATCTGGGAGCGCAGATCGGCCAGGGCGTAGTCCCGCAGGTCCCGGCCATCGAGCAGGATGCGCCCGGCGCTGGGGTCGTAGAAACGGGGCAGGAGGTTGGCCAGGGTGGTCTTGCCGCCGCCGGAGCCCCCCACCAGGGCGATGATTTCCCCTGCTTTGACCTGCAAATCCACCCCGTCCAGGGCCGGCCGTTCGGCACCGCCATACTGGAAGGTGATCTGCTCGAAGTGCAGGTCGCCCTTGGCCCGGGGCAGAGCCTGGGCACCGCCCTTGTCCTCCACCGGCACGTCCATCATCAGGAACACTGATTCAGCCGCCGCCAGGCCCTTCTGCAGCTGGGCATTGACGTCGGTGAGGCGCTTCAGGGGCGGGATCAGCAGCAGCATCGTGGTGATGAAGGAGACGAAGCCCCCCACCGTGGCCTGGTCGCTCTGGGCCTGCTGCACCCCCATGCCGACGATAATGGCCAGGACAATGGCGGCGGAGACCTGCACCACCGGCCCCAACACGGCCGCCGCCAGGGTGCTCTTCATGTTGTAGCTGCGCTGCTCGGCATTGATGCGGTGGAAGCGCGCGATCTCATGGCGCTGGCCGCCGAAGACCTTGACCACCTTGTGGGCCGAAACGGCCTCTTCCAGGATGTGCAGGATGCCACCCATGGCGTTCTGGCTGCCGTGGCTCATCTTGCGCAGACGCTTGGAAAGGCGGCCAACGGTAAAGCCCACGGCGGGGATCATGCACAGGGCGATGAGGGTCAGTTGCCAGTTGAGATAGACCATCCAGGCCAGCAGGCAGACCACGGTGAGGGAATCCCGCACCATCACCGTCAGCACCGTGGTGGCGGCACTGGTAACGCCCACCACGTCGTAGGCGATGCGGGACATCAGGGCGCCGGAGGACTGGTTCTCGAAATAGCTGGTCGGCAGGCGCACCAGGCGGTCGAACATGGCGTTGCGCAAATCCATCACCACCTTGTGGCCCACCCAGGCCAGGGAATAGTCGGCCACCAGGCCCAGCAGGCCCCGGGTCAGAAAGATGGCGACGATGGCATAGGGCAGCCAGCTACCCTTGCCATCGGCCGCGCTGCCAAACCCGGTGTCCAGCAGGGGCTTCATCAGCATGGGGAAGAGGGGCTCGGTGGCAGCGGCCGCCGCCATGGTCAGCAGGGAAAGGGCAAAGACACGCCAGTAGGGGCGCACGTGGCGCAACAGGCGCAGATAGATGTCCCGACTCGATTGTGGCGTCATGGGGTGTGCAATCCGTGTTGAAGCGGGCGCTCCGGGGCTGGGGCGCCGTAAAGGGGGCAATTCTACCGGTTCAGGCCGAGAATCCGTGGCCCGTAACTGCCGAGGCGCACCTGGCTGACGGTGGCGAAATCAAAATGCAGGCGGTGCCAGTCCGCCGGTGCCAAGTCCAGCCAATGGCCGAAAAGGGCCTTGAGCACACCGCTATGGGTCACAACGACGGCGGCGCCGGCGTTGTCGTGGGCGGCCTGCAATTCCGCCAGCCAGTCCAGCACCCGGGTCTGCAGGGCCAGGGCCGTCTCGCCGCCGTGGGGTGCGGCCCCCGCCGTATCCTGGGCCCAACGGTCGAGGGCGTCCGGCTCCTGGCGGTGAATGTCATCCCAAGCCTGGCCTTCCCAGCGGCCGAAGTCCAGCTCCTGCAAGCGGGCATCGAGCCGGGGCGCAGGCCCCAGGGCTTCGGCCAGCTGGCGGCAGCGGCGCAGGGGGCTGCTGTGGAGGGAGGCATCCGCCGGCAGCAGCCCTGCTAGGCGGGCACCGTGGGGCGCCACCGGCTCCGCCAGATCCAGGTCAGCACGGCCGTAGCAGATGCCTTCGGCCACCCGGGGTAAGGGGTGGCGGATCAGGAAGAGGTCTAGAGACTGCACAGCAGCCCCAGGTAGAAGGCCAGCTCACTCACCTGCTGGGTGGCCCCCAGGCAGTCGCCGGTATAGCCCCCCAGACGGCGGGCCATCTGCCGGGCCAGCCACAGGGTGGCCAGGAGAGCCAGGAGCAGGCCCAGGCCGATGGCGGCCGGGGAAAGGAAAGGCAGCAGCAGGGCGGCGCCAAGCAAGCCGACCAGGGCGACCCACAGCAGTTCGCTCCAGGACAGGCAGGTGGCGACGGGCCGGGCTTTGGAAGCACCTTCGTCCCGGGCGTAATCCAGCGTCTTGAGCAGGCTGGCAGCACAGCTGCGGGAGACGGCGTGCCCGGCTACCAAGGCCGCCGGCAGCGCGACGGCAGGCAGTTCCAGCAGGGCCAGGAACTTGCCGAGCAGGGCCAGCACCAGGGCAATGACGCCGTAGCTGCCGACCCGGGAGTCCTTCATGATGGCCAGCACCTGTTCCCGGGTCCAGCCGCCACCAAAGCCGTCGGCCATGTCGGACAGGCCGTCTTCGTGGAAAGCGCCGGTGACGTAGAGGCTGGTGGCCATGGCCGCCAGCACGGCCAGGGGCTGCGGCCACAGCAGGGCCGCAGCCATGCCGGCGAGCGCCGCCAGGGCGCCCACCAGGAGGCCCACGCTGGGCAGGTGGCGGGCTGCCTGCTGCAGCCCTTCGCCGGAATGGCCCACCCAGGCGGGCACCGGCAGGCGGGTGAAGAAGCCCAGGGCGGTGAAAAAATAGCCGATTTCCCGCTTCAGGGCTGCCACGGAATCAGGCCTCCTGGCCGCTGACGCCGGCGGAGTCGAAGCTGGCCATCTCGTTGAGGAAGGCCACGGCAGCCCGCACCAGCGGCAGGGCCAGGGCGGCACCGGTGCCTTCGCCCAGGCGCAGGCCCAGGTCCAGCAGGGCGGTGGCGCCGAAGTGGTCGAGCTGGGCACGGTGGCCGGGTTCGGCGGAGTTATGGCAGAAGGCGCAGTAGGCCAGCACTTCCGGATGCAGGCGGGCTGCCACCAGCAGGGCCGAGGTGACGATAAAGCCATCCACCAGGATCAGCATTTTGGCCTCGGCAGCGGCCAGGAAGGCCCCAACCATCTGGGCGATCTCGAAGCCGCCGAACTGGGCCAGCACTTCCAGGGCGTCGTCGCCGCCGCCTTCGTGGCGGTAGCGGGTCAAGGCCTGGGCCAGCAGGTTGCGCTTGCGGGAGAGGCCGGCATCGTCCAGGCCGGTGCCGCGACCCACGCACTCGGGCAGGCTGGCGCCGGTCAGGCAATGGGTGATGAGGGAGGCGGCGGCGGTGTTGCCGATGCCCATTTCGCCGAAGCCGATGACGTTGCAGCCCCGAGAAGCGGCCTGGCGCACCACAGCAGCGCCGGCGGCGATCGCCTCGTCCCGCTGGGCGGCGCTCATGGCCGGCATTTCCAGGTAGTTGGCGGTGCCCGGGCCAATTTTGGCCGTCACCAGGCCGGGCCGGGGGGCGAAGTCATGGGCCACGCCTGCATCCACCACCGTCAGGCCGATGCCGTTGAGGCGGGCGAAGACGTTGATGGCGGCGCCGCCGGCGAGGAAGTTCTCCACCATCTGCCAGGTCACGTCCTGGGGATAGGCGGAAATTCCGGCCTTGGCGGCCCCGTGGTCGCCGGCAAACACCAGCACTTCCGGCTGCCGCACCTCGGGGCTCAGGCTCTGCTGGATCAGGCCGGTGAGCAGGGCCAGGTTCTCCAGCAGGCCCAGGGCGCCCAGGGGCTTGGTCTTGGTGTCGATCTTGCGGCGCAGGGCGGGCATCAGGTCGACGTCGGGAGCGGCAATGGCAAAGGCGGGCAGGGACATGGCGGAAGAGGGCGAGAGGGAGAACGGGAAACCGAGGATTATACCCCCCGCCCCTGACCACTCCCGGCCCTGTGCTACCCTTCGCGCCATGGAAAAAGCACTGCGCGAACTGATCATCGGCGGCGCCCGCTCCGGCAAGAGCGCCCTGGCCGAGCAGCGGGCCGCCGCCAGCGGCCTGGAAGTGGTTTACCTGGCCACGGCCCAGGCCCTGGATGGCGAAATGGACCGCCGCATCGCCCACCATCGGGAGCGCCGCCCGGCCCATTGGGGCCTGGTGGAAGAACCCCTGGCCCTGGCCGACGCTTTGGCCCGGGAGGCCTCGCCGGGGCGCTGCCTGCTGGTGGACTGCCTCACCCTGTGGCTGACCAACCTACTCTTCGCCGGCCAGGCGGCTGCCCAGGCCGAAGCCGGCCAGGCGGTGGACTGCCCGATCCTGCGGGGCGGCCTGCAAACCCTGGCGGAGACCCTGCCCACCCTGCCCGGCCACATCATTCTGGTCTCCAACGAGGTGGGCTGGGGCATCGTGCCCATGCACCCCGTATCGCGCCTGTTCAGCGACGAACAGGGCCGCCTCAACCAACAGGTCGCCGCCTGCTGCGAGCAGGTCACCCTGGTAGCCGCCGGTCTGCCGCTGGCGCTCAAGACGCCCCCCGCGACGCTGCCTGATTAGGGAAAATCCCCGTTTCGGGCAGTCCCCGGGCCGGTGTATCGTGCCGCACGACACGTACGCCCCTCGGCCCACTAGCGGACTTCAGCCCTAGCGCCGACCCAACCAGCGGAGACATTCCATGTACAAGCGCATCCTGGTCGCCATCGACGACAGCTTCATGACCCAGCGGGTCCTGGCCGAAGCCACGGCCCTGGCCAAAGCCCACGGCGCCGCCCTGTGCATTGCCCACGCCATCGACGAAACCATCCTGGCCCACTCCAACGTGGAAAGCCTGGCCCCCACGCCCATCGGCGAGGTGGAGTCCCATCTGCGCCAGGCGGCTGGCGCCTTCCTCGAAAAGGCGGCGGAAAGCGTCCGCGCCCAGGGCCTCACTCCGGAACTGAAGGTAGTGGATTCGGAAAAGAAGCACGTTTCCGAAATTCTTGCCGACACCGCCGAAGCCTGGCAGGCCGACCTGCTGATCCTCGGCACCCATGGCCGCCGCGGCCTGGAACGCCTGTTCGTCGGCAGCGTGGCCGAGCGTGTCGTCCGCCGCGCCACCTGCTCCGTGCTGTTGGTACGCGGCGAGTAACTCGGTCCGCGAATCCGGCTACAGCAAAACAAAAGGCCGACGCCCCAGGGGCGTCGGCCTTTTTCATTTCCGGGTATTTCGGCCGGCTGGCGTAAATGTGATGCTGCGCCCTGGCCGGTTACGCTCAGTCGTGGCTGACCAGGGAAGAAAGCTCCCGGTCCAGCAGGGCGGCATCGCCCAGGTTGAGTTCCACCAGGCGGCGCAGGTGGCTGATGCTGTCCAGGTCGATGCTCTCGCAGTGTACCCCTGCCACATTGCCTTCCACATGGGCCAGATAGCCCTCCATGACCACCACCACGTCGCTGTGGTTGAGGGGAATCTCCAGCTTGCAGCCCTCTCCCGAACGGCCCTGCCAACCCTCGGCCATGGCGACCAGGGCCCCCTTGAGGGAGAGGTCGCGAATCTGGCCGATATGGCGACCGCCCCCGGCGGTGGTCAGATGGGCATTGCTGAGGAAGTGGATGCGGCTGAAGTGGCGGCGTTCCTGGCTCATGGCGGTCTCCTGGCGAGGGGCCAAGCCCCCCCTTATTTCCCTCGCATGTTACCCCAAAGCAGCTTGTGCAGTTGCACCTGGAGCCGCACCTCCAGGCCGTCCGCCAGTATCCAGTCGGCCAGTTGCCCGGGTTCCAGGCGGCCCTGCACCGGCGCCATGAGAATGGGGCAATGGCCAGCCAGGCCGTGCTCGGCAATGCGGGCCACGGCCCAGTCGTAATCGGCCCGGTCGGCCAGCACCAGCTTCAGCTCGTCATGGGGCGTCAGGTACTGCAGGTTGGACCAGAGATTGCGCTCCACCTCGCCGGAACCGGGGGCTTTCAGATCCACGATCTTCGATATCCGGACATCCACGCCCGACACATCCAGGGCACCGCTGGTTTCCAGGGACACGTCGCAGCCGGCATCGCACAGGGCCGCCAACAGGGGCAGGCAGTTCTTCTGAGCCAGGGGCTCGCCACCGGTGACGCAGACCCGGCGGGTGGGATGGCGCGCCACCTCGGCCAGGATGTCGTCCAGCGCCATGACCGTGCCACCGGAAAAGGAATATTCCGTATCGCACCAGGTGCAGCGCAGGGGGCAGCCGGTCAGGCGCACAAAGACCGTCGGCAGGCCGGTGCGGGAGGTTTCCCCTTGCAGGGAGTAAAAGATTTCGCTGATCTTCAGCGTGGTGGTACTCATGGGCGAATCCGGCAAAAACCCGTCATGTTGGCGCACGGCGGAAGGGAGGGCACAAAGGGACTGCGGAAAAGACCGCGGGGAACGGCAACCGTTCCCCGCGTGGGACTGCGATGCGGCCGGAACGATCCGGCTTACTTCTTCTTCAGCCGTTGGCGCGCCTGTTCGGCTGCCTGGCTGCTCGGGTACTTGGCCACCAGGGCTTCCAGACTCTTCTTCGCCCCCTTGGCATCCCCCAGCTCCTGCTGGCAGGCGGCTGCACTGAGCAGGGCATCCGGCGCCTTGGCACTATCGGGCCACTTGGCCACCAGGGCGTTCTGCACCTCCACCGCCTTCTTGCAGTCGCGCAGGGCGTAGTGGCTGTTACCCAGCCAGTATTGGGCGGAAGGGGCCAGGGAACTGCTCGGATGGGTCTTCACGAAGGCCTCCAGGGCCACTGCGGATTCCTTGTACTTGCCTGCCTTGAAGTGGTTCAGGGCGGCTTCGTAATCCCGGGATTCCTGGGCCGGGTCGGCCTTCACCGGCGCCGGAGCGGCAGCGGCAGGCGCTTCCTCGCCGGCGGGCGGCGTCGCCGCCCCGGGGGCCGCGGGGCCTTCGAGTTTGCGCAGGCGGGTATCCAGGTCGATGTAGAAATCCTTCTGGCGCTTCTGGGCGGCTTCCAGTTCGTAGGTCAGCACTTCGGCCTGGCCGCGCAGCTTGGCCAGTTCGGCGCGCATCGCCTCGATCTGGTTGGACAGCTCGATCTGGGCCCGGGAAGCCGCATCCAGGCGCTCCGTCGTCTGGGCCTTCAGATCGTTGATCTGGCGCCGGGCTTCATCGTCATCGAAAAGCCCGGCCTGAGCCGGCCCGGCCCCCCAGAGGGCAGCCAGGAGCGCCACCGAGGGCAGGAGCCGGCGCATCATGCTCAGAACTCGCCGCTGTACAGGATGTCGGCGCGACGGTTTTCGGCGTAAGCCGCTTCGTCGTTGCCTTCAGCCTTCGGCTTCTCTTCGCCCAGGCTCACGGATTCCAGCTGGTCTTCGCTGACGCCCAGCAGGGAGAAGGCCTTCTTCACGGCGTCGGAACGCTTCTGGCCGAGGGCCAGGTTGTATTCGCGGGAGCCGCGTTCGTCGGTGTTGCCCTGGATCAGCACCTTGGTGCCCTTGTTGGCGGCCAGGTACTTGGCGTGAGCAGCCACCAGATCCTTGTATTCGGGCTTGATGTCGAACTTGTCGTAGTCGAAGTAAACGCTGCGCTTGTAGAGCACGTTCTTCGGGTCGTTGTAGGGCTTCATGCCCACATCGCCGCTGCCGACACCGACGGAGGTGGCGCTGCGGTTTTCGACGCCGGCGCCGGACTGCTCGGGAGCAGCGGGCTGGCTGCCGCAGCCGGCCAGGACGAAGAGGGAAGCGATGAGGGCGGGAAGGGCCAGTTTACGCATGTTTCGGAACTCCTAGGGGGTAAAGGGTACTGCGTCAGATGCTGCGTCGCGTTACTTCAGATAAGGGCCCCACGCCGGTTCGCGAACATCGCCGGCGGAGACCGAAAGGCGCTGCTTGACCCGACCATCGGACGAAACAGCGGAAAGCACGCCCCGGCCGCCCATTTCGGTGGCGAACAGGATCATGCGGCCATTGGAGGCAAAACTGGGGGACTCATCCTTGTGGGAGTCGGTGAGGATCTGCACCTGCTTGCTCGCCAGATCCATGATGGCCAGCTGGAAGCGGCCGCCATTACGGGAAATGAAGGCCATGTTGCGGCCATCCGGCGAGAGGCGGGGCGTCACGTTGTAGCCGCCTTCGAAGGTAACGCGCTGGGCGGCGCCGCCGCCCACGGAAACCTTGTAAATCTGGGGGGCACCGCCACGGTCGGAGGTGAAATACACCGATTCGCCATCCGGGGAGAACTGAGGCTCGGTATCGATGGCGGAGGAACTCATCAGGCGCTGGGCACCGGAGCCGTCGGCATTGATGAGGTAAATCTGGGAACCGCCATCCTTGGAAAGGACAATCGCCAGGCGACGGCCGTCAGGCGACCAGGCCGGAGCGGAGTTGGAGCCCTTGAAGTTGGCCACCACGGTGCGCCGGCCGGTGGCCAGGGTGTGCACGTAGACCACCGGCTTCTTGTTCTCGAAGGACACATAAGCCAGGCGGCCGCCATCGGGAGACCAGGCGGGGGAAATGATCGGTTCCTTGGAAACCAGGGCCGGCTGGGCATTTTGGCCGTCGGCATCGGCAATCTGCAGCTCGTAGCGACCGGCGTGCTTGACCACGTAGGCGATGCGAGTGGAGAAGTAGCCCTTCTCGCCGATCAGCTTTTCGTAGATATAGTCGGCGATGCGGTGGCCGGCGGCGCGCAGCATGTTGGGGGTGGTGACAAAGGCCACGCCGCCCAGGGAAGCCTGTTTGGAAACGTCGTAGAGGCGGAAGCGGGCCTCGAAGCGACCAGCGCTTTCGGCCACCAGGCTGCCGCCGACAAAGGTATCGGCGCCCTTGCTCTTCCAGCCGTTGAAATCCACGGCGTCGTTTTCACTGATGGGCACGGCCCCCGGCTCCACCAGGCGGAACAGGCCGCTGCGCTCCAGATCGGCGCGGATCACCGAGGTCAGGGCTCGGGAATACCCAGGCTCACCGGCAAAATCGGCAATGGCAATGGGCAGGCGGTGGGCGCCGGCGCCGGTAATCTCGATGGAGAGCTGGGCGCGGGCAGCGCCCAGGGCCAACAGCAGGGAAATCCCCAGGAAAACTCGGGCAAAGAGGCGCGCAGTCACGGTCATCGGGCTAAAACCTGGCCGGAAAAAGGGCCGATTATACCCAAAGCCCATGGAAACACCGCGTAACGAAAGGTAACGAAACCGTACGGGGCCAACCCGCCGGCTCCGTTACTGGGGACAGCCGCCGGAGGCTTCCTGGGGGCAGAAGGTCAGCTCCAGCTCCCGGTGAAAGGCGGACTTGTCATCCGGCAGGGGCAGGGGCGACGACTTGAGGATGGCGCGCTCCACGGCGCTGTCGTAGGTCGGCACACCGCTGGAGCGGGTCATGCGGACATTGATGATTTCGCCGCTGGGCAGTTGGGTAACGCTGAACTTGGCCGTGGGATTGCCATTGACGCTGACAAAACCCAGATTGCCCCGCACCTTGGCGCGAATCTTGTCCACATAGGAGGCCAGACCCTTGCTGCGGGCGGAAGCGGCGGCCGACTCTTTGCCAGCGGCCTGCTGCAAGGACATTTCACGGTTGAGCTGGTCCTTCAGTGCCTGTTCACGCTGACGCTGCTTCTGCTCCCGCTCTTCCCGCTCAAGCTGCTCCTTCATCAGATCCCGGGGATCAGGCTTCTTTTCTTCCTTCTTCGGCTCCGGCTTGGGCTCGGGCTTCGGCTCTTCCTTTTTGGGCTCGGGCTTTTTCTTTTCTTCCTTCACCGCGATATCCGGCTTGGGCAGCGGCTTGGGCTCCGGCTTTACCTCGGGCTTGGGTTCCGGCCGCGGCTCCGGCTTCGGTTCAGGGCGAGGCTCGGGTTTCGGCTCGGGAGCCGGAGCAGGCGGCTTGTAGGCGCCCTGGGGCACGTCGCTCCACAGCTCCACCTCCACGGCCTCATGTTTGGTCTGCCAGCGGATACCGAAGAAGAGAAAGCCGGCCAGCAGGGCATGGACCAGGACAGCCAGGATCAGGGCCTTGCGCTTGCCCGGCTCCTCCCGCCGTTCGAAGGGCATGTCCGTGTCGGCGTTCATTCGGGTACTCACTTGCGCACCGTCTCCAGGCCGACCCGCTTCACGTTCTGCTGCTTGATCTGGTCCAGCACCTCCAGCACCGCGTCGTAGCGGGCGGCCTTGTCGCCCACCACCAGCACCGGTAGCTCCGGGTCGGCCGCCAGGGCATCGGCCAGCAGTTCATTGAGCTGGCGCCGCTCGACGGCCTTTTCCTTGCCCTTCGGGTCCTGTACGGCGAGGGCGCCATCGGCCTTGACGATCACCCGGTAGGGGTTGGTGGGTACGGCGGAAGACTTGCCCGTGCTGGGCAAATCCACGGAGCCGGTCTGCATCATGGGGGTGGCCACCATGAAGATGACCAGCAGCACCAGCATGACGTCGATGTAGGGAACGACGTTGATTTCGTTTTTCAGACGACGGGGACGCATGACTCCAGCCCCTTAGCGCATCTGGCGTTGCAGGATGTTGGAGAACTCCTCCATGAAGCTCTCGAAGCGGGTGGAGAGGCGGTCGATGTCGTGGGCGAAGCGGTTGTAGGCCAGCACCGCGGGAATGGCGGCGAAGAGGCCGATGGCCGTGGCCACCAGGGCTTCGGCAATACCGGGGGCGACGGAGGCCAGGGTGGCCTGGCCCACGTTGGAGAGGCCACGGAAGGCGTGCATGATGCCCCAGACCGTGCCGAAGAGGCCGATGTAGGGGGAGACGGAGCCGACGGAAGCGAGGAAGGCCAGGTGGGATTCCAGGTCGTCGATTTCCCGCTGGTAGGTGGCGCGCATGGCGCGGCGGGAACCGTCCACCACATCTTTGGCTTCCAGGTTCTTCTGGTTACGCAGCTTGGTGAATTCCCGGAAGCCGGCCTCGAACACCCGCTCCATGGCGCCGGTCTCGTGGCGCTGCTCGGCGGCGTTCTGATAAAGACGATTGAGGTCGCCGCCGCTCCAGAAATCCCGCTCGAACTGCTCGGTCTGGGCCCGGGCGTTCTTCACCGCGTAGACCTTGCGGAAGATGTAGTACCAGGACATGAAGGAGACACCGGCCAGCAGGGCCATGACGATCTGGACAACGGCGCTGGCCTGAGTGATGAGGGAGAGGATGGAGAGGTCTTGAGTGACGTTCATTGCAGGGCTTCCAGTTTCTCGCGCAGGAATTCGGGGATGGGAGTGGTTTTCATGGCGTCCAGCTTGACGCAGACAATCTGGACGGTAGCGGTGACCAGGTCGTCGCCGCCTTCGGCGCGGCGGGCGAACTGGCGAAAGACGATCTGGGCCCGGCCGAGCTTTTCCACCTGCAGGCCGATGGTCAGCAGGTCGTCCAGGCGGGCGGGACGCTGGTAGTCGCAGGCCACGGCACGGACGACGAAGGCAATGCCCTGGTCGGCCAGCAGGTCGGCCTGGTGATGGCCGATGCTGCGCAGCCATTCGGTACGGCAGCGCTCAAAAAAACGCAGGTAGTTGGCGTAATAGACGACGCCGCCGGCATCCGTATCCTCGTAATAGACGCGGACCGGAATGGTGAAGGCACCATCGGTGGCTGAAGTCAGTTCGGTGGCAGACGCACTCATGGGCGATATTTTAGGGGGCTCGGGGCAAGGGCACGATGACAGTCTGTAACAGCGGCTCTCACGACCCCTTGGGCGCCCACAGGTCCGGCGTCGGGGCGGGCTGGCCCGGCGCTTCCAGGCCCAGGTGGCGATAGATGGCCGGTGTGGCGATGCGGCCCCGGGGGGTGCGCTGCAGGTAACCCTGCTGGATCAGGTAGGGCTCCAGCACATCCTCGATGGTATCCCGGGCCTCGCCGATGGCGGCGGCCAGGTTGTCCACACCGACGGGGCCGCCGGCGAACTTGTCGATCACGGCGGAGAGCAGCTTGCGGTCCATCAGGTCGAGGCCGCCGTGGTCCACGTCCAGCATGGAGAGGGCGGCGTCGGCCACTTCCCGGGTGATGATACCGTCGGACTTGACCTCAGCGTAATCCCGCACCCGGCGCAGCAGGCGGTTGGCGATACGGGGCGTGCCGCGGGAGCGGCGGGCGATTTCCAGGGCGCCTTCCGGCTCGATGGCCACGTTGAGCAGCTGGGCCGAGCGGGTAACGATATGGGTCAGCTCCTGGGCGTTGTAGAACTCCAGGCGGGCGACGATGCCGAAACGGTCCCGCAGGGGGTTGGTCAGCATGCCGGCCCGGGTGGTGGCGCCCACCAGGGTGAAGGGCGGCAGGTCCAGCTTCACCGAACGGGCCGCCGGTCCTTCACCGATCATGATGTCGATCTGGAAGTCTTCCAGGGCCGGATAGAGGATTTCCTCCACCACCGGGCTGAGACGGTGGATTTCGTCGATGAACAGCACGTCGTGCGGTTCCAGGTTGGTCAGGATGGCGGCCAGGTCGCCGGCCCGCTCCAGCACGGGGCCGGAGGTCTGGCGCAGGTTCACCCCCATTTCGGCGGCAACGATGTGGGCCAGGGTGGTCTTGCCCAGGCCCGGCGGGCCGAACAGCAGCACATGGTCCAGGGCCTCGCTACGCCGCTTGGCGGCGTGAATGAAGATGGAGAGCTGTTCCCGAATCTTGGCCTGGCCCACGTAGTCGGCCAGGCGCTTGGGCCGCAGGGCGCGCTCGATGGCCTCCTCCTGGGAAGACTTGCTTTCGGCGCCGATGAGACGGCCGGAAAGGCCGCCCTGTTCGGCGTCGAAGGAGGAATCAAAGGCGTCGGTTTCGATCATGGCTGGAGTCGGAAAGGCACTGGGGCCAAAAGCCCGGAAGGCAGCATTCTAACCCCGCCGCCCCCTCAGGGCTTGGCCAGCAGCTTGAGGGCCTGGCGGATACCGTCGGAAACACCGGCACCCGCCGGCAACTGCTTGAGGGCAGCCCCAGCCTCCCGCTCGTTGTAACCCAGGGCCAGCAGGGCATTGAGAATGTCGGCCTGGTCATCGTGCACCACCAGGCTGGCCGCGGCACCGCCGCCCACCACCGGGGCCAGCTTGTCCTTCAGTTCCAGTAGCAGGCGCTCCGCCGTCTTCTTGCCGATGCCCGGCACCTTGGTCAGGCGGCCGGCCTCCTGGCGGGCCACGGCGCCGGCCAGGTCGTTCACCGACAGGCCGGAGAGGATGGACAGCGCCATGCGCGGGCCGACGCCGGAAATCTTGATCAACTGGCGGAAGGCGAAACGCTCCGCTTCGGTGAGGAAACCGAAGAGGAAATGGCCGTCCTCCCGCACCACGAAGTGGGTCAGCAGGGTCACCTTGTCGCCGTTGCCGGGGAGGTTGTAGAAGGTGCTCATGGGCACATCCACCTCGTAGCCGACACCCTGCACGTCCAGGACCACCTGGGGGGGATTCTTTTCGGCCAGCAGGCCGGTGAGTCTTCCGATCATGTCTTCTTTCTCGCAATGGGAGGGGAGGTCGACGCCGCCGTGCGGGGCGCCTCCATCAGGCGGCCACCGCGTACCCGCAGGCCCACCGTGGCGATGCCGCCCAGGCCCTGGCCGCCGTGGGCGTGGGCAATGGCGCAGGCCAGGGCATCCGCCGCATCCGGCGACGGGTCGCCGGGCAGGCTGAGCAGGCGTCGCACCATGTGCTGCACCTGCTCCTTGGCCGCCTTGCCGTTACCCACCACCGCCTGCTTGACCTGCAGGGCGGTGTATTCGCCCACCGGCAGATCAGTGGAGACCAGGGCAGTAATGGCTGCCCCCCGGGCCTGGCCGAGGAGCAGGGTGGACTGGGGATTGACGTTGACGAACACCTTTTCCACCGCCGCCTGCTGGGGAGCGTAGGTTTCCACGATCTCCCGGATGCCGCGGTAGATAACGGCCAGGCGCTCCGGCAGGGTGGTCTTCTCGTCAGTGCGGATGCAGCCGCTGCTGACGTAGATCAGCTGGCTGCCCTGCTTGTCGATGAGACCAAAGCCGGTGCAGCGCAGGCCGGGGTCGATGCCGAGAATACGGACCATGGGTTCAGAAATCCAGCCGCATGGAAACGAAATGCCGGGGCGTCACCACCTGGGAATCGCGGAATTCCGGGTGGCTGTCGATGCTGGAGCGCCCGGTGTAGGCCACTTCAATGCTCTGCCCACCGGCCTGGAAGCGCCGCGCCAGGCGCCAATCAGCCCGGTGGTAGGAGGCCACATGGGTATTGCGGGTCCAGCGCATGTCGCCAACGTAGTAGTGGCTGACCGCCAGTTCCAGGTCATAGGGCAGTTTCTGCATCAGCATCAGGGTCGTATTGTGGCTGGGAGCCGACGCCTGGGTGTGACGGGAAATCTTGGCCAAGTTGGAAGGATCGTCATCCACCTCCACATCCAGCAAATGGGCCCGGACCTGGACGAAAGCCTGGTTCAGCAGCAAGCGGGTGTTGTTGAGGGGCTGCCAACGCAGCTGGTACTCGATGCCGCGAATCTTCACCGCTTCGCCGTTGGCGGCGTAATCGGCCCGATCGCACTGGGTCGGGTCCGGGTTGGTGCACCAGGGCGCTTCCAGATAGCGGGGCAGCACCTGGATACGGTTGGGAATGCGCTCCTCGAAGGCGCGCACGTCTAGGGACAGGCGATAGGGGCGGAACTCGCCGATATAGCCGATTTCCCGGCTATCCACCCGCTCGGCCCGCAGGCCCTGCCGGGCCATGAAATCGTAGTCGGTGGCGCCGCCCCCCAGGGGCACCCAGCGCCAGTCGCCCTTGGCCTCGAACAGGGAGGGCGGGCGGAAGGCCCGGGAAACGCCGACCCGCACGGTGTTCTGCTCATCCAGGTGGCGATGCAGCACCGCCCGGGGCGCCAGCATGGAGCCCGCCAAGCTGTCCCGCTCCAGGGTGCCGCCCAGGTTGAGCAGCCAGCGGGGGGCCACCTGCCACTCCAGGTTGGCGAAGAGGCGCTGGGACTGGCGGCTGTGGCTGACGTTGCCGTAGAAGAAGAAGGGCATGCGCACGGATTCGGCATGGAGGCCGCCGCCCCAGGCCAGGCGCATATCGGGGGCCGGGGCCAGGATGTGCTGCACTTCCAGGTCGTGGCGGCGGGCACGGCCGCCGTAATTGACGTTGAAGCGGTCGCTGCCGCAGATCTCCAGATGGCTGTCGTCCGCCGATTCATCGGTGAAGGTGTAATCGGCCTTGAGTTCGCTGTCCGCCGAAATAGCCCGGCGCCAGCCCGCCGACAGGGCGGTGTTGCGCATGTGGAATTCGTGGGCCGGATCACAGGGGTCGGGGATCTTGCCGCTGCCGGATACGTTGCGGGTGTTGCCGAAGTTGAGCTGGACCTCGTCCCGGTCGGAGACGTGCAGGTCGGCCCGCAGGTCGAAGACCTGGTTGCGCCGGTCGTCAAATACCTTATCCAGGCCGTTGTCCTGCTGCTCCCGGAAGGTCATGCGGAAATCTGCTCCGGGCGTACCGCCGCCCCAGCGTACGAAGGTGTCGTGCAGGCCACCGCTACCACTGCTCACGGAGGCGCTGGCGCCCCGCGCCTGGCTGGCGGAGAGGGTGATGATGTTGATAACACCGAGGAAGGCATTGGCGCCGTAGGCCGCCGAATTGGAGCCCCGCAGCACCTCAATGCGCTCGATGTCCTCCAGGGCCACGGGAATCAGGTTCCAGTTCACCCCGCCCTGGTACAAGGGGGAATACTGGGAGCGCCCATCCACCAGCACCTGCAGGCGGGAGGGGAATTCTTCGGAAAGTCCGTGGTAGGTGACCCGACCGGCATCGCGACTGCGCGGTGTCACCTGCATGCCGGGCACCAGGCGCATGACGTCGGAGAGCTGGCGCGCACCGGAGGCGCGGATCAGTTCCTGGTCGATCACCGTCACCGCCCCCGGCGCCTCCGCCAGGGGCTGGGCCAGGCGGGAAACACTGAGTACCACCGGCAGGTCGGCAAAGAAGACCTCCTCCTCCCCCCGGGCCGGCGCAGACAACACGCCGAGGCCGGCCACCACATAGCAAGCGAAGCGGAAAGCGTGCGCGAAATCGCGTCCCTGTCGCCCCTCGTCCATAAAACGCCCCCTAGATACGAAATCCGCCCCCCCGGACGTTGCCCGAAGTGTACCCGATGCTTACTGACGTGGGGCTGCCCGGGCCAGATAAACCCCGGCCACGGCCAGGGCCATGCCAAGCAACGCCGCTCCCGACAGGGTTTCGCCGAAGGCGGCCCAGGCGATAAGGGCGGTGGTAGGCGGGGTGAGATAGAACAGGCTGGCCACATTCACGGCACTACCGCTGCGGATGAGCAGGTTGAGCAGGCTGATGGCCCCCACCGACAACACCAGCACCAGCCATAACAGGGCAAAGATGAAGGTGCCGCTCCAGACGATCTCCTGCTGTTCGGTGGCGCCCGCCACCAGCAGGGTCAGCAGAGCCGTCGGCAGGAACTGGATGACCGCCCCGGAGCGCAGGTCGAAACTGGGGCAGAAGCGCTTCTGGTACAGGGTGCCGACGGTAATGCCGCACAGGGCCGCAAGCGCCGGCAAGAGGGCGGAGGCCAACGGCCCGCCCGCCGCCGCGCCGAACTTGCCGGAAACCACCAGGGCAACGCCGCCCAGCCCCAGGGCCAGGCCCAGCCACTGGCGCCGGCTGACCCGCTCCCCCAGCAGCCAGCCGGCCCCCAGGGCCGTCAGCAGGGGCTGCATGCCCACCACCAGGGCCGTGATGCCCGCCGGCAGCCCGCGCTGGATGGCCATGAAGACGCCGCCGAGATAGACCCCATGCAGCAGCACGCCGGAAAAGCCGATATGCAGCCAGTCCTGCCGCTGCGCCGGCCAGGGGGCCCGAAAAAGCAGGGCAACGGAAAGCATGAGGGCCAGCACCAGGAGGTAGCGCGCACCGAGGAAAGTCAGGGGTTCCGCATAGGGCAGGCCGTACTTGGCACCGATGAAGCCGGTGCTCCACAGCAGGACAAAGAGGAAGGGCAGGAACTTGCGCACGCAACGCCTCGCGAAAGGTAGCGACAATGACCGAAAGCCCCTCCGGTGACATGGCCGGAAAGGGGAACGAAACAAAATCGGGGGGCAAAGAAAAAGCGGCGCCTGGCGCCGCTTTTTCAGGGGGATACCCGCAGACGAGGCCGATTATTCGCCCATCACCGCAGAGGTGTAAACCTCCTGCACATCATCCAGGGATTCCAGGGCGTCCAGCAGCTTCTGCATGCGCTCGGCGTCTTCCCCGGTCAGCTCTGATTCGTTCAGGGACTTCATCGTCACTTCCGCCATTTCGGGCTTGAAGCCGGCCTTCTCCAGGGCTTCCTGGACATTCAGCAGGTCGTTGGGCGGCGTCAGCACTTCGATGGAGCCGTCGTCGTTGGTGACGATGTCGTCGGCACCGGCCTCGATGGCTGCATCCATGATGGCCGCCTCATCAGCGCCCGGAGCGAACAGCATCTGGCCGCAGTGCTTGAACTGGAAGGAAACGCAGCCCTCGGTGCCCATGTTGCCGCCGTACTTGTTGAAGGCATGGCGCACATCGGCCACGGTACGCACCCGGTTGTCGGTGAGACAGTCCACCATTACCGCAGCGCCGCCGATGCCATAGCCTTCGTAGCGGATTTCCTCGTAGCTGACGCCTTCCAGCTGACCGGTGCCGCGCTTGATGGCGTTGTCGATGTTGTCCTTGGGCATGGATTCGCCCTTGGCCTTTTCCATGGCCAGGCGCAGGCGCGGATTCATGGCCGGATCGCCCCCGCCCATCTTGGCGGCGACGGTGATTTCCTTGATCAGCTTGGTGAAGACCTTGCCCCGCTTGGCGTCCTGACGGCCCTTGCGGTGCTGGATATTGGCCCATTTGGAGTGTCCGGCCATGGCTAACCTCGTAGCGAAAAACTGTTGATAGAATCGGAGAATTCTAGCATAGCCCCCGGACCCAAACCCATGGCCCAACCCCTAGTCATTGCCCGCCACGCCACTACCGACCTGGCCCTCCTGCCCGCCCTGGCCAACCGCCACGGCCTCATCACCGGCGCCACCGGCACCGGCAAGACCATCACCCTGCAGGTGCTGGCGGAGCGTTTCTCCAGCATCGGCGTGCCCGTTTTCCTGGCCGATGCCAAGGGCGACCTCTCGGGCCTGGCCGCCGCCGGCAAGACCTCGCCCAAGCTGGAAGAGCGGCTACACGGCCTGGGCGTGACCGACTGGAGCCCGACTGCCTTCCCCACCGTCTTCTGGGACGTCTTCGGCCAGCAAGGCCACCCGGTGCGGGCCACCATTTCCGACATGGGCCCCCTGCTGTTGGCCCGCCTGCTCAACCTCAACGATACCCAGACCGGGGTGCTGCAACTGGTCTTCAAGATCGCCGACGACCAGGGCCTGATGCTGCTCGATCTGAAGGACCTGCGGGCCATGGTGCAGCACGTGGGCGAGCACGCCAAGGAATTCACCAGTGAATACGGCAACGTCTCCGCCGCCTCCATCGGCGCCATCCAGCGCTCCCTCCTCAGCCTCGGCGAACAGGGCGGCGACAGCTTCTTCGGCGAACCCATGCTGGACATCGCCGACCTCATGCAAACCGACAACGGCAAAGGCGTGGTCAACGTCCTGGCGGCGGACAAGCTGATGGGCGCGCCTCGCCTCTACGCCACCTTCCTGCTGTGGCTGCTGGCCGAACTGTTCGAGCACCTGCCGGAAGTGGGGGACCTGGAAAAGCCCAAGCTGGTCTTCTTCTTCGACGAAGCCCACCTGCTCTTCAACGAAGCCCCGCCGGCCCTGCTGGAAAAGGTGGAGCAAGTGGTGCGCCTGATCCGTTCCAAGGGCGTCGGCGTGTACTTCGTCACCCAGAATCCCCTGGACATTCCCGACACCGTCCTCGGCCAACTCGGCAACCGGGTGCAGCACGCCCTGCGCGCCTTCACCCCGCGGGACCAGAAGGCCGTCAAATCCGCCGCCCAGACCCTGCGCGCCAACCCGGCCTTCGACGCCGAAGCGGCCATCACCGAACTGGGTGTCGGCGAAGCCCTGGTCTCCTGCCTCGACGAAAAGGGCCGGCCCAACGTGGTGGAACGGGCCTTCATCCTGCCCCCCGCCTCCCGCATCGGCCCCCTCACCGTCGAAGAGCGCCAGCAGGCCATCCGCAGCTCGGTGCTGTACGGTCACTACGAAGAAACTGTGGATCGGGAATCGGCCTACGAAATCCTCAAGGGCCGCACCGCCCAGAGCAGCCCCCAGGCCGCACCACCCGCCTCTGAAAACATCCCGGCGCAACCGCCCCAGGCCGGCGGCGGCATCTTCGGCAGCCTGGGCGACATCCTCGGTGGTGGACAGACCAGCAGCCGGGGCCGGCAATCCGATTCGGTCATCACCACCGTCGCCAAAAGCGCCGCCCGCGCCATCGGCTCCCAGATCGGACGGGAGATCATTCGCGGAGTGCTGGGGTCGATTCTGGGGGGGAGTGGCAGCCGGCGGCGCTGATTTTTTGCCACACAAGATACAGAGAAAAAAGCCCCGCAGTGGAAACAGTGCGGGGCTTTTGTTTAGAACGTTTGAGGCTAAATTCTGCGCAGAACGACTATGTATGGACAGCCTTTTCTGGCACTTGCCGTCTTTCAGTTCGGTTTTCCGTTTCCATCACGCACAACAATTTCATACAGCAGTTGTCCAGAGAATGAAGCTGGATTAGCCCCGTGAAGCATTGCCGTCTTAGTGACTCCGTTATGGAAAACCACAAGTTCTTCCCCCCGTATTTGATAGGTTCCTGAATACGTATGCCCTTGATGATGAATATCTGGGGTCTTTTTCACTGGGCACTCCCATCAATGTACTAATCAACAAACCGCCGCTGCCTAAGAAAAACTACCCCTTCGCCGCGTGCCGCACTGCGGCCACCGCCACTACCCGGCCTTCGCGCATGAAGGCTTCGACGTTTTCTTCCAGGTCGCCCGGTTCATAGAGGTAGTTCACCATCATCCCGTAGGACTGTTTGAAGCCCTTGGGGGCGGTGTCGGCGAGGAAGTTGAGGCGCTCGATGCGGGCACCGTTGCCCAGGTGGAAGCGGGCTACCGGGTCGAGAGGCTTTTCACCGGATTTGGCAGTGACGAGATAGCGGGCCGCCAGGCGGATCAACCCCGGCTCGATGAGCCGCGCCAGACGGGCATCTTCAGCCCATTCCCCCTTGGGTAGCAGGGCCCGCAGGGCTTCGGCGTCGGCGATGCCGGCCTGTTTGGCGAGCTTGGCCAGGTCCGGCGCAAAACAGGCGGCGAAGATATCCGGATTACGGTCGGCCCACAGGCGGAGGGTGGGCAGGGGCGAGAGGGTGGCGAAGGTCTTGAGGCGGGGGAAGTCCCGCTGCAAGTCCTCAATCACCCGCTTCAGCAGGAAATTGCCGAAGGAAACACCGCGCAGGCCCACCTGGGTGTTGGAGATGGAATAGAAGATGGCGGTGTCGGCCCGGTGGGGGTCGGCGGTGGGGGCGTCTTCATCCAGCAGGTGCTGTACCGAGTCGGAGAGCTTATTGACCAATGCCACCTCGACGAAGATGAGGGGCTCGGCAGGCATGCGCGGGTGGAAGAAGGCGTAGCAGCGGCGGTCAGAATCGAGGCGGTTTTTCAGGTCTTTCCAGGAGCGGATTTCGTGCACCGCTTCGTACTGGATGAGCTTTTCCAGCAGGGCCGCCGGGGCCTGCCAAGTGAGGCGGGAAATTTCCAGGAAGCCCACGTCGAACCAGGAGGTGAGACGGTTCTCCAGCTCCCGGTCGAGAGCCTTGAGATCAGCGTCTTTATCCAGGTAGCGCAGCAGGTCGGCCCGCAGGTCCACCAGGAATTTCACGCCCTGAGGGATGGCATTGAACTGGGTGAGGATGCGGATGCGGGAGGAGCGCATGGCGCCCCGCAGGGCGGCTTCCGCATCCCATTGGCCGGGCGTGCCGACGGCCTGCTGGTAGGCGGCGTGGGCAGTGGCCACGCGCTTTGGATCGGGCCCGAACTCCAGGGCAATGAGGCGCAGGAACTCGTGGCGGCCAGCGTCGCTGAGGCCGAGATAGGTTTCCGCCAGCTGGGCGGCCCGGGTGCGGGCAGAAACTTCACCGCCGAGGCCGGCGGCACATTCCTTCAGCTGCTCGCGCAAGCGGGCCAGTTGCTTGGTCGGCAGGGCCGGGGAGGATTTGCTGGGGGCGGTGGCCATGGGGCTTCTCCTTCTTCTCGGGGCGGCAGGGTTGCCTGATGCCCCGATGGTAGAGAAGCCCTCGGGCAAGTCAAGGCTGGCGCCGGGCCCGCAGCAGGAAGAAGACGCCGATCAGCACCATGGGCAGGGACAACCACTGCCCCATGCTGATGGCGTAGCTATGACCAAAGATGCCTGCATCCGGCTCGCGGAAGAATTCGGCGATGAAGCGGAAGGCGCCGTAGCCGATAAGGAAGACGCCGGAGACGGCGCCGGTCGGCCGGGGCTTGGCAGAGTAGAACCAGAGCAGGGCAAACAGGGCCAACCCTTCCAGGCCGGCCTGGTAGAGCTGGGAAGGATGGCGCGGCTGGCCATCCACCTGGGGAAAAACCATGGCCCAGGGCAGGCCGACATCGGCCACCCGGCCCCACAGTTCGCCATTGATGAAGTTGCCGATACGTCCGGCAGCCAGGCCGAGGGGCACCAGGGGGGCGATGAAATCGGTGACGGTGAAGAAGGACTTGCCATTTTTACGCCCCCACCAGGCCATGGCTACCAGCACCCCCAGGAAGCCGCCGTGGAAAGACATGCCGCCCTTCCACACCGCGAGGATCTCCCCCGGATTGGCGAAGTAGTAGCCCGGTTCGTAGAAGAGCACCTGGCCCAGGCGCCCGCCCAGCACCACGCCCAGCACACCCCAGAAGAGCAGATCGTCCAGCTGCTCCAGGCTCCACCCGGCTGTGGGCCGCTGCTGAATACGCCGCCGGCCGAGGGTGTAGAAGGCGGCAAAGGCCACCAGGTACATAAGGCCATACCAGCGCACGGCCAGGGGGCCAAAGGAAAGGGCAATGGGATCGAACTGGGGATGTACCAGCATGGTCTGATGGGATGGGCTAAAATCGGCATTATATTGCCTCGGCTTGTATCAACCCGTATCGACCCCGCCGCGCCCGGAGTTTTCGGCGCGGTTTGTTTTCCAGGAGCCTCCTCATGCCCGACTATCGTTCCCGCACCTCCACCCACGGCCGCAACATGGCCGGCGCCCGCGCCCTGTGGCGCGCCACCGGCATGAAGGACGGCGATTTCGGCAAGCCCATCATTGCCGTGGTGAATTCCTTCACTCAGTTCGTGCCCGGCCACGTGCACCTGAAGGACATGGGCCAGCTGGTCGCCCGGGAGATTGAAGCCGCCGGCGGCATCGCCAAGGAATTCAACACCATCGCCATCGACGATGGCATCGCCATGGGCCACGACGGCATGCTCTACAGCCTGCCCTCCCGCGACCTCATCGCCGACTCCGTGGAATACATGGTGAATGCGCACTGTGCCGACGCCATGGTGTGCATCTCCAACTGCGACAAGATCACCCCGGGCATGCTGATGGCCGCCATGCGGGTCAACATCCCCACCATCTTCGTTTCCGGCGGCCCCATGGAAGCCGGCAAGGTGAAGTGGGAAGGCAAGACCATCGCCGTCGATCTGATCGACGCCATGATCAAGGCCGGTGATACCAACTGCTCCGATGCGGAAGTCGAAGAATTCGAGCGTTCCGCCTGCCCCACCTGCGGCTCCTGTTCCGGCATGTTCACCGCCAATTCCATGAACTGCCTGACCGAAGCCCTGGGCCTTTCCCTGCCCGGCAACGGCACCCTGGTAGCCACCCACGCCGACCGCAAGGGTCTCTTCCTCGAAGCCGGCCGCCGCATCGTGCGCCTGGCCCAGCGTTGGTATGAAGAGAACGACGCCTCCGTGCTGCCCCGTGCCATCGCCAACCACAAGGCCTTCGAGAATGCCTTCGCCCTGGACGTAGCCATGGGCGGTTCCACCAACACCGTGCTGCACCTTCTGGCTACCGCCCAGGAAGCCGGCGTTACCTTCACCATGGCCGACATCGACGCCATCTCCCGCAAGGTGCCCTGCCTGTGCAAGGTGGCTCCCGCCACCCAGGACTACCACATCGAGGACGTGCATCGCGCCGGCGGCATCATGGCCATCCTGGGCGAACTGTCCCGCGGCGGCCTGATCCACCGCGACACCCCCACCGTGCATTGCCACACCCTGGGTGAAGCCATCGACACCTACGACGTGCAGCGGGCCGGCTCCCAGCGCACCCTGGAATTCTTCCGCGCCGCCCCCGGTGGCATTCCCACCCAGACCGCCTTCAGCCAAGACCGCCGCTACACCGAGCTGGACCAGGACCGCAGCAACGGCTGCATCCGCAACGTGGCCCACGCCTATAGCAAGGAAGGTGGCCTGGCCGTCCTGCACGGCAACATCGCCCTCGACGGCTGCATCGTCAAGACTGCCGGCGTCGATGAATCCATCTGGAAATTCACCGGCAAGGCCAAGGTCTACGAGAGCCAGGATTCCGCCGTCACTGCCATCCTCGGCGGCGAAGTGGTGGCCGGCGACGTGGTGGTGATCCGCTACGAAGGCCCCAAGGGCGGCCCCGGCATGCAGGAAATGCTCTACCCCACTTCGTACCTGAAGTCCCGCGGCCTGGGCAAGGATTGCGCCCTGCTCACCGACGGTCGCTTCTCCGGCGGCACCTCCGGCCTCTCCATCGGCCACGCTTCCCCGGAGGCGGCCGAGGGCGGCGCCATCGGCCTGGTACGCAGTGGCGATACCATCGAGATCGACATCCCCGGCCGTCGCATCCACCTGGCCATTTCCGATGCCGAACTGGAAGCCCGTCGCGCCGAGGAAAATGCCAAGGGCGACAAGGCCTGGAAGCCCACGGAAGAGCGCGGCCGCGTCGTTTCCAAGGCCCTGCAGGCCTATGCCCTGATGGCCACCTCCGCCGACAAGGGCGCCGTGCGCGACCTGGGCCAGCTGAGCAAGTCCAAGTAAGTCGAAGCGGTCCGGCAACAGCCCAAAAAGGCCCGGCCAGAGGTGCCCAATAGGGCGCCCCTGGCCGGGCCTTTTTTACCCGTAACACACATAGCGTACGCAGCACGCATACAGGGAAGTAGGGAGCTAACAGAAAGGCCCCCACCCTGAAAAGGGAGCGTTGCGTTATCAATACGACAGTTTGCAAGGAGCATCTTCACCCTTCACAGCGGCGGCGGAAAGACCCAAGGGGCGGTACTTTCCATGGATCAAACAAAAGCCCCGGCGGCAAGCTGTAAGAATTCCAAGGTCGTTTAACTTATCGTTTTGCGCTTTAATGATGCCTTGGCCCTGTTGCATCCCTGACGGCCCACTCCTTAGTTTGAGCCCCCCAATGGATTCCCTGGAACGCTACGCCGACCTCCTCGAAGCTGCTGATGAAGCAGCCTGGGTGGCCGCCTTTTTCGCCCACAGCCGCCGCCTGGGCTTCGAGTACTGCCTCTACGGCACCATCCCTCACGCCAAGTCCGCCCTGTCCACAGCCTGGGTCCGCAGCTCCTTTCCGGCTCCCTGGCTGGAGCGCTACTTCGGCCGGGGCTATGTGGCCTTCGACTACAAGGTGGTGCATTGCATGAACAACACCATTCCCCTGCTCTGGAGCCCCGAGGCCTTTGCCGGCCCGGAACAGCGGCGGGTGTACCAGGAGGGCTGTGCCTTCGGTCTGCGTGCCGGCATCAGCGTGCCGGCCCACGGCCCGGAGGGGACGTATGGGCAAATGTGCCTGTCTCACGATACCGAACCTGACTCGACCTTCCAGCAACACATCCTGGGCCTGTTGCCGGAGATCCTGCTGCTGCGCGATGTGGTCTCCCAAAGCGCCAAGCGCTTTGCCTTCCCCCTCCAGCAGGAGAAAGCCCGCAAGCTGACCACGCGGGAAGAGGAATGCCTGCGCTGGGCCGCCGCCGGAAAAAGCTCCAAGAGCATTGCCCAGGTCCTGGGCTGTGCCGAGCCGACAGTCAATTTTCACCTCACCAACGCCCGCAAGAAGCTGGGGGCGCCGACCCGCCAGGCCGCCATCGCCGCTGCCATCCAGAGCGGCCTGATCCTCATCTGAACTGCCCTTCCTCGCTCGAAACTTCCGTGGTGCAGCGCCCCATTTTGGGGCGTTGCGCTACTCCACACTGTCATTTCTGATAGCTATTTCGGCCATCCACGGTCGAATACACTGAAAACCGTGTTTCAGGCCGGCTTTCATCGTTTGGCATAGGCCGGATCGAATCTCCGGACCGCCGCCGCAGCCCCTCCTTTCATTGCCGCCGCCTGGTGAAAAACCAGCCGTATTGCTGACTCTAGCAGCACGGCCGGGCCGGCCTTGGACACCTCCTCAACTTCCCAGCCCGCCACCATGCCCAATCATTCCGCCATCACGCCGGCCCTCCCCCGCCAGGCCAAGCCACTGCTCGCCCTGACCCTGGCCCTGGGCCTCACCGGCTGCGCCACCCTGGAGCCCCAGGTCCTGGAACCCGCCCAGATCCAGGCCACCACCCAGGCGGACAAGGCGCGTCTGGCCCAGGATGTGGAGCCTCTCACCGGCGCCCTCAGCCTCGAGGAAGCCATTGCCCGAGCCATCAAGTACAACGCCGAACGTCGCCTCAAGGCCATGGAGGAAGCCGTCGCCTACGGCACCTTCGAAGCCGGCCGCTTCGACATGCTGCCCAAGCTGGTGGCCTCCGCCGGCTACCGCTACCGCAACAAGGACCTGATCACCCGTAGCGAGGACTCGGTCACCGGACTGCCCTCCCTGGCCCATCCCTACATTTCAAGCAGCCGTGAAGCCACCTCCACCGACCTCGGCTTCTCCTGGAGCCTGCTGGACTTCGGCCAGAGCTACTACGCTGCCAAGCAGAATGCCGACCGGGTGCTGGTGGCCACCGAGCGCCGCCGCAAAGCCCTGCACAACCTGGTACAGGATGTCCGCACCGCCTACTGGCGCGTCGTCGCCGCCGACAAGCTGGAGGGCACCCTGCGGGAAACCATCAAGGAAGCCGACAGCGCCATCGCCCTGGCCCGCAAGGCGGAAAAGGAAAACCTGCGGCCGCCCCTGGAGTCCCTGCGCTACCAGCGGCAACTGCTGGAAAACCTGCGCATGCTCGGCGTCATCCAGCAGGAACTGGCCACCGCCCGGGTGGAACTGGCCTCCCTGACCAACCTGCCCCTGGCGCAGCAGATCAAGGTGGTGGAACCGAGCGGCAATCTCAGCACGGCCTGGCTTCAGGTGCCGGTGGAAAAACTGGAGGCCCAGGCCCTGATGCTCAATCCGGACCTGCGCGAAAGCCTCTACAACGCCCGTATCGCTCAGGAGGAAACCCGCCGGACCATGCTCAAGCTTTTCCCCGGCATTTCCTTCACCTACGCCCTCAAGCGCAGCGACGACGACTATCTGATCAACGACGTCTGGCGTGAAGCCGGGGCGCAGGTGTCCCTCAACCTGCTGGGACTCCTGGCCGCCCCGGCCCAGATGCGGCTGGCTGATGCCGGCGTCGCCCTGGCCGACCAGAAGCGCATGGCCACCCAGATCGCCGTGCTGACCCAGCTGCACATCGCCCGCCTGCATTACGCCAACGCTGCCCTGCAATTCGAGCGGGCCGACAACCTGGCTCAGGTGGATGGCCGCATCGCTGAACACATCGCCTACCAGGAAAAAGCCGACAAGCAGACCCGCCTCGAGCGGGTGGCGCATCAGACGGCTGCCATCCTTTCCACCCTGCGCCGCTACCAGGCGCTCTCCGACGCCAACACCGCCGCCTCCCGCCTCCAGGCCACCCTGGGCCTGGAACCCCGGGTGGAAGGCAGCGACGCCATGCCCCTGGCCGATCTTACCCAGGCAGTGGGCGAAGCCCTGAAGCAATGGCAGGCGGGGGAGCTGCCTCCCCTGCCGGACGCGCCGGCCCAGGCCAAGGCGGAGTGACGATGCCTGGTCCCGCCGCTCCAACCATCGACCCGGCCGGGCGATCCTGGCGTCCGGCACTGCTCCTGGCGCTGCTACTGGGCGGCTGCCTTAGCCAGGCCCTGGCCAACGAGCTGCCACGGCCGGCCGCCGCCCCCCCGATCCGGGATGCGGTTGAGGCCAGCGTGCTGGAAAAGCGGGACATTCGCGCCCGTCTGACGCCTCGTCGCTACACCACCCTGGCGGCGGAAATCGGCGCCAAGATCAACCGCCTGCCCGTCGCCGAAGGCAGCCCGTTCAAGGCGGGGCAGTTGCTCATCCAGTTCGACTGCACCCTGCAACAGGCCCAGCTGAGCAAGGCCAAGGGCGCCCTGGCCGCGGCCAATACGGCATGGCAGGCCAACCGCCGTCTGGCCGAGTTGTACTCCGTCAGCAAGGTCGAACTGGAAACGTCGGAAGCTGAGCTGACCAAGGCCCGGGCCGAAGTCAGCGCCAGCCAGGCCATTCTGAGCAAATGCAACGTTACGGCCCCCTACGCTGGCCGCGTCGCCGAACAGAAAGTGCGGGAGCAAACCTTCGTGCAACCGGGCCAAGCCTTGCTGGACATCATCGACGACGGCGCCCTGGAACTGGAGTTCCTGGTGCCCTCCCGCTGGATGGCCTGGCTCAAGCCCGACACGGCCTTTGAAATTCGTGTTGACGAAACCGGGCGCAGCTACCCGGCCCGTGTACAGCGGATCGGCGCCCGGGTGGACCCGGTCAGCCAGTCCATCAAGCTCAATGCCGTGATCGACGGCAAGTTCAACGACCTCGTCGCCGGCATGAGCGGCAAAGTGCTTATCACGCCACCTGCTGCCAACCCCCGCTAATCTCCCCAGGAGATATCCCATGAAACGCCTGTCCCGCGCCCTCCTGCCTTCCCTGTTCCGCCGCGCTGCCGCATCGCCGGATGGCGGCCAACCCGCCAGCCCAAGGCCAGAAACCGCCAGCCGCCCCCCCCGCAGCATCCTGCGGCCCCTGGCCCTGGAGCAGCGTTTCATGTTCGACGGCGCCGCCGGAGCGGAAGCGGCCCAGGCAGCAGCCGGCAAGATCCTGCCAACCCTCGATGCCCTCCACGCCATGCAGGCAGCCCATGCCCCGGGGCTGGACCCCCAGGTGATCCGGGAGGCAGCGCCGCTCCTCAACGGCGGTCGCCGGGAAGTGGTGTTCATCGACAGCGGATTGCCCGACTACCAAAGCCTGGTGCAAGGCGTGCGCTCCGGGGTGGAAGTCGTGCTTCTGGCCCCGGGCCAGGACGGGCTGGCACAGATGGCGGCGTGGGCCAGCCGACACCAGGGCTACGATGCCATCCACCTCTTCAGCCACGGCGAGGCAGGGCGACTGAGCCTGGGCAGCGAGCACCTTGACCTCACCCGATTACAGGACGAGGGGGTGCGGCGTGAGCTGGCCCAATTGGGCAAAGCCCTGACGGCCGATGGCGATTTACTGCTCTACGGTTGCGATGTCGCCCAGGGAACCAAGGGGGGAGCCTTCATCGAACGCCTGGCCCAACTCACCGCCGCCGACGTGGCGGCCTCCCGGGACACCACCGGCCTCTGGAAAGGCGAAGGCAACTGGATTCTGGAAGCCACCACCGGACTGGTGGGCGAGAGCCTGGCCGTCAATGGCTACGACCACCGGCTGGCGACCGAAACCTTGAGTGTTGTCGGCGCCACGGTGGACAGCGGCGGTACTGGCCCTAGCCTTGGCGCGGAGTTGCTTAGCGGTGAAGCCGCCAGTAGCGCCGGAAACATTGAGGTTTACTTTACGGACCGGGTCACTCATAGCAAGGCCGGTCTCGTCTATCTGCTCAACCCACCTGCTGCGGGCTACGCTGGCGGAGGCATCTCTGCCTACCACGCGCTCGATAACTCTGGTCAAAACTATAGCGAAGGCAAGGATGCCAACGGCGACGGCCGCTTGGATGACGATTCGCGAGAAACGGAGTATCTGGTCATTCGCCGCCAGGATGGCAGCAGCTTTGCGCTCCAGGATCTGGCCATGACCTGGTTGGGCGGAGACGGAATGACGCTGCAAATTGAAGGCATGAGTGGGGGCGTATCCACTGGTTCCATCACCTACACGGTCCCCAGTGCTTCCAACGCCACAAAGAATTTCGCCACCGAAATCAGCGCTGCCGGCAGCAAATTCACCAACGTCGACATGATCCGTGTGACTGGCTATGCCTATCCTGGCTCCGTCTATATCAACACCAAAGATGGAAGCGCCAAATACCTTGACACTGGTTTTGGCGCCGCCTTCAGCAGCGTCACCCTTGCCGACGTGGCCGTCGTCGGCCCCTCGGTGACCGACGCCAAAATCAACATCACCTCCACCGGTAGCGGCACCGGTGGTACCTACAGGATTGGCGATACTGTTACCGCCACCTGGAACAACACCGCCGCCGGCGACAACAATGCGGGCGTCACCGGCGTGACCATGGATTTCAGCCAATTCGGCGGCGGCACCGCCGTAACGGCCAGCAACAGCGGCAACATCTGGACGGCTAGCTACACCATCACTGCGGGATCGGTGGACGCCACCGCGCGCAACGTCAAGGTCAGTGCCACCGATGGCACCGGGACCCGTACCACGGCTGATACCACCGGCCTCTCGGTGGACAACATTGTCCCTACCGCCACCGACGGCAACATCAGCATCAGTGGGGGCACGGGTAGCGGCGGCGCCTACAAGATCGGCGACACCGTCACCGCCACTTGGAACAACACCGCCGGCGGCGACAACAATGCCGACACCATCAGCGCCGTCACCTTCGACTTCAGCGCCTTCGGCGGCGGTAGCGCCGTGGCCGCCACCAACAGCGGTGGTACCTGGACGGCCACCTACACCCTGGTCGCCGG